>NZ_CP134228.1:2955000-4155000 GCF_031656215.1 Mesorhizobium koreense | reverse complement strand
TGGTCCGACATATCTTCCGCCGGACCCGCCGTGGTCGCGACCATATCGCGCAGAACGCATTGCGGCGTGGTACGCGAAGCGACAGTCGTTCGGATCCGACGAAGCATCCGCCTCTGACTAACGAGGATAGGGCCCGCAATCCGGCGTCTGCTCCCGCTGCCATGCCAAGGCAAACTGTGCGGTCATCTCTCCCTCAGCAGATCGGCATTCCCCTAGAGATCGTCGCAACAACTCGCATTGAACGGACTGCAATTGATGACGTATTTTTGCTCTTAGGGGTTCACGAACAGTTTGCGGAGGGTGTCAACGAACGGCTCCGTCATCTGAGCACAGCGTGGGCAGCACGCGGTCGGGTTCGGCCGGTAGTCTGGAGCACTGTATCACGGAAACTGCATCGGACGGACATCGGCGGTGCAGCGTTGTTGGACGAGCTAACTCTGGACCCGTCCTCTGATGGAGGGTGGCTTTTGGCGTCCAAGGCCTTGTACGCCGATCCTGGGGGGACGGATCTCGTGGGCGTCGATGTTGTCATGGAGGCGCATCGCCTTGGCTTGCGTACGGCCTTCATCTTCGAGGGGGCCGATGCCTTGCACAAGCAGAATGGACATCACGCAGCCAAGGCCCATGAGGAGTACATGCAGGCGCTCCTCCTCGCCGATGTTGTGCTGCCCGTGTCGTATGATGCCGCGGATGACCTTCTGTTTGTCTTTACGCAGTATCATTTTGCTGATTGGGGGCCGGTGATCGAAACCGTCGTGCCGCCGCCAATGGAAAGCCGACCGGATGCCGCGGCCTGGTCAACCTATGTCCGGCTCATAGGAGGAATTCTCCGGCGGACGTCGGATGCGGCACGCCGCATCAAGGCCTTCTACTACTGGATCTCGCCACTCGCCTCGCCGCCCCGCCTAGCTTTCGCGCAGGCACTGGGGCGGACTCTGGCCGAGATGGGGGTCCGGCTCATTCCAGTCAGGTGGAACGCCGAGACCGGCGACATCGAGGTCGCTATGCCGGCTGGCGACGATGGGTCCATCCCATGGAGCAATTGGGTCGATCCGCTTGCCCACGACGCGCCGAAATGGGTGCTCGCTGCTGCCGACGTCACGACACCCGATCTAAACGAGGCCAGATCCTTCATGGCGACTCGCGGCCTTCGGCTAGCGGTCATCTTCGGAGACGAGAACCGTCCGACGAGCCAAGCGATCTCGGGGATCGAAAGAACGGCGTATGAAGGGTTAGCCGAGGCGGATAAGATTTTAGCGCTTTCCGTGGACAGGTACGAGAACTTGTACCGGTTCTTGCTGTCTTGGCGGGGCAAGGTTCATAGTGCCGAGAATCGCTTTAAGACTTTGCCAGAACCAACCGAAAGGCTGGGTACACAGCGTCGCATCATGCCCCGGAGAGCGGATGTCGGCGCATTGAAATGCCTTGTGTGGGTCCCGGCGGGTCGGCCTGAAATCCTGACCAGGATCCTTGATGTGGCCGACAAAGCTACGCGCCAAACAGGTACGTCACTCAGCATAATTGTCCTTGATGCTTTGACGCCGGACATGGACGATATGGTGGGCGAGGGGTCTACGGTCACTCTCGACTGGTGCGGGGGATTGGAGCGGGAGAACGCCCTAGCAGAGGCCGATTTCGTCATTCATGCGGGAAAGTTTGGTGTGAATGAGCCAGATGTGTTGGATGCGCTGTGGAAAGGGGTGCCCTGCGTGGTCTCCGGCTGCGCGGACGTTGAGCCTGAACTCGGCACAGTCAACGTCGGATTTGAGAATGGCAACAGTTTGTTCGACGCAGTGGTGCGCATAATGTCGCCAGCCTGGCGCGAAACCCTCAGCGACGAGGCGGTGTCGAGGCCTGTCCGTGGTTGGTTGGACTATGCTCGAGCGCTGTGTGAAGAATTAGCCACTGATCAGCGCAACGATGCCCGGCAGTCGCTGGGTAAGTGGAATCAACAGCCATCCGCTTCGCTCATTAAACTAGCCCAGCGGCCAAAACTCTCAATTTGTCTTAGCACTTACAATCGGGCCGGCTGGCTGACGCGCAACCTTGCGAACATATATTCGCAGATTTCGGGCGAGCGGAACGACCTGGAAGTGCTTGTCGTGGACAACGCCTCGCAGGACAACACGCCGGATGTCGTCCAAGCGTTCTTCGATCGCTCGAATTTCCGTTTCCACCGGAATGCTAAGAATGTCGGAATGCTCGGCAACCTAGCGGTAACTGCACAGCGTGCCAGGGGTGAGTACGTATGGATCATTGGCGACGACGACCTAACGCGGGCAGGCTGCATAGCCACAGTGCTGGATGTCTTGCATCGTCATCCCAGGATCGGTCTCGTCTACCTCAACTACGGTTACACATCCGAAGCGAACCCGCTTGGCATTGCCGACCTGCAGAGCTTCCTCAATGCTTATAATGTGCTGGAACCGGCCGGGCCGGATGAACTATCAACGGTGAAGGATCTCGCTGCCAAGAATGAGAATTTCTATACTGCCATCTACTCGCATATATATCGGCGTGACCATGCCATGCGGTCCTATTGTCAGGAAACGAGCGGGCGTCCCTTCTCCTCGATGCTTACTTGTATACCGACTTCGCACTACGTATTGAACTATATGCCAGATGAAGCCGCTTATTGGATTGGAGAGCCGTCGCTGGTTGTGAATTCGAACGTGTCGTGGGTGGACTATGGCACGCTGTTTGATCTCGAGCAGTTGCCGCGTGCCTGGGATCTTGCCGAGCGCAACGGGGCGGACCAAGATGCAGTGGACCGGCGCCGAGCGAATCGGCTGTGGCTCGTTGCTATGATGTGGAAAGATATCTTCGAGAATGACCGGGCCAACAATAGTCCCTATTTCAATGCTGCCCGAGTTTTGATGCGATTGAAGCATTTGCCGGAAATTGATGCCTATGTACCCGAGATGCGCCGTATCTATGCGAAAGCACACGAAGTGGGCCATCCGGCAGCCGGCATGCCGCCTTCCGAACTGTTCAGTGCTTTTCCAATTCCGTGCCCCTGAGGGTCGGAAGCGGATGATGAAGAGCCGAATTCTCGGTGCGACCTAAGAATAACGGATAGTGGGTGACGTGCTCCCCGTTTTGTCCGCGCCTATAAGTTAGCCCTGTTCACGTTGTGGTCCGCTCCCCAACGCGCCCTCGGCAGGGGCTAGAGTTTTCCGGCCGCTTGAGCAGGATATGCACGCGCCGATAGCCGAAACGCACGCGGGTCTGACAAATCTCCCTCATCCGCTGCTCCAGAGCGGCCTGGTCGGGACGACGTGACTTGTATCGGTAGGTCTTCGGGTCGAACAGGATCGCCGCACAGGCACGGCGGATCGAGATTGCCCAGTCCGATCGCATCACGTCGACCAGCGTTCTCTTCCGGCCAAGCCTCAGGTTTTTCGCCGGACAATGTCCTGCAGCATCTCCTTGTCGAGGCTGAGGTCCGCCACGATCTTCTTCAGCCGGGCGTTCTCTTGCTCCAACTCGCGCAGCCGCTTCATGTCCGACGGCATCATACCGGAATACTTCTTCTTCCAGTTGAAGTAGGTCGCTTGGCTGATCCCGGCCTTCCGGCAGATCTCCGCCACCGGCGTTCCGTCTTCGCCCTGCTTGATGATGAACGCCTTCTGCGCGTCCGAAAATTGCGATGCCTTCATCGCTTCCGCTCCTCTCCCAGCCAGGAAAATGGCGCGGAAAACTCTAAGCCGATTCGAGGGCGTTTAGCGGAGGCAGATCAGGCCTCATAGGCAGGATGGTGGCAAACAGCTTCATCGCGTGCATTTGTCGTCTTTTGTCTGTGATCTCCGTGCCGCATTCTTTCTGTGCAGCCCCTCTGCCGACCACCCGGGCCACGAATTTGACAAGCGATGGTGCACTGCAATACCAAACATCGCCTCTTGGAGAGCCGAAAAGCGGAATGATCAAGAAGAAGCGAATTTTCTGGCTGGGCATGCACAAAGTGCTCTCGCAAACCGAACTTCCCCGCCTGCGGGCCCTTGGCTACGAAGTATTCAATCCACCGTATCTGAGTACCGTCCACGATCAGTCCGCCGTCTACGATTGGGTTCCGCCGGACTCCAGCCTGCCGAAGGAGGCTCTCGATATCCTAGCGAGGACCAACTTTTTCTATGATAAGATTCCGCCGGCAGCTGCGGAGGCTCTGAATGCTTATTTCGACGCAGCGATTGTGACGATCAACCCGCTGTGGCTGACCCATCTCCTGAAAGCCTATCACGGCCGAGTCATCTATCGCACATATGGCCAGCCTTACAGTCTGTCGGATGAATTGACCAACTTGGGAGCGCTGCCGCTTATCACGGAGCGGAACGACTTCTGGTTCTCGCCACACTCCGAAAAGGTGATCGAAATAGAGGACGATTGGCTACGATCGCGCATGATGATCGTTCCCTACTGCCTTACGCGCGACGTCCTCGATCGACGAGACACATGGGATCTCGAAGCGTCGGTGCCTGAGTTGGGATTGCTCTGCCCGAGGGTTGCGGACATTCCCTACTACACCACCAACTACCACACCTTGAAGCGCTATTTTCCCGCGAAAGGTTACAGGATTTTCGGCGCGCAGAACGTGCCTGTCCGCGACGAGCAAGTGATAGGGACGGCGGAACGATCCGAGTTCATCAGTCGATTGTCCCAGATGCGCGGATTTGCGTATCACTATCTGGAGCCGACTGTTTGCTATCTCCCGCCGATAGAGTTCATGACGCTTGGCGGTCCCGTGTTGTTCCAAAAAGGCTCTTTGCTTTGCCGGTATTTCTCGGCCGGGGCACCCGGCAGGGCCGACAGCATTGATGACCTGGTGAAGCAGTCGGAACGACTGAGGAAAGGCGACCGCGCTTTCTCGCGCGAACTCATCGAAAGCCAAGCCGAGGTTCGGAAACTGTACCAGCCAGAACATGTGTGGCCGATATTCGACGAGGCCATAACAAGAGCGCTTGGCGAAGCGGGGACGAACCGAGCGCCTCAGTTGATTTATTCGCCAACAGTTAAAATAGAGGCACCGACCGCCGAAACCGTTCTTGTAGCCTTCCACGGTTTTGGGCCGCTCGTGGTCCGCCAAAACGGCGAATACCATTGTGCGGAGGGAATCGCGCGGGTTATCCGTCAAATCGTTCGCGCGCTAGCTGATGTTGGCTTCAAGATCGTCGTCACGAGCCGGAGCGAGGACATTGGTCGAATTCACGGTTTCCTCAAGTCTGCCGCTGGATCCGATCTGAAGATCATGGTGATCGAGCAAGAGGCTCTTGGCGGCGGGAACGCGATAGGCCGCCTTCGCCAGATTGCATCGATGCGGCCATTTTCCGCCAATATAGACCACCTCAGGACACTGTACCACGCACGTGATTTTAAGAGAATGCCGCGCGCGCTTGCATCAATAGCGGCCGTTGCGACTTTCAAGGCCCTGCGCAAAGTGGAGCAAGCGCTGAACAATATTAGGCGTGCGAACTGCGCTATGCCACGTGCCGCATATGTTGATCTGATAAACGCAGACGCGAATATCGACCACGTGCTGATCTCGCACTATCATATGTTTCCCGAGCTTGCCCATCTGGAGGGCAAGAACGTCGTTCTGTATCTCCCTGACTACATGCCTCATTTTTATCAAGGCTCGGCCGAGATGGGCGCCTCGCGCCAATTTGCCATTGTTGGCAAAAAAATGGTCGCCAAGGCGAGTCGCATTCTGACGAACTCCGCGTTCACGGCGTCTTATCTACCGAAGACCACGCTTGCTCCCCGACCAGAATGTATCGTCCACGTCCCCCTGCCGTTTCTGAATGACAGCTCGCCCAGCGCAGAATCCTCTGACCGGCTTGGGACACTGCCGAAGTACTACGCATTTTATCCTACAAGGGACAGGCCCTCAAAACGTCTCACCGATTTCGCAAGGACAGTAGCGATCGTGAACGGGAGACTGAATGCGGCTGGAAGCGAGGATCGACTCGTTGGACTTTTGACCACCCCGCTATCTGGCAGGTCGGCGGCCGGGCCGGAGGAGCATCTGGTTTCGCTGCCGGAGCTCACAGACGCGGAACTCGGATATCTGTACGAGAATGCGCTATGTTTGCTGTTCACATCTGAAATGGAAGGGAACTTCCCGACACAGATAACCGAGGCGCTCCATCTGGGCGTGCCAGTGGTGGCGACGAATATCCCGCTCATTACATTGGAACTCGCAGAGGCATCTGCTTGCTTGGATCTGGTCGATGTCGGCGACTGCGAGGGGTTCGCGGACCGGGTGATGTCGATCTTTGAAGATCGTGCCGCGGTAGTGCTACGGCAGAAAGACGCCAAGGAAACTGCGTCCCGGAAATTTTCTTATGATAACTTCAAATACGGATTGTCTGAGTTATTCAGGCGGTAGCCAAATTTCCTCTCGCGAACGACCACCGTTGACATGTCCAACTAACTATAGTCCATCGGTCCCTCTAAGAAAGACGGAATCCCAGTGACGCGGTTGAAGATCGGGATCGATGGCAGGAATCTGGCATCGGCCACCGACGGTATCGGCCGATTCGTTCACAATTCGATCAAGGCTCTGGCGGCGCTTGGCGCCGATGTGGCGGTTTACGCGCCGGGAGCGGTCAGCGTGAGCTACGACATTCCGCGTGGCGTTTCCGTGCAGCTTGCCGGCTTCAAGGGGCCGGTCGCCCGAACGTATTGGGGTCAAGTCGTGCTGCCCTCCCTGGCTCGGCGCGATCATGTCGACGTGTTCTGGGGTCCGTCGCATCGCCTGCCTCTCGTTCTGGACAGCCGGATCGCACGGGCGGTCACGATTCACGATCTCGTCTGGATGCATGCGCCGGAGACCATGCGTGCTCGTACCTTGATCGGCGAGCGCCTGCTGATGAAACCGGCCTTGAGGACCGCTGATGTCGTGGTCGCGGATTCGACGTCCACAGCGGCCGCGTTGACGCGCGAATTCCCGTGGCTGAAGTCGCCGGTTAGGACGGTAGCCCCCGGCACTGCCGCGCTGCCGGCTCCGGCCGATGTTTCGAGCCTCGAGCCGCTCGGCATAACAAAACCCTACGCGCTTTTCGTCGGCACGCTCGAGCCCCGCAAGAACCTCGGCAATCTGATCAAAGCCTATGGTCTGCTGCCGGCCGGTATCCGCGTCGGCTGCGACCTTGTCATCGTCGGCGGCAAGGGATGGAAACAGACGCGCCTGGCCGACCAGGTGCGCAGCGGCGGGCTCGAGACCAGCATCAAGTTCACCGGCTTCGTTGATGATCGCGTGCTCGCCACGCTTTATGCGAATTGTGTGTTTTTGGCTATGCCGTCGATTTATGAAGGCTTCGGCTTCCCGATCGTCGAGGCCCAGTCATTCGGCAGACCGGTGCTGACGTCGAATACGTCGTCGATGCCTGAAGTCGCCGGAGACAATGCCGTCCTCGTCGACCCGAACGATCCCGCGGCGATTGCCGTGTCATTCGGTCGCCTTTGTACCGACGCGGAATTCCGAAACAAAATCGCCGCCGGTGCGCGCAAGAATGCCGGACGATTTACCTGGGAGAATCACGCCAAAGGGATGTTGCGGATATTTGAGCCGGCCATCCGGCAAAGACGAAGGACCGAGCTTTGAAAGTCCTGCATTTCTTCAAGACATATTGGCCGGATACGTTCGGCGGGGTAGAGCGGACGATCCATGCCATCGCTCAAAGCACGGCTGCTCATGGCGTCGAAACCGAAGTCCTGTCACTGAGCCGTGCTCCGGACAAAAATACAAAACGCCTCGACGGCCACATGGCCCGCAAAGCCAAGCTGGATTTCGAGCTGGCGTCGACCGGGTTCTCGCGCGAGGTCTTCCGCAAGTTCGGCGCGCTGGCCAAACAGGCCGACCTGGTCCATTACCATTTTCCATGGCCGATCATGGATATGGTGCATTTCCAATCTCACCACGGCAAGCCGGCCCTCCTCACCTATCATTCCGACATCGTCAAACAGAGGCTCGTCTTGCCGTTCTACCGGCCTTTGATGATGCGCTTCCTAGCAGACGTCGACGCGATCGTAGCGACATCACCGAACTACCTGGAATCAAGCTCTGTTCTCAGGGCTTTCAAGGCCAAATCGCAGGTCATTCCCATCGGTATCGACGAGGGCGCCTATCCCTCACCAAGCGAGGCCGATAACGGCTGGTGTGGCTCGGTGGTTCCCAAGCCGTTCGTGCTGTTTGTCGGTGTGCTGCGCTACTACAAGGGGCTGAATGTTTTGATCCGGGCCGCTTCTCAGGCGCGGTGCAAGATCGTGATAGCAGGGTCCGGGCCCGTCGAGCGCGAACTCAAACAACAGGCCGAAGCACTGCGCTGCGACAACGTGCTATTTGTTGGCGAGGTGGCGGAGCCGCGCAAGATGGCGCTGCTACGCAATTGTCACGGCTTGGTTTTTCCTTCGAACCAAAGGTCGGAGGCCTACGGGCTTTCGCTGGTCGAGGCGGCGATGTGCGGCAAGCCAATGATTTCTTGCGAAATCGGAACGGGCACAAGCTATGTCAATAGAGCCGGCCAGACCGGGCTCGTGGTTCCGCCATCGAATCCGGCAAAACTTGCCGAAGCGATCAACCGGCTGATTGACTCCCCGGTTGAGGCGGTGAGCTGGGGCCGAGCCGCGCGCGACCGGTATCTCCGCCTATTCACCGCTGAAAGAATGGGGAGATCCTATGCTGAACTCTACCGGCAACTTGAGGGTCGCAATCACTGAGCGATAAGGGCACAGCACGGCCTGCCCCGCTCCGAAGAGGAGACAGCCAATTCGTGTAACTCCCGCCGATACGGTCGTGACGATTGAAGGACCGAGCCTCCCAAAAACCCCTTAAGTGATCTCCTTCACTCCCTGCTGATGCGGCAACTGGACGGCGGGTCAGGTATTTGCAATCTGAAGTGGCGGTCGACAATAGTTAGTCGGGGGCCGTTCTGATAGTATCTACGCGCCTTGAGTCCGGTATTAGCCGATTGTAGATATGTCGGTACTCGCGGGACATTTCTAATAAGCTCCCAATTCTGCGGCAAAGGAGGTGTTCATGAGCAAGGATCAATGCGAGATCACATGCAAGCTTCGTATTCTTCAGCACGCTGAAGAGACTGGGCACGTCGCGAAGACGTGTCGATATTTTGGTGTCGGCCGCAGCAGTTTTTATCGGCGGCGCGACGCCTATGCTGAATGCCGTCGCAAGTATGTTCGCGAGGAAGTGCTTGATCAGGCCTTCGCCAATTTGCTCGACCAGTTACATTTCAATGAAGTGGCAGCCCTTAAAGCCAGCCATGCCGATGAACGCCGGGAGCACGAACAGGCAATTCACCGGTCTCAAGTCGAGTACAAGCGATCGGAGGATCGCCTGCACGCCATGTATCTCGATAAGCTTGATGGCCGCATCGACAACGCCTTCCACGATCGAATGTCGGCACAGTGGCGAACCGAGCAAACGCGGCCGCTTCGCGAGATCGAGCGCATGGTAGCGCTGAGGAATCATATATGGGCGATGGCATCCGCCTTTTGGAACTGGCGCGAAATGCCAGCCGGCTGTTTGTAAAACAGCCCTCTCACGAGAAAAAGGGACTGCTAAATCTGATGCTGTCGAATTGCAAATGGGACCAAGGGTGGTTCGCCCCGCTTTCAGGCAGCCGTTTGATTTACTTTCGGAAACAATCGTATCGGCAACGGCGACAGACGCCAAGAATACGAAGCTATCGCCAGAGCATACAGTTTGGCTGGGGCGCCTGGATTCGAACCAGGGAATGACGGTACCAAAAACCGTTGCCTTACCGCTTGGCTACGCCCCATAAGAAAACTTTCGACGACCCCCGGCTTATACGCAGCCGATAAATAGAGTGCAACGTGCCATTGGCCTATCCGCTGACGCTCTCCATGAGCCCCAACTCTGAAATGGATATGTGAAGGTACTGCGTTTTGAGCTGAAAAGTGCAGCATGACGCATTATGCCGGACTGGATTGACGTGCCTCCCCGGCGTTGGGAGAATGGAGGGTTCCGTGAAGAGATCGAAGTTTTCGGAGGCCGAGATCGCCTTCATTCTGCGTCGGGCGGAGGAAGGAACGCCAGTCGCGAAGGTATGCCACAAGGCCGGCATCTCGGACGCGACGCTTTATATCTATGGACGGCTCTCCCGGTGCAAGCGATTTGAGCAGGTTCCCGGCGGACTTGGGTGCCAACATCTATCCGGCGTCGCCAGGGATGCTGGCGCGCCCAAATGGGTAATCCGCGCGACGTGAGCCTCGATAACTGGGCGGCTTCGAAGAACCATTATAAAAGCTAGGTTCTATTGAAGCGTTACGATCCACCCATGCAATAGAGCGATGGCTACGAAGGGATGCTGATCAATGTTGCTACCGATTGTTTTGGCGGGCGGCTCTGGCACCCGGTTGTGGCCCTTGTCGCGAGAACTTTATCCGAAGCAGTTCCACGTGTTGGCTGGCAGCCACACGATGCTGCAGGAGACCGTAATGCGGCTTCGGGGGCTCGACTGCGAAAGCCCGCTGGTAATCTGCAATGAGGAGCACCGGTTCATCGCGGCCGAACAGCTTCGCCAGATAGGCGAGGATGGCGCCACAATCCTGCTCGAGCCTGTCGGGCGCAACACGGCGCCTGCGATTGCGCTGGCGTCGCTCTATGCGTCGCGCTCGGGAGAGGACCCGTTGCTTCTTGTCCTGGCGGCGGATCTCCTGATCCGGCAGGAGGATCGGTTCCACGAGAGTGTCGGAAAGGCTATTTCGCTCGCCGAAGGGGGCAAGCTGGTCGCATTCGGTATCGTGCCCGACCGGCCGGAAACGGGCTATAGCTACATCCGGCGTGGCGCCTCCCTCGGCAAGGACGGCTTCGTCATCGAAAAATTCGAGGAGAAGCCGGATCGTAAAACGGCGGTGGCTTACGTCAAGGATGGCGGCTGCTATTGGAACAGCGGCATGTTCCTGTTCCGCGCGAGCGTCTATCTGAACGAGTTGAAACGGTTTCAGCCTGCGGTTCTGGAAGCCTGCGAACCGGCGATCGGCGCGATCGAGCAGGATATGGACTTCGTACGGATCGATGCCGGCAAGTTCAGGACCAGCCCGGCGATATCGATCGACTATGCGGTCATGGAGAAGACCGGGGCGGCGGCAATGGTCCCCCTTGACGCGGGTTGGAACGATATCGGCTCGTGGTCAGCGCTATGGGACATCCAGGAAAGAGATGGCGAAGGCAATGCGCTTGCAGGCGATGTCCTGGCCCTCGACAGCAAGAACACTCTGGTGCGCGCTGAGAGCCGCCTAGTCGCCACGGTCGGCGTGGAGAATATGGTGATCGTCGAAACCAAGGACGCGGTTCTGGTTGCGCATAAGGACCATGCCCAGAACGTGAAGGGTGTCGTCGACCGTATCCGCAAGCTCGACCGGCAGGAACATATCAACCATCGCGAGGTCTATCGTCCGTGGGGGCATTACGACTCGATCGACTTCGGCGAGCGCGATCAGGTGAAGCGCATCACGGTGAAGCCGGGCGCCAAGCTTTCAATCCAGATGCACCATCATCGAGCCGAACACTGGGTCGTGGTGCGCGGTACGGCCAAGGTGCAAAAGGGAAATGAGACGATCATGCTGAGCGAGAATCAGTCGACCTATATTCCGCTCGGGGAGGTCCACGCCCTTGAGAACCCAGGAAAGATCCCGCTGGAACTGATCGAGGTCCAATCAGGATCGTATCTTGGCGAGGATGATATCGTCCGCTTCGACGACCGTTACGGGCGCAAATAGCCTATCCGCGGAAACTGCGGACGAGACCGAGCGCCTCGGTGATGAGTGCGTTGGCGCGGGCAAAGGTCGCCGCCTCCGTGTAGCAGCGCATTTCCGGCGCATTGCCCGACGGCCGCAGGTGAACGATCTCGCCGGACGAAAACGTCGCCCGCAGCCCATCGGTGCGATCGACCGAGACGGCGTCGCCGAGTGGCGAGAGGAATTGCTTTAGGGAATCGTTCTTCGCGGCCAGATGCGCCATCAGCGCCTGCGATCGCTCCACCGGGAAATTCTCCAGCCGGTCGCTGGCTGAGATCGGCAATGCCCAGCGTTCCGTCAGAGCGGACAAGGCGATCTTCTCCCGTCGCGCCGATTGCAGTACGGCGAGAATGGGGAGAAGCGCGTCGCGCGTCGGCAGTGCCGTTCCTCTCATGCCGGCGTGGTCGAAGGAGGAACCGAGGAGGAAACCGCCATTGGCCTCGAAGCCGACGACGGTCTTGCCGTTACCCGCCGCCGTCTGCTCCCCGACCCTCTGCATCGCTTCGATCACGAAGGGCGATCCGACCTTCGTGCGCAGAACCTCGAAGCCGAGGTCGGCCTTGATGCCGGAGTTGGAGGTGACCGGCGTGACGACGATGTCCGCACCGACCATCCTTGCCGTCACCAGCCCGATCATGTCGCCACGCAACTGCGCGCCGGTTTCATCGGCGATCAGCGGCCGGTCGCCGTCGCCGTCGGTGGAGACAATGGCGTCCAGCCGGTGCTCTTGCGTCCAGGCGGCGAAGGTGTCGATCGTTTCCGGCGGAACCGCTTCCGTATCGACCGCGACGAAATGCGAAGTGCGTTCCAGCGGTACGGTCTCCGCGCCGATGGAAGTCAGGAGTTCGGTCAGGAAGTCCCGCGCTACCGAACTGTGTTGGTAGACGCCGATGTTCATGCCTGACAGGGCCCCTTCGGCCGCCATCGCCCTGCCTCGGTCACGGTACCATGCCAGGGCCTCGATCTCACGTCGGACGACCGAGACGGGAGTAACGGAAGGTTGCTTGTCGGGCTCGGCCGCCTGGACGATGGCTGTCATAGCAGCCTCGTCCGACTTGTCGATTTCGGCGCCCGGAAGAAAGAACTTGATGCCGTTACGGTCGGCCGGGATATGGGAGCCGGTCACCATCAAGGCGGCCGCCTTGTTGGACCAGGCGAAGCCGGCAAGCGCGGGTGTCGGCAATTCGCCGCAATCGACGATGGTCAGCCCCGTCGCGGACAGAACGTCCGCGCAGATGGCGGAGATCGCGGGGCTGCTTTCGCGGAGATCGCGGCCGATGAAGAGTTGGTCGCCCGGTTGGGCCGCGCCTGTCTCGAACAGACGTCGGGCAAAGGCTCTTGCGTAGGCCGACGTCTGTGGGCCTAAAAGGTCGGTTGCCAGTCCGCGCAGACCGCTTGTCCCGAACTTCATGCGGATTCCTTGCTTATCGAGACCGGCAGAGTAACAAACTTCTCTTGTCGTACGTATGGCGGAAGAAGACGAAAGCCCTAGGCTTTCCGGATGAGATAGCGGCCTGCCTCAGATCGAATTCCTGCGCGAAAGCGCATCTTCCCACCGTAGGGCGTCGCGAACGATCAGATCGAGTTCGTTGCGGGCAGGCACCCAGCCCAGTTCGCGCTGTGCCAGTTCCGAATTGGCCACGATGGAGGGAGGATCGCCCGGCCTCCGCCCGGCCATTTCGACATTCAGATCCCGACCATGGACCCGGCGAACGCTGTCGACGACCTCCAGTACCGAATAGCCGTGGCCGTAGCCGCAATTCGCCACCATGCTGGCGCCGCCTCCGCGAAGGCGCTCGAGTGCGAGCCGATGGGCCGCGGCGAGGTCGCTGACATGGATGTAGTCGCGTACGCAGGTGCCGTCAGGCGTCGGATAGTCCGTGCCGAAGATCTCAAGCTTGGCCCGCTTTCCAAGTGCTGCCTCGCAAGCGACCTTGATGAGGTGTGTCGCTC
Source organism: Mesorhizobium koreense (assembly GCF_031656215.1). Lineage (NCBI taxonomy): Bacteria > Pseudomonadati > Pseudomonadota > Alphaproteobacteria > Hyphomicrobiales > Phyllobacteriaceae > Mesorhizobium > Mesorhizobium koreense. The sequence goes on along the minus strand of NZ_CP134228.1, from coordinate 4,141,272 downwards.
CCTTCGTCGATTGGCCGGTGCGCCCCTTGGGATCGGCGCCGGCAACGTTGAAGTAGCGAAGCGCGGTGTAGCGGAAATCCGGAAAGGCCGTGGCGGCATCACGCAGCATCCACTCCGTCATCAGCTTCGATCGACCGTATGGGGATTCAGGCGCGAGGCCCGCTTCCTCGCGCACGGGCTCGAGCCCCGCCGCCCCATAAACGGCGGCGGTGGAGGAAAAGATGAAATGCCGCACACCGAGGCGGATTGCCGTTTCGATCAGTGTCCGGCTCTTGCAGGTGTTGTTCTCGTAATAGCCGAGCGGGTCGGCGACGGATTCAGGGACGACGATCGAGCCGGCGAAATGGATGACGGAATCCACTTCATGCTCGCGGATGACCGATTCGAGGAGCGCACGATCTGCGATGTCGCCGACGACGAGATGCGCCTCGGGAGCGACGGCCCAGTCGAAGCCGGTCGAGAGTCGGTCGATCACCACGACCTTCTCGCCGGCGTCGCACAGTTCCCATACCATATGGCTGCCGATATATCCGGCGCCGCCCGTTACGAGCACGCTCATGGGTGACCCCTCATTCCGTCTCTCGTCGCGCTGTTTGCTTGAGATTTGGGGGGAAAACAAGGCGGAATCCTCGCTTTCACGCGACGTGTGGCCTGGGAGCCTATAGCCGCGGGCGGGGATGATCGGTGTCAGCGAAGCATGTGGCCGCAGATGCTCCGCAATCATTTGCACTGAAGCAGACTCAGGGATAATCATTGCGCCGTGAGGCGAGCGGGTCCGGTATTCGGAGCGTGCCCGGCTTCAGCGACATATCAATCAGTGCGTGCGGCAGCTCATGGCTTCGAACCGCCGCCGTGAAGAGGCATCGATGATGAAGAATGGAATGGCGCGTCGGCGGTTGCGTTCGCAGGAATGGTTTGACAATCCCGACGATCCCGGAATGACCGCTCTCTATATAGAACGCTACCTCAACTATGGCCTCACCCGAGCGGAACTCCAGTCCGGCAAGTCGATAATCGGCATCGCCCAGACGGGATCCGACCTTTCCCCCTGCAACAGGCACCATCTGGAATTGGCCAAGCGCGTGCGCGAGGGCATCGTGTCGGCGGGAGGGATCGCTTTCGAGTTCCCTTGCCATCCCATCCAGGAGACAGGCAAGCGCCCCACCGCCTCGCTTGACCGTAATCTGGCCTACCTGTCGCTGGTGGAGGTGCTCTACGGCTACCCGCTCGACGGGGTGGTCCTCATGATCGGCTGCGACAAGACCACGCCGGCCCTTTTGATGGCGGCGGCAACGGTGAATATTCCTGCGATCGCGCTGTCTGTTGGCCCGATGCTGAACGGTTGGCATCGGGGCGAGCGCACCGGTTCAGGCACGATCGTATGGAAATCGCGCGAGCGCCTGGCCGCCGGCGAAATCGGCTATGACGAGTTCATGGATATCGTCGCTTCGTCCGCCCCCTCGACCGGTTATTGCAATACGATGGGCACCGCGACCACGATGAATTCGCTCGCCGAAGCGCTCGGCATGCAGTTGCCGTGCTCCGCCGCGATCCCCGCGCCTTATCGCGAGCGTGGTCAGATGGCCTATGAAACGGGAAAGCGGGCGGTGGCCATGGTCGAGGAGGATCTCAAGCCTTCCGACATCATGACGCGCGAGGCGTTCGAGAACGCCATCGTCGTCAATTCCGCCATCGGCGGCTCGACCAACGCGCCGATCCACCTTAATGCGATCGCACGTCATCTCGGCGTGCCGCTCGACAATGACGACTGGCAAGCCGTCGGCCACAAAATACCGCTGCTGGTCAATCTGCAACCGGCGGGTGAGTATCTTGGCGAGGACTATTGCCATGCCGGCGGCGTGCCGGCCGTCGTCATGGAACTGATGAAGGCAGGGCTGCTGCCGCACCCGGAGGCGGTGACCGCCAACGGCAAGACGATCGGCGACAATTGCGCGGACGTGGAGAATCTCGACCACAAGGTTATTCGGACCGTGGCCGACCCGCTCGTGAAAAGTGCCGGGTTCATCAATCTTAAAGGTAACCTCTTTGACAGCGCTATCATGAAGACGAGCGTCATCTCGGAGGAGTTCCGCAACCGTTATTTGTCGAACCCGGGCGATCTCGAAGCGTTCGAAGCCAAAGCGGTCGTCTTCGACGGGCCCGAGGACTATCACAAGCGCATCGAGGACCCGACGCTCGGCATCGACGAGCATACGATCCTGTTCATGCGCGGCGCCGGGCCGGTCGGCTATCCGGGCGCGGCGGAGGTCGTGAACATGCAGCCGCCCGCCAGTCTCATCAAGAAAGGCGTCCACGCGCTTCCATGCATCGGCGACGGGCGGCAGTCCGGCACTTCGGGCTCGCCTTCGATCCTGAATGCCTCGCCTGAAGCCGCGACGGGTGGCGGACTGGCGCTGCTGAAAACGGGGGATCGCGTCCGTATCGACCTGCGCAAGGGAACCGCAAACATCCTGATCGACGACACCGAACTTGCCCGCCGTCGCGAGGAATTGCAGAAGGCGGGAGGATACCACTATCCCGCTCACCAGACCCCCTGGCAGGAGATCCAGCGCGGTATGGTCGACGAACTCGCGGCGGGCATGATCCTCAAGCCGGCGGCCAAATACCGGCGTATCGCTCAGGAAAAGGGCATTCCGCGAAACAACCATTGAAGACAGCCACCGTGACATTCACTGCGACTGAGCAGACCGCAAAATTTATGACCACGTGGGCGTCCTTAGTGTTGACTTGACGACGGAAGCTTCGGGAAGGGAGAGCGAAATGGCGACCTGGAACTTCTTTTGTACCCACGTTCGGGACGGAAGAACTATTCTCTCGGATCTTCTATTCGCCAAGATCCGCCTGTTTGAGTATGATGCATTGAAGGTGCCTTCGACACGGGCACACAGGAACAGTTAGTCTGATAGATGCGCTCATCCGTACCATCCCTCTCAAACCTTCGCCCTTCCCTGCGGCGCTCGGTTATCATGTTCATGGACATTATCATGATCATGATCTCGGTACCTCTCAGCCTGCTGCTTTCCAATTCGTATCTCTCGTTCAATCCCCTTTCCTGGTATGGTGTGATCGGATGGTTTTTGATTGGTATAGCTGGCCATCTCTTTCTCAGGTTGAATGGGTTTTACAGGATGATGTGGCGGTTCGCATCGACTCCTGATTTCTATAATATCTTAAAAAATTGCGCTATACTGACAATAGGATTGTATTGCACGACACTCATCATTAGATCCGTACAACCAATCACTGGATTGAATGAGCGTGAATTTATTATTTTCTTTTTCGTTACATTCGCGTTCATCGCGACCCCCAGATTGTTCTATCGTTATCTTAGAGAGGGCGCGGGTTGGTTTTACGGAAGCGATGCCGCTTCCGGAAGAGAGTGGAAGCGGGCTTTGTTTTTGGGATCGCTTGAAGAGGCGAATGTCCTCATCAGCTATACCCGTGCCAATCTCCATGATTTCACGCGCATCATCGGCATCATAACCAACGATCCCCGGGCGGCTGTCGGCGCGAATATTCAGAGCGTGCCGATCGTAGGCCATGCCCATCGGGCGTCTCAGACCCTGGACGAATATTTCAAGGACACCGAAGGCGTAGACATCGTCATTTTTGGCCATGAGGCCGACAAGACTTTTCCCTATTTCCCGGAACTGGTCCGCATCGCGCGCAGGGGCGGAGCATCGGTTGAGCAGTTTACAGGCCTTTCCAATTTAAGACGCGGCGGCAAGCTCACTTTGGAAAGAGTCGAGATGGAGACCATCCTTCGCCGTTCGACGGTTCCGTCAGATCACAATCGCCTCGCCTCATTTATGAAACAAAAGAGGGTGCTCGTCACCGGCGGCGCGGGTTCGATCGGCAGGGTTCTCGTCAAGCGCGCTCTGGATCTGGGCGCGGAAGCGGTATTGGTTGCCGATATTTCCGAATTCAATATCTTCAGCCTCCAGGCCGGCTACATAGCGGAAACCGATTTGCCGCGGGTGACGCTGCGCATTCTCGACATCCGTGACGAGCGCCAGCTTTCATTGGCTGTAAAGGCGTTCCGGCCCGACGTCATCTTTCACGCCGCGGCGCTCAAGCATGTGCCGTTGCTCGAGGAGAATTGGGACGCCGCAATCAAGACGAATGTTTTCGGCACGCTGAACTGCGTCAAAGTCGCGGTAGAGTGCGCGGTTTCCCAGTTCGTGCTGATTTCGAGCGACAAGGCGGCCGATCCGCGATCAATGCTTGGCCTGACGAAATTAATGGCCGAATACATTACCAGTGGCATGCGTTCCCGGCATTCCACAGATGCGTCGACGAATTTGATCGGCGTGCGGTTCGGTAACGTGTTCGGAAGTGATGGTTCCGTATCCACCATATTCCAGGCTCAAATCGATGCCGGCGGGCCGGTGACCGTCACCGATCCATTGATGACGCGCTACCTGATGACGATCGGCGAGGCGGTCGATCTCGTCATAGTCGCTGCAGCCGCTTCCGCGTTGGAGCGCCGAGACGTGAGCCACGGCATCTACATGCTGGACATGGGCGAGCCGGTCTCGATCATGACCGTGGCGGAAAACATGATCAGGCTTGCCGGCAAGAGGCCCTACCAGGACATCGACATCGTCATAACAGGGATGCGTCCGGGAGAGAAGTTGCACGAATCGCTCTGCGCGCCCGGTGAACAGATGCTTGATGTAGGTGCGCCAAATATCTTTGGACTGCGCACCCGCGTCTTCGGCTGGGAGGATATCCAAACGGTTCTCAATGGGCTCGGTGCTGCCTTGCGCGATGGCGACAAGCAACGGGCGCGAACGACCATGGAGGAATTTTGCAGCTTCGAGGATGGAGCGCGCCCGTCGGAACCGGCAAACGGCCCGCAGTCGGGACAGTGCGGCGTGAACGGTCATTCCACATCCGATCTCAGGGAAGCCGTGGCGGATTCCTCCGCCGGACTGGCGCAGGCTATCTCTGATGGCGAGCCTGCGCTGTCGGCGGGCAACGGAAAGAGTTTGCCGCATGCATCGTCTGTCATCGCTCTGAACGGGTCGCATCCTTCGTCCGTGCCGGAACGGCCGGGCGAGACGCGTCTACCCTCTGCCCCTATGATCGGAAAAGCCGGTTCCTGAAGCATCCCGAAAACGGACACCGGTTTCGGGAGAACGGCATGCGCAAAATCAGGAAGCTAAAGCGCATGGGGCGAATCTGAACGATCGCGACGCGTTTTAAAGTAGAACCCAATTCCGCCGGAAGATCATCCACCCCCGGAGCGCGAGCCAAGGGCAGGCTCGCCCGAGATGCGGATTTCGCGGGCCGACGTTGCGCCGAACACCAGATAGGCTCCCGTTATTGTCGAGATCATGAACAGCGCGTCCATGATGTCCTGACCGAACATGATGCCTATCGCGCCGGAGAGAAGGAATGCGATTTCCATTCCGGCCAGGAAGGCGAAGCCGTAGGTTCCGATCTCATCTCTTTCGTGCCGTGCCGCCAGGATCAGTGGCGCGAAGATCATCGCCAACACGATCAGGATTCCGAGGATGCCGTCGCGAACGGCATAGTTCAGGAACACATCGTGGTAGTGAGTGTATACTAAACTGTGGCCGATCAGCTTGAGGCTGCGTTCTGCGAGCAGCGGGCCGGCGTTGCCAGGGCCTTGGCCGAAGATAGGCGCTTCCTCGAAAAGTTCCGTGCCCACGCGCCATATCACCAGCCGGCGCCCGAAGGATCCAGAATAATTGTTGGCATCTAGGGCGGTGGTCACATCCTGGACGGCGAGTTCCACCCGTCTTTCGATAAAATCGGCAGACAACACACCGATGCAGGCCGCGAGCACGAGTAAAATTGCGGCGGTGCGGCCGAACCCTTGCGACAGGAAGTGTTTTCGATAAATCAAAAAAACGACGATCGGCGCGATAAATAAGCCGGGCCAAAGAGCTCGCGTGCCGGAGAGGAGGATACACGCTCCCGATGCGCATATGGCCGCAACCATGAGTAAGCGCCGCCTGCCATCGGCGCGCAGGCAGCCGAGCCAGAGGACAGTATAACCGACCGTACTGGCGACGGCGAACGGGACGGCATTGCCGGCGCCTCCTTCGGCGCGCTCGTGAAGGACAAGCATCTGGAAAAGAGAGAAAAGAAGGGCGACAAACGCGCCTATGACTGCGGCGGTTTCGAGAGCATCCCGCATGTCTTCCCGCGACGAGACCGACAGGCGCGAGTAAAGCGGCAGGAAAGACAGGAAGACGAAATTCTCGACGATCTCCTTCAATGTCGGCATGCCGTTATAGGAGATGAAGCCGCAGAACGCCTCGACCACGAAAAAGAGAGCCATAACCAGGGCAAGCATGCGGGCCTGCGGCACACGCGACAATGGAAAGTCGCGGCGGAGGAGGCGTATGACAGCCCACAGAAAAGCCAGCGTCACAAGGACACTCGTCCCGCTGCCGATGACGGCCGAGCATGCCACGGTCCCGCCTATGGCGATCCTGTTCATGACGTCCATCGAAGGAAGGGCCAATCTTTTCAGGGTTCTGCTCCGTTTAGCGGCGGGCGGGCCAGGGCCATGAGCCCGCTGACGCTGTTTTCTGTAGCTATCCAGCCTGTATCTTCAAGTGCGGAGGGATCACAGATCTCTTCGGTAAACATCCCCAGCAACGCCTGCCTCTGTCCAGTAAGCGAAGCGAAGGTTTCGAGCAGGGCCGGCGGCAGGTAAAAGAGGCCGGACGAGCGGCCCGCGCCGTGTCGAAAAGCCGCGATGATTTCCGGGATCGTTACCGGCTTTCTGTCGCTGACGATATAGGCGCCGCTGACAGGCGTCGGATTGGCAAGGGCGTGGATGATGGCGCGGCCGAGCGCCTCGACATCGAGCAGGGAGCGGCGGTTTGCAAGACCAGCGAGTGGGAGCGGGTAGGGCATCCCGGCGAGCCGCAAGAGCTTGCCCAGATTTCCTTTCATTCCGCGTCCGTAGACGGGTGCCGGCCGCAATATCGTCAACCTGTCCGCCGAATTGGCGAATATTTCCGAGGCGGCTATTTCCCCGGCTCGCTTCGAGCGTCCGTAAGAACAGGACGGAGCGGGCGGCGTAGACGCCCCCACGGTGCCTCCAAAACCCTGGCCGACGACGGCGCGGATAGATGATATGAAGACGAACCGGCCAGGGATCACCCGATGAGCTACAGCCGCCAGCCTTTCGGTCAGCCGCGCATTGGCGTTCATGAAATCGTCTTCGCCTGCCGTCGCATTCCCATTGTTCAATGCGGCCGCGTGAATGGTGTGGACCGCGCCGGCAAGAGCCTTCTCGAATGCCTCGTTCGGCGCGTCAAAGGGGGGAAGGATCGCCGAGCGCGATCCATCCCCCGGAAAAAGATTTCTCGACAGGCGACGTACCGTAAAACCGGACTCGCCCAGTTGACGCACGACCGCTTCGCCCACCGGCCCGCGAGAGCCCGTTACCGCAACAATGGGATGGTGGTTGTCAGCCATACGAGCTTGCCGGATCGCACCAGATGAAGGGGCGGGCCAAAACAGCGTTCATGCCTCTCACCGGCTTTTCTCTCCTTGCCAACCTAACAGTGACCATGCTCCCGGTCGAGCCTCGTGGGGCCGATCGACCATTTTGCGGACGCGGGGAAAAAGATTGCGCGAGCAACCGGTTTTACGCAAAAGCCCTTCCACAAAAGGCACGTTGGCTGCCTTCGTCTCCTTGCCACTGAAAGGGTGAAGTGAGAGGCTGCACGCGATTTATGGCCGGGTCCGGCCAGAGAAACTGGAAATCCTTCGATGCCGCAAAGCTCGGCCCTTCTACGCCCGCTCACCCATCTGGATCGCCTTGAAGCGGAATCCATTCATATCTTCCGCGAGGTAGCTGCCAATTTCTCAAAACCGGTGATGCTTTATTCCATCGGCAAGGATTCTTCCGTTCTCCTGCATCTCGCGATGAAGGCCTTCTATCCGGCAAAGCCGCCTTTCCCGTTGCTGCACGTCGATACGACATGGAAATTCCGCGAGATGATCGCCTTTCGCGATCGGATGGCCGCGGAACTGGGGCTCGATCTCATCGTCCACATCAACGAGGAAGGCGTTCGCGATGGTGTCAATCCGTTCGACCACGGTTCGAATTTCCACACCCATCTGATGAAGACCGTCGCCCTGCGCCAGGCATTGGACAAATACGGTTTCGACGCCGCCTTCGGCGGGGCCCGCCGCGACGAGGAAAAGTCACGCGCCAAGGAAAGGATATTCTCCTTCCGCAATTCCGCGCACGGCTGGGACCCCAAGAACCAGCGGCCGGAAATGTGGAGGATTTACAATACGCGGATTTCACCGGGCGAATCGATCCGGGTGTTTCCCTTGTCGAACTGGACCGAGCTCGACATCTGGCAATACATCCTGCGCGAGGGAATTCCGATCGTCCCGCTTTATTTCGCGAAGAGACGGCCGATCGTCGAACGTGACGGCATGCTCATCATGGTTGATGACGATCGAATGAAACTACGTGACGGCGAAAGGATTGAGGAGCGGATGGTCCGTTTCCGCACATTGGGCTGCTACCCGTTGACCGGCGCGATCGAATCGGAAGCCGAAAACCTGGAAGCCATCGTGGAGGAGATGCTTACGGCACAGACGTCGGAGCGGCAGGGCAGGCTCATCGACAAGGACGAGTCCGGGTCGATGGAGAAGAAGAAGCGCGAAGGATATTTTTGACCTTGCAACAGCACCTGACGATCGATCCGGCGGAAGACGTAATCGCCGTGCGTGATTATCTGGCCGGCCAGGAACAGAAGACGCTGCTTCGCTTCCTCACCTGCGGCTCGGTGGACGACGGGAAATCGACTCTGATCGGCCGGCTGCTCTACGATACGAAGCTGATCTTCGAGGACCAGTTGTCGGCGCTCGAGCGCGATTCCAAAAAGCATAGCACGGCGGGAGACGACATCGATTTCGCGCTGCTTGTCGATGGGCTGGAAGCCGAGCGTGAGCAGGGAATCACCATCGACGTCGCCTACCGTTTCTTCGCCACACCGAAGCGCAAATTCATCGTCGCCGATACGCCCGGCCACGAGCAATATACCCGCAACATGGCAACCGGCGCATCCACGGCCGATGCGGCGGTCGTGCTGGTGGATGCAAGACAGGGTGTGCTTCGCCAGACGCGCCGCCACTCGATCATCGCCTCGCTGCTCGGCATCCGCCATGCGATCCTTGCGGTCAACAAGATCGACCTCGTGGATTTCGACCGTGCGACCTTTGAAAGGATCGCTGGGGAATATGAGGCCTTTGCCGGGAATCTCGGCTTCCGGACGGTGACCGCGGTCCCGCTTTCAGCCCGCCATGGCGACAATGTCACGCGGCCTTCCGAACGGACGGCCTGGTACACCGGTCGGGCACTTCTCGATTGGCTGGAGAACCTCGTTCTCGATGACGAGGTGAAGGAGCGTCCGTTCCGTTTTCCGATCCAGTATGTGAATCGGCCGAACCACGATTTCCGTGGCTTTGCCGGTACTGTCGCTTCCGGGGAGGTGTCGGCAGGTGATGCCGTGGTCGTCGCCAAATCGGGCCGTCCGTCGCGGGTCAGCCGGATCGTCGCCTATGATGGCGATCTCGACAGGGCTGTCGAAGGGCAGGCTGTCACCATCGTGCTGGAGGACGACATAGAGGCCTCGCGGGGCAATATGCTCGTTGCTCCCGATGCTCGCCCCGAAGTCTCCGACCAGTTCACGGCCAACATCGTCTGGTTCAACGAGCATGCGCTCCTGCCGGGACGCTCCTACCTGCTGCGCACCGAAACCGATCAGGCGAATGCCGCCATTACAGAACTCAAATACCGAATCGATATCAACAGTTTCGCTCACGAAGCGGCGAAATCGCTGGAGATGAACGAGGTCGGCGTCTGCAACATCTCGCTGCAGTCCCCCATCGCCGTCGATCCCTTCGGCGAGAACCGGGCGACCGGGTCGTTCATCCTGATCGACCGCCGTACCAACGCCACGGTCGGCGCCGGCATGATCGTGCACGGATTGCGCCGCGCGGGGAATATCCATTGGCAGGCGCTGGATGTCGACAGAAGCGCGCGCGCGGCATTGAAGGCTCAGCGGCCTTCGGTACTCTGGTTCACCGGCCTCTCCGGCTCCGGCAAATCGACCATCGCCAACCTTCTGGAGAAGAAACTGCATGCCGCTGGCCGTCACACCTATATCCTCGACGGCGACAATGTTCGTCATGGCCTGAACCGTGACCTCGGTTTCACCGAGGAGGATCGTGTCGAGAACATCCGCCGTGTCGCCGAGGTCGCCCGCCTGATGGCCGACGCGGGGCTGATCGTGCTGGTTTCCTTCATCTCGCCCTTCCGCGCCGAGCGGCGGATGGCGCGGGAATTGATGGGGGAGGGCGAATTCGTCGAAATCTTTGTCGATACGCCCTTCGAGGAATGCGCCAGGCGCGACCCGAAGGGCCTGTACAAGCGGGCGCTGAACGGCGAGATCAAGAACTTCACTGGTGTCGATTCGCCTTATGAGGCACCTGAGAACGCGGAAGTCCATCTCAACACCGAAGGAAGATTGCCCGAGGAAATGGTCGAAGTGCTGGAAAACTGGCTTGCGCGGCACGGCCTTGCCGAAGGCGGCTGAAGTGGCGATCTCGGAAGTTGACGGCGCGGCAATGCTTGCCGTCTTCGAGAATCTGGCGCTCGCCGCCGGCCGCCGGATCATGGAAGTCCGAACTGCCGGCATCGTCGCGGAACTGAAGTCCGATTCCTCGCCGGTGACCGAGGCGGACCGCGCCGCAGAAACGATCATCCTCGAAGGCCTTCGCAACTCCTTTCCAGATATTCCCTGTGTGGCGGAAGAGGAATGCGCTGGCGGCGGCGCGCCGGGCGATCTCGGCGAAGCGTTCTTCCTCGTCGATCCACTTGACGGAACGAAGGAATTCGTCGGTGGAAACACCGATTTCACGGTGAACATCGCACTGATCCACGATGGCGCGCCCGAACTGGGCGTCGTTCTCGCGCCGGCTACCAGCAGGATGTTCAGCGGCCGGCTGGACGGCGCCGAGGAGATTTCTGTCGGACCTGATTTCACGATTGTGTCGCGACACGCCATCGCCGTGCGCTGCGATATCCATCCCCCTCTCATCGTGGCCAGCCGCTCGCATCGTACGACCGAGACGAACGCCTACATTTCCCGATTCGACGGCGCGGAGACCATCTCGGTGGGGTCGTCGCTGAAATTCTGCCTGCTGGCGAGCGGCAAGGCCGACCTTTATCCGCGTTTCGGCCGTACGATGGAATGGGATACCGCGGCCGGCGATGCTGTGCTGCGGGCGGCCGGCGGCATGACTTTCACCCTTGACGGCAACCCTCTCACCTATGGCAAAAGAAACCAGCTGGAAGACGTCGATTTCGCCAATCCGTGGTTCATCGCCCGCTGCGATGGCTCCATGCGACCGATTGTCTTCACGAATTGAAACACTTGCTGGTCTAGATTGATCGCCACTCTCAAGACTTGAATCGGCTGCCGGTCTATCAGCCGAAAAGTCTCACCCACTTACCAGCCCATCCGGAGTTCCCATGCAATTCATCGATCTCGGCGCGCAGCGCGAAAGGCTGAAGGATCGCCTGCAACGCGCGATCGACGAGGTTGTCGCCGGCGGCAAATACATACTCGGTCCGCAGGTCGCGGAATTCGAGAAAAAGATGGCCGCCTATATCGGCGTCGAGCATGTCGTTGCCTGTGCCAATGGCACCGATGCGCTGCTTATGCCGTTGATGGCATACGGCGTCGGGCCGGGAGACGCGGTGTTCGTGCCGAGCTTCACCTTCGCGGCGACGGCCGAGGTCGTAGCGCTTGCTGGCGCGGAACCCGTGTTCATCGATGTCGACCCCGACACCTACAATATCGATACTGCCCAGCTTGAGGCGGCAATCGCCGAAACTCGCAAGGAAGGCCGCCTGACGCCAAAGGCGATCATTCCCGTCGACCTGTTCGGTCTGTCGGCCGACTATTCGGCCGTTGCCTCACTCGCCGACAAGGAAGGGCTGATCGTCATCGAGGACGCGGCACAAGCCATCGGCGGCGAGCGTGAGAATGTCCGTTGCGGAGCGTTTGGCGATGTCGCCTCGACCAGCTTCTATCCGGCCAAGCCGTTGGGCGCCTATGGCGACGGCGGCGCCATGTTCACCAACGATGCCGACCTTGCCGAAAAGCTGCGTTCCATTGCCTTCCACGGCAAGGGCGAGAGCCAGTACGACAATGTCCGTATCGGCCTGAACTCACGCCTCGACACGCTTCAGGCGGCGATCCTGATCGAGAAGCTAGCGATTCTCTCCGACGAGATGGAAGAGCGCCAGAAGGTGGCGCGGCGCTATGCGGAGGGACTGGGCGATGTCGTCAAGGTTCCGGTGATCCCGCGCGGCTACCGCTCGGCATGGGCGCAATATGCGATCGAGACGGAGCGTCGGGATGCGGTGCGCGCCGCGCTGAAGGAAGCCGGCATCCCCTCGGTGGTCTACTACGAGAAGTCGCTGCATCTGCAGAAAGCCTATGAGCACTATCCGCGTGCGTCGGCCGGCCTGCCTGTGTCGGAGACTTTGCCCAACCGTATCCTCTGCCTGCCGATGCACCCTTACCTGTCGGAAGCCGACCAGGGCAGGATCATCGAGACGATCCGCAAGGCTGTATAAGAGGCCAGCCGGTCAGGCTCCGTAATATTCCCGATACCACTCCACGAATCTGGCGATCCCGTCCTCGATCGGCGTCGAGGGCGAGAAGCCGACCGCGTCCCGTAGCGCGTCGATATCGGCATAGGTGGCCTCGACATCGCCCTTCTGCATCGGCAGCATGTTCATCTTCGCTTTCTTCCCGACAGCCTTTTCGATCGCGGCGATGAAATCGAGCAGTCTGACCGGCTGGTTGTTGCCGATATTGTAGAGTCGGTAGGGCGCCGAGGAGATGGCTGGATCCGGTGCCTCCGGATTCCATTTTCCGGAAGGTGTTGCGATACGGTCGGACGCTCGTACTACTCCTTCCGCTATATCGTCGATGTAGGTGAAATCTCGCCTGTGATGGCCGTGGTTGAAGACATTGATCGGCTCGCCTGCGAGTATGTTGCGGGTGAACATGAACAGCGCCATGTCCGGCCGCCCCCATGGCCCGTACACGGTGAAAAAGCGCAATCCCGTCACCGGCAGTCGGTAGAGATGCGCGTAGGAATGCGCCATCAGTTCGTTCGCCTTCTTGGTGGCGGCGTAGAAGCTGACGGGATGGTCGACATTGTCGGAAACGGAGAAGGGAAGCTTTTCGTTCGCTCCGTAAACTGAACTCGACGAGGCATAGACCAGATGCTTGACGCCGGAATGGCGGCAGCCCTCGAGAATGTTCAGGAAGCCGACGAGATTCGACTGGGCATAGGAGTCGGGGTTTTCGATGGAGTAGCGAACGCCGGCCTGGGCGGCGAGATGGATCACGGTAGCGAAGCGCCCTTTCGCGAAGAGCCTCCTCATTTCTTCCGTTGCGGCGATATCCTGCCGAAGGAAAGAAAAACCTTTCCGCCCTTCCAGGCGAGCGAGGCGGGCAAGCTTCAGCTTCGGATCGTAATAGTCGCTGATATTGTCCAGCCCGACCACTTCGTCGCCACGGTCAAGCAGTCGATGCGCGACGGCGGCGCCGATGAAGCCGGCGGCGCCGGTGACGAGTACGGTCATTTCCTACTCCTCAGAGCACGCATCGATCCTGTCGCGGACATCTCTGATCCATATCCCTTTCAAAATCAAAGGCATCCGGCGGAAATGTGAATCACCCTCTTATCAAAGCCGAAGATCGCTGTCCTCGACAGGAAAGACGCTTTTCACATCGAAGAAGATGCCGCCGGGCACGAGGTATCGGCGCAGTGCCTCGGCGCCCAGCGCGCGGAAGCGCTGGTGCGCAACGGCAAGGATCACGCCCTGATACGCGCTTTCCACCGGTTCCTCGACGAGCTGGATGCCGTATTGCCGCTCCGTCTCGCCGGCATCCGCCCACGGATCGTGGACATCTACGGCCATGCCATAGGCCGAGAGTTGCCGCGCTACGTCGATGACGCGCGTGTTGCGGATATCGGGACAGTCCTCCTTGAAGGCGAAGCCCAGGACGAGCACCCGCGCGCCGGAGCGGTTCATGCCGCGCGAGGCAAGCATACGCAGGAAACGGCCGGCGACGGCCTCGCCCATGGCGTCGTTGATGCGTCGGCCGGCGAGGATGATCTCGGGGTGGTGGCCGACTTCCTGCGCCTTATGGGTCAGATAATAGGGGTCGACGCCGATGCAGTGTCCGCCGACAAGCCCTGGCCGGAATGGCAGAAAATTCCATTTTGTGCCGGCAGCATCGAGCACGGCGGCCGTGTCGATGCCGAGCTTGTCGAACAGCGTGGAAAATTCGTTGACCAGTGCGATATTCACGTCACGCTGCGTGTTTTCGATGACCTTGGCGGCTTCCGCGACCCGGATCGAGGGCGCGCGATACGTCCCGGCTTTCACGACCGCGCCGTAGACTGCTTCGATGATTTCCAGCGTCTCGGGCGACGAGCCCGAGACGACCTTTACGATCCTGTCGATCGTATGTTGCTTGTCACCGGGATTGACCCGTTCCGGACTGTAGCCGGCGAAGAAATCCTCATTGAAGCGAAGCCCGGAGGCACGTTCGATGACCGGCACGCAGTCTTCCTCGGTGGCGCCGGGATAGACGGTCGATTCGAACACCACGATATCGCCCCTGCCGATCACTTTCCCAACCGTCTCGCAGGCCGCCATCAGGAGGCGCATGTCAGGCCGCTTGGCGGCGTCGATCGGCGTCGGGACCGTTACCACATGGAAATTGCATTGGGCGAGATCGTCGGGCGAGGCGGTGAAGTGCACTTCCGTGCGCGCCAGCGCTTCCGGCTCGACCTCCAGCGTCCGGTCGATGCCGTTCCGCAATTCCTCGATGCGCCTTGTGTCGTGGTCGAACCCGGTAACCGAAAAGCGCTCGGCGAAAAGCACGGCAAGCGGTAGCCCGACATAGCCGAGCCCGATAATGCCGATGCGGATGTCGTCCAGTTTCGCCACGTCCAACCGGTTCCGTTTACGCCCGGTTGCTCATAGGCGATCTTTGGCAATGAATTCAAACGGATTCAGGGAGCCTCGTCGCTCGTCTCAGGCCGTTGCTACCGGGAGCGCATCCAACTCGTGCCGCCAGGGCGGGTTAGCGCCGGCACGCGAGACGGTGACGGCGGCGACCTGCACTGCGAATTCCAGCGCCTGCCGGATGGAATCTTCGGAAAGGGCGGCAACGGATTCTTTCGAGAGCAGGCCGGAACTGTCGAGCGATGCGAGGATGCCGGCATTGAACGTGTCGCCGGCGCCGACCGTGTCGACGATATCGACCTTGCGGGCGGGTACGCTCATCTTGCCATGCCGGGAGTAGGCGTTGGCGCCGCGCGCTCCATGTGTCACCACGATCAGCTTCGGGCCTCGTTTCAGCCAGCCGGAGGCCGCCTCGTCCTGCGATCCCGCCTCGCCGAACCAGTCGAGATCCTCGTCGGAGAGTTTTACTATGTCGGCCATGTCGATCATGCGGTTCAGCCGCGCCATATGCACCGGCTTGTCGGGGATGAAATCGCGCCGGATATTCGGATCGAGCATCATGACGCGGTCCTTGCGCTCGCGCCGCATCAAGGCTTCGTAGGTCGATCCGCAAGGCTCGGCAATGAGCGTCATGCAGCCGAAGAGCATCGCCTTGATGCCCGCATCGAGCGCCGGCAGATCGGATTCCAGCAGCATGCGCCCCGCGCTGTTCTCGTCGAAGAACGTGTAGCTCGCCTGTCCACCCACTAGGCGAACGAAGGCGAGCGTGGTGTGATGGTCCGAGATATGGGCATAGCGCGTATCGACATGGCTTTCCGCGAGTGCTGCCTTGAGCATCTTACCGAAGAAATCGTTTGAAAGTCCGGTGAGGAGTCCGGCAGGCGCCCCGACGCGCCCGAGTGCGATAGCGCTGTTGAACAAGGCGCCGCCGACATAGGGCGCGAATGCTGGTTCGCCGTTCGGGGTCTGGCGTGGCAGCATGTCGATGAGCGTGTCACCGCAACAGAGGATCATACGAATCCTTCCTTCGAGCGCGGAGCACACGTCCCGCAGTCTTGAGATTTCGGCAAGGCAGTCGAACCTCCGTGGATATTCGCGGACATTTGCACCTTCACGATGCGCCCGACAAGGACGCCGCGCCGATCAGGAAGCGCTCGGAGAGCGGCAGGCTGGCGCCGCCGAGCGCGCGGGCATGATGGCCGACCGTACCCTCGCGGATCTCAGGCAGGCTGAGGCCTTCCGCGTCGAGCCTGGTAATTTTCTGGCGGATTGTGTTGACGAGGCGAGAGCGGACGTCGAGCGGCATCCATCCATCCACCACCGCCGCCTCGAAGTCGATCACCGAGGAAGCAGCTAGCGTGGCGTATGCGAGTGCGCCGGCCGCCGCCTCGATCCAGTTATCGAGGGCATCGCCCAGATCGCCCCAATCCTCGGGCGAGGTCCATAGATGCGAGGAGTCCTTGCCGTTTGCGTTCAAGGCGCGTTCGAGCACGGCGATGGAAGCGACATCGATCAGTTGCACCGGCTTGCCCGCTTCTCCCGGCACCGGCATCGAGCCGAGCGCGCCGGCATTGCCGGTCTGGCCGGCGAAAACGCTTCGGTTGATGGCGACGCCGCCGCCGGCGAAGGCGCCGATATAGTAGTAGACGAAATCGCTAAGGTCCCCGGCTTTTCCGAAGACGAGTTCCGCGTTGCAGGCTGCCGTGGCGTCGTTCTGCAGATAGACGGGGAAGGGGAGTTCGGCGGCGAGGTCGATGCGGATGTCGGTCTTGCGCCAGGCGTCCATCACTTGCCGCGGCGCGCCGGCCGCGTCGGCCCAGTTCCACAATTCGAAGGGGATGGCGATGCCAAGCCCGCCGATCCGCCGCTCCTGTTCGCCGCTCAGCCCGGATCGCATCTCGGCGATGCCTTTGCGCACGAAAGCGATCGTCTCTTCCGGTTGCGGGTAGGGATAAGGATGGTGGAGCATCGCTCGCACCCGGCCGAGGAAATCGATCAGGACGAGATCGGCGCTACGCCGCCCGAGCTTCAGTCCGAGGAAATAGGCGCCGTCGGGATTGAGCGACATCGGGATCGACGGTTGGCCGACCTTGCCACGCACCGGCGCGCCGCGCACCAGGAGCCCGTCTTCCTCGAGGCCGCGCATGATGACCGAGATCGTCTGCGCGGAAAGGCCGGTGACGCGCGCTATCTCCGTCTTTGCGAGGCTGCCTTGCTGGCGCACAAGTGTCAGCACGAGCCGCTCGTTATAGTCGCGCATGCCGCTCTGGTTGGTGCCGCGATGGAAGCGGCTGTCACCGGACGACCGTCCGGCCTGTATGGCGCTTTCGCTCCCCACGCGGCCTCCCAAAAGGGTATCGACTGACGGGTTTTGATCAGTCCCGCCCTGACAAGCATCGCCTTCTAATCCATGCCTGTCAATAATAATTCATTTTGATTTATATATTGACAGAAGCGAAGGGCTGGTATTTTCTTTGTCTTCATCCGGCGCTGAGATGGCCGGGTGCCGGCTTGCCGCGCCCTGCGGGCGAGATGTCCGCTCCATATGTCCACTGGGAGGATCAAGATGAGTAGGTTCACATTCACGAAACTTGCCGTTGCGGGCGCCGTCGCGCTCGGCGTGATGGCGGCCAGCCCCGCATGGGCCGCCGATATCGTCGGCCTGATCACCAAGACCGAAGGCAATCCCTTCTTCGTCAAGATGCGCGAGGGCGCGCAGGCGAAGGCCAAGGAACTCGGGCTCGACCTCCGCACCTTCGCCGGCAAGTATGATGGCGACAATGACAGCCAGGTCGCCGCGATCGAGAACCTGATCGCCGCCGGCGCCAAGGGTTTTGCCATCGTGCCGAGCGATTCCACCGCTATCGTGCCGACGATCAAGAAAGCGCGCGATGCAGGCCTGCTTGTCATCGACCTCGACACGCCGACCGATCCGATCGACGCCGTCGATGCCACCTTCGCGACGGACAATTTCAAGGCCGGCCAGCTTATCGGCGAATGGGCGAAGGGCACGCTCGGCGACAAGGCCAAGGATGCCAAGATCGCCTTCCTCGACCTCGCCACCAATCAGCCGACGGTCGACTATCTGCGCGACCAGGGCTTCATGCAGGGCTTCGGTATCGATATCAAGGATCCCAAGCACTACGGCGACGAGACCGATCCGCGCATCTGCGGCCACGAGATGACCGGCGGCGCCGAGGATGGCGGGCGTACGGCCATGGAGACGCTTCTTCAGAAGTGCCCCGACGTGAACATCATGTACACGATCAACGAGCCGGCCGCGGCCGGCGGCTACCAGGCGCTGAAGGCGGCCGGCAAGGACGACGGCTCGGTTCTGGTCGTTTCCATCGACGGCGGTTGCCCGGGCGTGAAGAACGTCAAGGCCGGTGTCATCGGCGCGACCTCGCAGCAATACCCGCTGAAGATGGCGGCGATGGCGATGGAGGCGATCGCAAAATTCACCAAGACCGGAGAAAAGCCCAAGCCGACCGAAGGCAAGGATTTCACCGACACCGGTGCCCAGCTCGTCACCGACAAGCCGGTTAACGGCGTCCCTTCCATAAGCACCGAGGAGGGCCTGAAGCTCTGCTGGGGCTGACCCTTTCCTGATCCGGCCCCGGAGGTTAGGCTTCCGGGGTTAGACTGAAGCAAACAGGGGAGTCGGAGTGCCGGCTCCCCGAACGGTCCCGCGATAAGGGGCCCTCAGGAGGAACGGGGAATGGATGAAGACGCGCGCGGTTCGACGCTTGCCGAAAGCGGCCTTCAGGGCGCGGATCAGTCCGTAGCGAGCTTCGAGGAGGAAGCGGTCACGCTCATAAAGCGGCTCCAGCATTTTCTCCATGAATTCCCGACCGCCGTTCCCTTCATCGTTCTCATCATCGGCATCCTGATCTTTTCCTTCACCGCCGGCGGCAAGTTCTTCGCGCCGTTCAACCTTTCGCTGGTCCTCCAGCAGGTGACGATCATCGGCATTCTCGGCATCGCCCAGACGCTGGTGATCCTCACCGCCGGCATCGACCTTTCGGTCGGCGCCATCATGGTGCTTTCCTCCATCATCATGGGCCGCCTCGCGGTCGTGTGGGGATGGCCGCCTGAGATCGCCTTCCTGCTCGGTTTCGTGGCGGGTATTGCCTGCGGTTTCATCAACGGCGTGCTGGTGGCGGTCATCAAGCTGCCGCCCTTCATCGTCACGCTCGGCACTTGGAGCATCTTCGGCTCGATGGTCATCTACGTCTCGCATTCCGAGACGATCCGCGCGCAGGACATCGACCAGATGGCGCCGATCCTGCACTGGACAGGCAACCGCATCATCTTCGGCCATGGCGCGCTGATCACCTATGGCTCGATCCTGATGATCGTGATCGCTATCGCCTGCTGGTACATCCTCAACCGCACGGCGTTCGGCCGCCACGTCTATGCCACCGGCGACGACCCGGAGGCGGCGCGCCTTACCGGCATCAACACCGGTGCGACGCTGGTCGGCGTCTATACGCTTGCCGGCTTCATCTGCGCCATCGCGGCATGGGTGTTGATCGGCCGCATCGGGGCGGCGAGCCCGCTCGGTAACCAGACCGCCAATCTCGACGCCATCACCGCCGTGGTCATAGGCGGAACGTCGCTCTTCGGCGGCCGCGGCTCGCTGGTCGGCACGCTTGTCGGAGCGCTCATCGTCGGCGTCTTCCGCAACGGTCTGGCGCTCTCCGGCGTTGAGGTGCTCTGGCAGGAGTTCGCCGTCGGCATCCTGATCATCATTGCCGTCACCATTGACCAGTGGATAAGGAAGATTTCCGTATGAACGCTGTGACGCCCGTTCTGGCGGCCAAGAGTCTCGTCAAGCGCTACGGCCGCGTCGTAGCCCTCGACAATGCCGATTTCGACCTCATGCCCGGCGAAATCCTGGCGGTGATTGGCGACAACGGCGCCGGGAAATCGACGCTGATCAAGGCGCTGTGCGGCGCGGTCAATCCCGACAGCGGCGCGATCGAGCTGAACGGAAAGCCGGTTCATTTCCGCTCGCCGATCGAGGCGCGTCATGCCGGCATCGAAACCGTCTACCAGAACCTTGCGCTTTCGCCGGCCCTGTCGATCGCCGACAACATGTTCCTCGGCCGCGAGATCCGCCAGGAAGGATTTGTCGGAAAGTTCCTGCGCCGCCTCGATCGCTCGAAGATGCAAAGAATAGCCCGCAGCAAGCTCTCCGAGCTTGGTCTGATGACCATCCAGAACATCAACCAGTCGGTCGAGACGCTCTCGGGCGGCCAGCGGCAAGGCGTGGCGGTGGCGCGCGCCGCCGCCTTCGGTTCGAAAGTGATCATCATGGATGAGCCGACCGCGGCGCTCGGTGTCAAGGAATCGCGCCGCGTGCTGGAACTCATCCTCGACGTCAAGAAGCGCGGCCTGCCGATCGTGCTCATCTCGCACAACATGCCGCATGTCTTCGAGGTGGCCGACCGCATCCACATCCACCGCCTGGGCAAGCGGCTCTGCGTCATCGACCCGAAACAATACACCATGTCGGACGCGGTCGCCTTCATGACCGGCGCCAAGGTTCCGCCCGAAGCCGCGCTGGCAGCTTGACTTTACGGTTTGGTCGGCGCGTTTCTGATAGGCAGGGCAGGACGTTCCAGTCTAGTAATGCCGACGGCATTCACGTCTGATTGTTCTCTGTCCGGTGCGTCCTTCGAGGCTCGCTCCGCTCGCACCTCAGGATGAGGGAATCGGAGCCTGCTCTCATCCCGAAGCTAGAACTCGGGTAGAGAGAGGATGTGGACAAGCGCCTGCCGTCCTCATCCTGAGGTGCGAGCGGAGCGAGCCTCGAAGGACGCACGGAAACAAGAAAAAGCATGACCAGCGCCACCCAGCCCGTTCCCTCCCAAGCCGCACCCGACGCCAAAACGCTGGCCGCCGAGATCCTTTCGTGCCTTACCTATCGGATCGGCAAGGACCCGACCGTTGCGACCCAGTACGATTGGCTTTCCGCCACCATCAAGGTGGTGCGCGACCGGCTGATCGAGAAATGGATCGCCTCGACCAAGAAGGCCTACGAAGAGCAGTCGAAGCGCGTCTACTATCTCTCGCTCGAATTCCTGATCGGGCGGCTGATGCGCGACGCCATATCCAATCTGCGCCTGATGGACGAAGTGAAGAACGCGCTTTCGTCGCTGGGCGTCGATTTCGACATCATCGCCGCTCTTGAGCCCGACGCCGCACTCGGCAATGGCGGCCTCGGCCGACTTGCCGCCTGCTTCATGGAATCGATGGCGACCGTCGACATTCCCGCCCACGGCTACGGCATCCGCTACGCCAACGGCATGTTTCGACAGGAAATCTCGGACGGTTGGCAGGTGGAATTGCCCGAGACGTGGCTCGACCATGGCAACCCGTGGGAGTTCGAGCGGCGCGAGCGTTCGATCGAGATCGGGTTCGGCGGCATGGTGGAGGCCGTGCCGGGTAGTGACGGGCGGCGCATGGCGTGGAAGCCGCAGGAGCGCGTGCTGGCCGTTGCCTACGACACGCCGGTCGCCGGCTGGCGGGCGAAGCGCGTCAATACGCTTCGCCTATGGACCGCGATGTCGGTCGATCCGATCCTGCTCGACCGGTTCAACGCCGGCGATCATGTCGGCGCCTTGAGCGAGAGCACGCAGGCCGAAACGCTGACCCGCGTGCTCTATCCGGCGGATGCGACGCCAGCCGGTCAGGAACTCAGGCTGAGGCAGGAATATTTCTTCTCCGCCGCCTCGCTGCGCGACATTCTCGACCGCCACCTGCACGAATATCCCGACCTCACTTCGCTTCCCGACAAAGCGGCGATCCAATTGAACGATACGCATCCGGCCGTAGCCGTGCTGGAACTGATGCGGCTGCTGGTCGACGTCCACGATTTCGAATTCGATGCGGCATGGGACATCGTACGTCGCACCTTCTGCTACACAAACCACACGCTTCTGCCCGAAGCGCTGGAAAGCTGGCCCGTCCCTCTTTTTGAAAGACTGCTGCCCCGGCACATGCAACTTGTCTATGCGATCAACGCCAAGCTGCTGCTCGATGCCCGGCGCGAAAACAGCTTCGATGATGGGCAGATCAGCGCCATCTCGCTGATCGATGAGAACGGCGAGCGGCGCGTGCGCATGGGCAATCTCGCCTTCGTCGGCTCGCATTCGGTGAACGGCGTTTCAGCACTTCATACGGAGCTGATGAAGAAGACGGTCTTCGCGGACCTGCATCGCCTCTATCCCCGCAGGATCAACAACAAGACCAATGGCATCACACCGCGCCGCTGGCTGCAGCAATGCGACCCCGGCCTTTTCTCGCTGGTCAGGCGGACGATAGGTGACAGTGTACTGGACGATATCGATGCGCTCTCCGGCCTGAACGCCCATGCCGACGATCCCGGGTTTCAGGAGGCGTTCGCGGAAGTCAAACGCGCCAACAAGGAGCATCTGGCCAAACTGGTGCGCGAGCGGATGGGGATCGACCTCGATCCGTCGGCGCTGTTCGACATCCAGGTGAAGCGCATCCACGAATACAAGCGCCAACTCCTGAATATCGTCGAGACCGTCGCGCTCTACGACCAGATGCGCTCGCATCCTGAAAAGGACTGGGTGCCGCGCGTGAAGCTTCTGGCGGGCAAGGCGGCGCCGACTTATCACAACGCCAAGCTGATCATAAAGCTCGCCAACGATTTGGCCCGAACGGTCAACAACGATCCTTCGGTGCGTGGGCTGCTGAAGGTCGTGTTCGTCCCGAACTACAATGTCAGCCTGGCGGAAGTGCTGGTGCCGGCGGCCGATCTGTCGGAACAGATCTCGACGGCGGGCATGGAGGCGTCCGGCACCGGTAACATGAAGTTCGCGCTGAACGGCGCGCTCACCATCGGCACGCTCGACGGCGCCAACATCGAGATCCGCGAACATGTGGGCGCGGAGAATATCGTCATCTTCGGCCTGACCGCCGAGGAGGTCGCCGAGCGTCGTCGCAACGGCTACAACCCGCGTGAACTGATCGAGCGCTCGCCGGAGCTTTCGCAGGCGCTGGCGGCAATCGCCTCCGGCGTCTTTTCACCGGACGACCGCGACCGCTACGCCGGCCTTGTCGGCGGACTTTATGAGCACGACTGGTTCATGGTCGCCGCCGATTTCGACTCTTACGCCGCCGCGCAGCGCGATATCGACGATCTGTGGCTGAGACCGCGCGACTGGTACGCCAAGGCGATCCGCAACACGGCGAACATGGGGTGGTTTTCTTCCGACCGTACCATCCGCCAATATGCATCGGAAATCTGGAAAGTGCCCTATAGTTCAGTACAGGGAAATTAGAAGTCAGTTGCAGGGAGTGCTGCCGTTCGATGCCCGGTGTTCGTAAAGGGGCCAAAGCCGAGAAGCCGCTGACCGGCGCGGCCGACATTCGGGCGATTGTCGCTGGCGAACACCGCGATCCTTTTTCTATCCTCGGCGTCCAGGAGACGGGCGGAAGGCTGGTCGCGCGCTGCTTCCTCCCTCATGCGGAACATGTCGCGGCCTTCACGCTTAGTGGCGAGCCGGCCGGCGAACTCACCCGCCGCGACGATGCCGGTTTCTTCGACGGCGCGCTTTCCATTCGCGAGCGCCAGCCGATCCGCTATCACGCCAGTAACCAAGGCGGCGACTGGTGGATCACCGATCCGTACTCTTTCGGGCCGGTGCTCGGGCCGATGGACGATTACTACATCGCCGAGGGCTCGCATCTGAGGCTCTTCGACAAGCTCGGCGCGCATCTGATCGAGCATGAGGGCGCGAGCGGCATCCATTTCGCCGTCTGGGCACCGAATGCGCGGCGCGTCTCCGTCGTCGGCCAGTTCAACGATTGGGACGGCCGCTGCCATGTCATGCGCAAGCGTGTCGATACCGGCATCTGGGAAATTTTCCTCCCCGATATCAGCGCCGGCCAGCCCTATAAATACGAGATCATCGGTGCGAAGGGCGAGAAGCTGCCGCTCAAGGCCGATCCTTTCGCTTTCCGTTCCGAGCTTCGGCCGGCGACTGCGTCGGTGACCGACCTGCCCATGCGCCATGAATGGGGCGACGGCAAGCATCGCGAATTCTGGCGAAGCGCCGATGCACGTCGCCAGCCGGTCTCCATCTATGAGGTCCATGCCGGATCGTGGCAGCGTCGCGACGACGGCTCGTTCCTCTCATGGGACGAACTGGCCGATCGCCTCATCCCCTATGTCGCCGACATGGGCTTCACCCATATCGAGTTCCTGCCGATCACCGAGCACCCTTACGATCCGTCCTGGGGCTACCAGACGACCGGGCTTTATTGCCCGACGGCACGCTTCGGCGAGCCGGTGGGCTTTGCGCGCTTCGTCGATGGCGCGCATCGCGCCGGCATCGGAATCATCCTCGACTGGGTGCCGGCGCATTTCCCGACCGACGAGCACGGGCTGGCGCGCTTCGACGGCACCGCGCTCTACGAGCATGCTGACCCGCGCAAGGGCTTCCACCCCGACTGGAACACCGCGATCTACAATTTCGGCCGCCGCGAGGTGATGGCTTATCTGGTCAACAACGCGCTGTTCTGGCCGGAGAAGTACCATCTCGACGGGCTGAGGGTCGATGCCGTCGCCTCGATGCTTTACCTCGACTATTCGAGGAAGGAAGGAGAGTGGGTCCCGAACGAGAAGGGCGGCCGCGAGAACCTCGAGGCGGTCCGCTTCCTGCAGGAGATGAACAAAGCCGTTTATGGCGCGCATCCAGGCATCATGACCATCGCCGAGGAATCGACTTCATGGCCTAAGGTTTCAGGGCCGGTGCACGAAGGCGGACTGGGCTTCGGGTTCAAGTGGAACATGGGCTTCATGCACGATACGCTTGAATACATGTCCAAGGAGCCGGTGCACCGGAAATACCATCACGAGCAGATCACCTTCGGCCTGACCTACGCCTTCAGCGAGAACTTCGTCCTTCCGCTCAGCCATGACGAGGTCGTGCACGGCAAGGGCACGCTGCTTACCAAGATGTCGGGCGACGATTGGCAGAAATTCGCCAATCTGCGGGCCTACTACGCCTTCATGTGGGGCTATCCCGGCAAGAAACTGCTCTTCATGGGGCAGGAATTCGCCCAACGCGCCGAGTGGAACGAAGCGAAGGGGCTCGACTGGTATCTCCTGGATTACGGCTCGCATGAGGGCGTGCGCCGTCTCGTTCGGGATCTGAACCGCCTCTATCGCGACAAGCCGGCGCTCCACGCACGCGACTGCGAGCCCGACGGCTTCGGCTGGCTGATCGTCGATGACAAGCAGAACTCGGTTTTCGCCTGGGTGCGTGGCGCGCCGGGCGCACGGCCGGTCGCTGTCGTTTGCAATTTCACGCCGGTGCCGAGAAGCGGCTACCGCGTGCCGCTGCCACATGCGGGGCGCTGGCGCGAAGTGGTGAATACGGATGCCGGGGCCTATGGCGGCAGCGGCATGGGGAATAACGGCATGGTCTCGGCGGTTGCCGAGGGGAAGGCGGCGTCGGCGCTGATGACTTTGCCGCCGCTCTCGACCATCATGATAGAATACGATCCAGAGTAGAAACTGTTTCGGATATGGGAGGGCTGAAATGGCGGATCTGAGACGGAGCCAGCCTCTGTCGCGCGATGCGATGGCCTATGTCCTTGCGGGAGGGCGGGGCAGCCGGCTGAAGGAATTGACCGACCGCCGCGCCAAGCCCGCCGTCTATTTCGGCGGCAAGACGCGCATCATCGACTTCGCCCTTTCCAATGCGCTGAACTCCGGCATCCGCCGCATTGGCGTCGCGACCCAGTACAAGGCGCATTCGCTTATCCGCCATCTGCAACGCGGCTGGAACTTCTTCCGTCCCGAGCGCAATGAGAGCTTCGACATATTGCCGGCAAGCCAGCGTGTTTCCGAGACGCAATGGTATGAAGGCACCGCCGACGCGGTCTACCAGAACATCGACATCATCCAGGACCATGGCGTGGAATACATGGTCATCCTGGCTGGCGACCATGTCTTCAAGATGGATCTGGAGATCATGCTGCGCCAGCATGTGGACAGCGGCGCGGACGTGACCGTCGGCTGCCTGGAGGTGCCTCGCATGGAGGCGACTGGCTTCGGTGTCATGCATGTGGACGCCAAGGACAAGATCATCGCCTTCGTCGAGAAGCCGGCCGATCCGCCCGGCATGCCCGACAAGCCGGATTTCGCGCTCGCTTCGATGGGCATTTATGTCTTCCACACCAAATTCCTGATGGAGCAGCTTCGCCGCGACGCGGCAGAAAAGGAGACCAGCCACGATTTCGGCAAGGACATCATCCCCTGGATCGTGAAGAACGGGAAAGCGGTCGCGCACCGCTTCACCCAGTCCTGCGTTCGCTCCAGCTTCGAGCACGAGGCCTATTGGCGCGATGTCGGCACCATCGACGCCTATTGGGAAGCGAATATCGATCTTACAGACATCACGCCGGAACTCGACATCTACGATCGCGACTGGCCGATCTGGACCTATGCCGAGATCAAGCCGCCGGCCAAATTCGTGCACGACGAGGAGGGAAGGCGCGGTTCGGCCGTGTCGTCGCTCGTCGCGGGCGACTGCATCGTCTCGGGTGCCGCGCTGCGCCGCAGCCTGATCTTCACTGGCGCGCGCATCAACTCCTTCTCCTCCCTGGAGGAATGTGTTGTGCTGCCGGACTGCTTCATCGGCCGCAATGCGAGCCTGAGCCGTGTCGTGCTGGACCGCGGCGTGCATATTCCCGAACGCCTCGTCGTCGGCGAAGACCCGGTGCTCGACGCCAAGCGCTTCCGCCGCACCGAGAAGGGGGTGTGCCTCATCACGCAAGAGATGATCGACCGGTTGGAATCCTGACATATGCGGGTCCTCTCCGTCGCCTCGGAAGTCTTTCCTCTGGTCAAGACCGGCGGGCTGGCGGATGTCGTCGGTGCGCTGCCGCCAGCGCTGGCCGCGCATGGCGTCCACGCAACGACTTTCGTGCCCGGTTATCCGGGGCTTGCCGCAAAGCTGAGGAAGAAGAAACAGGTCCATGCTTACGCGGACCTTTTCGGCGCCAGGGCTTCGATCCTGCGCGGCGAGGCGGCCGGGCTCGACCTCCTTGTCCTGAACGCCCCGACGCTCTTCGACCGCAAGGGAGGTCCCTATGGAGACGCCTCCGGCGCGGATTTCTCCGACAACTGGCGGCGCTTCGCGGCTTTTTCCCGTGCGGCCGCCGACATCGCGGGCGGTGCGGTCGAGGGCTACGTACCCGACCTCGTCCATGCGCATGACTGGCAGGCGGCGATGACACTCGCCTATCTGCGCTACGACGGAACGACCGTTCCGACCGTCATGACGGTTCACAATCTTGCGTTCCAGGGCCAGTTCCCGGCCTCGATCTTTCCCGAACTCGGTCTGCCGGCCTCCGCACTTTCCGTCGATGGCGTCGAATATTACGGCGGCGTCGGCTTTCTGAAGGCCGGTTTGCAGGCCGCAAGCGCCATCACCACGGTGAGCCCCACCTACGCGCAGGAAATACGCACGCCGGAGTTCGGCATGGGGCTCGACGGCATGATGAACGCGCGCTCCGGTGATCTCTTCGGCATCGTCAACGGCATCGACACCGATATCTGGAACCCGGAGACGGACCCGCATCTTGTCGCGAGATATTCGGCGCGCAGTCTCAAGGCCCGCAAGGCCAACAAGGCAGCGCTGGAGGAGCGCTTCGGCCTCGATCGCGGGCAGGGACCGATCTTCTGCGTGGTCAGCCGTCTGACCTGGCAAAAGGGTATGGACACGCTGGTCGAGACGGTAGACGGACTGGTCGCCGCCGGCGGCCGGCTCGCGGTGCTGGGTTCGGGCGACGCGGCGCTGGAAGGCGCGCTGCTTGCCGCCGCGTCCCGGCATCGCGGCAAGGTCGGCATGGTCGTCGGCTACGATGAACCGCTGTCGCACCTGATGCAGGGCGGCGCCGAGGCGATCCTCATCCCGTCCCGTTTCGAGCCCTGCGGGCTGACCCAGCTTTACGGTCTGCGCTATGGCTGCGTGCCGGTCGTGGCGCGGACCGGCGGGCTGGCGGACACGATCATCGACGCCAACGAGGCGGCGCTGTCGGCCGGCGTTGCCACCGGCTTCCAGTACGAGCCTTCCGCCCCCGGCGGGCTCTACCATGCCATTTCCCGCGCCATGGAAGCTCGTGCCCGCCCGGCCGAATGGGCGGCCATGCAGCGGCAGGGCATGAAATCGGACCTATCCTGGAAAAAAAGCGCGGCGCGCTATGTTGAGCTCTATCAATCCCTAATTGCCAAGAAGGTCCCCGCTTAATGATCAAGACGGTTCCAACGACGCCCTATATGGACCAGCGGCCGGGCACGTCGGGCCTCCGCAAGAAAGTGCCCGAATTCCAGCAGCCGAACTATGTGCAGAACTTCATCCAGTCGATCTTCGATTCGCTCGAAGGCTACAAGGGAAAGACGCTGGTGATCGGCGGCGACGGCCGCTACTTCAATCCGGAAGCCATCCAGATCATCGTGAAGATGGCCGCCGCCAATGGCTTCGGCAAGCTCATCATCGGCAAGGACGGCATCTGCTCCACGCCGGCCGTCTCCAACCTGATCCGTAAGAAGAAGACCTTCGGTGGCATCATCCTCTCGGCCAGCCACAATCCCGGCGGGCCGAAAGAGGACTTCGGCATCAAGTACAATATCGGCAATGGCGGACCCGCACCGGAGAAGATCACCGAGGCGATCTTTGCCCGCTCCAAGGGGATCGACCGCTACAGGATCGAGGATTTTCCCGACATCGACCTCGGCAAGATCGCCGCGATCGAGCGCGGCGGCATGGCCATCGAGATCATAGATCCCGTCAAGGATTACGCCGAACTGATGGAGGAGCTGTTCGATTTCGACGCCATCCGCAAGCTCTTCAAATCGGGCTTCCGCATGGTCTTCGATTCCATGCATGCGGTGACCGGTCCCTATGGCAAGGAGATCCTGGAGAACCGGTTGGGCGCGCCCGAAGGCACGGCGCGCAATTTCAGGCCGCTTCCCGATTTCGGCGGCCACCATCCCGACCCGAACCTCGTCCATGCGAAGCATCTCTACGATCTCGTCATGTCGGACAAGTCGCCGGATTTCGCCGCCGCGTCAGACGGCGACGGTGACCGTAACCTGATCCTCGGGCGCGGCATCTTCATCACGCCTTCGGATTCGCTTGCCATGCTGTCGGCTAACGCGCATCTGGCGCCCGGCTACAAGGGCGGCCTGAAAGGCATCGCGCGTTCCATGCCGACCAGTGCCGCCTCCGACCGCGTCGCGGCGAAACTCGGCATCGGCAGCTATGAGACGCCGACCGGCTGGAAGTTCTTCGGCAATCTGCTCGACGCCGGCATGGCGACGATCTGCGGCGAGGAAAGCGCCGGCACCGGCTCCAACCATGTGCGCGAGAAGGACGGGTTATGGGCCGTGCTTCTCTGGCTGAACATCCTCGCCGTGCGCGGCCTGAGCGTGCGGGAAGTCGCTGAAGATCATTGGAAGACGTATGGCCGCAACTATTATACGCGACACGACTATGAGGCGGTGAAGTCGGACGCCGCCCACAAATTGATGAGCGAATTGACGGCGAAGCTTTCCAGCCTTCCCGGTCAGAGCTTCGGCAAGGACAAGGTCGAAAAGGCGGACGATTTCGCCTATCACGACCCGGTCGATCATTCGGTCAGCGAGCATCAGGGCATCCGCATCTTCTTCGAAGGCGGCTCGCGCATCGTCTTCCGGCTTTCCGGCACGGGAACGGAAGGCGCGACCATCCGCGTCTATATCGAGCGCTACGAGGCCGATCCGGCCCGGCTCGATCTCGACACGCAGAAAGCGCTGGCCGATCTTATTGCCGCGGCCGGCAAGATCGCTGGCATCAAGGCGCATACGGGCCGTGACAGGCCGTCCGTCATTACCTAATTTAGGAATAAATGCAGGGTTTGCTCATTTGACACGCAGTAAGCAACTGGGGGCGGTTGCGAAAGAGGGGGGCGTGGAGTTCTCCGTCGTTTCGGGAACGGCGGAGAAAGTGACGCTTTGCGTGTTCGACGAGCAGGGGACGACGGAGACCGCTCGCCGCGACATGGAGCGCGGCGAGGACGGCGTCTGGTCCTGCTCTATCGAGGGGCTGGAAGAGGGAGCCCGCTACGGCTATCGCGCCGACGGCCGCTACGATCCCCATAACGGGTATTTCTTTGACCCGGCGAAACTGCTGGTCGACCCTTATGCGTTGGCGATCGACCGGCCCTACACCTACCGCGAAAGGCTGGCGGCGGCGCGCGGTGAAGGCGGCGACACGGCCGGCCTCGTCCCGAAGGCGATCGTGACAGCGACGCGCGGCAGGCTCTTTCCCCGGCCGCCTATGTTCCAGCCGGGCGGCCTGATCTACGAGGTGCCGGTGCGCGCCTTCACCAAGCGCCACCCCGCGATCCATGCTCCGGTGCGCGGCACGGTCGCGGCGCTCAAGCAGCCGGAAATCATCGAGCATCTGGTGAAGCTCGGCGTCGGCGCCGTCGAACTGATGCCCATCGCCGCATGGATCGACGAGCGGCATCTGCCGCCGCTCAACCTGCGCAATGCATGGGGCTACAATCCGGTCACCTTCATGGCGCTCGATCCGCGCCTTGCGCCGGGAGGCATCGCCGAATTGCGCGAGACGGTCGAAGCGCTGCATGAGGCAGGCATCGGCGTCATCCTCGACGTAGTGTTGAATCACACCGGCGAGGCGGATGCGGCAGGCCCGGTTCTGTCGCTCCGCGGCCTCGACCATCTCGCCTACTATCGGCATGTGGGCAGCCCGCCGCGCCTTGAAAACGTGACCGGCTGCGGCAACACGCTCGATGCCGACAGCCCGCTCGTCCAGAAACTCGTTATCGACACGCTGCGCCATTTCGTGACCCATGCCGAGGTGGACGGCTTCCGCTTCGATCTTGCCACCGTGCTCGGGCGGACAGCCGACGGTTTCGACGCAGACGCGCCGCTTCTGCGCATGCTACGCGAGGACTCGGTGATCGGCGACCGTATGCTCATCGCCGAGCCATGGGATGTAGGCGAGGGCGGCTATCGGCTCGGTCATTTCCCTCAGCCTTTCCTCGAATGGAACGACCGCTATCGTGACGATGTCCGCCGTTTCTGGCGCCGCGATAACGCCATGGCAGGGCCGCTTGCGACACGCCTTGCCGGGTCGTTCGATATTTTCGACGGCGCACCGGCGACGCGGACGGTGAATTTCGTCGCGGCCCATGACGGCATGACGCTCGCCGACCTCGTCTCTTACGAGCGCAAGCACAACAGCGCCAATGGCGAGGACGATCGCGACGGCCATAACGAGAATTTCTCCTGGAACAACGGCGTCGAGGGCAAGACGACCAACGCGGCCATCGTCGAGAGGCGCCGGCATGATTGCGCAGCGCTTCTGGCGACACTCTTCGCCTCGCGCGGCACCGTAATGCTGACTGCCGGCGACGAGTTCGGCCGCTCCCAGCACGGCAACAACAACGCCTACGCGCAAGACAACGAGATCACATGGCTCGATTGGGAAGGCGCCGACAAGGGCCTGCTCGCATTCGTAGAGGCGCTGGCCGCGCTTCGCCGTGAGTTCGACGTCCTCGGCGATGCGGCCATGCTCTCGGGAGAGGGGGGGACTGGTTCGGAATTTCCCGATGTCGCCTGGCTCACGGAGGAAAGCGATCCGCTGTCGCCCGAAAACTGGCAGGAGGAGGGCCGCCGGGCCTTCACCATGATGCTGCGCGAGGGGGCAGGGCAATCCGCCCGTCGGCTCGCCGTCTTCATCAACGCCAACGACCATCCGAGGGCCTTCACGCTGCCGGAGCGCGCCGGCCATGAATGGCGACGGCGTGCGGCATTTGACGCGCCTGCTTTGGGCGAGGTCGCGGCTGGCATTATTCCTGCTCCCGCACGTTCGGTACTCTTTTATGCCGAATCGCTGACAGACAGGGGCGTCGAGGATGAAATCGACCCCCACTCCGTTCCGGCCACCTCTCACGCGCTCGACGGGGAAGAGGAAGAGCCCGCCGCAACGCCTTATCCCCTTCCTCTACTCCACGAAAGTGGGGGAGAGGTGGTCGACGACGCCGATCAGAATGGGGAGAATCCGGCCGTTCGCCCCAACTCGCCAGGAGAGGCTAGTACCGACGAATGAACAGTGCCGACCAGCCGATAATGAGCAGGATCGAATGGTGGCGGGGATGCGCTATCTACCAGATCTATCCGCGCTCCTTCCAGGATACGACCGGCGATGGCGTCGGCGATCTGAAAGGCGTGGTGCGGCGGCTATCCTATGTCGCCTCGCTCGGCGTCGACGCAATCTGGCTGTCGCCCTTCTTCAAATCACCCATGGCCGACATGGGCTACGACATTGCCGACTATTGCGCTGTCGATCCGCTCTTCGGGACCATGGAGGATTTCGATGCGGTCATCGAGGAAGCCCATCGGCTCGGTCTCAAGGTAATCATCGATCAGGTTCTGTCGCATTCCTCGGACCGGCACGAATGGTTCGGGGAAAGCCGGTCGAGCCGCGACAACCCCAGGGACGATTGGTATGTCTGGGCCGATGCCAAGCCCGATGGCACCGCCCCGAACAACTGGCTATCGGTGTTCGGCGGCCCGGCCTGGGAATGGGATTCGGTCCGCAAGCAATATTATCTGCACAATTTCCTCGCCTCCCAGCCGGATTTGAATTTCCACAGTCCCGAGGTTCAGGAAGCGCTGCTCGCCTTGCTGCGCTTCTGGCTCGACCGCGGCGTCGATGCCTTCCGCTTCGACGCGGTGAATTACTATTTCCACGACCGTGCGCTGACCGACAATCCGCCGCTTTCCCGCACCCTTTCCTCCGACGTGCCCGACACCAATCCCTACGGATTCCAGCAGCATATCCACGACAAGACGCAGCCGGAAAATATCGGCTTTCTCAAGCGGGTAAGGTTGCTGCTTGATTCATATGACGAACGCATGTCGATCGGCGAGGTAGGCGACGGCGACCGCTCGCTGACGACTGTTGCCGCCTATACGGACGGCAGCGACAAGCTCAACATGTGCTACACGTTCGACTTGCTCGGCCCGGAACTTTCGCCGGCCCATATCCGCCGCTGCGTCGAGGCGTTCGAGGCGTCCGCTGCCGGCTGGGTCTGCTGGGCCTTCTCAAACCACGATGTCGCCCGTCACGTCTCCCGTTTCGCCAAGCCGGGAGACGATGCGGACCATCTGGCGAAATTCTGCGTGACACTGCTTTGCGGGCTGCGCGGCTCCATCTGCCTCTATCAGGGCGAGGAATTGGGGCTGACCGAGGCCGACATCGCGTTCGAGGACCTGCGCGATCCTTACGGCATCCGTTTCTGGCCGGGCTTCAAGGGGCGCGACGGTTGCCGCACGCCGATGGTCTGGGAGGAGCAGACGATCTATGCCGGCTTCTCGCGCGGCAAGCCTTGGCTGCCCATTCCGGAAGAGCACCGGCTGCGCGCGGTCTCCGCACAGCAACACGATCCGGCTTCGGTGCTGGCGCGCTATCGCGAGACGCTGACCTTCCGGAAGAAGCATCCGGTGCTTCTTGTCGGCGATATCCGTTTCGTCGAAGCGCCCGACGGTGTGCTCGCCTTCGAGCGCAGGTCGGGCGCGGATGCGATGCTTTGTGTCTTCAATATCGCCCGCGAGCCGATCACGTTCGAGCTTCCGGAAAAGTTCGGCAAGGCGCGTTTCATTGACGTTCCGGGCTTTCCTGCTCCCCGGCATGACGGGAAAAACATTTCCCTTCCGCCGCTTGGGATCGCTTTCGGAATCATCGGCTGAGGGCCGCCGCTACTGCACCAGCACCGAGTGCCCGCAAATGCCGCCGGTTACGCGAATGTCGGCCTCGCCAAGCTTGATGCCGAGCGTGGCTAGCACATTGTTCAAAAGCGTATCGATCGCGGGCGATGCGGCGCCAAGCGTGTTCGCCAGCGCCTTGCTGACGTCGCCGAGGGCAAGGCCGAGGCCACCGACCTTGACGTCGAGGTGGAGATCGCCGAGCAGCGACTTGAAGAGCGGTCCGGTGAAATTGTGCGTCGAGACGCTTTTGACGACGCCCTTTTCGATGTCGGCGGGGGAAAATTCCAGCTTTGTCGGGGAGGGATTGGAGATTGCCGCATGCGCCGTGCCGGCCGCCGTGACGAGGTGCAACACGTTCACAAGCTGCGCCGGCATCACCTGCGGAGGCTTGGCGAAATTCCCCATTGCCGCCGGATCGACCTCGCCGATCCACGCTTCGGCTACGCCGGGGCGGGCCTCGACCGTCACACGGAGGCTGTCGGGCCGGCCGGTCGGGCACGCCACATCGCCGAGCTTTCCTTCCGCATAGGCGAGCTCGAGATAGATCGGGACGCGGACCGATACGTCGAGCAGCTTGCCCAGCAAGCCGCCCGGCCCGCCAACCGCCACGACAAGGCTGAGCCGCGTCTGTGCGGTGCGCACGATGTCGCCCCTTTCGCCTATCGAGAACCATGGCGAGTTCTGCGGCGGTTCGCCGATGGCGAGGTTGAGCGTCACGCCGGCGATGCCGGGCAGGCCGGCGTCGAGATCGAGCGCCACCTGGTGCTTGCCTTCGGCGAGCAGCGCGCCCGTGGAGAGGAGCGACATGATATTTGCGCGCGCCGCGAGGCCCGGTGCTTTTTCGCCCAGCGCGAGCCGCCCGACCTGTCCCAGCGAGATGAGATGCGACAATGGAACGGTCATATCCGATGACAGGATCCCGCCAGCCACGGCCTTGAGCGCGGCGCTCGCCTCGGGCTTCGGGCTGACATCGGCGAGGGCGGAAACGAACTGGCCGATCGACACGTCCGACTGAAGCACCTCGTCATAGCTGCCGGCTTCGATATGCGCCTTCCCGGCAAGCGCGTCGAGAAAGCCTAAGACATCGACGTCGGCGCCGAGAAGCGCGTCGTAACTCATCGCGCTGAGTGAAAGTTCGGTGCCGAGGAGCTTGCCGAGCAGTTCGTTGACGATCCCGCCATCGAGGCTGGCGAGCCGCGAGCCGATCGAAAAGGCGGCCTTGTCGGACGCGCTGGCGATCGCCGTGGTTCCGATGACGGGATTCGGCAGAAGGTTGCCGGCAAAGAAGGTCGTGCCGACCGTATGCACGGTGACGCGCGCGGCGTTGGCGGGCGCCGCACCGGCCTGGAAGCGGTTCGCGACGGCGGTGTCGGGGTCCGGCACATAGCGGCCGCTCTCGACCAGCAGCGTGTTAGGCAGATTCGTCCCTCTCGGCTCGGTTAGCAAGGAGAGGCCGGTTACCCCATTCGCCTTGAACAGAGCCTCCGCCGCCTTGCCCGGCTCGGTGATGTCTGCCGCCGCCGCGATCGCGGCGAGGTCGGTCAGGTTCTGCAAATGTCGCCTTTCCAGGTAGAGCGAACCTTCGTCTACCGCGAACGCGGCAAGCGTCAGCGCCGCCGGCATCAGGAGCGCCGTCAGCGTTGCCACATTCCCTGAAGTGGAGCGGAGCAATGCGCGAAGGCTTCGCAATACCCACGGTTTCGGATCGTTCCCCATTCACTTGCCCCCGATACGGATTGTCGAGGAATGGCGGATGGTCATGCCCGGCAGCGGCAGGTTCGGCAGCAGGTTCCAGATGGGAAGGTCGCGCGTGTCGTAGCGAATGGCGACGGTGAATTCGTCGGCGTCGGCCGGGTTGTCCTTGATGTCGAGCGCCAGCTTCGATCGCTCGACAAAGGGATAGGCGGCGGCGTTGTTGTCGATGTAGCTGTCGGCGAGCCTTACGCGGTCGTTCTCGTTCAAGCCGGCGACGGCGGTGCGTGCCGCGTCCGCGGCGATCTGCTGGATCGAATGGCTGGCGCCCAGATAGATGCCATAGGCAACCATGCCGAACAGGAGCAGGATGAGAAGCGGGGAGACGATGGCGAACTCGACCGCCGAAGTGCCGGCGCGGCAGCGCGACAGATGCCGGAAATTCCTGTTGCCTGAAACGGTTCTAGCCATGGCCTCAAGCTAACTAGGAAATTATTCAGGCCGCGATTTCAGTGAATGCAACTTTAAATAGATCATCGGTTGCACCCCGGTTGTCTTGGTCCAAAAGTTCACGTGACTCTCGGCGACCGGAATTTGTATGAAGGGTAAAACGGTGGCCGGCCCTTACGGGCCGTCGCCAGCGATCGGGAGGAACAATCATGGACAGGAAAATTGAGAAGGGCGCCGCGTCGCTGGCGCCGATTAGCGGGCTGTCGCGGGTCCGCGGGGCCGACCGGCCACCGCTGCTTGAAGAAACGATTGCGGCCGCATTCGCGCGGACGGTGGCGCGGCACGGCTCTCGCGACGGCGCCATCTTCCTCGAGCACGGCATCCGCTGGACCTATGCCGAACTTGCCCGTCAGGTGGATTTACTGACGGCCGGCCTCCACAAGCTCGGCTTGAGGAAAGGCGACCGCGTCGGCATCTGGTCGCCCAACCGGCCCGAATGGGTGCTGACCCAGTTTGCGACCGCGAGGCTCGGCCTCATCATGGTCAACATCAACCCGGCCTATCGCCTCGCCGAACTCGAATACGCGCTGGTCAAGGTCGGCTGCAAGGCGCTGGTGACGGCGGCGAGCTTCAAGACGTCGGATTATCTCGGCATGCTGAAGACGCTGGCGCCAGAGATGACGGAATGCGCGCCGGGTGATCTCAAGGCGGAAAAATTTCCCGATTTGCGCATCGTCATCCGCACCGGCGAGGAAAAGACGCCGGGCGCCTATAATTTCGCCGATGTGGTGGCGATGGCGGACGAGGCGGCGCTTGCCGCGCTCGATCCCATCACCGCCTCCCTGAAGCCGGACGAGCCGATCAATATCCAGTTCACCAGCGGCACGACCGGGTCGCCGAAGGGAGCGACGCTGACACACAGGAACATCCTGAACAACGCCGCCTTCGTCACCGACGCGATGCATTTCACCGAGCAGGACCGGCTGGCGATCCCCGTGCCGCTCTATCACTGCTTCGGCATGGTGATGGGCACGCTCGGCTGCGTCACCAAGGGCGCGGCGATGATCTTCCCGAGTGAAGGCTTCGAGCCGGGCGCGACACTGAAAGCGCTCGCCGGTGAGCGTTGCACGGCGGCCTATGGCGTGCCCACCATGTTCGTCGCCGAACTCGATCATCCGGATTTCAAGAGCTTCGACCTTTCTTCGCTCCGAACCGGGATCATGGCCGGCTCGCCATGTCCGATCGAGGTGATGAAACGGGTCGTCTCCCAGATGCATATGAGTGAGGTAACGATCGCCTACGGCATGACCGAAACCAGTCCCGTCTCCTTCCAGAGCGGCACAGACGACCCGATCGAGAAGCGGGTCTCCACCGTCGGCCGCATCCTGCCGCATCTGGAGGTGAAGATCATCGGCGAGGATGGCAGGACCGTCCCCGTCGGCCAGAGCGGCGAACTTTGCACGCGCGGCTATTCGGTCATGAAGGGTTACTGGAACGACGAGGAGCGGACGAAGGAAGCGATCGACGCCGAGGGCTGGATGCACACCGGCGACCTCGCCACGCTCGACACGGAGGGCTATTGCAACATCGTCGGGCGCGTGAAGGACATGGTCATCCGCGGCGGCGAGAACGTCTATCCGCGCGAGGTGGAGGAGTTTCTCTACCGCCATCCGAAGGTGCGCGAGGTGCAGGTCTTCGGCGTGCCGGACGAGAAATACGGCGAGGAACTATGCGCCTGGATCGTGGCGCAGGCCGGCGATCCGCCGACCGAGGAGGAGATCAGGGAATTCTGCCGGGGCCAGATCGCCCACTACAAGATCCCTCGCTATGTCCGCTTCAGGGAGAGCCTGCCCATGACGGTCACCGGCAAGGCGCAGAAATTCATGATGCGCGATGCCATGATCGAGGAACTGCACCTGGAGGTAGCCAAGACGGCCTGAAGCGGCTGACTTTGTCGGCGCCGCCCGCCACCTCTCCCCTGAAGGGGAGGGGAAAAGCGGTCGCGGGCTTGGCTGCTTTGGGGGATCTGCGCATCAACCAAAATTCGATCTCGCCACTATAAGCTCTTTGCCACCGCCCCGATCTCCCGCGCAATCGCCAGCGAGGCGGTGAGTCCTGGCGATTCGAAGCCGAACAGATTGATGAACGGCGCGTTCGAGGTTTCGATAACGAAATCGTTCGGCTCGATACCAACAACCTTGACCCTGACCCCGGCATAATCCGGATAGAGAGCGCCGTCGGGCAAGGCCGACCAGTAGCGCCGGATCGCGGCATAGAAGGGCAGGGCGCGCTCGGCGTTGACCGCGTAATCCGGCCGATCGATCCACTCCACGTCCGGCCCGAAACGCGCCCGGCCGGCAAGGTCGAGCGTCAGGTGGACGCCGAGCCCGCCCCGTTCCGGCACCGGATAGATCAGCCGTGAGAAGGGCGCTCTGCCGGTGAGGCCGAAATAATTGCCCTTGGCGAATTTGAGTTCTGGCACGCCGGCAACGCCGCCGATCGAAAGCGCCACCTTGCGCGCCGCGAGCCCTGTCGTGTTGACGGCGAGTCGCGCGCGCAACGATACCGGCTCCGCGCCGCCGACACGAAGGATAACGCCATCCTTTTCGAGCGCGCCATCGATGACGGGGGCGTGGAAGGCGAAGACGGCGCCATGGTCTCCGGCTTCGCCCCGCAACGCCAGCATATAGGCGTGGCTGTCGACGATGCCGGTGCTCGGTGACAGAAGCGCGCCTGAGACATTGAGTGCCGGTTCCAGCGCTCGGGCCTTCGGGCCGGCGAGGAATTCGAGGTCGTCGACGCCATTGGCGCGGGCGTGCGCCGCAATGCCGTCGAGCGTGCCGACCTCGGCCTCGCTCGATGCGACCACCAGTTTGCCGATGCGGCGATGCGGGATGCCGTGCGACCGGCAATAGTCGTAGAGAAGGGCACGCCCCGGTGCGCAGAACCTAGCCTTCAGGCTGTCTGCCGGATAGTAGAGGCCGGCATGGATAACCTCGCTGTTGCGGCTCGAAATTTCCGTGCCGATCGCGCCGGCTTTTTCGAGCACGATCACCTCGCGTCCGGCCATCGCCAGTTCGCGCGCGACCGCGAGCCCGATCACGCCTGCGCCGATGACGACGCAATCGACCTCACTGTTTGTCTCTCCGGCCACTTCCTATCCTCGACACGTGGGCGCGATACTTTCTGGCGCAGCCTGATACGGCACGCAACAGCCGAAAGAAGAGGATGCATGCGCTTTATGCGGGAAGGCGCCCTGTCAGCCGGAAGAACATGTTGGAGATCACCTGCACGCCCGGATCGGCCAAATGGCTTTCGAGTGACGCCAGATCGCGATCGATTTCAGCCCGCGCGACAAAGCCGCCTTCGATCAGCCGCTCACGAACATTGCCGATCAGTGCGCTTGGGAATCGCCGGCGCTCGTGATCGGGTGGGAAGACATGAACGACGGCATCGACGCGGATATCCACCGCACCGGCATCGCGAAAAAGGCCGTGTGTGCGGCGGCCAACGGATAGATCGATGCCCTGCGCGCGCGCATAGGCTGAATAGGCATCGAGAAGACGGGTCCATGCCTCAAGCGGCGGATCGCAGCAATAGGGGAGATAGTCTGCCTCGAAGCTCGCCACCCATCCGCCCGGCCGGACGAGCGACACCATCTCCCGCACCATTCGCTCCGGTTCGGGAACGTTGACCAGCACGAGCCGCATATGAGCGCCGTCGAAGGAGCCGTGCGGCAATCCCGTATCGTATGCGTCGCTCTCGCGTATCTCGACATGAGACAAGCCGAGGTCGGTGACGAAGCGGCGCGCCAGTTCGACGAAACGCGGGCTGCGTTCTATGCCAAGTACCGATCCGGCAGGGCCGACCCGCTCCGCCAGGAGATGCAGGACGCCTCCCGGTCCGCAGCCGATATCGACCACGCGCTCGCCGGGCGTGATGCCGATCCTGTCGAGTTGTGCGCCTGAATCCGGGGCAAGCGTTGCGATCTGCCGCTTGAGCCGCACGACTTCGTTCTCGGCCCGCCCGAGCAGGTAATTGTCGGTTCGCGTCAATGCACTGATGTCCCGGTGGCAGGCGTCGGCTCCTGAACCGGCAGCGCTATTTCTTGCCGGTCGGCTTCGCGCCCGCTGCCGATGATTTCGGCTTCGACGTCTTCAGATGCTTCGAAGCCTCGCTCTTCTTCGCGGTGAGCGCGGTCTTGCCGCCGGCTTTGGTGGGTTTCGTGGCCATGCTGGAACCTCCCTCTCGACACCCCCAAAGCCATCAACCCCGGTGCGCCGATTTTGTTCCAGAGGCGGTGACCGCTCAATTATCCTTGGCGGCGAGCAGCGTGTTGATGACCAGTTCCCGCCCCTCCCGACTGATGCCGACCCCGCGTGGACGGTCCACGGCCAGACCGAGGGAAATGAGCCGCTCTGCCAGCTGACGTTCCAGATTTGGATAGGGGCCGCGGTTCATCCGCTTCAGCGCGGTCCGCTCATCCTCGGAGAGGTCGGCCCATTCAATCGGCATACCCTGCTGTCCGCTCCTTGCTGGATCGCCCGACGAAGTTTTTCAGTCTGGCCTTGAAAGGGTCTAACCGCGCGGTGCGCCGCTGTGAAGGCAGGAAAGCGGCAGCTTGTCGGAAAACGGGTGGAGAACGAGGGCATACGGGCCGACATTGTGGCTATCGAAACAGGGAGGAATGACAATGTTGCCGCAACTTTACGCACTGCATGTTCATGCCGCCAAACGAGGTGACGGTCTCAGGAACGAGTTCTTCCGGCGTTGCGGTGGCCTGGCGCTTACGCCGTTGCCGACTACCGTGCAAATCAGCGGCCCCGCACCGGCGGCCTTGCCGGCGAACACGTCGCGCGAGACGCCTGCGCAGGATGACGAATACCATTCAGCAAGCTGAATCAACCTGCATTTCAGCGGCGATGAGCCTGCTTCCTTGGGCCGCATTGCCAGTCCCGAGCTTAAGGTTGCGGCCTGATGACGCCGCTTACGAACCGCTTGAACGAGATATGATTTAGTGGAAATATCATCGGATCAACTTGGAGGGCTATACTTATGAGCGATTCCATTCCCGATGGAGCGACGCCTATTGGTTCAAAGCTTTATATGTTCAAATCGAAATCCAACAGCACAGACGCATTGATCTCTGCCCACGGCGGATATTACAAAGGCAACAGGTCTTTCCAGGTTCCGCATGGCGTCGAACTGATATTTTACGGTATACATGGAAATGTACTTTCCGACCCTGGTGTAAAACTTTCCGATACCAAAGCGAAAGTGGTAGAGACGATTGGCGGCGGAAAGCAGTGCACCGATTATGAGCTTTCAAAATATCAGGGTCGACACGGGGGATCGCCGGGCAAGCCCGCTGAAACTTATGAGCGCATTGCCAACCGTATCAACTACGTCGACGACAATTTAGCTCAGTTGTTTAAAATCGCGTCGACAGCGACGAACGAGAAGGTCGCGAAATCGGCTGTGAAAAACATACAAGATTCTCGATCGATGAGCTTGATCACCATCCGAAACCGATGGAACTCGCAGAACGTATACCTGAAGGACCTCCTCTCGATGGTGCTCAAATCCTATCCAGGCATCAAGCGATTCCACTGTTCTTTCTGCCGCGGCCTTGTAGGGGACGACAACGCCAAGACCTCCAAGGTGGAGTGGGCTTAAAAGGGCCGGTCTTTACTCGGTTGACCGGCCGCAGCCGCTGGAGCATTTTGTAGCCGGACGGGATCGGCTGGTGTCGCACAAATGCGGCTGAGGAAACCAAGTTGAAGCACTGGAGCAGCGGGGACCGCGTTCGTCAGAACGCTCGCTGCTTTAGCTTCGACGCCAAAAATTCCTGCCATCATCCAGTGTCTGCGCGGCGTTGCGCGTGACAACGCTTACCCCGGGTAGGGCACGCGGCGGTGTGACCTGTCGATGCAAGGCAACGTCGATATGTGGCGGGCCGTGGACTTATCCTGCCATGACCAAAGAGGCCTCGGAAAAACTACGGGCACCATCCCCTGGACTGTCAGAGACAGACGGGTGAGACGTTCATGTCAGGCGGGTCAAGGAGGCTTCGGCAATGATTTATCTCAATCATTGCCGTATAAATCGGATGTGCTTCCAAGTATTTGATTTTACTGGTCGGAGTGGCAGGATTTGAACCTGCGACCCCCTCGTCCCGAACGAGGTGCGCTACCAGGCTGCGCTACACTCCGCGACCAGACGGGCGGCTTATAGCGCCCGGGTTCCGATCCTGCAAGCGCTTATGGAGACCTGCGTCAGTACGGGCTCGCGACGTCGCCCGTTTCGACATAAACGCTCTTGATCTGCGAATAATGCGAGAGCGCTGCGAGCGCGTTTTCACGGCCGATTCCCGACTGCTTGTACCCGCCGAAGGGGAGTTCCACCGGCGTCAGATTGTAGTTGTTGATCCAGCAGGTTCCCGCCTGCAATTCCGCGATCACGCGATGGGCGCGGGGCAGGTCGCGCGTGAAGATTCCGGCGGCAAGGCCGAACTCCGTGTCGTTGGCGCGGCGGATGGCCTCTTCCTCCTTCGTGAAGGAAAGAACGGACATCACCGGCCCGAAGATTTCCTCGCGCGCGATCGTCATGCCGTCCTCAACATCGGTGAAAATCGTCGGCTCGACGAAAAGTCCGTTCTCGAAGCCTTGCAGCTTCGGCATGCCGCCGCCATGGGCGAGCTTCGCGCCTTCCTTCTTGCCGGTCTCGATATAGGCCAGCACCTTTTCATGCTGCACCCTGTTGATGAGCGGCCCCATTTGCGTCTCGGGATCGAGCGGGTCGCCGATGCGGATTTTCTTCGTCCGCTCCGTTAGCCGGGCGAGGAAGCGCTCGCGGATGCCGTCCTGCACGAAGACGCGCGTGCCGTTCGAGCAGACCTGGCCGGTGGAATAGAAATTCGCCATCATGGCGCCGCCGACGGCGTTCTCGACATCGGCATCGTCGAAGACGATGAGCGGCGACTTGCCGCCGAGTTCCATCGTGACGTGCTTCAGCTTCGAGCCGGCGGCGCCGGCTATTCTGCGCCCGGTCGGAACGGAGCCGGTGAGAGAAACCTTGGCGACGGCCTCATGGCCGACAAGGGCCGCGCCGACATCGCCGAAGCCTTGAACGACATTGAAGAGCCCATCCGGCAGGCCGGCTTCGGTATAGATTTCGGCGAGCGCCAGCGCGGAAAGCGGCGTGTTCTCTGAAGGCTTGAAGACCATGGCGTTGCCCATGGCAAGCGCCGGGGCCGATTTCCACGCCGCGATCTGGATCGGATAATTCCAGGCGCCGATGCCGGCGCATACGCCGAGCGGTTCCCGCCGCGTATAGCCGAACGGGCCGCCGAGATCGACATGGGAGCCGTGGAAGGCGGCGACCGCCCCGCCGAAGAATTCGAGCGCGTCGGCGGCCGAGGCGGGATCGGCGACCAGTGTCTCCTGCAAGGCCTTGCCGGTGTCGAGCGTTTCGAGCCGGGCGAGTTCGGCGTTGCGCTCGCGGAGGATATCGGAGGCGCGGCGAAGCACGCGCCCCCGCTCGACGGGTTTGAGGCGCGCCCATTCGGCCTGTGCAGAGCGCGCGGCCTCTATCGCCAGTTCGACGATGTTGGGCGTGGCGGCATGGAGATGAGCGATCGTCTCGCCGGTGGCGGGATAGATCACCTCCAGCCTCTGGCCGTGCTCGTCTTCGACGTAGCCGCCATTGACGTAATGCGATGCCGTCGGTTGCGCCTTCATGCGGGGCGGCTCCCATGGATTCGCCGGGCCTGTTGCGAACGGCCCGGGCGGAAATTTCAGTTCTTCTGTATCTTCAATCCGTTCTGGTCGAACTGGATCTGGACCCCCTCCGGCTTGGTGCGCTCATGATAGATATAGCCGCCGAGCGCGACCACGATCACCACGAGGGCGCCGATAATGAGATAGAGTTGGTTCTGCTTCACGGGAACGACCCTCCAGAGCCAAAAACGGCTCGATTCCCCTCGATAACGC
Organism: Mesorhizobium koreense; assembly: GCF_031656215.1. Taxonomy (NCBI): domain Bacteria; kingdom Pseudomonadati; phylum Pseudomonadota; class Alphaproteobacteria; order Hyphomicrobiales; family Phyllobacteriaceae; genus Mesorhizobium; species Mesorhizobium koreense. Next base: position 4,097,219 of record NZ_CP134228.1, on the reverse strand, counting down.
CCATTCGGCGTTGAATCCAGCGGCGGCCGGCCCCATCCGCGGTTTACCGGTCGGATTCCCGCCAGCGCGGGTTGATCCACGGTTCTTGATTGGAGGGCGCTAACGGCGCCCTGTCGAGGATGTGGTCGGCCGCCTTCTCGCCGGTCATCAGCGACGGCGCGTTCAGATTTCCGTTGGTAATGCGTGGGAAGATGGAGGAATCGGCGACCCTAAGGCCTTCGACGCCGATCACCCGGCATTCCGGATCGACCACGCTCAAAGGGTCGTCCGCCGCACCCATCCGGCAGGTGCCGCAGGGATGATAGGCGCTCTCGACATGCGCGCGGATGAAGTCGTCCAGTTCTTCGTCGCTCTGCACTTGCGCACCCGGCGCGATCTCCTCGCCGCGGAAATCGTCAAAGGCCTGCTGCCCGAAGATCTCGCGCGTCAGCCTGATGCAATGCCTGAAATCCGCCCAATCGTCCGGATGCGCCATGTAGTTGAATCGGATCACCGGCTTGTCGGCGGGATCGATGGAACGCAGCGTTACCGAGCCGCGCGATTTCGACCGCATCGGCCCGACATGCGCCTGGAAACCGTGCGACTTCGCCGCCGCCTTGCCGTCATAGCGGATGGCGACCGGCAGGAAGTGGTACTGGATGTCGGGGTAGTCGATCCCGGCGCGCGAGCGCACGAAAGCCGCCGCCTCGAAATGATTGGACGCGCCGAGCCCGGTCTTGAAGAACAGCCACTCCGCCCCGATCAGAGCCTTGGAGAAGGGGTTCAGCTTGGAATAAAGCGTGATCGGCTTGGTCGAAGCCTGCTGGATGTAAAGCTCCAGATGATCCTGCAAATTCTGCCCCACGCCCGGCCGGTCCGCCACCAGTTCGATGCCGAGTTCCTTCAGATGCGTCGCCGATCCGATGCCGGAAAGCATCAGGAGCTTAGGCGAATTGATCGAAGAGGCAGCGAGGATCACCTCGCGCCGCGCCTTCACCACCTCCACCTTTCGCCGCCTCTCGATCTCCACGCCGACCGCGCGTTGATTCTCGATCATCACACGTCGCGCGAAACCGCTGACAAGACTCACGTTTTTCCGTTTCAGAGCCGGCCTCAGATAGGCGTTCGCCGCAGACCAGCGCCGCCCGTTATGGATCGTCTGCTCCATCGGCCCGAAGCCTTCCTGCTTCGACCCGTTATGGTCCGCTGTCGTCTCGAACCCCGCCTGCCTGCCTGCCTCGGTGAAGGCGGCGAAGAGCGGATTGTGGCTCGACCCACGCTGAACATGCATCGGCCCGTCCGTGCCGCGCCAGCCGGCCTCGCCGCCGTGGGAAGTCTCCATGCGCTTGTAGTAGGGCAGTACGTCGGCGAAGCTCCAGCCGCGCGCGCCCTCTTCGGCCCAATGGTCGAAATCGCGCGCATGGCCGCGCACATAGACCATGCCGTTGATCGAGGAGGAGCCGCCCAGCACCTTGCCGCGCGGTGTTGCCAGCACGCGCCCGCCGAGATGCGGTTCCGGCTCGCTCGAAAAACCCCAATCGTAGCGGCTCATATTGAGCGGGATCGACAGCGCCGCCGGCATCTGGATGAGCGGCCCGTAATCCGTGCCGCCATATTCGATGACGATCACCGAATGCCGCCCGTCCTCCGACAGCCGGTAGGCGAGCGCCGAACCCGCCGAGCCGGACCCGACGATGACGTAGTCGGCCTCAAGCATGAGGGGGGTACGCGGCCGTTCCGGCAAGCAACTGACCGGGCTGCATCACACCGCCCTCAACGTCTCATACGAAACCATCGCATGCTCGGCGAAGGCCGGGCGATCCTTGAGCCGCTCATAATAGGCGACGAGGTTCGGTGTCTCCGCCCTGTCGAAAGCCATGGTGAAATAGCGATAGAGCTGATGCGCGAAAGGGATATCGGCAAAGGTGAATTCGTTGCCGGCAAGCCACGGCCCGTCGCCGATGCGCCTGTCTGCGATGCCGGCGAGCCGCCTGAGCTGGGTTTCGAGACCGGCGACCGTCGCTGCGTTGCGCTCGCTTTCCCGCGTCCGCACGAGCTGACCGAAGATCTGTCCCATGGGCGGCGTGAAGCTCGTCCGCCCCCATTCCGCCCACTGGTCGAGCCGGCCGCGTTTGCCTGCATCCTTTGGCCAGAAAGGCTCGCTCGCATATTTCGCGCCGAGATAGCGAAGGATCGCCGCGCTCTCGAACATGGTGAGGTCGCCGTCCTGCATGGTCGGCACCAGCCCGTTCGGGTTCATCGCCAGATATTCCGGCGTATTCGTCCCTCCAAAAGAACCGCCGACGTCGAGCCTTCTGTGCGGCAGGCCGAGTTCGCCGATCGCCCACATGACGATCTGCACATTGGAGGAAGTCGCCCTTCCGTGAACCGTGATCATGTCGTTCTCCCTGTTTGCTGTTCCCCCAAGTCACTCTCCCCGGGGAAACCGTTTGTGCTCTTCGAGGTTGTCGAGGTTCATGTGGTTGCGCATGTAGCGTTCGGACGCGTTGCGCAACGGCTGGAAATCCCATGGGTAGTAGGCGCCGTTCCGGAGCGCCGGATAGACGACCCAGCGGCGCGCCTGGCTCTCGCGTACGGCAGCGTCGAAAGCGGCCATATCCCAACGCGAATGGACCTTCTCCATGAAGGACGCCATCAGCGCGGCGTACGCTGGGTCGGCCGCGAGGTTTTCCCGCTCGTCGGGATCCGATTCCAGATCAAACAGTTGCGGCGGGTCGATCTCGCAGTGAACGAACTTGTAGCGCCCGTCGCGGATCGCCACCATCGGGGCATTGGAGCCCTCGGCGGCGTATTCCATCAGCACCGGCGCCTTGCGCGCCCCTCCGTCCATCAGAGGCTTCAGCGACTGGCCGTCGGTCCAGGACATGATAGCGTCCATGTCCACGCCGGCGAGGTCGGCGAGCGTCGGCAGGATGTCGAGATTGGAGACGGGAGACTCGATCAGACCGGGCTTGATTCCCGGTCCCGCGATCATCAGCGGCACGCGAGCCGAGCCCTCATAGAACGACATCTTGAACCACAGGCCACGCTCGCCGAGCATGTCGCCGTGGTCGGAACAGAAGAGGATGATCGTGTCGTCCAGCATCCGCGTCCGTTCGAGAACGGAGACGAGTTCCCCGACCTTGTCGTCCAGATAGCTGATATTGGCGAAATAACCGCGCCGCGAGCGGCGGACATTCTCCTCCGTGATCGAGTAGCCCGCATAGTCGCTCGCTCGATAAAGGCGCTGCGAATGCGGGTCCTGCTTCTCAAAGGGGATGAACCCGACCCTCGGCTCGAGTTCGGCGCAGTCCTCGTAGAGGTCCCAATATTGCCGCCGCGCGACATACGGATCGTGCGGATGGGTGAAGGAAACGGTCAGGCACCAGGGGCGCCGGTCGGCGTCTTCCGACACGCGCGAGAACTCGTAGAGCTTCTGTGCCGCGTGGAATGAGACCTCGTCGTCATATTCCATCTGGTTGGTAATCTCGGCGACGCCGGCGCCGGTGACGGAGCCCAGATTGTGATACCACCAGTCGATGCGCTCGCCGGGCTTGCGGTAATCCGGCGTCCAGCCGAAATCGGCCGGATAGATGTCGGTCGTCAACCTCTCCTCGAAGCCGTGGAGCTGGTCCGGCCCGACGAAATGCATCTTGCCCGAGAGGCAGGTGTGATAGCCGCTCGCGCGCAGGTGATGCGCGTAGGTCGGGATGTCGGAGGCGAATTCAGCGGCGTTGTCGTAGACCCGCGTCCGCGACGGCAACTGCCCGCTCATGAAGGAAGCGCGGCCCGGCGCGCACAGAGGCGAGGCGGTGTAGTTGTTGGCGAAGCGCGCCGAGCGTGCTGAGAGCGCCTTCAGGTGCGGCGCATGCAGGAAACCGGCCGGTCCATTCGGGAAGAGCGTCCCGTTCAACTGGTCGACCATGAGGATGAGGATATTCGGGCGGCCGGTTCTGTGGGGCAAAGTCATCGGGCAAGCCTCAGTTCGACATAGTCTTCGACGAGCCGCTCGGCAGAGACCGCGTCGGCCGGTCCGTCCTTCAGAGCGCGGCGGATATAGAAGCCGTCGATCATGGCTGCGATCGTCTCGGCCGTGTCGATCGCTTCGATACGTGGCAGAAAGGCGGAAAGCCCGCTCATCAGATTCGAGTGGAGCCGCCTTGCATAGACGATGAGCAGCCGCCGCATGGGCGGCGATTTCTGCGCCTCGACATAGAAGGCGAGCCACGCGGCAACTGTTTCAGCGCGGAACTGGTGCGTGGAGAAATTGACCGCGATCACAGCGGAAAGTCGCGCGCGCGGCGTATCCGCCTTGCGCAGCGCCGTCATCAGATCCGTGCCGAGTTCCGAAAGCAGGTGCCGCATCGTTGCCTGGAGGAGTTCTTCCTTGGCGCCGAAATAGTGATGGGCAAGCGCCGAGGAGACACCCGCCCTCCCGGCAATCTGCGACATGGTCACGTCAAGCGCGCCACGCTCGCCGATCGCCGAGATCGTCGCATCGATCAGCGCCCGCCTCCTTAGCGGCTCCATTCCAAGCTTCGGCATATCCACCTCTTGCCGGAATTCTATTTTTAATTGACTGGTCAATCAACAAAAAATGACGATCGGGATGCGGTCGGCAGCGCTTTAAGTGCCGCTTGCGAGTATCCACCTTTAGGGAATAAACCGAATATTGGACCAATCGTGCCGCGCTGCGGCGGCAAAGGAGTTTGACATGACGGCTTGCATTGTTGGGTGGGCGCATCTGCCTTTCGGCCGGCATCCGGACGAGACGCTCGAAGGCATGATCACCAGGGTCGCGGCCGACGCGATCGAACATGCCGGCATCGGTCCGGACGATATCGACGAGATCGTGCTCGGCCATTTCAACGCGGGCTTCTCGGCCCAGGATTTCACAGCGAGCCTCGTACTTCAGGCCGGCGACCGGCTGCGCTTCAAGCCGGCGACGCGTGTGGAGAACGCCTGCGCCACCGGATCGGCGGCGGTCCGCCAAGGCATCCGCGCGATCGACGCGCATGCGGCCAAGGTCGTGCTCGTCGTCGGCGCCGAGCAGATGACGACGACGCCCGGCCCGGAGATCGGGAAGAATCTCCTGAAGGCGTCCTACCTGCCCGAGGATGGCGACACGCCGGCCGGTTTCGCCGGCGTCTTCGGAAAGATCGCGCAGGCCTATTTCCAGCGTCATGGCGATCAGTCCGATGCTTTGGCCGCCATCGCCGCGAAGAACCACAAGAACGGTGTCGAGAACCCCTACGCGCAGATGCGTAAGGATCTCGGCTATGATTTCTGCCGGCAGGAGAGCGAGAAGAACCCCTTCGTCGCCGGCCCGCTGAAGCGGACGGATTGCTCGCTCGTCTCCGACGGCGCCGCGGCGATCGTGCTCGCCGATGTCGATACGGCACTTTCGATGAAGCGCGCCGTTGCCTTCCGCGCCAACGAGCACGTGCAGGATTTCCTTCCCATGTCGAAGCGCGACATCCTGCTGTTCGAGGGTTGCGAGGAGGCGTGGGCGAGGGCGCTCCGCAAGGCCGGTGTCACGCTCGGCGACCTCTCCTTCGTCGAGACGCATGACTGCTTCACCATCGCCGAACTCATCGAATACGAGGCGATGGGGCTTACGCCGCGCGGGCAGGGTGCGAGCGCCGTGCTCGACGGCACGACGGCGAAGGACGGCCGCCTGCCGGTCAACCCTTCCGGCGGCCTCAAGGCGAAGGGCCATCCGATCGGCGCAACCGGCGTCTCCATGCATGCGCTTACCGCCATGCAGTTGATGGGCGAAGCCGGCGGCATGCAGATCGAGGGCGCGAAACTCGGCGGCATCTTCAACATGGGCGGCGCGGCAGTGGCGAACTACGTCTCCATCCTCGAACGCATCCGCTAGCGCGCGTTCGGGGGAGGGGCTTCGAATGGACGACCCGGTTCTGGTCGAGGTGATGCGTGGTGGCAGGGTCGAGAGCCGGCATCGCGGTGCAATCGCCATCCTTGACGCCGATGGCGCGGTGCATACGGCGTTGGGCGATATCGGCCGCGCCGTCTTCCCGCGCTCGGCGGTGAAGTCGATACAAGCGCTGCCTTTGGTCGAAAGCGGTGCGGCCGACGCGTTCGGCTTCGGCAAAAAGGAACTGGCGCTTGCCTGCGCGTCGCACTCCGGCGAACCGGCGCATGTGGCGCTTGCCGCTTCCATGCTGGAGCGGGCCGGGCTGGACGGGACGGCGCTCGAATGCGGCGCGCACTGGCCGAGCCGGCAGGAGGTAACGATCGAACTGGCGCGCTCCGGCGCTGCTCCGACGGCGCTGCACAACAACTGTTCCGGCAAGCATTCGGGGTTCCTTTCGGTCTGCCAGCATTGCGGCGTCGACCATCATGGCTATGTGCGGATGGATCACCGCCTTCAGGATATGGTCCGCGATGCGCTGGAAGGGGTGACCGGTGCGCCGCACGGGCTCGATAACAGCGGCACCGATGGCTGCTCGATCCCGACCTATGCGATACCGCTGAAAAGCCTGGCGCTTGGCTTTGCCCGCATGGCGACGGGAACGCGATTGGGGCCGAAGAGGGCGGAGGCTGCTAAACGGCTGTTTTCCGCCTGTACGGCCGAACCCTTCTATGTTGCCGGCACGGGTCGCGCCTGCACGAAGATCACGGAGGCGGGGAAGGGCCGCGTCTTCGTCAAGACGGGCGCGGAAGGTGTCTATTGCGCCGCCGTGCCGGAACTCGGTCTCGGCATCGCGCTCAAATGCGACGACGGCGCCGGTCGGGCGTCGGAAACGGTCGTTAGCGCTGTTCTGGCGCACCTGCTCCGGGACGACGCCGAGCTTTCCGGCAAGCTGGCCAACCTCGCGCAGCCGACGCTCAGCAATTGGAACGGCATCGAGGTCGGCAGCGTCCACCCAGCCTTCACGCTGGCGTCCGCCGGATAAGCGTCCGTGTCGATGTACTACCCCGGCCGCCTTTTCCTTGAGAAAGCGATACGGAGTGATAGAGTCCACGGATGAGCAGAGCGTTTACCCGCGAGCAGGATGACGACCGTTCACCGAGCGATATCGGCGAACGGCCGATCAGCGAGCATCGCAACCTCGTGACGCCGGAAGGCCTCCGCATGATCGAGGCGGAAGCGGCCGCGCTACGCGAAGACCTTGTGAAAGCCGAAGCGGAGGGCGAGCGCGAGAAGATCGCCCTGATTTCACGCGATCTGCGCTATTGGTCGGCCCGACGCGAGAGCGCTGAGGTTTCCGTGCCCGATCCTGAAAGCGACGTCGTTCGTTTCGGCATGAGCGTCACGATCGAAGCCGAGGACGGAACTCCGCACCGGTGGAAGATCGTCGGCGAGGACGAGGCCGACGCCACGAAGGGCAAGATCTCGCATGTTTCGCCGATGGCGGTAGCCTTGTTCGGTAAGAATGTGGGGGATCTTGCGACCGTGAACGGCAAGGAATGGGAGATTATTGCGCTGGGGACCTCTTAAGCGACAGGCTATGCCTTCGCTCTGCCGGCAATCGTGTAAGGCGCCAACCTCTCCTTGGCCTCGGCAAGTCGCTTCTTGAATTCGTCGGTCATGTACGGAGAGTTATCTCCCTGCGCCAGCACTGATAAAGCAACGTGATAGCGATCCATGCACTGGCGTGCCGTCGCAAGGCTCCGTTTGTCCTTTTCGGTCAGCTTCGATATGGTACAACTCCCGCATGAAATCCATGATTACCACACGCAGATGCCTGGGAAAAGCGATCCCGCTACAACCACCCCTTCCGGCGGAAATAGAGGATGGGCAGGATGGCCGAGACCAGCATGAGGCCGAGCGCATATGGATAGCCGGCCAGCCATGAAAGCTCGGGCATGTTGTGGAAGTTCATGCCGTAGATCGACGCCACGAGGGTAGGGGGCATGAAGACGACGGCGGCGACGGAGAAGATCTTGATGATCGCGTTCTGCTCGACCGATACCAGCCCCACCACGGTATCGAGCAGGAAGGTGATCTTGTTGGAAAGGAATCCGACATAGTCGTTGAGCGACTGGGTATCGCGCTCCAGCGATTTCATCCAGGCGCGGCTTTCCTTGCTGCTCTTGCCGTTGATCGCCCCGGCGGAGAGGTAGACGAGCATGCGGTTGATGCCCGCAAGGCTCTCCCGGACCTTCGAGAGGAAAGCGCCTTCCTTGCCGATGCTGCGCAACGCCTCGCGAAAGGCGGGTGTCCCCATCGGCCGCTCGCCGGGTTCCGTGCTGAACAGCATGGAGGAGGTGTCATCGAGGCCGCTTGCGACGTTTTCCAGTATGTCGGCGATGCGGTCGGTGATGGCTTCGATCAGCCCAAGGAACAGCCAGTTTGCATCGCATTTGGGCGCGATGATGCCATTGCCCGGCTTGGCGATCCGGGCTTCGAACTGCATGAAGGATTTTGGGTTGGAATAGCGCAGCGTGACGAGACGGTTGCCGGCGAGAATGAAGGTTATCGGCGCGATCCCCGGCGATCCGACATGCGAGGAGTGGAGTACCGAGGCCGTCATGAACTGCACGCCGTTTTCCGTATAGAAGCGGCTCGATTCCTCGATCTCGCGCATTTCGTCAGGATTCGGGATGCCGACGCCGAGCATCCGCTCGACGGCCTGCTCCTCGTCCTTTGTAGGTGTGTTGAGATCGATCCAGGCGACACCGTCCGGCACGCCGATTGCCGGATCGATGGCGGTGGGAAGCAGACACTCGCCCTCCCTGAGATACGCCGTCAGCATCGCAGCCTCCGCATCGCTTGATTATGCCGGGATACCGCCGAAGGGAGGCGGGAGTCCATATTGAGGGAGCGAGTCTCGCTTCAAGTGCCGTGGCGGCGCGCCGGCCCGGCAGCCGCCAGAAGCGTGTCGACCAGATTCTCCGCCGCTTCCGGGATCACCGTGCCGGGCGGGAAGATGGCATCGGCGCCGGCCTCGCGTACGGCCTCGAAATCGTCCGGAGGGATGACGCCGCCGGCGACGATCATAATGTCGCCGCGTCCGAGACGCTGAAGCGCTTCTTTCAGTTCTGGGATCAGCGTCAGGTGTCCTGCCGCGAGCGACGAGGCGCCGACGATATGGACATCGTTCTCGGCCGCGAGCTTCGCGATCTCCTCGGGCGTCTGGAACATCGCGCCGACCGTGACCTCGAAGCCGAGATCGGCGAAGGCGCTGGCAATCACCTTCTGGCCGCGGTCGTGACCGTCCTGACCCATCTTCGCCACCAGGATGCGCGGCTTCGTTCCTGTCAGCCGATCAAAACGCTCGACCTTGCCGAGAACGCGCTCGACGACGGCGTTTTCGCCGATCTCCTTGCGATATACGCCGGAAATGGTGCGGATCTCCGCGACGTGCCGACCGAAGGCCTTTTCCAGCGCCAGCGAGATTTCACCGACCGTCGCCTTGGCGCGCGCGGCCCTGACGGCTAGGCCGAGAAGGTTGCCCTTGCCGCTGCGGGCGGCCTCTGTCAGCGCGCCAAGCGAGGTTTCGACAGCCGCGACGTCGCGTGTGCCCTTGAGTTGCTGCAATTTGGCCAACTGGCGCGCGCGGACTTCAGCGTTGTCGACCTTCAACACGTCGACCTCGATGTCCTGCTCCGGCCGGTAGCTGTTGACGCCGACTACCATCTGCTCGCCTGAATCGATCCGCGCCTGTGTGCGCGCCGCCGCTTCCTCGATCCTGAGTTTGGGCACGCCTTTTTCGATGGCTGCCGCCATGCCGCCCAGTGTTTCCACTTCCTCGATATGGGAAAGCGCACGGGCGGCCAGATCATGCGTCAGCCGCTCGACATAGTAGGAGCCGCCCCATGGATCGATCACCCGCGTCGTGCCGGATTCTTTCTGCAACAGCAATTGCGTGTTGCGTGCGATGCGCGCGGAATGGTCGGTCGGTAGCGCCAGCGCCTCGTCGAAGGAGTTGGTGTGGAGCGATTGGGTATGCCCCTGCGTTGCCGCCATCGCCTCGATCATGGTGCGCATGATGTTGTTGTAGGGATCCTGCGCGGTGAGCGACCAGCCCGAGGTCTGGCAGTGCGCCCTCAGCGACAGCGAGCGCGGGTTCTTCGGCGCGAAATTCTTATGCATCAGCACCGCCCAGATGAGCCGTGCGGCGCGCAGCTTCGCCACTTCCATGAAGAAATTCATGCCGGCGTTCCAGAAGAAGGAAAGCCGGGGCGCGAACTTGTCGATGTCGAGGCCGGCGGCGACCCCCGCTCGCGCATATTCGACCCCGTCCGCGATCGTATAGGCGAGTTCGAGGTCGACCGTCGCTCCCGCTTCCTGGATGTGGTAGCCGGAGATCGAGATCGAATTGAATTTCGGCATATGCTCGGACGTATAGGCGAAGATATCCGAGATGATCCGCATCGAGGGTTTTGGCGGGTAGATATAGGTATTACGGACCATGAACTCCTTGAGGATGTCGTTCTGGATGGTCCCGGCGAGGTCCTTCTGGGCGACGCCCTGTTCCTCGCCCGCCACGATGTAGAGCGCCATGATCGGCAGCACCGCGCCGTTCATGGTCATCGACACCGTCATCTGGTCGAGCGGGATGCCGTCGAAAAGCTGCCGCATGTCGAGGATGGAATCGATGGCGACGCCCGCCATGCCGACATCGCCGGCGACGCGCGGATGGTCGCTGTCATAGCCGCGATGGGTGGCCAGATCGAAAGCGATCGAAAGGCCTTTCTGGCCTGCCGCCAGATTGCGCCGGTAAAACGCGTTCGATTCCTCGGCCGTCGAGAACCCGGCATATTGCCGGATCGTCCATGGCTGCTGGACATACATGGTGGGGTAGGGGCCGCGCAGATAGGGCGCGGCACCTGGGTAGGTATCCAGATAGGGCAGCCCGGCGAGGTCGCGTTCGCGGTAGCTGCGGCGGATCGCTATCCCTTCCGGCGTTTGCCGCCTGTCGCGCGGCGGCTTGGCCGCTTTGGCCCGGGCCTCGCGCCAGTCGATCGACGAAAAGTCTGGTATCACGCGTTGCTTCCAATCAACTGGTCGAGCCGCAGGGCCGGCAGGCGCTCGCAGAACACTGTGCCGTCTTCCGGCAGGGGCCGCTTATCGGCGTTCAGCGTCGATACGGCCCGCTCCTCGGGCGCCGGATAGATCGTCGTGCCGAGGATGGCCCGCTCGCCATCCCGGAACTTGGCCGTGCGCTCTTTCCGTGCCGCTTTCACCCGTTCCTGGAAGCGCCCCTTTGACAGGCTTTCGAGCATGCCGCCTTCTGCCTCGATCCGGCGGAATTCGTCCCAGGCCTTTTCGCATAGCGACCCGGTGAGCGCATCGATCGCGCCTGAACCGGCGGCGGGGTCAATGACGAAATCGAGATGGCTTTCGCCGGCGAGGATGAGCTGGGTATTGCGCGCGATACGGCGCGCGGCCGCGTCGGGAAGGCCGTGAGCGAGCGTATGCGGCAGTACGGAAACCGTATCGGCCCCGCCGATGCCGGCCGAGAATGCTGCGATGGTGTTGCGCAGGATATTCGTTTCGGCATCGCGCCTGGTAAGCATACGAAACGATGTTTCGGCGTGGACGCTGGCCTGCGAGGGCTCGATCGAGCATGCTTCCTGCGCTGCGATCCAGAGTTTGCGCAGCGCCCGGATCTTGGCGATCGACATGAGTTGATCCTGGTCGACGCTGAGCGCGAAGCCGATATGCGGCGCGGCGTAGACAAGCGGCTGCCGTTCCTCCTCGAACATGCGCAGATGCCAGATGGCGGCCGCCAGCATGGCGCCGAGCTCCTGCGCCTCGGTCGCGCCTGCATTGTGATAGACCCGGCCATCGGCCTCAAGCAGCACAGCCGGTACGCCCATTGCGAAGAAATGCGCCAGCGATTGCGGCATCGAGGCCTTCAGCGCTTCGATCGACATCCTGAGCCGTCCGGTGCCGACGAAATTCGCCGCCGGGTCGATACCGAAGGAAAGGCTGAGCTTGGTCGGATCGGCACGACGCTGCGTCAACAGTTCCACCAGCCAGTCGACCGACATCCGGCTGGAGGGATGCACGTCGATCCTCAAATGCGTCTTGTCGAGCGGAATGCCTTCCAGCGCCTGCAAGAGTGCCTCTGCCGTTCCAGGCAACCCATAACCGAAGGCGTTCGGCGCACCGTCGAAGATGATCGCGAGTCCGGTTGCGCCATTCTCGACGTCGTCCAGGGCCTGGGCGTTCGCCCTTTCAGGATCAGTGTCATCCACGCGCTGCACGATCGACCAGCATTTACGTGGATCGACGCGCCCCGAAGGCGCTACGTCGCGCGCGCGGTCGTAGAGCGGATCAATGCGGATCTCATCGTCCGTATAGGAAAGCAACGACTTGTCGAAATCGGCGCCACCCAGCGCCTTGGCGACAAGAGCCAGCCAACCACTCCGATCAGTCGTCGTCAGACGGGTCGTTCTGATGACGTCCGAATCCATGGAGCCTCCCTTCCGCTAATCAACAGTTGGTTGATTTTAGGATGTGCCGTTACATACCGCAATGCGTCATTCGGGCTACCGGCACCTGCCTCGTGGCCGCAAAATCGGCCTGCGGCATTGTCGCGTACCGCTTGCATTACTATAGGGGAACCGAGGCGGGCCGCCACCCGCGCCATTCAGAATTGGAGAATAGGCCAGATGACGGACGAGAAGAGCATTTTCCTCGGAGCGAGCCGCAAGCCGGACGACAGCTATCAGAAGCCGGAGGAATTGCTGCTGCGCTACGGCAACCGCCACGGCCTGGTGACGGGTGCGACCGGTACCGGCAAGACGGTTACGCTGCAAGTGCTGGCGGAAGGCTTCTCCAGACGGGGCGTTCCGGTCTTTTGCGCCGACATCAAGGGCGACCTGTCCGGCATTGCCATGAAGGGCGAAGCCAAGGATTTTCTCACCGCCCGCGCAAAACAGGTGAAGCTCAACCCCTACGAGTTCGAGCAGTTTCCGGTGATCTTCTGGGACCTCTTTGGGGAACAGGGCCATCCGATCCGCGCTACCGTATCTGAGATGGGGCCGCTTCTCCTGTCGCGGCTGATGGATTTGTCGGAGGCGCAGGAAGGCGTCATGAACATCGCCTTCAAGATCGCGGACGACGAGGGCCTGCTTCTTCTCGACATGAAGGATCTGCAGGCGCTTCTGGCCAATATCGCCGAGCGCGCCGACGAGATCGGCGTGAAATACGGTAACGTCACCAAGGCTTCCGTCGGTGCTATCCAGCGCACGCTCCTGATCCTCGACCAGCAGGGCGCCTCGCATTTCTTCGGCGAGCCGGCGCTCAAGATCAGTGATCTGATGCGCACGACGCCCGACGGACGCGGGGCCATCAACGTGCTCGCCGCAGACAAGCTGATGATGAACCCACGGCTTTACGCCACCTTCCTGCTCTGGCTCTTGTCGGAACTTTTCGAGGAACTGCCGGAGGTCGGCGATCCGGACAAGCCGAAGCTGGTCTTCTTCTTCGACGAGGCGCATCTCCTTTTCGACGATGCGCCCAAGATCGTCGTCGATCGCGTCGAGCAGGTCGTGCGCCTGATCCGCTCGAAGGGCGTCGGCGTCTACTTCGTCACACAGAACCCGCTCGACGTTCCCGATACGGTGCTGGCGCAACTCGGCAATCGCGTCCAACATGCGCTTCGCGCCTATACGCCGCGCGAGCAGAAGGCGGTGAAGACGGCCGCGGAAACGTTTCGGCCGAACCCCGATTTTGATTGCGCGAAAGTCATCACCCAATTGGGCGTCGGCGAAGCGCTGGTTTCGACGCTCGGCGAAAAGGCCGTGCCTTCGGTCGTCCAGCGCACGCTGATCCGTCCGCCTTCCTCGCGCATCGGCCCGATCACCGACGCCGAGCGCAAGACAATAATGGATGAGAGCCCGGTTTCCGGTCAATACGACAAGGCGGTCGACCGTGAATCGGCCTTCGAGATGCTGCAGAAAAAGGCGGGTGCTGCCGCCGAGGCAACCGAACAAGCCGATGGAAAGCCGCGCGGCGGCCAGTCTTCCGGCGGATCGGTATGGGGCGAGGTCGGCGATATCCTCGTCGGTTCCGGTGGCAGCCGGCGTCAGTCCGTCGCGGAAGCCGCGATGAAATCGGTCGTCCGTTCCGTAGGCTCGTCTCTCGGTCGGGCACTCGTGCGCGGAATATTGGGCGGCTTGACGAAGCGATAAGACTTTCGGCAAGCTTGAAAGAAAAATAAAATCAATCGTTTCAACAGTTTTCCCGAATCATCGGGAAAACTGTTGGGATCGCGTCGATCACACCACCAGCACTGGCGTCTTCACCGGCACGCGGCTATAGAGGTCGATGATATCCTGATTGATGAGGCGCACGCAGCCCGACGAAACAGCCTTGCCGATGGACCACCATTCGGGCGAGCCGTGCAGGCGGTAAAGCGTATCGACGTTGCCCTGGAACAGATAGAGCGCGCGGGCACCGAGCGGGTTGTCGAGGCCAGGCGGCATGCCGCCATTGGCGGCGCTGTATTTCGCCAGTTCCGGCTGCCGCGCGATCATGTCGTCCGGCGGAGTCCATTTCGGCCATTTCTGTTTCCACTGGACTTGCGCCCGGCCCGACCAGGAGAATCCCTGCCGTCCGATGCCGACGCCGTAGCGAAGTGCCTGACCGTCTTCCATGACGAGATAGAGGAACCGCGTCGGTGTGTGCACGACAATCGTGCCGGGCCGTTCCCCTGTCGGGTCCTCGACGATCTGGCGGTAATATTGCGGATCGATCTTCTGATAGGGGACAGCAGGGATGAGGCGTCCGTCATCCTCCAACGGTCCGTACATGGCCGCCGGACCGCTGAAAGCCGGTTCGGTTTCGTAAGGCGGAAATCCTTCCGCCGGTTCGATCGACGGCGGCGATGTCACGCATGCGGAAAGTGCGGTCGATGCGGCGCCGACTGCCGCCATGCCAAGAAAGCGCCGGCGGGTGAGCGCGGCCCGGTGAAGTTCGTTGCCTGTCATCTGTCTGCTTGAGCCCTGTGTGGATGCCCGGATCGTTTCGCCATCCTCCCCCGAAACAACGATTGCGGGAAAACAGCGGCGAAATGCGGCCGGAAGTGGACCGGCAGGTCTGAAACGAACAAACGTGCTGATTTGTTGCATCCCGGCAACGGAATACCCGCCTGACGGGAGCACCTCTCAGGTCGACGCTGCGAGCCGGTCCAGACTGGGCAGGATCACGCTCGGCTTATGGTCCATATATTCGTCCGGCTGGTTCGTGCGGTTGATCCAGACGGTGCGAAAACCGAATTTCGTGGCGCCCGCGATATCCCAGCGATTGGACGACTGGAAGGAGACGGCGTCGGGATAGAGCCGCCAGGCGGTGGTGACCAGTTCGTAGACGGACTGGTCCGTCTTGAAGCGCCGGATAGGATCCACGGAAAAGACATCATCGAGCACGGTGTCTAGCGCCGCTTTCCGGACCGCCGTTTCCAGCATGGCCGGCGAGCCGTTGGAGAGGATCGCCACGCGTGCGCCTTCCGCCTTGAGCGCTTTCAGCACTGCCGGCACTTCCGGATAGCAGTCGAGATCGCGATAGGCGTCGAGCAATTTCGGCTTCAGTGCCGGATCGGCGGAAGGATATTTGGCGAAGGCGAAATCGAGCGCCTGCTCGGTGAGCTGCCAGAAATCGAGATACGACCCCATCAGCGTCCGCACCCAGGAATATTCGATCTGCTTGATCCGCCAAAGCTCAGATATGGCCTGGCCGTCGGGGCCGACCTCGGCGGCGTGCCGGCGTACAGCCGCATGTACGTCGAAAAGCGTTCCGTAAGCGTCGAAGACAAAGGCCGAATACCGCATGCTATCCTCGGGGAGGGGAAATCCAGTGTGCAATCTTAACGCGTTGTCGCAACCGGCGCGACTATATCTGGACCACGATTTGTTGTGCCATGACGATTGACGATGGAAGGCAAAGCGCTTTCCATGGCGGTGATATGCTGATCACGTGGAGTGAATCCTCGAATGAAAGTGAATACTGCCGCCCAGACGACTACCTGGACCTACGTTGATGGCGATTGGCATGAGGGCAACGTGCCGCTCGTGGGGCCGCGCAGCCACGTCATGTGGCTCGGCTCGAGCGTCTTCGACGGTGCCCGCTGGTTCGAAGGCGTCGCGCCCGATCTCGATCGTCATGCCGCGCGGGTGAATGTCTCGGCTGCGGCGCTCGGCCTGAAGCCGACGATGAGCGCGGAGGAGATCATCGGTCTAACCTGGGAAGGCTTGAAGAAGTTCGACGGCAAGACCGCAGTTTACATCCGGCCGATGTATTGGGCCGAGCATGGCGGCTATATGGGCGTGCCGGCAGACCCGGAATCGACCCGCTTCTGCCTCTGCCTCTACGAAGCGCCGATGCAGGAGCCATCAGGTTTTTCGGTGGCGGTCTCGCCTTTCCGCCGTCCGACGATCGAGACCATGCCGACCAATGCGAAGGCCGGCTGCCTGTACCCGAACAATGCCCGCGCCATTACGGAGGCGAAGAGCCGCGGCTTCGATAACGCGCTGGTGCTCGACATGCTCGGCAATGTCGCCGAAACCGGCTCGTCCAACGTCTTCATGGTCAAGGACGGCCACGTCTTCACGCCGGCCGCCAACGGCACCTTCCTGTCGGGCATCACCCGTTCGCGTACCGTCGCGCTGCTCGCCGACTACGGGTTCCGCACAGTTGAAAAGACGTTGTCGGTCCTTGATTTCATGGAGGCCGACGAGATTTTCTCAACAGGCAATCACTCCAAGGTGGTGCCGATCACGCGCATCGAAAACCGCGATCTCCAGCCCGGCCCCGTCGCCAAGAAGGCACGCGAGCTTTACTGGGAATGGGCGCATTCGACAGCCGTCGGGTGAGCCGCTAAAAGAAGCCCGGACACGCCTCCCGGCCTTGTCCGGGACCCGAGAGAACCTATCTTGTCCATAACTTTCATCACGTAATGAGGGAGACCGATCATGGCCTTTGAACTGCCGCCGCTGCCTTACGACTACGAGGCGCTCCAGCCCTATATGTCCAAGGAAACGCTGGAATATCACCACGACAAGCACCACAAGGCCTATGTCGATAACGGCAATAAGCTGGCGGCCGAGGCGGGGATGGACAAGCTGTCTCTGGAAGAGGTTGTGAAGCAGTCTTTCGGCAAGAATGCCGGTCTCTTCAACAATGCCGCCCAGCATTACAACCATACCCATTTCTGGCCCTGGATGAAGAAGGGCGGCGGCGGCAAGAAGCTGCCGGGCGCGCTGCAAAAGGCGGTCGACAGTGACCTCGGCGGCTATGACAAATTCCGCGCCGATTTCATCAATGCCGGCGCAACGCAGTTCGGCTCCGGTTGGGCCTGGCTTTCGGTGAAGAACGGAAAGCTCGAGATTTCCAAGACGCCGAACGGCGAGAACCCGCTCGTCCACGGCGCGACGCCGATCCTCGGCGTCGATGTCTGGGAGCATTCCTATTACATCGACTATCGCAACGCGCGGCCGAAATATCTGGAGGCCTTCGTCGATAATCTGATCAACTGGGATCACGTGCTGAAGCTCTACGAGAAAGCTTCCTGATCGACCTCTCGTGAAGACCCCGGCATTGTCCGGGGTCTTTTTTCTTGACGATCCGTAACTGCGGAAACCCCCGACTTCACGCAAGAGTGAGAAGAAACGGAGGAATTAAACCGTCATCATCGGTGTTGTTGGCGACGGGCGCATCTGCCTGTGAACCCCGGGAGGAGAGGAATGAAGAAAATCGCACTTGCCGTTTCCGGCCTTATGTTGGCCGCCACCGTGGCCATGGCGGCGAACGACCCGATCGCGACGAGAAAGGCACTGATGGACGCCAATGGCGCGGCAGCGGGCGTTTCCGCCGCGATGCTGAAGGGTGACCTCGATTACAATCCGGCCGTCGCCAAATCAGCGATCATGACCCTGCGCGCGGTCTCGCATTCTTACGGCACCTTCTTCCCCGAAGGCTCGGACAAGGGCGATACCAAGGCTTCGCCGAAGATATGGTCCGATCATGCCGGCTTCGAGGCGGAATTGGCGAAATTCCAGGCGGACGCCGATGCCGCGGCCAAGGCGGCGGGTAAGGATGGTCCGGCCGATCTGGACGCCTTCAAGGCTGCGGTCACGCCGGTATTCAACCATTGCAAGACCTGCCATCAAGACTATCGCCTGAAATAGCGTAAGGTCCCGCGCCTCATGACGGTTCGCCGCCTGATTCTGGCCATTGTCGTTCTGGTGGTGGCCGGGGGGCTGGCGTTCTGGCTGCTTACGATTCCGCGCGGGCTTGATCCGAAAAGCGTAGCGAACCTCGCCCCAGGCGATGCAGCCAGGGGCGAGCGGATATTCTGGGCCGGCGGCTGCGTCTCCTGCCATGGCCGGCCCGGCGCCAAGGGCGATGCCCGGCTGGAACTGGCGGGCGGTCTGGAATTGAAGACGCCGTTCGGTGTCTTCGTGCCGCCGAACATCTCGCCCGACAAGGCGGACGGCATCGGTGCGTGGACGCTCGCGGATTTCGCCAATGCGCTGAAGCGCGGCGTCTCTCCGGACGGGCGACATTATTATCCGGCCTTTCCGTACCCATCTTATGCCCGGATGAAGCTTAGCGATATCGCCGACCTCTTCGCCTTCATCAAAACGCTGCCGCCGGTGTCAGGCAGGACGCCGCCCGACCGACTCTCCTTCCCCTATTCGGTGCGTCGCGGCATCGGATTGTGGAAGCTGCTCTATTTATCCGACAAGCCTGTTGTCAGCCTGCCAGCCGGTGCTTCCGAGAAGGCGAAGGAAGGACAGTATCTGGTCGAAGGGCCGGGCCATTGCGGCGAATGCCACACGCCGCGCAATTTCCTCGGCGGGACGAAGAACGATCTGTGGCTTTCCGGTGCGGTCGCCGTGGAGGGGAAGGGGCACGTGCCGAATATCACCTCCGGCGAGGGTGGAATCGGTGACTGGTCGGAGAAGGACATCGCCTATTATCTCGAAAGCGGCTTCACGCCTGATTTCGATTCGGTTGGAGGTGCCATGGTCGATGTTCAGGAGAACATCGCGCACCTCACCACCGCCGACCGCGAGGCGATCGCGGCCTATCTGAAGGCAGTCCCGCCGCATCCGAACGGCTATCCGGCCGAGAAAAAGAAGTAAGGGCGGCTACCCGCCCATCCTGTCCACGACCTTGAGCGCGAAGGCATAGACGAAGGCGATTTCCTCCAGCCGCGAGAAGCGGCCCGAAGCGCCGCCATGGCCGGCATCCATGTTGATCTTGAGGAGAACGGGGCTCCGTCCGGTCTTCTTCGCGCGCAGCCGCGCCGCCCACTTCGCCGGCTCCCAATAGGTGACGCGCGGATCCGTCAGGCCGGCGACCGCCAGGATCGGCGGATAGTCCTTCGCATCCACGTTGTCATAGGGGGAGTAGGATGCAATGGTCTGGTAGTCCGCACGGGATTCCTTGGGATTGCCCCATTCGGGCCATTCGGGCGGGGTTAGCGGCAATGTATCGTCCAGCATCGTGGCCAGCACATCGACGAAGGGAACCTCGGCGATAAAGCCCCCGAAGGCCTGCGGCGCCAGATTGGCGACGGCGCCGATCAGGAGCCCGCCGGCCGACCCGCCCTGCGCAACGATGCGGTCGTGATCGGTGTAACCTTCGGCCACAAGATGAAGCGCGGCGTGGACGAAATCGTCGAACGTGTTGTGCTTCTTTGCCTTCTTGCCGTCCTCGTACCAGGAAAAACCCTTGTCCTTGCCGCCGCGTACATGCGCGATCGCATAAACGAAGCCGCGGTTCACCAGCGAAAGGCAATTGGTGTTGAAGGACGCCGGGATCGTGATGCCATAGGCGCCGTAGCCGTAAAGCAGACAGGGCGCGCTGCCGTCGAGCGGCGTATCCTTGTGGTGGAGCAACGAGATCGGCACGCGTTCGCCGTCATATGAAGGCGCCATCAGGCGCCGCGTAACATATTGGTTGGCGTCATGGCCGGAAGGCACTTCCTGCGTCTTGAGCAGCGTCCTTTCGCGCGTGCGCATGTTGTAATCATAGACCTGCGATGGCGTGGTCATGGAGGAATACGAGAAGCGAATCGCATCCGCGTCGTATTCAAGGGCGCCCGAAAGGCCGAGTGAATACGCTTCCTCCTCGAAGGTGATCATATGTTCCTCGCCGGTGGCGCGCTCGCGGATAACGATGCGCGGCAGCCCGTCCTTGCGTTCGAGCCGCACCAGGAAGTCACGGAAGGCCATGATCGAGAGGACCAGCCTGCCGGGTTCGTGAGGGATAAGTTCGCGCCAGTTGGCCCGGCCCGGATCGCTGGTCGGCGCCGTCATGACCTTGAAATCCTTGGCGCCGTCGGCGTTGGTCAGGATGAAGAAGATATCGCCGCCGTCTTCGAGATCGTATTGCAGGCCTGTCTCGCGCGCCGCCACCAAATGCGGCTTTGAGCCTGGATCGTTCGCCGGAAGGATGCGGTATTCCGATGTCTCGTGATCGTGAATGGCGATGAATATCCATTGGTTGGTCAGCGTCCCGCCGACATCCATGAAGAAGCCGGGATCCTTCTCTTCGTAGATCGGCCGGTCACGCTTCTTCCCGAGCGTGTGGTAGTAGATTTTTGACGGCCGGTGATTGGCGTCGAGCCGCGTATAGAAGAAGCCGGCTGCCTCCGCGTCCCAGGTGCCTGCGCCGCCCGTGTCCGCGACGCTGTCGGCGTTATCGGCCCCGCCGTCGATATCGCGGACATGGAGCGTGTAAAACTCCGAACCCTTGTCGTCGAAGCCCCAGAGCAGCAGCTTGTGGTCGGGCGAATGATCCGCTCCCCCGAGGCGGAAATAGCTTTTGCCTTCGGCTTCCCTGTCGCCGTCGAGCAGGATTTGCTCCTCGCCACCCTCCCGTGGCGTCCGGAAGAAGCGCGGCTGCTCGCCGCCGGCCTTGAAGGATGTGCCATAGGCAAAAGCGCCGTCTTTCATCGGCACGGAGGAATCGTCCTCCTTGATGCGGCCTCGCATCTCCGAAAACAGCTTCTTCTGCAATTCGGCCGTGTCGGCCATCATCGCTGCCTGATAAATGTTCTCGGCTTCCAGATGCGACCGGATCGCCGGGTCGAGTAGGGAAGGGTCCTTGAATACCTCCTGCCAATTTTCCGCGCGTAACCAGGCATATTCGTCGACGCGGCTGACGCCGTGCCAGCTATCGGCCTTGGGCCGCGTCTCGGTCTGCGGCGCGGGAATGTCTGCGAATTTGGCGGTCATGAAGCCTCTGGGGGGGAAGTTTGGAAGAATGGGAAATCGGCTCGAAGGCGGTACGCCGTCGCTTGTTCCATCTTTTGGATATAACGCAATATGCGAAAAGTGTAAGACGGCCATGGAAATCACGCAGATGGCCGCATTTTCCGGTTGAACGGCTTTCGCCCGTCTCCGCCATTTGCCGCCCTGTATGAAAAGCTCCGCCGCATGGCAGGTCAGCAATATTTCAGAAACGGTCCGCATTTCAGGCACGGTCTGCCTGTCTCTCGCCGCAATGTTGTGAAACGCGTTAAAGTTGTGGCGTTCATTATTTCTGTAAGACTACAGGATAAATCGAGCATGTTTAGCCGGAAAATAGAATTAGTGAATTGACTTATACTATTCGAAGCGGCAGTTAGGTGCCGCCTGATGCGAGTCGTGTAAGCGTCAGCTTTCTTGGTTTCGTATCGCTGAATTCCGAGAAAAGAGACAAGCGGAACAGCAGAGTCCAAGTTCTATCGAAGGGTCAGAGAATGGATATGAATGAATCACCTGCCAGAAGCACCGACATGCTCATTGAGCTTACGGCCGATGTCGTTGCGGCTTATGTCAGCAACAATCCTGTTCCGGTCTCGGAGCTTCCGAATCTGATCGCTGACATTCATGCGGCGCTTGGTCGTGTGGGCGGCGCCAGCGAACAGGCTCCCGTCGACAAGCAGAAGCCGGCCGTCAATCCCAAGCGCTCGGTCCACGACGACTATATCGTCTGTCTGGAGGACGGAAAGAAATTCAAGTCGCTCAAGCGGCACCTGATGACCCACTACAACCTGACGCCCGACCAGTATCGCGAGAAGTGGAACCTCGATTCCAGCTATCCGATGGTGGCCCCGAACTACGCCGCGGCGCGCTCGCAATTGGCCAAGAAGATGGGCCTGGGCCGCAAGGCGAAGGGCCGGTAAGCATCTTCGGCGATGATAAGGCTACGGCGCCCGCGAGGCGCCGTTTTGCTGTCGGGCGCACGGATAAAATCTTCGTGCCGTCCAGTCCTCATTTGCTTCCGCGCAGGCGGTCGAGTGCCTGCTTCAGCGCGATATGCCTGTTGAGATCGTAGCTCCAATGGCGCCGCGCGCCCTTGATGCGTTCCCGTTCAATCAACCGCAGTAACCGCACTGTTATACGATCCCGCTCCATGGCGGATGCCGAGAGCAGTTCGGGAATGTCGATGCCGCAAGTGAGGAACAGCGCGGCGCGCTGCCGGGCCTCCGTCGCTATCCTCTCCTTCTTTCGCCTGTAGTCGTCGATCTCTTGGGTCAGCCGATCCATCGGGGTTCCTCGCGCAGTTGGGAGGCGAATTGTCGTGCGACCCATAAAGACGGGGAGAAAATTCGTTGGGGAAGGGCATAGGCGATGGGGAATAGGCCAGCGAAATCAATCCATTGATTGTTTCACACAGAATTTAATGTTCGTATTTTGTTCACGCATAGGCGCGGTTTCGATATAAGAACATATTCCTAATCAGGAGGGATATGTTCAGTGCAACAAGCGACAGCCACCCGACCCGCAACCACCTTGGAGATCGATCGAGCGCGCGAGGCGAGCCCGCCGTGCGTCGTTGGCGACTGCCGGGCGTCATATGGAATGAAGTACGATCGGGCAGTGGAATGGTGCGATTGCCTGATCGATATCGCCTCGGCCCTTTTCAATGTCAGTGGCAAGGAATTGCGGCGGCCGGGCCGTTCCACTCTGGACATCACCCGTGTGCGTCAGATCGCGATGTATGTAGGACATGTCGTGCTGCGGCTGACCATGGCCGATGTCGGACGTGGCTTCGGCCGCGACCGCACGACGGTGCTCTACGCGTGTCATTTAGTCGAGGACATGCGTGACGATGCCGATTTTGATCGCATCGTGGCGACGATGGAGCGCGTCGCCGGCGCCGCCTTCCGTGAGCGGGGTACGATCTGAATGGCGGCTCGGGAAAAGCCGGGCGAGACCGAAAGGAAAAGGCTCCGGATTCTGAAGTTCCTTGTGGCCGGTCCTGTGCAAATCAGGCCGGCATCGGATGAAAAGTCCGTCCTCCTGGAGAACGGCGAGCGCGGCACGATCGCCGCCAGACACGCCGAACTTGCGGCACTGGCCGCCGCCGGCCTGATTGCCCGCGCCGGTGGCGCCGTGCGCCTTTCGACCGCCGGCGAGGCGGCCCTGAGGCGAACGGCCGCGCGGAAGGATCCTTATCGCGAACAGCATGGCGAGGTCACGCCGCAGCGGTTCGATACGGCTGATGGCTGGATCGTCGCCGACGTGAATATGGCGGAATCGCCACTTGCCCAGCTTGCCCGCCGCAAAACGAAGGACGGTACTCCCTTTCTGGCCGAGGCCGAATGGCGCTCGGGCGAAAGGTTGAGGTCCGACTATACGCGCGCCCGCATCATGCCGAGGCTCGGCGCCAACTGGCAGGCCGCGATCGCGTCAGGGCGGCGCGACGGCGGTGCCGGAGGAATTGCCGAACTGACCGATGCGGCGCTTGCGGCGAGGCAGCGGATTGAGCATGCGGTCGACGCGGTGGGCCCGGAACTCTCCGGTGTCCTCATCGACGTATGCTGTTTCCTCAAAGGCCTGGAGACGATCGAGATGGAAAGAGGCTGGCCGGCCCGTTCCGCCAAGATCATGCTGAAATCAGCGCTAAGTGTGCTCAGCCGTCACTACGAGCGCCCGAAGGAAGAACGTCCGCATCGTCGCGTTCTGCACTGGGGAGCAGACGATTACCGCCCGCGGCTTAATCCCGTCGCTGCCGAATAGGCGGCGCGTCTCTCAGGAGCCTTCCATCGCAAGGGATTCTTCGGCGTCCCGCTTGATGCGCTTCACCATCGAGCGCAGGCCATTGGCGCGCTGCGGCGTCAGGTGCTCGTCGAGACCGAGTTCGGTCATGACGCCTTCCGCGTCGATCCGTCCGATCTCGCTGGCGTGCTTGCCTGAAAAAAGCGCAAGCATGATCGCCACCAGCCCGCGAACGATGTGGGCGTCGGAATCGCCGTCGAAGGTCAGTACCGGGTCGGGCTCCTGCGTGCGGTGGGTGAAGAGCCACACCTGGCTGACGCAGCCCTGCACCTTGTGCCCGGCATCGCGCGCCTCTTCGGGGAAAGGCGGAAGTTCATTGCCGAGTTCGATGATGTAGCGGTAGCGGTCTTCCCAATCGTCAAGGAAGGCGAAGTCGTCGCGTATGGCCTGAATATTGCTGGACATGTAATCGATATAGTGAGCGGCCGCCGTGCCGTCACGAAGATTCGGGACGTGCGGCGGCTTTTTTGGCTGGCGGGCCGGTAGGCCAGACCGGCGTTATTCCGCCGGTTTCTCGGCGCTTGCGATGCTACCGGTGGTCAGCGAGCCGTCTTTGTCGTCGAAATGCTTGTCGAGCATCTCGTATGCGAGTTTCGCGCCGGCGCGCGCCCTGACTCCGATCGTATGCAGCGCTTCCTGGCCGACGACGCAGACATCCGGCTTGCGCTCGCAGATATTGCCGATGTCGCTTGCCGCTTCGCGTGCCGCAAGAAGCGCAGTGACCGGGCTGACGGTGTCGGCTTTCTGAGTGCCGTCGCCGGCATCGAATGGGATGAGAAGCAGGACCAGCGAAAGCCAGAAGGCCGATTTGATGAGAAATCCCATTGTCCGTCCCTTTATCCGTCGGCCGTTCCTTCAAGTGCGGCCCTTTCCCGAACCGGATCATGGCAGGAGCGGGCAAAGGAGCGCTTGCCCGAACGCGGTGGATTTTCATCGAATAAGTATAAAATTTGAATGATCGGGCAGAGGCGGCACTTCGCTTCGAGCTGGGATCCGGAGCTTAAGATGCGGTTTACCGAACAAGCCGCCGGAATCCGCCATTCCGGGAAGATGGACACGCGTCAACCGGGGCGCGTGGAAATCGGGCTAAAGGTGCTTTCGTGCCTTACCCTCTGTTTACCATGGCCCGAATTGGCCGCTCGTTGGGGTGCCGGGAGCGCGATTTTGGTGCGACTGACGCCTTGGAGGCGCCTCGCCTTATCCTTTCCTTAAACGCTGGATGCGAGGGTCTGGCTTAACGAAAAACAGCCCGTGAATCGGGCAGGTAGAGAGTGCGTTCGGGTGAGTTTGGCAACGCCGAAATCCGCTGACTGGATCGCCGGCCTGATGGCGGGATGCGAAAGCCTCGTTCCCCCCGGTCTTATCGATCCGATGGAGCGTGGCCGACGTGCCCGCTTCGTAGGCACCGTCGTGGCGGCACCCTTTTTCGGCGTGGCGGGCTTCGCCTTTGCCTCCTATGGCAGGATGGATGCGGCGGTGGTCGCTGCATCGCTCTGCGCCCTTTGCGGCCTTTGCTGGCTTGCCGCGCTCCTCGTGGCCGTGAATGTCAGGCGGGTGCTGATCGAGGGGGGGATGCTCGTTCTCGCCTCGGTTTTCGCCGCCCTGGTGCTGGCGGCATCCGGTGGTCTGGCCTCCCCGCTTTCAGCGACCGTTTTGGCGCTCGCTTTCGAAGCTTGGTGGATAGGGCGGTCGCGTAACGCCGTGATCGCGGGCATGGTGGCGGTGTTCGCCGTCTTCGTGGCGCAGCTTCCGCTAGCGGGGATCATGGCGCCAGCGGCGGCTATTACAGTGTCGCCGTGGCAATGGCTGGTTCCGCTCGCCTATGGACTGACCGCATGGGCGCGACTGCGAACGCTTTTTCTTACCGTTCGAACCGTCAGCCCGGCGGACGAGGAACCGCTGCTTGAGGAGCGTATCGACGCGGTGGTGGTCAAGGTCGCCGCCAACGGTGACGTCGCCGATGTTTCCGATCAGGCCACGCGGCTCTTTCACCTGGCGCCGGAATTGCTTCTCGGCACCGGGCTGTTCGACCGCATCCATGTTGCCGACCGGGTCGCCTATCTCTGTGCGCTGTCGGACGTGAGGGAAGGCGCTGCGCGTGCGCGTGCCGATATCCGCCTCCGCATTCCCGGGCTGGACG
Organism: Mesorhizobium koreense; assembly: GCF_031656215.1. Classification (NCBI taxonomy): domain Bacteria; kingdom Pseudomonadati; phylum Pseudomonadota; class Alphaproteobacteria; order Hyphomicrobiales; family Phyllobacteriaceae; genus Mesorhizobium; species Mesorhizobium koreense. The sequence continues at coordinate 4,071,121 of NZ_CP134228.1, read as the reverse complement.
GCAGGTCAGCCGATTATCATTCATATACGGTGGAGATGTTCCGCGCCGGCGAGGGAAGGGACATCGCCGCGCTGATACGCGACAATGGCGAGATGGCCGCGCTGAAGGCCGAGCTTGCCGGAGCGGCCGAACAAGCGAGCAGCAACGAGATTGCCAAGAACCGTTTTCTTGCTGCCGTCAGCCATGAGTTGCGGACGCCGCTCAACGCGATCCTCGGCTTCTCCGATATGCTAACGCATGAGATGTTCGGCCCCTTCGCCGACCCTAGGCAAAAGGAATATGTCGGACTGATCCACGAATCCGGCACCCATCTGCTTTCGGTCGTCAATTCGATCCTCGACGTTTCCAAGATCGAATCCGGCGCCTATCCGATCCATCCGGAGCCGTTCGCCTTCGCCGACGCGGTCGAGACGTGCCGCTCCATGATGGCGCATCAGGCATCGGTGAAGGCGGTATCGCTGCGCGTGGCTCTCGCCCCCGGCGTCGGCGAGGTCTGTGCGGACCGCCGTGCGATCCAGCAGATCCTGATCAACCTGGTGTCGAACGCGGTCAAGTTCACTCCCGAAGGCGGCAGCGTGGTGATCGGGGCCAAACAGACGGGAGAGCGGCTCCGTTTTTGGGTGAGCGACACCGGCATCGGTATCTCGCGAGACGATCTGAAGCGGCTCGGCCAGCCTTTCACCCAGGTGCAGAACGACTATACCCGCCAGTTCGAGGGCACCGGCCTTGGGCTGTCGCTGGTCAAGGGCCTTGTCGTGCTGCACGAGGGGGCGATGGCGATCGAAAGCGCGCCGGGCGACGGTACGACCGTGACGGTCACCGTGCCGATCGTCGGCCCGCATGCCGCTGCGCCAGCGGACGAGGTTGGCGCCGCAGGCGAGTATCTTTCGAACGGGGCAGGCAATGGCACGCAACGCAAGACGGCGTGAGCCGATATACGGCTCCTCCTTTGTCCGCGACGCGCTTGTCAGCGCCGGCGAAGGGGTGATGCGCAATCCACTCGGGGTCGGGGCCACGACCGCGTTTCTGGTGGCGTTTTCCTTCATTTCAGCCAATGCGCTCTGGTACCAGCCGCATTTCTACAAAGAGGCGTTCTTTTCGACCCGGAACACCGATGGCCGGCAGGGCGTCCGTGCCGCGACGCCTGCTCCCGCTTCGCATGCGTCCGCCTCCACCGTGGCGCCCGCTGTCGCCGATCCGCTTGTCCAGAAGGTCCAGGCCTCGCTCACCAGACTTAACTTCTATTCCGGTCCTGTGGACGGCCTCACCGGACCGCAGACCGGTCAGGCGATCGAAGCATATCAGAAGAGCGTCGGCTTGCCGGCCTCCGGCCATATCGACGGCTTCCTGCTGAAGCGACTCGGCATCCTCGACGCCGCAGCGTCGGCCAATATTCCGGCTCCGGCCCCGAGGCCCCAGGTCGATACGGCGACGACCCAATCCGTCTCGCCGGATGCCGATAAGGCACGCATCGTCAAGATCCAGGCGGGCCTCAAGGCATTTGGTAATGACGGCATTGAACTCGACGGGATGATGGGGCCGAAGACGACATCGGGCATCAAGGAGTTCCAGTCCCTTTTCGGGCTTCCGGTGAACGGCCAGCCGGACGCAGAGACCTACGCGAAGATGCAGGAAGTCGGGCTGATAAACTGACGGCGCAACCGGCGCCGGATTTATCGCTGCCTTGCGAACTGCTATTGCCTCGCCATGCGTGTGACATCCGATCTATGGGTCTCAGCCCTTCTGCGTCGTGTCCAGTCAGCGGGCGGTTTCGGCGCGGTCCTTAGACGTGGCGCATCCGAAGCGGGCGCGATATTCATCGTCAGTCGATCGCGGCTGGGCGAAGTGACCCTCTACGGTCCCGCTCCGCAGGTCGCCTACGAGGAAGGGAAGCCGCAGGAACGAGGTTTTTCGGAAATGCTCGGCCCTGCCGACGACGCGGCTATCGAGGCAAAGCTTGAGAAGGAAAGGCGCTTCGACCCCGATCTGTGGGTCGTCGAGATCGAGACCGGCCGGCCTCACGAGGAACTTTTCCCGGTAAGGACATCCTGAATCAGGACGCTTTCAGCGAAGCGGCGGTCGGGATGGCAATATCGGCATTGTCGCCGGAGCGCTCGCGGGCGGTGCGGGCCGATACGACCGAGAAACTGTCGACTTTCCAATAGCCGACCTTTTCGATCGCGGCATCTCGATGAAGCTGGCTGTAGCGTTCGAGGAAAAGACGGATCGTCTCCGGATGGGCGAAGTGCGAGGGGAACGCGGCAGCGGTCAGTAGGAAAGCTTGCGCTTCATCCAGGCCGAGCGCCTTCAGCGCCACCATGAGATAATAGTAGCTTCCGGTTTCCGTTAGCGTACGTGCGCGTTCGAATTCGATGTCGAGCGCGTCGGCAAGCGCGGTCTGGAAGAAGGCAGGTACGCCCGTCAGTGCGGTCGAGCGCAGCTTTTCGTAGTGACGGAAGCCGGCGCTCTCATCGAAGACCTTGCCAGAACGGTTTTCGAAACGGGCATGGCCCCCGGCGGACCGCATCATCGCCCGCAATTTTTGTCTTGTTTCCTCAGCTGTTGGCCGGTCTTCACTCAAGGCTGCAGGTTTGCGGGTCTCGGCGTGAAGCGGCATCTCGGGCACTTCCTTCCTGGGGGTGACGCTGTTGTTTGCGAAGTGGAAAATCCCGGCAGAGAGGCCGGAGCGTTGGGCGATGGCACGCGCATGCGCCGGGCCATGGCGGGAGATGAGGGTCACGAGGTCGAAATTTGAAAGCGCGGCCGAGCGGACCAGGACCGGAGCGGCGATATCCACCGGCTCGTTGGCGAGCCGCAGCACCAGCGCCTGCGGCGCGTAGGGCGATTCGCTGAGCGCCGCCGCGACGAAGCGCTTGGCGTCGACCGAGACCATGTCGAACAGTGACAGCGTCAGTTCCTCGAGCTGGTCAATATCGCGGCGGGACGGCCGGACGAGCGAACAGAAGGCCGTAACCGCGGCACGGAAGAGCCGCTCGGCTTTTTCCTTCTCGCTTGCGGTGAGAAGCTGCCTGAAGTCTGTCGAAGACACGCGGATACGCCCGATACTCACTCGAATCCCGGCTGCGCCGTGATGGCGAAAGCGGGATTTTCAAACAATTTGCTTTAATTTAGCGCCGATCCGTTAGCAGGCTGTTAACTCTAAGAGGCTCTTAATCGTCAGTGGAGGTGTTGCGTGTTTGCTCCGGAATTTCCGAGAGGAGACTTGAATATGGCAACGATACTGGCCTTTACCCCGCGTAAAACCGCAAGCGGTGGTTTCCCCGGCTCGCTGGCGAAAGCCGGCGATGTGATCATCTTCCCCGGCGTGCGTTACGAACAAGACCGTGTCGTGTCGCAAGCCGACGGGACAGCCGGCACAGGGAACCATGTCCCCGGGGCGGAAGGCAGCGAGCCGCGCCACTGAACGAGGCGTGCCTTGGTAACGTGTTCAGGGCTTATCGAAGCGCGCAGCTTGCGTCGTTCAGATAGTCGGCGATGGCCTTCTTCCATGTCTCGTCGGGGACGAAGCTGCGGATCGCGACGATGCCCCGTCCGACATCCGCTTCCATGAAGACGGATTTCTCGAATTCCTTCGGCAAACTTTTTTTGAGCTCGATCATCTGGGCCGGCGTGACCAGGACGAGATCAAGGTCGCCGAGCGTCTGGGCGCGGTCGTTCAGGCTGTAGATGTTCTGGCCGTGGCGATTGTAGACCGATACCGACCAGAAGGGTACGTGTCCGGTCGCCTTCACATGGACGACGCCTTCGGAAAGGTCGAAGCGGCAGGCGACGGCATCGAAGAACGGGTCGACGCCGCGAACAACGGGCGGTGCGTCCTCTCCACTCATTCTCGTGAAATGATAGTAGTCGGCGTGGGTCGCGAGCCGAGCCCAGGCATCGCGCTCCGAATAATGCGGCAGGATCAGGAGGATGATGGCGTGTACGACGCCTGCGCCGACCAGTCCCACCAGGATCGCGTAGAGCAAGCGGGTCATTCGCAGCCCAGCCTGGAAATGCGCGGCAGGACCACACGGGAAATCTCGGTGCTGCTTGCGATCGGCGTATCGTAAAGGGCGAGGACCAGCATCATGTGACCCGTCCCGGACAAGGGAAGCCAATTGCCCGGCGTCGGGTGCGGGGACATCGTAACCACGACGGAATCATCCGCGTCATGGAGCACGGCTGTCGACTGTAGCGCCGCCGGGCGGAGCCCCGTTTCCGGCAGCGGCCTCATTGCGGGGTCGGCCGCGTGGAGCGTCCAGAAGCGTGCGGCTGGCAGTTCCCCGGCGATACGGTAGGAACAGTTGCGCTCCAGCGCTGCGCCGGAACTGTCGTCCGAAGCGTGGAAGACCAGCCCCTCGGCGCGGCCGAGCGGCAGCTCGCCGCGGCGCGCCACTGCCGCCTTGGCATAAGCCGAGGCATCCGGAGTGCCGAGGTCCGGATTGGCCTGCCAGGGCCCGACGGCGAGCGTTTCCATCCCGAATCCGTGTTCGAGCGCATAGCGCAGGCTCCATGCGCCGCCGCCGATGGCGATGGCAAGCGCGACGAAGACAGGAACGACGGTGCGGAACATGAGGCGCCGGAACGGATGCTGATAGTCAGGCTGTACCTTGGAGGTGCCTGCCGAAGCAAGCGAGGCTGGTTCAGAGCGAGGAAAGCGCCTCCGGACCGATCGGCGTATTTATCACCGTGGCTTCCTCGAACATCTTTGCGATGTCCTTAAGCACTTTCGTCGTAGCCGAGGAGAGCAGGCGGGGGCGTTCGTCGCGCGGCGCCTCGTTGGCCTCGTCCTTGGCGCCCGCGACCTCCTTCGGCTTCAGCAGGCTGTCCTCGATGCCGAAGATCGGCTTCAACTCGATATTCTGCTCGGCATAGGCCATCAACCGTTCCCATGTCATGGCCGGCACGGTGCCGCCGGTCATGCGCTTCATAGGCGAATAATCGTCATTACCGATCCATACCGCACAGGTGTAATTGCCGGTGAAGCCGACGAACCAGGCGTCGCGGTAGGATTGCGTGGTGCCGGTCTTGCCGCCGACGAGCGTCATCGGCAGTTGCGCGCGCCGCCCGGTGCCGTGCTGCGTGACCCCGACGAGCATGGAATTCATCTCAGCCACGGCTTTCTCGGAAAGTACGCGGTGCGGTTTCGATGCATCGCGCGGATATTCCCAGATCACCTTTCCCGAACGGTCGGAAAGCTGCATGATGCCGTGGCGCGTGCCGGCGATGCCGCCATTCTGGAAGACACTGTAGCCGGTAGCCTGGTCCATGACGGTCATGCCCGACGTGCCGAGCACCATGGTCTTGTGGCCGTTGAGCGGCGATTCCACGCCCATCGCCTCGGCGAGTTGCTTGACCGGCGCGAGGCCGGTGACGTCATGTGCGAGGCGCACGGCGGCCGTGTTGACCGAATGCGCGAGCGCGTTGGCGAGCGTCATGATGCCGCCTTCGCCGCGCGAATAGTTGCCCGGTGACCAGCCGCCCCAGTTGATCGGCGCGCCGGATATCTTCGTCTCCGGCGTCAGCCCCTTCTCCATGGCAACAGCGTAGACATAGGGCTTGAAGGAAGATCCGGCCTGGCGCTCGGCGCGCGTCGCGCGGTTGAACTGGCTGGCGCCGTAATCGGTGCCGCCGACGATGGCGCGCACCGCGCCGGTATTGTCGATGACGACGATGGCGCCTTGCGAGGCGTCGTACTGCTTGCCGTACTGCCTGAGATTGAATTCCAGCGATTCCTCCGCCGCGCGCTGGATATTCATGTCGATCGTGGTCCGCGCGAGCAGCGAGTGCGTCGCCCCGCGCGGCACGATGCGCTTCACCTCGTCGAAGGTCCAGTCGAGGAAATAGTCGGGGCTCTTCCGGTCGTCGCGGTCTATGACGGTCGCCGGATGCAGCCTGGCCGAAAGCACCTGCCCCTCTGTCATGAAGCCGGCGTCGACGAGGTTTGTCAGGACCTGGTTGGCGCGGGCGCGCGCGGCAGGCAGGTTGACGTGCGGAGCATATTTGGTCGGCGCCTTGAACAGCCCCGCCAGCATCGCCGCTTCGGCGAGCGTGACATCCTTGATGTCCTTGCCGAAATAGAAATTCGCGGCCGCGGTAACGCCGAACGTGCCGCCGCCCATATACATGCGGTCGAGATAGAGCTGCAGGATCTCCTTCTTGGTGAGGTTGCATTCGAGCCACACCGACAGGAAGGCCTCCTTGATCTTGCGTTCCAGCGTACGCTCGTTGGAGAGAAAGAGGTTCTTGGCGAGCTGCTGGGTGATGGTCGATCCGCCCTGCACGACACCGTCCGCGCGCGCGTTCTGCGTCATGGCGCGCATGAGCCCGATGAAATCGATGCCGTAATGGTCGAAGAAGCGCCGGTCCTCGGTGGCGAGCACGGCCTTGATGAGATAATCCGGCATCTGGTCGACCGGCACGGACGCGCCCTGGATAAGGCCGCGCCGGCCGATGACATTGCCGTAGCGGTCGAGGAAGGTGACGGCGAAGTCGCCCTGGTTGCGCCAGTCTCGCGCCGTGTCGTCGAAGGCCGGCAGCGCCAGCGCCAGCATGAGGACGGAGCCCGCCGCACCGAGCGTGAAGGCTTCGCCGAGAAGCTCGAAGACGAGCTTTCTCCAGCCGCTGACGCGGAAGCGGCGGAAGAAGATGGTCAGGCTTTCCCAGAACTCGCCCAGACGGAACCCGGCCTCGTAAAGCGTGGTGTCGATCCAGGCGTCGACGGCGAGCAGGAACGTCGCCTTCGGGCCTTTCCGGTTTTTCAGCCCTTTACGATCCCGGGGGTCTGGCGAGCCGGGATCGGAGGGCCCGGCTCGGCTAGTCTTGTCCATGCGAGCGTCGCCCAACCTGCACACAACACCCCGAGCCATCGACGGCTCAGGGCAAAGCCTTATTTTTGTCCCATACGATTATGTGCGTCTTTCCCGCAAAGCTACAAGGACCGGAAAGCCACAACCGCCGATTATCGGCGGAGAGGGTAAAGGCCGCAGGAAAGTTTTCCTTCATGAATATGATGCCGCCGACACGCTGCAGCACTTACTTTCGCCTTTGTGGCAATACCGGCTCGCCCGAGCCTGTGCGACCATTCCCGCACGGGAAGTAGCGATGGGGGACATATCACCGGCGGTGTGGCCGCCTTCATTTTGTCAGTGCCAAGAGGAGGAGAACATGCTCGAAAAGACCCCTACAACACGCGTTCAGGCTTTCCTCGACCGGTTCGATAAGGCGCTCGAGACCGGGAAGATCGATGAGGCGGCCGGCATGTTTGCCGATGAATGCTACTGGCGCGACCTCGTTGCCTTCACCTGGAACATCCGCACGATGGAGAGCCGTGGCGAGGTGCGCGACATGCTTGAAGCACAGCTCAAATCCACGAAGCCGACAGGCTGGCAGGTCGCGGAAGGCGAGGAGGCTACGGAGGCGGACGGCGTCACCGAGGCATGGATCACCTTCGAGACGCAGGTTGCACGCGGCTATGGCCATATCCGGCTGAAGGATGGGCTGATCTGGACGCTTCTCACCACCATGGCGGAACTGAAGGGACACGAGGAGAAGGCAGGCTTCACGCGCCCGCTCGGGGCCAAGCACGGCCATGGCAAGGACCGCAAGACCTGGAAAGAAGAGCGCGACGATGAGATGGCCGAACTCGGCGTTTCCAGGCAGCCCTACTGTCTGATCATCGGCGGCGGCCAGGGCGGCATAGCGCTCGGCGCCCGGCTCCGGCAACTAGGCGTGCCCACCATAATCGTGGAAAAGAACGCGCGCGCCGGCGACAGCTGGCGCAAGCGCTACAAGTCGCTCTGCCTGCACGATCCGGTCTGGTACGACCATCTGCCCTATATCGACTTTCCGAAGAACTGGCCGGTCTTCGCGCCGAAGGACAAGATCGGCGACTGGCTCGAAATGTACACGAAGGTGATGGAGCTCAACTACTGGCCCTCCACCACCGCCAGGAAGGCGAGCTACGACGAAAAGGCCGGCGAATGGACCGTGATCGTCGAACGTGACGGGAAGGAGATCACGCTGAGGCCGAAACAACTCGTGCTGGCGACCGGCATGTCGGGCAAGGCCAACATGCCGAAATTCAAGGGTCAGGATGTGTTCAAGGGCGAGCAGCAGCACTCCTCGCAGCACCCCGGCCCCGATCGCTATCGCGGCAAGAAGGTGGTCGTGATTGGTTCCAACAATTCAGCGCACGACATCTGCGCGGCTCTGTGGGAAGGCGGCGCGGACGTCACCATGGTGCAGCGCTCCTCCACCCACATCGTCAAGTCGAACACGCTGATGGATATCGGCCTCGCCGCGCTCTACTCCGAACAGGCGGTTGAGAACGGCATGACGACGCGCAAGGCGGACCTGGTCTTCGCTTCTCTGCCCTACAAGATCCTGCACGAGTTCCAGATCCCGCTCTACGAGCAGATGCGCGAACGCGACAAGGATTTCTACGACGCGCTGGAGAAGGCGGGCTTCATGCACGATTGGGGCGACGACGGCTCGGGCCTGTTCATGAAATATCTCAGGCGCGGATCGGGCTACTATATCGATGTCGGCGCCTGCGATCTCGTGATCGACGGGTCGATCAAGCTGAAGAGCGGCAAGGGCGCGGCGGTGCAGGAGTTGACGGAAACCGGCGTCAAGTTCGTCGACGGAACCGAACTGCCGGCCGATCTGGTCGTCTATGCCACCGGCTACGGATCCATGAACGGCTGGGCTGCGGACCTGATCAGCCAGGAAGTGGCGGACAAGGTCGGCAAGGTGTGGGGCCTCGGTTCCGCCACCACGAAGGATCCCGGGCCCTGGGAGGGCGAGCAACGCAACATGTGGAAGCCGACCCAGCAGGAGGCGCTCTGGTTCCATGGCGGCAACCTCCACCAGTCGCGCCATTATTCGCAATATCTCGCCCTGCAGATGAAGGCGCGCATGGAAGGGATACCGACGCCGGTCTATCGGCTCCAGGAGGTGCATCACAGGGCATGAGCCCGAGCGGGTGCCGGATGAGGCCCGCTCATTGCAATATTAGGAAAAAAGTCCTTGACACCGTGACGGTGGTCTGGTAGGTTTTCGCTATCGTCCGAAAAGTGTGAGTTTCAGACGGCAAGGACAAGGAGAGCAGTTCTCTTCGAACCTGGCCGCTGGCGCACTTCGTTGCGACACGGTCGGGCGGTCCGTCAGGCGCGGGCCCTCCCCAACGCGCCTGACGGACCGGTCATTTCGCCGCCGGATCGTCCGGCGGCTCTCTCGAAAAATTTTGGAGATTGCCATGAGAGGGCGCATCGTCAGCGATGTGCAGTGGGCCGCTCTGCGCGAATTGCGCGAAGGCGAACCGCCGACCTTTCCGCGCCTGGCCGCCGCAGCGGAACTGCATCAAACGACAATCCGCGAACGCGCGTTGCGCCATAGCTGGGAAAAACAGCCCTATCGCCGCTCGGGTTCGCGGCCTCTCGAGCAGGCGGCGATCGAACTCTCCGATATCGAGATGCCGCCGGAGGAATTGCGCGGACGGCTTGCCGCCGTCCTGCCGAGACAACTCGGCCGTATCGTCGCGCTGGCCGAGCGCGGCCACATCGACAAGGCCGAAATCGATGCGCTGCACTCGATGGTACGGGTACTAGAGCGCTCGGAGGCGCTTTCCGCGGAGCCTGCGAAGGAACAACAGAAGAGAAGCGATGACGAACTCGCCGGAATGCTCCAGCGGATCGATGAGCGAATTGTTGAGCTCGCTGTGGCGCATGCAGAACGGCTGGTCCAGGCTCGAGATCAGGAGGGAATGGGTTGAAGCCATCCTTGCCGAGTGGTTCGGGCTTGCACTGGCGCAGCAATATTTCCCCGGCGGCGCCGACGACAATCGGCTGGTAACCGGCGGTCGCGGTTCCGGCAAAACCAGGCTCGGCGCCGAATGGGTGAACGGGCTGGTGCATGGCTTCCGTCCGTTCACCGACAAGGGTCGGCGCTACGGACGCATCGCGTTGGTCGGCGAAAGCCTGGGTGACGTCCGCGAGGTGATGATCGAGGGGCCGTCCGGTATCCGTGCGATCTCGCGTGGCGTGCCGCCCCGCTTTGAGGCGACGAGGCGGCGGCTCGTCTGGGAAACCGGAGCGGTGGCGCAGATCTTCTCCTCGGAGGATCCCGAGAGCCTGCGCGGCCCGCAATTTGATGCCGCATGGCTGGACGAACTCGGCTGCCCTGCCATCGATCTGGGGCCGAACCAGCCCAACGTCTTTCCGGATCCGAAATCCTCCGAAAGCGCGCCGCCTTATTTTTCAAGCGGCGGACGATCCGACCTCGCGCAACAGCGCTTTCTGGAGGCACATGGCCGGTACTGGGATTCCGATGAGCCCGGCTTCGAGGACAATGCAAACCCGGTCTCGCCCGTTTATGGCGGCCGCATGGTCGATCCTTCGCGGCTTTATCTCTGGTCCTGGGACGCCAGGCCCTATCCCGCCTTTCCGCTGCTCCGCGACGTATGGAGCGACGGCGGCAACTGGGCGCTCGGGCATTGGCTGAATGGAAGGCTGTCCGGCATCTCGCTAGGTGGACTTGTCCGCTCTATCGTTCAAGATCATGGTCTACCTGCCCCGGATACCCTGAAGGCGGACGGGTTCCTGGCAGGCTATGTAGTTTCCGATCCATCGTCGGCACGCTCCGCATTACAGCCTCTCGTCGATGTTTTTGGCCTCGGCGTGCATGAGGACGATGGCAAGCTGGTCTTCCGTTCGCCGACGACGCTGGCAGCCGCGCCTATCGAGATCACCGATGCGGCCGTGGATGGAAATTCCGCAGTGATCGAGAAAATCCGCGCTGCCGCGAACGACCTTCCCGTCAGCGCCACCTTGTCCTTCCAGGACGGCTTGCGCGACTATCAATCGGCGTCGGCGCGTGCGCTACGCGAGGGCGCGGCCTATGAACGGGAACGGACGCTTGCACTCCCGGCGATCATGGAGACGGGCGCGGCGGAAGCGCTTATCGCCGACTGGCTGCGCCGCACCTGGTGCGGCAAGGAAGAGATCAGCCTCGCGGTGCCTGCGGCTGCCGTCGTCCCTCAATCCGGCACGGTCATCCGGGTCTTAGGCAGCAATGCCGAATTTCTCGTGACCGGGATCGATGAGGGCGTCCTGTGCAGGCTTTCGGCGCGACGCGTCCTGCGGGTCGCCCCGGCGCCGTGGCGATCTGTCCTGTCATTCGATATGGCCTTTCCCAACGTCGTCGTCGGCGAACCGCTGGCCCTCTTCATGGACTTGCCGATGATTTCAGGCGGCGCGCCCGAAGATCAGTTCCGCGTAGCGGTTTGGTCGAATCCGTGGAAGACCGAAACGCTTTATGTCTCGCCTGAGGATACCGGCTTTAACCTCCGCGCCTCGATCGGTCTGCCTGCCGTCGTCGGCGAATTGCTGGAGCCGCTCGGCTCTGGCTTCTCCGGCCGGATCGATCGTTCCGAGACGATCGATATCAGGTTGTCCGACGGGGAACTGCAGAGCATCTCCGAGCTTCAATTCCTCAATGGCGGCAATGCAGCAGTTGTTCGTTCGGCAAGCGGCGCATGGGAGCTTATCCAGTTCCGGACGGCCGAAGAAACGGCGCCCTCCGTCTGGCGACTTGGCGGGCTATTGCGTGGTCAACTGGGCACAGAAGATGCAATGGCGGCCGGTGCCGTAGCCGGCGCCTCCTTCGTGCTTTTGGACGAGGCGGTGAAGCCGGCAGGTCTGCTTTCCTCTGAGATCGGGCTGCCGCTCAACTGGCGGATTGGGCCGAGCGGTGAGGATTTCTCGGGCCCGGCTTTCGGCGCATACACGGAGACGGGCGGATTGCGGGCGTTGACCCCATTGTCGCCCGTGCACCTGAAAGCGAACAGGCAGGCGGATGGCGATATCGATATCTCCTGGATCCGCCGTGGCCGCATCGATGCGGACAGTTGGCTCGGCTCCGAAATTCCTCTCGGCGAGGAGGCTGAAACTTATCGCGTGGATATCGCGACGGGCGGCGGGGACATAGTGCGCTCGCTGACGGCGTCGTCGCCCTCATTGACGTACACGGCAGCTTCGATCGCGGAAGATTTTCCTGCCGTGCCTGGAAGCATCCGGATCACTGTCCGTCAGATCAGCGCTGCCGTCGGCGCCGGTACACCGGCCTCGACCGTGCTTACCCTCGGCTGACGCCTCGCTCCGTTTTTCTCAACCGGAAAGGAAATGCAATGGACGCAATCAAACCCTGGTATCTTTCCCGCACCATCTGGGCTTCGATCGTGACGATCGCCATGTCGTCGGCCGGCCTGTTGGGTTTTTCCACGGGCGGGATCGATAGTTCGTCTCTGACGGATACGCTTCTCCAGGCGATCAGCGGCATCGCCGGCATGGCCGCGATCATTGCCCGCTTGTTCGCGACGCATCAGTTGAAATAGCGCCGGCTTCGATGCCCGGCCGGCGGATTTCCTCGGCCGGCATTCATTTCGCATTCAGCCGCGATGCGCTAGAAGGGCGGCATGAGACGTCGTCTTCCATTTTATTGTTCTGTCGCGGGCGCCCTTTCGGTCACGGTAGCCGCCATGGAGCCCGCCGCCGCGGCCGACTGCTATTCCGTCGGCCAGCAGGTTGCCGCCCAGAAGGGTGGACAACTCGCGAAAGCCAGGCCGGAGACGAGAGGTGGCAAGACGGTATGCGTAGTTGTCGTCCTCATTCCGGCCAAAGACGGGCAGCGCCCGCGTCGAGCCGAAATCGTCGTTCCGGCAGGGTAGCTAAATCATGCGCGTATTGATCGTCGAGGACGACAAGGATCTTAACCGGCAACTCGCCGAAGCATTTGCCGATGCCGGTTATGTCGTGGACCGGGCCTATGATGGTGAGGAGGGGCACTTCCTCGGCGATACGGAGCCCTACGACGCCGTCGTCCTGGATATAGGCCTGCCGCAGATGGACGGCATCAGCGTCGTGGAGCGCTGGCGCCGCGACGGCCGCAAGATGCCCGTGCTGATGCTTACGGCGCGCGACCGCTGGAGCGATAAGGTGGCCGGCATCGACGCCGGCGCGGACGATTATGTCGCCAAGCCCTTCCATATCGAGGAGGTGCTGGCGCGCCTGCGCGCCCTGATCCGACGCGCCGCCGGCCACGCATCTTCCGAACTAGGATGTGGGCCGCTCCGGCTCGACACAAAGGCTTCCAAGGCCGACATCGACGGCAAGCCGCTGAAGCTCACTTCTCACGAATTCCGCCTACTCGCCTATCTGATGCATCATATGGGCGAGGTGGTTTCGCGCACCGAACTCGTCGAGCATCTCTACGACCAGGATTTCGATCGCGATTCCAACACGATAGAAGTGTTCGTCGGCAGGCTGCGCAAGAAGATGGGCGTCGATCTGATCGAGACGGTGCGCGGCATGGGCTATCGTATGCGCGAGCCGGCTTCTTCATGAGCATCGCTCGCAGAAGGCGCATCCGTCCGTGAACCTCGGCCCCCGTTCGGTAGCCTTCCGCGTCATTGCCTTCTCGACCCTGTGGGCGATCATAACGCTGGTCATCATCGGCACGGTCATCTCGGCGCTTTATTACCGGTCGAGCGTGCGCAGTTTCCGCACTCTCCTCTCAGCGCACCTCTTCAATCTGGTCAGTTCCGTCAGCGTCTCGAATGACGGCACGTTGTCTGGTAGCCCTGACTTAGGGGATTTGCGCTTCAGCGAACCGGGTTCGGGGTGGTATTGGTCGGTCACGTCTGTTTCGGGTGGGCTCCACGGCGATCTTCGCTCGCCCTCGCTTACGGGATCCATTCCCGGACCAAGGAGGGCTACCCCCTTCGATGCGGATTTCCGGCGTAACTATCGTGTGAGAGGCCCGGGTGGAGACCGGCTGGAAGTGTTGGAAAGCGAGGTCGTCCTCGACACGAACAACCGCGTCGCGCGCTTCCTCGTGACCGGCAACCGCAACGAATTGCTGGCCGAGATCGATAGTTTCCAGCATCGGGTCTATCTCTATCTATCGCTGTTCGGCATCGGCATGATCTTGATCAATGCCATCGCCATACTGCTCGGCCTTCGCCCGCTCGACAGGGTCAGACAATCGCTCCAGCGCGTCCGCGAGGGCTCCGCGCAGCGACTTGACGGCGATTTTCCCGCCGAGATCGAGCCGCTTGCAATCGAAACCAACGCGCTGATCGACAACAGCCGGCGTATGATCGAGCGATCTCGATTGCAGGTAGGAAACTTGGCGCATTCGCTGAAGACGCCGATAGCCGTTCTCCAGAACGAGGGTCGTGCGATCGGAGGCAAGCGGGGCAAGTTGGTGATCGAGCAGACTGCCGCAATGCAGCAGCAGGTCGACCATTATCTGCGCCGTGCTCGCATTGCAGCGCAACGCGACAGCATCGTCTTCCGAACCCCCCTCTCACACCCCTTGCAGCGGCTGGTGAGGGTAATGGTCAAGCTCAATCCGGATATCAGGATCGGGCTCGATCTACCGGAAGGCCAGGTCGTCTTTGCCGGCGAAACCGAGGATTTCGAGGAAATCGCCGGCAATCTCCTCGAAAACGCCATGAAATGGGCCCGAAGCGAGGTATCGATTTCGCTACGCGCGTCGGATGCGTCCAATAGGGATGGGACGGCAACGCTTGTCATCGAGGATGACGGGCCCGGAATCCCGCCTGAAAGAGCGGCGGAGGCATTGAAGCGCGGAAAGCGGCTGGACGAGACCAAGCCCGGCTCGGGCCTTGGTCTCGCCATCGTCTCGGACCTGGTGGAGGAATATGGCGGGACGCTTGAACTCGGCCGCGCGGAACCTGGCGGCCTCAAGGTAGTTGTACGGCTGCCGGCCGCCTGAACGTTCGACTTGCTTGTGTTGCAGTGCGATAAGGGCCAAAATCTGATTGCATGAATCAGGCGGCGGGCGATTGGTTCGTGAGAGGAAGCGGCATTTGGTGATCAGAGGGCTTGTAGGGGTCGGATGCGCGATTGCGATGGCGCTCGTTTCGGGTTGCGGGTCGCCACGTGCCAAGGTTTCCGCGGCTGCCAACCCGGCTATAGCGGCCTATGCCGGGCCGCGCACAGGCAATCCGATCCTCGACGCCATGGCCGGTGGGCTCGTCGGGGGTCCGATCGGCTCCGGGTTCACATCGAAGGATCGACGCGCCGCGCTTGAAGCGGAATACAAGGCGCTCGAATACACGCCGAGTGGCCAGAAAGTGGCTTGGCAGGGCAAGACTTCCGACCTTCACGGAGAAGTGACGGCCGGGCCACCCTACCAGGTAGGCTCGCAAAACTGCCGGCAATATTCCGATACAGTCTATTCGGGCCAGGCCGCGCATACTGCCAAAGGCACGGCTTGCCGCAATCCGGACGGAAGTTGGACGCCGCTTACCTGACGCCGGCCAACCCGGTATCGATCTTCCGCCCGCCAAATCGCCGCAGGCGAGTGCTGTTGGCTTTACCATGCCCTGCGGCTATTGAACCGGCATGTGGTTCTGGGTCGTTGCCGCGCTTCTTACGCTGGGCGCCTCTCTGGCGATACTGTTTCCCATGTTGCGTGCGGAGCGGCGCGCGGCGGACGCCGACGCCTACGACATCGAAGTCTATCGCGATCAGCTTTCCGAACTCGATCGTGATACCGGCAGGGGCTTGATCCGGCCGGTGGAGGCCGAAGAGGCACGCGCCGAGATCGCCCGTCGCATCCTTCGCGCGGGCAAAGCGGAAAAGGGTGACAAACCAATCGTCCGCGGTAGAAGCGGGCGCTTGCTTGCCAGCGCGGCCGTGCTCGCCGTGCCGCTGGTGAGTTGGAGTTTCTATGGCGTGCTCGGCTCCCCCGATCTCCCGTCCGAGCCACTCGCCGCCCGTCTCGCCAAGAACCCCGCCAATTCTACTATCGACGAACTTGTCGCGCGCGCCGAGCATCATTTGGCGGAAGTGCCTTCCGACTTCCGCGGCTGGGATGTGCTGGCGCCGATCTATGTCCGCATGAGCCGTTTCGCGGACGCCGCCAACGCGTATCGCACCGCAATCAGGCTCGACGGTTCCAGCGCCACGCGTGAGGCTGGCCTCGGCGAGGCGCTCGCGGCCGAACAGGGTGGGATGGTCTCGGCCGAAGCCGAAGCCTCCTTCGAAAAAGCGCTTACACTTGATCCCGGGAACGCCAAGGCCCGTTTTTTCCTCGCCACCGCTCAAGCCCAGGAAGGCAAAACGGGCGAGGCGGCCAGGGGGTGGAACGCCATGCTCGCCGATCTTCCACAGAATTCGCCCTGGCGAGCCGCCGCCGAACAGGCGCTTGCCGCCGTCGACAAGCAGCCGGCCGCAATGCCCGGCCCGACGCAGGATCAAATGACCGCTGCCGCCTCCATGTCGGCGGGTGACCGCGACGCCATGATAGAAACCATGGTATCGCGGCTCGATGACGAGTTGCGTAAAAAGCCCGACAATCCGGACGGTTGGAGACGGCTCGTTCGCTCCTACATGGTTCTGGGAAAGAAGGCGGAGGCCGAGGATGCCCGCAAGCGAGGCATGGCGGCGCTCGGCGCGGGCAGTGATGCGGCGAAGGAACTCGACAAATTCGCCATTTCCCTCGGCCTGACGCGGACGGAGTGACAGGATGACGCGCAAGCAAAAGCGTCTCTCGGTGATCGCTGGCGCGCTTTTCTTCCTCGGTGCGGCGACGACGCTCACCTTCGTGGCGCTCGGGCAGAAGGCTTCGTATTTCTACATGCCGTCCGATCTGAAGACGGCCTCGGTCGAACCGGGACAACGCATCCGCCTCGGCGGATTGGTGGCGAAGGGCAGCATCGTTCATGGGAAAGGTGCGGAGATCGCCTTCGGCGTCACCGATGACAAGGACACGGTCAAGGTGACCTATACTGGCATTCTTCCCGATCTTTTCAGGGAAGGGCAGGGGGTCGTCACCGAGGGCTCGTTCCGCTCGGACGGTGAGTTCGTAGCCGACAGCGTCCTTGCCAAGCATGACGAGCGCTATATGCCCAAGGAAGTCGCCGAGGGCCTGAAGGAAAAGGGCGTCTGGCAGCCGGACTGAGAACACATATGGTAGAAACCGGACATTTCGCACTCGTTCTCGCATTCGCCATGGCACTGGTGCAGTCCCTCGTGCCGATCACCGGCGCGCGCATCGGCGACGAACGCCTGATGGCGGTAGGGGTACCGGCCGCGATAGCCGGTTTCCTGCTTACGGCCCTCTCCTTCGCCGCCCTGGTCGCAGCCTACGTGCAATCCGACTTCTCGGTCGCCAATGTCTGGGAAAACTCGCATTCGCTCCAGCCATTGATCTACAAGATCACCGGAACATGGGGAAACCACGAAGGCTCGATGCTTCTGTGGGTTCTGATCCTGACCCTGTTCGGCTCTCTGGTCGCGTTGTTCGGCGGCAATCTCCCGCCTTCGCTCAAGGCGACGGTCCTTTCCGTTCAGGGCTGGATCGGCGCCGCATTCTTCCTCTTCATCCTGACCACGTCCAATCCGTTCACCCGACTGAACCCGGCGCCGATCGAGGGTCGAGAACTCAATCCCATCTTGCAGGATTTGGGTCTCGCAGTGCATCCGCCGCTTCTCTATCTCGGCTATGTCGGCTTCTCGATCTCGTTTTCTTTCGCGGTCGCGGCCTTGATAGAGGGACGTATCGACGCGGCATGGGCGCGCTGGGTCAGGCCCTGGACGCTGCTCGCCTGGCTCTGCCTGACCGGTGGCATCTCGATGGGCTCCTACTGGGCCTATTACGAGCTTGGCTGGGGCGGCTTCTGGTTCTGGGACCCCGTCGAGAACGCTTCGTTCATGCCGTGGCTGGCGGGAACGGCGCTCTTGCACTCGGCGCTGGTGATGGAGAAGCGGTCGGCGCTGAAGATATGGACCATCCTGCTAGCGGTCCTCACCTTCTCCTTCTCGCTTCTCGGTACTTTCCTTGTCCGCTCCGGCGTGCTTACTTCCGTTCACGCCTTCGCCACCGATCCGAGCCGGGGCATCTTCATCCTGTGCATCTTGACGCTCTTCATCGGCGGTTCCCTCGCGCTCTTCGCCTTTCGCGCCAACACGCTGACGAGCGGTGGCTTGTTCCATCCGATCTCGCGCGAGGGCGCGCTCGTCCTCAACAATCTGTTCCTGACGACCGCCGCTGCGACCGTCCTGGTGGGCACGCTTTATCCGCTCGTCATCGAGGCGCTCAGCAAGGATCGGA
This sequence comes from Mesorhizobium koreense, assembly GCF_031656215.1. Lineage (NCBI taxonomy): Bacteria > Pseudomonadati > Pseudomonadota > Alphaproteobacteria > Hyphomicrobiales > Phyllobacteriaceae > Mesorhizobium > Mesorhizobium koreense. The sequence continues at coordinate 4,052,977 of NZ_CP134228.1, read as the reverse complement.
TTTCTGTCGGTGCGCCCTTCTTCGAATTGACCTTCGTGCCCCTGATGGTGCCGCTTCTCTTCGCTGTGCCGTTCGGGCCGATGCTGGCCTGGAAGCGTGGTGATCTCTACGCCGCCGGCCAACGCCTGTTCGCCGCCTTCGCCGGTGCTCTGTTCGTCGGCATGTGCGTGCTCCTCTTAGTTGACCGCGCCGCGGTTCTAGCCGCGTGCGGTATCGGCCTGACGGCCTGGCTTCTGCTCGGCGCTCTCACCGATCTTGTTCTGCGCTCGGGCGTTGGCACAGTCCCGGCGAACGTGGCATGGCGACGCTTTGCCGGACTGCCGCGCTCGGTCTTCGGGACCGCGCTTGCACATATGGGACTCGGGCTGACATTGCTTGGCATTGTCAGCGTGACCACGTTCCAGGGCGAGAAGATCGTGGCGCTCAATCCCGGCGATAATCTCACTGTTTCGGGCTATGTGCTGCATTTCGAGGGCATGAAAGCCGGACAAGGCCCGAATTTCACCGAGAGCCGTGGCGTCTTCGATATCATGTCCCCCAGCGGCGTATCGCTCGGCAAGATTGCCTCCTCCAAACGCTTTTTCCCGGCAAGACAGATGCCGACCACCGAGGCCGGTATTCGTACCTTCGGCCTTGGCCAACTCTACGTGTCGCTCGGCGATCCAGACGCGAGCGGCGCCATGGTCGTGCGCGCCTGGTGGAAACCGCTCGTCCTGTTGATCTGGCTGGGCGGAGTCGTGATGATGCTGGGTGCCGCCATCTCGCTTCTTGACAGGCGCCTTCGTGTCGGCGCGCCATCGCGGCGGCGCAAGGTGGCCACGAAGCTGGCGGAGAGCCCGTCGTGAGGCAGGTGCTGCGGGCGCTCTGCCTTGCCGCCACGCTGGCGCTATCGGCCGGCGTGACACAGGCATGGGCCGTGCGGCCCGACGAGATGCTCTCCGACCCGGCGCTTGAGGCACGGGCAAGGGCGCTTTCAAGGGAGCTTCGTTGCCTCGTCTGCCAGAATGAATCGATCGACGATTCCAGCGCGGATCTTGCCCACGACCTGCGCGTACTAGTCCGCGACCGCATCAAGAAGGGCGATACCGACAAGCAGGCTCTCGCCTATATCGTAGCCCGCTATGGCGAATTCGTCCTTCTGAAGCCACGCTTCGACCTGCGTAACGCCGCGCTATGGGGCACGCCTGTCGTGCTGCTCCTTGCTGGTGGACTGTTCATGCTCCTAGGCGCCCGCCGTCGCCGGGATACGTCCCCGCCGCTTTCGAGCGAGGAGAAGAAGGAACTGGACGCGATCCTCTCCGGCCGGGAATGATCCCTGGCAACCGCGCGGGGCCTGGTTCCTGCCTCTTGATACCATTACGAAAATTTCATTCGCCGGAAACGGCATCGTAATGTCGTGTGCCCTATCTGTCTCTCTACAAGATGCATTACACCGCGTCTCACAGAGAAGAGGACACGACAAGATGAACAACCCGACCCCTCCCCATGGCGCAATCCGCAAGCGCCTTCTCGCGGCAGCCGCGGCGATTGCGCTGACCGGCGCCGCCGGCTTCGCCGTCGTTTCCAACACGGTTCCCGTTCTGGCTGACCCCGTGTACGTCAAAACCCCTCAGGCGATGCCGAGTTTCGCCGACGTCGTCGATCAGGTTTCGCCGGCTGTGGTCAGTGTGCTGGTCAAGTCTCGCGTCGAGCCTACCGCGGCCGACGGCTCACAATTCTTCTTCAGCGGCCCCGGCTTCGACAATCTGCCGGATGATTCCCCGCTGAAGCGCCTCTTCAAGCAATTCCAGGATCAACAGAAACACCGCCATCACGATGACGACCATGGCGGAAAGCTTCGCCCGACCGCCCAAGGCTCCGGCTTCTTCATCTCCGAGGACGGCTATCTCGTCACCAACGACCATGTCGTGAAAGGCGGCGGCGCCTTTTCAGTGCGCATGGACGACGGTACGGAATATGACGCGAAGCTCATCGGCACCGATCCGCGCACCGATCTTGCGGTGCTGAAGGTCGACGGCAAGGGCAAGAAGTTCACCTATGTCCAGTGGGCTGACGATTCGAAAGTCCGCGTCGGCGACTGGGTCGTGGCGGTAGGCAACCCGTTCGGCCTTGGTGGCACCGTCACGGCGGGTATCGTCTCGGCGCGCGGCCGCGATATCGGCGCGGGCCCCTATGACGACTTCATCCAGATCGACGCTGCCGTCAACCACGGCAATTCCGGCGGGCCCGCCTTCGATATGAACGGCGAAGTCGTCGGCATCAATACCGCGATCTTCTCGCCTTCAGGCGGCAATGTCGGCATCGCCTTTGCCATTCCTGCTTCGACCGCTAAGGGCGTTGTCCAGGATCTCATCAAGGACGGCCAGGTCGATCGTGGCTGGCTCGGTGTGCAGATCCAGCCCGTCACCAAGGACATTGCGGACTCTCTCGGCCTTTCCGACCAGAAAGGTGCACTTGTCGCGGAGCCGCAGGGTGATAGTCCGGCCAAGGCTGCGGGGATCAAAGCCGGAGACGTGATCACTGCGGTTGATGGCAAGACCGTCGATTCACCGAAGGAACTGGCGCGACTGATCGGCGGCATGAATCCCGGTAAATCCGTCGCGATCAAGGTCTGGCGCGATGGCTCGGACCAGACCTTCAATGTCAAACTCGGAGATATGCCGGCGCCTGACAAGATGGTTTCCGCCGACAAATCGAACCAGCAGGACAACAACACCGCCGACACGCTCGACAAATTCGGCCTGACGGTGACGCCGTCGGACGACGGCAAGGGGCTTGTCGTCACCGATGTCGATCCGAACAGTGACGCGGCCGACCGCGGCATCCGCGCGGGCGACGTGATCGTGGCGGTCAACTCAAAGGACGTGAACTCCGTTTCGGATGTCGACCAGGCCGCGTCGGAAGCAGCCAAGGCCGGTCGCAAAGCGGTACTGGTCAGGATCATGCGTGACGACAACAGCCGGTTCGTCGCCCTGCCGGTGGCAAAGGGCTGACAGGCCGCCGACACGGCCCACACTCGGATGCGTCCCCGGCCGGCCCATACTCACACCCCCATGGGTGGGCCCGGGGAAGCATCCGGATCGGCGTAAGTTGATTGTTCTTGCCGATCCAGCGGCAGCGGGTCCCATCGCCCGCTGCCGTCTTTGCAATCAGCAGCCTCGACAGGGAGACCCGGTCATGGTTAGTCAGACAGCGAACGCGGGCGATTTGGCGAATAAGACGTCCATGAAGATACTGGTCATCGAGGACGATCGGGAGGCTGCCGATTATCTTGAAAAGGCTTTCGCGGAGGCGGGTCACAATGCCCACCTCGCCCGCGACGGTGAGGCGGGATATACGCTGGCGCGCAACGGGGATTACGATGTTCTTGTCATCGACCGCATGCTGCCTCAGCGCGACGGGCTTTCGGTCATTGCCGGCCTGCGTGCCCATGGCGACGACACCCCCGTCCTGATCCTTTCGGCGCTTGGCGAGGTGGACGACCGCGTGACCGGCCTTCGCGCCGGCGGCGACGACTATCTGACCAAGCCCTATGCTTTCTCCGAACTGCTCGCGCGCGTGGAGGTTCTGAACCGCCGCGCCGCCGGCAAGGACGTGGAGACAGTCTATAGAGCCGGGGACCTCGAGCTTGACCGCCTTTCCCACACGGTGAAGCGCGCAGGCAAAGAGATCACGCTGCAGCCGCGCGAGTTTCGGCTACTTGAATATCTGATGCGCCATGCCGGTCAGGTCGTGACCCGCACCATGCTTCTGGAGAATGTCTGGGACTACCATTTCGATCCGCAGACCAATGTGATCGACGTGCATGTCTCGCGCCTCAGGAGCAAGATCGAGAAGGGCTTCGACGCGCCCGTCCTGCACACGATCCGCGGCGCGGGATACATGCTCAAGGCAGGTTAAACTCTATGGCGGCGCTGCACGCCATCATGAAGACGACGGCGGCGCGGCTTTCGGCGCTCTACCTGATCCTTTTCGCGATCTGCGCAATATTGCTCGTCTTCTACATGACTTCGCTTTCGGTGCACATGCTGGAGGCGCAGACACGCGACACGATCAACGAGGACGTGCAGCGTCTCGCCGCCGGCTACGAGCGCGGCGGCCTTCAGCTTCTCGTCCGCGTGATCGAGCAGCGCTCGCGGCAGCCCGGTGCCAATCTCTACCTGATCGCCGACCCGAACGGCCGCATCCTTTCGGGCAATGTCGAAAGTCTCGATCCGGGCGTGCTTTCCACCAATGGATGGACCGAGCGGCCGTTCTCCTACGTTCGTTACGGCGAGGGAGCGGGTGAGCGGGCGAACCAGCCCAATACGGGGCGGGTGACGGAGCACCGCGCGATCGCGGTGGTCCTGCGGCTCCCCAATCAACTCATCCTGCTCGTCGGTCGCGATCTGGGGGAACCCGAGCGCTTCCGCCTCGTCGTGCGCCGTTCGCTCATGTTCGCGCTCGGTACGATGGGGCTGGGCGCGCTGCTCATCTGGTATTTCGTCGGCCGCCGCGCGCTGAAGCGCATAGACAACATTTCCGCGGCCAGCCGGCGCATTATGGGCGGCGACCTCAGTGGCCGACTGCCGGTGATCGGGGCAGGGGACGAATTCGACCGTCTTGCCGAAAACCTCAACATGATGCTCGGGCGCATCGCCGAGCTGAACGAGGGTCTGAAACAGGTCTCGGACAATATCGCGCACGATCTGAAGACGCCGCTGACACGGTTGCGCAACCGTGCGGAGGCGGCGTTGGCCGGAAAGCGCAGCTCAGCCGAGTATCGCGAGGCGATTGAAAGTTCTATCGCGGAATCCGACCAGCTCATCCGTACCTTCAATGCGATCCTCATGATCTCACGCCTGGAGGCGGGCTATTCAGCCGAATCGACGGTGCCGATCGATCTCGATACCATCCTTCACGATGTGGTCGAGCTTTACGAACCGGTGGCGGAGGAGATGGGAGTGGGTCTGGAATCCGGAGCGGACGGCAAGCATAGGATCGTGGGAAACCGCGAACTGATCGGGCAGGCACTCTCGAACATCGTGGATAACGCTATCAAATATTCGGCCGGCTCGTCCGAGAAACCGGTGGTGACGGTGAAGGCGGAAAGCACCGACAGCGAGATCCGCCTGACCGTGACCGATAATGGCCCCGGCATACCTGAAGACGACCACGCCCGGGCGACCGAGCGCTTCGTGCGGCTTGAGCAGAGTCGGTCCAGGCCAGGCTCCGGACTCGGGTTGAGCCTTGCCAAGGCGGTCATGAAATTCCACGGTGGGCGGCTCGACCTTTCTTCCGTGCATCCGGGACTGAGGGTCTCGATGGCGTTTCCGGCAAGCAAGGAAGCGAATTGATGGGGAAGAAAGCGGCGTCCCTCGATGGCGAGGGCTGGTTCGGCGTGCCCGTCAGGCCGCTCGTTCCGCTGGACAGGACTTCGGCGGAAGAGGAGATCGCCGCGTTTGCGGATGCCGCCCGTGAGGGCGGCTTTCGTCGGCTTGCCGCGCTTCTTTCCGCGCCGGGTCCGTTAAAGAACTTTCTGGCTGCCGCCTTCGATCTTTCCTTTTTCCTGCGCGATTGCGCTCGCCGCAGGCCCGAAATGCTGGATCGGCTTTTCGATGAGCCGCTCGATCACCGGCTTCGCTCCCTCGCCGAAGAGATCAAGCAGGTGCCTTTCGGCCCTGACGTGACGGAGCAATCGCTGATGGCGTCGCTGCGCCGGCTGAAGACCGAGGCGCATTTCCTGATCGCACTTGCCGATCTTGCCGGGGCAGGCGCCGAGGGAACGGTTCGGCGGCTGAGCGCGCTTGCCGAGGCTTGTGTCGGTACAGCGGTGGATTTCCTCCTGCGGGAAGCCCACCGGCAGGAGAAGCTGAAACTCCCCGATCCGGAAAAGCCTGCCGAAGGCTCGGGCTGGATCGTGCTCGGCATGGGCAAGCTCGGTGCCTCGGAGCTCAATTTCTCCTCCGATATCGACCTTATCGTCTTCTTCGACCCGCACGCACCAGCCATCATCGACCCGCTCGAGGCGGGAGACCTCTTCGCCCGGCTGACGCGGCGACTGGTGCGCATTCTGCAGGACCGTACCGGCGACGGCTATGTCTTCCGCACGGATCTGAGACTGAGGCCAGACCCCGGTTCGACGCCGCTTGCCATATCGGTTCCCGCCGCGCTGCATTATTACGAAAGCCGCGGCCAGAACTGGGAGCGCGCAGCCATGATCAAGGCGCGGCCCGTCGCCGGCGACATGAAGGCTGGCGAGGCCTTCCTGAAGGAATTGCAGCCCTATATCTGGCGCAAATATCTCGATTATGCGGCTATCGCCGACGTCCATTCCATCAAGCGCCAGATCCACGCCCACAAGGGCCATGGCGAGATCGCGGTGGCGGGGCATAACGTGAAGCTCGGGCGCGGTGGCATTCGCGAGATCGAGTTCTTCGTCCAGACGCAGCAATTGATCGCCGGCGGCCGCTTTCCGGAACTGCGCGGTCGCGAGACGGTACCGATGCTCGCCGTGCTTGCCGCGCGCGGGTGGATCACGGCCGAGGCGCGCGACGCTCTGGTGCGGCAATACTGGTTCCTGCGCGATGTCGAGCATGCGATCCAGATGGTCGCTGACGAGCAGACGCATACGCTACCTGAGGACGACGAGGGGCTCGAGCGTATTGCACACATGCTGGGCTTTGCCGATCGTGAGGCATTCGCGGACGCTTTCCGGCAGTCGCTCCAGCAGGTGGAGGGACACTACGCGGCGCTCTTCGAGACCGCGCCGCAGCTTTCCGCCGGTATCGGCAATCTCGTCTTCACCGGCGATGTCGACGACCCCGATACGCTTCGGACCCTTTCCGGCTTGGGCTTCGAGCGCCCGAGCGATATCTGCCGCACCATACGCGGTTGGCATTTCGGGCGATACCGCGCGACGCAGTCGGCCGAGGCGCGCGAGCGGCTGACCGAACTGACGCCGGCACTGCTCCAGGCTTTCGGCGAGACACGCCGGGCCGACGAGGCGCTGATGCGGTTCGACTGCTTTCTCGCCGGCCTGCCATCGGGCATCCAGCTTTTCTCGTTGCTGCAATCCAATCCTACGCTCTTGAAGCAACTGGCGACGGTCATGGGCGCGGCTCCGCGCCTCGCCGCCATCATCACTCGTCGCACACATGTCTTCGATGGCCTTCTCGACCCCGGTCTCCTGAACGAGCTCCCGAACCGCTCCTATCTCGCTGCCCGGCTTTCGGCCCTGCTGGAGGGAACCCGGCAATACGAGGACACGCTCGACAGGCTGCGTATCTTCGCCGACGAGCAGAAATTCCTCATCGGCGTTCGGCTTTTAACCGGCGCCATAGATGCGAACCGTGCCGGCATGGCCTTTTCGGATCTCGCCGACTTGACGATCGGCGCGGCGCTCGACTCCGTTATCGAGGAATTCGCCGTCCGCCACGGTAAGGTATCGGGTGGCGCGGTCGCAATCCTTGGAATGGGTAAGCTCGGCAGTCGGGAACTGACGGCCGGGTCCGACGTGGATCTCATCCTGCTCTACGACCACGACAAGGACGCGGAAGAGTCGGACGGCGAAAAGCCTTTGGCGCCATCGCATTATTACGCCCGGTTGACTCAACGCCTCATCGCCGCCGTGTCGGCACCCACGGCGCAGGGAGTGCTCTACGAACTCGATTTGCGCTTGCGTCCTTCCGGCAACAAGGGACCGGTCGCGACCCATATCGAATCCTTCGTCAAATATCAGCGCGAACAGGCGTGGACCTGGGAACATATGGCGTTGACGCGGGCGCGCGGCGTTGCCGGCGACGCGGAATTCCTGGCCCGCGTCGAGCGCGAGGTAGAGGAGGTTGTCTCGCAGCCGCGCGATACGGCGAAACTCGCGAAAGACGCCCTGAAGATGCGCGCCCTGATCGAGGAGGAGAAGCCGCCGCGCGATATCTGGGACCTGAAGCTCATTCCCGGCGGCCTGATCGATCTTGAGTTCATCGCGCAGGTAGCGACGCTCTCGGGCAAGATCACGGGAGAAAGCCGCCCGACCGGAACGGCCGAGACACTCTCACGGTTGTCGCCCGATTTTGCGGACTCGCAGATCGTTCAGGAACTGTTCAGCTCGCATTCGCTCTACTCGACCCTGACACAGATCATCAGGCTGTGCCTGACCGGTCCGCTCGATCCGGACGACATTCCGCCGGGGCTTGTCGATTTGCTCCTTAGGAATACCGACCTGCCGGAACTTGGCGTGCTGGAGGCGCATATCAAGGAGACGTCGCGGCAGGTTCGCAAGGATTTCGAACTGCTGCTTCGTGGGAAGCGCACATAGGCGATGGGTTGCCGGGCGCTTTCCGTTCGCATCGGGGGTGACGATGCAACAGGAGAAGACCATGAGGAAATCCACTAGACTGGCACTCGGTTTCGCCGCCCTTGCGGGCGCCATCGCCACCGCTGCCTATGCGGCGGACGGCCCCAAAAACTGGGGAATGAACGGCATGCGTGGCAACATGCACAAGGCGGATGCCGACAAGAGCGGCGATATCACCTTCGACGAGTTCTCCGCGGCGATGAAGGGCCGCATCGACACCGCCGACGCCAACCATGACGGCAAGGTCACGGTCGAGGAACTCGCAGCCCAGCTCGAGAAGGCCCGCTACGAGCGCATGGCCAAGCGCATGATCGCCCGTTTCGACACGAACGGCGACGGCGAACTGACCCAGGACGAGGTCGAGGGCCGGCAGAAGAAGCTCTTCGCTCTCCTCGACAAGAACGACGATGGCAAGATCGAAAAGAGCGAAATGCGCGGCATGGGCGGTTGGCACCATCGCGGCGGCTGGCGCCATCATCAGGGCGGCGGCCAGGGGCATGATGGCCCCAACGGCGGCGACGTCGAATAAACGCCGGATCGGGCGGGAACGGCGGAAGCCCCGGAGCAATTTGCTCCGGGGCTTTTCATTTGGAAGCAATAGTCGCCGTCAGCTTTTACGCGGCCTGCCGGATGGGCGGCTTCCGCTCCGGAATGCGGATGGAGACGATCGTACCGACACCATCGGTCGAGCGGATCTTCAGCGCACCGCCATGCAGTTCCGCCAGCGAGCGTGAGATTGCGAGGCCGAGCCCGGAGCCGGCATGGCTCTTGGAAAACTGGTTCTGCACCTGCTCGAAAGGCCGGCCGAGCTTCTTCAGCGCCTCGCGCGGGATGCCGCAGCCGTTATCCTCGATGGTGACAACCATGGCGCCATAGGCCTTGCGGGCGCGCACCAGGATGCGGCCGCCTTCGCCGGTGAACTTCACCGCGTTCGACAAGAGATTGATCGTGATCTGCTTGATGGCGCGACGATCGGCGAAAAGCGTCATGGAATCCGCGATCCGTGTCTCCACCCTGATAGACTTCTGCGCCGCCTGCAGCGAGATCACCTTCACGGTCTCGGTAATAAGCGGGCCAAGGTCGATCTGCTCGCGGTCGATGGAGAACTGGCCGGCCTCGATCTTCGACATGTCGAGGATGTCGTTGATGACACCGAGAAGATAGCCGCCGGCGCCATGGATATCCTTGACGTACTCCTCGTAGCGCTCGGAGCCGAGGGGTCCGAACAGGCTCTGCTGCATAAGTTCCGAAAAGCCGATGATGGCGTTGAGCGGGGTCCTCAATTCGTGTGACATGTTGGCGAGGAATTCGGACTTGGCCCGGTTCGCTGCTTCGGCTCGTTCGGTTTCCTTGAGATAGCGGCGGTTGAGTTCGGCGAGTTCCCCGGCGCGCTCCTCCTCGGCCTTGCGGGCAACGCTGAGGTCATGGATGGTCGCCATCTGCCGCCGCTCGCTGTCGACCAGCTTTTCCTGATGCTGCTTGAGAAGCGTGATGTCGCTGCCGACCGAGACCGTGCCGCCGTCGCGCGTCGTCAGTTCATTCACCTGCAGCCAGCGCCCGTCCGCGAGATGCCTTTCGAATGTGATGGCGCCGCGCATGCCGCTCGCCAGCCGCCGCTCGGCGAGGAGAGGCTTCATCCGCGCTTCGATATCTGCCCGCGAAGTGCCTGGCATGACGTCCCGATCGGAGAGGCCCGCGTCCTGCTGGAACTTCGTGTTGCACATGACGAGCCGCCCGGCAGCGTCCCACAACACGAAGGATTCAGTGATGTTCTCGATCGCGGTGCGTAGCCGCTGATCGGCCACTTCCGTCTGCCGCGCCAGATGCAATTGCTCGGTAACGTCGACCGCGATGCCGATCAGGTGCAGTTCCGGTGCATCGGGGTCGGTGACCTGGGCGCGGGCGCGCATCCAGACCCATCGCCCGTCCGCGTGGCGCATGCGAAAGACCTGGTCGATATGATCGGTCTCGCGCGACACGATCCGGTTGGCGATAGTGAAGAGGTCACCGTCGTCCTCGTGGATGATCTGGGCCACCTCGCCGAAGGAGAGCATCGCTTCGCACGGCTTGTAGCCCAGCATGTCGTACATGGAGCGCGACCAGTACATCCGCCCACGCGCCATGTCCCAATCCCACAGGCCGCAGCGGCCACGCACCAGCGCCAGGTCGATGCGCTGATGCGCCTGCAGATAGATCGCGTCGGCCGATTCGGCCCGCGCCACTTGGCTGAAATAAGTGTAGAGGATCATGAGGAGGATGGCGGTGGTCAGCACATAGAGCGTCACGTTCAGCGTCACGCTCCGTCGCCATTCGGCGAAGACGGTCCTGACCGGAACCAGAACCGCCGCCGAGCCCTTGCCGTCGTCGAGCCGGTTCATCGCCGCGTACCATTCCGCACCGCCGATCCGGACCTTCATGACGCCGGCCCTTTCTCCGAACAGGAAAAGCGGTTGGCCGCCATGGACAAGAGCGCGCAGCGATTTGCCGGACCATTGTTCGGCGGATGTCGTCACGGCGGTGATGCGGAAGTCAGGGTCGGTCAGGGCAACGACATAGCCGTCGCCGAAAGCGCCTAACTCACTCGTCTGGCGGACGAGGTCTTGATCATGCAGATGGCCGTCCTTCCGGTTCTTGAGGAAAGTAGCGGCGGAAAGCTGATTGGCGGCAAGCGCGAGCGTCGACTTCACGCTACGCTCGACATCCTCATGCGTATTCATCAACGCGACTATACGGGTGGCTGCGATAATGATGAGGAACAGGACGATCATCGCCGGAATGGCGCGGCGCAGAATGGGCTCGGCGGCCAGCAGGCGCCGATAAGCCGGAGCAGCGATCATTCGAGCATTTCCTGCTAGCCCCAGGCCGGTCGTTCTTCGGCCTGTTCGCTTGGCAAAAAAGGCACCCCCGGGCGCGCCCCACGCGTCCGCCTTTGCCATTCCAGATGGCTCCTCTAATAAACTGCCTGAAAAACGATTACGCGCTACGCCGCACTTCCGAATCATCCATAAAGAATCAAAGGTGATTCGCCTTGTCCAGACCCTTTGATCGTCAAGTGCGGATTATTTTTCTTCACCGGACTCGGATTGCGGCGTTTTTTACGCCAGCGTCCGCTCGACGATATCGCGCAAATCCGCTGAAAGGCCAGGCGTCGAGGCGATGCCTGCCAGCACGATGCGGGCCTGCTCCTGCCTTTCCGGCTCGAAGGAACGCCATGACCTGAGCGCGGTGGCAAGCCTTGCCGCTACCTGCGGGTTGCGCTTTTCCACCTTCAGCACCGTTTCGCCGAACAGCCGGTAGCCGGCGCCGTCGCGGCGATTGAAGCCAGTCTGGTTGGCGATGGCGAAGGTGCCGACCAGAGCCCGTACGCGATTGGGATTGGCGATGGAGAAACGCTTGTGCTCCATCAGCGCTGCCACGCTCTCGACGGTCTCGGGGCCGGGGACGGTTGCCTGGATCATGAACCATTTGTCCATCACCAGCGGATCCGGGCCGTAGTGCTTCTCGAAAGCGGTAAGTGCCGCGGTCGACACTTTCGAGCCCCCATGCCGGTGCGCTAGCACCGTCAGCGCTCCCGCGCGGTCGGTCATGTTGGTGGCGGTCCTGTATTGATCGGCGGCGCGCGTCGGGTCGCCTCCGGCCGAAAGATAATCGAGCAGCACGTTGCGCAAGGCGCGCCTGCCGGCGTTCGCCGCGTCGGGGCTGAACGGCGCCTTGTCCGAAAGCTTCTCGTACAGCTCAGCGAAAGTTTCGCCATTGGCGGCGGCGATCGCCGAGACCAGCGCTTCGCGCGCCTCGAAGATCGCGTCGGGGTCGATGTTACTGCCGATTTCGCGTGCGATGTCCGCCTCGCCCGGGAGGGCTAACGCCAGCGCGCGATAGGCCGGTTCCAGCGTCTCGTCCTCGGCGATGGCACCCGCAAGCGCTATCGTGCCGGCGTTGAATTTCGGCGTCTTGCCGCCGCGTTTCTGACGGGAAGCGGCGATCAGTGCATCGGTGAAGAGCGTGTTCAATGCCTGCCAGCGAGAATAGAGGTCGTCGTCGTGGCGGGCGAGGAATATTCTGTCCTCGCTCCTCTGCTGCACCGATAGTGTGATCGGCGCCGAAAAGCCCCGGTTGAGCGAGACCACCGGCCGCTGCGGAAATCCGCCGAAGCGGACTTGGTGGCGACGCTTGCGGATATGGATGACGCCGTTTTCGACAGTTGCGCCTTCGGCCGAAGTATAGGCAGCGTCGTGGCCGTTGCTGCCGACCAGCCCGAAGGCCAGCGGAATGTGCATCAGGCGCTTGCGGCTTTCGTTCGGCGTCGGCGGCACCGATTGCTCGATATCGAGGATAAGTTCGGCGGACGCCGGGTCGTGCGAGGTCTTCACCGTCAGATTCGGCGTTCCCGCCTGATTGTACCAGAGCGAGAATTGCGACAGATCCTGCCCGGAAACGTCCTCGAAGACCTTCAGGAAGTCCTCGACGGTCGCCGCCTCGCCGTCATGCCGCTCGAAATAGAGATCCATGCCGCGCCGGAACGCGTCTTCGCCGAGGATCGTACTGACCATGCGTACGACTTCGGAACCCTTCTCGTAGACGGTCGCCGTATAGAAATTGTTGATCTCGCGATAGCGCCGAGGCCTCACAGGATGCGCGAGCGGCCCCTGGTCCTCGGGAAACTGGTGCGCGCGCAGTGTCCTGACCTCGGCGATGCGCTTCACCGCGCGCGAGCGCTGGTCGGCGGAGAATTCATGGTCGCGGAAGACGGTCAGCCCCTCCTTCAGGCAGAGCTGGAACCAATCCCGGCAAGTGATTCTGTTGCCGGTCCAATTGTGGAAATATTCGTGCGCGATCACCGCCTCGATATTGGCGTAGTCGGCGTCGGTGGCAGTTTCCTCGTCGGCGAGCACGTATTTATCGTTGAAGACGTTCAGCCCTTTGTTCTCCATCGCCCCCATGTTGAAATCGGAGACGGCCACGATGTTGAACACGTCGAGATCGTATTCGCGGCCGAATTTCTCTTCGTCCCAGCACATGGAGCGCTTGAGCGCGTCCATCGCATAGACCGCACGCGCTTCCTTACCGTGCTCGACAAATATGCCGAGTTCGACCCTGCGGCCCGATTTGGTGACGAAATGGCTCCTTATCGATCCGAGGTCGCCGGCAACAAGCGCGAAAAGATAGGAGGGTTTGGGAAAGGGGTCGTTCCATTCGGCGTAATGGCGTTCGCCGTCGAGGTCGCCATGCGCGCCGGGATTGCCGTTCGAGAGGAGCAGCGGCGCATCCTTCTTCGGCGCCTCCATGCGTACGCTATAGATCGACAATATGTCCGGGCGGTCCAGGAAATAGGTGATGCGGCGGAACCCTTCCGCCTCGCATTGCGTGCAATAGACGCCGTTCGAGCGGTAAAGCCCCATGAGCTGGGTGTTGGTCTGAGGGGAGAGGCGCGTCCCGATCGTCAGCACGAAACGCTTGGCGCGCGGCGGCTTGACGGTCAGGAGGTCGGGCGTCGCCTCGAAATCACCGGGCTTTGCCGGCTTGCCGTCGATGGCGAGACCGACGAGTTCCAGCCCATCGCCGTCGAGCACGACAGGCGCCGTGTCGGCAACGCCGGCGCGGCGTTCGAACGTCAGTTCCGCGGTGACCAATGTCGCTTCTGGCGACAGGTCGAAATCGAGATGCGTCAGCGGGATGAGATAGTCGCTGGGGCGGTAATCCTCCAGGCGGAAGACCTGGCCTGTATCCGAACGCATCATGGACCTTCCCGCAAGCGGCACGCTGGCATAACAAAATTGAAGCGCTGCTCTTTACACGAAACGACTGCTCGACAAAACTGTCCGCCGGTTCAGCCGATCATTTCCACGCCAAGCAGGATAAGCCATGAACGTCATGACGCCGAAATTCGGCATGGGCGCGTCGGTCCTTCGCAAGGAGGACAACGCGTTTATCACCGGAAAGGGACGCTACACCGATGACATTACGCTCCCCGGCATGCTGCACGGCTACGTGCTGCGCTCGCCGGTAGCGAATGCGCGCTTCAAGGTGGTGTCGACCGGGGAGGCGAAAAAGGCGCCCGGCGTCCGGCTGGTGCTGACGGGCAAGGATATCGCCCATCTCGGCGATCTGCAGTCGCACGGCATGCAGAAGCAGCCCGACGGTACACTGCCGCCGAATCGCGACATACCGATCCTCTGCCGTGACAAGGTCCATCACGTCGGCGACGCCGTCGCTTTCATCGTGGCGGAAAGCCGGGCCCAGGCGCAGGATGCCGCCGAACTGGTCGAGGTCGACTACGACAGCGAGGGCGCGGTGGCGGACACGCGCCACGCACTCGACAAGGATGCGCCACTGGTCTGGCCCGAGCTTGGCTCGAACAAAGTCGTGCTCAACCATATCGGCGACAAGGAAAAGACGGCCGCGGCCTTCAAGAAGGCGGCAAGCGTCACGCGCATCGAGTTCGTCAACAACCGGCTGATCACCAACTACATGGAGGTGCGCTCGGCGGTCGGCGAATGGCGCGCCGACGAAGACCGCTACGTGCTGACCGCCGGCACGCAGGGCGTGCATGGCGTGCGCGACATCATCGCGAAAGAGGCGTTGAAGGTACCGCCGGAGAAGCTGCGCGTCGTCACGCCCGACGTCGGCGGCGGCTTCGGCACCAAGACTTTCGCCTACCGTGAATATGTGCTGGTTCTGGAGGCGGCCAAGCGCCTCGGCGCGCCGGTCAAGTGGACGGCGGATCGCGGCGAGCATTTCCTTTCCGACACACAGGGGCGCGACAATTTCGTCATCGCCGAGATGGCCATGGACAAGGATGGCCATTTCCTTGCCCTCCGGGTGAACCTGATCGCCAATCTCGGCGCCTATACCTCGCAATACGGCCCGTTCATCCCCTATCTCGGCGTCACCATGTCGACCGGTGTCTATGACCTCCCGGCGATCGACGTGGACGTGACCTGCGTCTATACGAACACCGTGCCGGTTGATGCCTATCGCGGGGCAGGGCGCCCTGAGGCTGCCTTCCTGCTGGAGAAGCTGGTCGACGAATGCGCGCGCGATCTCGGTCTTCCGCGCGAAGAAATCCGCCGACGCAACTTCATCAAGCAGTTCCCCTACAAGACCCAGACCGGCCGCATGTACGACACCGGCGACTTGAACGGCCATATGACGCAGGCGATGGAGCGCGCCGGCTGGGCAAGCTTCGACAAGCGCTTGGCGCAGGCGAAGAAGAACGGCAGGATCCGTGGCATCGGCATGTCGACCTATATCGAAGCCTGTGCTTTCCCCGGCTCGGAACCGGCTTTCGTCGAGTTGAACGGCGACGGCACCGTCACGCTGAAGATCGGCACCCAGTCGAACGGGCAGGGCCACGCGACAGCCTACGCGCAATTCGTCGCCGAGAAGCTCAATCTCGACATCGACAAGATCACCGTGCGGCAGGGCGATACCGACGAGCTCGGCGCGGGCGGCGGCACGGGCGGCTCGCGCTCGATACCGCTCGGCGGCGTTTCGGCGGCGCGCGCTGGCGAGGATCTGGCGGAGAAGATCAAGAAGATCGCCGCCGACGAGCTTGAGGCCTCTGCCGGCGACATCGAGCTCTCGGACGGAACCGCGCGCATCGCCGGCACCGACCGTGTGATCGATTTCGCGGCAATCGCCAAGGCAGCGAAGAACCCGGACGATTTGAAGGGCATGGGCGAGTTCAAGCAGGACGAATGCACCTACCCGAACGGCACCCATATCTGTGAGGTCGAGATCGATCCCGAAACCGGCGTGACGAAAGTCGTCGCCTACACGATCGTCGACGATTTCGGCGCCACCGTGAATCCGATCCTGCTTGCCGGGCAGATCCATGGAGGCATCGTGCAGGGCATCGCCCAGGCGTTGACGGAGAACACGGTTTATGCGGACGATGGCCAACTTCTGACCGCGAGCTTCATGGACTACACCATGCCGCGCGCCGACGATTTCCCGTTCTTCTCCTTTGAGACGCACAATGTGCCGTCCACGACGAATGCGCTCGGCATCAAGGGCGCGGGCGAAGCGGGCACGATCGGCGCTACGCCGGCGGCGCTGAATGCGGTGACCGACGCGCTCTACCGGGAATACGGCATAAGGCATATCGACATGCCGACAACGCCTGGCCGCGTGTGGAATGCCATCCGGGAGGCGACGAAGACGAAGTGAGGGGAAGCAGGCTGCTTCCGGGGGGAGCGGAACCGGATTGTCCGGAAGGGACGGCGGCAGCGGCACCATGCCATATGGCCGCCTCAGGGGAGGACACCGGCCGGCCGATGACGGCGATTGTGTTGAAGGTCCTGTCCGTCATGGTCTTCGTCGCGATGTCGACCCTCATCAAGGCCGCCGGCGAACTGCCGACCGGGCAGATTGCCTTCTACCGCTCGCTCTTTGCCATCCTGCCGATCATCGTCGTCTTCGCCTGGCGGCGGCAATTGCTCAGATCTTTCCAGACCAAGCATCCGTTTAGCCACGTCGCCCGCGGCGTCGTCGGCGTTGTTGGCATGTGGTTCAGCTTCTACGGCCTGACCCGCCTGCCTTTGCCCGAGGCGATCACGATCAACTACGCCCAGCCTCTGATCGTGGTCGCGGCGAGCGCCATCTTCCTCGGCGAGATCGTACGCGCCTATCGGTGGAGCGCGGTGGCGGTCGGATTCGCCGGCGTGGTCATCGTCTCCTGGCCGAACCTGACCCTTTTTTCCTCTCCCGAAGGCTTCGGCCAGAAACAGGCGCTCGGCGCGGTTGCGCTACTGATCTCGGCGCTGATTTCGGGTATCGCGATGCTGCTCGTGCGTCGTCTGGTCAAGACCGAATCTTCGGCCACGATCGTGCTCTACTTCTCGGTGACCGCGACCGTCATGTCGCTTGTCACCCTGCCGCTCGGCTGGCAGAGCCTCACTCAGGCACAGCTTGCCTGCCTGGTATTCGCCGGCATATGTGGTGGCCTCGGCCAAATTCTGCTGACCGAAAGTTACCGTCATGCCGGCATGTCGGTCATTGCGCCTTTCGAATACACTTCGATGATCCTGGCGATCATCTCGGGCTATTTCGTCTTCGGCGACATACCGACGGCCTATACGATCGTCGGTGGTGCGATCGTCGTCGGGGCCGGTCTGTTCATCATCTGGCGCGAGCAGCATCTCGGCCTGCCGCGCGGCGCGGCGCGCAAGCTGGTGCCCCCGCAGTGAACAGGTGGAATTGTTTCTGGAAACAAGGGCTTGCCGGCGACAGGTGAATCAGTCTGCCAGCCGGGCCTTTATCTCGAGGAAATCCCGCCAAGCCAGCTTTTTGGCAGCCGGGTTGCGCAGCAGATAGGCCGGATGCAGCGTCGGCATTGTTGGGATTACGATACCGTCCGCCGTCCGGTGCTCCTGCCAGTTGCCGCGCATCCGCATGATGCCGACCTGTGTGTTCAGGAGCGTCTTGGTTGACGGATTGCCGAGCGTGACCAGCACCTTCGGTGCGGCAAGTTCGATCTGTCGCTCGATGAAAGGCCGGCAGATTTCGGTCTCTATAGGTGTCGGCGTGCGGTTTCCCGGCGGCCGCCAGGGAATCACATTGGCGATGTAGGCCGACTGCCGGTCGCGCCCGATCGCCGCCAGCATCCGGTTCAGAAGCTGACCGGAGCGACCGACGAAAGGCAGGCCCTCGATATCCTCGTCCCGTCCCGGCGCCTCGCCGACGAACATCAGGTCGGCCTCAGGATTGCCATCGGCAAAGACGAGGTTCTTGGCCGTGAATTTCAAATTGCAGCCGTCGAAGGCAGCGAGTTGTTCCCGCAATTCGTCCAGCGTCCGCGCCTCACGGGCAAGCTCGCGCGCTCGAGCTACCTGCGCCCCGTCGGGAATGCTGGCAGGTTGAGGCCGGCCCGTTTCCCGCCTTGCGGGCGACATACTGCGCAGGGCAGGGGAAGGCTCGTTTCGTTGTGGAGACGAGGGAGCGGCAACCCGTTCCGGCTGCGCTACAACCGCTTTTTCGCTTGCGCCGGCAGAGCTTTCCGGTGTCTCCGCTTGAGCAAACCAGTCCGTGGCTCCCTCGGAAAGCACCTCGTCGGCGCCGGCATCCGCGTAAAAATGCAAAAGCTCGCGCAATGAAGCGGATGGCGTATCGGCATCGGGAACCATAGGCTTGGCGTGGCAGATCACGCCGCCATTTGCAAGGATCAGGAGATCACGAAGAAGGAATGCGCGGGTCCTGCCGGAGATAGAAAATCGGGTCTGGCGTGAAGTCGGAGATGAAAAAGCCGAACGTTGCGAAGCTTTTCGGGTCGACATGGCCGTCGCGGAAGAGCAGCCGGTCGTAGGGCTCATAGTCGCGATGATAATCGGTGAAGTGGTCGGATTGCAGCCCCTCGTCGCTGAGCTTGCGTTGGTTGAAGGAAAGCCCGTCGCCGAAATCACTCGGCTGGCCGAGCTGTTCCTGAAGTTCGAACTCGAATTCCACCCAGCCCAGGCCGCTGCCATTGTGCACGACAAGGCGCAGGTGCAGGAAGCCGTTGGCGTAGTCGCCGGATTCGCCATAGGAACGCAGCGGTCGCGCCGCGCGGATCACCAGCGTTATCGCACTCGCTGAGGAAAGCTCTTCCTTCAGGATTATCGGGTCGGCGGTGCTTCCCGTGCCCGAGATGCCGGTGATGCGAAAGCCGCCGAGTTCGTCGGAGAAAGAATAGGATCCGGCATAGAAGCGGCCGTCATCGGCGGCCCCCGCGCCGCAAATCAGCGGCACGAGCAACAGGACGCCATATCTTCGCGCATCCGCCAAAGCCGGCCCCATTATCGAGACCCGTTGTTCCGGTTGCCATGGATCGGTGTCGAAGTATCGCGCGGATTGGCTCTGGCGGGAAGAGGTGTCCCTCAGCGGTGCGGCAAGGATGCCGCGACCGACTGTGCGCCGCGCCATGTCATGAAGCCGCCGATAACGAGAGCTACAGCCATCAGCAAGAGCGTCGGGACGCTTTCGGGATCCGGCTTGAAGACCATGTCGGCTACGATCACAGCGAGCACGATCGTATCGAACCTGCCTATGACCAGAAGACGTTGCGCTTCCGCCGAAGCGAGCGTGCTTTCCGGCCCGTATTTCCGGATTGCGGAAGAAAGCCGATTGCTGGCCTGCCTGATCACTGCCGCGCCATAGACGGCCGAGACGGCGAACCCGGCGAGCCCGATCAGGATCCAAAGCGTTTGGAAGTCCCAGGCGATCCATGTCATCGCCAGACCACAAAGGAGGGCGCCGAGGGCTGCGGGACCGAAGATCCGCGTCAGGGTGGCAACGTCCCGGCTGGCGACGGAGACGATCGCTGCCTTGTCCTTGCGCGCCACAGCCGCCCTGCCGAGGATCAGGAGCGTCACGCCGCTGCCCAGCCAGACGATGACGCAGGCGATGTGGAGAAACATGAATAGCTGGT
Source organism: Mesorhizobium koreense (assembly GCF_031656215.1). Taxonomy (NCBI): domain Bacteria; kingdom Pseudomonadati; phylum Pseudomonadota; class Alphaproteobacteria; order Hyphomicrobiales; family Phyllobacteriaceae; genus Mesorhizobium; species Mesorhizobium koreense. The sequence goes on along the minus strand of NZ_CP134228.1, from coordinate 4,033,238 downwards.
AGAACTGCATCGTCGTTGCACTCCACCCGTGAGGAGACGCCGGCGTCGGCGCAGCGTCTCCATCGGTTACATATTCGGATAAACCGGGCCTTCGCCGCCCTGTGGCGGCACCCAGTTGATGTTCTGGTTCGGGTCCTTGATATCGCAAGTCTTGCAGTGGACGCAGTTCTGCGCGTTGATGACGAAGCGCACGTCCCGAGCCTTAGGATCGGTCGCCGCATTGCCGTCCTTGTCCACCCACTCATAGACGCCGGCAGGGCAGTAGCGCGTCGAGGGGCCGGCAAAGACGTCGTGCTCAGACCGCTTCTGCAATTCCGCATCGCCGACGATCAGGTGTACCGGCTCGTTTTCCTCGTGGTTGGTGTTGGATAGGAAGACGGAAGACAACCTGTCGAAAGTCAATTCCCCGTCCGGTTTGGGATAGGAAATCGGGCTGTGTTTCTCCGCCGGCTCCAGCGTGGCGTAATCCGGCTTGCCGTGCTTCAGCGTGCCGAAGAGCGAGAATCCGAAGAGCGTATTCATCCACATATCGAGCCCGCCGAGCGCGATGCCGCCGATCGTGCCGTAGCGCGACCAGAGAGGCTTCACATTGCGCACCTTCTTCAGGTCGCGGCCGATATCGGATTTCCGCCAGGCGTCCTCGTAAGAGGTAAGCTCGTCATTGGCGCGGCCGGCAGCGAGCGCTTCGGCCGCGTGTTCGGCCGCCAGCATGCCGGACAGCATCGCGTTATGCGAACCCTTGATGCGCGGCACATTGACGAACCCAGCCGAGCAGCCGAGCAGCACACCGCCTGGAAAGGAAAGCTTCGGCACGGACTGCCAGCCGCCCTCCGTGATGGCGCGGGCGCCGTAGGAAATGCGCTTCGCGCCCTCGAACGTGTCTCGGATCGCGGGATGCGTCTTGAAGCGCTGGAATTCCTCGAAGGGCGAAAGATAGGGATTCTTGTAATTCAGATGGAGGACGAAGCCGACTGCCACCTGATTATCCTCCAGGTGGTAGAGGAACGAGCCGCCACCGGTCTTCATGTCGAGCGGCCAGCCAAAGGAGTGTTGGACCAAACCCGGCTTGTGGTTCTCCGGCCTGACCTGCCAGAGTTCCTTCAGCCCGATACCATATTTGCCGGGCTCATGCCCGTCGGCAAGGCCGAAGCGGGCGATCAGCTTCTTGGCGAGCGAGCCGCGCGCGCCTTCGCCGATCATCACATACTTCCCCATTAGCGCCATGCCCGGCGCGTAGTTCGGCCCATGCGTACCATCGCGCTCGACGCCCATGTCGCCTGTGACGACGCCGGCGACGGCCTGGTTCTCGTCATAGACGACATCGACCGCCGCGAAGCCTGGATAGATCTCGACACCGAGCGCCTCGGCATGCGCCGCCATCCAGCGGCAGACATTGCCGAGCGAGACGATGTAGTTGCCGTGATTGTTCATCAGCGGCGGCATCATGAAGTTCGGCAACCGCAGCGATCCGCCGGGGCCGAGGAAAAGGAAGCGGTCGTCGGTGACCGGCACCTTGAAGGGATGGCCTTCCTCCTCGCGCCAGCCGGGCAGGAGCCGGTCGATACCGATCGGATCGACGACGGCGCCAGAAAGGATATGCGCGCCGACTTCCGCGCCCTTTTCCAGAACGACGACGGAAAGCTCCGGATTGACCTGCTTCAGCCGGATCGCGGCGGCGAGCCCCGCCGGCCCCGCGCCGACGATGACCACGTCGAATTCCATGCTTTCACGTTCGACTTCAGCCATCCGGAAAACCTCCTCGCCGACCGCCTGACGGCGGCACCAATTCGTGTCGCCGCTCCATAACCCAGATTTCACCCGCTTGGAACCGGACCAGCGCGTTCGTTGCCTGCGGCAAGCCGGAACGAAGCATGCCAAGGCGATTTTTATCGATTTCGTGCCAGTATGAACGACTTTAAGCCGCTTCCATTCTTCATCCGCAGAAAAGAGGTTGCGCCGGAAGCGCCGAGAATATAGGGCTTTGCGCGGTTCGGAGCGTAGCGCAGCCCGGTAGCGCACTTGACTGGGGGTCAAGGTTGCTCAAGCTGATTTCTTTTTTCCGTTCAGGTCGTTAGGTGCCGCGCCTGAAGCGCTGGTGTGATTTCCGGTGTGATTTGCTGCATCCATGGCAACACGCATGTCTTCGATTAGCGCGTGCGCATATTTCGCGGTCGTCGTGATGTCCTCGTGGCCGAGCATCCGCTGGACGACCTTGAGATTGCCAGCCCGGAGGGTTCTCGTTGCAGCCGTATGACGCGTGTCGTGGAAGCGGAAGTTCTCGACGCCAGACTTCTCGCGGTAGCGGCGCCATGCAGTCTTGAAGCCTTCCATCGTGATAGGATAGCGTTTCCCTCGAACCAGAGCCAAACGCCGGTTCGTCCTCTTCGCTACATAAGTGAAGACCGCCGTTGAGTGGTGGCCCCTGAGAGGAAGGAGCAGATCGCAGGCAGCATCGGTCATCGGCAGAATGCGGCTCTTGTCGCCTTTGCCTACGACGGTGATGGTCTTGCCGAAGAAATCCACTCGCGACCAGGCCAGATCAACGATCTCCATCCGTCGGCAGCCGGTCAAAATCGCAAAGCGAACGGCCGGAGCGTAATCATCGCGCATGGCGGCTAATAGCAGTCTCTCCTCGTCTATGCTTGCCTCGCGCACCCGCTCCTTCGGTTCCTTGAGCAAATGTCGGCTCCAATCGATATCGGCTACCGGCACCTTCCAGGTTTTCTTTGCGCGCGTCATGATCCCACGCAACGGGACAGTGGTCGTACGATTGACGGTAGCGTTGCTGACGCCGTCGCCGCGGCGGGTCGATACCATCGCAGCAACCATAGAGTCCGTGATGTGGTCGAGCATGATATGTTTGCCGAAATATTCCAGGAGCCAGCCCATGAACCGGAAGCAGTTGTCGGCGTTGGCTAGGTGCTGACCGACCTCGTGCCAGTAGCGGGAGGCGGCGATCTCAAGGGACATTGGCCCTTCGGCGGTGAAAACGACAGCCTGCCTGAAGCGCTCCCGAGCTTCCCGTCGCTTCTCGTCTAAGATGCGTTGTGCCTGGCGCTTATTGCTCGTTCCCGTGGCACCTGAAAATCGACGACCGTGAAACTGGAAGTCATAGGTATATTCTGATTTGCCGTGTTTTCGATATACCGGCATGCGTTCTTACTCCGACGTTCTACGAATTCGAGAAGGTCGTCTTCCTTGTAGCGACGGGTCGGTCGCCTGCCTTCAAGACCGATATTCACCCAGCGTAGCTGACCTGCATCGGTGAGCCAACGCAAATGCTTGGGACTAATTGCAAGAAGCTCTGACGCTTCGGCGGGAGTGAGAAGACGACGCATAATTTAATGATAGCGAAAATCAGATTGGAATGCAGTGGACGTAACGTAAGCCCGAGCAGATTCCGATTACACTTTCCACCAACGAGCCGCTTCTGGTGCCAGATGATCGCCAGAGCCTATATTCCCGGGCAGCACTGGATATTTTCGGGGAATGGCTAGCTTCCGCCGGATGGGAACAATGCGGTGGATCCCTATGGGTGGCCGTGGAGATGGATCGTGGCGCAGAGATCGAAGTCCTAGAAGAATGCTACAGGCACGATGGGAATGCCTTCTGGTGCCAGCATAGTCTGGAGGATGAATCCTCCTCCACCCTATTCCGCTTTGTCCAGAGAATGAAGGCAGCGCTTGCCTGCAATTGGAGACACTTTCGACGCTTTCAGCGGAACGCTTCCGTTCGGTGGCTGCCACCACTGTGCTGCATGCCACAGGCATATTTGTAGTGATCTCGGGCGAGATGAAAGCGGTCGATGAAGCAGGCAGGCCGCAACCACGCTATTCCATTACTCTCGAAATTATCGTCTAGGGAGCAAGCTGTCAGGAATTGCCGATGGCGGTCACAACCATGAGCGGGTGACGGTAGCCACCAACGCTATTGCTGCATTCATCAGAAAGCAGTCTGATCAAGTCGGTTTCGCCATCTTGGCCCACAGCTGAGTCATCACCACTTCTTCGCCTGGATCGGCCGAAAAAAGGCGCCTCGTAAAGAAGTTTGAGGCCATGATTAAACTCAACTCGATCCCGCTCTGCGCCGGACTCGATCCCGCTCTGCGCCGGCCACTTCCGCCATGAGTTTCGAAAGCGATTCTAAGACCAGACCTTAGGATCGTCTTCAGTGATCAACTTAAATAGCGGCTGAAATTTTTCTGCGACGCAGCCATGTCAGAAGACCCAAGCCCCCAAAGGCTGTACCTAGAAGAGGTAGAGCGGCAGGCAAAGGAACCGCTGATATAGCGCCATTGAATGCCCGAAGATTGCTGAGGCCACTACCAGCGCCGCTTACCGAGAAATTGCTTATCAGTGTAGGATAAAGAAATGCAAAAGCGCCGCCGCCAAAATGCATGTAAAAGACATTTGCAAGAATATTGGAGGTCGCGCTACTGGCGCCAGTACCTAAATCACATCCAGCGGTCCCTGTTGCGCAACCGTCGACGCTACCAGAGATAGTGAGCGGCTGATTGAACCAAGCCGAAGATTCCAGCAGCAATTCAATATGCGACGGAGTTTGCGGATTTACTTCTCCGTTGGAAGTCGCGAACACAAAATCTGTCCAACCGGGAGTCACAGTAAAGGAATCCCAACCAGACAACGGAATAGCATCAAGACCTGCAGGATGAGTAACCGATGCGATGGCGCGATTACCACTAGCGCCAGCGGCCAACAACAACAAAGTCGCTCCAAAAATCGCGTAATTCCGAAGGACAGAACGCATATTCACCACCCGCTTAGAAATTCACTCTATCATTAATGGCACATTAATTAATAGAAATGTCAAGCACAATGTATGGCGCCGCATGTCTTCTTGAATAGCGGCAGGGCAGCGGAAGGAGTAAGCGCTCGGAATATGAAAGCCCCGGCAAGCGCTCGGGTAAAGGCACCTGCGAGAAAGCCTGTTCAGTTTCGTTCGTCAAAGCGAAGTCAAGTCGAACCCGCTTCCAATATTTATCAATGCGAGTTAGCATTTGATCTGGATTGTGTCGGTGTCGACCTGTTCGCTGGTGAACAGTATTTCTCTATGAGATCGCTCTCGAAATCGGCGCCACTGTTAAGCAGATTGCTCACCTCTCACTGCAGCGCAGCCTACCTTCCCCTGACGTCAGCCAATCATCGTGACCACAATGACCGGAATATTCAACTTATACGGTGGGCCTCCCTAATGGGACTGGCCTGGCCTGGCACTTCGAACTGAGGGGCTAACGATATTTACTGCATCTTCCGATTGCGTAGCGATGTTTACACTTCAACCTAGAGGATGTTGCGGATGTAAACTTACAAGCCAAATTCAGGTCGATTCATGCGTTTCGGCCCTCAAAATGTGGAACTCGATGTCAACAAAACGGGCTGAAAACGGGCGTTAAGTTGACAGAGCTTTACATTAAGTTGACACGAGAACCCGTTTTTAGGCTTTTTTGATTTTTGCCAACATGAGCGTTAGCTAAAGCAAAGCTCCGTGCATCCGATCAGTGCACAATGCAAATACCGGAATGCGCCCGCTGTGAAATAGCGCGTGTGATATTTCCACTGTCCCAGAAGCATCGAGATCCGTGCGGTGGAAACGCCTTGCCTGGCAAGGGCGAAAACATTTTCATGAGCCTGCTCTGGACTTGCTGCGGAATGAATACTGGCAACGAGACCTCAATGCGGCCGTCAACGCTTTTGACTGCTCGGCCGACGAGTTCCAACTGAACAGGCTAAAATTTTTGAGGTGCATCTACGTAGAATAAAGGAGGGTGTTTGGACGCGCCGCTGTTATCCTTGGACTTCATTTTAATTTCGGCTTACCTCCCGCGCTCTCGGGAAGGCAGCCTACGCGCCCTTTCTATCATACCTCGACAAATCATAGCCCCGACCGACCTCACTATCTTGGCGGTGATCGCTGCGTAGTTCATCGCCCGTTTACCGGACAACTAGCACAGGGATCTGGTTATGGGTCAGAACCTCGATGGTCTGGCTTCCCAGAAACAGCCTGCTCAGCCCTCGCCGCCCGTGGGATGCCATGACGACCAATGCACAGTCTCTCTCCTTCGCAACATCGACTATCGCCTCAGCCGGCCTCGCCTCTTTAATAAAGACAGTATCGGCAGGGACGCCCATGCTGGCGGTCGCCGCCTTGGCCTTGTCAAGATTGCCGTTGCGCTTTCCTATTGCTGTCGCCTGTAGGTTTCAAAGTCAATTGTGGCCACAGCCGCGCTCGCGCCCGTCTCACCGCCGAAGAGGTAAGGGGATAATGGTTCGCTGACATTCAGGATCGTAACCTTGCTGCCGAGTTGTTTGGCAAGAGAAAGGCCATGATCTATGCCTTTTTTCGTAAGCTCGGAGCCATCAGTCGCAATAAGGATACATTTGGGAGTTCTCGTTCGATTTGCCTTACTTTAACGCTATCCGGTGGCGGGGAAGATCCAAATCGACTGATTGTCGCTGCCTGCCTCGATCGCCATGACGGCCAGATCGCGATACCGCGCGATTGCTTTAGGCGACGAGGAATAGGGCTTGATCGGGTGGGTTTTCAGGGCGGCCACATCGCCCGCCTCGACGAGCACGACGATCTCGGCAACAGGATTTTCCGCTGCCCCCCAGCGTCCATCAAGCGCAGCAACGATCGGATCATCGACCTTTTGAAGCAGTTCAGAAAGCTGCTTTCCGGCATCTTTGGCGGCCGAGTAGCTTATTACCGGCAAAGCCTACAACGTAGATATCGATATCGTCTTGTGGTGGGAAAAGCCTCGCTGAAATACCAGAGCATTTTGAAATCGCGAGATTCTAGGTTCCCGGTCCGCCTGAGGCAATATTGCCGGCGTATATTGGCGTCACGATTCCTAGAAGTGCGGCAGGCCGGTATCCCGTGCGTCGTACCCGGCGCGGGCACGGTCATCTGCAACACTAGAAAAGATAAGGCCGGCGCTGGCCGCCCTCGGTGTTTCATCCAGCTCGTCCACCCGGCGTCAGGAAAGCTTTCACGATCAATATGGCGATGGCTGAAAGGGAAGGCAGGCCGGCGGTGTGAGCGACAGGAACCTCTGTCGAGCCGAGCTATCCCCGGCAGACTGTCGATGAAAGATCGATATCTCCTTGTGAAGACGCGCCGGCTCCACTAGGGCAATCTTGCAGGGTGGCTTTCTCCGAAGGGCTTTAGTCATGAACGATGAATTGGTTGAGCTTACCGCTGATATTGTCTCCGCTTATGTGAGCAAGAATGCTGTCCCTACTGCCGAATTAGCCGGGGTGATCGCCAGCGTCCATCAGTCTCTCCGTACTCTCAAAGGGGGCACTGCTGCACCAACCGAAGAACAGCAAACGCCATCGGTGAATCCGAAGCGGTCAGTCCATAATGACTATATTGTCTGCCTGGAAGACGGGAAGAAGTACAAGTCGCTTAAGCGCCACTTGGCGACGCATCATGGTATGTCCCCGAACGAATACCGCACAAAATGGAATCTTCCTTCCGACTATCCGATGGTGGCGCCCGGATACGCGGCAGCACGTTCTGCGCTCGCAAAGTCGATGGGTCTTGGCAGGAAATCGGCAGGAAAGCCTGCCCCGAAGGCTCGCAAGGCAAAGGCATAGTAGGCCTACTGGTCAGCCATTAATGCAGCACATTTCGCTTCGAAAGCATGGTCACGACGCGCCCCGACTGGCCGGCGCGGGGCGGGGGGCTTGGGATGTCGCGCCGGCCAGCGCGGCTCCCTTTCGGGTCCGCTGCAGATACTCTGACACGGCTATCTGATCAGCGATACTCGGCTTTTCGGTTACAACGACAATGGGCGCGCCATGAGCGCGCCCGCTCGGTTAGAGTGAATTATGGCTTCCTTTGCGGAAGAACAGCCGAGCCTGCCAAAGGTGCGACGACCATTTTAAATGCGTGTCGCAAATACACGCTGATCTACAATGAGCGCAAGACTATCAACCCGGGCGCACCGCTGCTCGCCGGATGCGATCAGCGCCGCGTTCGCCAGACCGGCTTGCGGATGATCTCGATCCTTTCCAGGTGACGGATGACGAACTCATGCCGCTTGCCGGTCAAGGTGGGTTATGAGATCGTGTCGATCGATACCGAAGGCAGGGGACAAATGCCAATCAGGAAAGCTGCCGAGACGAGCGCCTTCGGCCCCGACGAAATTGCCATGTTCTGGCGCGTGTTCAGCGTGATGAAAGTGGAAGGGGAAAGCGAGGCTGACGCTGAGCACCGGGCCTCGCGCATCATCGCGAACTATGAAGCTGGCATCCGCGACGAGAAAGAATTGCTTGAACTCTCGCGGAAGCCGCTTGGCAGATGAAAGACGGGCCCAATCCTGCGGAGAAGCCGACCCGGGGGCAGACCGAGACCGCCGTATTAGCTGTTGGTCGAATTGACAATACGCAGCCGCAATTTCCCGCTGACAGGAATTGGCGGAAACTTGCTCCACGGCCCTCCGCCCCCCGCGCTATGCCTCCAGACGAGACGGAGGCCTATGGTCAATGTGCCGCGATAGAAGCCGTACCGCTTGTGGATAGGGTCGGCGCGATTACCTTTGATGCCGGAGGTAGTGCGACAAGCCATAGATCCCCTAGAGTCTGTTATGGACTTGTGAGTCTGAATGGATTCAAGGGCTTAGATGGGATCACATCGCAAGCCTTATCCGTCCGACGTTTCCAACGAAGAATGGTCACTGCTGGCGCCTTATCTGACGCTTCAGCGTGAGGATGCGGGTCAGCGGGAGCACAGTCTTCGAGAGGTATTCAACGGCCTGCGCTATATCGTGAAGACCGGCGCGCCATGGCGGTGGATGCCGAACGATCTGCCGCCGTGGGCGGCGGTCTACCAGCAGACGCAGCGGTGGCTGGCGGCAGGCTGTTTCGAAGCCCTGATCGACGATTTGCGAACGATGCTGCGGCTGGCCGCCGGTCGCAAGGCCGAGCCGAGCGCGGCCATCATCGACAGCCGGACGTTGCGCTCCACGCCGGAGAGCGGCGAACGGGCCGGCTATGACGGCGCCAAGCGCAAGAAGGGCTCCAAATTGCACATCGCCGTCGATACGCTGGGCCATCTGCTGGCCCTTCACGTCACGCCTGCCAGTGCTCAGGATCGCGATGAGGTCGAGAATCTGGCCAGAATGATCCAGGCCGTCACAGGTGACAGCGTCGAGATCGCATGGGTCGATCAAGGCTATACCGGCGAGCGGGCAGAGCAGGCTGCGGCCAGGCACGGCATCGACCTCAACGTGATCAAGCTGCCTGAGGCGAAGCGCGGCTTCGTCCTTTTGCCGCGCCGGTGGGTGGTCGAGGATCCTTCGCATGGACGACACGCTTCCGAAGGCTCGTCAAGGACTATGAGCGCTACGCCCAAACCCTCGCTGGTCTCCATCTCGTCGCTTTCGTCACCCTCATGACAAAACAGGCCGCCGCCATCCTTACAAATTCATAACAGCCTCTAGCCCCAATTCAGGCGTAGCCGGGTTCCTACTTCTTTTGATCGGACGCCTGACCCTATGCCGGTAGGCTAAGCTGCTATCAGCCTCGATCATCTTGGCCGCAGATCATTTATTCATGGATAGACTTCAGTCGGCCATAGTGATTTGATGGGATAAGGATATGGAGGGTCAGTAAATGGCGGGTATTGTCACGGTGATTCTGACAATTGTGGCGCTCGTGGATGGAGAACATTCGATGGAAGCGCAGGCGAAAGACATAATAGAAAATGCGCAGCAACACTTTGCTCCAGATCAGGTGAGGGTAGATAAGGTTGAATTCTCAGTTCCAAATGAAATCGGTGTGCCTAGTTCCCTTCGTAAAACAAAAGCATAGACCGGTATGACTGCGCTGCCAACGAAACTGAGAAATTGTGAAAGCCTGAGCACGCCTGTCTGTTGAAACGTGTCGCCGCCACGCTCCATGGTACAGCTACCAGATAAATTTCTTTCGGGATGGAGACGGATGGCGAAAACTTGCATGTTTTGGGGCGTCGTTGCTCTCAGTTGGCGAGATCAATTGGCTCGTTCGCGGCCTTTGAAGTGGCGGTCACCCCGCTTAATACGGGTAGGTCGATAAAGACTACACGGCAGCTTTTGGAAAAGAAGCGAGTGATCGAACGGTGCGAATAAGGAAAGTCCATGGCAATCGGCCATATCCTGATACTCAGATGGCTTTGCGACGACCAGCAACTGGCAAATTAGCTGCGAAGCTGCGTCAATTCGGCCGATCGGGCAAAGTTATCTTGACCACGCTGGCTGCGTCGTCAGATTGTGCGGCGTCGGTCACACACCCGACGAACGTCTGGCGCTGCCGAGGTTTTCCCTAAGACCAGGGCAGCGCCGGGCGGGGTGTTCATTGTTTTTCGTTTCAGCCTGAAAACTTTTGTTATGGAACCGTGCGGGAAGAATGTCGGTTTCCTCCGATCATTCGAACGGAGGGGCTGTTTGATGTTACCCGCGCGCACATATTGGACGCTTTCCGTGCTTGTTCTTCTGTCCGGCCTGGTTGCAGAGATCGTGATGGTTGGAGCGCTCTAGTCTGAGTACAATAGCTGCGCTTAGATCAGCCAGTTAGCGCGTTTGATACTGACTGGCGCGTCATCCGCCTAAGATATGCAGTGGCAGGGCCGCTTCTCCGCAGCGCCCAGCTGTGTTTTAGATTGCCAGTCAGCCATGCCGTGCGCTGACGGCCCGGTTGCTCTTTCTCACCCGAACATCCCAGGCGGCCGAGCTTTTTCTTACCCACCAGCGTATTTAGGTAGTCGGTTCGCTTGATCTGATAAGCCCGATCGTTCCTTGTCCGCTTCTGGACTTGGCCCCTGCAGATGAGATTTTCCCCATGGCATTTCCAAGAAGTACGATGAGATGGATCCCGTCGTTGACGCGCCCACAACCTACCCGCACATTAATGCTGGGAAGGGAGTGTCGGATGGTGCCAAATTACTGGGTGTCCGCGCTGCGGGAGCAGGGCGATTTGACGAAAGAGGTTTCCAAGAAGATCCGAACGGCGCTCGATCGCCCCGATCTTACGCAGGATCAGGCCCTGAGTATTTGTGGCCTCGTCGAGATGGGCGCGGGGGCCTTGGACCGATTCATCCGTTCGGCGAAACAGCAGAACCTTTCTGCCCAATACTAAGAGGCCGCGCAAATCTTGGCAGACATCTGGCATGCCCTGGCCCTCGATGCCTCATCTAAGCTCAAGGCCATGGAAGATCGCGTACCCAACTCTTGATCCGATTCGTCGCCGACCCCTGTTGACAGTCTGTCGCATGGCGCAGCAGGACTGTTGGTGCCGGCGCTCTCCGGCGTTTATTCCAGCTTGCACAATTTTGTCGAGACGCTTCCGCGCGTGGTCGCCGGTGTGGCCTTGGTGACACACCGTCTCGGCAAGATCGGCGATCCGTTTGGATCGGCAGGCATGGTTGAGAGCCTCGGCTTCTATCCAGGCGCCTTTGGTTCGCTGATGCTCTCGCTGACCGAATTCCTCGGCGGGATATTCATAGCGCTCGGTCTTGACGCGCCCCGCGTCTTTGGCGGCAACATTCGTGCTGCTCGTTGCCGTATGGTTTCATTGGATCACTGCCGGCCAAGGCTATTGCGGTGCGGAGAAGTCGATCCTGTGGGCCGCGGTCTTTTTCTTCTTTACCATCAGTGGCGGCAACCGCCATTCGATCGATGCGAAGATTGGTCGAGCGTTCTGAACAAGGACGATGTTATTATGCTGACCGGCACGGGGCGGGGGCTTTTGGGGTGTCGCGCCGGCCAGCGCGACCCCATAACGGGTCCTTCAAACAACTTGGCATAGCGAGTTGACAAAGGAAACTTGGCCTTTCGGTCACAACCGAAACGAGCGCTCGAAGCACGCTAGTCCTCACAGGTAAGCGGATGATCTCTGCGCCGGCCGCGGCAAAAAGTGCAAGCAGCGTCTGTCAGTCACAGCGCCCATGCTTATCCTTTCCGCCGCTTGGGGCAATTCGATCCGTGGGACAACGTTCCGTAGCTAAGTCTACGCAGCCCTAGATGGCCGCGTTGTCGGAGATCCATCTCTCCAGCGCCGCAAGCACGTCAGGTTGAAGGCGTGCGCCCCGATTGAGCGCCAATCCAAGCGAGCCGTTCATACTGGGAAACCCAAGCTTCACCATCACTTCGCCCATGCTGAGGAAGGCGGGTGCGGGATTTCCGGATCCCGATAGCCAACAGGGCCTCTCGAAGAGACGCGTATTTACCAGTCAGGTACTCAGAATACACATCGTGATGCCTCAATTCCAGTTGCCGCAAATAATAGGCGTTCGAACGATCCTGCTTGCGGGGCATCAGATCTCCATTGGCTAAGATGATAGACACGGCTACCAACTTTACGCCGCGTAAACCGCAGTTCAATCGCGATATAGCTATAGGACAAATATGCGGCGTGGCTGGCCGCAATGATGGTTGAATAGGTTGGCCGAGGAGGAAATATGACGGGGCAATTAACCAATAGCAACTGCGACGAGAGCGCCACTGAAGATGGCCCCGCCAACATGGACGTGGCCGAACTGGATCTTGTCCTGGCAGACCTAGATATCGAGGCCGAGCGATGCAAAATTGCGACAAACCTGATTCCGATTCATTCTCCGAAACCTCAGGGGCCAGAAAGGCTTCCTGTGTTGGATGGGACTGGCGCGATAGTAGATTCCCCTTTGCCCCTTGTCCTTCTTCCGCCTAGCGATAACCAAGAGCAGCCCGAAGCTCCGTCGACCAGCCTTCCCATCAGGCGCAGCTCCAGACTTCAGGCCGCTGTGGATGGGATAGGTCCGGCTCTGGGAAAACCTTGGCGCCAGTTGTGGGCACACGAGAAGCTGGCGCTTTCGTTCCAGGTCGCCGAAGCCGCCGGTGCCGTCGCATTTACTCTGAATCTTTCCTCGAGGGGCCAGCGCACCTTGATCAGTCAAACGGACCCGGCGCGGTTGATGTCTCACTATCTCAACCGGGAATGTAAGCGGCGGCTTGGGAGTAGCCCGCGCTATAGCTTTATTTTCGAGTTCTCGCCATCCGGCCGCCTGCATCTGCACGGCGTGGTTGTTCCAGACCGAATGGACGAAGAATACCTCGATGCGCTTGATCAAGCTCTTATGTTGGCCGGCGGCAGTGTAGGGGGAGCTCAGATCATCCGGACCAATCAGAATTATCTGGACAGGCTCTCCGACGGCCTCGGCTGGGCGGCGTACGCCCAAAAGAATTTCAATGATACGGCTCGTCTCCTTGGAACTGACAAGATCAGTTTCATTTCGAATTCGCTCAAGAGGCTATGCCGGTCACCTGGTCGAGGCGGTAACGGTGATGTCTCGACGACTGCGAGCGCTGCTGATTGACCTACTGGGTCGAAGAGGCGGACATCGCTATGACCTCGAAATTGGAAAGATTCAGCGCAATCCGTAAGCATCGCAGCTTCACTGGGCCTGCTTCACAGGCAAGCTCACTGGCGCGTTCCAAACGTCGAGATGTCTCTGCGCTATGGAATCGACGGAGCCCGCCAGTGACGACCTATGCGTTACCAGATAGCTCCTCCGCCGCTCGTGTCGTATTTCTATTTATCCAGGATCAGAAGATAACGCTTCGCGGCATTTAAAGACCATTTATCAGTCTGCGGTCCTTTGAAACCGAGTTCATTAAGACGGTGCATCAGAGCGGACGGTGATAGTTGCTCGCCGGCGGGAAGCGCTGCTCTCATCTCATCCACGATGGGTCTGATGCGTTCGGCCAGACGCTTGGCACGCACCTTATTTGCCCTGGCGCCAAGTGCTTGATTGTGGGCGATGTTACCGGCGGAACTCTGCGTCTTCTTCCGACCGACGGCAATTTTTTCACCACGCCGGTAGCGATCAATGGCCATCCCGTGGATCGTCTGTCTTGTCGCTTGTTCGAAATCCCGCCAGAATCGACCGGTAGCAGCATCCCACACGTCGACTTCCAGGCTGTCGGGCCGATCCGAGCACCGCCGGAACTGCTCTATGGGAACACCGCGGAGAAGCTCGGCCAAATCGCCGACAAGTAGCGCCGTTCCATTCTTTCGCGCAAAGGCCACAGCTTGGTCAAAGACCGCATAGTCGAGAAAGGCTTTCTGCCGGTAGGTAGTCGTCATCATGAAGCGCTGCCCAAGACTACGCCCCGAAGCGAAGGCGCGAGCCCTGATCCGCAATAATTGCCGTTGGACGGCCGGGAGCTTGATGCCTTCGTCCAATGATCTCGGTTTTCGTGAGACGTGCGCAAAGACAAAGAAAGGGACGAGATTGGAAACATCCATCTGACAAGACTGAACATAGTTTAGAGATGTCACAAGCGATGCACTTGCGTGCTGCAGTTTGCCTACTACGCGTGAAACCGGCGCCCGCGCAAGGGCGGTCGGTGCTTCTCCGCTTTTGCGTAGCGATACGCGGTTCCTGGGGCCGGAGCAGCTTCATTCCCGTCCGCATCTCGCCTTTTTGTTTAAGGTACGTTTCTACAATCTACAGCACATAGATATATAGACACGCGATGGACGGGAGCACTGTTCCGGGTCCATACGCGTTCCGGCTCGATTTCTGCGGTAGAGCTTCATTGGCGAGCGTTCCGGTTTTTCTGCACAGGCTTGCGCACTCACTGCGCCACACTCGCCACCGACTGCCCCTGCGACAACCAGAACATATCCGGTCGAGATGCTCAGGCTTCCCGTTCTGTCGAACGCAGCCTGTACGGGCATTCGGCGGCGCGAGCGACTTGCAGCAGTCCGGATGGGCTCCCCGCTATAATGGAAATGTAATAGCATCAAACCCAACAGGAGCCGACATGCTTGTAGAATGCGCCAACGGAGTTGTTGAAATCCCCGACCTCGAACATGAGTTGAAGTTCATGCAGAATGAGGAATCGATCCGGATCGACTTCCCTGACCATATCAGGGAAGAATTCGAGATGGCCGGTATAGTCGTGCCGATCAAGGATCTGTTGTATTGGTTTGGGGACGGATTTTCGCCGGAATATCAGCTCAAGGCACAGAAGCTCCGCGAAATCGCCGATCGCTATTATGGCATCCCTGATGATGGCGTAGATATCCTCGGCGATCCCAATTTGATCGAAGATATCGAAACGGCGGTAAACGAATTTTGGCCGAAGAACACCGCCTTGACTCCTGGCAATGATTCACGTGCAGCGATTTGTCGAAAATCAGTCACGGACCCGTTGGGCTGCCAGATCAGCAGTGCTGGTTACACTGGTACAATTTCGTTCCAGTGCATAACCTGAAAGGTTGGTAAAATGAATGTGGAAGTAAATAAGAGCGGTATGTGGATCGACATGCCGCCGGGGTTTGTAGACAAGACGCGCTGCAAGACTTTGCATGTCGATGCGCGCTACTTCTACGAAGCGCTCAGCGACATGTTGGAAGAAGATGGCGAGTATCGGTTTGCTGCCATGATTCGGGATGTCGCGTCGAGCTACGGTGGCGATGGTGACCGCATCAAGTTCGCCGACAAGAACGGCGACTCCGCTCAGAGCTATGGTGATTGGGACAGTTTGCCAGACGACGAGAAGCGCAATCGTGGAAACCGGAACGCGATCATTCGGATTTTGGATCGGGTCCGTTCTCAGGTCTTGTCTATGAGTGATTCTGCCACCAACACGGAATGGATTAGCAACGCGCGGCTTGGACTGACGGACCTGTTCTTCGAGTAGTCAAGCTAGGAGGTCTGCCGAAAAGCGGACCTCCGTTCATCCACTGTTACTATTGTCTTTTTGACGTTCCGGTAGGGCGTTCAGCCTTTTCGGCGTTCCGTGCTTCAAGCCGACCAACAGTCAGCTGCTGGGCCGAATGGACGTTGCCATTACAAACCTCACTCGTACCTACCGTCACTCACTTGAGCGACGGTAGGCAGGTTGTTTTCATTGCTGAAGGAAAATCTGAGCCGACAAATCGCAGGTCTAACGCTCTGTCAGAATATCAGCTGCGGGCACCAGCCAACTTTCTCCGCCCGGCTAATCCGAATAGCCCCAATAATCCAAATGCCAGGAGGCCAGCGGTCGCGGGTAATGGAACGGGCGTCGCGCTCACCAGGTTTTGCCCGTATCCGTTACGCGGATCTAGACTTTGGTAAAATGTCAGGTTGAAGTGTTGGCTTGCCGAGGCGCCGAGGTTCCCAAGGAAGGAGTTTGCGTAATTTACGGCGGTAGTCGCCGCAGTGGCAGACCATTCCCCGTTCCTCACATCGAAGACGTTACCGGTCTCGTAAATCAGTTCCCAGAGCGCCATCTGAAAGCCGGCAGACTCGTTATTGTTGATAAGCATAGCATCCGAATAGTTGTTATCAAAAAGGCTCTGGATATTGCCAATTTTAGTAGGCGACAACACTTCTCGGTTAGTAAACGGAGCAATAGTAAAGTCATACTTCCCTGGTAGAGACAGGTAGTCAAGCACGTCCAGGCACCATGCTACAAATTTATTTGTGCCATCCGTCAGGCGAAACCCTCCGGCACTTGCCCTGATATCTGAGCGATTAGATATATTTGAAACAGTTGCATGACCGCCGCCATCAAACACATCAGAATTATTCTGCTGCGACAGCGTTGTCGATGCTCCTGCTGCGGTGGAGATTGCAACTGAAGCGGCAAGAGCTACCGCGAAAACTAAACGTCTCATTAATATCACCCCAACACTTTACCCCGCATCACAGTTGAAATTAGTTTGCCTTGCAACCTGTGTAAACAGTTTTTTAAGCTTCCTTACCATATGCTTAATAGGCGCGCCGCTGGTTTCGCGCCCGATACAAATGGAATGCGGCTGTTGGAACGAACCGCTGGTGTCCGACAAATCGGCAACAGGCTACCATCGCCGGCGCGATCACGAATTTGGTTGCGATGGGGCCGTAGCCCCACGATCCGGGAAATAGTCAGGCAATATCGGGGCGATCTTTTCGAGGAATGAGGCGAGGCGTGCGCTTGCGTCGACGATGCCCCGCGATGGATCGATCGGAGTCGTCAGGCGCACAAGCCCCCCGTCCGACCGGCCCTGAGTAATAGTGTTCCACACCGACAGGAATTTTGCCTCGTAGTCGTTGGTCGCACGTCGTCCCTGCTCCTCGAACCAATAGTACACCAGCTGCCGATCCAATCCCTTCTGTATCACTGCGCGGTTCACGTGATAGATTTGTGTCGTCCCGCCTTGCTGGATCGTTATCGGGACCTGCTCCCATTGTGATACTTCCCAGCCTCCTCCAGGCAGGCATATTTCTGGTGAATGGATCCCACTACCTTCCGTTTGAGATTTGTAGAACGACATGAGGAGCCCCACCTCCTGGCCATTCGCGTTATAGTTCGCCAGCAGATAGTCGTCAGCCGCCAGGACGCGCGCCGTGTCCGGGTCAAGCACCAATGCTGAGCCTTGCCAATGGTCGATCTGTAGGGGAAACGTCGCAAACGATGCACGGTCCACATGAGGGGCCGCAGAGGATGGCAGCAATTGCCAAGCCAAGCCCGCCGCCAACATTGTCAATGCAGCGCCAATCAGTGCACCATTGCTCGCTGCGTCCAGAAATCTGGCGAGCGGTTGATGAATGCCTTGATAATCGAGACGCAGGACATGTGTAGTCCGAGGGAACCCGAATGAAAAGAACCGCCAAAGGATCCAAGCCTCGAAATAAAGGATAATCGTGCACGTTAGGAAAATTACCCATCCTTCGAAGAAGTGGAGAAAGCCCTCAGCTTGCGATATGCCGAATTGGTTGACCAGAACCCCTATCATGCCAATCCGAAAGCTGTTCATAAGGATTGTAATAGGGATGGTAGACAAAAATATCACCACCCGGTGCCAGTTTGGTCCGTTGTAGAGAACACTCATTAGCCAGCCGAAGCTGAACAGCGGAAACAAATATCGTAGCCCACTGCAAGCTTCCGCCACCTGGAGTTTATAGTTGCCGAGATCAATTATATTGCCATCAAGGTAGACGGGAATATTCGCCATCTGGATAAACGAGACTCCGAGGGCAGAAGATAGAAGCTGCAGCTTCGTCGATACCGTGAGGTAGATGAATTGTGGCAGCGGCAGCATGAAAATAAGGTGCAGCCATCCCGGCCAGAATCGCCACCCCTCACGCGTCCCAGCCAGCAGAAGAACGAAGGCGCCGATCGCAAGAATGAAGCCGTAAGTTATGATGTCAGGAATTCGAGCTAGGTTTCCGATAAGCCCGACCCCGATGGCGATTACAAAAACGACTAGGCCGAATACCCTCGGTCCGCGATCACTTTTCACCGGCTGACGGTGGATCTCCCGCAAAGTTAGATAGGTGGTGATGAACGGCACTAGCGGTCCGTAACTGTATTCAGGGCGAGCCCACGCGGCACCCAGAGACGCTAAGCCGTTCCAAAAGAACAATGCGGCACCGGTAGCTGCAACGAACACCCAAGGGACAGCACGGGAAAGCACCGCTGTCGGCTTTTGCTGCGCACCGGACGCGAGGTTTCTGGCCGACGCATCCATACTTATTCCCCTCGCCCAAGAGTTCGGTTCGTCTCGCTTTACCTACAATGACAGCGTTAGCCGTTACCGATCGAAAACACAGATTAAGGACTAATACGATTGGGGTAAAGACGCTCTCTACCCTCGACAGACTCCAAGGTAAACGTTGGCACCGGTAACCATTGCTGCCAATTCTGGCGATCAACGGTTGACTTGGCAATTTTCATTGGTCAAGAATCGGTTAAAGTGCTCGGAACTATTTGGCGGGGTTCGTGTAAATTGAGTAAGGAAGCAGTAGCGCCGCGCAGCGCCGCGGGAAAGGTTCTTATTATTGTTGAAAATCTTCCTGTCCCTTTTGATCGAAGGGTATGGCAGGAAGCGACCGCTCTTCACGGAGCAGGGTATGAGGTTTCTATTATTTGCCCAAAGGGCAAGGGCCACAATGAAAGTTACGAGGTACTAAACGGCATTCGGATTTATCGCCATGCGCTTCCTTTGGAGGCGTCGGGTGTGTTGCAATACGCTGTTGAATACTCTTTCGCGCTGTTTTCAGAGTTCTTTCTCTCACTCCGGGTCTGGCGCCGACATGGTTTCGACTTGATCCACGCCTGCAACCCACCGGACCTCATTTTTCTTATAGCGCTGGTGTACAAGCTCTTTTTCGGGAAGAAATTTCTTTTTGACCAGCACGATATCAATCCAGAGCTCTATGAAGTGAAGTTCGGCCGGCAAGGCCTTGTTCATTTTGTCCTTCGGCTCCTGGAGAGATGCACCTATCGTCTGGCCGATGGAAGCCTCGCCACCAGCGAAGCGCTTAAAGAGCGAGCCGTAGCCTCGGGGCTGGTTCCGAGAGATAGGGTCTGGGTGGTCCGGAGCTTTCCCGACTTGGATCGCTTTCAGCGATCTCTACCCGATCCTATACTGAGAAGAGGGCATAAATACCTAGTTGGCTATGTCGGCATCATGGCGGAACAGGATGGTGTAGAATTGCTGGTTCGCGCGATGGCCCATGTCGTCAAGGTAAAGGGCCGCGAAGATATTGGCTGTATTGTTATAGGCGATGGGCCCGATTTTGATCGGTTGCGTGGCCTCATGGCAGAGCTTGGCCTCGGCGATCACATGCAGTTTGCCGGCTACCTTTCAGGAGATAAATTGTTCTCCGCTCTTTCTTCCTGCGATATCGGGGTCATCCCCGATCCATCGAACGTCTGCAATGATAAGCTTTCGATGAATAAGGTCTTTGAATATATGGCCCTGGGCTTGCCATTCGTGCAGTTCGACCTCCCACAGGCCAAAGCCGATGCAGGCGACGCATCTATGATTGTCGGCAGCCCGACACCCGAGGCGCTTGGAGATGGCATGATAGAGCTTCTTGGCGACGCGGACAGGCGGGAGCAAATGGCTGCTTACGCTATTGCGCGCGCTCATAGGGAATTTCACTGGAAGGTAGAGAAGCAGACTCTGCTTGAGGCTTATGGCACGTTGCTACCGGCCGCCTCGGAAAAGGGGACTGCCGCATTAGTGGATGCTCCGCAGCAATGACGCAACGGGCTTCCCCTCAGATCAGCGTTATCGTTCCGTATCTCAATCAGCCGGAACATCTAGCCAATTGCTTGCGCTCACTTATGCAGCAGACATACGATCTCGAAAATGTCGAGATTATTGTCGTAGACAATGGCTCTAGGGAACTTCCAGAGGCAATCTGCGCACAATTCGATAATGTCCGCCTTATACAGGAACTAACGCCCGGTCCTGGGCCAGCGCGAAACAGAGGCGTCTCGGTTTCCAGAGCCCTTCTCCTAGCCTTTATAGATGCCGACTGTATCGCCGACAAAAATTGGCTCTCCGTTATTGCCTCCGCCTTTACCGATCCGCGGGCCGAGATCATTGGCGGTGACGTGCGCATTGCCCTGGCCAACCCCGCTCGGATGACGATGCTGGAAGCGTACGAAAGTATCTACGCCTATCGCCAGCAGGAATATATCGAGCGACAGGGGTTTTCAGGAACGGGCAACTTGGCTTTGCGTCGAGATATCTACGACAACGTTGGACCATTCGCTGGAATTGATGTCGCCGAAGACAGGGAATGGGGTCATCGTGCCGGCCTTGGTGGACACGTGATCTACTATCTTCCGGAAATGATCGTCTACCATCCCGCACGCCGTTCGCTATCTGAGTTGCGCACCAAATGGCGCCGCCACGTCGCCCACGACTACGCGGAGCATGTGCACGGGCCATTGGACCGGACACGCTGGGCGGCTAAGGCCTTCGTGCTGGCCCTGTCGCCCGTTGGCGAAATTATAAAGATCGCGCGCTCCGACCGGGTTGGCACGATTCATGATCGGGTTCTTGCATTCGTAGCTCTGAGTCAAATCCGTATCTACAGATCCTGGCGCGTGCTATCGGCCGTGCTCATCAAGAATGCTCGCGCCAGCCAAATGTGGAACAGATAGCGATATTTCTTTCCGGTAGTCGATGACTTGCTGGTAGCGTTTGACCATGCGGCCGATTTTTGGGCCCCAAAGGCCTATCTCGCTGACGCGTTCTTGCGCCCCTCTTCTAAGCCGATCACGAAGTGCCGCATCGCTCGAAAGTTGGCATATGGCATCGGCTAAGGCCTGAGCAAATTGATCCGGGTCCTTAACTTCAACTTTTATTCCGCATTCTTCGTCAACAATGTAGTTAGGTCCACCAATATTGGTTGTAATAATCGGTAGGCCATATCTCATAGCCTCAAGCAACACGCCCCCTGTTGGTTCGCGAAAGCTAGGAAAAATGAATGCATCATGGATCGCATAGAGGCGTTCGACGGTGGTCCGGTCGACGCGCCCGAGAAAACTGATACGATCTGCAATGCCTAGCGACAACGCTTCCTTTCGGCATAATTCCAAATCTTCGCCTGCTCCAGCGGCTGTCAGAGTTGCATCGCATCTGTCCGAAAGTCGAGCTATTGCTCGTACTGCGTCGCGCAATCCCTTAGATCGAATGGCGCGCCCGACATAAAGCAAACGAAGAGGCCCTTTCGCCTTGTCATTGACCTCAATAGCCGCAAGCCCGTCAATACCCACCTCGCACTCCACGTCGAATGCCTTCAGTGGGACAGACGCTAGCCGCTCTTTGAGATAGGGAGCCGCGCCAATCACCATATCGGCCTCGGCGAAGGAGCGTCTAAGTACCGGGTCGATTTGAAGGCGTAGATGATCGAGTGATCTCAGACGCGTGTAAATTGGCACTGAACCCAGTTCAGAAGACATACCTTGTGGCGCTAAGACCCCACCCGATAAGGGTCCTATCAGATATGGTAGCTTAAATCCTTGGCAGGGAGCCGGGTATCGGATAGCTATCGGCGTTAAATGATGGAAAACGTCAAAACGGTGTCCGGTGTGGAGGAGCCGGCGAATTACTCGACGCGCTCTGATGTAGTAATGTGGATACCATGGCTTAGCCATAGCATTAAAGCGCTCAAACTGGCTGAACCATGAGAGCTCAGGCCACTCAATAACAGTTGCACGCGGAATCTGCTCAGAAGGCCGGACTCGACCCCGACGATATTGACACAAAAGAGTGACATCGCAAAATTCTGCCAGACCAGAAACCCATCTATAGGCATTGAAACTCTCACCAACGTCGTCCCGGTCACAGTGAGATGCCAAAACCAAAACACGCATATCGACGCTCGACATTCACAACTGCAAAGTGCGGCCAGTTGACCAAGCCTGACCATGATGTCGGACAACTTGCCAGAAGTGATTGCGTCTCTCCTTGGAGATACAATTTCCAGTCAATAGCGCGACAATTGTCCAAAACAGAGCCCGGCTCGTATTAAAGCCGAGTAAAAGTAACCAGGCAACGGCACCGGCCGCACGACCCCCATGTTTGAAGTGAAGTCGGACTGTAGCGCTCGTCAGCATCAAATCGCGTTTGTAATTTAACTTCTTTGCAGAAGCCCCTCCGTGGTGTGTAATGTCTCCCACCGGGACAAAGCGCAGCCCCCATCCTGCGTTCTGAAATCGACGGCACCAATCTGTCTCCTCGCCGAAAAAGAAAAAGTCTTCATCAAGAAGCCCCACCTCATTTACTGCCTGAGCCCGAACCAACATATAGCAACCAGAAACGACCTCGACGTCTCGTTCGTCACTGCGGTCCCAACGACGCATTTGATATCTGTCGAAGAAAACGGGCCAGCCGAGTTTCCACAAGCCGGTCATAAGGATTGCGAGATTCAGAAGGGATGGAAAACCACTGCAACTGAGCTGGACGGTTCCATCTGTGTTAAGAACCCGGCATCCCATGACGCCAACCGAGGGGTGGTGTTCCATGTACCTCAGCGACTGCTCGAGAACACCCTCGTGTACAATTGTATCGGAGTTCAAAAGAAGATGGTATTTGCCATTTGAGAGTTTGATTGCCTGATTATTCGCTGCAGCAAATCCACGATTGCGTTTATTCCTGACCAACAATACGTCAGGAAAACGAGACAGCAACATCTCAATTGAGCCGTCAGTGGAGCCATTATCCACCACAATAACTTCTGCGTTGATAGCCCCTACCGTTGTGTACACGGATGTCAAGCAGTCCTGCAATAACTCCCTTGTGTTCCAGTTGACAATGATGATCGAGAGAACGGCTGACATTCAGTTGCCGTGGCCCCTTGGATAAAATGTAGAATCAGAATTACCCACAACATAGATTGCTCTATGCTTATCTTGGCTCGCTGAGGTTCTACGCATCCCATCGTCGAAATCATCGCGCAACATCCACACCCCGCTCCCGAGTAAGAATAGAAACCAGCAATATATGGCATTCCAATAATCAACTGTGCATCCAGCAATAATTAGACCCGCAAGAGAGGTGAAAATACCAGATCTGTACTTGATAATATTATTATTAGTATATTTAATTCTTCCAACATCACGAAAAAGGAATATGAAGGCGGCTGCGAGCAGAATGAACGCCGGTAGGCCATAGCGGACGGCGATTACGAGCCAAAAGTTATCCATGCTGGAACTCATCCAAGAAGGGTGCTCCCAGTCGGCAAATCCGATGCCGAAGAACGGGTGACGCCAAACTTCTGCTGTTCCATAATTCCAGATCAAGATACGGTTGTATGAGCTACCTGTACTGAAAGTTAGGTAAGTCACAATGACATGAAAGGGTGTACGATTCGAAAGAAGATCAATGAGCAGATAGACCGAAACAATAAGTGCACTAAGAATTCTCCAACGGTATGCGATGGTTTTTGTAATCTTATCCCACCCGATGAGGACGTATTGTACAAACAAGGCAGCGAGTGCACCGGACGACAATGAAAGGACGGAGGCGAAACTAGCCGCGACCAACCAACCAATGCCGCCTACCGGCTTCGAGCGGACAATCTTCGCATAATACATAAGTCCTAACAAAGAGGACGCAAACGCGCCATACAGGATTGGATGCTCAAACACCACCTGAGCTCGATGTAACCCGAAGCGAGGTGCCTGGTTACCCTTGGGTATCACATTGAAAAACGGTCTGATCGTATCGAGAACTATAGGATGATCAGTGATCGTCTCATAGAGAGCTAAGGGCAGCATAACTAAGAGCATAATGAAAATGGCACGCAAGAACTGCTGGAACGTTTTCTCATTTCTAATGAGCGATCGGCCTATCAGATAGGCACCGAGAGATTCGATGATAAAGATACCAACTGCTTGGACTGCCGAGTCGAAGGGGGTGGTTACGAAAAGGGCAATTGCACCCCAGGCAGCGAACAACATCATACATTTATCTGTCGCCCTTATCTTACCTAGTTTTCCCGATAGTAGTGCCAAAAACCCGGGTATGAATAGAAGGATGATCACCACTCGATATGGTGAAAGTCGGATCGAACCGATGAAAAAGCTAATTGGTAAGGCGAGGGAAATCAGGAAAATAACGATGAATGGTGAGGGATGCACAGTGCTGTTTTTGACAAGCTCGCTGCCACGAGGAGCTATCCCCTGCTTAATGCCGAGTTCGTTCTGATTATTACCCATTGTTACCGTTATCTCGACTTCCAGGCAGCGCCAGCCTGCCAGCTTACCCTATTGAAACGCCAATCCGAGCTGCGATGGTCAAGCATGATTGTCAATATTTCTCTATAATTGAATCTCGCCTCATTCAAGTTACAGACCGGCTTGACCTAAAGCCGCGCAAACTCCTCCGGTTTGAGATGTGGATTGGCACGTTGTAGGCTCACCATCTTGCGGATCGCTGTCGCTCATTTTGCATAGCCTTGATGGCTGCCCGGGATCAGCGCCAGCCGTTCGTCGCACGCCTTGCACAACCAGCAACACCAGAGTTTGATCGCGCCGTCCCAGCCATGTGCTGAGATCCTGACAGGCCAGTATCGCTCCAATCTCCGGTCTGGTGAGAACTGAAGCTGCCGCTGACGTGCTCCCCTGAGGCGATCGAGATTTTCCGACGAACAGATCATCGGTATTTTGAAGGAACACCAGGCGGGGCTTTCGGCGACGGAGCTTTGCCGCAAATACGGTGTGAGCGATGCGACCTTTTACATCTATGGACGGCTCTCCCGGTGCAAGCGATTTGAGCAGGTTCCGGCGGACTTGGGTGCCAACATCTATCCGGCGTCGCCAGGGATGCTGGCGCGCCCAAATGGGTAATCCGCGCGGCGTGAGCTTCAACAACTGGGCGGCTTCGAAGAGCCATTATAAAAGTCAGGTTCCTCACGCGCCGATCACGTCGGCCGGTACACTTCTCTGATCGTTCACACATCTCCAGACGTCCGTCAGGCCGCTCGGTATTCCGTTCCCGCTTTCAGCATCGCGAAGATGACGCGCGCATTCTTGTTAGCGACCGCGACGATTGTCTTGGCTGCGCCGCGTCGCCCCTGGAGATCCCTGATCCAAGCGCCTTGTGCGTCGTTGCGAGCTGCCGAGGTACGGACGACGGCTCGTGCGCCATGGATTAGCAGGGTCCGCAGATGGCGGTCTCCGCGTTTGGAGATGCCAAAGAGTCGCTGCTGATTGCCACTCGAATGCTGACGGGGCACGAGACCCATCCACGCAGCGAGATGCCTGCCATTGGCAAACTCGGCTCCGTTGCCGACCGCAGCCACAATCGCCGTCGCCGTCTTTGGACCCACTCCCCTGATCTTCGCGAGGCGGCGACAGGTCTCGCTTGAACGGAAGACTTTCTCGATCTCTCTATCGAACCAGGCAATCTGATCGTCGAGGGTGCGGAAGATGGCGTAGAGCTGCGCCAGCATCAACCGGAAGATATTACTGATTTCCGAGGAGCTATCGTCCAGCAAGATCCGGATCTCGCGCCGCGCGCGGGTGATCGACTGCGCGAATGCGATGCCTCGGTCGAGCAGCAGGCCGCGCATCTGGGCAACCAGCGCGGTTCGGTGGTTCACCAGACGCTGTCGGCCACGATGAAGCGCCTGGATATCTTGTTGCTCGAGCGTCTTGCCGGGGACGAACCGCATGTTGGGTTGTCTCACGGCACGGCAAATTGCAGCAGCGTCGTTGCGATCATTCTTTTGATGCTGAGCGAACGGCTTCACGTATTGTGGAGCTATGATCCGGACCCGATGCCCCGCAGCTTCGAATCGACGCTGCCAATAGAAAGCACCAGCGCAGGCCTCTATCGCGATAGTGCACGGCGGTAGCGCCTCCACTTCAGCCATCAGCCGATCTCGCCGGACGCGCCTTTGCAGAACCACCCGCCCGTCAGCAGTCTCGCCGTGCAGCTGGAAGACGTTCTTTGCCAAGTCGATCCCAAGGAATGCTACTTCCATTTTCCATCTCCTTCCTGTTGAGGCCTACAACCTCGGGCGAAGAGGGAGAGCCGTCCATCCCATTAAACGGCGCTCGAAGTATGGCGGCATGGACGTATTCGAGGACGATCCGGGTCGACCAGGGTTCGGAGTTCATCTCCCGCGACCTCGATCTCTGGGCCTACCAGAAAGGTGTCGAATTGGACTTCTCCCGGCCGGGCAAGCCAACGGGTAATGCCTTCATCGAATCCTTCAACGGCAAGTTCCGCAGCGAATGCTTCAACGCCTACTGGTTCCTGACGCTTGACGACGCCCGTTTTAAAATGGAGGAATGGCGTAAGGACTACCGTCCGCCCCGATAGCGCCATCGGCGACAAGCCGCCGATATCGCTCATAAAAGGCTCATTGGCAGCTTCCGCCACCTGAGCCAGACACCCCGGAAGTTCCCGCCCGGGGCGATCCACCTCCCAACGTGAACAGGGCCAACTTATAGGCGCGGACAAAACGGGGAGCAGGTCACCGCTTGTCGCATCGCTTGCTCGGGATCGTGAGCACGCGTTGAATGTGGGCGCTGTGCGCTGGCTCCTCGAACGACGCGTATCCGAAGAAGGACCGAATAGCCGTGAGACGGAGGTTCCGCCTCCTTATCGAGGCGGTTTGGCCCAATCACGACGTTGCCTTCAGTGCACGGATCACGGCCGCAAAAGTCTTATCGTCGGCCCCCGGCCGACCCGCATGGCGATGCCACGACGCTGTCACCACTGCGGGAACAAACAACGGTTCGGGTGCCGACGATGCGTCCGGTGAGGGCCGCGGTCAGCGCCGTGTGCAAGCAAAAATCCTCAGCGGTCGCCGTTGGCCGCCAGGTCCTCCGAGGCATGTGCCAGTCGATGCCTTCGAGCAGATAGCCGAGCTGTGCCGGGGTGATGGTGATCATGCCGTCGACCGGCGACGGCCAGATGAAGGGGCCGCGCTCGAGCTTCTTCGAGATAGGCAAGCGCCCTGGCCGTCGTGCCATAGAACCTTGATCAGGTCGCCGCGGCGACCGCGGAAGACGAACAGATGGCCATTGTGCGGATCGCGCTTCAGCGTCTCCTGCACCACAAGCGCCAAACCCGGAAAGCCCTTCCTCATGTCGGTGTGGCCAGTCGCCAGCCATACTCGCACGCCGTTCGGAACCGGGATCATCGCGACCCAAGCGCGTCCAGCACGCGCCGAAGCACCTCGATATCCACATCGCGATCCGCGCGGACGCGCCGCCGCCGCCAAGTTCGATCTCGACGATGCCGCTCTCGCGGCGCCGTCGGCCGGGAGAGGCCGATGGCGCTGGCACACCGCCGGCGGGCACGACAGCTGTGGTGACGATCTCCACCGGGACCAGTTGCGAGGGGCCGGCGTCGACCCGATTGCACAGGTCCTTGCGCCATCGAAAGAGTTGGCTGACGTTGAATGCTCGTCGATCGCGCAACTTCCGACCCCGCGCCAGGCTCGAACGACGCCGCGACTAGACATTCCTTTTCCTAACGTGACCATCGCCGGCGCCTCTCGACCGACGTGATCACCTCCACCCGCGGCGTCGTCATAGGGTGTCAATGACCGTGGAATCGGGACCCTGTATTTTCGCGCAAAAGGCTCATTCCATGAAAAATCACATCATAGGGCTACTCCTAGGATCGCCCCTAGGACTTCCGATGTCCGCCCTCTCAGCCTACAAGGCGGCCATCATCGGAGGATACGACGATGCCGCCAACGGCTGACGAGCGGCCCGATGCAACGCGAACAACTGCCGCGGGGACAAGGCATATCGCCGGGCTACGCGCTCACGGTCCCGCCGGCCGCATAGCTTTCCGCCACGATCCGTGCCTTCTCGTCTGGTAACCATTCGCGCCGACGACCGGAGCTGGTGAAGATCTTCAGCCGACGAACCGGCTCTTCATCCCTGGACTTAAGCGTAAGCTCTGAAATCGTCATGTGTCGAAGCCCTCAAAGGCTCCGAACATCGTTCCTCAAGGCCACGCACGACAGGTGCTGCTGGAACAGCGCTCTGATGTCCGCTGTCAAGGTTTGGAACGTGGACGTCCGGCCGATCGAGAGGTCGGCTGTTCATCCTGATGATCGCGCATGGGTGGAGGCGGAACTGAAGGACGTCGGTGATCAAGCTCTGATGCGCGGATTGGCTACCGCATTCCCGATTGTGCGTCCGGGGCTGTTCCTATCTTACTGCGGGCGTCGGTCGATTGCCGGCCACAAAGCGTCTGACGGGCATTCCCCTGCCGTGGTCCCGCCTCCGCCCATGAGCGAAGGATGCGTGTCGCGTGCTGCGACTAGATCAGGTTGCGTGCGCCTCCCTGGCAACGGCCCACATGAAGCCGACCAGTTCGCGGGCTATCGCCGTACAGACCACTGTCGTCTTCTTGCCTCGTCCGATCAACATCCGGTAGCGGGCCGTCAGTCGGGCCTGCGCCTTCCAGGCGATCTCTCTCACCCTTGGCGGCGCCTGCTCCAGACGATACAGCTTCTTCGCGCCGACTCTCGGCGCATGCCTATAGGTCCATGCGCTCTCGACCAGCATATGACGAACGCGGCCATTCCCTGCCTTGGTGATGCCACCCCGTCTGACTGTCTCTCCGGTCGACCGCTCACCAGGAACAAGGCCAAGATAGCCCATGAGTTGGCGCGGGCTTTCGAAACGGCGCACGTCGCCGATCTCGGTGACAAACGTCACAGCAACAACCAGATCCACACCACGTAATGTCTGCAGCGCCCGCACGATCGGCGCCAATGACCAGGCCGGAATGAACTCCTCGATCACACGCTCCAGCCGATCGACCCGCTCTTTCGAGATGCGAACCGCCTCGACCATCTCTTGGAGCGCGATCTGATGTGCAGGATGATCGAACTGGTGCGCCTGCAGCCAGCAGAGATAGCGCATCGTCCAGCCCTTCTTGCGTGGATAGATACGTCCGTGCTTGAGCATGAAGGCGCTCACATGCTGCCGGAGGACCCGAAGTGTCTCAACTGCGGCCGCCCGGGCGCGGACGAGATCCCGCATGGCTTCGTGGCCTTCATCGGGAACCCATACCGCCGTCAGTTCGCCAGCGCGCAGCAACCTGGCCAATCCGAGGGCATCCCGGCGGTTTGTCTTCAACCGATCACCAAGCTTCCTTGGGATCAGCGATGGGGCGACCACCATGCATTCATGGCCAAGCGATCGGATCAACCGATAGAGACCGTAGCCGGTCGGGCCGGCCTCGTAGCAGAAATGGACTCGATCGAACCTGGTGGCGATCCGCTCGATAACTCGGCGCATGCTCGTATCCGACGCGTCGACCTCGCCGAAGAAGCGAACTTCTCCCTCCCCGCCGGCATCCGCAATCGCGATAGCGTTCTTCAGCTTTGCGACATCGATTCCGACAAATGCTTCCCTATAATCTGCCACGGCTCGTCCTCCTGTGATGAGGATCGGCTCGGCCCGCCCGAGTAACCCTCGAACGCGCAGTGTAGGGCGAGCCACCTCACCGACAGAGGCGGACATACGGTCTTACCCCGTATCACCGAGAAGCCCGGCCAGAGATACACCCAAGGCAGGAAGGCTAATAGAAAGTAGGCGGCACGGCTCGTCATCGCCGACATTCTTCAAGGCATCATATTGGTCATGCTACTCTCACGCGGCCGCGGCCGCGGACTCGACTGGACGGTACTGGCTGAAAAAGTTTGCCCGTTGTCACCATCTTATAGCTGGTGTCGATGAACTAATATTCGCCGAACCATTCCCAGAAAGCTCTTTAGGTTTGCCCTAAGGCCCGCCATACCGGCGGCGTGAACCAGATTGAACCCTTGAAATACTGGGACTTGCCGTCCGAAAACGAACAGGGCCAGCAGCCGAGACAATATAAGCCGTTTGCGGTTGGCTTGCGAGGGTTGCATTTGCTGGACCTCCTCGATGTTGAGAGGCTCGGCCCGGATGCAGCCTGCCAAAAGCGCTGATCGTACCAGATTCTCTCCAGATGTCGTTCTCGCTATTATCAGGCTTCGGCCTTCTTGCTCTTCGAAAAGCGGATAGCCTTTCTCGTCGCCATGCCACGCATCGGCGCAGACCACGTCGGCGAAACCTCCCGTACCGTCCGGACATATCTTACAGCGAAACTGAACACGCTTGCTGAGGATGTCACCCCAGGACTCCATGTAGCTCAGGCTTTTCTCGGTTCCGTCCTTCAGAATTGCAGTCGCTCTTCCTGGCCACCCTTCGCCTCGATAGCGGAAGCGCGATACTTCGGCCTCGTTCACACCGAGTTTCTCAAGGATCGCATGCGCGCCATGTATACTCGGCACGCCGGCACAGAAAAAGGAGATCATGAAGGGAATCTTCTTCTCTAACCGGGGATCGCTACGGGCCAACGCCCGAGCCGCGGCAATGTCACAAGGCTTGCCGACAAGAGCAAATTTCCCCGGCTCCTCTAGTTCGCTCATGAGGTTGCTCAGTGGCGCGGAAGGCGCATAGCGCGATCCTGCGGCACGTAGGACATCCGCGCGATCGAGGCTCATGACCGTCATATTGGTGAGCGGATATATGTCGGACGCTGCCGTTTCTACTGCCCGATCGACCTGTCCCGTTTCGAGAAGGTGCAAGAGGATTGCCGAAAGAGCGCCTCCCGAAGCAGCGTGATGACGAAGCGCGGAATCGGTTGACGCGCCAGCGCGCACGGAAATGATGGGTCCCCAAAGTCGGTGATCGTCACCTTCCTTGACACACTGCGTCAAACGCGCTCCCGGGCAGATATCGGTGATCAGCCGATCGATGTGCGGCCTCAGGGGGCCGGTCTGCTCAGGGCGCAGGTAGCCATCATCGGACACCGTCATATGTAATGCGCCTTCCGACAGAGACGCGCATAAACCACAACCGACACACAGGTTGGCCGAAGCAATCCTTTCCAATGAAAGTGACTGTACCATCACGGCAGTCTTCCGATTTCTTGCAGCGCGCCACGCAAGACGTCTTCATAAGCGGAAAGCTTCCCATCCGCCGCCATCAGTGCCTTCTCCCCATCGAGCCTGAGTTGCCCGCGTCGCTCATAAGCCGTGATGACCGCATCGCTGATTTCCTCAGCAGTTTGTGTCTTACAGTCTGCAAGGTGTCGATAGCCAAGGGTTCCGAACAGGCCCGAGAATTTCCGACTATATGCGATCGGGAGCACCGGCACGCCCGACGAAAAGGCAGCGATGCATGCATGCATGCGTGACCCAGCGAAGAAATCCATTGTGGCGATATAGGACTTCGCGGCGGACGGATTATCAAAGCGGGGTGCGACCACAACTCCAGGGAACTCGATCGCCAGTGTCTTGGCCACACGGTAATCATCCTCCACAGCATGTCGTTGCGAATTTACGTGGCCGACGAGGTGCAACTCGCAATCCGGCAGCGCGACGAAATGTGCGCAGAGAGATCGGGCTAGGGCCGGATAGTCCGCGAGAAGGGAGAACATATTGTCTTGGCTGTAGCCGCCGTTGAACAGCAGACCAGATATATTGAGGCCGACCCGAACTGGGCCGTTGACGCGGGGGGGAGGGGGGTCGAAAGGCAGGCGAATCGCCAAATCAGTCGCTTCGATCAGTTTTCTGTCGAGTCGCATCTCGCGCATATAAGCGGTGGACAAGGCATCGCGCGTCACGATCTTTCGCGCACCGCGAATTGCCAGAGATGCAAGCCAGCGGGTCCACCAGCGCTCAAATGGTCCGATGGTTTGCGGGCTGAGGATTAGGGGCCGCCGCCCCGCCAATACAACGGCTTTAGAAAGGACATTGAAGATGAAACGCCACGTTCCGTAAATGTCAGCAAAGCTATCACCTGCCGAAATGTCTAGAATGAGATCGCAACTGCGGATGGCGGCATAGAGCCCGCCTGGACGTGGTACGTCGCGAGCGCGCAGAGGCACCACTTCTACGTTCGTTCCTTGGATATAGACTGGCCCGGGATCGCGCCAGCCGAGAATCTTGAAGCGAACGCCAAAGCCGAGGTCCCGAGCCAGCCCCTCTAGCACTGCGATATGTGCTGCAGTCAGCGCGCCAATCCCGAGATTATCAGAATTGGCCGAATGCCACAGAAGGCCAATTGTTTTCAAA
Source organism: Mesorhizobium koreense (assembly GCF_031656215.1). Lineage (NCBI taxonomy): Bacteria > Pseudomonadati > Pseudomonadota > Alphaproteobacteria > Hyphomicrobiales > Phyllobacteriaceae > Mesorhizobium > Mesorhizobium koreense. Next base: position 4,000,892 of record NZ_CP134228.1, on the reverse strand, counting down.
TTCGGTCCGGTCATCTTGACTGCAGGCTCATCTAGATTTCCACCGTAGCTGCAATAAGCGGACGGCATTTAGGACAATCAGTTCCGATTGGTATTCACAAATATCCAGAAACAAGTTGATGCATTGATAACTAAAATATCTAATTTAAACAAATCCATGTGCCCGCCCCCAGCTTATGAGCTCCTTCATAGATAATATAAAAAGTATAAATGACATAAGTAAAAATAAAAATTCAACAATACTTATATATTTTACTGCAGAGAAAGATGTGAAAAGTGCAGACGATGCAAGAACAAGGAAGAATGAGAAAATAGAGAATATTAGAGGCTGTACAGCAATACGTAGCCTATGACTAATTAGATAAAGCGAAACAAAAAAACCAAAGATCTCTCCAAAAATAGATATGGTAATAATCGTAATAATACCAAAACCAAATTGTATAAATATCCATGCAATCGGGAAGAAGAGGGATCGAATGACATTTGCAATCATTGGGTTCTTTGTGTCTGCCTTAGCAGTCGCCACAATTGCAGGGCCAACCCTTCCAATTCGGATCGCTTGCATCATGCTAAGCCAGAACAGCAGCGAGGCTGCTGACTCGTATTTCGCACCATAGAGAGTCTTTATGAGAGCCGGACCAAAAAAAGCAAATAGTACAGATAGCAATACGCCTGATAGTAGCGCGGCTTGCGACGTAACAACATATAATCTATGGAACTCATTAGTATTTATCTGAGACTTGCTCAATTGAGGAAGAAAAAACGTATTAAGTGTGTTGTTGATAACTAGTGTCGGTGTCAACGCAACCGTGAACGCTGCCGAAAATAGACCAAGCTCCTTCATTCCAAAAAGACTTCCCACCAGTACTCGATCGCCATGAAAAATCAGGAAAAGAAGTATGCTATTTAACAGGAGAGGCCAACCGAATTGGATAGCTTCCCGTGCCGTACTGCCATCCCATCCCCAGCGGTATGATCGCTCAGCAACGAAATGGGACATCAGCGTAAACAGTGCTTGTTGCAGTACTATTGCGTAGAGCATGACGCGGAAGTCATGGAATAGCATAGCGAGGGGGATCGCTGCGACGGTTGAACTCGCCGTAGACAGCAAGTCCACCTTTATCGACGGCCAGAAGAGCATTTCCCGCTGAAAACGGAATAAATCGAGATGGGACAAGCCCCGCATGAGAGGGATAAGCGCGAGAGTTTGAAAAGCCCACACTTTATCGGAAACGCCAAAAACCGCGGCTAAAGGACCTGCAATCAAAAAAAGCAGGATCGCACCAATTGCGCCCCGAAGCGCCTGCAAGCTTTGAGTGGTTGCTTGCAAAGTGGTCGAGACGCCACCGAGCCTTTGAACCAGAAAACGGTCGAGCGCTATATTTCCAATTGTCTCCATTAGAGACATTACGATGGCAAAGGTGCTCGCTATGCCGAAGTCTTCGACGCTGATCAGTCGCGCAATTAAAATGTTGCGTCCAAGCCTCAAGAGTGCGGCTACAACATTGCTAGCACCGAGTATGATACCATTCCTGAGCATTAGGTACCTATCCTGTCTCTGCTGGCCTAGCTCTAAACGGGATGAACTACAAACATCATTTATTCAAAAGTGTTGAGCCATCGTTATCACCAATATCTCCTGGTCTCTGGGATCTGAGCGCCCCTGCTAACCTCGCCATTTCTGCTGGATTGTGGCCCCATCCGTTGTTTGTGACGGTGGAGGATTTCGATGTGAGTGCAATAGGTTCTTCAACATCGATGACCGGCTTCTGCGGCTAGCGGCCTTCGTCATCAACTCAAGACCCATGGGCAGATAATAGGTTTGGGACATTCCGGCCCGATCTGGAAAGGGCGCTATCACTCCTTTGGCGCTTTCAGATCCGGTTTGATCGGAGGCGGATACGATAGTGGGGACATTGCTCTGGCAGCGGTTGGTCATAGGATGGTGATGACGGCGCGGCGAACGGCCAGCATGCTCGGCTGAGGCGGTCTGGCGCAGCTTCTTTTTTCTCGTCCGGCCTAGCTCTGCGGGAAGGCGTAGGCAATCATGGCCATCAGTGCATCACGGTAAAGCCCTTGCCAGGAGCGGCCCTCGAAGTGGTCGAAATCGAGTTCCTCCTTCATCTGCCGATGAACCCACTCGCATACCCAGCGACCTTTATGGTGGCCGCAAGTGTCTTCAAGTTCGCCTCTGCCGGAAGATCGGAGAGATGGTATTTGCGCTACGTAGATGATCGGCGCCCATCCACAGTTCAACCAGAGCTAACGCAGGATAAGATGGGCGGCTAGACCAACAGATGGTCATCTATCCCATCTCCCTGGTATTCCAAGCTTCGCGCTATGGACGAATATCGACTGCGTCACGACCCGTTGCTGCGCCGGACATACCAGTGCGCGGACTGTGTTCTAGGTATCGGATCTTATGTTCAAGACCAGCTTGGCTCTATGAAGATCAACCGTTTCGAGGCAATGGCCGACACAGGACTGCAAAATATACCAGAGGCCATTGATCGCACGGGTCGCGGTTCTCAAGTTCGGTGCCTCTACGTCGGCCGACTCGTCAGAACCAAAGGTATTCAAGAGGCCATTCGCTCAATGGCCGTTACGGCCGACTACGAAGGATTGCCCTTGACCCTCGATGTCGTCGGAGAAGGGCCGGAGCGCCCAATTTGCGAAGAGCTTATTGCCAAGCATCACCTGGAACACCGGGTAAAACTACAGGGATGGAAGTCGAAGCATGAAGTCGCGAAATTTTATCGTGAGGCCGACATCTTCATTTTCCCCAGCTACCGGGAACAGGGCGGAAACGTAGTTTCAGAGGCGATGAGTTATTCATTGCCGCTCATTATCATCGACCGGGGCGGTCCCTCGAGCGCGACGTCTGACGAGTGCGCCATCAGGATACCTGTAAGCAGCCCAGAACAAGTGGCCTATGACATAGGTAACGCCATTCGGCGTCTTGTCGATAACCCCGATCTGCGCCATAGGATGGGTGCGAGCGCGTATGCTCACGCGCAACAGACTGCTCTTTGGTCTTCAAAGGTAGACGCGATTGACGCAATCTACGAACGGACCATCAGCGACCATGTTTCGAATACCGCACCCTTCGTAAGCGCTTTAAATCACCGGTACTGTCATGGTGAAGTCACCGCCGCTGCCCTTATCAGTCCCAGCTATGTATCGGCATCGCCATACAGATGAACGATTTTGCGCCGATGGGCATCTTCTCCAAGTTAGTTAGGAAACTGGAGCCACTCTTGTACTTATCTCATCACGAGCAGCGAGCGAGTGCGGGCCTGTTTCTGTTGTGTATAGCAGTATTCTTTGTTAATTTCCAATCAAATTCTTTTGCTAATTGTCAATTTAATTTCAAGAATATTACAGATGGAAAAGATGTACATGTGCGGCGTTATAATAATCATCCGACTACCAAGGGAGGTTATTTTAACGTATATATAAAATTGAAGCTAATTCGAGGCGATATTCTAAACTTTCGGGTGCCAATAAATAGAAAAATAGGTTCAAACGACACGGCGGTCAAAATGTCTAATATCGAGGTGACTTCAACCGCAGAGCTTATTTCGGCGCTATCCAATGCGACTGACGGTGAGACCATACTGTTGGCCCCCGGCAGCTATGGGACTCTTAGTCTTTATGACGCCCGCCAACCGTTCGCAAAATTTACGAACCAGGTCACCATTAAATCGGCAGATCTGAACAATTTGGCGCAATTCTCGTCACTCCATCTGAGTGGCGTGGAAAACCTAACTTTTGATTCTGTCAACTTCAGCTATACACCTGCCCTAGGAGCCCCTGACTACGACAAGCCATTTACTGTTGACCGTTCCTCCAATATCACAATCCAAGACTCGATTTTTAGCGGCGCAGTTGCTGAAGGACTTGGTGTTACCGAAGACGGGTACGGGACTGGCCACGGGCTCACTGTCTCCAATTCGAGCGCCATAACCATCGAGAACAACGAATTCAGCAACTTTCTGCGGGCGGCAGTATTCAGTGGAGACAATGGTGTTGTGGTTAAAGACAACAATATCCACGATATTCGTTCCGATGGACTTGATTTCGCGAACGTTAACGACGTCCAGATTATGAACAACTACATCCACGATTTCAAGGGCGCCCCCCGCAGTGGCGACCACATGGACATGATCCAGTTCTGGACCAATGGCACGACCAGCCCATCTGCGAATATCACCATCAGCGAGAACTTCCTTGATAGTGGAGGAGGCTCTTCAACTCAGTCGATTTTCATGCGCAACGAGGAAGTTGACAGTGGGCGTGCCGGCAAGGAGATGTATTATAAGAATATTATAATTAAGGACAATATTATTTATAATAGCCACCTACATGGAATTTCGGTTGGTGAAGTGGATGGAATAACGATAAGCAATAATACCATTCTACAAAACCAGAGCTCTGGCGATCCACAAGTGCTCGTGACTGTTCCAACAGTAACAGTTTCGTCAGCATCCGATGATGTAAAAATTACGAACAATATTGTTGATAATTTGAATCTAAGCCCGGTTGACGGGCAATTATTTGAGAATAATCTTGTTGTTCAAAGCGTGGATCCGAGCCAGTCGAATTACGTCGGTGATCTCTTCGTGAATGCCCTTGCCGGTAGTAAGGCGACTTTGGCGGATTTACAAGCAGTTCCGGATGGCCTCATTAAGCATATGAATGTTGGTGCCTCCCTCACGGAATACCAGCCATCGACGACGACTGCTTCTGGTGTGATTAGCGATGAGGCGGGAAGGGGGCTTGATCTCCTGCATCATACGTTTGATGTCTCTGATCTTCATATCCCGAACGAAGTTCTCAATCTCAATGGAGCAAGTATCAGTTGGGACTTTGGTGATGGCAGCCAGTCCGGCAATGTTGACGCGCACTCTTACGCCCATGCCGGCTTGTATGATGTGACCGCGACGATTTTGCTCGGAGGCGGTGAAACCATTGAACTCGGAAAGACAATCCAGGTGCAAAGTCCGGTCGCTCTGCTCGCCGATTTCGATCACGGTGCGCAGGACCTCTCCGATGTGATCAATCCTGTTAAGATCGGCGAGGACGTGACGTTCGAGCCGCATGGCGACGGTCAGGCTATTCGGTTGAATGGCGATGTCGTAACATATGATCAAACACCTGACTTCTACAACAATTCCGAATATACGATGCTTGTCGACTTCAAAAAAGACGCCGGCCATGAGACCGAGGGTGGTCGCCTTGTAAATTATTCCGGAAGCTTCGTCGTATTTGTTGGCGCCGATGAACTTAGTGTTGCTGTTACGACGGATCACGGACAGATTTGGCTGAAGGCCAAGGGCGTGGGCATCGCTAATACAGACTGGCATAACTTAGCCATTACTTTTTCCGGTATCGATGGGATGGCGGCACTCTATTTGGACGGAAACGAGATTGCGCATGCAGACGGGCTCGAAGGCTCAACCCAGGTTGGAATGGATAGTCAGCCCATCACTTTGGGCGATCCTTGGGGGCAAGGCTTCAACGGCTTGATCGACAACTTCGGGTTTCTCAAGGGCGTTCTCACTGCAAGTCAGATTGCTTCCAGCGACTCGTTTCTGAGCAATCTCCAAGCGCACGACCCAATGGGGTCCGTGATCGATGGTACTCAGCCTTCCTCTTCGTCCGACTCCTCAGCTTCGCAAGGAACTACGGACGCGCCGACAACATCGCCAAGCCCTAACGTCATCAATGGCTCGGGCGGCAACGATCATATCGACGGAACCGACGGTGCTGACGATATCCACGGCGAGGCTGGCAAGGATCACATCTATGCCGGCGGGGGCGATGACATCGTTCACCTCGGCAATCAGGGCTGGGGATTGGCGGACGGCGGCACGGGCAATGACATTCTCTTTGGCGGCTCGGCTAATGATACGCTTGTGGGCGGTGCAGGAGACGACGCTGTCTATGGCGGTGCCGGAAACGACAGGCTCTATGGTGGCAACGGCAACGATATGCTGGTCGGTGGAATGGGTCGGGACTGGCTTTACGGAGAGGAAGGAAACGATACGCTTATCGCGAGCAATGCAGAGTATAATTCGTTAGATGGCGGCGACGGCAATGATATGCTGATTGGCGGATCTTCGCGTGATTATCTGGTTGGTGGCGCAGGCGATGATGTTCTGATCGGAGGTGGTGGAAAGGACGATCTTACAGGTGGTGCTGGAGCAGATAAGTTTGTCTTCGGTCCAGATAGTGGTCCTGATCATTTGCTCGATTTTAACCCTCAAGAAGATATGCTTGTTCTGCAGGGGCTGAATTTCCAGTCCGCTAACCAGGTTCTATCGGGGGCCTTTAATGATAAGGGCAGTCTTGTCGTGCCGCTCGACGAGCCGGATGCGTCCTTTTCGTGGTCTTCTTCAGACTACATATTGGTCGTTGGCGTCCACCTAGATGAGCTCACCAATGCCAACATCTCGCTCGTGGCCTGAAATTCGGCGGTTGCTGCAAACCTCACCTAGTCAGCCAAGTTTCCAGCCGAGCAACGATCTTAAGACACCGCCGATCGGAAAACCACGGGTCGGCTCAAGGCCCGCAACTGAAGATAATCCACCGTTTAAAGATATAACGACCGAGGCAAGGAACATTTTGTTGTTCGTTGCTGGCTTCAGCTTAGTGATCAATATGTTGATGCTGGTGGGGCCGGTCTACATGATGCAGGTCTACGACCGCGTGCTTACATCCGGCAGCGTTCCGACGTTGGTTTACCTTGCACTTCTTGCCGCAGGGCTATTAATCTGCAGCGCGCTTTTGGAAGGTGCTCGGGCGCGCGTCCTGGTTCGCTTGGGCGGACGCTTGGACGAATTACTGAGCGCACAGCTGTTCGCCAGGCTCGCGTCACCCGACCCTTCTCTTGGCAATGCCAAAGCGCGCGCTCTGCGCGACCTCGACGTCTTGCGCAACTTTCTCACGGGGGCAGGGCTCTTTTTCTTTTTCGACGCGCCTTGGACCCCGCTTTTTTTAGGAGTGATCTGCATTCTGCACCCACTTCTTTTCGTCGTTTCCCTCGTCGGTGCCGTCGCATTATTCGCGCTTGCAGTTGTAAGTGAGTTGGTGACGCGCCGCCCACTGACGGACGCCGGATCGCATATGGCCGCTGCGATGCAGTTTGCAGCCAATGTGGCAGCAAATGCCGATACAGTCGAGGCGATGGGGATGATAGCCGGCCTTCGGGAGCGATGGCTGATACAATGGCGTCATGGGCTTTCACTGCAGTCCGCCGCCAGCGATCGTGCAGGTCTGCTAACCGCAACCACAAAGTTTGTTCGGCCAATGTTGCAGATTGCCATACTGGGTGTGGGTGCCTATTTGGCATTGCAGCAAAAGATCTCGCCCGGCGCGATGGTTGCGGCGTCCATCATGATGGGACGGGCGCTCGCACCCGTCGAAGGCGCCATCGGAAATTGGCGTAGCTTTGTTCTCGCACGGGGCGCCTATGGGCGAATTCGTAAGGTTCTCACCTCGCCTCCCCGTAAGGCATCCAAGCTCCCACTCCCTAAGCCAGACGGCTTTGTTTCCGTTGAGCAGCTGGTTGGTGCTCCGCCTGGAGCCGAGAGATTGGTTATTCAGAACATCTCTTTTCGGCTCGAGGCTGGTGAAGCATTGGGGATTGTCGGCCCAAGCGGATCCGGCAAGTCCACGCTTGCGAGGTTCATTGTGGGCGTTTGGGCTCCCAGAAGCGGTTGCGCTCGACTCGCTGGGGTCGATGTCGCTGGCTGGAATCGGAACGAGCTTGGGCCACATCTCGGCTATTTGTCCCAGAACATCGAGTTGTTTGATGGAACGATCGCCGAGAATATTGCACGGTTCGGAGTCGTAGATGCTGAAGCCGTTATCACTGCGGCAAAATGGGCAGGCGTGCATGAAATGATTTTGCGTATGTCCAATGGATATGACACACGGATCGGGCTCGGCGGGAACGTGCTGTCAGGTGGACAGCGGCAAAGGATCGGGTTGGCGCGGGCTTTGTACGGCAATCCCTCACTCGTCGTGCTCGATGAACCAAATTCGAATCTCGACGGTCAGGGCGAAGCAGCTCTGCTTTCCTCATTGAGGGAACTGAAAGAGCAGGGAGCGTCTGTCATTCTCATCTCTCATCGGCCGTCAGTACTGGAGGCGGTGGATAAGATTCTTGTGCTAACAGACGGGAATATCACAGAGTTCGGATCTCGGCAGGATGTTCTGTGGAAACTGATGCCTAAAGTAGCTGACCATAGGGGAGGGCTTCGCGAAGTCCAACCGGCCGAGCAAGAGCTCTCCACAACTGCTGCGCTCCAGGGCGCGCCAAGATGAGCATTGGTGCAAAAACGGGGCTGGTGCCTCCGACGAATGCCCGCCCTGCAATCATTTTCGGGCTAGCAGTGATCCTTTTTGGGGTTGGTACATTCTGCACCTGGGCTGCAGTTGCAAATCTCTCAAGCGCGATCATTGGGGCCGGAATCGTCAAGGTCGTTTCCAATCGCAAGGAGGTCCAGTCACCAGACGGTGGCACCGTGCGTCTTATCAACGTTAGAAATGGACAAAAGGTGAAAATTGGCGATGTCCTTATTCAGCTTGATCAGACGAAGGAACAGGCTTCTCTAGATGTCATTCGAAGTAATTATGATCTCGCTCAGGCGACCGTAGCAAGGCTCGAAGCCGAGCGCAGTGGGGCAGAGAATATTCAGTTTCCGCAGGACCTGCTGTCTCGTGTGGATGATTCCGATGTTACCGACATCCTTAGAGGTCAGCAGCAATTATTTCAGGTAAGGCGGCAGACCTTGTCGGGGCAGGTCAACTTGATCCGCGAGCAGATAAGACAATTGAAGGAACAATCCCGGGGTTTGGTCGCGCAATCCCAGGCCCAAGCCGACCAGATCGCTATCAGCCAGAGCGAGCATGATGATTTAAGTCAACTCCTCAACAAAAAACTTGTTTCCCGATCGAGGGTCCTAGAACTCGAGCGCGAGGCGGCGCAGCTGAAGGGCAAGAAGAACGATTTCGAGGCGCAGATTGCGGCAACTGAAGCACAGGTTGCTCAGGCTAACTTGCAAATACTACAGCAGCGCATGACCTTCGTGAAAGAGGTCAACGATGAACTCGGAAAACAGCAGTCGAGCGTGTTTACGCTTGGGCAGCAGTTGCTGGATGCTAAGCATTCTCTAGACCAAAAGATAATACGCGCCACGGCAAACGGCATCGTTGTCGGACTGGATGTCCACACAATCGGTGGCGTTGTTGAACCAGGGGCAACCCTGTTAGAGATCGTTCCGGTTGAGGATAATCTGGTAATTGAAGCCCGTATTCGCCCAACAGACATCGACAATATTTCTTCCGGCATGGAGGCGGATGTAGTGTTTCCAGGCCTCCCCCGGCGCGAAATGCCGCGCTTGATGGGCGCAGTAACATATGTCTCTGCAGATGCGATAACTGATCAAAAAACTGCAGCTTCCTACTTTGTTGCCAACATTTCTCTGTCGCGTGGCGAGGAACAAAAGCTCGATGATCATCCGTTGCTGCCAGGAATGCCTGCGGAAGTATATATCAAGACAGGCGAACAGACTCCATTTGCCTATCTAACCCAGTCATTCCGGGAAAGCCTCGATCACGCATGGCGAGAGCCCTAGGAAGGTTCCTATTCGGAGGCGAGTGTGCCTTTATGCTGACGCGCTCTGCGATGGTTCGTACAGCATAGCATAGGCGACGCCGGCCGATCGCCTCCCTGCCATGGCCGATCATCACGGGCGTAAGCCTAGAGCAGGCCGATCTTGGTCCAGCCGCGGCCGGGATCAAGGTATGCGGTGTTCCGAGGCCACGGCCTTAAGTGGTTCGGCTACGTAGGCCAAGGCAGGAGGTCGTCAATCTGGCTTTGAGGATGGCCGGCGACGATGCGAGCGATGACATCGGCGAGATAGAAGTGTGTTTTGACGCCATTGAGCTTGCAGGTCTCGATGAACAAGGCGATTGTCGCCCAATGTTCGGCGCCGCCGTCTGACCCGGCGAATAGCAAGTTTTACGATTCAAGGCAATCGGCCGAATGGTGCGTTCGACGACGTTGGAGTCGATCTCGATCCTGACGTCATCAAGGAAGCGCGTCAGACCCTGACGTGCTCCCCTGAAATGTCCTCGCTTTGAGGTTAGCCTGTCATCCGGATGAGGAGACAGGCCATGAAGCGATCGAGATTTTCCGACGAACAGATCATCGGCATTTTGAAGGAGCACCAGGCGGGGCTTTCGGCGACGGAGCTTTGCCGCAAGTACGGTGTGAGCGATGCGACGTTCTACAAGTGGCGCTCGAAGTATGGCGGCATGGACGTATCGGAGGCGAAGCGGCTGAAGAGCCTGGAGGAGGAGAACGGCAAGCTGAAGCGCCTGCTGGCCGACGCCATGCTCGACGTCTCGACCTTGCGCGAGATGCTCGGAAAAAACTTCTGACGCCTGGGTCGAGGAGGACCGCCGTGACCTGGGCGATCGAGAACAAGGGCTATACGCAGCGTCGTGCTTGCGGGCTCGTCGGCATGGAGCCGCGGGTCTACCGCTATCGTTCGAGCCGACCGGACGACGCTGGCCTGCGAAAGCGGTTACGGGAACTAGCGGCCGAGCTCCGACGCTTCGGCTATCGCCGGCTGCACCTTCTGCTAAAGCGCGAAGTCGTGGCGGTGAACTGGAAGAAGCTCTACCGGCTCTATCGGGAAGAGCGGCTGACAGTGCGCAAACGCGGCGGCCGCAAGCGTGCGCTCGGCACGAGAGCACCGATGGCGATCCCGCAGGATGCCAACCAGCGCTGGAGCCTCGACTTCGTCTCCGACACGCTCACCGACGGCCGCCGCTTCCGGATCCTGTGCGTCATCGACGACTTCAGCCGGGAGTGCCTGGCCACCGTCGTCGACAACTCGATCTCGGGCGAACGCGTCGCCCGCGAACTCGACATCATCGCCGAGCATCGCGGCTACCCCTGCATGATCGTATCGGACAACGGCACCGAGCTGACCTCGAATGCCATCCTGGCATGGCAGGAAGACCGGCATGTCGAATGGCACTACATCGCGCCCGGCAAGCCCATGCAGAACGGCTTCGTGGAGAGCTTTAACGGTCGGCTGCGCGACGAGTGCCTCAACGAGCGGCTCTTCACCAGCTATCGGCATGCCCGAGACAGCATCGAAGAATGGAGGATCAACTACAAGTGAACCGCCCGCACACGAGCCTCGACGGGCTCACCCCGAACGAATTTGCAAACCGGTCCAGATCGGACCACAACGTGAACAGGGCCAACTTATAGGCGCGGACAAAACGGGGAGCACGTCAACCCGTCCAGCGTGAGAGCGCATAACGGATAGCCTCCGTCAGCTTGGTCTTCTGGCTGATGAGAGTGCGTTGCTCTCGAAGCCATGGCTCGAGGGCGTGGATGACGGAACGACTTGTCTCCTGCCAGATGACGCGGCGTTCATCGGCGGCGCGACCGCGGATCTCGCTCTCGACGCGGTAGAGTTGAGCGATGCGAGCGAGCGCCTCCGGGCGATCGGCGGGGGGATCGGCTGCTCGGCCTTGCGGTCCGGCGCGTAGAGATAGGCAACGCCCGGTGGATCGATCTCGCCCCACGGACGGTCATCACTTGCGTATACGAACAGCTGCCCGGTCTTGGCCCGCCCCCGTCCCGGATCAAGCACTGGCGCCGTAGTCTCGTCGGCGAAGAGTTTGTCCGATGCCTTCAGACGCCCGAACGTCCGTTCATGCACGGGACGAAGCAGGAAAGCCGCCTTGCCGACCCAATCAACCAGCATCGAACGATCAAGATTGACGCCGTCTTGCGCTTGCTTGGCCGCCTTCGGCGCTTCCGTGGCAGGTTCCGCAATGACGGCCGAGACAAATAAGGATTCCGATGCGGCTTCAGGTGGCTGTTGCATCATTTGCCGTGCTGCCCGTCGAGACCGAGCACCGTTTCGGCAAGCAGGGACGCATCGCGGATTATCTTACGCCGTTGAGCTTCTCCACCGGATCACCAGCTTCATCCAGCCGCATACAGCGCTCACCAACATCCCAGACAAGCAATGGGCATGAAATCAAAATCTCAGCCTGAAACGCGAGCTTGTTCGAGTCATCCACCTGAGGGCAGTTCAGATTAGACGCAGTTTACCACTTTTGCGAGAATCGAATTGACGCGGCCCCCCCGTTGCTGTTAACTTTTTATTAAGGGTATGGGTCAGCTCAAAATATTTTGAGTGAGTGGGGTATGTCATGGGATTGCACAATTTCGTGCCTATGAGGGCCGCTGTTGTTGGTGGGGTGTTGTTTTCGGTATCATGCATCGGGACCCTCCCGGCGAAGGCGATTACGGTCAGTTCTGCTGATCTTAATGCTTTCAATCAGGTCGGGGAGTCAGGCCCTTCCGTTATCACCTCTCGAACAGATTCAGTGATCGCGAAGTTCTCGACATTATTCCCTATGCTGAATGGATACCAGTATGCGGACATTGGAACCGCGGCGACTATTCACTATGATCAATTGGACAACACGTTTAAGCTAAACGTATCAAATAATAATGAAAATCCGTGGGACTTCTCGCTTATATTGAATGGTGTCCAATATGCAACAACAACAATAGCAAACGGCAGTTCAGCGATATTGAGCGCGACGCTGTTGGGTAGCGGTACTATTAGTTCTGTTGCGGTTCGGGTGGCGGGAATACTTCCGCTTGGTGACCCTAACAACCCCAGTGAAACAAGCTATCCTGACCGAAATGCGGAGTACTCCATATCGGCGGTTCCGATTCCTCCCGCGCTCTTCCTGTTCGGAACCGGAATGATTGGCTTGGGGATGCTTGCTCATCGGAGGAAGCACAGGGTCAAACCAAGGTCAATCTCGTTGAGCTAGAGAATATGCTCTAGGACTTTGTGAGCATTCTGCGCTCTCGGTAGCCTATGCGCGCCGGACTCATGTATCTTCACTTATATATATAGTTAATCTGGTAAGATAAAAGACTGACTGTAGCTTACATACGGTCGGTCTTTAACCTTATTTCAATCTTGTCAAAACTTTACCTTCGAAATTATCGATGATTCTGGTAGAGAACTGTTCAGGTAGTTCAAGGGACGTGGGCGAAAGAGTAACTATGTTCAGAGTAACGCGTTTGCGTGGCGCTTTTTTTGTTGCCTTAGTGGCTTCGACAATGATGTCGATTTCCGGATGCGATTCAGCCGAGGAGCGCGCACAGTCATATTACAAAAGTGGTCTTGAACTCCTTGCGAAAGGCGAGCCCATTAAGGCCAGTCTGGAATTCCGCAACGCGATAAAACTGGACAGCAATTTTGTCGAGGCGCTTTTTGCTTTAGGTAAAGTAGAGGAACAGCAGGGCCGTTTTGACTCGGCGGCGAAGATTTATCTCTCGGTAGCCGAGAAAGATCCCAAGCATGTGAAGGCGCGCGTTCGTTTATCCTATATTTTCCTGGCAGCGGGCCATCCGGACGCGGCACTCAAATATGCAGAGCAGGCTGTCTCCGTCGCTTCGGACGATCCGGAAGCAATGGTGGCGAAGGCTGCGGTGCAATTAAAACTCAATAATCGCGGCGATGCCGTGCAGCTTTCTCAAGCTGCGCTCAAAAAGGATCCGCATGACGTTGACGCGATGATGGTGCTGGCGTCGGAGCGCATCCTGGCTTCTGATCTCCAGGGTGCGCTTGATTATCTCAATAAGGCTCCGGCAGGCAGCGAACGCAATATCGGTCTACAGGTGCTTCGCCTCAACGTCCTCGATAAGCTCAATGACCAGCCCGGCGTCGAGAAGCTTCTGAAGAAGCTCGTTACGCTCTTTCCTGAGAACTCTGCTTTTCCACTCAGTCTTGCAAGGTGGTATCTCAGCAAGGGCCGGGGTGATGATGCAGAGAAGACGATGTACCAATTCGCGGCTGACAATCCCGAGAATGATCGGGCCCAACTCGGCCTGATTACCTTTCTTAACAAAGAAGACGGGCCTCAAGCCGCAGTTGAGGAGGCAAATAAGATTGTCGAGGCTCGTGCGAAAAGGGGAAAGGACGCTTTTACCCTTCGCATGGCCATCGCACAGCTGGAGTTTGCGGCCGGGAATCAGTCGAAGGCAGTAGATTTGATGCATTCGATTATAGACAGCGCTTCGAACGATGAAAATCGCAACAAGGCCCAGATACAGCTCGCCACGATGTTTACGAGGAAGAAAGATTGGGTTGGGGCCGAAAAGCTGACAAACGCTGTGCTTGAGAATGACAGTAAGAATGTGGATGCGCTTCGCGTTCGTGCGTCGGTTCGGTTATCCGAAGGCAATACAGACAAAGGGATCGATGATCTTTTGGCTGCGTTGAACGAAGCCCCAGACGATACCCAACTGCGCAGCCTTCTGGCAGAGGCTTACGAGCGCAAGGGCTCGGTTGTCGTGGCCGGAGAGCAATATGCCAAGGCGATGAGCCTCGACAATAATTCGCCAACTACTGGCCTGCCCTATGTGCGTTTTCTCCTGCGTTACGGTAGGACGGATCAGGCGTTGAATGTGCTGGAGAGCGTTCGCAAGGCCGCTCCGAAGGATCGTGAAGTGCTGAAACTGCTCGCCCAGCTCAAGCTGGATGCCGGCGACTGGGTAGGAGCCCAACAAATAGCCGATGCACTGCGTCACCTCGATAGGGGCCCAGCGGATCCCTCAGCGGACAGGATTGCCGCCGCCGCCCTCGGTGGCCTAGACAAGTACAATGAAAGCATCAGTCTGCTTCAGAAGTCGCTGACGACCAATGCTGACAGTCCGAGTCTGCTGTCGGACCTTGTGCGCACCTATATGAGGGCGGGTCGGCAGTCGCAAGCAGAGCAATATCTCAAGACAGTTCTGAAGGAGAATTCCAGCAACGTAGAGGCGCATATTCTGCTTGGGTCCGTTTACATGTCCACAAACAGAAGTGATCTGGCTAAACAGGCCTTCCAAGATGCCGCAGTTGCGGACAAGAAAGGCGTTCTGGGAGACGCTTCCCTTGCGCAGTTCTATCTCGCAACAGGGGATCCTCAAAAAGCGGAGGCTGTCGCGCGCGAAGGCCTGACGCGTGACGACAAGAACCAGATGCTGCATTCGCTTCTAGGTACCATCTACCAGCAGCAAGAAAGGTTTGATGACGCCATTGCGCAGTATGAATTGCTGTTGAAGGCCAATCCCGGATCGCCGGTCGCAGCGAACGATCTCGCCAGCCTTCTGTCGGAGCGCCGCGGCGACAAGCAGTCTCTCGATCGGGCTTTTGACATCGCGCAGCGGTTCCGAAACTCCCAGATCCCTCAGTATCTCGATACACTTGGCTGGATCTACTATCTCCGGAGCGAGTACGCCTCGGCGTTGCCTCTAATTCGGACCGCCGCCCAAAGAATGCCGCGGAGTGCTCTTGTCCAGTATCATCTTGGGATGGTGTTGAAAGCGCTTGGTCAGCAGGAGCCTGCCGTTGCGAGCCTGAAGCAGGCTATATCCCTAACTCCGCCGCTCATCAAATCCGACATGGACAAGGCACAGGGTGCACTTCAGCAATTGGCAACCAAACCGCCGCATTCTGCAAAAGCTGCGAACTAGCTCTTGCGACGCTGAGCCGGCTTTGTCAGGCAATAGATGGATTAGCGCATGGAACAAGAACTCGATCTGAGGAGCTATTTTGCAGTTCTTCGCAGGCGTTACCTTTACCTGGTGATACCAGCGATCCTGATATGCGGATCCGTGGCAGTAATCGCCTATCTGCTTCCGAAGATCTATCAGGCCAGCGCAACGATCCTTGTCGAAACTCAGCAGATCCCCACCGATCTAGCCGCTCCCACGGTAACTGCAAATGCTGCCGAACGCATCCACGTGATACAGCAGCGGCTGCTAGCACGGGACAATCTTCTGCAGATTGCGAACAAGTTCAGCCTGTACGATTATGAAGGCGAGTCTCGCTCCCCGACATCGATCGTAGAGAACATGCGGGACGCGATCGACATTGAACAGATCGACGTGAGCAGCCGGACGTCGCGGCGGGATGGCAGTGTAATCGGCTTTACAGTGTCCTTCGAGTATCGGAATCCCACCACCGCCTCCAGGGTCACCAATGAACTGGTTCAATCGATCCTATCTCAGAACGTTGAATCCCGGCTGAGCCGAGCTACCGAAACCAGCAGCTTTTTCAGGAGCCAACTGGACGATCTGCGTCAACGGCTGCATGTGGCGGAACAAAAGATCGCCAATTTCAAGCGCGACAACAACGCCGCTCTGCCGGAAACCCTGCCTGATCGTCGCCAGCAGCTCGACCAGATCAATGCCAAGATCGGCGAGCTGAACCAGAGGATACAACTGGCTAGCAGCTCGGATCCTGCACTTGCTTCGGCAGATGGAGGCGACCTCCAGAGCCTGACGTACAGCCTGCAGGCTCAGAAGATTAATCTGGACGCTTATCAAAAAAAGCGGGTCGCGGTGGGACCTCTGGTTCAGAAAGGTTACTTTCCAAAGAACCAGCTTGCCGAGCTCGATCGACAGATTGGAGTGACGAAGGTCCAGATCGCGTCACTTGAGGCGCAGATCGCCTCGAAAGGGGGAGCCACATTAAATGGAGACCTGGTCAGCGCTCTGAAGTCACAACGAGATGAGTTGAAAGAGCAAGCGAATGCGCTGAATGCAAACATTTTGACGACACCGACTGTCCAAGCCGAACTCAGCAGCCTGGAGCGAGACCATCAAAGTCTGCAGAGCGAATACCAGCAAAGCCAAGCAAAGCTTGAAGATGCGATAACAGGCGAGCGCCTGGAACAGGATCGGCAAGCCGAGCGATTTGAAGTTATCGAACAGGCCAGCATACCTACGCGGCCAACCAAGCCGAACCGCCCGAGGATCATCATGGCTGGGTCATTTGGTGGCTTCGCTTTCGGGGCAGGCTTAGTGGTCCTGCTTGAGATGTTCGACAATAGCATCCGCACCGCCGCCGACTTGGAAAAACACGTTCGGCTCAAGCCGATAGCGGAAATTCCATATGTCTCGACAATCGCCGAGCGGCGGCGTGGCCGATGGCGTTTCGCCTTAGTCGTTATCGTTATTGTTGGCGTAATCATTGGAATGCTTACTGCTATCCATTTCTACTATATGCCGCTTGATGTCCTTGCCGACCGCGTATGGCAACAGATCAATATCTGGCTCCCGATTAGCAGCCGTCTGATCGCGCATTGACGCCCCGAACCTGCCACCGGAGCAACTCATGGAACATATAAGAGAAGCGCTTCTCAAAGCCGACCCATCGCTTGGCGCAGTGAAAAAGGAGGGGGCGGCCCGTTCTCCCGCGGCGATTGCTCCTGAACATAAGAATGAGGCCGCCAGCGTTCCGCTGGCGCAGCCTGCTTGGAAACCTCGGCAGGTCGAACTGGAATCACACCATCTGGAAGCAAACCGGATCGTCTCAGCTGCGATGGATGATCCGGCACATGTCTCATTCAACATCCTACGCACAAGGGTCCAGAAACTCCAGCGTGACAGGAACTGGAAAAACTTTGTCGTGACGTCGCCAACTCAAGGCTGCGGGAAGACGATGGTAGCCGTAAATCTCGCTTTCAGCATGGCCCGCAATCCCAATTGCCGGACGGTGCTGGTGGACCTGGATTTGAGAAAGCCATCTGTTGCGAAAACGCTCGGAATTGCATCAAGCGGCTCCATTGGACAATTTCTCCAAGGCGAGGGCAGGGCAGAAAGCTGCTTTGTTCAAATCAATCCCAATCTGATCGTTGGTTTGAACGTCGACAGAACAAGGCAGTCTTCTGAGCTTGTCCAGTCGTCCCGCATGGGCGAGTTACTCAGGTTCGTCGTAGATTCCTTTGCGCCGGATGTTGTGCTTTATGACCTTCCCCCCATGCGCAGCAGCGACGATGCATTGGCCTTCCTACCCAAAATAGACGCGGCGCTTCTTGTTGTCGCTTCTGGCACGACAACCGTTTCGGAGCTTGATGAATGCGAACACCAGCTCAGCCATTTGGATAAGCTGCTTGGGATCGTAATCAACAAGAGCGCAAGAGACACAAGGGACTACTACTACTGACAGGAGGATCGGTTGAACCAGCTTCCGAACGTTGTGCTCAACCAACCGCCCACTACGCGGCCGGCTCGATTTTCAATTTCGTCCACCGTCATTTCTGGGATAGCCGTTCTTCTTGATTCCGCCATGATCCTTGGCGCCGGGCTAATAACCTATCTTTTCCTGATCAGCGTGAATGTCGTTACAGGAAGCTTCTATGCGACCTGCATTTGTTGCATCTGGATTACGGTGCTTTTACTCTTTCAATTTTCCGAGCTCTATCGCTTTGACGCAATCATTCGGCCGCTGCCAAACCTCGATAAGATGATCATAGCGTTTGCCACGGGCTTCCTTTTCCTGCTGGCTGCCGCTTTTGCGGTAAAACTGTCGTCGACGCTCTCGCGCGCATGGATAGGCGCATTCGGTGCCAGTACCATGCTTCTGACATTGACCGGGAGGATTATTCTCAGTCGCAGTGTACTGTATCTTTGCCGAAAAGGCGTCTTCTCGCGGAACATGATCATCGTGGGCAGTCAACGCAACGTTACTCGACTGACCCAACGAATGCTTGATCTCAATCCCGGCTTCATCACTGTAACGGCTCTTTTCCTGGACTTGCCGTCCGATGTCACTATCCAGGGGACACCCGTAATGGGCAATCTTGAAGCCATTCCGTCTTTCGTCCGCGCTTCAAGAGTTGACGATATTGTCATTGCGCTTCCATGGTCTGATGAGCATAGAATCCTTGCACTTGTGGAGAAGCTTCGCGAGCTTCCCGTCAATATTTACCTCGGCTCGGATCTCATCGGCTTTCGCCTCGATTTCAGCGAAGCACCCGGCCACTTCGAAAGCGCCCCGATATTCTCGGTTGCTGGCCATCCCATGTCTGGCTGGGCGGTGGCGATTAAAGCTGCCGAGGACTATGTTCTTTGTTCCGTTCTCCTCGCCGTCGCGGCAATCCCTATGGCATTCATCGCATTGCTTGTGCGCCTTGACAGTCCGGGGCCTGTAATCTTCAGGCAAGAGCGTCTCGGCTTTAATAATGGAGTGTTCCAGATATACAAGTTCCGGACCATGCGCATCAGCGAGCCCGGAACCATAACGGTCCAGGCCAAAAAGGCCGACCCGAGAGTCACGCGGATTGGACGTTTCTTACGCCGCTCAAGCCTCGATGAACTTCCCCAACTATTTAACGTCTTGCTCGGCAACATGTCACTGATTGGACCGCGCCCCCATGCAGTCGATCATAACGCAGAATATTCCCGTTTGATTCGGGGATATTTTGCGCGCCACCGCGTAAAGCCTGGCATGACGGGATGGGCGCAGGTCAATGGTCTGCGTGGCGAGACTAAAACTACCGAGAAGATGGAGGCACGTATACGGCACGACGTCTACTATACAGAGAATTGGTCGCTCGGGTTTGATTTGCTCATCTTGCTGAGGACGGCAGTTGTTCTTATTACGGGGCAGAATGCATACTAGGCCCGGGTCGTCTCATGCGAAAAGGCTTTTTCTTGCTATTCTTTGGAGAATTTAAAGAAGCCTGAGCGTTGTCGGAGGCCGATGCGATGCGTTCTTGGTCAGCCCCGGGCCACTTCCCTAAAGCGGCTTTACCGCTGACGGCAGCGGGAAAACACCATACTGGCGCTTATCATTAAGCACCTGTTGCACAATATCAGCCGTGATAATCGGTTCTTCCATCGCATAGCCATACATAAGCGAGGTGTCACATAGAATATTGATCAGGCGTGGCGTGCCTCGTGTCGCGGAAGAAATGAGATGGTAGGCGTCATCGGCGAACAATCGCCGGTTCGCGCCCGCTGTTTTCAGCCGATGATCGATGTAGTGACTTACATCACCATGCTCGAGCAGAGCCAGGTGGAAATCGGAGGAAATCCGTTGAACGAATTGCGTCAGTTCGGGAGCACTGAGAAGTTGCTTCAGTTCGGGCTGACCACTGAGAATAATTTGCAGCAGTTCCTGCTCATGGGTGTTGATATTCGAAAGCATCCGTAGTTCTTCAAGCGTATCGGTGCCAAGGTTTTGTGCCTCGTCAATGATAAGTACGTTGCGCTTGCCCTCATGATGAGCCTTGGACAGAAACGTTTCAAAGCGCTTGTAGAGGGATACGTAGGACTGGTCTTCGTACTCCTGATCAAATGCCATGAGCACCCACTGCAACAGTTCGCCGCGCCCACCCTGAACGTTGCTGAGCAAGGCGACGTTCATATGGACCGGAAGCTTACCTAGTAGCTGCCGTATAAGAGTAGTTTTTCCGGCGCCGATTTCCCCCGTGATAACCGTAAAACCAGCGTGGTTCGCGATACCATATTGCAACATGGCGAACGCCATGCTGTGTGGCTTGGCCCAATAGATGAAAGTTGGGTCCGGAACGACCGCAAAAGGCGCGCTCTTGAGGCCGTAATAGGAATAGTACACGCTCTATCTCAATTCTAGGCGGCTAGATCAGAAGCCGCCGTTTCATTTCTCTTCCCGAGAAGAGGTCTATCGGCGCGTTTTCGCGCGCGCAATATAGACTGACCAACGTGGTGAAGATTTTGAGGGTAGCCTGCCCCTATGAGATATCCAGTTTCAGTCTTAATGCATGACGGGCTCAACAGCCATATCGGAGCGACCAATGATTGAGCTGCTCCACGGTGTGGTGTAGGCTGTAGAATGGTCTCCGCTGCCGGTGGTTTGTAGTCAGAGCGATGAGTGTGGCCGCTTGGTGTTGTCCTGATGCGGAACGGCACCCAGCGAGCCATCGACAATGTGACCGATATGACGATAGTCATCGTCTCGGAGCTTTGCGTCGAAGTGCTCGAACAAGGACTGAACGCAAAAAAACTTCTAAATGCAATCTGCCGAACTCGTTTTACTGTTGCCATTTCTCCTGGGCGGCTGATATTCTCATTCGTACTCGTCCGCCCTCGGTGAACTGTCACGTAGTTCGGATCCCTGAGGAAAGTGAATCAAGTCATGACGTTGGCTTTATTAGCCTATCTAGCGATTGTCTTGATTTTCTTCATCTCCACGCTCAGCGAGGGAATTGAGAAACAAGCCCAGTGGGACGCTTACAGAATAGCAGGCCTTGTTGCCTGCTTCTTCTGGCCATGCGTTCTTTTACTTGGGATTCGTGCAGCCCTATTGGTGCCGGCTGATAGAGAATAGGATGGCTCCGGTGTAGCAACAAACGTCGCTGCAAACGGCTGCGATCAAAAGTCCGGTTGTCTTGACTTCTCTGCAATCAAGACGGAATGTTGCGGCCATCGTGGCTCTTTCATATGGGAGATGGTCGACCCGATTGCTGCTATACCGATATCTTGGGGGAGGGGAGCCATGAACATATGCAGAGGGCCGGTCCTTCGACCGACCCTTCTATCAAATTTCAAACTTCCAAACTAGCGTTGACTTTCAGGCCCTTTTCCTGAGCCCAGTCATAGCCAACAGGCCAGCGAGACCACTCAGCAGCAACAAAGCCGTAGCGGGCAGTGGCACCACGGTTCCTTCCACATGAAGCACAGAAGGATCACCATTCGCTGCGGCATAAATCAGCCGGAACGAACCGCCGTCAAAAGTGAATGGGGTGGTAATCTGAGTCGTTGGCCCCGCGGATGACGCTGTCTCCACATTGTCGTCGAAGAACGTCATGCCGTCATCATGCGAAATCATGCCGGTCCCACTGACAATCGCATTGAAGGCGGTCGCCTTAATGTCAAAGAGCGTAGTCGTACCGAATTGATTATCGCCACTACCTGCCCCCCTGCTCAAGGTATAACTTGAAAGATCAACGCCGACCGGCACCGTATAGGAACCGCTTCCAGTATTGAGAAATTCCGCAATGCTGGGGGCTCCTGATGCGGTGTCCGTTTTAAAGTCAAGTGCACCAGTATAGGTAATGGTTGTCAATTTCGTATGCGACGAAATATTCAACTCCGTTGCCGAAGCTTCCGCGGAATTATGTCCGGCATCATAATTATAGATATCTATCATGAACGTGCCGCTGACCGTTGCGGCATGCGCAGCCCCTGCCGCAACTGATGTCGCCAACGCCAACCCTAATGCCCAAGCTTTCATCGGGATAATCCCCCTAAACCGCACAAACCGCATCTTAACCTTTGGTAAACTATCCTTCTACATCGACCGCGTCAAGCGCTATCCTTGTATTTCATTGGCTTTGTTCGTCTTGGGGTGGTGGGGGCAAAGGACAAACGGAACCATTGTCGGGTCTGCGCTACAAGCCGTATCGGAAATGTTGAAAATATAAAGCAAAGCAACCCGTCTATTAGAAC
Organism: Mesorhizobium koreense; assembly: GCF_031656215.1. Classification (NCBI taxonomy): domain Bacteria; kingdom Pseudomonadati; phylum Pseudomonadota; class Alphaproteobacteria; order Hyphomicrobiales; family Phyllobacteriaceae; genus Mesorhizobium; species Mesorhizobium koreense. The sequence goes on along the minus strand of NZ_CP134228.1, from coordinate 3,978,566 downwards.
AGATTTCGACCGTAATGAATCGGAAGGGAGCCTCCTTACTGGCGGCAGTCTGCTTCATCCCACCGGGGGGAATTGAGGGCTAGTATAGATGGGCCAACCTATCTCGATGGATATACTCGCGGTTTCCCGCGCGAGCTGCAAACCTTGCGTACGTCGCTCATCGACGCATGAATGGTTTGTCGGAAACATCGATACGTCTCGAGCCGTCGTGTTGAATAAAACGGCATGACGCTCATCGAATCGTTTCTCTAGCGGGCCGGAAAATCATCCGAAGTTTCTGCACCTGTTTGACCGTGGGCGGAGGATATGAATCTCAGGACGCGAGCCTGATCACCTCGAGCCAGAACCGCTCGTTAGGGGTGATCTCGTGGTCACGGATATGGGTGATTTGCTGCCAGACTTCGGCAAACGAGTCCTGATTGCCACTCATTTGCCAAAGATTCCACGAATGGCCGATCGTGCCTTTGAAGTCAGGTTCGGATTGGTGTGATCGGACGCCCGACGGATTTCCTCGAGCCACGCGACTTCGTTCTCGGTAACCAAGGTTCCAAAGATTTGACGTACAGCCAGTTCGGTCGTGTCGCTGCCGCGTTGCTCGATCGCCAACTGGAAGAGCATCACGGGATCGCATGTAAGAGCCGTGGCTAGAGCCGATACCCTGTCGAGGGGCAACTTGGCCGTGCCGGCCTTGATCATGGCGAGCATGTTCGGATTGACGAAGCCTGCCTCGCTGGCGATCGCGGTCTGGGTCTTCTTCGGCCTTAGCTCCAGAATGCGTTTCTGAAGATATTTCGCGAGCCTGGTGGCCGCGTACGGCCTCCCCTTACGGTTACTCATCATCGTCGTCCTCTGAAATTGCAGCATCGATGCGCTGCTGATTTCGTTATAGCGACGGCCTGTCGGGGATTTCATGGGATCTGGCGGGATAAAAAGCTATCGTTGCGGCTTTATGCGCAGAGCGGCTTCCAGCCCCGGCGCTATCTATAAATCTCGTGCTTTGTGAGGGGAAGCGAGCGCCCGGTGCCAAGGCATCGCCCAGAGCCTGTATTACACTTGGTCGAAGGAGTTCATGGAAGCCGGCAAGCGTCGGCTGGCCGGTGACACCGCCCGTGCCGCGACCACCAGCGAAGGGGCTGCGGCGAGAGTCCCGCTCCCTGAAAGAGGCCGCCGCCGATCCAACGCTCGAGAACCTGCTGCTTGCTGCTTAAAGAGAACATAATCGCAGATGGGGACGACGAAGAAGTGCCCCGTATCCGATTAGCTCGAGATCGTCAGGATCGTCGCGCAGTCACAACTCCCGGCGAAGCCGACCTTCCACCAGTTGAGTGTTGCGCGCCGGCTTTCACAGCTGGTATGGCCGCTGTCGCAAAGGGGTCCCGAAGCGCTGGAGGACCGGTCCTCGGCGCCGAGCCGGGTGTGGAACCGCCGCATCCTGGTAGGTATCCATGTTCAGATCATCGAACTGGCGCTGGGACAGGCCGAGCTGAGCCCCCCGCGAGTTGACCATGCGCTTCACCGGCGAGAGTGCTATACTTCGTGTCGGGATCCTCGGTTTATCGCCTGCTCAAGGCCTATGACCTGACCACCAGCTCGGCCTTCATAGTCATCAAAGCCGCTGACGAGTTCCCCGACAAGACGACAGCGCCGAACCGGCGCAGGCAGACCGATTTTACCTATCTGAAGATCATCGGCGGAGGGTCTATCTGTCGACAACCCTCGACGACTTCTCCCGCTACATCATCTCCTGGAAGCTGTGCACCACCATGAAGGCCGAGGGATGTCACCGACACGCATGGCGTTGCAGACTTCCGATTGCGACAGCGCCAAGGTGGTGCAGCGGCCTCGGCTCCTGTCTGACAATGTTCCGTTCTACGTATCGTCCGATCGCGCCGCCTGGCCATCCGTAAAGGGCATGAAGCATACGCGCGGCGCTCCATGCCATCTCCAGACCCAGGGCAAGATCGAGCGCTGGCATCAGGCGCTGAAGAACCGCGTCCTGCTGGAAAACTACATGCCGGGTGATCTCGAGCGGCAGATCGTGGCCTTCGTCGAACACTACAACCACCGCCGCTACCATGAGAGCCGCGGCAATCTCACTCCTGCCGACGTCTGCCTCGGGCGGTGACATCGTCACACTGGAAAGGGAAAGCATCAAACACGAAACCATCAGACAATGACGCTTGCTTGCTTCATCGAGAAGCGGCCGCCCAAAATGACAACCCTGATAGGCCAGAGCCTCCGTTAGCTCACCATGCTAATTGTCTCAAAAAGTCTGACGGCGAACAAAGTGCACATTGGTAATATGACTTGGCAGTCAAGTGGGCGTTATTCGGCATTCTGAAAACAGGACTCGCATTAGCCTTAAGGAAGTGTTACTCACCTATTGTTTTCCGCGAGTGCTGATCGTTATGCGATTTTGGGGGTAGAAATGAAAGCCTTGAAAATTCTGTTGATTGCTGCGGGAATCGCAGCGGCGTCGGCTTCATCAGCAAGTGCTTCAACGACTTACGCGACACTTGTTGATTACAATCCGGTTGGAACCATTGCTGCCGACCGTTCGGTTCCCTCCAACGCCCTGGGGCCGTCGGACGGCCTGTTTCTGTCGCTTGGTCTTACCGGCTCTGCGGTGTTCTCATTCGGTACGGATTTCACTGGTCCTGCGGCCGTGGTGGAAGTGACAAATGGAAACCGCAGTGACTATCTTGAAACAGCTCAGGTTTGGGGAGGGACCTCGTACGATCCGGGGACGAACAGCCTTGCTAGCTTCGCTTTGTTGGGCGTCATCAACAATAGCCTTCCTACTGCCATACTGGCGTTTACTGGGATCTACAAGTACCTCGCAATCGTCGATACGTCGTCTGGTGCTGGTCGCGACGGCTTTGACATTGACTCGGTCAGTGTGTCAGCCGTGCCGCTCCCAGCCGGGGTTGTGCTTCTTGGCTCCGGTGTTGCGTTGCTCGGGTTCGTTGGTCGGCGGCGGAAGCGAACGGCAGTCGCTGCCTAACTCACTAGCGCATTTGCTCGTTTTAGAGGCGCTACTTCAGCGCCTCTTGCCTTTTTTGCACGCGATTGGGATTGCAGAACTCGATCATATTCACAAGGCCGCCCGCCAATTCGGACAGTCGGCTGTATGGTAGCGCCATTGCCGCTAGTTGCAGCACTGAAATACATAGTAATCGGACGCGAAATGGCTGCTTCTGACTAGCCAGCGCTCGAAGCGCCGGCCGGCGTACGAAAGTCCCCAACGAGGGAACCCGCGGTCCACAGCCGGTGGTTATGGAGATTTCGCGTTTCTGCTGATGTCACCGATGGTACGACCACGGCCGGGAGGCACGGGGATGGATGCGGACAGGCCGCTTCGTTGCGCCTGCATGCGGTGTTGTCGGAATAGTGAGCGGCTAGGCGCGGTCCTGTCGCCGTCGGATGTGGAGCAGGAAGCGGCGAATGAACTCGTCGGTCCGAGGATATGACTTGCTGGCGATCGGTGCCGAAACCGATGAGTCGCCGGTTGCGCGACCCAGTGTGTGTAGCGGGCGAGATAGGCGAGCACGGGTTCCGGCCCGATGGAAGGGCGGCTTGGCATAGAGACCACCTAACGCTTCCTCCGAACCGGAGACAGGTCACGCATGAAGACCTGTCTCTTCTCTAGGTCCGCCATCGTGCCAGAGAAGGTGAGCATTTTGGACAATGCGGTTGCGGCAGCTGTTCTAGGCGAAGCGCCATTGCCGTAGTCATCGCAGGCTTCGACGTGACCGCCGAGCGCAGTGATGTGGCAGTGCTCGGTCACTGACATCATTTTTAGCTGGATAAGGCTAAGGTGCCCAGCTTGAACGGCCCGGCAGCGGGACCGGTCGCACGAAAGATATCGGCGACCTCGATTGAGGCAGGCACGCCTCAGCCGTCGCATGACCTCGCCGGGTGTAAAGATACCAAGCTCGTCGAGCGGGCTGGTCACAGTGCGCACCGTGCGGGTCGCAATGTTAGTATAGAGCGGGTGCACGGGAACGCCGACCTCGCGCTGCTCGATCTGGAACCGCCGCAGATCATCCGTAACCGCCGTGTCGAACGCCCGCCCGAGGAATGTGGCGAAACGGCCGATATCGCGGATGTAGTTGCGCTTGGTCGCCATCGCGAAATGGCGCATGGTAATGTGGTTTAGCCGCTGGCGCAGTGGGCTGATCGGAGTGGCAGAAAGGGTCTCGGTCATCGTCGGGTCCCTCCTGGTTGAAAGGAGCTGGGATGGCCCGCACACGCCGGACCTTACCACTGGCACCGATCCCGCGCAGCGGGTTCGTTCCTTGGCCCACCACCGCCGTTCATTCAAGTCGCAGTGAATTTCTGCTTTACTCCTCCGCCTGAAGCCAACGGATTGACGGGCATTCGGTATTCCGCAGAGCGGTCATTCATTGCTTGGCGGATCCTGCAAATTTGCTCGGCGTGATCAAATGGGCTGGCCCGCCTGCTCATGTCAGATCCTGGATTAATACAATTGACCTGTTCACCCAGGGATTGGCTTTTTCCATCTCCTTACCCCTTCTCAACCTACGGGGCGAACAGATGTGGAACATTCGGTGTGATTTCCGGTGTGACTTTTGACCACGAAAGGCACACCGGGATACGTTTTGTTCTGTTTTCACGAATTTCGTCCACTTGGCCTCTTGCGTCAGAACCCTTGAGAATATAGGGCTTTGCGCGGTTCGGAGCGTAGCGCAGCCCGGTAGCGCACTTGACTGGGGGTCAAGGGGTCGTGGGTTCGAATCCCGCCGCTCCGACCATTTTTTTCGATTCATGTCGACCGCCAATGATGATCGAAGCCCTCTCGGGCTGCCCGTGCCGTTCTGGCGAGGCCAATAGGTCACATCATATTTCTGTGTGTATCCAAGCGCGATAGACTACCTTATGACTGTTTCTGCGCGGCAGGATATTGCCGGGCGGATGGAGGGGCTGACGGCCGAATGACACGTCTCAGGAATTATTTCCTCACAGGGTTCATAGTCTGTGCGCCACTGGCGATCACGATCTACATTGTCTGGTCGCTGATCGGGTGGGTCGATTCGTGGGTCAGGCCCTTCATTCCGCACCGCTATGACCCGGATGCCTACCTCGGGTTCCATATTCCAGGCTACGGGCTGGTCGTCGCCGTCGTCGGCATTACGCTGATCGGCTTCCTGACCGCGAACATCGTCGGGCGCAGCATCGTCTCGTTCGGCGAACGCCTCCTGAGCCGGATGCCGCTGGTGCGCGGCGTCTACAAGGCGCTGAAGCAGATCTTCGAGACGGTCCTGTCGAACAAGAGCGACATGTTCCGCACGGTCGGCATGGTCGAGTATCCGCGCAAGGGCGTGTGGTCGATCGTCTTCGTCGCCGGGGAAAAGGAGACGGAGATCAACGCCAAGCTCGATCCCGAAGGCGATCCGCTGCTTGCCGTCTTCATGCCTTGCACGCCCAACCCGACGACCGGCTTCCTCATGTATGTGCCGAAATCGGAAGTCGTCATCCTCGACATGACGATCGAGGACGGCGCCAAGCTGATCGTTTCGGCCGGGCTGGTCGCGCCGGACTACAAGAAGAAAGTCATCACCATGGCTGGCCAGACGATCGACGGCACGATCGCCAACCCGACATTGGCCGAAATAGCTCAGCCGGCGCGCAGCAAGCGCACCGCATCGTCGCGCCCGAACAGGTAGAGCAGCGTCCGCACCGCTTCCCCGCGCGGGGAAGTGAGTTCCGGGTCGCGGGCAAGCAGAAGCCTCGCGTCGTCGCGCGCCGTCTCGAGCATGTCGGCATGCTCCTCGATGCGCGCGACAAGAAAGCTCGGCGCGCCGGATTGCCGCGTGCCGAGCAACTCGCCTTCACCGCGCAATTTCAGGTCTTCCTCGGCAATGACGAAACCGTCCTCGGTCTGGCGCATGACTTCCAGCCGGCGGCGCGCGACCTCGCCGAGCGGCGCCTTGTAGAGAAGCACGCAGGTGGAAGCGCGGTCGCCACGCCCGACGCGGCCGCGCAATTGATGGAGCTGCGCCAGCCCGAAGCGTTCCGCATGCTCGATGACGATGATGGTAGCGTCCGGCACGTCGATGCCGACCTCGATCACCGTCGTGCCGACGAGGATGCGCGTCTCTCCGTTCTTGAAGGCGAGCATCGCGGCGTCTTTGTCGCGCCCGGCCATGCGGCCATGGATCAGGCCGACCGCATCGCCGAATTCGTTGCGGAGAGTGGCGGCGCGGTCCTCGGCCGAGGTCAACTCGATCTCTTCGGATTCCTCGACCAGCGGGCATATCCAGTAGATTTTCTGGCCTTCGGCGATCGCTGTGTGGATGCGGCCGATAAGTTGGTTGAGACGCTCGAACGGCAGCGTAACGGTGGTGATCGGTCGGCGTCCGGCGGGCTTTTCGGTGAGGCGCGAAACGTCCATGTCGCCGAAGGCGGTGAGCACCAGCGTGCGTGGGATCGGCGTCGCGGTCATCACCAGCATGTCCGGGGCGTCGCCCTTGGCGGTCATGGCGAGGCGCTGGTGGACACCGAAGCGGTGCTGTTCGTCGATAATGGCAAGCACAAGATCGTGGAAGGCGACGTGCTCCTGGAACAACGCATGCGTGCCGACGACAAAATGGATAGACCCGTCGGCGAGACCGGAGAGCACTGTCTCCCGGTCCCGGCCCTTTTCGCGCCCGGTCAGGATCGCCGTCTTGAGCCCGGCCTGTTCGGCAAGCGGCGCGATGGTGGCGAGATGCTGGCGGGCGAGGATTTCGGTCGGCGCCATCAACGCCGCCTGTCCGCCGGCTTCCGCCGCCCGCGCCATGGCGAGCAGTGCAACCACCGTCTTGCCGGAGCCGACATCGCCCTGGAGCAGTCGCAGCATGCGTTCCGGCTTGGTAAGATCGGCGTGGATTTCGGCGAGCGCCTGTTCCTGGGAGCGGGTCAACGAGTAGGGCAGCGCCGCGCGTATCTTCGCTTCCAGTGCGCCGTCGCCTTGCAGAGCGCGGCCGGACAACCGGCGCGTCCGTGCGCGCACCAGCGCCAGCGCGACCTGGCCGGCAAGGAACTCGTCATAGGCAAGCCGCCGCCATGCGGCATTCTGCGGAGAGGCATCGATGGGGTCCGTCGGGTTGTGGATGCGCTTCAGCGCAAGATCGAAGGCCGGGAATGTCTGGCGGCGGAGGATTTCCGCGTCCTGCCATTCCGGCATTTCGGGCAGGCGCCCCAGCGCCTGGCCGATCGCCCGCCGCAACGTTTTCGGCGAGAGCCCGGCGGTCAGTGGGTAGACCGGCTCGATCAGCGGCAGGCTGTCAGCTTCCTCGGCGGATGCGATGTGGTCCGGATGCACCATCGAGGGTCGCCCGTTGAACCATTCCATCCGCCCCGAAACGACGATCTCCGCGCCGACCGGCATGATCTTTTCCAGCCATGGTCCATTGGCGTGGAAGAAGGTCAGCGCGATCTCGCCCGTCTCGTCGAACGCATAGACGCGATAAGGCACCGACCGCTTGCCACGCGGCGCCGGCTGGTGGCGGTCTACCGTTAATTCCAGCGTCACGATCTGCCCCTCCGCCGCTTGCGCGATGCCCGGCCGGCTGCGCCTGTCGATGACGGAATTGGGCAGGACGAAGAGAAGATCGCCGACCCTCGCTTCGCGCGTGCCAAGGTCTGCCGGCACGATATTCTCCAGCATCGCCACGACCTTCGGCCCCACGCCCTCGAGCGAAGTGGCCGGCGCGAACAGCGGATCGAGAAGGGCAGGGCGCATGACCGAAGGTGTAACGGCTAAGGGCCCTTACGCAACAGGTGTCAACCGTTAACCCAATGATTTCACTACATTTCTTCCTTGTATAATAAAAGCAAAACGCCTAAATTGGAAATGTCGCGTACGATGATGGACATCCCAAACGGAACGCAAGTTCGATAGGCGCGCGGATCGAAACCTTGTCTAATAGTATGAGTGTGTCATATGGGCCCCCGCAACCTTCTTTCGGGGGCCCCGTCGTTTGAGGTCCAATGATATTGGAGCTATGCAAGAGGATTTATGGCCGGAAACCCCTCCAATCAGAACCTCGACCCTCGCCGGCGCAAGGCGCTTTTCCGCTCCTGGCATCGCGGCATGCGCGAGGTGGACCTTATCCTGGGCGGCTTCGCCGATGCTGAGATCGCGTCCTTGACCGATGCGGAACTGGACCAATATGAAGAGCTTCTCGGCGTGCCGGACGGCGATCTCTTGCGATGGGTCACCGGCGAGCGCCCCGTTCCCGAAACCTACCGGAATCCCGTCATGATGCGGATATTGGCAAGCCGGCGATCGATATTCGTCTGAAACGCCACCTATGACACTGATCAATTCAATCGGGCTGAAGAACCGCGCGGCGTCCGTGATCGTGGACGGCGTGGCCGACGGCTATGAGGCTTTCGCGCTTGCCGAAGCCGCCATGGAAGCGGCGCCCGACGGGCCGCTGGTCTTCGTCGCCCGCGACGGGCAGCGTCTGCCTTCGCTTGTCGAGGCGCTTGCCTTCGCCGCGCCGGGGCTTCCAATCCTCGAACTGCCGGGCTGGGATTGCCTGCCTTATGACCGCGTTTCGCCTGGCGCCGGCGTGTCGGCACAGCGCCTTGAGGCGATGGTGCGAATGGCGGCGCTCCGCAGAAAACCGCATCGGGCGCTGATCCTGACCACCGCCAACGCGCTCCTGCAGCGGATGCCACCCGCCGAAGCGATCGAGGCGCAGGGATTTTCCGCCCGCCCCGGCAACCAGGTCGACATGAACCAGTTCATCGAGCGGCTGGAGCGAAACGGCTTCGAGCGCGTCTCGACGGTGCGCGAGGTCGGCGAATACGCGGTGCGCGGCGGCATCCTCGATCTCTTCGCGCCCGGAAGTGCCGAGGCGCTCCGGCTCGACTTCTTCGGCGATACGCTGGAATCGATCCGCGCCTTCGACGTAGCTTCCCAGCGCACCACCGGCCAGCGCGACCGCATCGCGCTTGAAAGCATGAGCGAGGTGTCTCTGACGGAAGAGAATATCGCCCGCTTCCGTCGCCAGTATATCGAAGCGTTCGGGGCTCCGTCCCGCGACGACGCGCTCTATGCCGCAATCAGCGAGGGAAGGCGCTTTGCCGGGATGGAGCACTGGCTTCCTTTCTTCTACGACGGGCTGCAAACGGTGTTCGACTACCTGCCGGATGCGCCGTTCGTCTTCGACCATCTGGCACATGAAGCGCTTGCCGAGCGTCATGCGCTGGTCCTCGATCACTATGAGGCGCGCAGGGAACAATCGGAGGCTTCGCCGCTCGGCGAATCGGTTCCCTACAAGCCGGTTGCGCCCGAAAAGCTTTTCCTCTCTCCCGATGCGGTGGCCGATTTCCTGAAGGCGCGCCTGTCGGTCGAATTCAGCCCGTTCGATGCTCCGGAAGCATCGGACCGCAAGGTGCTTCACGCCGGATCGAGGGCAGGGCGTTCCTTCGCCGAAGAGCGCGCCAATCCGTCCATCAACGTCTTTGCGCGCGCCGTCGACTATATCGGCAATCTGAGGGCCGCGAAGAAGCGTGTTGTCGTCGCCGGCTGGAGCGAGGGTTCGCTCGACCGGCTCTCGCAGATCCTGGCCGAGCATGACCTTGGCAATGTCGCCCCGGTCGAAACGCTGGCCGGGCTGGACAAGCTGCCGCCTGAAAAGGTCGGGCTCGCGGTCTTGCCAGTCGAATCGGGCTTCGAGACGGAGAAGCTGGTGCTGGTCGCCGAGCAGGATATCCTCGGCGACCGGCTGATCCGTCGCGCCAAGCGCCGGAAGCGCGGCGCCGATTTTATCGCCGAGGTCGGTGCGCTCGCGGTCGGCGATATCGTCGTGCATGCCGATCACGGCATCGGCCGCTTCACCGGCCTGCGCACGATCGAGGCGGCCGGCGCGCCGCATGATTGCCTCGAGATCCTCTATGCGGGCGACGACCGGCTATTCCTGCCGGTCGAGAACATCGAGCTTCTGTCGCGCTTCGGCTCGGATTCCGAAGGCGTGATGCTCGACAAATTGGGTGGCGTCGCCTGGCAGTCGCGAAAGGCGAAGCTGAAGCGTCGCCTTCTGGAGATCGCCGGGCAGCTTATCCATATCGCCGCTGAACGCCAGATGCGTTCCGCGCCGAAGATGCTGCCGCCGCACGGCCTTTACGGCGAGTTCGCCGCGCGCTTCCCCTATGACGAGACGGACGACCAGCAGACCGCGATCGAGGCGGTGCAGGACGACCTTGCCGCCGGCAAGCCGATGGATCGGCTGATCTGCGGCGATGTCGGTTTCGGCAAGACGGAAGTGGCGCTGCGTGCGACCTTCCTCGCTGCCATGGACGGGTTCCAGGTCGCGGTGGTGGTGCCGACGACGCTGCTCGCGCGCCAGCATTTCAAGACCTTCTCGCAACGCTTCGCCGGCCTGCCGGTGAAGGTGCGCCAGGCCTCGCGCCTAGTCGGCTCGAAGGAATTGGCCGAGAACAAGAAGGGGATCGAAGACGGCACCGTCGATATCGTCGTCGGCACCCATGCCCTGCTCGGCAAGTCCATTTCCTTCAGGAATCTCGGCCTTCTCGTCATCGACGAGGAGCAGCATTTCGGCGTCAAGCACAAGGAACGGCTGAAGGAACTGAAGAGCGAGGTCCACGTGCTGACGCTCTCCGCCACGCCGATCCCGCGCACGCTGCAACTGGCGCTGACGGGGGTGCGCGAATTGTCGCTCATCACGACGCCGCCGGTGGACCGCATGGCGGTGCGCACCTTCATCTCGCCCTTCGACGCGCTGGTGATCCGCGAGACGCTTCTGCGCGAGCGCTATCGCGGCGGCCAGAGCTTTTATGTCGTGCCGCGCATTTCCGACCTCGCGGAAGTCCATGATTTCCTGTCGCGTTCCGTGCCCGAACTGAAGGTCGCGGTGGCGCATGGGCAGCTTCCGGCCGGCGAACTCGACGACATCATGAACGCCTTCTATGACGGGCAGTACGACGTGCTTTTGTCGACCACCATCGTCGAATCCGGCCTCGACATCCCCACCGCCAACACGCTGATCGTGCATCGGGCCGACATGTTCGGGCTGGCGCAGCTCTACCAGCTTCGCGGCCGGGTAGGGCGCTCGAAACTCAGGGCCTATGCGCTGTTCACGCTGCCCGCCAGGCGCAAGCTGACCGGTATGGCGGAGCGGCGGCTGAAAGTGCTGCAATCGCTTGACACGCTCGGCGCCGGCTTCCAGCTTGCCAGCCACGACCTCGACATTCGCGGCGCCGGCAATCTTCTGGGCGAGGAGCAGTCGGGCCATATCAAGGAGGTCGGCTTCGAACTCTACCAGCAGATGCTGGAAGAGGCGGTGGCCGAACTGCGCGGCGCGGACGAGCCGGTCGGCGCCGGCTGGTCGCCGCAGATCACCATCGGCACCGCCGTGATGATCCCGGAAAGCTACGTGCCCGACCTGCAACTCCGCATGGCGCTCTACCGGCGGCTGGCCGAGATCGAGAATACCGAGGATATCGATGCCTTCGGCGCCGAACTGATCGACCGCTTCGGCTCGCTGCCGCTGGAGGTCGAGCACCTCCTGAAGATCGTCTACATCAAGATCCTCTGCCATCGCGCCAATATCGAGAAGCTCGATGCCGGGCCGAAGGGCGTGGTCGTCCATTTTCGCAACAAGGAATTTTCTGATCCGGTGGCGCTGGTGCGCTTCATCGGCGAGCAGGGCTCGCTGGCGAAGATCCGGCCCGACCAGAGCGTCGTCCTCGTGCGCGACTGGCCGACGGCGGAAAAGCGGCTCTCCGGTTCGGCGGTCGTGGTGACGCAACTGGCTCGGCTGGCCGAGAAAGTCGCGGCGTAGGGAAGAAGCAGCCGGTCCTTACCCCGCCGCGCTGTCCAGTTCACCGCGTTCCTTGGCTTCGGACACTTTGCGGATGGCGTCGGCGAGTGCCGCCGTCTCCTGCGCGCCCATCACGGCATAGCGCCCCTCGATGAGGAAGCACGGCACGCCGGTGATGCCCATGCGACTGGCGGTGGCGATCTCGGTGCGGACCTCTTCCTTGTCGGCGTCGGTGGCTAGAAGCGTGCGCGCCACCGCTTCGTCCATGCCGCTTTCGCGCGCCGCCTCGATCAATACCTGATGATCGCCGATATTCTGGCCTTCTTCGAAATAAAGCTGGAACAGCCGGCGAGCCACCTTGCCCTGGATAGCGTCGCCGGCGCTGGCCGCCCAGCGGATCAGCCGGTGTGCGTCGAGCGTGTTGGGCGAGATTTTGATGGCATCGAAATCGAAGGCGATGCCTTCGGCTTTTCCCGTTTCCTCAAGCCTGGCGTGAATTTGCTGCAAGTGGTCGCCGTCGCCGAATTTCGCCCACATATATTCCTTGCGGTCCGTGCCCTCGGGCGGAATGGTCGGGTCGAGCTGGAACGGCCGCCAGCTTATGGAAACATCGATGTCCGGCAACGACGCGACGGCCTTGTCGAGCCGCTTCTGCCCGACGAAGCACCAGGGGCAGACCGCGTCGGAGACGACATCGATGGTGATTTCCTTGCCGGCATTCATTGTCTGACCTTCCTATCGACGCTTCCACCATGTCGGGAACTGGTAGCCATATAGGGATGTCTTTTCAGGATGCTCGTAATCCTTCCAGCGGGCAACCCATTGTGCCGGCGGATGATAGAGCGGCGCGACGTAGAAGCCGCTCAGAAGCACCCGGTCGAAGGCGCGGACAGCGGTGACGAACTGATCTTCTGTACGGGCTTCGAGGAGGTCGCCGATCAACCCGTCCACGGCCGGATCGGCGACGCCGGCGAAATTGTAGGTCCCGTCGAGATCGCGCGAGGCCGATCCCCAGCGCCCGACCTGCTCGGTTCCGGGCGAGAGCGACGACGGATAGTTCTGCAGGATGACGTCGAAATCGTAGGTCGATATGCGCTGCTGATATTGCGCGGTATCGGCGCTGCGGATCGACGCCTCGATGCCGAGCTTGGCGAGCGTCCGCTGCCAGACCATGGCGATCTGGTCGCCCGTATTGCCGTTGAGCAGGATCTCGAAGGTCAGCGGCTTGCCATCCGGCCCGACCATGCGGTGACCGTCGAGCCTGTAGCCGGCCGCCGTCAGCGTGTCGTAGCCTTTGCGCAGGAACGCCCGGTCATGGCCGCTGCCGTCCGAGGCCGGCGGCGACCATTTGCCCTCCATGATTTCGGGCGTGACGGCTTCAGGGTAGAGCTTCAGGAGCGCGCGCTCCGCCGGGCTCGCGGGAACACCGTCGGAAGCCAGCACCGAGCCGTCGAAATAGCTTTTCGTTCGTTCATAAGCGCCGGCGAACAGATTGCGGTTCGCCCATTCGAAGTCGAAAAGGCCCGCAAGCGCCTCGCGTACCTGCTTGTTCTTGAACACTTCTCGCCGTGTATTCATCACGAAGCCGAGCATGCCGGAGGGAAGGCCGGTCTCGAATGTGTCCCGTACGATGCGGCCGTCCTTGACGGCGGGGAAATCGTAATCCTCTTTCCATTTGAGTGGATCGCCCTCGACACGGACGTTGACGAGCCCTTTGCGGAAGGCCTGGAACATCGCGTTTTCGTCGCGGAAATAGTCGATACGGATCTCGTTGAAGTTGTCGAAACCGACCTTGGAGGGGATATCCTTGGCCCAATAGTCCGGGTTGCGCTTCAGTACGATCGCCTCGCCGGGGCGAATGGAGCCGTAGACATAGGGGCCGCTGCCGATCATCGGCTTCAGCGTCGATTTGTCGAAATTATCGGCGTCGGTCGCGTGCTTCGGCAGGACCGGCATCAGCCCGAGGATGAGCGGCAGTTCGCGGTCGGGCTGCTTGAAGGTGAAGCGCACGCCGTGTTCGCCCACCTGTTCCATCTTCGCGACCTTTTTCAGCGTGACGCCGTAGCGCGGATAGCCCTTTTCGCCGAGAAGCTTGACCGTGAAGAGCACGTCTTCCGGCGTGACCGGCGTGCCGTCGGAAAAGCGCGCCCGCTCGTCGAGCGTGAATTCGACATAGCTGCGGGCGTCGTCCGTCTCGACGCTCTTGGCGACGAGCGGATAGAGCGTGAACGGCTCGTCATAGGAGCGCTGCATCAGGCTGTCATAGACATTGTAGCCGTACTGCAGGTCCACAATACCGCGTGCGGCGGTGCCCTCGACGATGAAGGGATTGACGCTGTCGAAGGTGCCGGGGGCGCCATAGTCGATGCGACCGCCCTTGGGCGCGTCGGGGTCGGCGTAGGGAAAATGCGTGAAATTCTCCGGCAGCGCCGGGTCGCCGTGCATGGCGATGGCGTAGGATGGTTGCGCGACGGCGCTCGTGGTCGACGGAACAACAAGGGCGAGAGCGAGAAGCGTCGCGCGTAGCAGGCAGCGCATTGCGGTTCTCCGGGAGATTGCGCGCGAGTTGATTCGTTCCGGACCTTATCATGTCAGGTAAGGTGGGGCATGGAGGGCGGAGTGTCCTTGCCTGAAGCTCATTGCTGTTGTGGACATCCTTTCCTGTCCTCCGCCCCTTATGATCTTTCCGTATCTATCATCGTGCACGCTCCGTCCTCGCCACGCTGCCTTCCGGCCCTGGTTACTGAAAGTCGGGAAGCGGGGCACGAGGCCGTGCCTTCCGAATTAAAACAGGTGGCGCGACAATCGCGCCCCGCCGGCGATTTCTGTTCCCACCTGTTCCGCTGCTCCCGAAGCGCTCTTCTGCCTCGGGTCTGTGTGCCTTCTACCGGCACGCAGGGGTCATAGTGCCCCCAGGGGAACCTCCAGACGGAACCTCCCCGGCCGTGATGCCACGTCGGCATCACGGCGGAGGCGCCGGCTCCTCCCCACGCAATCACCGTCATGATCGGTGTTCCCGATGGGAGGAACTGACGGGGATTATGGACGAAGCGCGGAAGGCATGGAGAAATGAGGAAGAAGAAAATGCGGAAAGTCAGCCAGGTAAGCGGGTCAAGGAGGCGACCGGCGTGGTTCTTTCCACGCTTTCCCTCCGCCCAGCCGGCCTTTCCTCATCCATCGGGCAAGAGACGTAGCGGTCCCGAGCGTTTCTCTGCCTCGAACACTGGATTTGATCGTCATTGCAGTGTAACACGCCCCGACCAGTCATTCTGTTGCCTCATTTCGCCAACAGGAAGCGGGGGAATTTCGGTCGAAAGGCCGTAGACGGGGCACTCTCCAAGAGGATTTTCCATACGATGACACGCCACACCAACCAAGCGGGTCGACTGACGGTTGCGGCGGCCGGGCTGGCTGCCGCGATGGTCGCCTTCGCGCCTGCCGCCCAAGCCCAGGACGCGCCGAACCAGCCTCCGCGCGGCTGGTTCAAGGCCTGTTCCAAGCAGCAGGATGTCGATATCTGCAACGTGCAGAACATCATCATGGCCGATACCGGCCAGTTGATGACCGGCATCAGCATGATCGACATCAAGGGCAAGGTGAACCGCAAGGTCTTCCAGGTGACCGTCCCGACCGGACGCATGATCCCGCCCGGCGTCGGCGTTCAGGTTGACGGCGGGAAGGCGCAGAAGCTCGACTACGTGATCTGCTTCCCCGATCGCTGCGTGGCTGAAGCGCAGCTCACCGATGCGCTCGTGGCCTCGTTCAAGAAGGGCCAGAAGCTGACGCTTACTTCCATCAACTTCCAGAACCAGCCGAATCCGATCGACATCTCGCTGGCGGGTTTCACCGGCGCTTTCGACGGTCCGCCGCTGAAAGAGTCGGACCTCCAGGATCGCCAGAAAAAGCTTCAGGATTTCGTGGCCAAGAACAACGAGGACTTCGCCAAGAAGCTGAAGGAAGAGCAGGACAAGGCCAAGCAGGGCAAGAACTGACACCCTCCGGCTGAATTTCAGGGACCCCGTCCGCGTCGGACGGGGTTTTTGTTTGTGCGCTAATGGCGCGCACCCGAAGAGGGGACTTCGCCTGTCGGTTCAGGAAGCGGGAAGCAGTGTCGAACCTCGCCGTGCCGTTCGGGCAATCGTCCTTTGATGGCGCTGTTCCAGCGCGATGGCGCCCCAGATCAGGCCGAGCAGCATGTAGACATGGCGCCAATGGTCGATGTCGATGATCGTCCCGAGGCCGAGGTGGCTGACGAATACGACGTAGGCGCACAACAGGTAGGGCTGCCAGGGCCGGTCGCGGAAGAGGATGCGGAAGCCGGCTGCGAGCGTCCAAAGCACAAGCCCGACGAATGCGGCGAACCCCAGCCAGGAATAGTCGAGCAATGCCTTCAGCCAGATGTCGTGCGTATCCTCGCCGAAGAGGCGCCCGAAATTGAGCGCGCCGATGCCGAGCGGATGTTCGAGCGCCATCATCGCTCCGTAGCCATAGCGCGCGAAACGGCCGAGCCGGCCGGCGTCGTAGGATTGTTCGAGCCGTGCGCGCGAGCGGAAGAATTCGTCCATGCCCGGTATCTGGAGGACCGCGATCACGACCAACGCCACGATAGCGAAAGCAAGGATCGCCATCACGACGATCTTCAGCCTGAAGCGACCGCTGTTGCTCTCCAGGAAGAGTGCCGCGGTGAGCAGCATGGAGGAGACCACCAGCACGCCCCAGGCCCCGCGGGAGAAAGACAGGAAAACGCCCATCGCGATGATGAGCAGGGGAGGAGTCAGAAGCAGGAGGTTGCGCGGACGCCCCGCCAGGATGCGGTGGAGCAGATAGATCGCCGGCAGTGCCAGGAACGGCCCGAAGACGTTGGGATCCTGGAACGCGCCCATGGCGCGGTCGTAGCGCGTGAACATTGCCGCGCCCGGAAAGGCATGGAAATAACCCAATATGCCGAGCGTCGCCGTCACGAGTGCCGCCACGACCCATGCGGTGAAAATGAGCGGATAGATATCGGGCCGCTGTTCGGTGATGGATGCATAGAAAATCGCGGTGAAGGACAGGAAGAACGACACGGCGAGGTAGAACGGCGTCTGGTAGAGTTCTCCCATCTGCGTCATGGCGATCAGCCCGCCGATGTCGAACAGGATCAGGAGAGTGACTAGCGGCGCGATGCCGCGCGAGATCCTGAGGCCGAAGAGCGCCCACACCGGTATCAGCACGGCCATGTAGAGATCGTATGGCGCCGGCTCGTCGATGACGAAGCCCGACAGGAAAACGCCGAAGAACACCGCGCCCGATGTGATCAGCGCGATCAGCTTGGCGTTCACCGCATAATGCGGGACATCGTGGGTTATCGCGCTCAATACGCGTTTTCCGTATTGAGCAGTCGAACCGGGGTCAGGAGCAGGATCTTGAGGTCGAACCAGAGCGACCAGTTCTCGATATAGGCGAGATCGTATTCGGTGCGCATCCTGATCTTCTCGTCATTATCGATCTCACCGCGCCAGCCATTGATCTGTGCCCAGCCGGTGACCCCCGGCTTGACGCGGTGGCGGGCGAAATAGCCGTCGACGACCTCGTTGAAGAGCCTGCTGTGCGACTGCGCCGCGACCGCGTGCGGACGCGGGCCGACGAGCGACAGGCTGCCCAGCAGCGCGTTGAAGAATTGCGGCAATTCGTCGATCGATGTGCGGCGGATGAAGCGGCCCACCCTGGTAACGCGCGGGTCGTCCTTTACCACGACATTGCGCGCCGCCGGGTCGCATTGGTCCGTATACATGGAACGGAATTTGTAGACCTCGATCACCTCGTTGTTGAAGCCGTGCCGCTTCTGGCGGAAGATCACCGGCCCCTTGCTGTCGAGCTTGATCGCGATGGCCGTGGCGATCATGATCGGCGAGAAGACCAGGATGCCGAGCAGGCTGAACAGGATATCGAAGGCACGCTTGGCCACCGAATCCCAATCGTTGATCGGCTTGTCGAAGATGTCGAGCATCGGCACTGAGCCGATGAAGGAATAGGCGCGCGGCCGGAACCGAAGACGGTTCGAATGGGCCGACAGTCTTATGTCCACCGGCAGCACCCACAGCTTCTTCAGCATGGAAAGCACACGCGTCTCCGCCGTCATCGGCAGGGATACGATCAGCATGTCGATGCGTGCGATGCGGGCGAACTCGATCAGCTCGAGGATGTTGCCGAGCTTGGGATAGCCGGCGACGAGCGGGGGCGAACGGCGCTCGTCGCGGTCATCGAAAATACCGCAGATGCGGATGTCGTTGTAGGGCTGCTGCTCGAGCGCCCGGATCAGCCCTTCCGCCGTGGGCCCGCCGCCGACAATGACGGCGCGCCGCTCCATCATGCCGTTTCGTGCCCAGCGCCGCATCAGCCGTGAAACGACGATGCGGAGCACGAACAGGGTGACGAGCCCGGCGGCGAACCACTCGGCGAACCAGAAGCGGGAGAATTCTTCCGAGACTTTGAAGAGAAAGCCGGCAAGCGCCAGCAGCGCGAAGGTGCCGGACCATACGATTACGAGCCTGGACGCATGCGCCAGCGGCCGACGCAAGGTGGCCATCTGATACGCGTCGGCGAATTCAAGCAGGACGACCGCCAGTAGCGCGCCGACGAGGACGACACCCACATATTGAGGCGCAAACGACAGAGAGCCGAAACGTACCGTATGGGCGGCCAGCCCCGCCAATACTATCAGCGCGAACTCGATCAGCCGCAGCATGCCGCTGACCATGACCGGCGACATCGAGTCCTGTCGATACTGGATGGCGATCTGCCGAGCGGTTGCGTTGAGGCCGCTTGGACGTTCTGCGTAAGCGCGATCGTCGTCGAAGGCGCGTACGGCGCCGACCGAGAAGCGGTGCGCCGGGTCGATTTCGTTCATTTACTCGCCCACCTGTCTGCGGCGGGGGAGATAGCAGAAAGCGGCTAATGAACCTTTGAGAGGATTGGTATAGTTTTTATCAATGCGGACGCGTAGCGGTCCCGCCGCGCTTCAGGCCGCGGGTTCGAGCGCGGCAAAATAGGCCTCTTCGATCGCGCGTGCCATCACGTCGCCACCGAAGCGCGCCCGCAAATCTGCTTCGCTCGGCATCGAGGAGCGGAACCGGATCGGATCGCAGATGGCGGACGCCATGCGCTCGGCAAGTTCATCCGCGTCCGGCCTGACCAGCGCCGATGAATTGGCGCCGAATATCTCCGGTATGCCGCCGACCGCGGTCGCGATCATCGGCATACCGGCGGCAAGTGCCTCGAGCACGATGTAGGGCATCGCCTCGGCGCGCGAAGGCACCACGACGGACCGGGCGAGGGAGAAGGCCTGACGGGCCTGCATCGGCTCCAGGAAGCGCACCTGCTCGCCGAGTTTCAGCCGCTCGACCTGGCGCAGATATTTGTCGCGGTCCGGGCCGGCGCCGACCATGACCGCCGTGAGCGGCCTTCCGAGCCTTGCCTGCGCCCTTGCCAGGGCGTCGATGAAGATGTCGGGACCCTTGAGATCCCGCATCATGCCGATGAAGAGGAAGTCGGCGGCATCGTCCGCTGGCACCGCCCGTTCGAATTCGTGTGGCGCGAGGCCGTTATAGACGAGGTTCGAATGCGCCTTCGGCTCGCCGATTTCGCTGAGGAAGGTTCGGCGTTCGTAATCCGAGACGAAGATGATGTGGTCGGTTAGCCGGTCCATCACCCGTTCGAGGGTGAAGAAGAATTTCCCGGCCGTCGTCCTGCCGTCATAATGCAGGCTGCCGCCATGCGGCGAATAGAACCGGCCGGGGCGCGGGGCGGACAGGCGCTGGAGCGTCCCGAACAGCCTCGCATAGGCGCCGCCCTTGGCGCCGTGGCCGTGCAATATGTCCGGTTTCAGCCGCCTGATGAGGCCATAGGTGCGTAGCGCCGCGCCGATATCGCCAAAGCCGAGGTGGCGTTGCATCGGCGTGCGGTGGACGCCGAGCGCGAGCTTGTCGCGCATATCGTCGAAAAGCCGGTCCTCGTAATCGCCGCCTGTCGTCGAATCGCAAATGATGCCGACCGCGTGGCCGGAGGCGACCTGCGCGTCGGTCAGGTCACGGACGTGGCGGAAAATCCCGCCGACGGGCGACCTGAAGCAGTGGACGATGCGCAGCGTGCGGGGCACAGGGTCTCCATGTGGCCCTCGCCACCGGGTCAGAAGAGCCGCTCCCGGACGTAGACCGTGTCGCCCGGCAGCAGCGGGTCGGTTATCAGTACACGGCCGGTCATTACCTTACCGTTGATGGTCCGCGTGACGTCGACATTGCCCTGGTAGGCGCGGGGCGAGAAGCCGCCCGCCGCGGCGATGGCCTTCTGTGCGGTCATGCCGGGTACGTAGGAATATTGTCCGGCCCCGCCGACCTCGCCCATGATGAAAACCGGACGGTAGCGCTCCACCTCGACCGAGACGTCGGGATCGCGCAGATAACCTTTGCGCAATTTGGCGGCGATTGCCGCCTCCATCTGCTTGAGGGTGTAGCCGCGTGCCGGAATGGAGCCGACCAGCGGGAAGGCGATGTAGCCGGCCTGATCGACGCTATAGGTGTTCGTCAGCCCTTCCTGGCCGAAGACGGTCACGCGGATCTGGTCGCCGGAATCGAGCAGATACGGCTTTCCGAGCGAGGCGTGGAAGGCAGCCGGAGCAGGCTGGTAGCTGGAACATGCCGCCAGGAGGAGGGCGGAGAGAACAGCGCAAAGGATCGGAAGAAAGCGCATCATGGCCGGACATGCACCTGTGGCTGCGGGATCGGACGCGACCCCCGTGCTGTGGTCTTATCGTCCTGTTAAGGTTAACGGCACGTAAAAGCCTGTGATGCCGCTCTACGGGTTCGGCAGACGCCGAGGGCGGTTAACGCTTCCTTACGCGTATCTTAACGCGGTGGTTACCATAATCGGTCTAGCGTCCGGCTCTGCATTGGAGTTGCTTTGATGCCGGGTATCCGATCCGCCGCCAATGATGTCGATGTCGATCTGGGCGCGCTCTTCTCGAGCCTGGCCAGGCGCTGGCCGCGCATCCTTTTCGCCGCTCTGATCATTACCGCGATCGCTTTCGCGTTCGCGTGGCTCGCCACGCCGAAATACAAGGGCGAGACGCGAATCCTGATCGAGACACGGGAATCCGTTTTCACGCAGCCCGACCCGGCGTCGAACGCCAATTCGCCCGTGCTCGACGAGGAGGGCGTCACCAGCCAGGTGCAGGTCATCTCCTCGACGGAAGTCCTGAAGAAGGTCGCCAAGCAGCTCGATCTCGCTTCGCGCGACGAGTTCAACGATGGCGGGGAGATCGGCCCGATCGGCCGGGTGCTCGTGCTGGCGGGGCTGAAGAGCGACCCGAGCGAGATACCGGCCGAAGAGCGCGTGCTGCAGGCGATGCGCGACAGGCTGGAGGTCTATCGCGTCGAGAAATCGCGCGTCATCGTCGTCGACTTTTCCTCGGCGGACCCGAAGCTAGCGGCGGCGGTGCCGAACGCCATCGCGGAAACCTATATTGCCGTCCAGAAGGACGCGAAGCTTGAATCGAACAGCGACGCGACGAGCTGGCTGGCGCCGGAAATCAAGGACCTGACCAAGCGCGTGAAAGATGCCGAGGCGAAGGTCGCGGATTATCGGGCGCATTCCGACCTGTTCCTCGCCGACAACAACTCGGCGTTGATCACCCAACAGCTTTCGCAGATGGCGACCGAACTGTCGCGCGTACGTGCCGACCGCGCCGCGGCGGAGGCGAAGGCGCTCAGCGTCAAGGCGGCGCTCGCAAGCGGCGGATCGCTCGATGCGCTGCCCGATGTGCTTTCGTCCGGCCTTATCCAGCGGCTACGCGAGCAGCAGGTGCAACTGAAGGCGAATATCGACCAGCTTTCGACAACGCTCCTGCCCAACCACCCGCGTATCAAGGCGCTTCGCTCGCAACTCGCCGGCCTCGACCGGCAGATCCGCGCCGAGGCGGAGAAGGTCCTTGCCGGCCTGAACACGGAGGCCGATACGGCTAAATTGCGCGAGCAGCAGCTTCTCGCCGACCTGAACAAGGCCAAGGCCGAATCCTCGCGGGCGGGCAAGCAGGAAGTCGAATTGCGGGCTCTCCAGCGCGAGGCCACCGCCCAGCGCGATCTCCTCGAATCATATCTGACGCGCTATCGCGAGGCGTCGTCGCGGCGGGATCGCGACTACCTGCCGGTCGATGCGCGCATCTTCTCGCGCGCCACGGTGCCCGCCGTTCCCTATTTCCCGAAAAGTATCCCGATCGTCGTGGCCGCCTTCATCGCCTCGCTCCTTATCATGGCGGTGATTACGCTGTTGCAGGAACTTTTCTCGGGTCGTGCGATGCGGCCGGCGCGCGGAACCGGGTTCGGCCCGGTAGAGGAAGTCGCGATGCCTGGCAGCCCGTCACGGCGCGACGATCCGGCGTTTTCTCCCGCAGCCGTTCCCTCGGCGGAGAGCGAGACCGCCCACGCAGCAGGCATTTCGAAAGTTTCCGTCGAGCGCGCCGCGGAGAAGCTGATCGCCGGCGGCGCTTCGCGTGCGATCTTCGTATCGCCGGAGGGCGACGAGGCTGCGGCCGCTTCAGTGATGGTGGCGCGCGAGGTAGCCGATGCAGGCTTGCGCGTCCTCCTGCTCGACCTGACGTCCTCGGGCGCGGCCTCGACGCCGATGCTGGAGAGCAATTCCTATCCTGGCGTCACCAATCTGCTTGCCGCGGAAGCCCAGTTCACCGACGTCATCCATGTCGATCTCTACTCGGACTGCCACGTCATGCCGGTTGGCACGGCTGACCCGGAACGCGCCATGCGCGCCGTCGACCGTCTTCCGATCATCCTCAATTCGCTGACGACCGCCTACGACGTCGTGGTCGTTGAGTGCGGCCCTGCCGAAGCGGCGAGCATCCGCCGCCTCGTATCGGACGGCGCGGAAGTGCTGGTGAGCGTCATCGAATCCGAGGACGCGAGCGTCGCCGAGACGGCAGCGGCGCTGGAAGCGAGCGGTTACGGTGACCTCATGCTGGTCACGCCGGCTGGCCATCTGCCGCCGCATCCGCCGGTGCCGGACCGAAGCGCCGCGTGATCTCTCAAGGCGTTTTTGCCTGAACTCCAGCCGACCCCGAACTCGGGCCGGCGTAGGACCCTCAATTCAGTCGTTTTCAGCGGGCGCGGATTTGGTGGCGCTACCGGCGCGTGCCATGCGTACCAGCCGCCACGCAAGCGGATTGTTCTTGATCATGCCTTTCGCCCGCGCCTTCGCACGCCTCATGGCGGTGGCGGCATGTCCCTTCGCGGTAAGCGGGAAGAAAACATCGAACTGCCTTGTCTCGACCTCGCACCAGGCACGCTTATAGGGTTCGTCGCCGACGCTGAAGTCGAAGAGGCTGATGTCTTCCGAGGAGGCCACCTCGATGTCATGGAAAAAGAGGAACTCGCCCGGGCTTGCGGCGTAAAGCTCGTCCTCCGCGAAGGCGGCGAAGTCGCAGATGATCCGGCCCCTGGTTCGGCTGCAGGCGGAGACGGCCCTGAGCTTGCCTCCGACTTCGAGGCCGCTGAGGAAGAACCGACGCGTGCCGTCCTTTGCCGCAACGGTGAAGAGATCCTGGAAAAATGCCGTGATTTGAGGCGGCGCGAAGACGTCGGCCACGCCCATCTTGCGAAAACGTTCGTGTTTCATCGCGAACAGGGCCGAAAGCAATCGCCCGGCTTCCTCTGGCGTCTCCGCCCGGATTAGGCGATAACCGCCCGCCGCCTCGAATTTACGCAGTTGGGCGCGCATTTTTTTGCGCTTCCGCTTACCGCTCATGCGATCGACGAGCGGTTCGAAGCCGCCGGTAAGATCGGCTGCGAGCGCGAGGTTCGGACTGTCCGAGTGAGGCAGAGCGCGGAGTGGATTGTCGAGCCCGTCGAGGCAAGGGGACAGCCGCTCGAGCGCGATCATGTCGATGTCGGGCCGTGCCGCTGCCAGCGCCCGGAAGGCGGCTGTGAGTTGCAAGCCTGTATCCGGCCGGCTTTGGAATGCCTGCATGGTCGGAAAGAAGCTTCCATTGGCATGGCTTCCGCCCGGTATGCGGGCGGTCCGGCAAAGGCCTTCCCGCACCACCTCGAGCGGCATGGCGAAGAGGGGGTCGGTGCCTTGCAAGGCGGAAACGAATACGCAGTCCGAATTGACGTTTCCTGCCCAGGCAGCCAGCCATTCGGCGCGCTGCGGCGGCGCTGCAACCGTGGAATCGGCAAGCTGCGAATAGGCGTCGATGGTGGAAGAGGAAACAGGCTCGACGGAGAAACTTATCGGCCCGGAAGCATGCTTATCTCCCGGCGCCGCGTGCCCGTGCGCCGTCTGGCCCGCGAAAAAGCGCTCCGTCGTGTCAACCATACCTCAATCCTTCGTGCGCTAGCATCGCGCCACGAGCGGACTTTGCACCGCATGGCGCTACTCCTAGCCGCAAAAGGTGAAGGAATGATCGACAGGAACGAGGCCCTGCGGAAGCTTGCCATGAACATGGCGCGCTACAGCGGCATCGCGCCGCTCGCCAAGCCGCTGATGGGTGGGCTGGGCGCGATCCTGATGCTCCATCATGTTTCGGACAGCGCACCGAAGCCGCTCGGATTGAACGCGCACCTGACGATCACCCCCGGCTTCCTCGATGAAGTCCTGACCCTGATGAAGGGGATGGGTTACACATTCGTGGATATGGACGAGGCGCTGGCGCGTATCCGCAAGCCTCCGTCCGGATCGCGGTTTGCGACGATCACCGCCGACGACGGCTACCGCGACAATCTTGTCGAGGCGCTCCCGGTTCTGGAGAGGCACGCCGCGCCGATCACCGTCTATGTGGCGCCTGGTCTGGTCGAGGGCGTCGCCGATGTCTGGTGGGAATTGCTCGAGGATATCGTGACCGAGGCGGACACCGTGCGGCTTGACTGCAATGGCGCGTCGGTGGAATTCGACTGTCGGACGGAAGCGGCCAAGCGGGACAGTTTCTGCAGGATTATGAAGTGCTTGTCGGAGGATATTTCCGAAGAAGATCAGCGTGATGTCGTGCGCGGCATGGCGAGAGAGGCCGGGATCGATGCAAAGCCCGGCCGAAACAATGTGATGAGCTGGAAGGAGATATCCCGCATCGCGCGCCATCCGCTGGTCACCATCGGGGCGCACACGGTCCACCATTTCAATCTGAAGCGGCTTTCCGAACATCAGGCGCTTTCCGAGATGGCGGACGCCGCGGTCAGGATCGCGGATGCGACGGGAGAGCAACCGCGCCACATGGCTTTTCCCTACGGCTTTCCGTCCGCGGTCGGCCGAAGGGAAGTGGAACTCGCCAGGAAAGCCGGCTTCGCGTCTGCGGTCACGACAAGGCATGGCCTGATCCGGCCCGGCCACGCCCGGCACCTTCGCGCCCTGCCGCGCATCTCGCTCAACGGCCGCTACCAGAATATCGGCTATGTCCAGACGATGCTGTCAGGCGTGACGACGCCGCTTGCCAATGCTGGCAGGCAATTGGTCACGGTGTAGCGGACACTACGCCTTCAGCCGTTCCGCAACCTCGGCCGCGAAATAAGTCAGGATACCGTCGCAACCGGCCCGCTTCAGGGAAAGCAGGCTTTCCATCATCGCCCGCTCACCGTCCAGCCAGCCGTTCTGCCCGGCGGCCTTGATCATCGAATATTCGCCCGACACCTGGTAGGCGAAGGTCGGCACGGCGAATTCGTCCTTCAGTCGGCGGACGATATCTAGATAGGGGAGCCCCGGTTTCACCATCAGCATGTCGGCGCCCTCAGCGAGATCCTGCTCGGCCTCGCGCACCGCCTCGTCCGCATTGGCCGGGTCGAGGTAATAGGTGTTCTTGTCGCCCTTGAGCACGCCTTTGGTGCCGATAGCCTCGCGATAGGGGCCGTAGAAGGCGGAGGAGAACTTGGTCGCGTAGGCCATGATCGCCACGTCCTGGAAGCCGTTCGCGTCGAGCGCGTCGCGAATGGCACCGATGCGGCCGTCCATCATATCCGACGGGGCGACGATGTCGGCGCCGGCGGCGGCTTGCAGGACGGCAGCGGCCGTCACCTGCGCGACGCTCTCGTCGTTGACGATGATGCCCTCTCTCAGGATGCCGTCATGGCCGTGGCTGGTGAAGGGGTCGAGCGCCGCATCGGTGATGATGCCGATCTCGGGCACGGCATCCTTGATCGCGCGGGTGGCGCGGTTGATCAGGTTGTCGGGATCGAGGATCGCCGAACCGGTCTCGTCGCGCAGCGCCATGTCAACGTTCGGGAAGGTGGCGATTGCCGGTATGCCAAGCTTCACCGCCCGTTCCGCCTCACGCACGGCGACATCGACGCTGAGGCGGAACACGCCCGGCATCGCCCCGATCGGCTCACGCCGGTTTTCGCCGTCGATGAGGAAGAGCGGCCAGATCAGATCGTCGACGGTCAGCCGGTTCTCGCGCACCAGCCGGCGCGACCAGTCGGTCTTGCGCATGCGCCGCAGGCGGCGTCCCCCGGTGATTTCGTCGACGCTTCTGCTGCCTGCAGGCAACTCACGGCTGAACTTGTTCATGGCTGGGTCCTGATCCTGGCTCCTTGGCCGGCTTCTAGCACTTTCAGGCCGAAGCACCAATGCGACGGTTTGCGGCGGAAAGGCCCTGCCTATTTCGGCGCCGGATCGCCGTTGCCCGACAGGATCTGCGCCGCGCCGCGTATCGCGTTCTGGAAGGCCTTGTCGAAGCTTGCCGCACGGACCTGCCATATCGCGGTGCCCGTCCCGTCGAAGAACCGCCACTCGGCGATCCAGCCGAGGTTCCTGTCGCTCCAGATGATCGAGCCCGCCAGCGCCCGGCTGCCGCCGATCTCACCGGCAAAGGCATCGAACACAGCCATGTTGGTCCGGGGCAACGTCCCGGCGTCCAGGCCGATCCGCCGGAGGTCCCGCTTCTTCGGGAAGAAGACAGGGATAGCCAGCGCGTCGGACGCTTCGGTGAAAGCCTCGCGCATGATCGCGCTTTCGCGATCGTCCGCGGCGAGCACGAAGGCGGCCGGGCCATTGCGCACCGAGACGAAAAGCGCGATCCGCGGCCTCGGCTCGAGCCACGGTCTCCGGCCGAGCGATGTGAGCGCGGCATCGACCTTGTCGCGCGAGAAATCGCAAGCGAGGTCGAAAGGCCGGTCGCGTGTGCCCTGTTCGTCATGGGTCGGGATGCCCGACATGCGATCATGGTAGTGATAGGCCGTCACATAGTCGGAAGCTTTCGCGAGAACAGGAGCGAGGCGGGGGTCGTCGAGGATACGCTGGTCGCCCGAGACCTTCAGAAGCACCGAACGCAGGCAATCCTCGAAGCCTTTCAGGCGGGTCTCCTCGCGCGTCCCGGTGACGATGGTTCCAGCCTTGTAGAGCCCGGCAATATCGGGCTCCGCCGCCCGGCTGGTCAGGGACCAGGTCAAGGCTATGAAGAGGAGGGCCAGGCCGAACAGTCGCGTCATGGGGGCACAGGAGCCTTTTGAACGTCAATCCAAACCGCAGATGAACCCGCTTGGCAAGGTTTCCGCGGCATTGACGATAGGGCACGTCGTGCGTAGCACTCGGAAGGGGTGGTGAACGAGGGATTCTCCTGACGATGGATTTTGGCGGCGGCGACGACATCCGCTTCGAACGCATCGGCAAGGCGGGCGTCGCGACGTTGACCCGGCCGAAGGCCCTCAACGCCGTCAACCACCGCATGGTCAAGGCACTCTCCGCCGCGCTTGCCGCGTGGGAGAAGGACCGCGCCGTCGAACTCGTCGTTATCAAGGGCGAGGGCCGCGCCTTCTCGGCAGGCGGCGACATCCTCGACGTATACGAAGCGGGCAGGGCAGGGCGGCCGAAATACGAATTCTTCGCCGACGAGTATCGGCTGAATGCGCGGATCGAACGCTATCCGAAGCCTTATGTGGCGCTCATAAACGGCATCGTGATGGGGGGAGGCGTCGGCGTCTCCGTCCATGGCTCGCACCGCGTGATGACTGAGAACGCCGTCTTCGCCATGCCGGAGGTCGGCATCGGCTTCTTCCCGGATGTCGGCGGCAGCCATGTCCTGCCTGATCTTGGCGGCCATTTCGGCTTTTATCTCGGCCTCACAGGAAACCGCATCCGCTATGGCGACGCGCTCTGGTCGGGCCTTGCCACCCACACGGTCTCGTCGGAATATCTCGACGGACTTCTGGAACATCTTTGCGATACAGGCGATGCGGGCTCTGCCCTGCGGGAGGTTTTTCGTGCCGCGCCGCGGGAGACCCCGACTGAAGTGGTCCATGCGATCGCACGGCATTTCTCGAAGCCCAGCCTGCGGGAAATCCTGGCAAGTCTCGAGCAGGCCGCAGCCGACGAACCGTTCGCCGCCGAGACGCTCGCCACGATCGCGAAGCGCTCGCCGACCAGCCTTGCCATTGCCTTCCGGCAGATCGCGGCCGGCCACACGCTTTCCATGGACGAATGCATGAGGATGGAGTTTCGTATCCTGAACCGCATGCTGACCGGCCACGATTTCTACGAGGGCATCCGCGCCGCACTCATCGACAAGGGCTCGACGCCGCAATGGTCTCCCGCCACGCTCGATGCGGTCAGGCCAGAGGATATCGAGGCCTATTTCGCACCGCTCGGAGACCGGGAACTGGTGTTGTGACCTACGACCCGCACGAGAACCGCTTCGCCGGTCCGTCCATGACGGCTATCGCGTTCGAATGGTTCCAGCGGCTGGTGGCGCTCTACTGCCTGCTTTTCGGCATCTATTACTGGGTGCGGCTGGTCGGCTTCTACCCTGGCTCGCTTTGGCGGTTCGACCTGATGCCGACGCAATGGCAGGTCGTCACCGCGATGCTCGCCGTTCTCTTCCCCGTTGCCGCCATCGGGCTGTGGATGCTCTCGTCTTGGGGACCGGTCATCTGGTTCATCTGTGCCGCGACCGAAGCGGTCATGTATGGCGGACTGCCGCAACGCTTCGGTCGGCTGGATCCGGTGCTCATCGTCCACCTCGCCGTCGCTCTTGTCTATGTAGGCTTCCGGGCGACGCTCTTCTTTCAAAGGCGGCGGGCCGCGTTAACCACACATTAGTCCTCTTTCAAGACGATCTCTAGTAAGCACCTGTTAAGCTTGGCGTTTAAGTCGAATTTTAGATGTATTCGATAGGGTGCGGCCAAGGTGAAAAAAACAAAAATCACCGGGCGTCAACAGAGAGGCTAAGTAAGATGATCAATTCGCGTCAGGCGGCGAAGCCCGCTTTGGAAAACGACGATCGGCGTCAGGCGATCCGTTCCCTTTATCTTGAATCGCTCCAGCTCGTGGAGCGGCTGCACCGTCGCCTGCTGGACGTGGTCAAGGATGAATTCGACCGCAACGGCCGTTCCGACATCAACGCCATCCAGGCGCTGCTGCTGTTCAACATCGGTAATTCGGAGCTGACCGCCGGCGAACTGCGTTCGCGCGGCTACTATCTCGGCTCGAACGTGTCCTACAATCTGAAGAAGCTGGTCGATCTCGGCTTCATCAGCCACCAGCGTTCGCGCATCGACCGCCGCTCCGTCCGCGTCAGCCTGACACCGAAAGGCCAGGAAGTCGCCGAGGTCGTCTCCGGCCTCTACGAGCGCCACATCGGCTCGATCGAACAGGTGGGCGGCATCAATTCGGAAGAATTCCAGCAGATGAACCGCGTCCTCCAGCGCCTGGATCGCTTCTGGAACGACACGATTGCCTATCGGATGTAATTCCCGGCATCCGGCCTTCAGGCTGTTGCTCTTCCGCAACGCCGCCCTACAAACCGACCGCAGCCGGCCGCTCAAGCGTGCTGGCTGCCGCCGTTTCGATCACATAAAGTTCAGCGGCCCGGCCGTGGCCGCATTGCCGCCATATTGCGATGAGAGCGGAAATCCAAGGCTTGGATATCTTCCCGATCGCCGACCGGTTCCCGGAGTTTGAAAATTGGGGAACCTGAAAATCGGACGGGCGTTGAGGGAGGCTTGGGCGGTGGCAGCTTATTAACGTTACCAGCCTATGTCTGTGTGTCGGTCTTGCGGGTCGTGCTTCTGAATAGCGGTTACGGTACCCGCTGGCCCCAAGCGCCAGTCCGGAATGGAATTGTGTCGGGAAAAACCATGAAAACGAATCGCCGTCATTTTCTCGCGAGCGCCGGCGCGCTCATGGCAGGCGCCTGGTCGAGCGCCGCTTTCGCGCAAAGCGCGATCGATGAGGTGCTGGGCGCGCAGCGGCGCGGTACGTGGTCGACGCAGTTCGACGCGCGCGGCGCCGAGAGCAGTGCCGCGGTGGCGACGAATTTGCCGATCTTCAGCCCGCAGACGCTGACCTTCGTGGAAATGGCGATCCAGCAATATCAGCAGATCGTGGCGAGCGGCGGCTGGCCCGAGGTACCCGCCGACAAGAAGCTTCAGATCGGCGTTTCCGATCCGGCCGTGGTGGTGCTGCGCAAGCGCCTCATGGTTTCCGGCGATTTGCCGGAGCAGGCCGGCATCTCTCCCGCCTTCGACAGCTATGTCGATGCGGCGGCCAAGCGCTTCCAGCTTCGTCACGGGCTGCCCGGCGACGGTGTTTTGGGCAAATATTCCTTCGCTGCGATGAACGTGTCGGCGGATGTCCGCCTCGGCCAGTTGCAGACCAATCTCGTGCGGCTTCGCTCCATGTCGGGCGACCTCGGCCCACGGTACGTCGTGGTCAATATCCCGGCCGCGCAGATCGAGGCGGTCGAGAATGGCAGGGTGGTTTCCCGCCACACGGCGATCGTCGGCAAGATCGACCGCCAGACCCCGCTTCTGAATTCCAAGATCAATGAGATCATCGTCAATCCGTACTGGAACGCGCCGGTCTCGATCGTCCGTCGGGACATCATCCCGATCATGCGCAAGAATCCGAACTATCTGACCGACAACAACATTCACCTTCTGGCGCCGGACGGCAAGGAAGTCGATCCCACCACGATCGACTGGTCGACCGACGACGCCACCAAGTACCGCTTCCGGCAGGACCCGGGCAAGATCAACGCCATGGCTTCGGTGAAGATCAACTTCCCGAGCCCCGACGGCGTCTATATGCACGATACGCCGCAGCAGGGCCTCTTCAACCAGCTCATGCGTTTCGATTCGTCCGGCTGCGTGCGCGTCCAGAACGTGCGCGATCTCGTCTCCTGGCTCTTGCGCGGCACCGATGGCTGGGATCGCCAGCGGCTGGAAGCCACGATCAAGAGCGGGGTGAACACGCCGGTGGAACTGACCGACCCGACGCCGGTCCATTTCGTCTACATCACGGCATGGTCGACCGGCCCGGGCGTCGTGCAGTTCCGTGACGACATCTATGGACGCGACGGGGCGCAGGAACTGAAGATGTCGAGCGCGACCTGAGCGTCGAATAAAGCCGCGCGCGCGTCTTCCCGGGCGCCGCGCGCCATTGCCGCAATCCAGCCAGCAAATTTCGCCCCTCGAACCGTGGCAGGGCGCCGTCAGGTATGTTAATGGCGGCCGGCACCCCCACCCAGCGAGGAATCGGCCATGGCTACCGCGACCGCCGTCTCAAGCCAGATCGACGGCTTTTTCACAACACCGCTCGAAGAACGCGACCCGGAGATTTTCGGCGCCATCCGCGATGAACTCGGTCGCCAGCGCCACGAGATCGAGCTGATCGCCTCGGAAAACATCGTCAGCCGCGCCGTGCTCGAGGCGCAAGGCTCGATCATGACCAACAAATACGCCGAGGGTTATCCGGGCAAGCGCTACTATGGCGGTTGCCAGTTTGTCGATGTCGCCGAGGAACTCGCGATCGAGCGGGCGAAGAAGCTGTTTTCCTGCAACTTCGCCAACGTCCAGCCGAACTCAGGCAGCCAGATGAACCAGGCCGTGTTCCTCGCGCTCCTGAAGCCGGGCGACACCTTCATGGGGCTCGATCTCAATTCCGGCGGCCATCTGACCCACGGCTCGCCCGTCAACATGTCGGGCAAGTGGTTCAACGTCGTCTCCTATGGCGTGCGTCCCGACGATCATCTGCTCGACATGGATGCGGTCGAGAAGCGGGCGCGCGAGACCAAGCCGAAGCTGATCCTCGCTGGCGGCACAGCCTATTCCCGCTTCTGGAACTGGGAACGCTTCCGCGAGATCGCCGAAGAGGTCGGTGCCTATCTGATGGTCGATATGGCGCATATCGCCGGTCTGGTGGCCGGCGGCGCGCATCCCTCGCCATTGCCGCACGCCCATGTGGTGACGACGACTACCCACAAGTCCCTTCGTGGGCCAAGGGGAGGGATGGTCCTCACCAACCACGAAGATATTGCAAAGAAGATCAATTCGGCTGTCTTTCCCGGCCTTCAGGGAGGCCCGCTGATGCATGTCATTGCTGCCAAGGCGGTCGCGCTCGGCGAGGCGCTGAGGCCGGAATTCCGTATCTACGCGCATGAGGTCGTGACCAACGCAAAGGCGCTGGCCTCGTCCTTGCAGGAGACCGGGCTCGACATCGTCTCGGGCGGCACGGACAACCATCTGATGCTGGTCGATTTGCGTCCGAAGAACGCCACGGGCAAACGTGCGGAAGCCGCTCTCGGCCGCGCCAACATTACCTGCAACAAGAACGGTATCCCCTTCGACCCCGAAAAACCTTTCGTTACGTCCGGCATCCGGCTCGGCACGCCGGCCGGCACCACGCGTGGCTTCGGTCAGGCCGAGTTCCGCGAGATCGGCAAGCTGATCGCGGAAGTTCTCGACGGGCTGAAGGTCGCCAATTCGGACGAGGGCAATGCGGCGGTCGAAACCGCGGTGCAGAAGAAGGTGCTGGCGCTGACGGAAAGGTTCCCGCTCTATCCTTATCTGGGGTGAGGGCGTCGGCCTTGATTCAAATCGGCCTCGGTAATACTTTCAGGAAAACAATTCTTACCGAGGCTGCCATGAGCACGAAAGTGACCACAAAGGGCCAGGTGACCATTCCGAAGGCCGTGCGCGATCTTCTGGATCTCAAGCCGGGCAGCGAAGTGCGGTTTCGATACAACGACAACCGCGACATCGTTCTCGAACGCGCGGATGGCGAGCGGCCGCCAAGCAAGTTTCGAAAGCTGCTAGGTCATGCGGGGCCGGGACCGACTACGGATGAGATCATGAAGATGTGGCGCGGCGACGACGATTGATCTTGGTCGACACCAACATTCTGCTTGATGTGGCGACCAGGGATTCCCATTGGGCGGAATGGTCGCTCCAGGCTGTTGAGCAAGAAGCGGTCAAGGGGCCGCTCTGTATCAACGCCATTGTCTACGCGGAGCTATCGACCCGTTATGCAAGTGTCGAGGCGGTCGATAGCTTTATTGAGCAGATGGGCGTCAGCATAATAGAGATACCGAGAACCGCTGCTTTTCTGGCTGCCAAGGCCTATACCTACTACCGTAAGGCAGGCGGCACTCGAACCGGGGTTCTGTCGGACTTTTTCATTGGCGCCCACGCTGCCGCGCTGGATATTCCCGTGCTGACCCGCGATGTTCGGCGCTATCGCACTTATTTCCCGAATCTGCGCCTAGTCGCACCGCAACTGAATTGAGCTAAACCATGCGCTGCCCCTATTGTCAGTCCGAAGACACGCAGGTGAAGGATTCGCGCCCGGCGGAAGACGGCTCGGCCATCCGCCGCCGGCGCGTCTGCCCCGATTGCGGCGGACGTTTCACTACTTTCGAGCGCGTCCAGCTTCGCGACCTGGTGGTGGTGAAGAAATCCGGCCGCAAGGTTCCGTTCGATCGCGACAAGCTGGCACGCTCCTTCGACATCGCGCTCAGGAAGCGCAACGTCGATCCCGAACGGGTCGAGCGCGCCGTCACCGGTATCGTCCGCCAGCTCGAAAGCTCCGGCGAGGTGGAAATTCCCGCCGGCGACATCGGCAATCTGGTCATGGAGGCGCTTAAGGCGCTGGACGATGTAGCCTATGTCCGTTTTGCCTCGGTCTATCGCAATTTCCGCGAGGCCAAGGATTTCCACGAATTGCTCGGCGAACTGAAGGCCGACGAGACCACCGGCTGAACGATGGCCATGGCCACCCCTGCGTCCAGTGCCAGGGATGAGATCGATCGCCGCTTCATGGCGGCAGCGATCCGCCTGTCGCGCCGGCATCTCGGCCTGACTGGAACCAATCCTTCCGTCGGCACGCTGATCGTACGTGAGGAAAGCGGTGGGCCGATCATTGTCGGCAGCGGTGTAACCGCCGTCGGCGGTCGCCCCCATGCCGAGCCTCAAGCGCTTTATGAGGCCGGCGAACGGGCGCGCGGCGCCACGGCCTATGTGACGCTGGAGCCTTGCGCCCATCATGGGCGGACGCCTCCCTGCGCGGAGGCGTTGGTTACCGCAGGCGTCGCGAGGGTGGTCGGCGCGACAAGCGATCCTGATCCGCGCGTTTCGGGGAAGGGCTATGCCATTCTCCGCAAGGCCGGCATTGAAGTCGTCGAAGGCGTTTTGGCCGAAGGAGCGGCTGACTTGATGGCCGGCTATCTCATGCGCTCTTCGCGGAAACGGCCGGAAGTAACCGTAAAGCTTGCCGTATCGCGCGATGGGCGCATCGGCATTCCGGGTGTGGGTCAAGTCGTGATCACTGGCGAGATATCGCGTCGGCAAGTGCACCTGATGCGCGCTGAAGCCGACGCGATTTTGATTGGCATCGGCACGGCGCTTGCCGACGATCCCGAACTTACCTGCCGCCTGCCCGGACTGGAGGCACACTCTCCGGTCCGTATCGTTCTCGACGCGCACACGCGGTTGCCGCTCGACGCGAAAATGGTCAGGCACGCGCGCGAGGTGCCGGTCTGGATCGCGGCCGCAGCCGGTTGCGACAGGAACCGCAGGGCTGCACTCGAAGGTGCGGGCGTGCAGTTTCTTGCTACCGAGGCCGCGAATGGCGGCTTCGCCCTGCCGGAACTCCTGGAAGACCTCGCCGCGCGCGGAATTTCGACGCTGATCGCGGAAGGCGGAGCCGAGACGGTCCGCCGCTTCCTCGACGAGGATCTTGTGGATCGCGTCGCCCTTTTCGTCGGCCCCGGCGAGATCGGTCCGCAGGGCCTTCTGTCTCCCATCCGGCCGGACCGGATGCGCGAGGGCTTTCGTCTGACGCGCGAAGCGCGCTATGGCGAGGACAGCTACAGCGAATGGGTGAGGAAAGCCTGATGTTCACCGGCATCGTCACCGACATCGGCACCGTTTCGGCCGTCACGCCGAGGAAGAAAGGCGTCCATGTCAGGGTCGAGACGGCCTACGATCCTGAGACGATCGCGATCGGCGCGTCGATCGCTTGCGCCGGCGTCTGCCTGACTGTTGTCGGCCTGCCGGAACAGGGCTCGAACCAGCGCTGGTTCGAGGTGGAGGCCTGGGAGGAAGCGTTGCGGCTTACCACCGCCGCCGACTGGCGGGCCGGCACCCGCATCAACCTCGAACGGGCGCTGAAGATCGGCGACGAACTGGGCGGCCATATCGTTTCCGGCCATGTCGACGGCATGGCGGCCATCCTGTCGCGTGAGGACGAGGGCGAGGCCGTGCGCTTCACGCTGGAAGCACCGGCGGAGCTTGCGCGTTTCATCGCCCCGAAAGGCTCGGCCGCGCTCGACGGTACCTCGCTCACCGTCAACCATGTGGACGGCAACCGCTTCGACGTTCTCCTGATCCATCATTCGCTCGCCGTCACGACCTGGGGCGAGCGAAAGGCGGGCGACCGCGTCAATCTCGAAGTCGATACGATGGCGCGCTACGCCGCGCGGCTGGCAGAGGCGAGCGGCTGAACTCAAATCGAGATTTGGCTTAAATCGAAACTAATCACTATGAGCTCTCCACGAATGATTTGAGCCGGCCAAGCGCGTCGTCCCATTGGCGCGAGACTTCGTCCAGATAGGCGCGGATTTCCTCGATCGTCTCAGGCCGGAAACTGTACCGGCTTTCCCGCCCGATGCGGCTGCTTGCGACAAGCCCCGCTTCCTCCAGCACGTTGAGGTGCTTGGTCACCGCCTGGCGGGTGATTGCCGTGTCGGCGGACAGGCTGGCGATGGAACGGGGAAGCCCGTCGCTCAGCCGATGGATGAGGGAAAGCCGGGTCCGGTCGCCGAGCGCCGCGAAAATCGCAGCCGGCGCATGAACCGTGGCGGCTGCCCGGGAGGCCCTAATGTTCGACATGGGCCTTGATGTTTTCCATTTGCGCGGCCCAGCCGCCTTCGTTCATGCGGATAGCCTCGGGCATCCGGTGCTTCGGCAGCTTGTCGAAGCCCGATTCGGTCACCGTCAGCCTTGTGCCCTTTCCGGAAGCCTCCAGCCGGAATTCGACCAGCGTCGGCGTCTCCTTGGAGTAATCGGCCTTGGGATCGACCGCATAAGGGTGCCACGTAAAGGAGAAATAGCGCGGTTTCTCCATCTTCACGATCGTCGCTTCCCAGACGAGATGCTCGTAGCCGGGATAAGTTATGTGACCGCGTGAGACTTCGCCCGGTGCAAAGGACGCCTCAAGTTTTACGCGGAACCATTCGCCGAATTCCCGGTAGTCGGTGAGTGCCCGCCATACACGTTCGACGGGGGCATTGAGTTCGACATGCTTCTCGATGCGATCGGTCATGATGCAACCTCCTGATTGCCTATCATATAGCCGCTGACTGCGAAAAGGCAACAGAAAGGTTGCATAAAACCGAAGAAACGGCAGGCGCCGATCTATGCCTGCCGCCTTCGAGCTCTTCGGGGATCCGACCAGCCTTCTACTTCCGGAAGGCCGCCTCCCCTGCGTCCGACACTTCCACCCATTTCTTGTCCGGTGCGGCGCCAGGGATGTAACTGTCGTTCCAGTTCCACCATTTGTAGGGCGGGCTCTGCGGATAGCCCTTCGGGGAATCCTCCCAGTTCTCCTGACGTCCGAGCGCTGTCATGTCGAGATAGCTCCAGACGGTGCCCAGCGCTTCGTCGCCGCGCCAATTGATGAAATAGGTGCGGTAGATGCGCTCGCCGTCGCGGATGAAGGCGTTGTGACCGTGCCATTCGTCCACGCCGAAATCGGCATCGAAACTATCGGTGATGGTGTACCAGGGGATTCTTTCCCATCCCATGCGTGCTTTCAGGCGCTTTATGTCGGCCTGCGGCGCGCGCGAGGCATAGGCCAGCGTCGTGTCGCGGGCGTTCAGATGGGCGAGGTTGGAAACCTGGTCGGCGCCGAGCGAACAGCCGATGCAGGCATGTTCCGGCCAGCCATGCACGCCGGGCTCGAAGAAGGCGCGGTAGATGATGAGTTGCCGCCGACCCTCGAACAGATCGAGCAGGCCGACCTTGCCGTCAGGCCCGTCGAATTCGTAGGTCTTCTCGACGGCCATCCACGGCATTCGCCGCCGCTCGGCGGCCAGCGCGTCATGGGCGCGCATGTCGGCCTTCTCCTTGACGAGAAGCTTTTCGCGCGCTGCATCCCACTCTTGCGGTGAAACGATCTGTGGGGTCTTCATGGCGTGTTGTCCTTTCCGCTTGCTCTTGCGTCACGGGAAGAAGACTAACGCCGGGTGCTGCGGCAGCGGGAGTTACAAGTGTGGCGGGATTCCGATCAATGGCGGCTGGCTGGCGCTTGCGCCGATGAACGGTTCGGCCTAAGTCACGCGCTCTTTCGGAGATATGCATGGCCGACCAGCAGAAACTTCATCTTCTCATCGTCGAGGCGCGCTTCTACGACGATCTGGCGGACGCGCTTCTGGGCGGCGCCAAGGCGGCGCTCGACCGTGCCGGCGCGACCTATGATGTCGTGACGGTCCCCGGCGCGCTGGAGATACCGGCCGCGATTTCCTTCGCGCTGGATGCGGCCGAGGACGGCGGTAGGGAATATGACGGCTTCGTCGCGCTCGGCTGCGTCATCCGCGGCGAGACGCATCATTTCGACATCGTGGCCAACGAGTCGGCACGTGCACTCATGGACCTTTCCGTCGAGGAATCGCTTGCTATCGGAAACGGCATCCTCACCGTCGAGAACGACGAGCAAGCTTGGGCCCGTGCGCGGGCGAACGAAGGCGACAAGGGCGGCTTCGCGGCGCGCGCCGCACTCACCATGATAGAGCTTCGCCGCAGGCTGGGAGCCTGATGCCTATGCCCGCAGCCGGCAAGGACGACACGCCGCCGGCGACCCGCCCGGCCAACAAGCGCGGCACGGCGCGGCTGGCGGCCGTGCAGGCGCTCTACCAGATGGATATCGTCGGGACTGGCCTCTTGGAGATCGCGGCCGAATACGAAGCCTATCGCCTCGGCAAGGAGGTCGACGGCACGGTCTATCGCGAGGCGGACGCGCAATGGTTCCGCGCCATCCTGTCCGGTGTGGTCGAGCACCAGAAGGAAATCGACCCGGTCATCGGGCAATCGCTTACCGAGGACTGGCCGCTTTCCAGGCTCGATTCGACGCTCAGGGCCATCCTGCGCGCCGGCGTCTATGAGTTGATGAAGCGCGCGGACGTGCCCGTCGCCGTCATCGTCTCGGAATATGTCGACATCGCCAAGGCCTTCTACGACGAGGACGAGCCGAAGCTCGTCAACGCGGTGCTCGACCGGGTTGCGCGCCGCGTACGCGGCGAGGGCAGGGGGACGGGCGCTTGAGCGTCGCCGCCGCCTACGAGGCGCGGCGCACGGCTCTGATTCTGGCTTCGGCGCAGGCCGTGCTCGGTTCGGGCGGGCCGATCTGCTTTTCGCTGGGCGCACTGGCCGGCAATTTCATGTTGGGTGCCGACAAGTCGCTGGCGACCGCTCCGCTTACCGGCTACAGCATCGGCCTTGCATTGGGGGCGCTGCCTGCAGCCGGCGTCATTCGCGCGCTCGGCCATCGCAACGGCTTCATGACCGGAACCCTGCTCACGGCGCTCGGGGGGCTGTTCGCGACCATCGCGCTTTTTCAATCGAGCTTCTGGCTGTTCGCCTTCGGCTTGCTTGTAGTTGGCGGTGGCAATGCCTTCGTTCAGCAATTCCGCTTCGCGGCGGCCGACAATGCGCCGCCCGAATTCAAGGCGCGCGCCATCTCCTTCGTGCTTGCGGGCGGCATCGTCACTGCCGTGATCGGGCCGCAGACGGTGATTTTTACGCACGACCTGCTGGCGCCGGTTCCTTTCGCTGGTTCCTTCGCCGCCATTATCGTGCTGGCGGCGATTGGCGCCGCCATCCTGTTTTTCCTGCGCAAGGAAACCGGCATCGTAGCCAGGAGAGCCGGATCCGATTCCGGCCGCACGCTTGCTCAAATCGCCACGCAACCCCGCTACGCCGTGGCGCTCGGCTGCGGCGTGGCGTCCTACGCGCTGATGACGTTCGTCATGACCGGTGCGCCGCTGGCCATGGTCGGCTGCGGCTTCTCCTCGGATCAGGCGACGCTGGGCATCTCCTGGCACGTCATGGCCATGTTCGGGCCGAGCTTCTTCACGGGCCGGCTCATCTATCGCTTCGGCGCCCCGACGATCGTGGGCAGCGGCTTCGTCCTGCTGATTTCCTGTGCGCTGGTGGCCATGTCCGGCATCCATCTCTGGCAATTCTGGACGGCCCTGATCCTGCTGGGTCTCGGCTGGAACTTCGCCTTCATCGGCGCCACTTCGATCGTCGCGCAGTGCTATACGCCGGAGGAGAAGGGCAGGGCGCAGGGCTTCCACGATTTTGTGCTGTTCTCTAGCGTCGCCTTTGCATCCCTGATGTCGGGTGCGGTCTATAATGGCTGGGGCTGGGACGTGCTGGTGAGAATCGTCCTTCCGGTCGCGGTTCTCGGATTGCTGGGTATCTGCTTCCTGCGCTTCAGGGATCGGCGCGTAACGGCGGACTGACGCCCGGTCCTTATCCTTTTGGCGAAAACCGGGCGAAAACCGGGCAAAGACTAAGCGATCGCTTGACGTTCCGCGGTTGGTTACGCATAAGCCGCGGCGAAGGGGAGGATTTCGCCCAAGGGAATCGAGCCCCCGTTTTACCGGTTCCAGGAGGGGTTCCGCGGAACCACATCAAGGGAAATGACCATGCTTTATGTCGTCATCGCCTGC
Organism: Mesorhizobium koreense; assembly: GCF_031656215.1. Classification (NCBI taxonomy): domain Bacteria; kingdom Pseudomonadati; phylum Pseudomonadota; class Alphaproteobacteria; order Hyphomicrobiales; family Phyllobacteriaceae; genus Mesorhizobium; species Mesorhizobium koreense. The sequence goes on along the minus strand of NZ_CP134228.1, from coordinate 3,938,795 downwards.
GGCCTGCTTTCGATTGTGTACGCCATCTGGGCGACACAGTCGGTGCTCGCCGCGGACCAGGGCAACGCCCGCATGCAGGAAATCGCCGGCGCCATCCGCGAGGGTGCGCAGGCTTACCTCGCGCGGCAATACACCACCATCGCCATCGTCGGCGTCATCGTGTTCATCCTCGCCTGGTGGCTGCTTTCGATCAGTGCCGCTATCGGTTTCCTGATCGGTGCGGTGCTTTCCGGAGCAGCCGGTTTCATCGGCATGAACGTTTCCGTCCGCGCCAACGTGCGTACCGCACAGGCCGCATCGAGCAGCCTGGCAGCGGGTCTAGAGATCGCCTTCAAGTCCGGCGCCATCACCGGCATGCTGGTGGCGGGCCTCGCGCTTCTCGGCGTCTCTGTCTACTACCTGATCCTGACCCACTTCATGGGGCTCGACCCGGCCAGCCGCGAGGTGATCGATTCGCTTGTGGCGCTGGGCTTCGGTGCCTCGCTCATCTCCATCTTCGCCCGTCTCGGCGGCGGCATCTTCACCAAGGGTGCTGACGTCGGCGGCGACCTCGTCGGCAAAGTCGAGGCCGGTATCCCGGAAGACGATCCGCGCAACCCCGCCACCATCGCGGACAATGTCGGCGACAATGTCGGCGACTGCGCGGGCATGGCGGCCGATCTCTTCGAGACCTATGCGGTGACGGTCGTCGCCACCATGGTTCTCGGCGCCATCTTCTTCGGTGGCATGCCGGTCCTGGCCAACGTGATGCTCTACCCGCTGCTCATCTGCGGCGCTTGCATCGTCACCTCGATCGTCGGCATCTTCTTCGTCAAGCTCGGAGCCAACGGCTCGATCATGGGCGCCCTCTACAAGGGCCTGATCGCGACCGGCATCCTGTCTATCGTCGGCTTGATCGTCGCCAATTCGCTCACTATCGGCTGGGGCGATGTCGGCACGGTGAAGTCGCTGACCGGCGGGGCCGACACGGTCATCAACGGTACGGACCTCTTCGTGTGCGGCCTGATCGGCCTGGTCGTCACCGGCCTGATCGTGGTGATCACCGAATACTATACCGGCACCAACAAGCGCCCGGTGAACTCCATCGCCCAGGCGTCGGTGACCGGCCACGGCACAAACGTCATCCAGGGCCTCGCCGTCTCGCTTGAATCCACCGCGCTGCCGGCGATCGTCATCATCGGCGGTATTATCGCCACGTTCCAGCTTGCCGGTCTGTTCGGCATCGCCATCGCGGTCACCACCATGCTCGGCCTTGCCGGCATGATCGTGGCGCTCGACGCCTTCGGCCCGGTGACCGACAATGCCGGCGGCATCGCCGAGATGTCGGGCCTTCCCGCGGAAGTGCGTCACTCGACCGACGCGCTCGATGCGGTCGGCAACACCACCAAGGCGGTGACCAAGGGCTACGCCATCGGTTCGGCCGGCCTCGGCGCGCTGGTGCTGTTCGCCGCCTACTCGAACGATCTGCGCTATTTCGCGGCCAACGGGGACAAGTTCCCCTACTTCCAGGGCATCGGCGAGATCTCCTTCGACCTGTCGAACCCCTATGTCGTCGCCGGCCTGATCTTCGGCGGCCTCATCCCCTACCTCTTTGGCGGCATCGCCATGACGGCGGTCGGCCGTGCGGCAGGCTCGATCGTCGAGGAAGTGCGCAAGCAGTTCCGCGAGAACCCGGGCATCATGCAAGGCACGTCCAAGCCGAACTATGCCCGCGCCGTCGACCTGCTGACCAAGGCGGCGATCAAGGAGATGATCATCCCTTCTCTCCTGCCGGTTCTGGCTCCGCTGGTCGTCTATTTCGGCGTACTGCTTATCTCCGGTTCGCGCGCGTCGGCCTTCGCGGCCCTCGGCGCATCGCTCCTCGGCGTCATCGTCAACGGTCTGTTCGTGGCCATCTCGATGACCTCCGGCGGCGGCGCCTGGGACAATGCCAAGAAGAGCTTCGAGGACGGCTTCACCGACAAGGACGGCGTCAAGCACCTGAAGGGCTCCGAGGCGCACAAGGCTTCGGTGACCGGCGATACGGTCGGCGATCCCTACAAGGACACTGCCGGCCCGGCCGTGAACCCGGCCATCAAGATCACCAACATCGTGGCGCTCCTGCTGCTCGCTGTGCTGGCGCATTGATCTTCTGGCCGGCTGTCGTCGGCGGATGAACTGAAATCGGGCCTCGCGGTGCAGACCGCGGGGCCTTTTGCCTACAGGAAACTGGCTCATGAAGGTCAAGCGCATCGTCGCTAACGTCGAGACGGGGAATCCCGCCGATGCCGAGCGCTTCTATCATGACGTGCTTGGCCTCGATGTCCTGATGGACCATGGTTGGATCGTCACCTATGGGTCGCATGACGCCATGAGCGTACAGGTGAGCTTCGCCTCGGAAGGCGGCTCCGGGACGCCGGTGCCGGACTTGTCGATCGAGGTGGATGATGTCGATGCGGCCCTCGACGCCATGCGGCAAGCCGGTTTCAGGATCGAATACGGTCCGGCGGACGAACCCTGGGGCGTCAGGCGATTCTACGTGCGCGATCCCTTCGGTCGTCTCGTTAATATACTGTCGCATCGGTAGCGCCCACATTGCCAACCGGCCGCGCCTCGGCTAACCCGGCGCGCATGACCGTCACCGTCCGCTTCGCCCCGTCTCCGACCGGCTACATCCATATCGGCAACGCGCGCACGGCGCTGTTCAACTGGCTTTTCGCTGAAAAGCATGGTGGCCGGTTCGTCCAACGCTTCGACGACACGGACGTCGCCCGCTCGAAGCAGGAGTATGTGGACGGCATCCTTGCCGACCTCGAATGGCTTGGCATCCGCCCCGACCGGGTCGAGTACCAGTCCAGGCGCTTTGCTGCCTATGATGCGGCCATTGAGAAATTGAAGGCCGAGGGCCTGCTCTATCCATGCTACGAGACGCCGGAGGAACTGGAGCTTCGCCGCAAGATCAGGCTGTCGCGGCGCCTGCCGCCGGTCTACGGGCGTGAAGCACTGAAGCTTACGGACGCGGAGAAAAAGGCGCTCGAGGCCGAAGGCCGCAAGCCGCACTGGCGTTTCCTGCTGCCTAATTTTGCGAAATCGCCTTTCGAGACGGAACGGACGGAAATCCATTGGGACGATGTGGTGCGCGGTCGCGAGACGGTCGATCTTGCTTCCTTGTCCGATCCGGTTTTGGTCCGCGCCGATGGGACCTATCTCTATACGCCAACCTCCGTCGTCGACGATATCGATATGGGGATCACGCATGTCATCCGCGGTGACGACCACGTCACCAATACCGGCGTGCAGATTGCATTATTCCGGGCGCTGGGCAGCGAACCGCCGGCCTTCGGCCATCACAACCTGCTGACAGCCGCCTCCGGCGAGGGGCTTTCCAAGCGCTCTGGTGCGCTGTCGATCCGGGGGCTGCGCGAAGCGGGACTGGAGCCGATGGCGGTCGCCTCGCTTGCGGTCCTGATCGGCACATCGGAGAGCGTTTCGGCAATGCGTTCGATGGAAGAACTCGCGGCGCATTTCGATCCGGCGGCGACATCGCGCTCGGCGTCGAAGTTCGATCCCGACGAATTGAAGGTACTGAACCGGGCGCTGCTTCATGAAATGGAGTTCGGTGATGTGAGGGAGCGCCTCGCCGCACTTGGTATCGAAAGCGCGAAAGCTGAACCGTTCTGGCTGGCCGTGCGTGGCAATCTCGATATCTTCGCCGATGTCGCCCGGTGGTGGCGGATTGTCCAGGATGGCCCGGCGGATAAATCTGGCCTTCCTGCCGACGACCTGGAATTCGTGCGTTCCGCCTTCGGCCTGCTACCGCCGGAGCCCTGGGATGGTTCCACTTTCAGGAGTTGGACTGACCGGGTGAAGGAAACGACCGGCCGCAAGGGCAGGCCGCTCTTCGCGCCGCTCAGGCTTGCACTTACGGGGCTTTCTTCGGGGCCGGAGCTCGCAGATCTAATGCCTTTGATGGGTCGGGAAGGAATCTTGGCCCGACGACCCTGACCTTGCGATCCTTGTCGGCGAGGGGCGTGGGCTCGCTTGCCACCGCTTCGCCGGCGGGATTGACGGCTTCGGCCTTGACCGCCGGCTCTTCCTTGGGCTGAGCGAGGGCCTGCGAGGCGGGCGCTTCTTCTCCCGGCTGATCCTCGCCAGGCGGTGTGGCCGCGATGATCGAAGACCGCTTGCCGACGGCGCAGGTGCAGCCGGGAACGCGCGGCGCGCCCGCCTTGCGGTAGAGGAAGGCGGTCGGAAGGTCTTCGTAAGGCGCGCCTGCGAGCGAAACCATGCTCTCCGATTCCTCGCTCGACACATGGTAGTAGAGTTCTACCTTCGTGCCGGGGCATCTCGCCTGGCAGGTCTGCTCGTCGCGCGCGAAATTGGCGGGCGAGGTGGCAAACGAAATCGGGAAATAATAGCCGTCGCAGGTCCTCACGCACATGGTCCGATAGGTGCCGGACGCGTCGGCGCCGCTCTCGTTCGGTTCGCCGGCGGCCGGCATTTCGTCACCTTCCTGCGGTGGGCCGGAGCGGTGGATGACGACGCCCGGATCGGCGCGGCTGAAAAGCGCGCTGCTGTCGCTGTCCGGGCTGACGGGGGCCGGCAGCCTTCGCGCCGCCACCTGCTCCTCGCGGCAGCCATTGGCGTCTATCGCCGCGAGGATCTCCTGTCGGCTCGGCGCGTCCGCTTTCCGCGCGAACGCGTCGCGCCGCCGCTCAAGCATCGCCATATTGCGTTCCATCTTGCCGATCGTGCGTGCAATGGGGTCACAGCGGCCGGATGGATCATCGCGCAGATCGCCGAACAGCCCCGCGCAGCCGCTGCGCCGCGCGATGCGGTGCGTACGGGAAAGCTCGTCCTCCTGGTCGGCGATCGCACGCTCGTAGCGCTTGAGCATGGTTGCGTTTCTTTGCGTGGCGGGAGCGGATGCAAGTTGAGCTCTGAGATGCCGGCAATAACGTGTGTCCGCCGCCGTCGCGCCCGCTGCCAGGCCGACAAGCAGGAAGGCGGCAGCGATCGTTGCCGTGATCGTTCCCCATATCCCGCGCCCCAAAGCCATGGCACCCCGCTTGTAGCTTTGCCTATTGTTTTAGCATCCCGATGGGGCATTGTCGTCGTGGACAATCCAAAGTGGTGAACGCGGAACGGTTCGCGCGTTCTCACAGCAGTTGACAAGGGCCGTGCTCTCGACTACTTCACCGCCAGCGTCGGACAGCAATGCCCGGCGCTTCATTTATTTGACGTGTCCCGTGGGCCTTTCCGCAAAGCGTGCGTGGAAGACCCTGTCAGGTTCCGGAAGGGACCAGAGGAGGGCGCGTTTCCTTCGCCCGGAGCATGAGGTTCCGGGCGTGATCATTTGAAAGGAAATGCGATGAGCAAGCGCGAATCGGCAAAATACAAACTTGATCGCCGGCTTGGCCAGAATGTCTGGGGCCGCCCGAAATCCCCGGTAAACAAGCGTGAATACGGCCCCGGCCAGCACGGCCAGCGCCGCAAGGGCAAGCTGTCGGATTTCGGTATCCAGCTCCGTGCCAAGCAGAAGCTTAAGGGGCACTACGGCGATGTCTCCGAAAAGCAGTTCCGCAAGATCTACGACGAGGCGAACCGCCGCAAGGGCGACGCTTCCGAGAACCTGATCGGCCTGCTCGAATCGCGCCTCGACGCCATCGTCTACCGCGCCAAGTTCGTCCCGACGATCTTTGCGGCGCGCCAGTTCGTCAACCACGGCCATGTCAACGTCAACGGACGGCGCGTCAATATCGGCTCCTATCGCTGCAAGCCTGGCGACGTGATCGAGGTGCGCGAGAAGTCGAAGCAGCTTGTCGTCGTCCTGGAGGCGGTTCAGCTCGCCGAGCGCGACGTGCCGGACTATATCGATGTCGACCACACCAAGATGACTGCGACATACGCGCGCGTGCCGGCCCTGGCGGACGTTCCGTTCGCTGTCCAGATGGAGCCGAACCTCGTCGTCGAGTTCTATTCGCGCTGATTTCTTTCGCACATCGGATCAAAAAGGCCGTGCCGCAAGCGCGGCCTTTTTCTTTGCCTCGTTCCGGTTTAGACGGGTGCGGAAGGAGCCGATCATGAATGTGCATGTCGCCACAAAGCAGGAGACTGATGCCGATGCAGGCGGCTGCCATCCGCTTTTCCGCGATGCGCCCTCGACGGTCGAGTTCAACAAGCTGCGCAAGCGGCTTTTGCGCGACACGCGCCAGGCTATCTCCGATTTTGCCATGGTCCGCGAGGGGGAACGCTGGCTGATAGCGCTCTCGGGCGGCAAGGATTCCTACGGCCTGCTGGCGCTGCTGCTCGACCTCAAATGGCGCGGCCTGCTGCCGGTCGAGCTTCTTGCCTGCAATCTCGACCAGGGCCAACCGAACTTCCCGAAGCACGTCCTGCCCGATTACCTTAACGGCCTCGGCGTGGAGCACCGCATCGAATATCAGGACACCTATTCAGTCGTGACCGACAAGATCGGCGAGGGTGCCACCTATTGCTCGCTCTGCTCGAGGCTGCGCCGCGGTCATCTCTACCGCATCGCGCGCGAGGAAGGCTGCGCCGCGCTGGTGCTCGGCCACCACCGCGAGGATATCCTGGAAACCTTCTTCATGAACCTGTTCCATGCCGGACGGCTGGCCGCCATGCCGGCGAAGCTCCTGAACGACGAAGGCGACGTGATGGTGCTCAGGCCGCTTTCCTATTGCGCCGAGGCCGATCTTGCGCGCTTCGCGGATGCGATGCGCTTTCCCATCATCCCCTGCGATCTTTGCGGCAGCCAGGACGGTCTTCAGCGCAACGCCATGAAAGCGATGCTGGAGGATATCGAGCGGCGCATGCCGGGTCGCAAGGACACCATGATCCGGGCGCTGACCAATGTGCGCCCCTCGCATCTTCTCGACCGCAAGCTCTTCGATTTCGCCGCCCTCGGCGTCGCGGGCTGACGACCGGGCCCAAAGCTCTCTCAGATCGGAGGATTATGCGGCTCGAACAGTCGGCCGCGCTCGGCGATCAGCACCATGGCGAGCGCCGCCAGCGACACGATGCAGAAACCGGCGGCGAGCGGCGTCACCGTGCCATTGAAGGCTTGGCCGATGAGCGTGCCCAGAATACCGCCGGCGAAGGTCTGCATGAAGCCGAGGAAGGAGGAGGCGGTTCCGGCAAGCCAGCCGAGCGGTTCCATGGCAAGGGCGTTGAAATTCGCGCCCAGCGCGCCGAAGGGGATCATCGCGGCCGCGAAAAGGGCGATGAAAAGCAAAAGCGGGATCGGTATCAGCAGGGAGAGCGTGAGCCAGAGCAGGCTGATGGCGAGAAACAGGAAAAGCGCTGCCTGCGACATGCGCCGCATGCCGAAGCGCCCGACGAACCGGGAATTGGAGTAGTTCGACAAGGCCAGCAGGCCGGCCACGCCCGCGAAGATGACCGAGAACATCCCGCCGACGCCGTAGATGCCCATGTAGATCTGCTGGGCGCTATTGATGAAGCCGAACATGGCGGCGTAGATGAAGGTGCCGGCCAGCGTGTAGCACAGAGCGATGCGGTTGGTCAGCACCACGCGGAAGCCGCCGAGTACCGCTTCGGCGGTGAAAGGCCGGCGGTTTTCCGGCGCCAGCGTCTCGGGCAGCCGCCACAGGCTCCAGACCGAAACGACGATACCGCCGATCGACATGGCCACGAAGATGTAGTGCCAGGTGCCCAACAGCATGATCAGTTGCCCCATGCCCGGCGCGACCACAGGCACGGCCATGAAAACCATGAAGATCAGCGACATCACCTCCGCCATCCGCCGCCCCTCGAACACGTCGCGGACCATGGAGACTGCGATCACCCGCGTGCCGGCCGTCCCGACGCCCTGGATGAAGCGGCTGAGGAGCAGAAGCTCGAATGTCGGCGCGACGGCAGCGGCGGCGGCAGCTGCGACGTAGATCACGAGCCCGACGACGAGCGGTATGCGTCGCCCGAACCGATCCGAAACCGGTCCGAAGAAAAGCTGCGCCACGCCGAAGCCGACGATGTAGCTGGTCAGGACATACTGGCGATGGTTCTCATTGGCGACGCCGAGGCTTGCGCCGATCTGCTGGAGCGCGGGCAGCATGATGTCGATGGCGAGCGAGTTGGTCGCCATCAGCGCGGCCGCCAGCGTTATGAACTCCCAGCGCTTTATCGCCAGAGCCGCGATGGATGATTTCGCGGCGATGCCCTGGTCCATTGTGTCGGTCCGGAAAGGTCAAGAAAAAATGCGCCGGCAATCCGGCGCATCGGTGATTCTTTGGCGATTCAGGGCCCCGCTGCGAGGGCCACTTGCTGTGGAGCAGGCGGGACGTGCCCGCCTGTGACAGGATCAGGCGGCGCCTTTGACGCTTATGCCCTTCTCGTCGAAGAAGGATTGCAATTCGCCCGCCTGGAACATCTCGCGGATGATATCGCAGCCGCCGACGAACTCGCCCTTCACATAAAGCTGAGGGATGGTCGGCCAGTTCGAATATTCCTTTATGCCCTGGCGCAGCTCGTCCGAGGTGAGCACATTGATGCCCTTATAGTCGACGCCGACATAATCGAGGATCTGCACGACCTGACCGGAAAAGCCGCACTGCGGGAAACCCGGCGTGCCCTTCATGAAGAGCACCACATCGTTGCCCTTTACCTCGTTGGCGATGAATTCATTGATACCGCTCATCTCGATTATCCTTGCATGCGCCGGCCGAGTCCGACGTGAAATCCGTACGCTATGTAACACCTAAGCCCGACGGTTTGAAGGGTGACAGGCCGAATTGGGATGATCCAGCGGCGCGAGGCTCAATCCGGTGCGCTGGTCTGCAAGGCAAGCGCGTGCAACGCGCCGCCCATCCGGCCCTTCAGCGCCTCGTAGACCATCTGGTGCTGCTGCACGCGGCTCTTGCCGCGGAAGCTCTCGGCCACCACTTCGGCCGCGTAATGATCACCGTCGCCGGCAAGATCGCGGATGGTCACGGTCGCATCGGGTATGGCTTCGCGGATGAGCCGCGCGATCTCGTTCGCATCCATCGCCATCTGTCGTCCTCGCTCAGTTGTCCATGAAGCGCGGGAACCAGCCCTCATGCGCTGCCTTGAGATCGGCTATCGGTATCGCACGCGCCTCGCCGAGTTTCAATTCCGCGCCGCCGGTTATGCCGATGCGTTGAACCGGAACGCGTGCATCCGCCGCTCGATCCATGATGTTCTCCGCCCTTCCAGCTTCCACGGTCACGACGTAGCGGCCCTGGTCCTCGCCAAAAAAGGCGGCGACGGGAGAGACGCCGGCCGGTGCGTCGATTGCCGCGCCGATACCGGAAGCCATCGCCATTTCCGCGAGCGCTACAGCAAACCCACCGTCGGAGCAGTCATGCACCGCGGTTGTCGCACCTTCTCGGATGAGCGTGCGGACAAAATCGCCGACCTTTTTCTCATGTGTGAGGTGGACCGGCGGCGGCGGGCCTTCCTCGCGGCCGTGAATGATGCGCAGGTAGGCGGATTGGCCGAGATGGCCGCCATAGGCTGCGGGTGCGCCGAAAAACAGGATCGCATCGCCTTCGCCGGCAAAGGCGATGCGTGCCGTCTTCCGCCAATCGGGGATCAGCCCGACGCCGCCGATGGTCGGTGTTGGCAGGATGCCGCGTCCGTTGGTTTCGTTATAGAGCGAGACATTGCCGGAGACGATCGGGAAATCGAGCGCCTTGCAGGCCTCACAGATCCCCTTCACTGCCATGACAAGCTGGCCCATGATCTCGGGCCGCTCGGGATTGCCGAAATTGAGATTGTCGGTGGCGGCGAGCGGCTCGGCGCCGGTGGCGGTCAAATTACGCCAGCATTCCGCCACCGCCTGCTTGCCGCCTTCGAACGGATCGGCCTCGCAATAGCGCGGGTTCACGTCGCTGGCGAAAGCGAGCGCCTTGGTCGGATGCCCCTCCACCCGCACGACGCCGGCGTCGCCGCCCGGCCTCTGCAGGGAATTGCCCTGAATCAGCGTGTCGTATTGTTCGTAGACCCAGCGCCGCGAGGAGAGGTCAGGCGAGCCGATCAGCTTTATCAGTGCGTCGGCAACGTCGGCTTCAGGAACGCGGTCAACGGAGAGTGGGGCCGGGCGATTCGGCTCGACCCAGGGGCGGTCATATTCCGGCGCCTGGTCGCCCAATTCCTTGATCGGCAAATCGGCCTTCGTCTCGCCCTTGTGCAGGATGCGGAAGCGCAGGTCGTCGGTCGTGTGGCCGACCACGGCGAAATCGAGCCCCCATTTCCTGAAGATTGCTTCCGCTTCGGCCTCCTTTTCGGGGCGGAGGACCATGAGCATGCGCTCCTGGCTTTCCGACAGCATCATCTCGTAGGCGCTCATGCGCTCCTCGCGCACCGGCACCTTGTCCAGTTCGAGTTCGATGCCGAGATCGCCCTTGGCGCCCATCTCCACCGCCGAACAGGTAAGGCCGGCCGCCCCCATGTCCTGGATGGCGATGACCGCGCCCGACGCCATCAGTTCGAGGCAGGCTTCGAGCAGGCATTTCTCGGTGAAAGGATCGCCGACCTGAACGGTCGGGCGCTTCTCGTCGATCTTCTCGTCGAATTCGGCGGACGCCATGGTAGCGCCGCCGACCCCGTCGCGGCCGGTCTTGGCGCCGAGATAGACGACGGGCAGGCCGACGCCCTTGGCCTCGGACAGGAAGATCGCGTCGGTCTTTGCCAGTCCCGCCGCGAAGGCGTTGACAAGGATGTTGCCGTTATAGCGGGCGTCGAAGTTCACCTCGCCGCCTACGACGGGCACGCCGAAGGCATTGCCATAGCCGCCGACGCCGGCAACCACGCCGGCCACAAGATGCCGTGTCTTCGGGTGTTCCGGCTCACCGAAGCGGAGCGCGTTCATCGCTGCGATCGGACGCGCGCCCATAGTGAACACGTCGCGCAGGATGCCCCCGACACCGGTCGCCGCGCCTTGGTACGGCTCGATGTAGGAGGGGTGGTTATGGCTCTCCATCTTGAAGACGACGCAGTCGCCGTCGCCGATATCGACCACGCCGGCGTTCTCGCCCGGTCCATGGATGACGCGCGGCCCTTTCGTGGGCAGCGTGCGCAGCCATTTCTTGGAGGATTTGTACGAACAGTGCTCGTTCCACATCGCCGAGAAGATGCCGAGCTCGGTGAAACTCGGTTCGCGCCCGATCAGGTCGAGGATGCGCTGGTATTCGTCGGGCTTCAGCCCATGCGCAGCGACGAGTTCGGGCGTGATGGCGGGATTGGGACTGCTCATTCTATGCCGCGCAGGAATTGGAACCGCCGGTCCAGCGCTTGAGGTCGGCGCCGATGCGGCCTCCTGCCGGCTGGTTCAATAGCGGGCCGTAGGCCGTCGCCTTGACCGGCTTGCCGTCCGCCTCAATGACCAGCTTGGGAAGCCCTTGCGCCGCCTTCCGGTCGACAACGAGGATGCGGGGTTTGCCGGCCTGGGTGTCGAGTTCCGGGATTACGCTGTAGCCTTGGAAATCCTTGTCCTTGGACCTGACCCAGCAGGTATGCGCATTGGCGTTGACGCGCTGGAGGAGGGCGACGGCCGCCGAATTCTCTCCCGCTGCGGTCTTGTGGCCGCCCGACTGGCAGCCCGCGACAGCGGCGAGCAAGGCGACGCCGGCGGCCGTCGAAAGTCGCATCATGCCTTTGCTCATGCGGCTTTCCCCAAAATGCCCTCGAAAAGCGCCCGTCCGTCGGCGCCGCCATGTGCCGCTTCGATCAGGTTTTCCGGATGCGGCATCAGCCCTAGCACGTTACCGCGCTCGTCGATAATGCCGGCGATGTCGTTGATCGAGCCGTTCGGGTTCGTGCCCTCGGCATAGCGGAACACGACCTGGCCTTCGCCCTCCAATCGCGCCAGCGTCTCGGCGTCGGCGAAATAATTGCCGTCATGATGGGCGACCGGACAGCGGATTACTTGCCCGGGGGCGTAGTGGCGCGTGAAAGCGGTGTTTGCATTGGCAACTTCGAGTTTCACTTCACGGCAGACGAAGCGAAGCGAAGCGTTGCGCATAAGCGCGCCGGGAAGAAGGCCGGCCTCAAGCAGGATCTGGAAGCCGTTGCAGACGCCCATGATCAGTACGCCCTTTTCCGCCTTCTCCGCCACGGCACGCATGACCGGCATGCGCGCCCCGATCGCGCCGCAGCGCAGATAGTCGCCATAGGAGAAGCCGCCGGGAATAACGATCAGGTCGACGTCGGGGATTTCCGTATCGGTCTGCCAGACGGTGACGGGCGGCTTTCCCGAAACCTTGGTCAGCGCCGCGATCATATCGCGGTCACGGTTGAGGCCGGGGAGCAGGACGACGGCGGATTTCATGGGCAAAGCGGGGCGCTAGTGGTGGACACCTTGCGCTCCTTACCCGAAAGCGGCCGGGATCGCGAGCCCCGCCGGCCCGACTTCACGAAAAAGCCGGGGACGGATCGTCGCGCCTATTCGGCCGGCGCGACCGCTGTTTTCCCGGCGCGGCTGCCGGGCGTGCCGGGGATATGCGCCCATGCGGGGCGCTCGAACAGGAATTCGGCCACTCCGAACCGCTTTACAAGTAGATAGAGCACGACCGGCGCGGCTACGGCCATCACCAGCACGGCGATGCTGAGTTCGCTGGTTCCGGTGAGGATGCCGGTCTTCATGGCGATGATGCGCACCGCCGACATCGGCAGCGTGAAGGCGAGATAGACGACAAGCGAATGCTCGCCCAGCCAGCGCAGCCAGTCGGTATAAGGCAACCGCATCAGGAGATAGCCGAGCGTGCAGAGCGCGATGGCGCCGGCGACCGCGAGCGTCAGATGCAGCGGCGGGAAGGCCGCGAGCCCCATATGCATCTCCATCGGTTCCGGCCTTCCGTCCGGCCAGAAGACGAGGAAGGCTTCGCCAAGCGCCCACAGCGCCAACGCGGCCCAGGCAAGGGCAGGGCGGCGGGCGGCGGCCTCCACGATGCGGAACACATGGGCCGAGCAGGCATAGCCAATATAGAAGAAGACGAAATAAGCACAGAACTGCGTCACCGCGTAGCTCGGGGATTCGATGTGGGCCATTTGCAGCACAGCCGCGACCGCGATCACCAGCCAGTGCGGCAGCTTGGCTTGCCAGACCAGTTTTCCGGCCAGGCTGAACACGGCAAGCATGTAGATGAACCAGAGCACGCCGTAGGGCTCGACGATGGCCAGCGCCAGACCGGAAAGCATGCCGGGAACGTCGCGCCCGGCGATGCCGACCTTCAGGACATAGTCGATCGTTACCCATACGGCATAGAAATAAAGGTAGTGTACGACACGCCGGTCGGCATAACGCCGCCAGTCTCGCTCGATGACCTTCGACAGGAACAAGCCGGAGATGAGGAAGAATTCCGGCATGCGGAACGGCGTGGCGAAGCCGATCACGTAGTGAAGCACGCCCACGTCGTCGGTGTATTTGCCGACATTGTAGGCCGCGTACATCATCACCACGAGGATGATCGACAGCCCCTTGGCGGCGTCGACCCAGTCGTATCGGCGTCCGTCACTCATTCTACCGCACCCGCATCTGGTCGGGCGCGATATTATCGATAAAGCCCTCAGGCAGGGTTAAGCGGGAAGGTAAAGATGAAACTAATCGGCCGGTTCCGGGGCGAGCCGCTTTCGAGTTTGAGAACCGCTTCAGCTACTGCCTATCGCCGATGCCGTTTGCGCCTGCAGCGCCAGTTCCAGTCGCGCTCCGGGCCGATATCGATATGGACGGATTTCGTATAGCAGTAGGTGCCAACGCCGCCGCGGCCCGGCATGGAGCGGGCAAAGGTGGCAAGTTCCCATTTGCTGACGCCAGGCATCTGCACGTCGGCCGCGGCGCAAAACATATGCAGCGAATTGTGCGCGCCACGCGCGGCGGCGTTGTGGACACGGCTGCGATAGCCGGAAGTCACGACCAGCTTGTGCCCGTAATGCTGCTCGATCTTCTTCAGCACCGCAAGGAGCGCGGGGCGAAGGCAGGCGGTGTCCACGGTGTCCCGTTGCAGGATGAGGCCGTGCGGATCAAGCCTGGCCATACCCGCCGCCGACGCCACTTCCACCGGCGCGGCGTCTTCCTCGTTGATGTCGACGTCGCTGTTGTCGCCGATATCCGATTTGCGCGTGATCTCGAATAGGGAATCGCTGTTGCGCACGCCCGGCAGCGAATTGCCCGCGCCGTAATGCTGCACGGCCGGGGCTTCGTCGTCGGAAGCCATGTCGACGATTGGCTTGGCGGAGGCATGCGCGTCGATCAGCGGCTTGACGTTGCTCTCCTCCAGAGAAGCGACGACCTGCGGCTGCTCTTGCGCGGAAGCTCTGGTGACGACGTTATGGCCGGAGGAAGGAGCGAAGAGCGATGCGAAGAAGCCGCGCGGCTTTTGCGGCGCCGGTGCGGGTGTGGCTCCGGCATAGGCCGCCGCTTGCGGAGGAGCGGCCTCGGCTGCCGCGGGAATATCGACGGGCACGGGAATCTGGCGGTTCGCTACAGGATTGGGCTGGGGGACCAATGCCACTTCAGGCAAGGCCGCGGCCGTCGTGGCAGGCGCGGCGGCGAGCGCCGGCATGGCGGCCGCGAACGGGTTCTCCGGATTGGGGGTTGGCACATAGGCGACGATGTCCGGCAGAAGGAAAGCGTCGGCGCCTTGCGGATCCGTCGGAAGCGCCGGTGCTGCACCCTCCGGCGCGGGCGTCGCATCGGCGGGCGGCTGACTGGCTACGCTCGCTCCCGGCGCCGGATTCGCCGGTACCACCGTCGAAGTGCCGGGGTCGGTATTCGTCGCCGCATGGCTGGCGGCTACGTCCGCCATCATGCCCGGCACTGTCGGTGCGGCCGGCGTCATCGCGAATTGCATGCTGGGGTTGTTGGTGGTGCAGGACGACACCACGAAAGCCAGGGAACCGGCGAGTAAAGCCGTTCGGAACAGTCGGGCGGAGTGCCGTCGGGCTGATCTCAAAACGTCTTTCCCCTATTTCGACGCTTGCATCCCTCGCGCCGGCGGTCATTCCCTCTGCGCTTGCCCTATGGGGCAACGCCTTCACGCAAAATCCGGCATGTGCCGGCAAACACGCATTCGATTATCCGGTGCAAGCGGTGCACTCTTGCCGCAACCGGAAGCCTTCGCGGATGATTTCGCAAAGACAAAATCTGCCCGCCCGAAGCGGGGCGTTGCCGAAGCGCAACTTGCGTTGCAACTTATTGAGGGTCAAGCGGATTTGGTTTGCATAGTTGCCAAAATGCAACGAAATCCGATCACTGATTGTGAGCGTCAGACACGCGCCGTTACGTAGGCGCCGGGGGCGTCGCCGAGCGGCTTCAACTTCTTGCCGGGCTTACGTGCCGGTACGCGCTCATTGTCGTGGCGCTCGATCCAGGATTGCCAGTATGGCCACCATGAGCCGGGATGCTCATGCGCGCTGGCCAGCCAGTCTTCCAATGCGCCGGCCGGCCTCGCGCCGGTCCAGTACTGGTACTTGTTGGCAGCCGGCGGGTTGACCACGCCGGCGATATGGCCGGAGCCTGCAAGCAGGAATTCGACATCGCCGCCGAAATAGCGGCTGCCGAAGAAGACCGAGCGGAGCGGCGCGATATGGTCTTCCCGCGAAGCCTGGTTGAAGATCGGGATAGTGATATCGGAAAGCGACAGTTTCCGACCGCCCAGTTCCATCGTGCCGCCGCTCAGATTGTTCTCCAGATAGCAGTTGCGCAGGTAATAGGAATGGTTCGCCGCAGCCATCCGCGTCGAATCGGAATTCCAGTAGAGCAGGTCGAAGGGCAGGGGCTCCTTGCCTCGGAGATAGTTGTTGACGACATAGGGCCAGATCAGGTCACCGGAGCGCAGCATGTTGAAGGCCGTGGCCATCTTGTTGCCTTCGAGATAGCCCTTTTCGTTCATCGATTTTTCGAGGGCCGAAATCTGGTCCTCGTCCACGAACACTTTCAGATCGCCGGCATAGGTGAAGTCTACCTGTGTCGTGAGGAAGGTCGTGGTTTTGATGCGCTCGTCGCCTTCCTGCGCGAAAAGCGCCAATGCCGCGGCAAGCAGTGTCCCGCCGACACAGTAACCGATCGCATTGACCTCCTTCTCGCCAGTTTCCTTCTCGACTGTATCGAGCGCGAACCGCAAACCCTCCTCGATATAGGCTTCCCAGTCCTTGCGTCCGTGGCGCTCGTCCGGGTTGACCCATGAGATGACGAAGACGGAATGGCCCTGCTCGACCGCCCAGCGGATGAAGGATTTCTGCGGGTTGAGGTCGAGGATGTAGAATTTGTTGATCCAGGGCGGGCAGATGAGCAGCGGTCGCTTCAGCACCTTCTCCGTCGCGGGATCGTACTGGATGATTTCCGCCAATTCACTCCGCGCAACCACCTTGCCGGGGGTCATGGCAAGGTTCTTTCCGATGGCGAACCTGGAGTAGTCGGCCTGGCGCAGCCGTAATTCGCCGCCTCCCGCCGCGATGTCCTCCGCCAGCATCTTCATGCCGGCAACAAGGTTCTCGCCGTTGCTGGCAACCGTTTCCCGGAAAAGCTCGGGATTGGTGAGGATGAAATTCGAAGGCGAGATCGCGTTGGCGACCTGCTTCACGTAGAAGCTTGCCTTGTGCTTCGTGTGTTCGTCGAGCCCCTCGGCATGCTCGACGAGATCGTTGGCCCAGCGGCTTGTGACGAGATAGGTCTGCTTGAGGAAATCGAAGAAAGCGTTCCTGCCCCATTCGGGGTCCTGGAACCGCTTGTCTCCCTTCTCGGGTTTGACGCTCTCCTCGGCGGCAGCCTCGTCGCCCTCGCCGAGGCGGCGCAGCGAGTTCGTCCAGACCTCCATGTAGCCGGAGAAGAGGCGGGTTTGTGCCTCGACCGCGCGCGTCGGGTCCGACAGCCAGTACTCGGTGAGTTTGGAGAGGGTCTTGACCATGTCCGCCACGGGCTCGGCCACCACGTCGTGCCGGACACCTTCTTCACGCGGCTTGACCCAGGCGGATGCGGCCTTGCCGGCTTCCTCGATCATGCGGGCAAGGTTGAGGGCGAAGCGATCGGGGTCGCTGATGACGTATTGCTCGACGGAAGAGGGCGGGCTTTCCTTCCGCTCCGCCTCTTTCTTCTTGTCCGTCATCGTCTTACTACTCCTCCGCGACGCGTCGAACTTTCGTTCAGCGTCTTAATGCCATAATATCATGTGAGTTCGATCCGGGTCCAACCGGAAACCCGCGCGAAAGCTAGGAATATATGATGAAATCTGGTGCGGGTAGCGAGGCTGATCGCCGCGTCGGACCGATTGCCGCAATAGCCGTTCTGGCTTCCTTGATGCTGCTCGGCGGATGCGCATCCGACTTCGCCATCGAGGATGCGGTGCCGCACCCCGCCGCTAACGGGACATACGGGGGACCGCGCGACACGGGCCAGTATCCCAATCTCAATATCCGGCAAAAGGGGGCGACCGCACAGCTTACCGACGCCGAGGTGGCCGCCAAGACCAAGGAACTCGATTCGGCGAAGGCGAGTCTCGGCGCAAAGCCCGCCGACACGTCGGGCGCCGATGCCGACGTCGCCAGGATGCGGCAGGTTGGCAAGGAGCATAATGAACAGGTGCTGAAAGAAATCGAGGGACAGTGACGACCATGTGCATCGGGTGTATATCGCCCGCGCACTCGGCTCCCCAATCGACCGGAACAACACGATGGAAGAGTTTCACAAGGTCCGCAGGCTCCCGCCATACGTCTTCGAGCAGGTGAATCGGCTGAAGGCGAGCGCCCGCGCACAGGGCGCCGACATCATCGATCTCGGCATGGGCAATCCGGACCTGCCGACGCCGAAGGCGATCGTCGATAAATTGTGCGAGGTCGTGCGCGACCCGCGCACGCATCGCTATTCCTCCTCGCGCGGCATCCCGGGCCTGCGTCGTGCGCAGGCGAACTATTACGCAAGACGCTTCAACGTGAAGCTTGACCCGGACAGCCAGGTGGTCGCGACGCTGGGCTCGAAGGAAGGCTTCGCCAACATGGCGCAGGCGATCACCGCGCCGGGCGACGTGGTCATCTGTCCCAATCCGACCTATCCGATCCACGCCTTCGGCTTCATCATGTCGGGCGGCGTCATCCGCTCCATCCAGGCCGAGCCGGACGAGGGCTTCATCCGCGCGCTGGAGCGCGCGGTCAGGCACTCGATCCCGAAGCCGCTGGCGCTGATCCTCAACTATCCGTCCAACCCGACGGCGCATGTGGCGACGCTCGACTTCTACAAGGACATCGTCGCCTACGCGAAGAAGAACGACATCATCCTGTTGTCGGACCTCGCCTATGCCGAGATCTATTTCGACGCCGCGCCGCCGCCCTCGATCCTGCAGGTGCCGGGCGCGATGGATATCGCGGTCGAATTCACCTCCATGTCGAAGACTTTCTCCATGC
This sequence comes from Mesorhizobium koreense, assembly GCF_031656215.1. NCBI lineage: Bacteria > Pseudomonadati > Pseudomonadota > Alphaproteobacteria > Hyphomicrobiales > Phyllobacteriaceae > Mesorhizobium > Mesorhizobium koreense. The sequence goes on along the minus strand of NZ_CP134228.1, from coordinate 3,920,426 downwards.
CCGGTTGGCGCATGGGCTTTGCCGTCGGCAACGAGCGGCTCATCGCGGCGCTTACCCGCGTGAAATCCTATCTCGACTACGGCGCCTTCACGCCGATCCAGGTGGCGGCGACGGCGGCGCTCAACAGCGACGGCGCCGAGATTGCCGAAGTACGTGACGTCTACCGACGCCGTCGCGATGTCATGGTCGAGGCGTTCGGCCGTGCGGGCTGGGACATTCCCGCGCCTGCCGCGACCATGTTCGCCTGGGCGCCGATCCCGGAGCCTTTCAAGTCCCTCGGTTCGCTGGAGTTCTCGAAACTCCTGATCGAGAGGGCCGATGTCGCCGTCGCGCCGGGCATCGGCTTCGGCGAGCACGGCGACGATTTCGTCCGCATCGCTCTCGTCGAGAACGAGCACCGCATCCGGCAGGCCGCGCGCAACGTCAAGCGCTTCCTGACGTCCGCGTCCTCGACGCTCGACAACGTCATCCCGCTCAGCGCCCGGCGCTGAGCGTTTCAATCGATTCTGTGATCCGAGGGGCGGCAGTAGATGGCCGAAGCGTTGCGTGTTGGGATTGCCGGGCTGGGCACGGTCGGTGCGTCGGTCGTCCGCGTGCTTGCCGAGAAGGCAGATGAACTGACGCGGCAATGCGGCCGGTCGATCGCGGTGACCGCCGTCTCCGCACGTGACCGGAGCCGCGACCGCGGTATTTCGCTCGACAATGTGAAATGGTTCGAAGATCCGGCGGCGCTGGCGAAGTCCGCCGACATCGACGTCTTCGTGGAACTGATCGGCGGGGAGGAAGGGGCTGCGCGGCAGAGCGTGCGAGCAGCGCTCGATGCGGGCCGTCACGTCGTCACGGCGAACAAGGCGCTTCTCGCCCGCCATGGCCTGACGCTGGCCGAGGTGGCGGAAAAGAAAGGCGTGCTTCTGAACTACGAGGCGGCGGTGGCCGGCGGCATCCCGGTCATCAAGACCTTGCGCGAGGCTCTGGCCGGCAATTCGGTCGGCCGCATCTTCGGTATCCTCAACGGCACCTGCAACTATATCCTGACACGCATGGAGGCGGAGGGGCTTTCCTTCGACGAATGCCTGAAGGACGCGCAGCGGCTGGGTTACGCCGAGGCCGATCCGACTTTCGACATCGAGGGCCACGACACCGCGCACAAACTCGCCATCCTAACCAGCATCGCCTTCGGCTGCCGCATCTCGGCCGGCGACATCTATATGGAGGGCATCTCCAACATTACGCAGGCCGATATCCAGGCGGCGGGCGAACTCGGCTATCGCATCAAGCTTCTCGGCGTGGCGCAGGCGACCGAGACCGGCATCGAGCAGCGCGTCCATCCGACCATGGTGCCGACCGCGAGCGTGATCGCGCAGGTGCACGGCGTCACCAATGCGGTCGCCATCGAGACGGACATCCTGGGTGAACTTCTACTGTCGGGGCCGGGGGCAGGGGGAAACGCCACCGCTTCCGCCGTCATCGGTGACATCGCCGACATCGCCAAGAGCCGGCCGGGTTTCCAGCACGGGCCGGTTTTCGGATGGCCCGCAAAGGAACTGAAACCCTATCGCAAGGCGCGGATGCGCGCACATGCCGGCGGCTATTTCATTCGGCTGACCGTGCATGACCGCATCGGCGTCTTCGCCGCGATCGCCAAGCGCATGGCCGACAGCGATATCTCGCTGGAATCGATCGTCCAGCATGCAGGCGGAAAACGCTCGGACGACCAGAAGACGGTGATACTGGTGACGCATGAAACGACGGAAGCAGCCGTCCGCCGCGCCGTTGAAGGTATCACCAGGGACGGCCATCTGATCGACAAGCCGCAGGTGATCCGCATCGAGAGGGCGGGCTGACGGCTGCTACGGTGGCTGACGCTTCGGTCTCGTCCGTTACCTTTTTACCGGAGCGGAGAGCGGCGCCCAGCCGACAAACGTACCGGCTCCAGGCTCTTCGGCGATCCGCAGGCACTCGTTCCATTTGGCCATGCGTTCGGACCGCGCGAAGGAACCGACCTTCAATTGACTGGCGCCGAGCCCGACCGCCAGATGGCTTATCGAGACGTCCTCCGTCTCGCCCGAGCGCGCCGAGACGATGGCGCGCCAACCGGCTGCGCGGGCGGCGTCATACGCCGCGACCGCTTCGGTTACCGTGCCCGCCTGGTTGACCTTGATGAGCGCAGTATTGCAGGCGCCGGCGGCAACTGCTTCGGCCACAAGGCCGGCATTGGTCACCAGATAGTCGTCGCCGACGATCTGCAGCCGATCGCCGTAGCGGCGCGTGAATTCGCGCATGCCTGCGGTATCGTCTTCCGCCAGAGGATCCTCGATAGACGCGATGGGATAGGCTTCCAGCCAGCGCCCCAGTTCGGCGGTCCATTCGCCGGAGGTGAGTGTCCGGTCCTCCAGCGCCAGACGGTATTGGCCGCCCCGGCCGAATTCGGAGGCCGCGATGTCGAGCGAAATCACCACGCGCTCTCCCGGCTTTTCTCCCGCCGCTTCTATCGCCGCGACCAGCGTCTCAAGCGCTTCCTCGTTGCTGCCGAAGTCGGGCCACCAGCCGCCCTCGTCGGCAACTCCGGCACTCTTGCCGCGCGCCGACATGATCGAGCCTGCCGCGTGGTAGATCTCGGCGGTGATCTCCAGCGCCTCGTCGAAGCTTTCCGCGCCCGGCACCATCACCATGAAATCCTGGACATCTACCCGGCGCCCTGCATGCGCCCCGCCGCCGAATATCTGGATTTCGGGAAGCGGGATCGAAGGTTTGCGGCCATAATAGGCGGCGACGTGGCGCCAGAGCGGCAGGCCGGCCTCGGCGGCGGCGGCGTGAAGCGCGGCGAGAGAGACGGCGACCGTCGCATTGCCACCGAGCAGCGATTTGAGCGGCGAGGGATCGAGCGCGGTGAGTCGTCCGTCTATACCCGCCTGGTCGCCACCTTCCGCGCCGACAAGCGCGGGCGCGATACGTGTTTCGATGTTTTCGAGCGCGGTGCGGACATCGAGGCCCTCCAGCCTGGTGCCGCCATCGCGTAGGTCCATCGCCTCACGCGTGCCGCGTGAGGCCCCGGCGGGTGCGATCGCGCGACCCCATGCGCCGCTCTCCAGCACAATCGTCGCCTCGACGGTGGGATTGCCGCGGCTGTCCCATACCCGACGGCCTTTAACGGACGCGATTTTCGACATCGTTCAATTCAGCCTTCAGCGTGGTGACAAGTTCCCCCAGCGTAGCGACGGGGTGCGAAATAAGCGGCACGGCAAGCGCGCGCACCGTCGCTCGACTTGCCTCGGATAGATATTCGACGGGCGATTTGCCGTCGACCCTGGCCAGCATCAGCGCTGGCAGAAGTGCTGCTACGCGTTCCTCCATCGCCTGCGGTTCCTCCCAGGCGATATGCGACGAATACGCGGCCCAGAAGCGGCCGACGGAGCCAAGGAGCCTGTCGCGCGAAGCCGGCAGATGCACGGATTTCAGGATCAGATGGTTGAGGCAGAAGGCTACGTCGAAGCACGGATCGCCCATTGTCGCGCATTCGGCGTCGAGCAGGATCGGGTCGGCGCCGCAAAACAGGATATTCTTGGGGCTGACGTCGCCATGAACGAGCGCGATTTCCGACGCATAGAGCCTCTCGGCCAACGCGATGAGTCTGGAAGCGAGGTCTGGATGCTTCCCCGCCGTGAAGGCCAGGTAGGGCTCCAGCCTGAGCGAGCGGAAATCGTCGCGGTTGAAGAAGGGCGAGCGGTCGAAGTCCAGCCGCGTGGAGGCGGCATGGATGCGGCCGAGGACATCGCCGACGCGCTCGGCTTCTCTCCGACCGGGCGCTTCCTTCAACAAGGCCGTCTTCCAGAGATAGATGTCTGTTCCGGCGAGGTATTCCATGGCGAAGCCGTGGAGGCTTGCGGAGATACCGAGGAGACGCGGCACGCTTTTCGGCGCTACGGTTCCGGCGAAGGAAAGCCACGCATATTCGGCGCGGTTGCGATGAACCGGCGCACGCCAGTCCTCTGCCACTTTGAGGCGCGGCAAGGCGAATTTCACGCAAATGTCGCGGTCCACCAGACTTACCACCGCGATGTCGGAGGCGACGCCGCCACTGAGCGGCTTGACCGCGATGATCTTGTCCGGCCGGGCGATGCCGAGTTCCTCGACGAGCGCGGTGCAGCGCTGATCCATTTCGTCGGGCAAGGAAGCCTCCGTACTGCCCAACGGCGGTCGCAATTCCGTTCAGGCCCGGCTGAAGCCAGTACGTCACCACACTTGCCCGGACAAGCCTTGTCTTCCCGGTTGGGAATCCAACTGCGACGCTCTTCTTCAAAAGAGCGACACCCGCGCCCGCCACGAAGCAAGCTTGAAGGAAAACCGTGCAAATGGCATGTGCGCGGTTGAAGTTTCTCTGTATCGAGCCGGAGGCTCTGAATGTCGGATGTCTTCGGCCTCGTCCTGCCGTTCTTCGGGCTGATCTTCGTCGGCTACGTGGTGGCACGCATCGTGCGCCAGCCGATCGAGGCGCTTGGCTGGATGAACATCTTCGTCATCTATGTCGCGCTGCCGGCGCTGTTCTTCCAGCTTCTCTCCAAGACGCCGATCGAAAAGCTCACCGAATGGACCTTCATGTTCGGCTCGGTGTTTTCCACCTTCATCATCTTCATGATTATGTTCTTGTCCTCGCTCGTCTTATCGCGCGGCGAGATCGCGGAGAGCACGATACGTGGCCTTTCGGCAGCCTACGGCAATATCGGCTATATGGGGCCGGGCCTCGCGATACTGGCGCTCGGCGAACAGGCGGCCGTTCCGGTCGCGCTCATCTTCTGCTTCGAGAACATCATGCATTTCACGATTGCGCCGATGATGATGGCGCTCGCCGGCAGCGACAAGGAGCCGCCGCTGCAACTTGCTGCCGGCGTCGTGAAGAAGATCGCGCTTCACCCTTTCATCATCGCGACCGCTTTCGGGGTCGCAGCCGCCGCGTTCGGTTTCCACGCGCCGGTGGCGCTCGACCGGTTGCTTGACTATCTGGCGAAGGCGGCGGCACCCTGCGCGCTGTTTGCCATGGGCGTCACGCTGGCTCTCAGGCCACTGAAAAGGGTGCCGAGGGAACTTGGTGCCATCGCGCTCCTGAAACTCGTGCTGCACCCGGCGCTTTGCTACGTGATGCTGAGCCTTGTCGGCAACTTTTCGCCGACATGGGTGTTCGCGGCCGTGCTACTTGCCTCGCTGCCGACCGCGACCAACGTCTTCGTCATCGCCCAGCAGTATCATGTCTGGGTGGAGCGGGCCTCGGCCAGCATCCTTTTGACGACGGTGCTGTCGGTCGGAACGGTGACTATGCTGCTCTATTTCATCACGAGCGGGATGCTACCGCCGGATCTCTTCCCCTGACGGCCGACCTGACTCCGTCACGCGCCCGCCGAATGCGTGCCGCCAGCCGCTGCCGGGGCGCAGGCCCTCGCGCATGAAGAAGCCGCGCAAGGGCGCGAAGCCGGCGAGCAGACCGATGCCGGCGCTGCGCATGAACTGCGCCGGCAGGAAATCGGAGAGAAGCGAATAGTTGAGCATGTTGACGGCACTGCTGCGCGCCATGATGTCGGGCCGCCGCCGCGCGTCGTAGCGCAGGAGTGCTGCCGGTGAGCCCGGATCGCCGCGGCTTGCGCGTGCGATGGTGACGAGATCCTGAATGTCACGGACCCCGAGGTTGAGCCCCTGCGCACCTATCGGCGGGAAGAGATGCGCTGCCTCGCCCACCAGCGCCACGCGCCTTGCGCCGAATCGCGACGGCATTGCCGAGGAGAGCGGATAGACCTGCCGGCCCGGTTCGACCTCGACCTTGCCGAGCATGGACTGCATGCGCCCTTCGATTTCTTCGGAGATCGCATTATTGCTCATTTCCATCAGCCGTTCCGCCGCTTCGGGGCGCACGACCCAGACGAGGCTCGATCTCTGACCGGGAAGGGGAACTTGCGTGAACGGTCCGGTCTCTGTGTGGAACTCGGTGGAGACATTGCCGTGGTCGCGGCTATGCGCGAAATTGAGGACGAGTGCCGACTGCGGGTGGCCATGCCGGTGGGTGTGGATGCCCGCCGCTTCCCTTGCCGGCGAGGAACGTCCGTCCGCCGCGACCACCAGGCGCGCCGTGATCGTGTCGCCATCCAGGTCCGCTACCGCCTCATGGTCGGAAAGCCGGTATCCGGAAACGAGCGATTCGCGCCATTCGATTGCGCCGTGTTCCCGCACGGCGGCTTCCAGACGGTTCAGCAGATGCCTGTTGGGTATATTGTAGCCAAAGGCGGTCTCGCCGATCTCGCTGGCGCGAAAGGTCACCGTGGGGCTGCGGATGAGCCTCGATGTTCCGTCTACGATGCGCATGGCGCGCAGCGGCGCGCCGCTTTCGGCAACCACGTCGAAAAGCCCGAATTCCTTCAGGAGAGCCAGCGAAGGCATCATCAGCGCCGTGGTCCTGCGGTCGTCAGGTGGCGCGGGCGGGCCGGCAAGCGTTATGGAGAAACCGTTGCCTGCGAAGGCGAGCGCAGCGATCATGCCGGCCGGGCCGGCGCCCGCCACCAGGATTTCCGAAGAATTCGTTTCGGCCATCGCTTCTGTCCTCGCTTGCGCCGGTATCCGCCGGTGAGAAAACAGTAATCTCTATATGGGGTCCAGGCGGCGGCGCGCAACGCGGCCCGTCATTGCACATTCTATCCCGCTTCCACTTTCCCGCGCTTCGTTTTATTCTCCCGGACGGAGAGGACGATCGATGGCCATTATTGACGGGGCGATGGGCGGTGAATTGCCCTGTCGTTGGGCGGCGGCGGGCGTTGGCTGCATGCGGAGCCGTGCCCGATCGTGAAGCGTAAGAAAGTCACCTGGCCTCAGGCGCGCGCGTTTTCAGTCCATCTGCTCACCGCGTCGGGCTCTTTCCTTGCCTTCCTCTCGCTGGTGGCAGCGAGCGAGGAGCGCTGGCCCGCCATGTTCTGGTGGCTGGGCTTAGCCCTTTTTGTCGACGGCATAGACGGACCCATCGCACGCAAGCTGCAGGTTAAGGAAATCCTGCCGACATGGTCGGGCATCATGCTCGACAATATCATCGACTACGTCACCTATGTGCTGATTCCGGCCTTCGCGCTCTACCAGCGCGGTTTCATGGGGCCGGGTCTCTCCTTCACGTCGGCCGCCCTGATCGTGATCAGCAGCGCCATCTACTATGCCGATACGGGAATGAAGACGAAGGAGAACTTCTTCAAGGGCTTCCCGGTCGTCTGGAACATGCTGGTTTTTACGCTTTTCGTCATCGAACCGGGAGAGTACCTCTCCTTCGCCGTGGTGGTGGCGGCCGCTATCCTGACCTTCGTGCCGATGAACTTCCTGCATCCCGTGAGGGTCAAGCGCCTGCGCCACATAAACCTGCCGGTCTTCCTCGTCTGGTGCCTTTTCGGCGTCATGGCGCTGCTCGAAGGGATGGAGGCGCCGCCTTTGATCAAGGCCGGCATTGCAATCACCGGCATATATCTCTTTTTTGTCGGCGGCATCATGCAGATGTTCCCGAAGCTTGGACTGAAAGGCAAGAATGATGAGCAAGGCGATCCGCATCCATGAGCATGGAGGACCCGAGGTCCTGAAATACGAGGAGGTCGATCCCGGCAAGCCGGGCAGGGGCGAAGTCCTCATCGAGCACAGCGCGATCGGCCTCAATTTCATCGACGTCTATTTTCGTACCGGCCTCTATCCGCCACCGGGCGGCAGCCTGCCCATCACCCCGGGCGGCGAAGGTGCAGGCAAGGTCCTGGAAGTCGGCGAAGGGGTCGGAGACCTGAAGCCGGGCGACCGCGTCGCTTATGCGGCCGGTACCGGCAGCTATGCCGAACGGCGCGTGATCGCCGCGGATCGTCTGGTGAAGGTGCCGGACGGCATCTCGGACGAAATTGCCGCCGGCATGATGCTGAAGGGCATGACGGCGGAATATCTTCTCCGCCGCACCTTCAAGGTGAAGAAAGGCGACACGATCCTCTTTCACGCGGCGGCGGGTGGCGTCGGCCTGATCGCCGGACAGTGGGCGAAGCATCTCGGCGCGGTCACGATCGGCACGGCGGGTTCGGCCGAGAAGGTGGCGCTCGCCAAGGCGCACGGCTTCGACCACGTGATCAACTACCGCGAGCAGGACTTTGTCGAGGAGGTGAAGAAGATCACCGGCGGCAAACTCTGCGAGGTGGTCTATGATTCGGTCGGCAAGGATACGTTCGAAGGATCGTTGAACTGCCTGAAGCCGATCGGTCTTCTGGCACTGTTCGGCGCGTCGTCCGGCCCGGTGCCGCCGTTCAATCTCGGTGTGCTCGCCCAGAAGGGGTCGCTTTACATCACGCGCCCCACGCTCTTCACCTATGTGGCGAGCCGTACCGATCTGGTGCAGTCAGCGAATGCGCTATTCGACATTGTGAAGAGCGGCGCGGTCAAGATCGAGGTCAAGCAGCGCTACAAGCTTGCCGATGTCGCCAAGGCGCACCGCGATCTGGAAGGCCGGAAGACGACGGGCGTTACCGTCCTCGTGCCTTAATCCGGCGTTTGACTTGGCCTGAAACGGTTGAAGCTATTTCAAACAGGCCGCGCTTTGCGAGTGCGGCCTTTCTCGCCTAAGGTCGTGCCGGGAACATAAAAGCAGTCCGGAGGAGATATTGGACGCTGAAGGCGGCAATGCCGGGGAAGCCTTGCTCGATGTGCGCGGGCTGACCAAGATTTTCGGGTCGCTAAGAGCCTGCGACGGCGTCGATCTGAAGATCAATCGTGGCGAGATACATGCCCTTCTCGGCGAGAACGGCGCCGGCAAGTCCACCTTCGTCAAGATGCTGTTCGGTTCGCTGGAGCCGTATTCGGGCGAAATCTGGTGGAAGGGCGAGAAGGTGCGGATCGCCAGCCCCGGCGAGGCCCGGCGACTCGGCATCGGCATGGTCTTCCAGCATTTTTCGCTCTTCGATGCCCTGACCGCGGCTGAGAATATCGCCCTTTCGCTGGATGATGGTTCGCCGATCGGTGCGATCGCGGCCAAGGCGCAGGCGCTTTCCTACAGCTACGGCCTGCCGCTCGATCCTTACTCGCTCGTCGGCGACCTGTCGGTCGGCGAGCGCCAGCGCATCGAGATCATCCGCTGCCTCTTGCAGACGCCGGATCTCATCATCCTCGACGAGCCGACCTCGGTGCTGACGCCGCAGGAGGCGGACAAGCTGTTCGAGACGCTGGAACGCCTGCGCTCCGAGGGCAAGTCGATCCTTTACATCTCGCACCGCCTCGAAGAAGTGAAGCGCATGTGCGACGGTGCCACCGTGCTGCGCCACGGCAAGGTCGTCGGGCATTGCGATCCCCGTCAGGAGACGGCCGCCTCGCTAGCGCGCATGATGGTCGGCAGCGAGGTGAACGCGGTCACCCGCTCGCCGGTCGACACCAAGGCCCATCATTCGCCGCTTCTCGAGATCCGCAATCTCAGCCGCAAGGCCGCGACGCCCTTTTCCGTGCCGCTCAGGGGGATCAGCCTCTCGGTCAAGGCCGGGGAGGTTATCGGGATCGCCGGCGTCGCCGGGAACGGGCAGGGCGAGTTCTTCGAAGCCGTATCGGGCGAGGCGCTTCAGGACGATGCCGGTTCGATCCGCATCTCGGGCAAGGACGCCGGGCATCTTTCCATATCGAAGCGCCGGCTGCTCGGTGCCGCTTTCGTGCCCGAGGAACGGCTCGGCCATGGCGCGGCACCCTTGATGTCGCTCTCGGAGAACCTGCTCCTGTCGCGTTATTCGACGGACGGCAAGGCCTTCCTCGGTCCGCTTGGGACGATCCGCACCGCCACGATCGAGAGTGCTTCCGAGCGCATCATCGAGCATATGGACGTGCGCATGAGCGGCAAGGACCCGGAAGCGGCCGCACTCTCGGGCGGCAATCTGCAGAAATTCATCGTTGGACGCGAACTCGACCGCCAGCCGAGCGTGATGGTGGTCAACCAGCCGACCTGGGGCGTCGACGCGGGTGCCGCGGCGCGCATCCGCCAGGCGCTCATCGAGCTCGCGCGCAGCGGTTCCGCCGTGCTCGTCATCAGCCAGGACCTCGACGAATTGTTCGAGATTTCCGACTACATCGCCGTCATGCATGATGGCGCGATGTCGGCGCCGCTTCCGATCGCCGAGGCGACTTTCGAGAAGATCGGCCTCCTGATGGGCGGTGCCGCTCCCGAACAGGCGCATCCTGTCGGGGAGATGGCCTGATGCGCATTGAACTCATCAAGCGGCCGCAGCATTCGGTTCTGTTCTCCGCACTTTCGCCGTTCATCGCCTTTGCACTTACGGTTATCTTCGGCGCCATCCTGTTCGCGCTGCTCGGCCGCAATCCCGTTACGGCGATGTATATCTATTTCGTGTCGCCGCTGACGCAGGTCTGGCAGATTCACGAACTGGCGGTGAAGGCAGCCCCCCTGATCCTGATCGCCGTTGGGCTCGCGGTCTGCTACCGGTCCAACAACTGGAACATCGGCGCCGAGGGCCAGCTTACGATGGGCGCCATCGCCGGCTCCATCCTTCCGGTGCTGGTGCCCGAGTACCAGGGCGTTTTCCTGCTGCCGCTGATGCTCATCATGGGCATGCTCGGCGGTGCGCTCTACGCAGCCATACCGGCTCTTCTCAAGGTGCGGTTCAATACGAACGAGATCCTGTCCAGCCTGATGCTGGTCTATGTCGCGCAACTCTTCCTCGACTGGGTAGTGCGCGGTCCCTGGCGCGATCCGCAAGGCTACAATTTCCCGCAGACGATCCAGTTCAGCGATGCGGCTACGCTGCCGGAGCTCTTTCCCGAATCGGGCCGCGCGAGCTGGGATTTCGTCTTCGCCATCGTCGCCGCGCTTATCGTCTGGTTCCTGATGGCGAAGACGTTGAAAGGCTTTGAGGTCAAGGTGATCGGCCAGAGCCCGCGCGCCGGCCGCTTCGCCGGTTTCTCCACAGGGCGCATGGTGCTGTTCGCCTTCCTGGTCTCCGGCGCTCTCGCGGGCCTCGCCGGGATTTCCGAGGTCTCAGCGACGATCAACCAGTTGCAGCCGGTGATCTCGCCCGGCTACGGCTTCACCGCCATCATCGTGGCCTTTCTCGGCCGCTTGAACCCGATCGGGATCATCGCCGCCGGGCTGGTGCTCGCGCTCTCCTATCTCGGCGGCGAGGCGGCGCAGGCGGCGATCGGCATCTCGGATAAGACCGCGCGCGTCTTCCAAGGCATGCTGCTCTTCTTCGTCCTCGCCAGCGACACGCTGATCTACTATCGCATTCGCCTGGTCACGGGCCGTAAAACCGCTGGTAAAGCCACTGGGGAGGCCGCTCTTGAACATTCTTGAAGCTGTCCTCATCACCATCGTAACGGCGTCCACGCCGCTTCTGATCGCGGCCATCGGCGAACTGGTGGTCGAACGTTCCGGCGTGCTGAACCTCGGTGTCGAAGGAATGATGGTCATGGGCTCGGTCAGCGGCTTCGCCGCAGCCTTCATGACCGGATCGCCCTGGCTGGGCGTGCTTGCCGCCATCATCGTCGGTGCGGTATTTTCGCTGCTGTTCGCTTTCCTTACCCTGACATTGGTGACGAACCAGGTGGCCACCGGCCTCGCGCTGACGCTGCTTGGCCTCGGCCTCTCGGGCATGCTCGGCGAATCCTTCGTCGGCCATCCGGGCATTCGCATGAACGATATCCACATCCCCGGCCTGAGCGATCTGCCGCTGGTGGGCGGGCTGCTCTTCGGCGAGGACCCGCTTTTCTACCTTTCGATCCTGCTCGTCATTGCCGTCTCGTGGTTCCTGTTCAAGACGCGGGCCGGCCTCACGCTCCGCTCCGTCGGCGACAATCACGGCTCGGCGCACGCGCTTGGCATTCCGGTGATCGGCATCCGCTATCTGGCGGTGATGTTCGGCGGTGCCTGCGCGGGCCTTGCCGGCGCGCAGCTTTCGCTGGTCTATACGCCGCAATGGGTGGAGAACATGACAGCGGGCCGAGGCTGGATCGCGCTTGCGCTGGTCGTCTTCGCCTCATGGCGGCCGTGGCGCGTCTTTGCCGGAGCCTATCTCTTCGGCGCGCTCACCATCGCCCAGCTTCACGTGCAGGCGATCGACCTCAATACGCTCGGATTTCTCCCGAGTCCGGTTTACTGGCTGTTGGCGGCGATCAAGTCCGTGCCGACGCAGTTCCTTTCTTCGCTTCCCTATCTGGCCACCGTCGTCGTACTTGTTCTAATCTCACGAAACAGGCGGTTGACGATGGTGAACACGCCGGCTTCGCTCGGGCGTGCCTTCGTGCCGGATCGCTGACGGAAAACGACAATTGGAAGTACAAAGTCTCAGAGAGGTAACACGATGAAGAAGCTTCTATTCGCACTGACCGCCGCGGCCGCCATGGTCATGGCGGTAAACGCACAGGCCGCCGACAAGCTCAAGGCCTGCTTTGTCTATGTCGGGCCGATCGGCGATTTCGGCTATTCCTACCAGCATGAGCAGGGCCGGCAGGACGTCATCAAGCACTTCGGCGACAAGGTCGAGACGACCTATCTCGAAAACGTCAGCGAAGGTCCCGATGCCGAGCGCGCTTTCGAGCGGCTGGCGCGCCAGCACTGCAACATGATCTTCGGTACGTCCTTCGGCTTCATGGATTCCGAGCTTAAGGTCGCGAAGAAGTTCCCGAAGGTGATGTTCGAGCACGCGACGGGCTTCAAGACGGCCGCCAACATGGGCATCTACAACGCGCGCTTCTACGAAGGCCGCTATGTGATGGGCCAGATCGCGGCGAAGATGTCGAAGACCGGCGTTGCCGGCTACATCGTGTCCTTCCCGATCCCGGAAGTCGTGATGGGCATCAACTCCTTCATGCTCGGCGCGCAGTCGATCAACCCTAATTTCAAGCTCAAGATCGTGTGGGTGAATAGCTGGTTCGATCCGGGCAAGGAAGCGGATGCGGCGAAAGCGCTGTTCGACCAGGGCGCCGACATCATTACGCAGCACACCGATTCGACTGCAGCGCTTCAGGTCGCGGAAGAACGCGGCAAGCTCGGCTTCGGCCAGTCGTCGGACATGATCAAGTTCGCCCCGAAGGCGCAGCTGACCTCCAACACCGACAATTGGGGCCCGTATTATATCAAGCGGGTCCAGGCGGCTCTCGACGGAACGTGGAAGCCGGACAATGTGTGGCTGGGCATCAAGGATGACGTCGTCAAGCTGGCGCCCTTCACGAACATGCCCGACGACGTGAAGGCAATGGCCGAAGCCACGGAGAAGAAGATCTCCGGCGGCTGGAATCCCTTCACCGGCCCCATCTATCGGCAGGATGGATCGGAATGGCTGAAGGACGGCCAAGTGTCCGACGACAAGACGCTGCTCGGCATGAACTTCTACGTGAAGGGCATCGACGACAAGCTGCCCAAGTGAGTTGAGCAGCAGATATTGAATGAGGGAAGGGTGCCCGCAGCGGCGCCCTTTTTCTTTGGTCGGACCACCCTATCCTGACATCCAGCTGTCAGGAGCCGGATGGTACCGTCAGGGCGGAAACTCGGAGATATAACGATGCTGGAATTCTACCACACACCCTTCTCGCGGTCGTTCGGCGTTCACTGGCTGCTTGAGGAACTTGGCCAGCCTTATGAGATGAAAATCATCGATGTCAGGGCAAAAGGCGGTGCCGCCGAGAGTTATCGCGCAATCCAGCCAAGCAAGAAAGTGCCGGCCGTTGTCGTTGATGGAACCATCGTCACGGAGCGGGCGGCGATCAGCATCTATCTCGGCGACCGCTTTCCAGAAGCGGGCATGGCGCCTGGGATCGGCGATCCTGAGCGGGCGCCATATCTGACGATGCTGGTCTACTGCGACTCCGTCCTTGATCCGGCGATCGCCGCCAGGGCCAATGGCTGGAATTACGAAAGCAGCAACAGTTTTTCCTTCGGCCTGTTCGACGACATGGTGGCCTATGTGGAGCGGGTCCTTTCCCAAAAGCCATATGCTGCCGGCGACAATTTCACCGCGGCGGACACGCATCTGGCGAGCAGCATCCAGTTCACCATGGACATCATCAAGGTGCTTCCGGAAAAGCCGGTTTTCCGCGATTATCTCGCCCGTGCCCTCGCAAGGCCAGCGTACAGGCGCGCGATGGACAAGGACATGGAACTCATGAAGACGGTCACGCCGCCTCCCGGCATGCGATGAATGGCGCACGGAGCATCAGCACTCCGTCACAGCAGGGAGACGTTGCCGCCCGCATGGCGCTCGAGCCGGCCAGCCAGATCCAGTTCCAGCAACACCATGAAGACCTGCGCCGGATGAAGCCCTGTGTGCCGGATGATCTCGTCTATGCCGGTCGGCACCGGGCTCAGCGCCTCCAGTACCTTTTCACGGTCGGAGTCCCCCGGCGGCGCGGCGGCGGAGAAGTCCGGCGGCTCGTCGAAATCGGTACGTGGAGGCGGCGCCCCGATGAGTGGCGCGATCTGTTCAAGTACGTCCTTCACCTCGGTCACCAGGATGGCGCCGTCCTTCAACAGGCCGTTCGTGCCGGCGGCGCGCGGATCGAGCGGCGAGCCGGGGACGGCGAAGACGAGCCTCCCCAACTCGCCGGCAAGCCGTGCACTAATGAGCGAGCCCGAGCGTTTCGCGGCCTCCACCACGACAAGGCCATAGGCAAGGCCGGCGATGATGCGGTTTCGACGCGGAAAATCACGCGCCCTTGGCTCCCAGCCGAACGGCATCTCGGAGATGATTGCACCGCCCGTCCGCGCGATCTCATTGCATAGATCGATATTCTCCGGCGGGTAGGGCAGGTCGAGTCCGCCTGCCAGCACAGCGATGGTGCCGGTGCCGAGGCTGCCGCGATGCGCTGCCGTGTCGATGCCGCGTGCTAGCCCGGAAACGATGGCGTAGCCCTCCCGCCCGAGTTCGGTTGCGAGCGACTGCGCTATGCGGATGCCCGCGAGGGAGGCGTTGCGCGCGCCGACGATGGCGACGGGCGGCAGCGAAAAGACTGCCGCCTCGCCCTTGATCGCCACCAACGGCGGCGGCAGTTCCATCCGGCGTAGCATCAGCGGATAGTCGGCCTCGCCGATCGCGACAAAGCGGGCGCCGGCGCGGGTTGCCAGTTCCATCTCGGCTTCCGCTTCGGCGAGCGAAGGTATTCGGACAGTCCGCATGCCGCCGCCGCTCAGCGTTAGCTCCGGCAGCATGGCGATGGCGTTATCGGCAGAGCCGAAGCGGTTGATCAGGTCGCGGAAGGTGGCGGGGCCGACATTGTCGGTGCGGATGAGCCGTAGCCAGGAAAGCCGCTGCCGGTCGCTCAGCGCCGGTGCGGCGGGGTTGGTCACCCTTTGCTTCCGATCTTTGATTCCGTGCCTTCTATCAACCGCATGATGTTGGGGCGGTGTTTGATGAAGACGATGGCACTCATGACCGCGAAAAGCTCGGCAAGTTCCAGCCGGCCGAGGAATACGAGCGCGACCGGCACGGCGACCGCCGCGACCAGCGCGGCAAGCGATGAAAAGCGCGTGACGAAGGCAACCAGCAGCCAGGCGACGGCGAAGACGATCACGCCTTCCCAGGCGAGCCCGAGCAGTACGCCGAGATAGGTGGCAACGCCCTTGCCGCCCTTGAAGCCGAGCCAGACGGGGAAAAGATGGCCGAGGAAGGCGCCAAGGCCCGCCAGCATGGCCGGATAGAGGCCGAGATAGTGCAAAGCGAGCCAGACAGGCACGGCACCCTTGAGCGCATCGAGGATGAGCGTCAGCGCCGCCAGCCCCTTGTTGCCGGTCCTGAGCACATTGGTAGCGCCGATATTGCCCGAGCCGATATTGCGCACATCGCCAAGGCCGGCGGCACGGGCCAGCAGGTAGCCGGAAGGGATCGAGCCGAAAAGATAGCCGACGACCAGCGCGCCGAGCACGTAAAGCATGTTTCCCCTCCCGAGCCCAGTGTCGGACAGTACGTCAAACGCTAGGCAGTGAACACTGTGCGGCCTGCAACCATGGTTTGCAAGACCTTGCCTTGCAGCCGTGCGCCCTCGAAACAGGTGTTCTTGGAGCGCGATCTTATATCCGCTTCGCGCACGATCCATGGTTCGTCGAGGTCGACCAGCGCGAGATCGGCCGTCGCGCCGGGTTTCAGCGTACCACCTTCAAGCCCGAACAGTTTCGCGGGTCCGGTGGACAGCGCCTCGACCAGCCGGAGGAGAGGCACCTCTTCATTGTGGTGAAGCCTGAGTGCCGCGCCGAGCAGTGTCTCCAGCCCGATCGCGCCGGCTTCCGCGTCGGCGAAGGGCAGTCGCTTGGTGTCGACGTCCTGCGGGTCGTGCGAGGAAACGATGATGTCGATCGTGCCGTCGCGCAATGCCTCGATCATCGCCTGGCGGTCGTCCTCCGCGCGCAGCGGCGGCGACAGGCGGAAGAAGGTGCGGTATTCGCCGACATCGTTCTCGTTCAGCGCCAGATTGTGGATCGACACGCCGGCGGAAACATTGGCGCTTTCCTGCTTGGCGCGCGCGATCGCCTCGGCCGCCATCGCGGTCGAGATTTTGGCGGCATGGTAGGCGCCGCCGGTCAGCCGCGCGAGCCTGAGGTCGCGTTCGAGCGGGATCGCTTCCGCCTCGCGCGGGATGCCGGGCAGGCCGAGCCAGCTTGCATAGAGCCCCTCGTTCATGACCCCGGCCGCAGCGAGGTCGGCATCCTGCGTCTCATGCACGATCGTGGCGCCGAAATCGCGCGCATAGGTGAGCGCACGGCGCATGACGGCACTCGATGCGATCGTGTGGCGGCCGTCCGTGAAGAACGCGGCGCCCGCTTCGCGCAGCAGGCCGAATTCGGTCATCTCGCGGCCTTGCAGTCCACGCGTGATCGCCGCCGCCGGCAGCACATTGACGACGGCTGTGTCGCGCGCGGTACGGAGCACGAATTCCACCAGTGCCACGTCGTCTATCACCGGGTTCGTGTCCGGCATCATCACCAGCGAGGTGACACCGCCGGCGGCTGCCGCATGGCTTGCCGAGGCGATGGTCTCGCGATGTTCCGCGCCCGGCTCGCCGATGAAGACGCGCGCGTCGATCAGGCCGGGGATTACCGCCTTGCCCGCGCAATCGATCACTTTCGCGCCGTCCGGCGTGCCCTGGTTCAACGCACTCGCACCGGCCGCCGCGATCTTTTTCCCTTCGATGACTACGGAACCGCGTTCGTCCACCCCGCGCGAGGGATCGATGACGCGGGCGTTATGGAAGACAGTGGTGCTCACGCCGCGCGTCCTTCGGCGTTGCGGCGCGGGTCGAGCAGGGCCTCCATCACGGCCATGCGCACCGCGACGCCCATCTCCACCTGTTCCTGGATGACGCTTTGCGATCCGTCGGCGATTGCGGAAGCGATTTCCACGCCCCGGTTCATCGGGCCGGGATGCATGACGAGCGCGCCTTCCGCCGCCGTCGCAAGCTTTGCTGCATCAAGGCCGAAATAACGGAAATATTCGCGTGTCGAGGGCACGAAGGCGCCGGCCATGCGCTCGCGCTGCAGGCGCAGCATCATCACCACGTCGACGCCCTTCAGCCCTTCCTCCATGGAATGGAATACCCTGACGCCCATCTGCTCGATGCCGGCAGGCAGCAGCGTCGAGGGCGCGACGACGCGCACGCTCGCGCCAAGCGCATTCAGGAGAAGGATGTTGGAACGCGCCACTCGGCTGTGCAGGATATCGCCGCAAATGGCGACGGTGAGGCGATTGAGCGGCCCTTTGGCACGGCGGATGGTGAGCGCGTCGAGCAATGCCTGTGTCGGGTGCTCATGCGTGCCGTCGCCGGCGTTGACGACCGAGCAACCTACCTTCTGGGCCAGAAGCGCCGCCGCGCCGGCCGACTGGTGACGGATGATGAGGATATCAGGCCGCATCGCATTCAGCGTCATCGCCGTGTCGATCAGCGTCTCTCCCTTCTTCACCGAAGAGGAGGCGACGGCCATGTTCATCACGTCGGCGCCGAGCCGCTTGCCCGCGAGTTCGAAGGAGGACTGCGTCCTCGTCGATGCCTCGTAGAAGAGATTGATCTGCGTGCGCCCGCGCAGCGTGGCCGTCTTCTTCTCCGGCTGGCGCGAGATGGCGATCGCCGCTTCGGCGCGTTCGAGCAGGAGCTCGATATCCGTCGGCGACAGCATCTGTATGCCGAGCAGGTGGCGGTGCGGAAAAAGGGGAAGAGCCTCTGGCATTAAAGCCGCGCTATAGGCTACGGGCGGCAGCAGGGCAAGCGCCCTGTTGTGAGCTAATGCCGCTTGTCCAACGGAACCGCGCCGGGAAAACTCGCCTGGCGAGGGAAGCGCCCCATATTGGCCCCATAACGCCCCGAAGTCGCTATCTCTCTTGCGGTTGTCATGCCGCTTTGACAATAAGGGGCAGCGTTGCCAACCGTTCACAGGGATTATCCATGGCGCATCACGACATCGTTGCCGGTCTCGACCGTATCCTCACCCTCGAACTCGTCCGCGTGGTCGAGCGCGCTGCGGTAGCGGCCGCCCGGCTGAGAGGGCGCGGCGACGAGAAGGCGGCCGATCAGGTGGCGGTGGACGCGATGCGCGCCGAACTCAACCGCTTACCGATCCGCGGCACCGTCGTCATCGGCGAGGGCGAGCGCGACGAGGCACCGATGCTCTATATCGGCGAGGAAGTCGGCACTGGCGAAGGCCCCGAAGTCGATATCGCGCTCGATCCGCTGGAAGGCACGACGATCTGCGCCAAGAACCTGCCCAACGCGCTTGCCGTCATCTCGATCGCGGAGAAGGGGACACTGCTCTATGCCCCGGATGTGTACATGCAGAAGATCGCCATCGGCCCCGGCTATCCGAAGGGGCTCGTAGACATCGACGCATCGGCGAAGGACAACATCGCCAATCTCGCCAAGGCCAAAGGCGTGCCTGTCGAGGAGGTGACTGCCTGTATCCTCGACCGGCCTCGCCACGCCAAGCTGATCGAAGAGGTGCGCTCCACCGGTGTCGCGATCCGTCTGATCGGTGACGGCGACGTGGCCGGCGTTATCCACACCACCGACCCGGACGAAACAGGCATCGACATCTATCTTGGCACCGGCGGAGCGCCTGAAGGCGTGCTGGCGGCTTCGGCCCTGCGCTGCATAGGCGGGCAGATGCAGGGACGGCTCTTGCTCGACACGCCCGAGAAAGTCGCTCGTGCCGCGAAGATGGGCGTTTCCGATCCGAACAAGGTCTATACGATGAATGAGATGGCGCGGGGTGAGACGCTGTTCGCGGCGACGGGCGTCACCGACGGCAACATGCTTTCCGGCGTTCGCTTCGGTCGTCACGACATCCAGACGCATACGATCGTCATGCGTTCATCCTCGGGGACCGTGCGCGAGATCAAAGCCCGTCACCAGGACATGGATAAGTTTTAGGATCGCGCCCTTCCGGCTATTCTGGAAGCGTGATGGCGGAGGAAAAGCGGTTCTTTCTGGACGTGCGGCGCTCGGCGAACGGCGTTGCCTGGGTGCACCGGCTCGATCGACGCCAGGAGAACACCGCGCTGGCGATCGCGCAGGCCGACGGCATTCCCGACCTCGTGGCGCGCGTCTTGGCCGGCAGGGGAGTCGGCGCGGATGAGGCGGCGCGCTTCCTCGATCCGACGATCCGCGATCTCCTGCCGGATCCCGCTTCGCTGAGCGGCATGGATGCCGCGGCAGAGCGGCTCGCTCGCGCTATCGGCCGCGGCGAGCGCGTTGCCATCTTCGGTGATTACGATGTCGACGGAGCAGCTTCCTCGGCGTTGATGAAGCGGTTTCTCAGCCATTATGGCGTCGAATCGGAGATCTATATCCCCGACCGTATCTTCGAAGGCTATGGCCCCAATCCCGACGCGATGCGGGAACTTGTCGCGCGCGGTGCTTCGCTGATCGTTACGGTCGATTGCGGGACGAACAGCGGGCCATCTGTCGCCGCGGCCAACGAGGCCGGCGCCGAAGTGGTGGTGATCGACCATCACCAGGTCGGCGGGCCCCTTCCAGACGCCGTTGCCGTGGTCAATCCCAACCGCGAGGACGATCTGTCGGGGCAGGGATATCTCTGCGCGGCGGGCGTCGTGTTCCTTGTCATCGTCCAGACCATGAAGCTATTGCGCGAGGCGGGCCATCCACTGCCGCCTCCGGATTTGCTCGGCTTGCTCGATCTCGTGGCGCTTGCGACGGTCTGCGATGTCGTGCCGCTCACCGGCGTCAACCGCGCATTCGTGGTCAAGGGGCTGGCCGTAGCGCGGCGCCTCGGCAATCCTGGCCTCGCCGCGCTGGCGCGTGTAGCCCGCATCGGCGAGCCGCTCGGACCCTTCCATTTCTCGTTCCTGATCGGTCCGCGCATCAATGCCGGTGGGCGCATCGGCGATGCCGCGCTCGGCTCGCGCCTGCTCGCAACCGATGATCCGGTGGAGGCCGCTGCGATAGCCGAGACGCTTGACCGGCTGAACCAGGAGCGGCAGGCGATGGAGCATGCCATGCTGGAACAGGCGCGCGCCGAGGCCGACGCGGAACTCGCGCGCGGCGCTGGGCCGGCAATCCTCGTCACCGGCAGCGATGATTGGCATCCGGGCGTCGTCGGCCTGCTCGCCTCGCGGCTGAAGGATCACGCGCGCCGGCCGGTCTTCGCCATCGCCTTTGGCGTCGACGGCATCGGTACGGGCTCGGGCCGTTCCATCGTCGGCTTCGATCTCGGCCGGCTGGTGCGCGAGGCGGCCGAAAAGGGATTCATCGTCAAGGGCGGCGGCCATGCCATGGCGGCCGGCATCACTATCGAGCGGACGCGGCTCGGCGATCTGCGTGCCTTCTTCGAGGAGCGGGCGGGGGAAGAAGTCTTTCGGTTGAACAGCGAGGAGACGCTGAAGGTTGACGCTGCGCTGTCGGCGGAAGGAGCGACGGTCGAACTTCTCGATACGCTGGAACATGCCGGGCCTTACGGCGCCGGCCATCCTGCGCCGATCCTCGTCCTGCCGCGCCACCGCATCATCGATATCCGCATTGTCGGCAACGGCCATATGCGCGTCGCCTTCCGTTCGGAAATGGGCGGCAGCCTGCAAGGCATGGCCTTTCGTGCGGAGAACACGGCTCTTGGTGCATTCCTCGTCGCGGGCCGGGGGCAAACGGTGCACGTCGCCGGCACGCTCTCCTCGAATTTCTGGAATGGCCGCCGCAGCGCCCAATTCCGGATCGTCGACGCGGCGGCGGTGACGTGAACTCGGTCGGTTGGCCGCCGGCTGTCGATCCAATCGCCTCTAGCATATCCCGCCATAGAAGCGGTAAGTGGGATTCGGGTGCTGCTCATGGGCGGGCGATCCGTCTATGGTTGTGTAATCCAGTTTATGCAGCCGTTGTACATTGCCGATCGCGCGTCGATCACGAGCATGCAGCCGGGATCGAGGGGAGATTTAATTGCGGTCACAGGTTCTAATCATCGGTTCGGGACCGGCCGGCCTGCTGCTCGGGCAATTGCTCACCAATGCCGGCATCGACAATGTCATTCTGGAACGGTCGACCAAGGAGCACGTCCTGTCGCGCGTGCGTGCCGGCGTGCTGGAGGAGGGGACGGCGGCCATGCTGGAGGAGGCTGGCGCCGGCCAGCGGATGCGGCGCGAAGGCCTGCCGCATGATGGTTTCGACGTCGCCTTCGACGGCAAGCATCACCGTATCGATCTTTTTGGCCTGACGAATGGCAAGCGCGTGATGGTCTACGGCCAGACCGAACTGACGCACGACCTGATGGATGCTCGGGAGAGAGCCGGTGCGGCGTCGATCTACGAGGCGGCGGAGGTCACGCCGCACGACTTCGATCGCGATACGCCCTATGTGACATATAAGAAAGACGGCACAACGCACAGAATCGACTGCGATTTCATCGCCGGCTGCGACGGCTATCACGGAGTGAGCCGGCGCTCCGTGCCGGAAAGCGCCCTCCGCTTGTTCGAGCGGACCTATCCCTTCGGCTGGCTCGGCATTCTCGCCGACGTGCCGCCCGTCAGCCATGAACTCATCTATTGCAACCACAAGCGCGGCTTCGCGCTCTGTTCGATGCGCTCGATGACGCGCAGCCGCTACTACGTTCAGTGCTCGCTCGACGATCATGTGGAGGACTGGCCGGACGACCGCTTCTGGGACGAGATTCGCCGGCGGCTGCCGGAGGACGTGGCCGGGCGCATGACGCTCGGCAGATCCTTCGAGAAATCGATCGCGCCGCTCCGCTCTTTCGTTGCCGAGCCGATGCGCTTCGGCCGCCTTTTCCTCGCCGGCGACGCCGCGCATATCGTGCCGCCGACTGGCGCCAAGGGCCTCAACCTTGCCTGCGGCGACGTGCGTTATCTCTTTGATGGGCTTCGGGAATATTATGCCGGAAAGTCGGCTGCAGGCATCGACGCCTATTCGCAAAAGGCACTGGCGCGCGTATGGAAAGCGGAGCGCTTCTCATGGTGGATGACGACGACGCTGCATCTGTTTCCCGAGACAGGCACCTTCGGGCAGCGTATCCAGGAAGCGGAACTCGATTATCTGGTCCATTCGCGCGCCGCCTCGACGGCGCTGGCGGAGAATTATGTGGGACTGCCGTTCTGAGGGAAGAGGAAGATGACCGAAAAAGGCGATACAACCAGGGATTGGTACGGCGAGGGTATGGCAACACGGCGATCCGTACTCGGCGCTGCCTATGTCGACCGGACTCAGGACACCAAGACCGAATTCGATGCGCCGTTCCAGCAGTTGATCACGGAATCGGCCTGGGGCCATGTCTGGTCGCGGCCGAATATCACGAAGCGCGAGCGCTCTATGATCACGCTGGCACTGCTCGCCGCCCTCGGACAATGGGACGAGCTTGCGTTGCACACCCGCGCCACCGCCAATACGGGGGCGAGTGCGGAAGACATACGCGAAGCGATGCTGCATGTCGGGATTTATGCGGGCGTTCCCGCCGCCAACCACGCGATGAAGATCGTCAAACAGACGCTCGCCGAAATGAAGGCTTCGGAAGGAAAGTAAATTGATATCGAACCGGAAACCCGAAACGGGATCGTTTTTCCAGCGCGACCGCCTCTGGCATCCGCCGGCTTATGCGCCGGGCTACAAGACGACGGTGCTGCGCTCGCCGAAATATGCCTATCTTTCGCTCGACAACACGATCAGCGAGATCACGGGACCGGTCTTCGGCCATTCCATCCTGGGCGAATTGGACAACGATCTGATCCATAATTTCGCCAAGCCGGGCGAAAGCGCCATCGGCGAGCGTATCATCGTCCACGGACACGTGCTCGATGAGCGTGGCATTGGTGTCGGCGGTGCCTTGGTGGAATTCTGGCAAGCGAACGCCGGCGGGCGTTACCGCCACCAGAAGGAAACCTATATGGCGCCGCTCGATCCGAATTTCGGCGGCTGCGGGCGGACCATTACCGACGAGAACGGCTATTATGCCTTTCGCACCGTCCGGCCCGGCGCCTATCCCTGGCCGAACGGCCCTAACGACTGGCGCCCAGCACACATCCATTTCTCGATTTTCGGGCACGGCTTCGCCCAGCGCCTCATCACCCAGATGTATTTCGAGGGCGATCCGATGATCCCAAATTGTCCGATCGTGCGCACCATCAACGACCCGAAGGCGATCGAAGCCTTGATTGCGCCGCTCGACATGGCGGCGACTATCCCGATGGATGCCCGCGCCTACAAGTTCGACATCGTGCTGCGTGGCCGGCGTTCCACCATGTTCGAGAACCGGAAGGAGGGGAATTGATTGGCAAGAGCGGCGAAAGTGAATACATTGGATACATGTATCGGATGCCATATCGCGGAGCTCGTGAATGCCTACGTCCATTCGTCTGAATCCTGAGATCGAGCGGCGTCTCGAGCAATTGGCGGCAAAGACAGGCCGAACAAAAGCTTATTACCTTCGAGAGCTCATCGAGCGCGGATTGGAAGACGTCGAAGACTATTATCTTGCCGAGGCAGCGCTGGAGCGATTGAGAAAGGGAGAGGAACAAATCCATTCCTCTGCCGAGGTGAGAAAAGAGCTTGGCTTGGACAATTGACTACCTGACCTCCGCCAAGCGGGAATTGCGGAAGCTGGACCGGCAAGTTGCGAGTCGGATTGTCGACTATATGGACGGTCGAATCGCAGCCATGGAAAATCCGAGAAGCTTGGGAGCCGCGCTTGTCGGTTCCAAAGACAGGCTATGGCGCTACAGGGTCGGAGACTATCGTATTGTCTGCGAGATCCATGATGCGCGGCTGATCGTCCTTGTAGTGCGGATTGGTCACCGCAGTGACATTTACCGATAAGGGAATTCGTGATGATTCAATCTCTCAACCGTCTCAGGGAAACGCCGTCTCAGACGGCCGGTCCCTACGTCCATATAGGCTGTGTGCCGAATTTCTCGGGCATCACCGGTGTCTTCCCAGAAGATCTCGGCAGCACCATGGTCAACGACAAGACCCGGGGCGAGCGCATCACCATCCGTGGCAATGTGATCGACGGTTCCGGTTCGCTGCTACGCGATGCGCTTCTCGAAATCTGGCAGGCGGATGCGGACGGGCTCTACAACAGCCCTTCGGAGATGCGCGGCGCGGCCGACCCGAATTTCACCGGTTGGGGCCGTAGCCCGACCGACATGCAGACCGGCGAGTATGTTTTCCACACGATCAAGCCTGGCAAGGTGCCGTTCCGCGACGGGCGACCGATGGCGCCTCACGTCACTTTCTGGATCGTCGCGCGCGGCATCAATCTTGGCCTGCAGACACGCATGTATTTCGGTGACGAGAAGGAAGCGAATGAGGCCGACCCGATCCTTTCGCGTATCGAGCATCGTGTGCGCGTGCCGACCCTGATTGCACCGCGCGATGGCGATACCTACACGTTCGATATCCGTCTGCAGGGGGACGGAGAGACGATCTTCTTCGATATTTAGCCTGTGGCTATAATATTGCGTCCTTCGAGGCTCGCTTTGCTCGCACCTCAGGATGAGGGAGGGGAACGCCGATCTTCCTCATCCTGAGGCGCCCGCGAAGCGGGCCTCGAAGGACGGCACTAGAGAGATGAGTCGAAATTTAAACGTCGGTTGTACGATGACGGTTTCCGCCTTCGATCATCCTTTCCTGTCCGGCCTGCTCGGCGACGAGGAAGTGGGAGCTTTTTTCTCGGCCGGGGCCGAGTTGAAGGCGCTGCTCGATTTCGAAGCGGCTCTTGCTGCGGCCGAGGCGGAGAAACGTGTTATCGCGGAGGCCGCCGGAAAGGCTGTCGCTGAAGCTATCGCAGGCTTCGCGCCGGATATCGGAAAGCTCTGCGAAGCAACCGCGCGCGACGGGGTTGTCGTGCCGGAACTTGTCCGACAATTGCGCGCTGCTGTCGGGAAGCCGCATGCGGAGTATGTGCATTTCGGCGCGACAAGCCAGGACGTGGTAGATACGGGCTTCGCGCTCAGGATCGGCAAGGTGCTCGATATCTTGCAGGATCGTATCGAGGCGCTCATCGAACGTCTCGGCGAACTCGACATGCGCGATGGCGCCGTCCCGGTCATGGCCCATACGCGCATGCAGGCGGCCATTGAGGTGCCGGCCTCGCGCAAGATATTGAGCTGGCGTGAGCCGCTTCTTCGCCATCGCGCAAGGCTGTCCGCGGTGCGCGAGGGAATCGCCGTACTGACCTTCGGTGGGGCGGCCGGTACGCTCGACAAGCTCGGTTCGGCCGGCGAGCAAGTAGCGGCGCGGATGGCGAAACGCCTCGGTCTCGGTCTCGTTCCGCGCGCCCGTCACTCCGAGCGCGATGGGCAGGCGGAGCTTGCCGGCTGGCTGTCGCTGGTCACCGGCAGCCTTGGCAAGATGGGCGCCGACATCGCGCTTGCTGCGCAAAGCGAAATCGGCGAGATACGGTTGAAGTCCGGTGGCGGCTCATCCGCAATGCCGCATAAGGTCAATCCCGTCGGCGCAGAGGTGCTGGTCTCGCTGGCGCGCTTCAATGCGACGCTCGTCTCAGGCATGCATCAGGCGCTGGTGCATGAAAACGAGCGTTCCGGCACTACGTGGACACTCGAATGGATGCTCCTGCCGCAGATGGCGGTGGCGACTGGAGCCGCGCTCAGGGCGGCGAACGAATTGACAGCCAATATCGAATTCACGAAGGACGGTTGAGCGCTGCTACAGCCTATTAGGACTGCTCCGCAATGCCCTCATCCGATTCTTGCCGGAAACTTTGAGAAGCCTCTGAACCGTACGCGCCCCGTTCGCCGCGCTTCGCCGTTCAGCTTGTAACCCGGAAAGCGTTTCAGAAAGCGCGAGACGGCGATACGGCCTTCCATCTTGGCAAGCGAAAAGCCGACGCACAGATGCGGACCGCCGGCAAAGGCGAGGTGCTTGTTGGGCTTGCGCGACAGGTCGAGCCGATCGGGTTCGGGAAACTGGCATGGGTCGCGGTTGGCCGCGCCGATGGCGAGATGGATGCGGGTGCCAGCCGGCAGCGTCTCGCCATGGAATTCCACCGGTTCGACGGTGCGGCGATTGCCGAGTTGGTTCGGGCTCTGGAAGCGCAGGAATTCATCCACCGCCGTCTGGATGAGATCGGGATCGGCCAGCAGGCGTTGCCGCTCGTCAGGCCATTGGAGCAGTTCGTAAAGCGCGTTACCGATCAGGTTCGTCGTCGTCTCGTGGCCGGCGTTCAGGATGAAGATGCAGTTCTGCAGCAATTCCTCATCGCTCAGTTGCTCGCCCTCGTTACCATTTATCAGGCGGGTCAATACGTCGGTCGCCGGATCGCCGGGCTTTTTCCGCCGCGCGTCTGCAAGTTTCTTCAGGAACGCCTTGAAATCGGTGACGGCGCGGTTGCCGCGCTCTTTCTGCTCAGGCAAAAGCACCGGCTCGAGGGCGCCGAGCACCGCCAGCGACCAGTCGCGCAGCGGCCCGCGCTCCTCATGCGGAATGTCGAAAAGATTGCCGATCACCTCGACAGGGATCGCCGAGGCGAAATCCTCGATCAGGTCGGCCTCGCCTTTGTCCGCGAGACCGTCCAGCAATCGATCGACCAGCGCGACGAGATCCGGCTCCATGGCGGCGATCGCCTTCGGCGTCATGGCGCCGACCATGATCTTGCGCACGCGCGTGTGCAGCGGCGGGTCGTTGAAGACGAGGCTCGTCGTATGATGCTCGTAAAGCGGGCTCGGGCCGAATTTCGGCAGGAACTCGACTTTCTTGTCTGAGGAGAAAACCTTGGTGTCGCGATAGACGTGATCGAGATCGGCGAAGCGGGACAGCATCACCGAACCGTCGGCGAAATGCTTCAGCGGCGCGTATTCGAGGAGTGCACGATAGACTGGAAACGGATCCTCGGCGAAACCTTCCGGCAGAGCGGTCAGCTCGAAATCTTCGGCAAGGCTCCTGTCGGCCAATGATCGCTCCATCCTGCGCGGCTGGTCTCCCCGTATTGCTGCCGCGGAAGTATTATTGACCGCACGGTCGGGCTATGCAAGGCTTCGAGGAAGTTACGTTTGGGAGGAGTGATGGCGCTGTCGGCTCAGCAGGTGGCGGAACGGAGCGCGGAAGCCATGTGGGCGCGTGACAGCGCCTCTAAATGGCTCGGCATGACGCTCGAAACGGTTGGGCCAGGCACGGCGACAGGCTCGATGACGGTCGAGAAGCATCACACCAACGGCCACGATATCTGCCATGGCGGCTACATCTTCACGCTTGCGGATTCCGCCTTCGCCTTTGCCTGCAATTCCTACAACCGTCTGGTCGTCGCCCAACACAATTCCATCACTTTCGTCGCGCCCGGGAAACTGGGCGACAGGCTGACGGCAATCTGCCGGGAAGTCGCCCGCTACGGCCGCTCCGGCATCTACGACGTGAAGGTGACGAACCAGGAAGGCGTGCTTATCGCCGAATTTCGCGGCATGTCGCGGACGATCGAAGGCAAACATTTCGACGGCGAACAGCTTTAGCCGTTAGGCACCTGTGTCGGGGCGAGGGAGGTATGAGATGAAGGATTTGACCCCGAGGAAAGAGGATCTCGATCCGATCGAGATCGCCTCGCGCGACGAGATCGAAGCGCTGCAACTCCTCAGGCTTAAATGGTCGCTGAAGCATGCCTATGAGAATGTGCCGCACTACAAGAAGGCGTTCGACGCGAAGGGCGTGCATCCCTACGATTTGAAGCAGCTTTCTGACCTTCGGAACTTCCCCTTCACGGCGAAGCAGGATCTCCGCGACAATTACCCGTTCGGCATGTTCGCGGTGCCGCGCGAGAAGGTGCTGCGCATCCACGCCTCTTCCGGTACGACCGGCAAGCCGACCGTCGTCGGCTACACCGAAAACGACCTGCATGTCTGGGCCGATTGCATGGCCCGCTCGCTCAGGGCATCGGGAACGCGGCCGGGCGATGTCGTCCACGTCGCCTATGGCTATGGCCTCTTCACCGGTGGCCTCGGCGCGCATTACGGTGCCGAGAGGCTCGGCTGCACCGTGGTCCCGGCGTCGGGCGGCATGACGACGCGGCAGGTGACGCTGATCGAGGATTTCAAGGCGACCACCATCATGGTGACGCCGTCCTATATGCTTTCTATCCTCGACGAATATCGTGCGCAGGGGCTCGACCCGAGAAAGAGCCCGCTCGAGGTCGGCATCTTCGGAGCGGAGCCATGGACCAACGCCATGCGTGCCGAGATCGAGGAGGCGTTCGACATGCATGCCGTCGACATCTATGGCCTGTCGGAGGTGATCGGGCCGGGCGTCGCCAATGAATGCGTGGAGACCAAGGACGGCCTGCATGTCTGGGAGGACCATTTCTATCCTGAAATCATAAACCCGGAGACCGGCGAGCCGGTCGCGGACGGTGAGAAGGGCGAACTCGTCTTCACCTCGCTCACCAAGGAAGCCTTCCCGATCGTCCGCTATCGAACGCGCGACCTGACAAGGCTTCTGCCCGGCACCGCTCGCTCCATGCGGCGCATGGAGAAGATCACCGGCCGTTCCGACGACATGATGATCCTGCGCGGCGTCAACGTCTTCCCGACGCAGATCGAGGAGCAGATCCTGACGATCGACGGGCTGGCGCCGCATTTCCAGATCGAGCTTACCCGCGAGGGGCGCATGGACGAGATGATCGTCCATGTCGAGGTCGCTGCAGCCGATATAGCCGAGGAGCATCGTATCACCGCGTCGAATGCGCTGCGCGAGCGCATCAAGGCCGTCGTCGGAATCAATGTGCGCGTCGATGTGTTGCCCCCGGAAAGTGTCGCGCGCAGCCAGGGCAAGGCGGTCCGGATCGTGGACAAGCGGCCGAAGGCCTGATGCCCCGCACCCGCGCCAGGGACTATGACGACAAACGTGAGGCGATCCTGCACCGTGCCGCGATCGTCTTCGCGCGCGATGGGTATGACCGCGCTTCCATGGCCGGGCTGGCGGCCGAATGCGGCGTCTCCAAGGCGCTGCTCTATCACTACTACGCCTCCAAGGAGGCATTGCTTTTCGGCATCCTTTCCGACCATTTGCAGGCGCTGGTTGATGTGGTCGAAGCGGCCGACAATCTCAGCCTTGAACCCGAAGATCGATTGGTCCGTCTGGTGTCGGCGTTGCTGGACGCCTATCGCGACGCCGATGCCGAGCACAAGGTGCAGATCAACGCGCTCACTCTGTTGCCCCAAGCGGAGCAGGGGGAATTGAAGGCATTGGAACGGCGGCTGGTGGCCATTTTTGCTGAAGCGATCCGTGCCGTCGAGCCGTGTGTTTTCGAGAATGATCGCCTGTTGAAGCCGGTGACCATGAGTCTCTTCGGCATGCTGAACTGGTTCTATATGTGGTTTCGCGAAGGAGGAGCGATAAGCCGCTCGGAGTATGCCGCGCTGGCCACGAAGATGCTGATAAACGGGGTAAAGGGCTTGGCTTGAAGGAGTGATTTGGATATCCGGCCGCAATCATGGCGACGGGGCAGCGAATGACCGAAGGTTTCCGGCTGAACGACTATCTGGCGCGGATCGGCTTCGAGGGAAAGACGGCGCCGGATTTCACGACACTTTCCACGCTCCACGCTGCCCATGTGGCTACGATCCCATTCGAAACGCTCGACCCGTTCCTTGGTCGTCGTGTCTCGATCGACCTTCCGTCGATCCATGAAAAGATGATCGAGGGCCGGCGCGGCGGCTATTGCTACGAACAGAACACGCTTTTTCGGGCGGCGCTGGAAGCGATCGGCTTCAAGGTCGCGGCCTTGGCGGGGCGGGTGCGCTGGATGTCGGGGCCCGAAGCGCCGCTCGGGCCGCGCACGCATATGCTGCTCAAGGTCGAACTCGCCGAAGGACTGTGGCTCGCCGATGTCGGCTTTGGAGGTTGCCTGCTCGATCGGCCGCTCAGGCTCGAGACCGGCGTTGAACAACGCACCGGAGCCGGAATCTATCTCCTGCGCGAGAACGGCGGGCTGTTTTCGCTCGATGCGCAACAGCCCGGCGGCTGGCGGACGGCGTATCTATTCGACCTGACACCGCAGGAAAACTCGGACTACGAGATGGCCAACTGGTACAGTTCGACCCATCCGCGCTCCATCTTCCTTGAAAATCTGATCATGGAGAAAGTTGCCGACGGCCGGCGCTACAAGCTTGTCAATCGTCGCTACGTTGTCGAGGAAAGCGGTGGCAGGGTCATCGAGGGACGCAACGTCGAAAGCGCCGAAGATCTCGACGGGATCCTTCGGGAAGCGTTCAATGTGATCCCACCTGTGCCGGTGACGGATGTTTTCGCTCGGATCAGGCCGGCATAGGCTGCCTTGTCCGGTTTCGGTCGGTGCTTGCGGAGGACGTGCCTGCCGTGCCATCTGGCCTTATGGACGCTCCATCCAGACCCGCCGAGGCGGCGCTCGACCGGCTGATAACTCGGCTGCACGAACGTGGCCGCCCGCGCGTCTGGTCGCTCGTCATCACCGTATTCGGCGACGCCGTTGTGCCGCGCGGTGGGCGCGTGGCGCTCCAGGCATTGCAGGACATCATGGGGCGCTTGCGCATCGAGGCAGGTGCGCTGCGGACCGCGATGTCCAGGCTCGCCGCCGATCATTGGGTGACGCGCGAACGTGACGGCCGCAACAGCTTCTACCGGTTGGCGGAGGAGGGGCGGCATGCATTCGACCTTGCTACGCGGCGCATCTATGCCGCCGTACCGCCGGACTGGGATGGCACCTGGACGGTCGCCGTCGCACCGCCGGCGAGCGACGGCGGCGACCTGCGCGGGAGGATGGAAGAGGCTGGTTTCCTGCCCGTCGAGGGTAGTGTCTACCTCAGGCCGGGCAACATTCCGGTCATCGCCGGGGAACTCGCCGGCATGCTGGTCATCCATGGCAGTAGCGCCGAGCATCCCGAGGCCATGCGCATGCTGTGGCCAAGCGAGGAGGTCGCGACGGCGTACGGTGCGTTCATCGAGGTCTATCGGCCGCTGTCCGGCGCGTTGAAACGGGGAGGAGTTTTTCGGCCGCTCGATGCGATCGCGGCGCGTACGCTTCTCATCCACGACTGGCGGCGTATCGTGCTGCGCGATCCCGGCCTGCCGCTGGCGTTGCTGCCGAAGGACTGGCCCGGCGAGCAGGCGCGCTCGCTCGCGCGCGACATCTATCGACGGCTGGCCGAACCGAGCGAAGTCTGGCTCACCCAAGCCGGCATGCCGCCACTTGTGCACCCGGACGAATTTGCCGGGCGTTTCGGGCTGGGCGGACGGCTTTGAAAGGGTAGGGGTAAGGCGCTCCATCCCCTCTCATTCCTCCATATAGGCAAACGCCATCGTCGCCGAGACCGCGACGCGCGTATCGCCTTTTGCCCGCTGCTCGACGCGGACGAAGGCCATGCGCTTGCCGTTGGAAATCACGTTGGCACGTATCTCGACGTCGCCGGGCGGCAGCGGCCGGATGAAATGGGTGGTGAGATCGACGGTCGTGCAGATGCGGAAGCGGCCGTTCATCGCCGCGAGCGTCACCACAGAGACCGTATCCGCGGCGGAAGCCGTCGCCTGCCCACAGACGACGCCACCGACATGGACGAGCCTCGGATTGGCCGGCAGGAGGAACGTTCCGCCATGTTCATCGAAGCCCGTCGCCTGTAGTCCGAGATCGACGATCCATGGCGCGAAAATGCGCTGCAGCAGATTATTGGCCTGGTCGATGCCAAATTTGGGGCCGAATTCGCTCATCTTTCCCCTCGATAATATGTTACGAAAATTTGCAATTATCAGATATTTATGTTACATATTGCGTATCGGTCAGCATGGAGGAGATGCGATGTACAGCCAAGGCCTGATCGGCGCCAAAACCGAAACGGACGAGGATGAAGCCTTCCTGGCCGCTTTCCAGGCGCGTATCGATGCCGACGAGAAGATCGAGCCCAACGACCCGATGCCGGAAGGCTATCGCCGCACGCTGATCCGCCAGATCGGCCAGCACGCGCATTCGGAGATAGTCGGCATGCTGCCGGAGGGCAACTGGATTACTCGGGCGCCATCGCTTCGCCGCAAGGCCGCGCTGCTTGCCAAGGTGCAGGACGAAGGCGGGCACGGCCTTTATCTCTATTCGGCCGCGGAGACGCTGGGCGTTTCCCGCGAGGAGATGACCGAGGAACTGCTTGCCGGCAAGGCGAAATACTCCTCCATCTTCAATTATCCGACACTGACCTGGGCGGACATAGGCGCCATCGGCTGGCTGGTCGACGGCGCGGCGATCATGAACCAGATCCCGCTCTGCCGCTGCTCCTACGGACCCTATGCGCGCGCCATGATCCGGGTCTGCAAGGAAGAGAGCTTCCATCAGCGTCAGGGCTACGAGATCATGATGACACTCGCACGCGGCACGGCGGAGCAGAAGGACATGGCGCAGGATGCGCTCTCCCGCTGGTGGTGGCCGTCGCTGATGATGTTCGGGCCATCCGATTCCGACAGCCAGCACGGCGACCAATCGACCAAATGGAAGATCAAGCGCTTCAGCAATGACGAGCTGCGCCAGCAATTCGTCGACGCCACCGTGCCGCAGGCCGACTTCATCGGGCTCAAAATGCCCGATCCTGACCTGAAATGGAACGATGAGAGCAGCCACTATGATTTCGGCCCGATCGACTGGGACGAGTTCTGGCGCGTGGTGAAGGGTGGCGGCCCAATGAACCGCGAGCGCATCGCCGAGCGCCGCAAGGCCTGGGAGGAAGGCGCCTGGGTGCGTGAGGCCGCCCTTGCCCATGCCGAAAAACGCCGGGCGCGCGAAGCGGCAACGAGGATGGCGGCGGAGTGATGACGATGGCGAAGAACCAGATCCCTCTTTGGGAAGTCTTCATCCGCCCCCGCAATGGGTTGGCCCACAAGCATTGCGGCTCCGTGCATGCCGCCGATGCCGTGATGGCGCTGCAAGCGGCGCGCGACGTTTACACGAGGCGTGGCGAGGGCACCTCGATCTGGGTCGTTCCGTCCGCTTCGATCACTGCTTCCGACCCGTTGCAGAAGGAAGAGAATTTTGAGCCGGCAGCCTCGAAAATCTACCGGCATCCAACCTTCTACGACATCCCCGACGAAGTGGGGCATATGTGATGGCCGTGCTGGATAGGGAAAAATTCCTCGAATTCCTGCTGCGCCTCGCCGACGATCATCTGGTCCTCGGCCACCGGCTCTCGGAATGGTGCGGCCATGCGCCGATGCTGGAAGAAGACCTCGCCATGCCGAACATGGCGCTCGATTTGATCGGGCAGGCGAGGGCGCTCTACGCCTATGCCGCCGAGGTGGAAGGCGAAGGCCGCACGGAGGACGATTTCGCCTATCTGAGGCGCGAGCGCGAATACCGGAATTGCCTGCTCGCCGAGCGGCCGAATGGCGATTTCGCGCGCACGATGCTGCGCCAGATCTATTTCGCCGCCTTCATGGAACCGATGTGGCGCGCGATGACGACCTCCAACGATGAGACGCTTGCCGGTATCGCGGCCAAGGCAGTCAAGGAAGCCGCCTACCATATCCGCCATGCCGGCGAGTGGGTGGTGCGCCTCGGCGACGGCACTGAGGAAAGCGCTCGGCGTATGAAGGCGGCGGCGGAAGAACTGGCGCCCTATGTCGGCGAGCTGTTCGAGACGGATGAGGTGACGGAGGCGATGACCGAGGCCGGCGTCGCGCCCGATCCTGCGTCGCTCCGGCCGGAATTCGACCGTACGATCGGCGCGGTCTTCGCCGAGGCGGGGCTTGAAGTTCCCGCCGCGCCGTGGGTGCAGAGCGGTGGCCGCCGGGGCCGTCACGGCGAAGCGATGGGCTACCTGCTTGCCGAGCTGCAATACATGCAGCGCACCTATCCGGGAGCGGTGTGGTGAATCATTTGGCTTCATACGGAGAGGAGAGGCGGGACAGCACCCCCCTCTGCCCTGCCGGGCATCTCCCCCTCAAGGGGGGAGATTACGTCGGCCGCAAGGCCAGCCCGCATTCTGCAACTTTGGCGATTAGCGCGACCCTCGATGACCGCCTGATCTCCCCCCTTGAGGGGGAGATGCCCGGCAGGGCAGAGGGGGGTGCGAAAGAACGCAGGCTTGCCAGGAAAGCATATGAAGCCGCCGCTTCCGTCGTCGATCCGGAGGTCCCCTGCGTGACGATCGCCGATCTCGGCATTCTGCGCTCCGTGGAACTCAACGGCGATGTCGCCGTGGCGAAGGTGACGCCCACCTATTCCGGCTGTCCGGCGGTACTGGCGATCGAGCTTTCGGTGGAGGCGGCGTTGCGCGAGGCCGGTTTCGACGCGCGCGTCGAACGCGTCATTTCGCCAGCCTGGACGACGGACTGGATCACGGCAGAGGGGCGGGAGAAACTGCGCGCCTTCGGCATCGCGCCACCCGAGAAGGCATCGAATTCAATCCGCGCGCTCTTCGGCGAAGTGCAGGTCGCCTGCCCGAAATGCGGCTCGAGCGATACGGCGAAGGTTTCCGAGTTCGGCTCGACCGCCTGCAAGGCGCTCTATCGCTGCAATGCCTGCCGTGAACCATTCGACTATTTCAAGTGCATATAGGACCCCGCGAATGGCAGCGCGCTTCCATGAACTGACCGTCGCCGAGATCGTCCGCGACACGCCGGATGCGGTGGCGATCGGCTTTTCCGTGCCGCCGGAACTTGCCGAGGAATTCGCTTTCCGGCCGGGTCAGTATCTGACGCTCGCCGCTGAGATCGAGGGCGAGGAGGCCCGCCGTTCTTATTCCATCTGTTCCATGCCGGGCGATCCGCATCTGAGGGTCGGCGTGAAGAAGGTCGCGGACGGCCGCTTCTCGCGCTTCGTCAACGAGCGCCTTGCCGTCGGCCAGTCGGTGCGCGTTATGACGCCGGAAGGCCGCTTCACGGCGTTGATCGGCGGGCGGCATGACTATCTCCTGATCGCTGCCGGGTCCGGCATCACGCCGATGCTGTCGATCGCGCGCACCGTGCTCGGCCATGAGCCGGACAGCGCGGTCACGCTCATCTACGGCAACCGCTCAACCGACACGATCATGTTCCTGGAGGAACTGGAGGATCTGAAGGACCGCTATCTCGGCCGCTTCACACTTATTCATCTCCTGTCGCGCGAAGCGCAGGATGTAGACATCCTTAACGGCCGCATTGACGGGGCGCGCATCGGGCTTCTCGCCGAACGCGGGCTGATCGACCCGGCGGGTGCGGACGGCGTCTTCTTGTGCGGGCCGGGCGCTATGATCGACGACGTGGCAAAGACGTTGCGCGCGATCGGCGTCGAGGAAGACCGAATCCGCTTCGAGCGCTTCACCCCGTCCGGTGAGGCTCCACGGCCACGGAAGGTCTCGCGAGAGGTCGAGGCGGCGGTGGCGAAAGGCGTGCCGGTCGAGGTGGTGCTCGACGGCGTGCGGCGGACGTTCCCCGTCACCAATCCCGAGCAGACCGTGCTCGACGCGGCGCATGCGGCCGGCATCGAGCTCCCCTATTCCTGCGCCGGCGGTATGTGCTGCACCTGCCGCTGCCGGGTCGTGGAGGGGCAGACCGAGATGGCGGTGAACTTCTCGCTGCAGCCCTGGGAGATTGAGGCCGGTTTCACGCTCGCCTGCCAGACGCGGCCGCTGAGCGGCAAGCTGGTACTTGATTTCGACGCGGCCTGACCTTCCTGCTCTTGACCTTCCTGTAACTGGAAGCCCTAGCTTTCGGAAATCGGGCCGGCAGGGCAGACAGGAGCGAAATTATCATGAGATGGACGATTATGCTGGCCGCGATCGGGCTGCTTTCGTTAGCGGCGGCGGCGTCCGGTGCCGAGAAGACGCACGACATGAAGATGGACCATTCCTCGTCGCACCAGATGGGGAACATGAAGATGGGCCATTCGCCTTCCGACAAGGCTTTCGAGACGGCGATGGACAAGATGCACAAGGGCATGATGATCGACTATTCGGGGAACGCCGACGTCGATTTCGTACGCGGCATGATCCCGCATCACCAAGGCGCGATCGACATGGCCAAGGTCGAGCTTCGATACGGCAAGGACCCGGAACTGCGAAAGCTTGCACAGGAGATCATCACAGCGCAGGAACGCGAGATCGCCGGCATGAAGGCGTGGCTCGAAAAGCATGGCAAGTAGGCTTGGGGCCGGGTGATGCCGGCCGCCGATCAATCCACCCTGTTCATCGACGCACGCTTCTCGTTCGCGATCAGCCACAGATTGCGGATGTAGATGACCAGGCCGAGCCCCTGGCCGGCGATGAAGACCGGATCCTGCCGCTTGATCGCGTAGACGAACAGAAGCGCGCCGCCGCCGAGCGAGAAGAACCAGAAGGCGATCGGCACTACCGAGCGCTTGGCCCGTTCGGACGCGATCCATTGCACCAGAAAGCGCATGGTGAAGAAGGCCTGTGCGATAAAGCCGAGAAGGATCCAGCCGTTGAACTGGTCGATGAAAACCTTTTGAAACCAGTCTACGAGATGGACGAAGGTGGTGGTCATTTCTGCACCTCGGTAACTTGGGGCACCACCTTGCGGCGCCGGCGCAGCCACCAGACGCCGATAAGGTCCAGGGCCCCGCGCAATCCCCGGTCGATGATGCCGTAATTCGATTTTCCATGACGCCGCTGGCGGTCGACCACGTCGATATGGACGACGGCGAAACCCTCGCGCACGACCAACGCCGGCAGATAGCGATGCCAACCGTCGAAAAAAGGCAATTGCCTGAAGAGCGCGGTCGGCAGCGCCTTCAGCCCGCAGCCGGAATCGCGCGTACCGTCGTGCAGCACTGATTCGCGCAGCCTGTTGGCAAAGCGCGAGGAAAGCCGCTTCAGCCTCGTATCTGTGCGCTTCAGGCGCTGGCCGGCGACGATGCCGGTATCCGGTCCGGCGGCAAGAAGTGCGTCGACGAGATTCGGGATATAGACCGGATCGTTTTGCCCGTCGCCGTCCATGGTCGCGACGATCTCCCCGCTTGCGGCAAGGACGCCGGACCGGACGGCAGCGGACTGGCCCGCCGAACGATCATGCGCGACCAGCCTCACAGGCGAGCCGACCATCCGCATCCGTTCCGCCACCATGCGGCGCGTTCCATCGGACGAGCCGTCGTCGACGACGATGATCTCGAACGGACGCCCACGAAGCGCCTGCTCGACCTCATCCAGCAGGAAGGCAAGGTTGGCCTCCTCGTTCCGGCAGGGGATCACGACCGAGATTTTCGGGTTGTCGGGTAGGCTCATGGAGACCGCGCAGTAAGTTCCGGCGCCTCATAGCATTCTGAGAAAGGCAACGCCACAGGCGCATCGACGGCCAGTCTGTCCTTTCGCCGCCGGCCGTGCTCGTGGGAAGTTGCCTCCTAAAAAAGATTCCCCGCCACAATCCGGAAAAACGGCAGAAACATCGGTGAGCTACGGAGATGTGTCCGTACATACCAACTGAAAGGAGTGTCTCATGCGTAGCTCGATTCTCTGTCTGACGGCCGCGTTCTCGCTCATGTTAGCGGTACCGGGCGTGGCCAGTGCAGGCGTAATGGCGCCCGTCGCACAGGCCTCAACCGCTGCGGCGTCCGTCGGTGGCGATTTACCCCTGGTTCTTGTCGCGGGCGGTTGTGGCGCGGGCTTCCATCGCGGCGCATATGGCCGTTGCAGGCCAAACGTGGCTCCGAGGTATCCCGTGCGCCATGTCAAGCGCTGCGTGCGGCGCTGGACGCACTACGGCTGGCGAACCGTCTGTCGATACTACTAGGATCGACCTGGGAGGATTGTGGAACCGGACGTAATGGCCCGGCTCCGCTTCAGCGCTTCTCGCGAATGTCCGTCAGCGTCCGGGTTGGCGTTATCGCCTCCGGATCGAGCCGGATTTCGATGATGGCCGGCTTGCCGGAATTGCGCGCTCGCTCGAAGGCGGGCGCGAAATCCTCCGTCTTCGCGACCGTTTCGCCATGCCCACCATAGGCGCCGGCGAGCGCAGCAAAATCCGGATTGTTGAGGCTCGTGCCAGACAGGCGGCCGGGATACTCGCGTTCCTGATGCATGCGGATCGTGCCGTAGATGCCATTGTTGACGACGATGACGATGATCGGCACGTCGTATTGGACCGCAGTGGCGAATTCCTGCCCGTTCATCAGGAAACAGCCGTCGCCGGCGAAGGCGACGACCAGTCTTTCAGGATAAAGCTGTTTCGCGGCGACGGCGGCGGGCGTGCCGAAGCCCATCGAGCCGGAAGTTGGCGCCGCCTGCGTGCCGAAGCGGCGGAAGCGGTGGAAACGGTGGATCCATGTGGCGTAGTTGCCGGCGCCGTTGGTGATGATCGCATCTTCCGGCAGTACGTTCTCCAGATATTTCATGATCGGCCCCATCAGGACCGGTCCGGGACCTGTCTCGGGCGGCGTCGACCATTGGAGATAGCTTTGATGCATCGCAGCGGTGTCGGCCGCCCATGCGGGTGTGGCCTTCGGCTTGCGGGCGGCGAATGCCGCCGCGAACGCGATTGGGGACGCATTGATGGCAAGCGTCGGGCGATAGACGCGGCCGAGCTCGTTCGTGTCCGGATGGATATGAACGAGCTTCTGGTCGGGATAGGGGCTCTTCAGAAGCGTATAGTCGGAGGAAGGCATTTCACCGAACCGCCCGCCGACCAAAAGCACGACGTCGCTTTCCTTGATGTGCTGGGCAAGTTTCGGGTTGAGCCCGATGCCGACATCGCCGGCATAGTTCGGGTGCAAATGGTCGAACAGCATCTGACGGCGGAAGGAGCAACCGACCGGTAGCGCCCAGTTCTCCGCCGCGCGTGTGAAATCAGCGACGGCCTGCTCGTTCCAGCGCGTGCCACCGAGGATGGCGAACGGCTTTTTCGCGCTGCCGAGCAGTTCTTCAAGGGCAGCCATCTGGGCTTTGCCCGGCACGGTCTCGACCGGCGTCCAGGCCTGGGCCGCGGGCGTTTCTGCTTCCTCGGTCAACACGTCTTCCGGCAGCGCGATCACGACCGGCCCCGGCCGGCCGGAGGTGGCGATCGCGAAGGCGCGGGTGACGAGTTCGGGAATGCGTGCCGGATCGTCGATCTCGGTCACCCATTTGGCCACGCTGCCATAGAAGGCGCGGTAGTCGACTTCCTGGAAGGCCTCGCGGTCGCGCGCTTTTCGAGCGATTTGGCCAATGAACAGGATCATGGGAATGGAATCCTGCCTTGCGATGTGGATACCGGCGGATGCGTTGGTGGCGCCGGGCCCGCGCGTGACGAAGCAGATGCCGGGCCGGCCGGTCAGGCGGCCATAGGTATCGGCCATCATTGCTGCCCCGCCTTCCTGACGGCAGACGATGGTGCGGATTTTCGAATCGTGCAGCGCGTCGAGCACCGCGAGATAGCTTTCGCCCGGCACGCAATAGAGGCGATCGACGCCGTTCGCCTCCAGCGCCTCGACGATCAACTGGCCGCCGGTCTTCATGGCTTTCTCCCGTCCAGTTCCCGCAGGATTTCTTCCGTGTGCTCGCCGAGGCGGGGCGAGGGCCGTTCATAGGAAAGGGGCGTTTGCGACATCAGCATGGGCGCACGCACCGAAGGCAGGACATTGCCGTCCGCATCTGCGAGGTCCATGCGCATTCCGCGCGCGACGATCTGCGGATCCTCGAACATCTCGGCGATATTGTTGATGGGGCTCGCCGGAACCGTCGCCTTTTCGAGCGCGGCAAGCAGCGGTGCCTTTTCGCGATCCGCGAGTTCGGCGAGGAGCCTTTCGCGCAGGCGTGCGCGGTTCGCGACACGCGCGGGGTTGGTGGCGAAATCGGGGTCTTCCGCAAGTTCGGGAATGCCCAGCGCACCGCAGAAGCGCTGGAACTGACCGTCATTGCCGACCGCGAGGATGATGTGCCCGTCCTTCACCGGCAGCACTTCATAGGGCGCGATGTTCATATGGGCATTGCCCATCTGCACTGGCGCCTTGCCGGAGACAAGATAGTTGAGGTTCTGGTTGCCGAGGATGGAGCATTGTGTGTCGAGCAGCGCCATGTCGATATATTGGCCCTCGCCGGTCTTCTCGGCGTGGCGGAGCGCAGCCTGGATGGCTATGACCGAATAAAGCCCGGTGAAGATGTCGGAGACCGCGACGCCCACCTTCTGCGGCTCGCGGCCGGGCTCGCCGGTGATCGACATGAGCCCGCCGATCCCCTGGATGATGAAATCGTAGCCGGCTCGCGGCGCATAGGGTCCCGTCTGGCCGAAGCCGGTGATCGAGCAATAGACGAGGCGTGGGTTGAGCGCCTTCACGCTCTCGTAGTCGAGGCCGTATTTCTTCAGGCCGCCGACTTTGAAATTCTCGATCACCACGTCGGCTGTGGCGATCAGCTTCTTCACCGTTTCAGCGCCTTCTGGCTCGGAGAAATCGAGCGCGACCGAGCGCTTGCCGCGATTGGCGGAATGATAATAGGCGGCGGAAAGGTTTTCGCCGCCCTTGCCCTTTACGAAGGGCGGTCCCCAGCTTCGCGTGTCGTCTCCGGCCTTGGGGTTCTCTATCTTGATGACATCGGCGCCGAGATCGGCCAGCAACTGCCCGGCCCACGGGCCGGCGAGGATGCGGGCAAGTTCGATGACACGGATGCCGGAAAGCGGAGGAGGGGGCATGGGAGGGCTCGGACCGGGAAGGATTGCTCAACTTCTTCCTTGCCTTCCAAAAGCGCGAATGTAAACGGCCCGAACTGCCCATCCGATGGGCCAGCAGTTCAGTGACAGGCTGCCATGTTCGCCCATTCCACAAAATCGGCCACCACCGTCTCGCGGTTCATTTCGTTCAGGGATTCGTGGCGCGTGTCCGGATAGATTCTCGTGGTCACGCCGGAAAAACCCAGCCGACGAAGGCGGGCTTCAAGGTTACGGACAGCCTTGCCGCCAGCCGTCGCGGGATCTTTATCCCCGCCGACCAGATGAAAAGGCAAATCTTTCCTGACATCGGCGAGGTTGCGGTCGTCGGAGCCGTGGAAGATGAGATCGAATATATCCCGCCACATGGACACCGATGCATCCCAACCGCAAAGCGGATCGGCGATGTAAGCATCTACTTCCGCCCTGTCGCGCGATAGCCAGTCGAATCCCGTACAGCGGTCGGGTATCTGCCGGGCCCACGCTTGGAAGGTGAGCTTGGGCAACAGGCGGGACGGAACGTCGGAGCCAAGGCGGAAGCGTTCCCAGAGAAGCAGGAGCCTTGCCAGCCGCTCCGCCGGCCCGGCGGAGAAATTGGCATTCCAAATGGCTGCGCCCGCAATCCGCTGGCTGTGACGCTGGACGAAGTTGAGCGCGATCAGCCCGCCCATCGAATGACCGAAGACGATCACCGGCAGGCCGGGATGCTCCCTGGCAATAAGATCATGGATGGCAAGCACGTCGGCGATAACTTTTTCGGCGCCGCTCTCGCGCGCGAATATGCCTGACGGCGCATCCAGCGCCGTCGTCCCTCCATGGCCGCGATGGTCGTGCGCATAGACTTGGAAGCCAGATGCGGCGAGATGATCGGCGAAGCGCGCATAACGCGCGGCGTGCTCGGCCAGCCCATGGTTGATTTGCACGACAGCGCGAGCCGGTTCGGCCACCTTCTTCACAAGAAGGTTTAGCACCGCACCGGTCGGCGAAGCAAAGGCGCGTCGTTCCTCGAATGGCATCCGTAGCGATCCTTCCGAAGAGAGAGGGTTAGCCGCTGGGCTACGCTGCGGCAATGGCCGCCATCAGGCGTTTCTCGCGCGTAACGACTCGTTCGTCAGAGTTTTTGATAGGAATTTATTCACGCCCTCACGACTGCGCTTACGCTTCCGCGGATTGAAATGAAACGCGGGAGGAAGCCCTGCAATCTTCGACCGAAAGTCGTCTAGCGCTCAAAATCAAAATTGCCTCGCTGCTTGTAAGCAAAGCCCATTTCGACCTGTTGCTCTACAAGGCGGGGTTCCGGCCGGACGAGCCGCGCGTCCCTGCCGGCAATCCTGATGGTGGACAATGGACCGATGGTGGAGGGTCTGACTCCTCCTCCCGTACAGCGTCATCCGACCGGCCCAGCCGGATTTTACAGATCAACGACGATGATGTCCCGGACATTACCGACCATCCGCCGTTGCGTCCCCGCGACCGCTACGCCATCGCGCGTTTCGTGCTTCGACGCTCGCCTCTTGGTCGGGCGGCGTTGGCCGCGTGGCGTATTTATGAACTTGCGAACGACGCTTTTGCCTATTTCGACGAGCCGAAGACGCTGGAACAACTGCAGGAGGCAGCGAAGGAACCGAAAACCGGCTACGACATCCACCACATCGTCGAGCAAAAGCCAGCCAGCCGCGACGGTTTTCCGGAGACCTGGATCGAGTCGCCGGAAAACAAGGTGCGTATTCCAAGGTTCAAGCATTGGGATATTAATCGATGGTATAGCAAGCCAAACGAAGAGTTCGGGGGGATCTCGCCACGTGATTACCTTAGAGGAAAACCTTGGCAGGATAGGTATGAATTGGGGTTGAAGACGCTCAAAAAGTTTGGGGTACTGAAATGAAATTGACAGAAATGGCAGTGAACAAACTAGTCTCTAGTTTCGAGCAGCATTGTCTAGAGCAGTACAAAGCTGATCTCGATTTCAACATGCGTCGCTATAATCGGGCGTTCGACGCCATGATGGCCGTTTCGAACGAATTGCGCAGCCGGCCCGGCGACCAGAGGCGGGCACTCGCAAGCTTGTACGATCACTCAAATGAACAGGTCAGGTTGAAGGCAGCCATCCATACGTTGGCGCTATTCCCAGATGATGCACGCGCGGTCATGCAGAAACTGATCGGCGACAGAATTTACCCACAGGCAGGAGACGCGGGGATGCTATTGGATAGCTTGGATGAGGGCCGCTACGTGCCGGAATAGACAAACGCCGGGTCAAGCACGTTTGCGAAAGGCCTCTACCCGAAAATTTTCATGTCTCACGCAAGCTGAAATCGCTCGAACCGCTCCAGTTCCTCCTCGATGGCCTGCTTGTGCTGTTCAGCCGACCCACTTCCGACCCACGTCCATTGCTGGATGAGCAGCTTTCCCGCACCGCGGTCGGTCTTGAGGTCGAGCACGGCGACGATCTCGTCCCCGGCCAGCACCGGCAATGAAAAATAGCCGAAGACGCGTTTCTCCTTCGGCACGTAGGCCTCGAACTTATGATCGTAGCCGAAGAATAGCGCCAGCCGCTTCCTCTGGATCACCAGCGGATCGAAGGGCGAAAGGATATGGACGGGCGGGTTTTCCGGTGACGGCGGCGCATCGAGCATATCGGGCATGGCCCAGTGCTCGGCCCTCCCAGCGCCCTCGATCGTGA
Organism: Mesorhizobium koreense; assembly: GCF_031656215.1. Classification (NCBI taxonomy): domain Bacteria; kingdom Pseudomonadati; phylum Pseudomonadota; class Alphaproteobacteria; order Hyphomicrobiales; family Phyllobacteriaceae; genus Mesorhizobium; species Mesorhizobium koreense. The sequence continues at coordinate 3,876,715 of NZ_CP134228.1, read as the reverse complement.
CCGGCACGAGTTTCTTCCCGCGCACGCGCCGTTCGATGATCTTCCGCACCGCCGGCTTCCTCGGGGCGTCGAGGTGGCAGGCTGACTCCAGGCTGACGATCCCTTGCGCCCTCAGCGCCCGGTCGAGAACGTATTCGGCGAACTGGTTTTCCGTCGCCGGGCGCGGGCGCTTCTCCCAGCCGAAATGCCGCTCCATCAGGTCGTAGGTCTTCAGCATCCCCTCGCGCGCCGTGATCGCCAGCACCCCGCGATAGAAGAGAAGCTGCAGCGCCCGCTTCGACGGCTTGCGGCTCGCCCACAGATGCTCCTTCTCCACCAGCACGTCATCGTCGATGTCGCGGATGGTAATCGGCCCGTCCTTGCGGATCAGCCGCATCACCTTCCTAATGTCCTTGTCTGTGATACCCGGATACCAGCGGTTCGGCTTCGCCTCGCCCCGCTTCATCATGCCGAGATAGAGCCGGATATCGCGCGCCGGCACGTAGGAAAGGGCGTGCGTCCAGTATTCGAAGACGGTTTTGTCGACGCTCTGCGCCCGCTGCAGGTCCTCGCGCCGATATCGGGGGATGCGTGTATAAAGGATGTGGTGGTGAGAGCGCTCGATGACGTTGATCGTGTCGATCTGGACGTAGCCCAGATGCTCGACTGCCAGCCTTGTCGCCTCCGGGCCGGAGCCGAAAGGGTCTGCCTCGTCAAGCCGCTGGGCATGAAGCCAGATGCGACGGGCTTCCGTGCTCGAAATCTCCAGGCGTTTCTTCTGCAATGGCGATTCCTCTCCGCACTATTCTGCCGGTTCGGCGGGGAAGGGGAAGGGCCGGAAGTGCAGGGTTCCTGACAGGTAATGGCAGGAGCCTTCTGGCCACGGCTCGCCACGCTGCGTCCTCAAACGGCTTTGCGCCACCTAGGTAGGGCGGAAAAGGCTCTCGACCGAGCTTCAGCGCACCTCGTAGCCGACTTCCTCGGCGCTGTGGCCGAGCATCTTCCAGAAGGAGCGGGCGAAGGAGCGGAAGACATAGAGATCGAAGCTGTCCTCGTCGGTGCGCTGGATCTGCGCGAAGATATCGTGATGCACGGTCGCGACGCCCGAGCCGACCGGAAAGGCCGGCAGCGCGAAATCGATGGCGAAGAGTTTCGACAGGACCCATTCGGCCTTCGGCCCGGCGATGCGGATCGTGGTGCGGCCGTGTGACAAGTCGGTCACCGTGCCGATGTCGGCCGCAATCGCCTCGCGCAATCGAACCGCCAGATCATCAGCCTGATCGACGAGGAGGAAGCGCCCCGGCGCGATGCCGAACGCGCCTTTCCCGTTGGCATAGGTTCCTGCGCCCGCGCCGTCAGGCAGGGAAAGCCCGGTCGACTTGCGGATAGCGGCGATCAGCTTCTTTTCCTCGCCGTGCCAGGCGGCCGCTTCCACGATCGAGCCCGGCTGCGTCTCGGAAAGCACGACGCCGACGCCGGCGGCGAAATTGCCGTGCGAGCCCGGCTTCCACACCGGCGCCAGCGGAGAAAGCGGCTCAACCATGCATGCGACTCCCTTCGGGATCGTAGAAATGGTGGCTGACGATCTCGATCGGGCCGAAGCGCTTGCGGACGGGATCGCAGGACCATGCGCGCTGGCCGATACGTTCCTTGCCGCCCTTGACCAGCGCCAGCCCGATATATTTGCCGAGCGCCGGCGAATAGCAGACGGCGGTGATGTGGCCGATATCCTCGCCGGGCTCCTCCAGCGAACCGCCGGTCACGATATGGGCGCCGCCGTTCAGCGCCCGGCCTTCGAGCGAGACGACGCCGACAAGCTTCAGCCGAGACGGCGAAAGCAGACCCTCGCGATCCATGACGGCGGAGCCGGCGAAGGGCTTTTTCTTCGACAGCATCCAGTCGAGATAGAGGTCGCGGGCAGTGGTGCGGCCGTCGATCTCGGAGCCGGTGACGTGGCCCTTTTCTATGCGCAGCGTGCCGAGCGCCTCCATGCCGTAGGGCACGATGCCGAAGGGCTTGCCGGCTTCCATCAGCGCTTTCCAGACATGAGTGCCGAAGCCCGCGCCGCAATAGACCTCGTAGGCCATCTCGCCGGAGAAGGAGAGCCGGCAGATCATCACCTTCACGCCACCGATCTCGCCGTGCACGATGCCCATGAAGGGCAGCGTTTCGTTGTCCACCTTCGTGTCGGTAACGCAGGCGGCGAGCACGTCGCGGGCCTTCGGCCCCGCGATCGCAGCGCCCGCCCATTCGTCGGACACGGAGGTAAGATGGACGCGCAGTTCCGGCCAGACGATGTCGAGGTAATATTCAAGCTGCTGCATGACCTTGCCGGCATTGGCCGTGGTCGTGGTCATCAGGAATTCCTGCTCGCCCAGCCGCCAGGTCGTTCCGTCGTCATAGGCGATGCCGTCCTCGCGCAGCATCAGCCCGTAGCGCGCCTTGCCGACGGCGAGCGTGGAGAACATGTTGGTGTAGACGCGGTCGAGGAACTCGGCGGCGTCCGGGCCCTGAACAGCGATCTTGCCGAGGGTGGAAACATCGACGATGCCGACGGTCTCGCGCACGGCCTTTGCCTCGCGCACGTAGGCCTGTTCCACCGTTTCGCCCGGATGGCCGTAGATCTGCGGCCGGAACCACAGGCCTGCGGCATACATTCGCGCGCCTTGGGCCACATGCCAGTCGTGCATCGGGGTCAGCCGATCAGGCCTGAGTTCCCCGTAGCGCTCGCCGGCGAGCGCGCCGAGCGAGACCGCCGCGAAGGGTGGGCGGAAGCGGGTCGTGCCGACCTCGGGGATGGACAGGCCGCGCGCGTCGGCCATGATGGCGAGGCCCGGAACGTTGGAGGTCTTGCCCTGGTCCGTCGCCATGCCAAGCGTCGTATAGCGCTTCAGATGCTCGACCGAGACGAAGCCTTCGCGGTGCGCCAGTCGCACGTCCTCTGCCGTCACGTCGTGCTGGAAATCGACGAAGGCTTTCCCGTCCGCGCGGATTTCGCGATAGGGCGCGGGATGCGGATCGAGCGCCGGCGCGAAGACCTTGACCGGTCGTGCACGCGAAGCCCTTGCTCCGGCCGCCTTCTCGCCGGCCTTGCGGCCTTCGGCGATGGCGGTCTCGGTATCGGCCGCGCCGGTGAAGGCGCCGGCGCCGATCCAGTTCTGCGTCGGAGCAGGCGGCATGAAGGCCTGCCGCTCCGCATCCCATTCCGGCCTGCCGCCGGCCTGGCTTGCAAGATGCACGACCGGTGACCAGCCGCCCGAAACGGCGAGACAGTCTGCGACAATGGTGCGCGGCTCGCCAGACAGCGCGCCGGTGGAGTTGTCGAAGCGCTGGACCTTGATGCCGGTAAGCGCCTTGCCGCCCTCTGCCTCGATGACCGCATAGCCGAGGAGCAGTTCTGCGCCGGTCTGCGCGGCAAGGTCCCGCGCGGCGGTCGAGACATCGGGTCGGACATCGACGATTGCCGCGATCGAGGTGCCTGCCTGCCTCAGTGCAGCGGCGGCACGGTAGGCGCCGTCATTGTTGGTGAAAATGCCGATATTGTCGCCCGGCAGCACGCCGAATTCGTTGGCATAGCGTTCCGCCGCGGAGGCGAGCATCACGCCGGGCCTGTCGTTGCCCGGGAAGATCAGCGGCCGCTCGAAGGCGCCGGTGGCCAGCACCACCGTGCCGGCACGAATCGTCCAGTGGCGGTGGCGCGGCTCGCCCTTGCCCGGCGTCAGCTTGTGGTCGGCGACCCGCTCCAGGGCTGCGAGTGTATTATTGTCGTAATAGCCCCACACCGTCGTGCGCGGCAGGATGCGCAGGTTGGGGAACGCCGCGAGTTCCGTGGCCGTCGCCTCGGCCCATTCGGCCGCGTCCTTGCCGTCGATAGTTTCGCCCGACCATTTGGCCGACCCGCCGGGGGTTGCGTCGAGGTCGGCAAGGATGACACGGCCACCAGCCGCCGCTGCCGCCTTTGCTGCGGACAAGCCGGCAGGTCCGGCACCGACGACGAGCACGTCGCAGAAGGCGTTCATCTTCTCGTAGTGGGCATTGTCGGCGGCGTAGCCTGCACTGCCGAGACCGGCGGCGCGACGGATGAAATGCTCGCAGAACATCCAGAAGCGCGTACCCTTCAATGGGCCGACGACCGGACCCATGAAGGTCTTGTAATAGAAGCCAGCGGAGAGCAGCTTGCCGCCGAACTGGTTGGCGGCGCCGATATCGAAGCCGAGGCTCGGGAAGCGGTTCTGGCTGGCGGCGGAAAGACCGTCGTAGATCTCGACCATCGTCGCCGGGATGTTCGGCTCGCGGACGTCGCCGCTCAGGATCGTGACCAGCGCGTTCGGCTCGTCGATCCCAGCCGTCAGGACGCCGCGCGGACGATGGTATTTGAACGAACGCCCGAAAAGCGTCACCCCGTTCGCCAGAAGCGCGGAGGCGAGCGTGTCGCCGGCGTGCCCCGTATAGGCCTGGCCGTCGAAGGTGAAGCGGATGGTGCGGGCGCGGTCGATGCGGCCGCCCGACGCGGCGCGGCGCGGGCTCATGCCTTGCCTCCGCTCTTGTGGCGGACCGCCGATTTGCGCTCCTCGTGTTCGCGGGCGAAGCCGACGGAGGAGATCGCGTGGGTCAGCGTGCTGCGCACCGCGACGAGGTGGCTGCGGCAGCCACCCGAATGCTGCCAGTATTCCTTATGGTCGCCGACCGTGTTCACGCGCTGGTAGACATAGTCGTACCAGACCTCTTGGTCGGTCGAGGCCGGATCGGGACGGACCCGGTTGGCGTCGCCCTGGTAGGTGAATTCGGAAAGATCGCGCGGTCCGCAATAAGGGCAGGTGATCAGCATCTCAGTGCAGCCGGGGCGTGGCGCCCTGGCCCTTCTCGTCGATGAGGATGCCGCGCTTGAAACGGTCGAGCGTGTAGGCGGCGTTGATGGCGTGCGGATGGTCGCGGGCGATGGTGTAGGCAAAAGCCCAGCCGGAGGCCGGCGTCGCCTTGAAGCCGCCGTAGCACCAGCCGCAATTCAGATACATGCCGGGAAGGGGGCCGGTCGTGATGATCGGCGAACCATCCATCGTCATGTCCATGATGCCGCCCCAGGAGCGCAGGAGCCTGACGCGCGCAAGCCCTGGGAACATGGCGACCATCTCGCTCATGACCTCCTCGACGATCGGCAGGTTGCCGCGCTGGGCATAGGTGTTGTAGCCGTCGATGTCGCCGCCGAAGACCAGCCCACCCTTGTCGGACTGCGACATGTAAAGATGGCCGGAACCGAAGGTGACGACCGTGTCGACGAAGGGCTTCAGCGATTCGGACACGAAGGCCTGCAGTACGTGGCTTTCGAGCGGCAGCTTGTCGATGCCGGCAAGCTTCATGACGTGGCCGGTCATCCCGGCGACGGCCACCGCTGTCTTCCCTGCGCGGATTTCGCCGCGGGTCGTCTTGACGCCGGTGATCCTGTCGCCGTCGCGCAGGAAGCCGGTGACTTCGCAATTCTCGATGATATCGACGCCACGTCGATCGGCGCCGCGCGCGAAGCCCCAGGCTACGGCGTCGTGACGGGCGGTGCCGGCGCGCGGCTGCATCAGCCCGCCGACGATCGGGAAACGGGCCGAGGCGGAAACGTCGAGACCCGGAACCTTGCGCGCCACTTCGTCGGCCGAAAGCAGTTCCGCGTCGGCGCCGTTCAACCGCATGGCGTTGCCGCGGCGAGCATAATCGTCCATCTGCGCCGGCGTGTGGGCGAGGTTGAGCACGCCGCGCTGCGAGAACATGACGTTGTAGTTCAACTCATGGGAGAGGTTTTCCCACAGTTTCATCGAATGCTCGTAAAAACGCACGCTTTCGGGCAGCAGGTAGTTGGAGCGGACGATGGTCGTGTTGCGCCCGATATTGCCCTGGCCGAGCCAGCCGCGCTCGATAACGGCGACATTGGTGATTCCGTGCTCGGCGGCCAGATAGTAAGCGGTGGACAATCCATGGCCGCCGCCGCCGACGATGATCACGTCATAGGCGGGCTTCGGATCGGGCTTGCGCCATGCGGGTTTCCAGTCCCTGTTGCCCGAAAAGGCATTGCGCAACAGCGATAGTGCCGAATATTCCGCCATATTCCCCTGCCGAAGCCGTCTTTCGACGCTGAGCGAAAACCTACAGATAGTGGGATAAAGCCAAGGCGAGGAAAGCGCCATGGCTTTTCGGGCAACCGACCTCGGATTTCCCCGATCGTTCATTCTCCGTTCGGGCTCGACTTGTCGTCGGCGACGACCCCGCTATAAGTCTTTCCCGATCGTCAGGGAGGCGGTGGCGACACCGGCCGGCAATGGAACGCATAATCATGAGCGCCTTGTTCGTCTTTTTCGCCGTCGGCCCGACACTCGCGGCCGACATTGCAAACGGCGACGCTCAACGCCAGACCATCACGATTATGGAGGCGGGCCGCGTCTCCGAGCGGACCCTCGATCCGGGCGAGCATGCCGATCTTTGCCAGAACGGATGCATCGTCGCCTTTCCCGACGGCAGCCAGATGGCATTGAGCGGCATGGAAAGCGTGGAAATAAGGAATGGCGCCGGCCATCTGAACTGACGTCGCGACCGAAGCGCCGCGGTCCACAGGCCGGAAGGAGGGGGAAGAATGAGCGGATATATTCTGGCGATCGACCAGGGCACGACATCGAGCCGTGCCATTGTCTTCGACGGCGCCATGAAGATCGTGGCGCAGGGCCAGCAGGAGTTTCCGCAGATCTATCCGGCCTCCGGCTGGGTCGAGCATGACCCCGAGGACATCTGGAACTCGGTCGTCGCGACGGTGAAAACCGCGCTTAGGAAGGCGAAGCTCAAGGCGGGAGATATCACGGCCATCGGCATCACCAACCAGCGCGAAACCGCAATCATCTGGGATCGCGCCACCGGCAAGCCGATCCACAACGCCATCGTCTGGCAGGATCGGCGCACCGCGCCGCTTTGCCAAAAGCTTAAGAAGAAGGGGCTGGAACCGAAATTCTCGCGCAGGACGGGCCTCCTGCTCGATCCGTATTTCGCAGGCACCAAATTCGCCTGGCTGCTCGACCATGTGAAGGGCGCACGAAAGCGCGCGGCGAAGGGAGAACTCGCCGCCGGCACGATCGATACGTTCCTGATATGGCGGCTCACCGGCGGCCGCAAGCATCTGACGGAGGCAACCAACGCCTCGCGGACGCTGCTCTACGACATCGGCCGTAACGAATGGGACGAAGAACTTCTGAAAATCCTCGATGTCCCGTTGAATATCCTGCCGCAAGTGAAGGATTGCGCGGACGATTTCGGGGTGACGGACAGGGCGCTCTTCGGTGCCGAAATCCCCATCCTCGGCGTCGCGGGCGACCAGCAGGCGGCAACCATCGGCCAGGCCTGCTTCAAGCCGGGTATGATGAAATCGACTTACGGGACGGGCTGCTTTGCGCTGCTCAACACCGGTGCCGAGATGGTGCGCTCGAAGAACCGGCTGCTCACCACCATCGCCTATCGGCTGAAGGGCAGGACGACTTATGCCCTGGAAGGCTCGATCTTCGTCGCGGGTGCTGCGGTGCAATGGCTGCGCGATGGCATGAAGATGATCGGCCACGCAAGCGAAAGCGGTAAACTCGCCGCGAAGGCCGATCCGGCGCAGGCGGTCTACCTCGTGCCGGCCTTCGTCGGCCTCGGTGCGCCGCATTGGGACGCCGACGCGCGCGGCGCTGTCTTCGGGCTGACGCGCAATTCAGGGCCGGCGGAACTGGCGCGTGCGGCGCTCGAATCGGTCGCTTTCCAGACGCGCGACCTGCTCGATGCCATGCGCAAGGACTGGAAAGGGTCCGCCCGCACCGTTCTCAGGGTGGACGGCGGTATGGTGGCGTCGGACTGGACCATGCAGCGGCTCGCCGACATCCTCGATGCACCGGTCGACCGGCCGGAAATCCTTGAAACCACGGCGCTCGGAGCGGCATGGCTCGCCGGATCGAAGGCCGGCGCGTGGCCGAACGCCACCGACTTCGCCAAATCCTGGGCGCTGGAGCGACGTTTCCAGCCGGCAATGGATGCCAAAACCCGCTCCGCAAGGATCAAGGGCTGGAAGGACGCCGTGCGCCGCACGAAAAGCGTGTGCTGAAACCGCCTTTCGACCCAAAAGAAAAGCCCCGGCCGGGGCCGGGGCTCCTCGTCTATGCGGACGGACGCCGGCTCAGTAGGGTGACACACATTGGCGGCGAGGTCCGTTGTAAGGCTGATAGGTGTTGTCCGACGCGCGATACGAACGGTAGCGGTCGTAGCACCACTGGACATGCGCGCTGCCGCCTCGCGGAGCGTTGACGATGGCGTTGCCGATGATCGCGCCGCCGAGGATCGCGGCCGGGAACCACCAGCCATTATATTCGCGATAGCCATGCCGGTAGTGACGATAGCCACGATGGCCGTTGTACCAGCCGTAGCCGCCATGACTGTAGAAACCGCGGCGGTCATGGCTACGGTAGTGGCGGCGGTCATGGCCACGCCAGTGACGATTATGGTCGCGGGCGACACGAAAGTGGCTACCATGACGAGCACTCAAGCCGGTCGTATCCTGGCCTTGTGCCGCCGCAGGCGCTATCATCGATAACGCGAGAACACCCGCGCACAGAACTGAAATCAATCGTTGCATGTCCTTACTCCTCAACTTCTCGGGTGTCCCTTTCCTGCAGAAACGGACGTAAGCCTTGAATAGTTCCATAGCAAGGTGTCCACTCTGGATGCCGTGCTGTACGGCGCCGGCGAAATGCGGCAAAAAGATAGGTCGGCGAGGAAACGACAGATGGCGATAGAGGCTCCACTTTCGCTGCATGTACCGGAACCCGAGGTTCGGCCAGGCGGAAAGCCGGACTTCTCCGATGTGAAGATCGCCGCGGCTGGATCGGTGCGGCGACCGGAGGTCGACGCAAAACCGGAGGATCTCCGCGACCTCGCCTACTCGATTATTCGAGTGCTGAACCGCAAAGGTGAGGCCGTTGGGCCATGGGCAGGCCTGCTTTCCGATGACGAATTGAAGGAAGGGCTGAGGCACATGATGACCTTGCGTGCCTTCGACGCACGCATGCTGATCGCCCAGCGCCAGGGCAAGACCTCCTTCTACATGCAGCATATGGGCGAGGAGGCTGTGAGTTCCGCTTTCCGCCGTGCGTTGAAGCCGGGCGACATGAATTTTCCGACCTACCGGCAGGCCGGGCTGCTGATCGCCGGCGGCTATCCGATCGCCGAGATGATGAACCAGATCTTCTCCAATGAGCGCGATCCGCTCAAGGGAAGGCAGTTGCCGATCATGTACTCCTCCAAGGACCACGGCTTCTTCTCGATCTCGGGTAATCTCGGCACGCAGTTCGTGCAGGCGGTGGGCTGGGCGATGGCCTCGGCCATCAAGAAGGATACGAAGATCGCGGCCGGCTGGATCGGCGACGGCTCGACGGCGGAATCGGATTTCCACGCCGCGCTGGTCTTCGCCTCGACCTACCGGGCGCCGGTTATCCTCAACATCGTCAACAACCAGTGGGCGATCTCTACCTTCCAGGGCATTGCGCGGGGTGGTTCGGGCACGTTTGCGGCGCGCGGGCTGGGTTTCGGCCTGCCGTCGCTCAGGGTCGACGGCAACGATTATCTGGCCGTCCATGCGGTCGCCTCGTGGGCAGCCGAGCGGGCGCGGCGCAATCTGGGCCCGACGCTCGTCGAATACGTAACCTACCGCGTCGGCGCGCATTCGACTTCCGACGATCCGTCCGCCTATCGGCCGAAGACCGAGTCCGAGGCTTGGCCGCTCGGCGATCCTGTGTTGAGGCTGAAGAACCATCTGATCGTGCGCGGTGTCTGGTCGGAAGAACGCCACAAGCAGGCCGAGGCGGAAGTGCTCGACACGGTCATTGCCGCGCAGAAGGAGGCGGAGGGCCACGGTACGTTGCATTCGGGCGGTCGGCCCTCGGCCCGCGACATGTTCGAGGGCGTCTATGCCGAGATGCCGCCGCATCTGAGACGCCAGCGTCAGGAGGCTGGGGTTTAGATGCCGCGGCGTACGATGATCGAGGCGATACGCGACGCGCTCGACGTATCGATGGGTCGGGACGACAATGTCGTCGTCTTCGGCGAGGATGTCGGCTATTTCGGCGGCGTATTCCGCTGCACGGCGGGGCTGCAGGCGAAGTACGGCCGCGACCGCTGTTTCGATACGCCGATCAGCGAGCTTGGCATCGTCGGCACGGCGATCGGCATGGCGGCCTATGGCTTGCGACCCTGCGTAGAGGTGCAGTTCGCCGACTATGTCTATCCAGCCTATGACCAGATTGTCTCGGAGGCCGCTAGGCTGCGCTATCGCTCGGCGGGCGAGTTCACCTGTCCGATCGTGATCCGTATGCCGACCGGTGGCGGCATCTTCGGCGGCCAGACGCACAGCCAGAGCCCGGAGGCGCTGTTCACGCATGTGTCGGGTCTGAAAGTGGTGGTGCCGTCCAACCCGCACGACGCCAAGGGATTGTTGATCTCCGCTATCGAGGACCCGGATCCGGTGATCTTCCTGGAGCCGAAGCGGCTCTATAACGGCCCCTTCGACGGCCATCACGAACGGCCTGTGACGCCATGGTCGAAGCACGCGCAAAGCGAGGTGCCGGACGGGCACTACACGGTCCCGCTCGGAGAAGCGACGGTCCGGCGGGAAGGGAGTGCGATCACCGTGCTTGCCTACGGAACGATGACACATGTGGCCGAGGCGGCGGCCGAGGATACCGGCATCGACGCGGAGGTGATCGATCTGAGAACGCTCCTGCCGCTCGATCTCGATACGGTGAAGAAGTCCGTGGAAAAGACCGGACGTTGTGTGGTGGTGCACGAAGCGACGCTGACCTCGGGCTTTGGGGCGGAGCTTGCCGCACTGGTGCAGGAGCACTGCTTCTTCCATCTGGAGGCGCCGGTCAGGCGCGTCACCGGCTGGGACACGCCTTATCCGCATGCGCAGGAATGGGACTACTTTCCTGGACCCGAGCGGATCGGCCGCGCGCTTCGCGAGACGGTGGAGGTCTGATCCCATGAGCAAGGACAGGGCCGAGCGCACGATCAAGCTTCCGGATGTGGGCGAGGGCGTCGCCGAGGCAGAACTCGTCGAATGGCATGTGAAGGTCGGTGATCTGGTGCGTGAGGACGCAGTCCTCGCCGCCGTCATGACCGACAAGGCGACGGTGGAGATACCCGCGCCGGCCGATGGCGAGATTACGTGGCTCGGCGCGGAGGTTGGCGATACGGTCGCGGTCGGCTCGCCGCTGGTTAGGATGAAGGTTGCGGGCGAGGGTGATTCTGCTCCCGGCGAACAAGCGCAAGACGAACCGCAGGATACCCCCACCCCCAACCCCTCCCCACAAGGGGGAGGGGGACAGCCGGCCGCTCCGCCCAGCACTCCACCTGCCAAGGTCCGGCAAGCTGAAATGCCGCCAACCGACAAGGGCGCAAAGGGTGCAGAACCAGCGTCTCCCTCCCCCTTGTGGGGAGGGGACAGGGGTGGGGGGCGTGGCCGAGCCGCCGCAAAAGAGCCGCTCCGTCCCCGCCCCACGGCCTCACCGCGCGGCGAGGGCCAGAAGCCGGTCGCTTCGCCCGCCGTCCGACTGCGCGCGAAGGAGGCAGGCATCGACCTCAGGCAAGTGGCGGGCACCGGGCCGGCCGGTCGCATCACGCACGAGGATATCGACGCCTTCTTCGCGCATGGCCCCGAGCGAGCGCGAAGCAGGGCGCTTTCCCTGAACAACGAGGTCGAGGACGTCAAGGTGATCGGCCTGCGCCGCCGCATCGCCGAGAAGATGGCGCTCGCCAAGGCGCGCATCCCGCACATCACCTATGTCGAGGAGGTCGATGTCACAGCGCTCGAGGAACTGCGCGCGGCGATGAACAAGGAAAAGCGTGCCGATCAAGCGCGGCTGACGGTGCTGCCCTTTCTGATGCGAGCCATGGTTAAGGCAGTCGGTGAGCAGCCCGGCATCAACGCAATCTTCGATGATGAGGCCGGCGTGATCCACCGCCATGGCGGCGTCCATGTCGGCGTCGCCACGCAGACGCCGGGCGGTCTGATGGTGCCGGTGGTGCGGCATGCGGAGGCGCGTGATCTGTGGGATTGCGCGGCGGAGGTGGCGCGCCTGTCGGAAGCCGCGCGTGCCGGGACGGCAAGCCGCGAGGAGCTTTCCGGCTCGACAATAACCATCACCTCGCTCGGCGCGATCGGCGGCGTGGTGACGACGCCGGTGATCAACCACCCGGAAGTGGCGATCGTCGGCGTCAATAAAATAATGGTGCGGCCTGTCTGGGACGGTGCTTCCTTCATTCCCCGCAAAATGATGAACCTTTCCTCAAGCTTCGACCATCGCGTGGTCGACGGCTGGGACGCGGCGGTCTTCGTGCAGCGGCTGAAGGCGCTGTTCGAAACGCCGGCCCTGATATTTATGGATTAAGGCGGGCAGCCATGAAGGAAATCTCCTGCAAGCTCCTCGTCATCGGCGCCGGGCCGGGCGGCTATGTGTGCGCCATCCGCGCCGGGCAACTCGGTGTCGATACGGTGATTGTGGAGAGGGCGAAGCCCGGCGGCACCTGCCTCAATATCGGTTGCATCCCTTCCAAGGCGCTGATCCATGCGGCGGAGGAATATGCAAGGCTCGGGGCGATGGTCGCCGGAGCGAGCCCGCTCGGCATAACCGCTCAGAAGCCGACACTCGATCTTTCGAAGACCGTCGCCTGGAAGGACCATATCGTCGGGCGGTTGACCGGTGGCGTGGCCGGTCTCTTGAAGAAGGCGAAGGTGAAGAGTGTCCAGGGACAGGCGATGTTCCGCGACGGCAAGACGGTGGACGTGGAGACCGAGACCGGAACGCAGACCATCCGCGCCGAGACGATCGTCATCGCTACCGGCTCGGTGCCGGTCGAGCTTCCCTCGCTTCCCTTCGGCGATAAGATCATCTCCTCGACCGAGGCACTGTCGTTGAAGGAGGTGCCGGAAAAGCTCGCCGTGGTCGGCGGCGGTTATATCGGGCTGGAACTCGGCACAGCCTTCGCCAAGATGGGTTCGAAGGTCACGGTGGTGGAGGCGCTCGACCGCATCCTGCCGCAATACGACGCCGAACTCACTCAGCCGGTTGCGAGGCGGCTGGGCGAACTCGGCGTAGAGGTGCTGACAGGCGCGAAGGCGAAGGGACTGGCCGGCAAGGCCGGCGCGCTGCTGGTCGAAATCGCCGGTAAGGAAAGGAAGATCGCCGCCGATCACGTGCTGGTGACGGTCGGCCGCCGGCCGCTCACGGAAGGCTGGGGCATGGACGAATTGGTGCTCGACCGCGAGGGCAGGGCGATCCGCATCGACGACCAGTGCCGCACTTCCATGCGGGGCATTTTCGCCATAGGCGACGTGACCGGAGAACCGATGCTGGCGCATCGCGCCATGGCGCAGGGCGAGATGGTGGCGGAGATCGTTGCCGGCCACAAGCGAAGCTGGGACAAGCGTGCCATCCCCGCCATCTGCTTCACCGATCCGGAAGTGGTCAGCGTCGGCCTGTCGCCGGATCAGGCCGCAGCCGGCGGGCGCGAGGTCAAGGTCGGGAACTTCCCGTTCCGCGCCAACGGCCGCGCCATGACGCTATTGGGGGAAGACGGCTTCGTGCGCGTCGTCGCGCGCGCCGACAACCATCTGGTGCTCGGCATCCAGGCGGTCGGGGAGGGGGTCTCGGAGCTCGCCGCCGCCTTTTCCCTTGCCATCGAGATGGGCGCGCGGCTGGAGGATATCGCCGGCACCATCCATGCGCACCCGACCCTGGGCGAGACCTTCCCCGAAGCGGCCATGAAGGCGCTCGGACAGGCCATCCATATCTGAGAAACGTGCGCGCGGCGGCCGCGCCTTTTCCGGTTGACCGGCCCGGCCGCCCTCCTTATGTTCCGCGCACTTTCGGGGCGCCGCTTCGCGCCTTCAGGGAGCGCGTAGCTCAGCCGGTAGAGCAACTGACTTTTAATCAGTAGGTCCAGGGTTCGAATCCCTGCGCGCTCACCAAAAGCACTAATAGAATCAATAGTCTACAGAAAATCGAAGAGCGGCCGGCCCGCTTGGTTTGTGGAAAAGGTTACAGGGCAGGTAACAAAATCCTCTCGTATGAAAAACCCGCCGCCTCTTGCGAAGCAGCGGGTTTGCCCCCGAAGGGGGTGCCTAAGACATTAGCTTGATAGCACGGAAAGGCGATTTGACAAAACGCTACACGCCCTTTTCGTCTCGCCATGTGACGCGCCGCACCCATAGCACCGATCAAGCCGCCGTATCGTCATGGCCTCTACACTGCCAGGGACCTGTGACAGCGGCCTGGATTAAGCGAAAACGTATATGCACGTTTTGAGGTTAACCAACTGATATTAACTGCATGCGGGTTGGGTGATGTATCCGTCTACTCCTCAGGCGGCGGGTCTTTCCTCGGGTGGCGGCTGCCGCACCGCAGGCGCGGCCTCCAGCACAAGCTCGTCGAAGCCCTTATCGCCGGCCTTGATCAGTTCGAAGAACTGGCGGCGCATGCGCGGCTCCCAGAACTTGTTGATGTGCTCCGCCACGCCGGCCACGCCTTCGGCATGCGGCTTGGAATGGAAGAACCTGGCGATCTGGTTTGCCTGGTAGACAAGCTTGTCAGGCGACATGGGCGGCTGCTCCGGCTCTGATGCGGTCTGGACGGGTGAATATCTCGAAATCGTCGCCTCGCACCAGTGCGACGAGCGTCATCCCAACTGCTTCCGCCGTGCGGAGGGCGAGCGCGGTCGGCGCGGAAACGGCTAGCAATATGGCGGTGCCGATGGCGGCGGTCTTCTGAACCATTTCGACAGAAACGCGGCTGGTTATGACGATGGCGCCCTTGCGGCCATCGATCCCTTTTCGCGCCAGCGTGCCGGCCAGTTTGTCGAGTGCGTTGTGGCGGCCAACATCCTCGCGCGCGGCGACGATCCCATTGCCCGGTACATAGAAGCCGGCGGCGTGGACCGCGTGCGTTTCGGCATTGAGCGGCTGATGCGATGTCAAAAGCCGTGCCGCGCGCGCTATGTCGTCCGCGTCGAGTACGATACCTGCGTTCTTCACTTCCGGAACGGGTCGCAATGCCTCCTCGATCGATTCGATACCACAAAGACCGCAGCCGACTGGCCCTGCCATGTGCCGTCTGCGCGCCTCGAAGGCAGCGTTCGCCTTGTCCTTCAGCGTCATCTGGATGTCGACGCCTTCGTCATGATCCACGATCGCCATTTTCTCGATATCGTCCGGCGAGGTGGCGATGCCCTCGGTGATGGCGAAGCCGACCGCGAAATCCTCCAGATCGGCGGGGCTCGCCATCATCACGGCGTGGGTTGTGCCGTCGAAGGAAAATGCGACCGGAACTTCTTCCGGCACCAGCCGTCGCCCCGAGGCAATAACTCCGTTGCGCAGAGCAATCTGCGAGACAGGATGGCGGACGGGACGGGTCATTGGGGATTTTCCACCCTGCCCGATATGGGGAGGATGAAGAGCGATCCTCACTCCGCAGCCTCCACATTGACCCGGCGGCGCGTGCGGCGTGACAGGTCCTCATATTCGATCTGCCATTCGCTTGGGCCGTTCGACGGCGAAACCTGCACCGCCGTAACCTTGTATTCGGGGCAGCTCGTCGCCCAGTCGGTGAAATCGGTGGTGACGACATTCGCCTGCGTGGTGGGGTGGTGGAATGTCGTGTAGACGACGCCCGGCGCTACGCGGTCGGTGATAAGCGCGCGCAGCGTCGTCTCACCGGAGCGGCTCGCCAGCCTCACCCAGTCGCCTTCGCGAATACCGCGATCCTCTGCGTCATGGGGATGGATTTCCAGCCGGTCCTCCTCGTGCCAGGCGACATTGCCGGTGCGGCGCGTCTGCGCGCCGACATTGTATTGCGAGAGGATACGGCCGGTCGTGAGCAGCAGCGGGAAGCGCGGCCCCACCTTTTCGTCGGTCGCGACATATTCGGTGCGCACGAAATTGCCCTTGCCGCGTATGATGCCATTGATGTGCATCACCGGCGTGCCGAGCGGTGCCTTCTCGTTGCAGGGCCATTGCACCGAGCCCTCGCGTTCCAGCAGATCGAAGGAAACGCCGGAGAAAGTCGGGGTCGTCGCCGCGATTTCGTCCATCACCTGGGAAGGGTGCGTGTAGTTCCAGTCGAGGCCGATGGCGCGGGCCAGTTCCTGCGTCGCTTCCCAGTCGGCATAGCGCGCCCTTGGCTCAATGACCTTGCGCACCAGATTGATGCGCCGCTCGGCGTTGATAAAGGTGCCGTCCTTCTCCAGGAAGGTGGAGCCCGGCAGGAACACATGGGCGTAGCGTGCGGTCTCGTTGAGGAAGAGGTCGTGCACGACCACGCATTCCATCGCCGCGAGGCCGGCGGCCACATGCTTGGTATCGGGGTCGGACTGCAGGATGTCCTCGCCCTGGATGTAGATGCCCTTGAACGTGCCGTCGACGGCGGCGTCCAGCATATTGTTGATCCTGAGGCCCGGCTCCTTGTCGAGCGTCACGCCCCAGAGATCCTCGTATATCTTGCGCACCGGATCGAGCGCGATATGGCGATAACCGGGAAACTCGTGCGGGAAGGAGCCCATGTCGCATGAGCCCTGCACATTGTTCTGGCCACGCAACGGGTTCACGCCGACGCCGTTCTTGCCGAGATTGCCGGTCGCCATGGCGAGGTTTGCCAGGCCCATGACGGCCGTCGACCCTTGGCTGTGCTCGGTCACGCCGAGGCCGTAATAGATGGCGGCGTTGCCACCGGTGGCGTAAAGGCGTGCGGCCAGGCGGATCACTTCCGCGTCATCCAATCCGCAGACTTTCGCCGTCTCCTCGGGGCTGTAGCGTGGATTGGAGACGAACTCCGCCCAATCCTCGAAGGCATCCCAATCGCAATAGGTGCGGATATAGGCCTCGTCGTAGAGCTTTTCCGTCACCACGACATGGGCGAGGCCCGTCAGGATGGCGACGTTGGTGCCGGGCTTGATCGGCAAATGATAGGCTGCTTCGACATGCGGTGAGCGCACGAGGTCCGTTCGCCGTGGATCGATGACGATGATTTTTGCACCTTCCCGCAGTCTTTTCTTCATGCGCGAAGCGAAGACGGGATGCGCGTCGGCCGGATTGGCGCCGATCAGGAGTATCACGTCGCACGCCTCGACGGAATCGAAATCCTGCGTGCCGGCGGACGTGCCGAGCGTGGTATTGAGGCCATAGCCGGTCGGCGAATGGCAGACGCGCGCGCAGGTATCGACGTTGTTGTTGCCGAATCCCTGCCGCACCATTTTCTGCACGAGATAGGTTTCCTCGTCCGTGCAGCGCGAGGAAGTGATGCCGCCGATGGAACCACGGCCGTATTTTTTCTGGATGCGCTTGAACTCGGATGCTGCGCGGGCGAGCGCGTCTTCCCACGTCGTTTCCCGCCACGGATCGGTGATCTTCTCACGGACCATCGGGGTGAGGATGCGGTCGGGATGCGAGGCGTAGCCGTAGGCGAACCGGCCCTTGACGCAGGAGTGCCCGTGATTGGCCTTGCCGGCCTTGTAGGGCATCATGCGCACGATCTCGTCGCCCTTCAGTTCGGCCTTGAAGTTGCAGCCGACGCCGCAATAGGCGCAGGTCGTGACAACCGAACGATCCGGCATGCCCTTTTCCAGAACCGCCTTCTCGCGTAGCGCATCGGTCGGGCACGCCTGCACGCAGGCGCCACAGGAAACGCATTCGGAATCGACGAAATTCTCGTTCATGCTGGCGACGATGCGGCTTTCGAAGCCACGGCCCTCGACGGTCAGCGCAAAGGTGCCCTGCACATCGGCGCAGGCGCGCACGCAGCGTGAGCAGACAATGCATTGCGAGGGATCGTAGGTGAAATACGGATTGCTCTCGTCTTTCACCATATGGTCGATGGTGAGATGACCACCGCCAGGCGCGACGCCGTCGGCCACATGGTTACGGCCCTCGACGCCATAGCGGTTCCCCGCGAGGCCCACGAGCGAAATCACATGGTCGAATTCGCTGGCGCCAGTGCCGGCCTTCTCGTTCCAGCCGAGTGGATGATCGGAAACATAAAGCTCCATCACGCCCTTGCGAATGGCGTCGAGGCGGTCGCTTTTCGTATGCACCACCATGCCCTCGACGGCCGGGGTGGTGCAGGAGGCAGGGGTGCCGTTTCGACCTTCGATCTCGACCAGGCAGATTCGGCAGGAACCGAAGGAGTCCAACGTGTCGGTCGCGCAGAGTTTCGGTATTTCGACACCGGCTTCCATCGAGGCGCGCATGATGGATGTGCCCTCTGGCACAGTGACGGACCTGCCGTCGACCGTTAGCGTGACCTGCTTTTCGGCTTTCGAAGCCGGCGTTCCATAATCGGCTTCCTGAATGAGGGACATGGTTGTGTCTCCTGTTCCTTGACGGTTGTCTCTCTCCCCATGAGGAGGGAGGCGCGTAGCCGTTATTCCGCCGCCTCGCGGACCGGATGCGGGCGGAAATCCTCGGGAAAATGTCTCAACGCACTCATCACCGGATAGGGGGTAAAGCCGCCGAGGGCGCAAAGCGATCCGAACTTCATCGTGTTGCAGAGGTCTTCGAGCAATTCGATCTGCTTTTCTGGCTCCACACCATGCGCAATCCGGTCGGCGACCTCGACGCCACGCACCGCACCCACACGGCAGGGCGTGCACTTGCCGCAGCTTTCTATCCCGCAGAATTCCATGGCGAAGCGGGCCTGCTTCAGCATATCGACCGTGTCGTCGAAAACGACGATCCCGGCATGTCCGATCAGGCCATCCTTTGCGGCGAACGCTTCGTAATCGAAGGGCGTGTCGAAAAGCTCACGCGGGAAATAGGCTCCGAGCGGCCCCCCGACCTGTACGGCGCGGACCGGGCGGCCGGATTTCGTGCCGCCGCCGATCTTGTCGACGATCTCTCCCAGCGTCAGGCCGAAGGCCGCCTCGAACAGGCCGGGATATCTGGCGTTGCCGGCAATCTGGATCGGGATAGTGCCGCGCGAGCGCCCGAGGCCGAAATCCTTGTAATAGGCCGCCCCCTTGTCGAGGACGATCGGGACGGAGGCCAGAGAAATCACGTTGTTGATGACGGTCGGACGACCGAACAGGCCCTTATGCGCAGGCAGCGGCGGCTTTGCTCGCACCTGGCCACGCTTGCCTTCGAGACTGTCGAGCAACGCCGTCTCCTCGCCGCAGACATAGGCGCCGGCACCCATCCTCACCTCGATGTCGAAGGCGTGTATCGAGCCGAGGATCGATTTGCCGAGAACGCCAGCTTTCCGGGCAACCGCAAGCGCCTCGTTCAAAGCCCTTTCGGCGTGCGGATATTCGGAGCGGAGGTAGATGTAGCCTTTGGTGGCGCCGACCGCGATCGCAGCGATCGTCATGCCCTCGATCAGGATGAACGGATCTCCTTCCATGATCATGCGATCGGAGAAGGTGCCACTATCACCCTCGTCGGCATTGCAGACGATGTATTTGAGTTCGCCCGGCGTATCGAGGACGGTCTTCCATTTGACACCAGTCGGGAAACCGGCGCCGCCGCGCCCGCGCAGGCCGGAATCAGTCACCTGCCGGACGATGTCCGTCGGCGTCATCGTCAGCGCCTTCTCAAGCCCGACGAGTCCACCATGGGCCTTATAGTCATCGAGCGAAATCGGATCGGTAATGCCGACGCGCGCGAAGGTGAGGCGCGTCTGCCGCGCCAGATAGGGAATCTCCTCAGGGTCGCCGAGCGACAGGGCGTGTTTACCGCCTGATAGAAAATCCGCATCGAAGAGCGAGGCGACATCCTTTGCCGTCACCGGCCCGTAGGCGACACGGCCCTGGCTCGTCTCGACCTCCACCATCGGCTCCAGCCAATAGAGGCCGCGCGAGCCGTTGCGCACGAGTTTCGCGTTGATGCCACGCGTCCTGATTTCGCTTGCAATCGCGTCGGCCACCTTGCCGGCGCCAAGCGCGAGTGCGCCGGAATCGCGCGGGACGTAGATCGTCACTGTCATTGACGCACCTCCGCGACGATCTCGCCGATCCTGTCCTCGTCGAGCCGGCCGATGACCTCGCCGTCGAGCATGGCTGACGGCGAGCAGGCGCACAGCCCGAGGCAATAGACGGGCTCCAGCGTCACCGCGCCGTCCTTGCTCGTCTCGTGCCAGTCGACACCAAGCGCATCGCGCAGCCGGTCGGCCATTTCATCGCCGCCCATCGCCTGGCAGGATTCGGCACGGCATACCTTAAGCACGTGACGGCCGGCAGGCTGGTCGCGATAGTCGTGATAGAAACTGACCACGCCGTAAACATCCGCGCGCGACAGGTTCAGACCAGAGGCAATCACCGGCAGCGCTTCCCGTGGCACATATCCAAACTCATTCTGGATTTCATGAAGGATGGGTAGCAGCGGGCCTTCCAGCTTTTTCATCTCGTCGACAATCGATGTAGCCCGGGCCGTGATCCCAACGTCTTCTGACTGCATTTTCATGCATGATTTCCATAATCTATGAATTACGTCACTGTTTGACACAAAAAGCAGAGAAAATTACCGGAAATCAATATGCGTGTTTCGTCGATCGATAGAAATTATCTATCGATGAGGGCAGGCTTCTTGGCTGTCGGCAGTCGCTAGTATTACTTCTCAGCCTGAAGAATCCGCGCGAGCGACATGGCTTCATCAACCAGCGCAGCTACAAGAGGGGTATTCGGCTCTCGGTGCGTCGTCACCAATCCAACGCTGTGGCTGGCGTCGGGGTCAATGATCGGGATGGCACGGATTGGCTCCGCAAAGCCCAATGTTTCTGCCAGATTGAGCGGCATGATGGAGGACCATTTGCCAGTACGGATGTGCGAGAACAGCACGATCATCGAGTTCGATTCCAGCGTTGGGCGGACCTGTTCTCCGACCTCGGACAGATGCTGGTCGATGATGCGGCGATTCTGCATGTCCGGGGTCAACAAACATAGCGGCATGCGGCTGACTTCGGCCCAAGTCACGGCGCGGCGGGTAGAATAGGGATTTCCCGCTGCGGTAATTAACTGGTAGCGTTCGGTGTACAGGGGCACGCTGGTCACCCTGCCCAGAGGTTCATTGTCGAGATAGGTGATTCCCGCATCGATCTCGAAATTGCCGAGCAAAGACAATATCTCGATGGATGTCCGCGACAGTATCGAGAAGGTCACGCCAGGATGCTTTTCCCGGAAGGGCGTGGTCAATCGCGGCATCATGGCCAGAGCCGTCGGAATGGTTGCGATGCGAATGCGCCCGGACAGGCCATGGCGTGCAGCACGCATCTCCTCATGCATCGAATGTGCGTCGCCAACGATCCGCCGCGCCCAGGCCAATACCTGCGTACCTTCCGGGGTTAAGCCCTGGAAGCGCGAACCACGCTTGACCAGCATGACGCCGAGTTGATCTTCAAGCTGCTTGATCGCTGCTGAAAGGGTTGGCTGCGTGACGCCAGACATCTCGGCAGCGCGGCCGAAATGCTCTTCTCGCGCCAGGGCAATGAAGAATTCCAGTTTATCGATCATGGGACCTCGGAGCTTGGCGGATGAACTACCGGCATCGTGTATAAAGTGAGCAAAAACTTGCGGCTCGCAATACGATCCAGAATGGCAATATCCGGGAACCGATCCGGAATGGACGGCTACATTGACCGGAAAGACATCGACCCTGTGAAGCCGCCGACCATCTAACAAGGAAGCAAGGTCTCACTTACGAAGACAAGCGGCACGCTTCTGGTGTGCTACCTTGCTTGTCAGGCGCCACTAGGT
The DNA here is from genome assembly GCF_031656215.1 of Mesorhizobium koreense. Taxonomy (NCBI): domain Bacteria; kingdom Pseudomonadati; phylum Pseudomonadota; class Alphaproteobacteria; order Hyphomicrobiales; family Phyllobacteriaceae; genus Mesorhizobium; species Mesorhizobium koreense. The sequence continues at coordinate 3,854,953 of NZ_CP134228.1, read as the reverse complement.
CTGTTCCTTTATGCCAATCCGCCATCAGGGTTGGAGCTTGCCGAAAGGAATTAATGTGGAGAGATATTATCCGGTCGCTATCGTGACCCTGCTTTGCGGTCTGCTTATCTTCGCGATGGCGCTCACAGTTGCCAGGACGCATTCAAAGACGGGCATATTGGCTCCGGCCATGACGGGTGACCCGCTTCTTGAGCGAGCGATCCGCGCGCATTCGAATACGCTGGAATGGCTGCCGATCTTCCTTCCGGCCATGTGGCTGTTTGCCATCTACTGGAGTGCAGCATGGGCGGCAGGTCTCGGCCTTCTGTGGCTGGTCGGTCGCGTGGCCTATTTCGCCGGATATCTCTCCGCGCCGCTCAAAAGATATCCGGGTTTCTTCACACAGGCCGTAGCGACCTTCGCGCTTCTGCTCGGCGCGCTGGGGCGCATCATCTATCTCGCCTTCTCGTAAGGCAGTATTCGCAGCAGGCGCGAAACGGTTCCCGCAGACAGGCAGTTCAGTGCGGCGTCGCCGCCCATTCCGGCAGTGGCTCGATGCTCCTGTTGAATCGTCGCCACCACGCCGCTTCGTCCATGTTCGAGGCGGCGCGGAGCAGGGCGGTCGCCTGCGCAAATGCCTGCCTGGCGATTTCATTGAAGGTGAAATCGGGATCGTAAGGCACGGAAACGACAAGTTCCTGGCCGGTTTGCCGCCCTTCGTCCTCGACCTGGAAATAGAGCCAGACGATAAATTGGGCGCCCTTTTCGGTACCTTCCATATTGCTGATCTTGATCGAATCTATTCCGGCTGCCGTGATCTTCATCTGCGTCTCCCTGGCAAGGCCTTTCCAGCCGAACTAAAAGCGACGGGCGCGGAAGCGGTTCCCGCGCTTGTTCAGGCATGGTGAATGGTTTGCAAACGAGAGGGTACGGCCCGGCGGAGAGCGACGTCAGCCGGCGTATCGTGAAGGATCGGCTGCGAAACGCGCGATCAGCTTGACGAGATCGGGCTCGTTGACCATGCGGGTCGCTTCGCGCGGCTTAACCCATTTGCGCTTGCGCTGGCCCTTTTCGCGCCATTTGGAGGCGACTTCCTTCACCTCAAGCGGGAAGACGCGCACCTCGCACGGCGATTCGGTACCGGAGGAATGCACCTTGTTGTAGAAGTAGCTGCCCGCGGTGGTCTGCGCGATGCCGCCTGAGATGCCGGCTTCTTCGACAGCCTCACGGGCGGCCGCCTCGTAAAGCGGCTCGTCATCCTCGGGCCAGCCCTTGGGCAGAACCCAGCGTCCGGTATCGCGGCTGGTGATCAGCATCACCTCGACGCCGTCGTCCGTTTTCCGCCAGGGCAGGGCTGCTACCTGCAGCCGACAGCGCTCGGCGCCGAAGAGGCGGCGCACGCGCTGTGGCAGGAGGCTGTTCGAAAAGGGCCCGGTCAGCATCGGAAGAGCATCAGTTCCAGCGAATCACCTTACGCACATGGTTACCGCAAATCCGTGCATCAAGTGTGAATTTGCCCGAAATGGCGGAAAAACGTGCACAGCTATACATTAGCCGGCAAATCTGGCTGATTTCTGTAAAACGTCAAGCCCCCCAAAGGGATGCCCGGATTTCAGGCCGTGTCAGCCGCGGTGATCGTCGGCAATCGGCTTCTGATAGGAAAAGCCCATGTCCCACGGGAAATAGATCCATGTGTCCTGCGAGACTTCGGTGATGTAGGTGTCGACCAGCGGCCGGCCCTTGGGTTTGGCGTAGACGGTGGCGAAATGCGCCTTTGGCATCATGGCGCGGACGATCGCGGCCGTCTTGCCGGTATCGGTCAGGTCGTCCACGATCAGGATGCCTTCGCCGTCGTTTTCCAGGAGCGTCGGGGAAATCTCCTTGAGGACGGCGAGTTCGCCCTGCTCGGTGTATTCATGGTAGGAGGCCACGCACACCGTCTCGATCATGCGTACGCCGAGTTCACGCGAGATGATCGCGGCCGGCACCAGTCCGCCGCGCGTGATGCAGACGATGGCCCGCCAGGCACCGTTGATGCCGGCCAGCCGCCAGGCAAGTGCCCGCGCGTCCCTGTGGAACTGGTCCCACGAGACGGGAAATGCTTTTTCAGGAAGAGAGGACATCGGCGGCACTCCGGCTGGGCTCTGGAATGCGCCCTGCGATAGCCGGATTGTGCGGCGATTGGCAAGAGGACTTGTTCCGGTGATCGCTGCTGTTGGTACAGTTCAGGATGTCGACGGGGGAGACATCCGATTTCGTTCGGTATAAGCAGCACGGACCCCACGTGAATGGCATCATGGCTGCACGGCGATTCCATATTCGGACAGAAAAGTGAGCGAGACCGGCAGGCCGCGAGCGGCTGCATCGGATGAGACATTCGGTCTCGACGACGAGGCGCTGGCTACCCATCCGACGGTCTATGCGGAGAGCATCCTTGCCGGGAAGACTGCCCTGATCTCGGGCGGGGCGGGCGGCCTTGGCCGCGCGACTGCATGGCTGATGGGCCGGCTTGGCGCCCGCGTCATTCTTGCCGGCCGCGACGAGGCAAAGCTCGCCGAAGCAGCGGAAACCATGCGAGCGAAGGAAATCGACGCGGGTTTCCACGCGCTCGATATCCGTGAGCCGGACGCGGTGCAGGTCCTCTTCGATACATTTGATGGGGCGGGCGGCATCGACATGCTGGTCAACAGTGCCGGCGGGCAATATCCGCAGGCGGCCATCGACTTTTCGGTGAAGGGCTGGAACGCCGTCGTCAACACCAATTTGAACGGCACCTGGTACATGATGCAGGCGGCTGCCCGGCACTGGCGGGATACGGGCAGGCCGGGCAGCATCGTCAACATCGTCGTCGTGGTCTCCCACGGTCTCTATGGCTTGGCGCATACCGTGGCTGCGCGGTCGGGCGTCGTCGGACTGTCCCGCGCCGTGGCCGTGGAATGGGCGCCGCTCGGCATCCGCGTCAACTGCATCGCACCGGGCGCCATCGAGACGCCTGGCTGGAAGGTGTATACGGCCGAGACGCTGGCAGGCTATCCTGACTCGAACCCAATGAGGCGCGTCGGGACGGCATGGGAAATCGCGGAAGCCTGCGTCTATCTGGCAGGCCCGGCGTCATCCTATGTCACGGGCGAGGTCTTGAACGTTTCGGGCGGCAGCCAGCTCTGGGGCGAGACGTGGGCGATCCCGAAGCCCGATTATTTTAAGGTTTAGGAGGCGGGTTTGGCAAATAGACCCTTGATTGCGGGCGAAACGATCGCAACGGCCGGCAGGACGATCGGAGAGGGCGACATCGCGCTCTTCGCGGGGCTCGCAGGCGATTTCACTCCGATACACATGGATGCGGCGTTCGCGGAGACCACGCCCTTCGGCGAGCGTATCGCACACGGGCCGCTTACCATGTCGGCAGCGATTGGCCTCCTGACGCAGACAGGTCTTCTTGGCGAGCGCGTCATCGCGCTGGTCAACCTCAACTGGGACTTTTCAGGCCCTGTCCGGATCGGCGATACCATACGCGCAAAGGTGACGGTCCAGGAGATACGACCGACGTCGAAAGAAGGCCGCAATCTCGTCACCTTCCTGCTGGACGTGGCCAACCAGCACGGGGAATCCGTGCAGACCGGCCATATGCGTGTCGTCGTGAAAACGGATTAGTCGTAAAGCGCACAACATATGACGGTATCCCTTCGTTCCCCCGTAACTGAACGCATCGAGCCTTCCGAAACGGCGGCTGGCAGGAGTTTGAGTTCCATGACCAATGTCGCGCCCGTCGGACTTGCCCGGGACCTTGCCGAGCGTGCGAAAGCGGGCAAGCCGGTCCGCATCGGCCTCATCGGCGCGGGCGAGATGGGGACGGACATCGTCACCCAGGTGGCGCGCATGCAAGGCCTGACCGTGGGGGCCGTCGCCGACCACAAGATCCGCAATGTCAGCCACGCGGCGGAAATCGCCTATGGCGAGAAGGGACATGTGCGCGAGGTTGAGAACGGGGCCGATCTCGACCGGGCCATGGAGGCGGGAAAGATCGCGGCCACGCACGACGCCGATCTCGTCATCGGCAGTGACCTGATCGACGTGGTGGTCGACGCGACCGGTATTCCTGCCGTTGGCGCGGAAGTCGGCCTGAAGGCGATGGAGCACGGCAAGCATCTCGTCATGATGAATGTCGAGGCGGACGTCACCATCGGCGCCTATTTGAAGAGCGAGGCGGAGCGGCTCGGCATCATCTATTCGCTGGGCGCGGGCGATGAGCCCTCCTCCTGCATGGAACTGATCGAATTCGTCTCGGCGCTCGGCTACCCGATCGTGTCCGCCGGCAAGGGCAAGAACAACCCGCTGCGCTTCGACGCGGTGCCGGAGGACTATGCCGAGGAGGCCGAGCGGCGGAACATGAATGTCCGCATGCTGGTCGAGTTCGTTGACGGCTCCAAGACCATGGTCGAGATGGCTGCTATCGCCAATGCGACCGGCCTGGTTCCGGACTGTTCGGGCATGCACGGTCCCGCCGCTTCGCTGGAAGAGCTTTCGACGACGCTGGTCCCCGAAAAAGATGGCGGCGTGCTGTCGCGCGCGGGCTGCGTCGACTACACAGTGGGCAAGGGGGTGGCGCCGGGTGTCTTCGTCGTGGCCGACATGTCGCATCCGCGTCTTTCCGAGCGGATGGAGGACCTGAAACTCGGCAAGGGGCCGTATTTCACCTTCCACCGGCCCTATCACTTGACCTCGCTCGAAGTGCCGTTGACTTGCGCGCGCGTCGTGCTTCACGGCAAGGCCGATATGGTGCCGCTGGCAAAGCCCGTCGCCGATGTCTGTGCCGTGGCCAAGAAGGATCTGGTTCCCGGTGACAGGCTCGGACTGGTCGGCGAGCATACCTACCGCGCCTGGATCATGAAGGCGGACGAGGCGCGCGCCGCCGGCGCCATACCTTGCGGGCTCCTGCAGGGCGGTACCGTCACGCAGCCGATCCGCAAGGGCGAACTCATCACGCGCGCCAATGCGGCGCCGCCGGTCGGGTCGAAGATCGCCGAGCTTCGCGCTCGGCAGGACCGGCTCGTTTATGGCGACGCTTGAAGAGGCGCGATCCTGCGGTTTTGGGTTGCGCCGCGCCGCCTGACCGGGTAGGGCGCTTCTCCAACGAATTTTGCCGCATGCCGGCGTTGGGGGAGCTGTCGTGGCTCGCCGTGCACGGATAAGCCAAGGGAGAAGAAGAAATGGCTTGGGACGGAAGATTGAAAGCCTGGGTGGCCGCGCTGGTCGGTACGCTCTTTCTGGCGGCCGGGGTAACCGGGGCAGCCGCCGAAACGCCGGCGCCGCTCGACCCGCCGCAGAAGGTGAAGGTCGCCTATGTGCCGATCATGAAATTCGCCACGATGTATGTCGCGGCGGGCAGGGGGCTGTTCAAGAAATACGGGCTCGATGTCGATCTCGAAAAGGTCAAGTCGGGCACCGAGGCGATCGCCTTCCTCACCCAGGGCAGCGTCGACGTCGGCGGCATCGCCATCGTCACCTCGCTGTGGAATAGCTGGAACCGAGGCCTCGATATCCGCGTCATCGCGCCGGGCGGGCTCGAGCCGTTGAAGAACAGCCCGACCGCGCTTCTGGTCGCCACCAAGTCGGCCGGCACGGTCAAGGACATCGCCGACCTCAAGGGCAAAAAGCTGGCGGTCGCCGGCGGCCCCGGCAGCGGCGGCGAATATCTGGCGGCGAAGGCTCTGGAGCGCGCCAAGCTGACCATACGCGATGTCGAACTGGTCAATATCGGCAACCCGGACATCCCGGCTGCGTTGCAGTCCGGCTCCGTCGATGCCGCGATCGCCGGCACGCCCTATTCCGATCAGGCGGTCGAGTCCGGTTCCGCCAAAGTGCTGGCGACCGATCTGACGCCAGGCCTGATGACTGTCGCCTTCGTCGGTTCGGGCAAGTTCATCAAGGAGCGGCCGGAGGTTGCCGAGCGCTTCGTGCTGGCGCTGGCCGAAGCGGCGCGGATGATGCAGGGCGAAGACTATCTCTCCAAGGAGAATATCGACGCCTACATGAAATATACCGCGACCACGCAAGAGGCGCTTAAGAAGGCGACGCCGGCCGTTTACGATCCGAACATGGAGATCCCGGTCAAGGGTCTGGCCGATGTCGAGCGCGTACATCGCGAGAACGGCCGCACCGACTACGACACCCCGATCGACCTGAAGAAGGTGGTCGACACGCAATTCGTCGACAAGGCGCTCTCCGCTCTCGGAGAAGCGAAGAACTGATGGTGCTCGGTGCGGGGTCCGGCCAGCCGGCGCCGGACCCTTCTCCGGCAGGACCGGAGCCGTTCTCATGACCGAAACCAATGCGCGGGCGCCGGGAACGGCGCCCCGTATCGTTACGCGCAACGTCACCAAGGTCTACGACACCCTGGCCGGCCCGATGGTCGCCGTGGACGATTTCAGCCTCGATGTCGCAGACGGCGAATTCGTCTGCATCGTCGGCCCGTCCGGTTGCGGCAAGTCTACCTATCTCAGGATGCTCGCCGGCCTCGATACGCACAGTTCCGGCACCATCCAGATCAGGCCGGGGAGCGATCCGAAAAAGCCGCTGAACAGCGTCGTCTTCCAGGAATACGCAGTTTTCCCTTGGAAGACCGTCATCGAGAACGTCGCCTTCGGCCTTCAGATGCGCGGTGTCGGCCGGGCGGAACGGCTCGAAATAGCTCGTTATTGGCTCGAGCGGGTCGGCCTGCGCAAATTCGCCGACTACTACCCGCACCAGATTTCAGGCGGCATGAAGCAGCGTGTGTCGATTATCCGCGCGCTCGCCAACGATCCCGAAGTGCTCCTGATGGACGAGCCTCTCGGCGCGCTCGACGCGCAGACACGCATCGTCCTGCAGGACGAACTGCTGCGTATCTGGGAGGAAACGCGCAAAACCGTTGTCTACATCACCCACAGCCTCGACGAGGCGATCCTGCTCGGCGACCGGGTGATCCTGATGACGGCGCATCCCGGCCGGCTGCTCACCACTTTTCACATAGGCATCCAGCGGCCGCGTACGGTGGAAACGCTGAATACGCCTGAATTCGCCGAACTGCGCGGCGCGATCTGGGAGCAACTCGGGCGCGAGGTGACGCGCGCGATGGAGATGCAGTCGTGAGCGCGCCGGCGGAACGACCGCTCGCGGTGGACGGATCGTCGGCCAGCGATGCCACCGCTAGCAAGGCGCCTGCGACGGGGCTGCCGCTTCCCGCTATGCTCGGCATCCTTGCCGGCGTCTGCCTGCTCTGGAACGGCGTTCTCTATCTGACAGGGCTATGGGCGCCGCTCTGGTGGATGGCGCTCTTCGGCGATTTCGTGCTGGTCGTGCTGGCCGCCGAGCGGATCGGCCGCGACGTGCCGCCGAAGCGCCGCAAGCTCTACGAGCGCACGCTTGCCTTCGGCTTCCCTGTGTTGGCGCTGGTCGCGTGGCAATGGATCGTCGATGCCGGCATCCTGAACCCTCTGTGGTTCCCGCAGCCGACCCGCATCGCTGCCGCGCTTTGGGACGTGACGGTTCATTTCGACCGTTTTTCCGAAACGAGCCTGCTCGGCCGTCCCTGGCTGATCCCGTGGAAATTCGAGAGTGACGGCTGGGCCGGTGTCTGGAGCCTTTTCGCCGAGAGCCATGTCTGGGCGACGCTCGGGCGTGTCGCCGCCGGCTTCGTCATCGGCGCGATCCCCGGCATCCTGCTCGGCGTCATCATGGGCATCAACCAAACAGTGAGGCTCATGCTCGACACGACGCTTTCCGCCATCTACGTGCTGCCGAAGATCGCGATCTTCCCGATCGTGATGCTGATGTTCGCCGACCCCTTCGGCGAGGGGCCAAAGATTGCGGTGGTGGCGCTATCCGTCTTCTTCCTCATGACCATCAATACGATGGCGGGCGTTCGCGACATTGATCCCGTCTTCGTCATGGCCGGGCGCAATTACGGCGCGCGCGGCCTGTCGCTTTACCGGCACGTCATCATTCCCGCGGCGCTGCCGGTCATCTTCGCCGGGCTGAGGCTGGCGCTCGGAACGGCGCTCATCGTTATCATCTCGGTCGAGTTCCTGCGCGCCAAGCAGGGCGTCGGCTACATGACATTCTACTATTGGGAAGTGCTGAACCCCGAGAAGATGTACGCCGGGCTTGTGGTGGTCATGATCCTCGGCGTGGTGCTGACCTACGGGCTGCAATGGCTGCAGAAAAAACTCATGCCGTGGGCGCGAGGATGAAGCTCAAGGTGCCGCCAGAAGCCGCTCGCGGATGATGGCGTTGTATTCGTCAGGGCGGGTCACGTAAGGGTAATGGCCGCCGACGCGGAACCGCCTGATCTCGGCCCCGGGATAGCGCTCCTCCACGGCGCGCCGTGCTTCCGGGCCGATTAGCGGGTCATCCACCGATTCTATGATGACGATCCGTTCGGGCGCCACTGCGAGCGGCGGTACGGCCTGTGAATTCTGCAGCGCCATTACGCGCGCTTTCAGCCCTTCGCCGCCGACCGTCTCGGCACTTTCCATGAGCTTTTTCTTCAGGTCGGCGAAAACGGGCTCAGACTCGTCCCAACCCGCGACCGATTTCAGGATGAGTTCCTTGTGCTGCTCGCCGTTCATCGCTTCCATCGTGTCAAGCGGCGGCAGACGTTTTCGCGAGGGAACCGGATCGACCAGAGAATTGCCGATGAAGAGCGTCTCGATTCGGTCCGACGCGCGGTCGGCGAGCCATTGCGCGGCAAAACCGCCGAAAGACGAGCCGAGGATGTGGAAAGTGTCGATCCCTAGTTCGTCGAGCAAGGTAATGAGGCTGTCGACCAACCGGCCGAGGTTGCGTTCGATCGGGTAGGTAAGCGCGATGACCCTCGCGATATCGCGCAATCCGTCGATCTGCGCCCGAAATATTCCCGCGGTGCCGAGCGTGCCGGGCAGGAGCACCAGCGTCGGCGCATCGGGCGAGGGCATACCGGTGTCGATGACGTCCCATTCGAGGCCATTTGCCTTGAACATCGTGCCTTCGGGTGCGCCGGTCCTACTCGCCATTCTTCATTCTCCTGCCTGCGCCGTGGCCGGCGTCTTTGTTGCCGGAACTGCTATGCAAGGAACTCCCCGCATGCAAGGGCAGAATGCCTGCGCTCCAGAAAGGCGGGCACGAGAAAGACAGGCTCTGAGGGAAAAGGGGGGACGATGACGGTTGCCAGGGCGGGCAAGGTTTTTTGGGGGGGAACCGTCCGCCATCGTCCTGGCTTCTTAACCGACAGCAACGGGATTGGTTCCGGTCGGCTGCATTTTTTTCTAGAATTTTTTGCCGACCCAGGCAGCGGTCGCGACATCAGCTGAGCGTATAGCCCTCCTTGAAGAAGTCGCGCCAGATGTCGGCCTTTTCAACCTTGGCGCGGCCGCCCGCATCGCCGATTGTGTAGTCGCCCGGTCCGACATTACCCTCCAGCGCCTTCCAGTCGATCGGCATCGACACGGTCGCGTTCGGCTTGCCGCGCGAGGAGTAGGGCACCACAGTGGTCGAGCCACGCCCGTTCCTCAGATAGTCGATGAAGATGCGCCCGGCGCGCGCCTTCTTCGAAAGCGTTGCCGTGTAGCGCTTTGGCGAAGCTTGCTCCATCGCCCAGGCGAAATCATGCGCGAACGTCTTCACGCGCTCCCAATCCGCCTTCGGCTTGAGCGGCACGACGACATGAAAACCCTTGCCGCCCGAAGTTTTGACGAAGTTCGGCATTTCGAGTTCGTCGAGCCGCGAATGCACGTCCAGTGTCGCTTCGCGGACAGCCGCCACATCGAGCCCTTCGTCGGGGTCGAGATCGAAGATGATCTGATCGGGTTTTTCGATCGTGCCGATCTTCGAGCCCCAGATGTGGATCTCGACGACGCCATTCTGAACGAGCGCCGCCAGCCCGTCGAAATCCTCGATGTAAAGGAGTTCCTCGCCGTCCTTGGGATCGGCCATGCGCAGGATCTTCTCGTGCATGCCGGGCGAGGCGTGTTTCTGGAAGAAGCGCGGGCCGCCGACGCCGTCCGGCGCGCGCACCAGCGCCAGCGGCCGGTCGATGACGAATTGCTCCATCAGCGGCCAGACCTCCTCGTAATAGTCGAGCAGGACCTGCTTGGTGATGCCGGCTTCCGGCCACAAGAGCTTGTCGGGATGGGTAAGGGTCACGCTCGTTTGGGCTCCCTTCTTTGCCGAGGCACGCTTCGATACGTCCTTTTTCTTGGCGCTTTTCGCGCCGGCCTTGGCGGTGTCTTCCGGCTCCTCGATGACCACGTCTTTGGACGGCTTGTCCTCGCGCAGCCCCTGGAAGGAGGCATGGCGCAATATACGATCGGCCGTCCACGAGCGGAACTCGACTTCCGCGACCAGATTGGGATCGACCCAGATTGCCTGCTTTTCCTTCGATCCCGGGCCGGTCAGTGGCGATGTCTTGCGTTTCAGCCGGTCGAGCTTCTTCTTCAAATCGACTCCCGCTTTCGCCGAGAAGCCCGTGCCGACATGGCCGGCGCTCTTCAACTTTCTGCCCTCGTAGTAGCCGACGATCAGCGAACGGAGGCCGCGCCCCGTCTTGTCCGAGGGCAGGTAGCCGGCGATGACGAACTCCTGCCGCTGCGTGCACTTGGACTTGATCCATTCGTGCCCGCGCCCCGAATGGTAGGCGGCGTCGGCGCGCTTGGATACCACGCCTTCCAGCCCCATACGGCAGGCATGTGCCAGCATCGTCTTGCCCGGTTCGGTGAAGTGCTCGCTGTAACGCACCGGCCCTTGCTCACCGAGGGGCTTGAGCAGGTCGCGCAGCCTTTCCTTGCGGTCGGCCAGCGGTTCGCCCGAAACATCCATACCGTCGAGAAAGAGGAGGTCGAAAACATAGTAGACAAGCTTTTCCGTTCGCCGGCCTGACAGGGCCGCCTGAAGCCCGGAAAAGGAGCTTATGCCATTGTCGGCGAGAACGACGATCTCCCCGTCGAGGATGGCGTTCTCGCAATCGAGCGAGGCGAGGGCGTCGGCGATCGCCTTGCCGAAGCGGTCGCTCCAGTCGAGGCCCCTGCGGGTCAGAAGCTTCGGCCTGCCGCCGGAGAGATGCGTCTGGATGCGATAACCGTCGAACTTGACCTCGTGCAGCCATTCGCCACCCGTTGGCGGTGCGGTTTGCAACGCGGCGAGGCACGGCGGCACGAAATCGGGCATCGTGGCCTGCTTACCTGGGCGAGAAGCCTTTTGAGACCGGCCCTTTGGGCCTGAGCTTTTCCCGGCGGTCGACTTGGAATGCCAGACATCCGCCTTGCCGTTCTTGCCGATCTCGTCGATCGTCAGGCCGGATTTCACCGATTGCGGCGCCTCCTCGAGGATATCGCCGCTTCTGCTGGCCGCCGAATCGTCCGACTTGATCAGCAGCCAGTTGTCGCGTTTCTCGCCGCGCTGCGGCTTCAGCCGCACCAGATGCCAACGGCCGTTCAACTTGTTGCCCTTCAGCTCGAAGTCGATATGGCCCTTCTTCATCCCGGCTTCGGGATCGCCTTCCGGGATCCATTCGCCGTTGTCCCAGACGATGACGGCGCCGCCTCCATATTCGCCTTGGGGGATCGTGCCTTCGAAATCGCCATAGTCGAGAGGGTGGTCCTCGACATGGACGGCAAGCCGCTTCTCGGAAGGATCGAGGCTCGGGCCGCGCGTCACCGCCCAACTCCACAGGACGCCATTGTGTTCAAGGCGGAAATCGTAATGCAGGCGGGTCGCGGCATGCTTCTGGATCACATAGAGCCCGCCGGCACTCTTCGATTTGTGCGCTTTTCCCTTGCCGGAAGGCTCGGCCGTCTTCCGGAAGTCACGCTTACGCTGATATTCTTGAAGTCCCGCCATGCGCGCTACGCCGATTTGCGCTTCTTCGAATTGCCGGCTTTCGAGGCCGATACCTTGCCGCCGCCTTCTTCGACCAGGCTCTTCTTCAAGGCATCGAAGAGATTGACGACGTTGGAAGGCCGGGCTGCAGGCTTGGCCTTGGGCGGCCTCCTGCCCTTCTTCTTGGCCTCGATAAGGTCGATCAGGGCATCCTCGTATTTGTCCTCGAATTTCGAGGGATCGAATTTCATCTTCTTGCGGTCGATGATGTCGGAGGCGAGTTCGATCATGTCCTTGTCGATCTTCACGGGTTTCAGCCCGTCGAAAACATCGTCCGCCCTGCGCACTGTCTTGTCGTAGCGGAGTGTGGTGAGGAGCATGCCCCTGTCGTGCGGTTCGATGACCACCGGCCGCTCGCGGCGATAAAGCACGATGCGGGCGAGTCCCGACATCTTCTTGTCCTTCATGGCGTCGCGGATGACGGCAAACGCTTCCTCGGACACCTCGTCGGCGGGCGTCAGGTAGTAGGGCGTGTCGAGATAGACCTGCTCGATATCGGCCTTCGACACGAAGCCTTCGAGATTAAGCGTATGCGAGGATTCGATCTCGACCGCATCGATCTCGTCTTCCTCGACGAGGAGATATTCGTCGTCGCCGGTCTCGTAGCCCTTTACTTCGTCCTCGTCCTTCACCGGCTTGCCGGTGGCGGAATCGACATATTGCCGATTCACCGTGTTGCCGGTGGCGCGGTTGATGATGCGGAAATGGATTTTCTCGCTTTGCGTCGTAGCGTTGGTCAGTTCCACCGCGCAGGTCACCAGCGAGAGTTTCAGATAGCCTTTCCAGGTCGGGCGCGGTGCCATTCAGCACTCCTTCACGAGCATTGGAAGACGGTCGATCCCGCCAGCTTTGGCCATTATGCGCGGTTTTCCAGCAGAAATCGGAAACATGTCGCACAACGCGGACACATGCCAGAGGTTCCGGAGCCTATATCTGCCTCGCTGGTCGTCCAGGCTGGACTATCCTTCCGAGGTCTTTTGTCGCCCCAATCCGGCCACCTTTTACTTGCGCCGTCCCGCCGCGTGCGCTAACCCTCGCCGCGTTGCAACACAGGCATTGCCGCACCCGTCACTCCGCCTAGAATGGCGGCGGCGCGACTCTCCCGGAGCCCGCGCGGCAGGCAATGGAAAGTCGAACATGAACGAACTGATAAGTTCATATCTGCCCGTCGTCATCTTCATCGCGGTTGCGCTGGTTGTCGGGCTTGCGCTCATCACCTCGCCCTTCATCATCGCCTACCGGAACCCGGACCCCGAGAAGCTGTCCGCCTATGAGTGCGGTTTCGACGCTTTCGACGACGCGCGCATGAAATTCGACATCCGCTTCTACCTGGTGTCGATCCTCTTCATCATCTTCGATCTCGAAGTGGCCTTCCTCTTTCCCTGGGCCGTATCCTTCTCGAAGATCGGCTGGCTCGGCTTCTGGTCGATGATGGTCTTTCTCGCCGTCCTGACGATCGGCTTTATCTACGAATGGAAAAAGGGAGCGCTGGAATGGGATTGAGCGATAGTTCCGCCACCCTCGTCGCGCCGAAGCCGAAGGGCATACTGGACCCGGCCACCGGCAAGCCGGTCGGCGCGGACGACCCGTTTTACGGCGGGATCAATGACGAGCTCGCGGACAAGGGCTTTCTCGTCACCTCTTCGCAGGCACTGATCACCTGGGCGCGCTCGGGCTCTTTGATGTTCATGACCTTCGGGTTGGCCTGCTGCGCGGTCGAGATGATCCAGACCTCCATGCCGCGCTATGATTCGGAGAGGTTCGGCGTTGCGCCGCGCGCCTCGCCACGCCAATCGGACGTGATGATCGTGGCCGGTACGCTGTGCAACAAGATGGCCCCGGCGCTCAGGAAGGTCTACGACCAGATGCCGGAGCCGCGCTACGTCATCTCCATGGGCTCCTGCGCCAATGGCGGCGGCTATTATCACTACTCCTATTCGGTCGTGCGCGGCTGCGATCGCGTGGTGCCGGTGGACATTTATGTGCCCGGCTGCCCGCCGACGGCGGAAGCGCTGCTCTACGGCATCCTTCTGCTGCAGAAGAAAATCCGCCGCACCGGCACGATCGAGCGTTGAGGAGATTCTATGAGTGACGCTCTTGGCGCCCTGGACGTCCGCCTCAAGGAAGGGCTCAACGACCGGATAGCTTCTTCCGTGCTCGCTTATGGCGAGCTGACGGTTACCGTCCCGAAGAACGACATAATCGAGGTACTGACTTTCCTGCGCGACGATCCGGAATGCCGCTTCGTCTCCTTCATCGACATATCGGGGGCGGACTATCCGGAGCGCGAGGAGCGCTTCGATGTCGTCTATCACCTCCTGTCGCCGAAGAAGAACATGCGCGTCCGCGTCAAGGTGCAAGCCGACGAAGAGACACCGATCCCGTCGGCCACAGCCGTCTATTCCGGTGCGCTCTGGTATGAGCGTGAGGTCTATGATCTTTATGGCGTGCTCTTCACCGGGCATCCGGATCTTCGCCGCATTCTGACCGATTACGGCTTTGAGGGGCACCCGCTGAGGAAGGATTTCCCGCTGACCGGCTTCGTCGAGGTCCGCTACGACGACGAGGTGAAGCGCGTCATCTACGAGCCCGTCGAGCTGAAGCAGGAATTTCGCAATTTCGATTTCCTTTCGCCATGGGAAGGCACCGACTACGTGCTTCCGGGCGATGAGAAGGCGAAGCAGTGATGACCGAACACAACGTCCGCAACTTCAACATCAACTTCGGCCCGCAGCATCCAGCCGCGCATGGCGTTTTGCGCCTTGTGCTCGAACTCGACGGCGAAGTGGTCGAACGCGTCGACCCGCATATCGGGCTTTTGCATCGCGGCACCGAGAAACTGATCGAGGCGAAGACCTATCTGCAGGCCGTACCGTATTTCGACCGGCTCGATTATGTCGCGCCGATGAACCAGGAGCACGCCTTCGCGCTCGCCGTGGAGCGTCTGCTCGACATTAAAGTGCCGATCCGCGGGCAGTTGATCCGCGTGCTCTATGCCGAGATCGGCCGCATCCTTTCGCATCTCCTCAACGTCACCACGCAGGCGATGGACGTCGGCGCGCTGACTCCGCCGCTCTGGGGTTTCGAGGAGCGCGAAAAGCTGATGGTCTTCTACGAGCGCGCGTCCGGTGCGCGCATGCACTCGGCCTATTTCCGTCCGGGCGGCGTGCATCAGGACCTGCCGGAAAAGCTGGTCGAGGACATCGGCAAGTGGATCGAGCCGTTCTACAAGACGCTCGACGATCTCGAAGTGCTTCTCACCGACAACCGCATCTTCAAGCAGCGCAACGTCGATATCGGTGTCGTCTCGCTGGAGGATGCGTGGGCCTGGGGTTTCTCCGGCGTGATGGTTCGCGGTTCGGGCGCGGCCTGGGACCTGAGACGCTCGCAGCCCTACGAATGCTACCCGGAGATGGAATTCCAGATCCCGGTCGGTAAGAATGGCGACTGCTACGACCGTTACGTTATCCGCATGGAGGAGATGCGCCAGTCCGGCAAGATCATGAAGCAGTGCGTGGAGCGCTTGCTCGGCAAGGAGAAGGTCGGCCCCGTTTCCAATACCGATGGCAAGATCGTGCCGCCGAAGCGTGGCGAGATGAAGCGTTCGATGGAAGCGCTCATCCACCATTTCAAGCTTTATACCGAGGGCTACAAGGTTCCGGCCGGCGAGGTCTATGCGGCGGTCGAGGCGCCCAAGGGCGAGTTCGGCGTCTATCTGGTGTCGGACGGGACCAACAAGCCGTATCGCTGCAAGCTGCGCGCGCCGGGCTTCGCGCATCTGCAGGCGATGGATTTCCTGTGCAAGGGGCACATGCTGGCCGACATCTCGGCCATCCTGGGGTCGATCGACATCGTCTTCGGTGAGGTCGACCGGTGAGCCGCCGCCGGAAGGCAGCGCGCGTATGGGAATGTGAGAAGCAATGAGCGTACGCAGATTAGCAGAAGTACAGCCCGACAGCTTTGCTTTCAGCAAGGCCAATGCAGTCGTGGCGAAAAACTGGATCGGTAAATACCCGAAGGGGCGGCAGCAATCGGCCGTGATCCCGCTGCTTATGATCGCGCAGGAGCAGGAAGGCTGGGTTACGCGGCCGGCGATCGAGCAGGTGAGCAAGATGCTCGACATGCCGCTCATCCGCGTGCTCGAGGTCGCAACCTTCTATACGCAATTCCAGTTGAAGCCGGTCGGCACGCGGGCGCACGTACAGGTCTGCGGCACGACGCCCTGCATGCTGCGCGGTGCCGAAGCACTGATGGATGTCTGTCGCGAGAAGATCCATCCCGAACAGTTTCATACGAACGCGGACGGAACGCTGTCCTGGGAGGAGGTCGAGTGCGCCGGCGCCTGCGTGAACGCGCCGATGATCATGATCTTCAAGGATACTTATGAGGATCTGACGCCGGAACGCCTTGCCGAGATCATCGATGCCTTCGAGGCGGGGAAGGGCGCTTCCGTCAAGACCGGAACCCAACTGAAGGACCGCTACACTTCGGAACCTGAAGGCGAGCGTACGACGCTTCTGGACGAAGCCGCGCTCTCGAAGTCGGGCGGAGCCAAGGCAAAATCCGGCGCGGCCAAGAATGGCGCCGCAAAGGAGCCAGCCATTCCGCCGAGCAAGGCGTCGAAGCCGAAGACCCATGCCGCCGAGACCGACGCGAGCGTGAAGTCGCCTTCGCCGAAAAAGGCGACGGGCAAGCAGGAAGATGCCACCAGCGTGCCGCCGCTGCCGCTTAATAAGAAGCGCGCCAACGAGACGCTGGACGATGCCGGCGCTCCCGGCCGTCAGCGCAAGGGAAAGCCGGGCGGTCCTGCGCCGAAGAGCGCCTATAAATCGCCGGAACTACTGAAAGGCGAGCCGATCGGAGCCGACGCCAAGAAGACCAGGGCGGCTGCCAAGGCGCCGCTGGCCGAGGCAAAGCCGACGCTCGATTCGCCGAACCGCCCTGTCGGCATCAAAAAGCCGGCCAAGCCCGACGACCTGAAACTCATTTCGGGCGTTGGCCCCAAGTTCGAGACGATCCTGAACGGGCTCGGCATCTACAAGTTCGAGCAGGTGGCTTCATGGCAGAAGCGCCAGCGCGAATGGGTGGACGGCTACCTGAATTTCTCCGGCCGCATCGAGCGAGACGACTGGGTAAAGCAGGCCAAGGCGCTCGCAAAGGGCGGCGAAGCCGAATACATCCGCGTCTTCGGCAAGAAGCCGCGTTGAGGAGCAGGATATGCTTGCTGATCGGGACCGCATCTTCACCAACATCTACGGCCAGTTCGACCGCTCGCTGAAAGGCGCGATGGCGCGCGGGCATTGGGACGGCACGGCCGGCATCATCGCCAAGGGCCGCGAGTGGATCGTCAACGAGATGAAAGCGTCCGGCCTGCGCGGGCGCGGCGGCGCCGGCTTCCCGACCGGCCTGAAATGGTCGTTCATGCCGAAGACCTCGGACGGCAGGCCTTCCTACCTCGTCGTCAACGCCGATGAGTCGGAGCCCGGCACCTGCAAGGACCGCGACATCATGCGCCACGACCCGCATACGCTGGTCGAAGGCTGCCTGATCGCCGGCTTCGCCATGGGCGCGGAAGCGGCCTACATCTATGTGCGCGGCGAGTTCATCCGCGAGCGCGAGGCGCTCCAGCGCGCGGTCGACGAGGCTTACGAAGCCAAGCTGATCGGCAAGGGCAACAAGAACGGCTGGGATTTCGAGATCATCGTCCATCACGGCGCCGGCGCCTATATCTGCGGCGAGGAGACGGCGCTGCTCGAAAGCCTCGAAGGCAAGAAGGGCCAGCCGCGCCTGAAGCCGCCTTTCCCGGCGAATGTCGGCCTCTATGGCTGCCCGAGCACGGTCAACAACGTCGAGTCGATCGCGGTCGCTCCGACGATCCTGAGGCGCGGCGCGGCATGGTTCGCGGGCATCGGCCGGCCCAACAATACCGGCACCAAGCTTTTCTGCATCTCCGGCCACGTCAACAAGCCGTGCACGGTCGAGGACGCCATGTCGATCCCGTTCCGTGAACTGATCGAGACCCATGCGGGCGGCATTCGCGGCGGCTGGGACAATCTTCTGGCCGTCATCCCGGGCGGCGCCTCGGTGCCGCTGGTGCCGGCGGCCGAGATCATGGACTGCCCGATGGATTTCGACGCGCTGAAGGACCTGAAATCCGGCCTGGGCACGGCGGCTGTCATCGTCATGGACAAGTCGACCGATATCGTGAAGGCGATCGCGCGGCTCTCCTATTTCTACAAGCACGAAAGCTGCGGCCAATGCACGCCCTGCCGCGAGGGCACGGGCTGGATGTGGCGCGTCATGGAGCGGCTGGTGCGCGGCGAGGCGCAGAAGCGCGAGATCGATATGCTGCTCGACGTGACCAAGCAGGTCGAGGGCCACACGATCTGCGCGCTCGGCGACGCGGCGGCGTGGCCGATCCAGGGACTGGTCCGGCACTTCCGCCCGGAGATCGAGCGGCGCATCGACGAGTTCACCCGCAACGCGCACCGCGCCGAACCGGTGCTCGTCGCGGCGGAATAGGAAATTTCAAGAAGACGAGAGTTTCAAAAAGACAAGACGGGGCAGGAAAAAAGGAAACGACAGGAGAGGGTAACGGAAGACCGGCAGGAAGATAATCCCAAGAGGAGAAGACCGATGTCGATATTTCCCATACCCGAGACGTTGATGCCTGACATGAGCAAGATCGAGGCGATGAACAAGGAGTTTGCGGCGCTGCTGTCCCACGGCGACAAGAACTATCCCGCGAACCTGATGATGCATCCGGCGGGAAGCGCGGCGGCAATGTCGGCGCTTTCGATGGGTGTTGCCGGCCATGCCCTCGGCATCTGGATGGGCGCGATGGCTGGTTCCATGGAAGCCACGCGCCAGCTTTGCGAAATGAAGATACCCGGCATGGAAATCTTCGGCTTCGGCGCCAACTGGGATGACAGCGACTGCGATGTCGATGCTGCCAAGCCCGAGCCGAAATCGCCGGTATCGCGCGCGAAATCCGCGGCCAAGACGCTGATGGCCGATCTGGAGAGCGCTTCGGCCGATTTTGTCGGCGCGGCCAGCAAAGTGGCAGGCGCCGCCGGCGGGACCGCGAACGCAAAGCCGTCCGTCAAGGAAGTCAAAGCGTCGCCCGCGCCGGTTCGCGTGACGGATGAAGTGCCGGCCGCGAGCGCCTCCAAGATCCTGCCGGAGGATTTCCGCCGGCCAGGCGCGATCGATAAGCCGGAAAGGCCCGACGATTTGAAACTGATCTCGGGCGTCGGCCCGAAGCTGGAGCAGGTGCTGAACGGCCTTGGCGTCTGGACGTTTGCGCAGATCTCCGGATGGACGGCCGAGGAAATCGCGTGGGTGGACGACTATCTCGCCTTCGCCGGTCGCATCGGGCGCGACGAATGGCTGAAGCAGGCGGCGGAACTGGCGGGGAAAGCCGACTGAGGCGGAAGCCGCGCCGGCGAAAACAGGTTTGAAAAGCGGCCGGGCGGACTGGCCACGGACGTTTGGATGGCATACGAAGCGGCGAACGCCGCAGGGGCAAGGAATGGCTAGACTTAAAGTCGACGGCAAAGAGATCGAGGTGCCCGATCACTACACGCTGCTGCAGGCGGCGGAGGAGGCCGGCGCGGAAATCCCGCGCTTCTGCTTCCATGAGCGGCTTTCGATCGCGGGTAATTGCCGCATGTGCCTTGTCGAGGTGAAGGGCGGGCCGCCCAAGCCGCAGGCTTCCTGCGCGATGGGCGTCCGCGACCTGCGCCCCGGTCCGAACGGCGAGCCGCCGGAAATGTTCACCAACACGCCGATGGTGAAGAAGGCGCGCGAAGGCGTGATGGAGTTCCTGCTCATCAATCATCCGCTCGATTGCCCGATCTGCGACCAGGGCGGCGAATGCGACCTGCAGGACCAGGCGATGGCGTTCGGCGTCGATTCCTCGCGCTTTTACGAGAACAAGCGCGCCGTCGAGGACAAATATATCGGCCCGCTGGTGAAGACGATCATGACGCGCTGCATCCACTGCACGCGCTGCATCCGCTTTACCACCGAGGTCGGCGGTGTCTCCGAACTCGGCGCGACGGGGCGCGGCGAGGATATGGAGATCACCACCTATCTCGAGCGCGCCATGACGTCGGAACTACAAGGCAACGTCATCGACCTCTGCCCTGTCGGCGCGCTGACCGCGAAGCCTTATGCCTTCCAGGCGCGGCCGTGGGAACTCACCAAGACCGAATCGATCGACGTGATGGACGCGGTCGGCTCCGCCATCCGCGTCGATACGCGTGGCCGCGAGGTGATGCGCATCCTGCCGCGCACCAACGACGACGTGAACGAGGAGTGGATTTCCGACAAGACGCGTTTCATCTGGGACGGGCTGAGGACGCAGCGCCTCGACCGGCCCTATGTGCGCAAGGGCGGCAAGCTAGTCGCGGCGACCTGGCCGGAAGCGTTCGAGGCGATCCGCGCTGCGGTTGCGAAGACGAGCGGCGACAGGATCGGCGCGATTGCCGGAGATTTGGCCGCTGTCGAGGAAATGTACGCGCTGAAGCTCCTGATGGCATCGCTCGGCTCGGCCAATATCGATTGCCGGCAGGATGGCGCGGCGCTCGACCCAGCCGGGGGCCGCGCGGGCTACATCTTCAATCCGACCATCGCCGGCATCGAGCAAGCGGACGCTCTGCTTCTGATCGGTTCCAACCCGCGCTTCGAGGCATCGGTGCTCAACGCGCGCATCCGCAAGCGCTCGCGTCAGGGAAATTTTCCGATCGGCGCGGTCGGCGATATCGGCGACCCGCGCTATGACTACGAGGCGCTGGGCGCCGGTCCGGACACGCTGAAGGAACTTCTCGACGGCAAGGGCAAGTTCGTCTCGGCGCTGAAGAAGGCCCAGCGTCCGCTCATCATCGTGGGGCAGGGGGCGTTGGCCCGGCCGGACGGCGGCACGGTGCTCGGCCTTGCGGCGAAGCTCGCCGCCGACCTGAAGGCGGTGCGCGAGGACTGGAATGGTTTTGCCGTGCTGCATAGCGCGGCGGCCCGTGTCGGCGGCCTCGACATCGGCTTCGTGCCCGGTATTGGAGGAAATGGCGAGGGCGGCAAGGACGTGGCCGGTATGATGGGCGGCGCGCTCGACGTGCTCTTCCTACTCGGCGCCGACGAGATGGACATGAGCGCCATCGGCAACGCTTTCACCGTTTATATCGGCACGCATGGCGACGCCGGCGCGCACCGTGCCGACGTGATCCTGCCGGGCTCGGCCTACACGGAGAAGTCCGGCACCTA
Source organism: Mesorhizobium koreense (assembly GCF_031656215.1). NCBI lineage: Bacteria > Pseudomonadati > Pseudomonadota > Alphaproteobacteria > Hyphomicrobiales > Phyllobacteriaceae > Mesorhizobium > Mesorhizobium koreense. The sequence goes on along the minus strand of NZ_CP134228.1, from coordinate 3,833,824 downwards.
CGTCAACACCGAAGGCCGCGTGCAGATGGCCAATCGTGCCGGTTTCGCGCCGGGGCAGGCGAAGGAGGACTGGGCGATCCTGCGGGCGCTTTCGGATGTCTTCGGCCACAAGCTTCCGTTCGATTCGCTCTCCCAGTTGCGCGCCCGGCTCTATGATGACTATCCGCTGATGGCGGCCATCGACGAAATCCAGCCAGGCGAGACAGCCACGATCGCGAAGCTTGCCAAGGCAGGCGGCCGGCTGGGCAAGGCGCCCTTCGTCCCGCCGGTCAGGGATTTCTACCTGACCAATCCGATCGCGCGTGCCTCCGCCGTCATGGCCGAGTGCTCGGCGCTGGCATCGAACGGCTTCAAGCAGGCGGCGGAATAGGGGCAGGCAAGTGGATCTCTTCTTCGACACCTACGTCCTGCCGGCTCTGATCATCCTCCTGAAATCGGTGGTGATGATCGTCATCCTCTTGGTTGGCGTCGCCCTGATACTCTATGCCGACCGCAAGATATGGGCTGCCGTGCAGTTGCGCCGAGGCCCGAACGTCGTCGGTCCCTGGGGCGTGCTCCAGCCTTTCGCGGACCTGTTCAAATTCGTCTTCAAGGAGCCGGTTATTCCGGCCGGCGCCAACAAGGGCGTGTTCCTGCTGGCGCCTTTGGTGTCGGCGGTGCTGGCGATATCGGCCTGGGCGGTGATCCCCATCGATGCCGGCTGGGCGATCGCCGACATCAATGTCGGTATCCTCTATGTGCTCGCGATCTCGTCGCTCGAGGTCTACGGCGTCATCATGGGGGGCTGGGCGTCGAACTCGAAATACCCGTTCCTCGGCGCGCTGCGTTCGGCGGCGCAGATGGTTTCCTACGAGGTCTCCATCGGCTTCGTCATCATCACCGTGCTTCTCTGCGTCGGTTCGCTCAACCTCACCGACATCGTTATGTCGCAGAAGGACGGGCTCGGCACGCATCTCGGCCTGCCGAACACCTTCCTCGACTGGCACTGGCTGTCGCTCCTGCCGATGTTCGTCGTTTTCTTCATTTCCGCGCTGGCCGAGACCAACCGCCCGCCCTTCGATCTGGTCGAGGCGGAATCGGAGCTCGTTGCCGGACACATGGTCGAATATTCCTCGACGCCGTTCCTGCTCTTCTTCCTCGGGGAATATGTGGCGATCGTACTGATGTGCGCGCTTGCCACGATCCTCTTCCTTGGAGGCTGGTTGCCGCCGCTCGACTTCGCGCCTTTCACCTGGGTACCGGGCTTCATCTGGTTCATCCTGAAGATGCTGCTCATCTTCTTCATGATCTCGCTGGTGAAGGCGTTCGTCCCGCGCTACCGCTACGACCAGTTGATGCGGCTGGGCTGGAAAGTGTTCCTGCCGATCTCGCTGTTCATGGTGGTCGCGACCGCGGTGTTCCTGAAAGTAACGGGGCTGGCATGATGGGTGTCTTCGGAGAAGTCCAATGAGCGCGTTCGCACAGGCGGCGAAATCGCTGATCCTGAAGGAATTCTGGGAAGCCACCGTGCTTTCCCTGAAACTGTTCGTTGCGCCGAAGGCGACGATCAACTATCCGCACGAGAAGAATCCGCAGAGCCCGCGCTTCCGCGGCGAGCATGCCTTGCGCCGTTATCCGAACGGCGAAGAGCGTTGCATCGCCTGCAAATTGTGCGAGGCGATCTGCCCGGCGCAGGCCATCACCATCGAGGCAGGCCCGCGCCGCAACGACGGCACGCGTCGCACGGTGCGCTACGACATCGACATGGTGAAGTGCATCTATTGCGGCTTCTGCCAGGAGGCCTGCCCGGTCGACGCGATCGTCGAGGGACCGAATTTCGAGTTCTCCACGGAGACGCGCGAGGAACTTTATTACGACAAGGAAAAGTTGCTCGCCAACGGCGACCGCTGGGAGCGCGAACTGGCTCGCAATATCCAGTTGGACGCCCCCTATCGGTGACGTCTGGCAAAGTGGACGCGCCAGAAAGGCTCGTCTAAGAGACACGCGATTCTTCGGGCTTGAGCGCAGGGAGAGTCGGAATCGGGAAGGGCGTCTTGTCCCTTCCGGGAAGGGAAACCGGGGGAACCCATGCTGACTGGACTAGAGGCGGCGTTCTTTTACCTCTTCGCCTTCATACTCGTTGGCTCGGCCTTCATGGTGATTGCGGCGCGCAATCCCGTGCACTCGGTGCTGTTCCTGATCCTCGCCTTTTTCAATGCGGCTGGGCTGTTCCTGCTGTCCGGAGCGGAGTTCCTCGCGCTCATCCTGCTCGTCGTCTATGTCGGCGCGGTCCTGGTGCTGTTTCTGTTCGTGGTGATGATGCTCGACGTCGACTTCGCCGAGATGAAGCGGGGCGTGCTCGAATATGCGCCAGCTGGCGCGCTGGTCGGCATCATCCTGCTCGGCGAACTGATCGTGGTTCTCGGCGGCTACACGTTTACGCCCGAGCTTGCCAAGAGCATTGCCAGGCCGATCCCATCCCTGGCGCAGCGCTCCAACACAGGTGCGCTCGGCGACATCCTCTATACCGATTATCTGTTCTATTTCGAGGTCGCCGGCCTGCTGTTGCTGGTGGCGATGGTCGGGGCCATCGTTCTGACATTGCGTCACAAGCAGGCGGTCAAGCGCCAGTCGATCATCGCACAAGTGGCCCGCAACCCAAAGACCGCCGTAAAACTGCACGACGTCAAGACAGGCGAGGGAGTGTCCTGATGGAAGTGGGCATCGCACATTACCTGACCGTATCGGCGATCGTGTTCACGCTCGGTGTCTTCGGTATTTTCCTGAACCGCAAGAACGTGATCGTCATCCTGATGTCGATCGAACTCATCCTGCTCGCGGTCAATCTGAACTTCGTCGCCTTCTCGGCGGCGCTCGGCGATCTTGTCGGTCAGGTCTTTGCGCTCTTTGTGCTGACGGTGGCGGCGGCCGAAGCGGCGATCGGGCTTTCCATCCTCGTCGTCTTCTATCGAAATCGAGGCTCCATCGCCGTCGAAGACGTCAACATGATGAAGGGCTGAAATGTACCAGGCAATTGTCTTCCTGCCCCTCATCGGCTTCCTGATCGCCGGCCTTTTCGGCGGCTCGATCGGGGCCAAGGCGTCGGAGTACGTCACCTCCGGCTTGCTGGTGGTGTCCGCGGTCCTGTCGTGGATCGCCTTCTTCCAGGTCGGCTTCGGAGATGTGGAGACGTTCGTCGTCCCCGTCCTCTCCTTCATGAAATCAGGCGGGCTCGAAGCCGACTGGGCGCTCAGGATCGACACGCTGACCGTGGTGATGCTGGTGGTGGTCAACACCGTCTCGGCGCTGGTCCACATCTATTCGATCGGCTACATGCATCACGATCCCGATCGGCCGCGTTTCTTCGCCTATCTGTCGCTTTTCACCTTCGCCATGCTGGCGCTGGTGACGGCCGACAATCTCATCCAGATGTTCTTCGGCTGGGAAGGCGTCGGCCTCGCCTCCTATCTCCTGATCGGTTTCTGGTACAAGCGGCCTTCCGCCGTCGCCGCTGCGATCAAAGCCTTTGTCGTCAATCGTATCGGCGATTTCGGCTTCCTGCTCGGCATCTTCGGCGTCTTCGTGCTGTTCGGCTCGGTCAATCTCGGCACCATCTTCGCCAATGCCGCAAGCTACCTGCCGGCGGCTGGCGCTGCCGCAGGCGAGCCTGTGCTTACCTTCCTGGGCCATGCGCTCGACAAGCAGGCGGCGATCACGGTGGTGTGCCTGCTCCTTTTCATGGGCGCCATGGGCAAGTCGGCGCAGGTGCCGCTGCACACCTGGCTGCCGGATGCGATGGAAGGCCCGACACCGGTCTCCGCGCTCATCCATGCCGCCACCATGGTCACGGCCGGCGTCTTCATGGTGGCGCGGCTGTCACCGCTCTTCGAGCTTTCCCACACCGCGCTGTTGGTCGTGACCATCATCGGTGCGATCACGGCTTTCTTCGCGGCGACGGTCGGACTGGTGCAGAACGACATCAAGCGCGTGATCGCCTATTCGACCTGCTCGCAGCTCGGCTACATGTTCGTGGCGCTCGGCGTCGGCGCCTATGGCGTCGCCATCTTCCACCTGTTCACCCACGCTTTCTTCAAGGCGCTGCTCTTCCTGTGCTCGGGCTCGGTCATCCACGCCGTCTCCGACGAGCAGGACATGCGCAAGATGGGCGGTCTCAGGAAGCTGATCCCTTACACCTACTGGACGATGATCATCGGCACGCTGTCGCTCACCGGCGTCGGCATTCCGCTGACGATCATCGGTACGGCCGGTTTCATCTCCAAGGACGCCATCGTAGAATCGGCCTTTGCCGGCCAGAACGCGGCCGCGACCTTCGCCTTTATACTGCTCACTGTCGCCGCGGCCTTCACCGCGTTCTACTCATGGCGGCTGATCTTCATGACGTTCCACGGCAAGCCGCGCGCCAGTCATGAGGTCATGCACCACGTGCATGAATCGCCGCCGGTCATGCTGGTGCCGCTCCTGCTGCTTTCGGTCGGCGCGCTCCTGGCAGGCGCTGTGTTCAAGTTCGCGTTCATTGGCGAGGGCTATCACGAGTTCTGGCGCACCGCGCTGTTCACGCTGCCGGGCAACGAGGTCGTCGAGGCTATCCATCACTCGCCCGTGCTGGTCAGTCTTGCGCCGTTCATCGCCATGGTCGTGGGAACCTGGGTCGCCTGGGTATTCTATATCCGCTCGCCCAAGGCGCCGCACGAACTCGCAGAACAGCATCGCGGCCTCTACGCCTTCCTGCTCAACAAGTGGTATTTCGACGAGGTCTACGATTTCCTCTTCGTCAATGGAGCGAAGCGCCTCGGCCATTTCCTGTGGAAGCGCGGCGACGGCACGATCATCGACGGGCTCGGCCCGGACGGCGTCTCGGCGCGTGTCATCGACGTCACCAACCGCGTTGTCCGGCTGCAGACGGGCTATCTCTACCACTACGCTTTCGTGATGCTGATCGGCATCGTCGCGCTCATCACCTGGATGATGCTCGGAGGTTCTCTCTGATATGACCGACTGGCCCATCCTATCGACGGTCACCTTCCTGCCACTGGTCGGCGTCGTCCTCATCCTTTTCATCAGGGACGAGAGCGAGGCGGCGCGGAAGAACATCCGCATGATCGCGCTCCTGACGACGATCGTCACCTTCCTGGTGTCTCTCCTGATCTGGATCGGCTTCAACCCGTCCGATGCCAGCTTCCAGATGGTCGAGAAGCACGAATGGCTGGATTCCGGGATTTCCTACCATATGGGCGTCGACGGCATCTCCATGCTGCTCGTCATCCTGACGACGTTGATGATGGTGTTCACGATCCTGGCAAGCTGGCGGGTTCAGGATCGCGTCAAGCCCTACATGATCGCCTTCCTGGTGTTGGAGATGCTGATGATCGGCGTCTTCTGCGCGCTCGACATCGTCCTGTTCTACGTCTTCTTCGAGGCTGGGCTGATCCCGATGTTCATCATCATCGGGGTGTGGGGCGGCAAGCGGCGCGTCTATGCTTCGTTCAAGTTCTTCCTCTACACGCTGCTCGGCTCGGTGCTGATGCTGCTCGCCATCATGGCGATGTTCTGGCAATCGGGCACGACCGATATTCCAACGCTACTAACGCATAATTTCCCTGTCTCCATGCAGCCATGGCTGTGGTTCGCCTTCTTCGCCTCCTTCGCGGTAAAGATGCCGATGTGGCCGGTGCATACCTGGCTGCCCGACGCGCATGTGGAGGCGCCGACGGCCGGCTCGGTTATCCTGGCGGCGATCCTCTTGAAGATGGGCGGCTACGGTTTCCTGCGCTTCTCGCTGCCGATGTTTCCCGACGCGTCGGCCATGTTCGCGCCCTTCATCTTCACGCTGTCGGTCGTCGCCATCGTCTACACCTCGCTCGTGGCGCTGATGCAGGAGGATATGAAGAAGCTCGTCGCCTACTCCTCCGTCGCTCATATGGGCTTCGTGACGATGGGCATCTTCGCCTTGAACCAGCAAGGCGTGCAGGGAGCTCTCTTCCAGATGATCTCGCATGGCCTGGTCTCCGGCGCGCTCTTCCTTTGCGTCGGCGTCCTCTATGACCGGCAGCATACGCGCGAGATCGCCACCTATGGCGGACTGGTCAACAACATGCCGAAATATGCCGTGGCGCTGATGATCTTCACCATGGCCAATATCGGCCTGCCGGGCACGAGCGGGTTCGTCGGCGAGTTCCTGACGCTGATGGGCGCATTCGAGGCCAATACCTGGGTGGCGCTTTTCGCCACCACGGGCGTCATCCTGTCGGCGGCCTACGCGCTCTGGCTCTATCGGCGCCTCATCTTCGGCGTGCTTTCCAAGGAGACGCTGAAGGGCATGCTCGATCTCTCGACGCGGGAGAAGGCGATCCTTTATCCGCTGATCGTGCTGGTGATCTTCTTCGGCATCTATCCGGCGCCGATCCTCACCGCCACCGCGACCTCCGTCGACAATCTCGTCAACAACGTCACCATCTCCATCCAGGCGGGGCACCGTACCGCTTCGGCGCAGCAACAGGCAATCGCCCGATGACCGCAGACCTCGCAACGAGCCTATCCATAGCGCTGCCCGAACTTATTCTTTCGGTCGGCGCCATGGTCGTTCTGATGATCGGCGTCTATGCCGGCAAGAGCGCGACGGGTGTCGTCAACGTGCTGTCCGTCCTGTTGCTTGCCGCAGCCGCGATCTGGCTGATGACCACGGACGCCAGCGGAGAGGCGTTCGGCGGCGCCATCGTTCTCGACCCGTTCGCGCGCGTGATGATGGTCCTGACGTTGATCGGCTCGGCCGTCGCGCTCGTCATGGCGGTGCGCTTCGCCAGCCACGCCGGCTTCTACAGCTTCGAATATCCGGTGATGATCCTGCTTTCGACCGTCGGCATGATGCTGATGATCTCGGCGCACAACATGATCAGCCTCTACCTCGGGCTGGAACTGCAGAATCTAGGCCTCTACGTCCTTGCCGCCTTCCATCGTGACAATCTGCGCTCGACCGAGTCCGGCCTTAAATATTTCGTGCTGAGCTCGCTCTCCTCCGGGCTTTTGCTTTACGGCATTACGCTGGTCTACGGCTACACCGGCAGCGTCGGCTTCCAGGAGATCGCCTCGGCGCTTTCCGCCGGTCCGCGCTCCATCGGCCTCCTCTTCGGTATCGTCTTCGTGCTCGCCGGCCTGATCTTCAAGATCTCGGCGGTGCCGTTCCATATGTGGACGCCGGACGTCTATGAGGGCGCGCCGACGCCGGTCACCGCGTTCCTTTCCTCCGCGCCGAAGATGGCGGCGATGTCTTTCCTGGTTCGCACCACGGTCGATGCATTCCAGCCGGCGGCCGCGGACTGGCAGCAGGTCATCGTCTTCGTCTCGATCGCGTCGATGGCGCTGGGCTCTTTCGCGGCCATCGGGCAGCGCAATTTCAAACGGCTGATGGCCTATTCCGCGATCGGCCATATGGGCTTCGCGCTGGTGGGGCTTGCCGCCAACACGCCGGCCGGCGTGCGCGGCGTCGTCATCTACATGCTGATCTACCTTGCCATGACGCTCGGCACCTTCGCCTTCATCCTCTCCATGCGGCGCAAGGATGAGCAGGTCGAGAGCATCGACGATCTGGCCGGTCTCGCCACCACCAATCCGATGATGGCGACGATCATGACCATCCTACTCTTCTCGCTCGCCGGCATCCCGCCGCTCGCCGGCTTCTGGGCTAAATGGTACGTCTTCCTCGCCGCGATCAACGCGCATCTCTACGCGCTTGCCGTGATCGGCGTCCTTACCTCGGTGGTCGGCGCGTTCTACTATCTGAGGATCATCAAGATCATGTGGTTCGACGAGGCAGGCAAGGGCTTTTCGCCGATGGCGGCGGAAATGCGCGTCGTCTTCGGGCTCTCCGGCGCCTTCATCCTCTTCTATGTCCTGATCGGTGGGCCGCTCGGGCGCGTGGCCGAGGCCGCCGCAAGGAGCTTCTACTGACGAGCGTGTCGGGACAGCCGATCGCAGGGCTGGCCGCTTATCGCCGCCTCTCGTTGGGCGAGGTCGCCTCGACGAACGCCTCGGCACTGGCAGCGGCCCGCGAAGGTGATGTCGGCAATCTCTGGGTCACCGCCATACGTCAGTCGGCCGGCAAGGGCAGGCGCGGACGAGAATGGGTGTCGGAACCCGGCAATCTATACGCTTCGCTGTTGTTGATCGATCCCGCGCCCGTCTCGCGGATCGGGACGCTGCCGCTGGTGGCCGGGCTCGGTGTATATCGCGCCCTTCGTTCCTTCTTCGCGAACAATCCGCAAGCGCTTGCCATCAAATGGCCGAACGATCTTCTGGTCGACGGACACAAGATCTGTGGCATCCTGCTCGAAAGCGGGACACTTGCGGATGGTCGGCTGGCTGTCGTCATTGGCTGCGGCATCAATTGCTCCACGCATCCCGAAAATCCGCTCTATCCGACGACCGATCTCGCCGAATGTGGCATAGAGGTCGAACCGGAACGGGTGTTCCCATCGCTCGCGGCGGAGATGGCCGGCGTGCTGGCCGAATGGAGCGGCGGCGCCGGCTTCGCTCGCATCCGGGAGGACTGGCTGTTCGCCGCCGACGGCAAGGGCGGCCCGGTTACCATCAGACGGCAGGATAGCGAGACGGCAGGCATTTTCGAGGACATCGACCGGGACGGCTATCTTTTGTTGAACGTGGCGGGTGAACGACGCCGCATCTCCGCGGGCGATCTTTTCTTTTCGACTGGTGAGGGCAGGGCATATGGCGGATAGCAACGAGCTTGTCTTCGTGCCGCTGGGCGGGGTCGGCGAGATCGGCATGAACCTGGCACTCTATGGCTATGGACCTGCGAGCGCGCGCGAATGGATCATCGTCGATTGCGGCGTCACCTTTCCGACGCCCGAACTGCCCGGCGTCGACCTGGTCTTGCCCGATACGCGCTTCATCGAGGAGAACGTTTCCTCGCTCCACGGCATGGTCATCACCCATGCGCACGAGGATCACTACGGCGCTGTGCTCGACATCTGGCCGAGGCTCGGCGGCGTCCCTGTCTGGATGACGCCGTTCACGGCCGGCCTGCTGGCGGCCAAGCGAGCCTCCGAACCGGGCGCGCCGCAGGTGCCGGTGAAGATATACAACGCCGGTGAGCGCTTCATCGTCGGGCCGTTCGAGATCGAGGCGATTGCCGTCAACCATTCTATTCCGGAGCCGGTATCGCTCGCCATCATCTCACCGGCCGGCACCGTCGTCCACACCGGCGACTGGAAGATCGACCCGGAGCCGACCATCGGTCCGCTGATCGACGAGGCGCGGTTCCGCGCTATCGGCGACCGGGGCGTTCTGGCGCTCGTCTGCGATTCCACCAACGCGCTGCGCGAAGGCGAATCGCCGTCCGAAGAAGCGGTGGCAAAAAGCCTCGCCAAATTGATAGCGGAGGCTCCCGGCCGCGTGGCCGTGACGACCTTCTCCTCCAATGTCGGCCGCATCCGCTCGGTTGCGGAAGCCGCGCGAGACGCGGGCCGCAAGGTGATGGTGATGGGCCGCTCGCTGAAGCGCGTCATCGATGTCGCCACCGAGATCGGCTATCTCGAAGGCTTGCCCGAATTCATGGACGAGGACGAATACGGACTGACGCCGCGTGCCGAACTCGTCATCCTGTGCACGGGAAGTCAGGGAGAACCGCGCGCCGCGCTTGCCAAGCTCGCGCGCGACGAGTTCAAGAACGTATCGCTGGCGAAAGGCGATACCGTGATCTTCTCCTCGCGCGTCATCCCCGGCAACGAGAAGGCGATCCTTTCCATCAAGAACGGCCTCATCGACCAGGGCGTGACGGTCATCGAGGATTCGGACGCGCTGGTGCACGTGTCCGGTCATCCGCGCCGCAACGAGTTGAGGCGCATGTATGAATGGCTGAAGCCGAAGATTGCCGTGCCGGTGCATGGCGAAGCGGCGCATCTTGTCGCGCACGCGGAACTGGCGAAGGCAGCCGGCGTCGCCGACGTGCCGAGAGTCCGCGACGGCGACATGGTACGGCTCTCGCCCGGCAAGGCGGAAGTGGTCGACCAGGTGCCGTTCGGCCGCGTCTATAAGGACGGCAAGCTGATCGGTGGCGATGAGGCGGTCGGCCTCAAGGAGAGGCGGAAGCTTTCCTTCGCGGGGCATGTGGCCGTCAATGTCGTCCTCGATGACGGCTATGAGATGGCCGGCGATCCGGATCTCGCCGCGATGGGCCTGCCGAAGGAAGACGCGACGGGAGAGGATTTCGAGGAGCTTCTGGTCGACGCCGCTGTCGGCGCCATCGACAGCATCCCGCGCCAGCGGCGCCGCGATCTCGATCTTGTCTCGGATGCCGTCCGCCGTGCCGTGCGCGCCGCCGCCAACGAGGCCTGGGGCAAAAAGCCCATCGTCACCGTCTTCGTTACGCGATAGGGAGCGAGCCTCGAAGGACGCACGAATAGGAATGTAGCCATGCTCGGCCGTCTCAACCACGTTGCCATTGCCGTTCCCGATCTCGCGGCCGCGGCTGCCTCCTATCGTGATACGCTCGGCGCGAAGGTCGGCGAACCGCAGGCCTTGCCGGAGCATGGCGTCACCGTCGTCTTCATAGACGTGGGCAACACCAAGATCGAACTGCTGGAGCCGTTGGGCGAAGCTTCGCCGATCGCCGCTTTCCTCGAGAAGAACCCGTCCGGTGGCATGCACCATGTCTGCTATGAGGTCGGCGACATTCTGGCGGCCCGCGACCGGCTGAGGGCGGCAGGCGCTCGTGTGCTTGGCGATGGCGAGCCGAAGAGCGGCGCGCATGGCAAACCGGTGCTGTTCCTTCATCCGAAGGATTTCCAGGGCACGCTGATCGAACTCGAACAGGCCTGATCGAGGCCGGACGGGACGCCGGGATGGGCTGGATCACGATCGCCGCGCTTTTCTTCGTCATCTGGTGGGTGATGCTGTTCGCTTCGCTCCCGATCGTTTTTCACAAATCGGGAAGTCAAGCGGACGAGTCCTCCGAAGGCGGGACCGACACCCGGAGGAAGTCGAGACGCGGTCTCGTCGTCATTCTGGTCAACACGCTGGCTACCGCCGTCATCGTCGGGGCGCTAGCCGTTGCCGTCAATATCTACGGCCTCAACCCCGATGTCTTTCCGCATATTATTCCGGAATGAGAAGAACGGTTGCGGCACGGCGCGAGCGGTTTGTATCGCGCCTTGCGATCCTCGGTCAGCGCGGTTGACAGGGCAGGGGCTTCTCGCCATAAGGCCCATCGCGAGGGCGGCGCGTGCCAAGGCATGCAGTGCGTTCGCAAAGCGTCTGGTCGCATGGCTCCGGCGAAAGCACGGAGGGGTGTCCGAGTGGTTAAAGGAGACGGACTGTAAATCCGTTGGCTAAGCCTACGCTGGTTCGAATCCAGCCCCCTCCACCAGCGCCGTAGCCGCCGCAGCCCGATAAAGGGGCGCGGGTGTAGCTCAATGGTAGAGCAGCAGCCTTCCAAGCTGAATACGAGGGTTCGATTCCCTTCACCCGCTCCAACTCTCAATGTCTGAAACTGTCTGCTTTCGATGAAAGCGCGGCTCGTGGCCGGAACGCCGGGTCAGCCGGCCTTGCAGACAAGCTTGCTCTCCGACTTCAAGCCGCCGCTCGTCGTCGGTCCTTCGAGCGAGACATGCTTGCCTTTAGCTTCCGCGCGCAACTTCGCCAGTTCGCTCTCGCAAGTGGCCTTCGTTTGATAATGCGCCGATTGCAGCGGCGTGCAGCTATTGAGGTCCGCGTGTCCGATATAGGTGCTGCACAGCAAGATCATGAAGGTCATCGCGCATCCTCTCCAACCCGTCCCCGCAGAAAGCTCATGCCCGGTATTCGGGGCTCAATTGCGGCGGCTCCAACCGAAGCCGGGCTATTTAAATCCACGTGTCGCGCACCTAAATATGGGCTTTCAGGAAATCGTGCAGTGATTCCGGTGCGGGACTCTTGTCGAAAGAGGGCTTGAGTTCTTCGGCTGTTGCCGCTAATCGCCCCGCATCCGGTTAAAAGCTGCTCGAAAGAACCAGGGATAGAAAATGGCCAAAGCGAAATATGAGCGTACGAAGCCGCATGTGAACATTGGGACGATTGGTCATGTTGACCATGGGAAGACGTCGTTGACGGCAGCGATCACGAAGTTTTTCGGGGAGTTCAAGGCGTACGACCAGATTGACGCGGCTCCGGAGGAGAAGGCGCGTGGAATTACCATTTCCACCGCCCATGTGGAGTACGAGACGGACAAGCGGCATTACGCGCATGTGGATTGCCCGGGTCACGCGGACTATGTGAAGAACATGATCACGGGTGCCGCGCAGATGGACGGCGCGATCCTGGTTGTGAGTGCGGCGGACGGCCCGATGCCGCAGACGCGCGAGCACATTCTCCTGGCGCGTCAGGTCGGCGTTCCCTCGATCGTGGTGTTCTTGAACAAGTGCGACCAGGTGGACGATGCGGAGCTTCTGGAGCTTGTCGAGCTCGAGGTTCGCGAGCTTCTGTCGAAGAACGAGTTCCCCGGCGACGACATTCCGATCGTGAAGGGTTCGGCGCTGGTTGCGCTGGAAGACGGCGACAAGAAGCTTGGCGAGGATGCGATCCGCGAACTGATGGCGGCGGTGGATTCCTACATCCCGACGCCGGAGCGTCCGATCGACCAGCCGTTCCTGATGCCGATCGAGGACGTGTTCTCGATCTCGGGCCGCGGCACGGTCGTTACGGGTCGCGTCGAGCGCGGCATCGTGAAGGTTGGCGAGGAACTCGAGATCGTCGGCATCCGTCCGACGCAGAAGACGACGTGCACGGGTGTGGAGATGTTCCGCAAGCTTCTGGACCAGGGCCAGGCGGGCGACAACATCGGCGCGCTGTTGCGCGGCATCGACCGCGAGGGCGTTGAGCGCGGCCAGGTTCTGTGCAAGCCCGGTTCGGTGAAGCCGCACACGAAGTTCAAGGCGGAGGCGTACATCCTGACGAAGGAGGAGGGAGGCCGTCATACGCCGTTCTTCACCAACTACCGTCCGCAGTTCTACTTCCGCACGACGGACGTGACGGGGATCGTGACGTTGGCCGAGGGCACCGAGATGGTGATGCCGGGCGACAACGTGACGGTGGACGTGGAACTGATCGTGCCGATCGCCATGGAGGAGAAGCTGCGCTTCGCCATCCGCGAAGGCGGCCGCACCGTCGGCGCCGGCGTCGTCGTCTCGATCAAGGAATAAGAGGGTATGGGGAGCGGCTTGTCGCCGCTCCCCGATCCATAAGGCGACGCGATCCGCCTTGCCAAGCGCCGGCAAACCGACTATCCGGTCTTCGCCCCGCTGACGGGGCCGGCGATAGGGGTATAGCTCAGTTGGTAGAGCGGCGGTCTCCAAAACCGCAGGTCGGGGGTTCGAGCCCCTCTGCCCCTGCCATCCGCCGGGCGGAGTTTTGCGGTGGAAAGGGCTTGCGCCGGAAGGCTGGAGCCTTTATGTAACGGGCAAGCAAGGTGCGTGGAGCCTGGGATTCGGCTTGACGCGCCTGAATTGCATGGAAAAATATAGCCGATTCGGTTGTGGGTCGCGTGCAGGGCGCGATTTATGCGGCCGGTTAAGGCGACAGGGGCCGGGCTCCCGGCTTAGGGCGAGGCGATCTGGCGTGCCGGACGCTACGATAAGAGCGGCAAGAGCAGCATATGGCGTCAAAAACGACGAATCCTTTTACCTTTCTCCAGCAGGTGCGGGCGGAAGGCTCGAAGGTCACGTGGCCGACCCGTCGGGAGACGCTGATTTCCTCGTTGATGGTGATCGCGATGTCGTTCCTGGCCGCGATCTTCTTCTTCGCCGCTGACCAGATCATGAGCCTGGGGGTCGAGTTCATTCTCGGCCTCGGACGATAACACCGGCGATTACGGAGAGAATCTGAGATGACTGCGCGGTGGTACATCGTCCACGCCTACTCGAATTTCGAGAAGAAGGTCGCCGAGGACATCGAGAACAAGGCCAAGCAGAAGGGCCTTGGCGATGCGATCGAGCAGATCGTCGTGCCGACCGAGAAGGTCGTCGAGGTACGGCGCGGCCGCAAGGTCGATGCCGAGCGCAAGTTCTTTCCGGGTTATGTGCTGGTCCGCGCCAATCTCACCGACGCGGTGTTCAGCCTCATTAAGAATACGCCGAAAGTGACGGGTTTTCTTGGCGATTCCAAGCCGGTGCCGATCACGGATGCGGAGGCCGAACGCATCCTGCATCAGGTGCAGGAGGGCGTCGAGCGGCCGAAGCCGTCGATCACCTTCGAGATCGGCGAGCAGGTGAGGGTGGCCGACGGGCCTTTCGCCTCGTTCAACGGCTCGGTGCAGGAAGTGGACGAGGAGCGTTCGCGCCTGAAGGTCGAGGTTTCGATCTTCGGCCGAGCGGTGCCCGTCGATCTGGAGTTCGGGCAGGTCGAGAAGACCTGACCGGAAATCCGCGCGGCCGCCTCGGTGGCGCGCGGAAGGCGGGGCGCATGCCCGGCCTGAACGGTGGGAGGAAGGGCGGCCTGGCCGGCCGTTGACTTCCGGACCACCAACTGCGGTCGCTGGCTCCTTGGAATGAGGATCGGCCGGCAAAAAATGAAAGAGGCAGAGAGATATGGCTAAGAAAGTTGCAGGCCAGCTCAAGCTCCAGGTCCCGGCCGGATCGGCGACGCCGTCGCCCCCGATCGGCCCGGCGCTCGGTCAGCGTGGCATCAACATCATGGAGTTCTGCAAGGCGTTCAACGCGCAGAGCCAGGAGATGGAAAAAGGTTCGCCGATCCCGGTGGTGATCACCTACTACCAGGACAAGTCGTTCACCTTCACCATGAAAACGCCGCCGGTGGCCTACTTCCTGAAGAAGGCTGCGAAGCTCAAATCCGGCTCGAAGGAGCCCGGAAAGGTCAGCGCCGGCAAGGTCGACCGGGCAAAGGTGCGCGAGATCGCCGAAGCGAAGATGAAGGACCTCAACGCCAACGACGTCGAGGCCGCGATGCGCATGGTCGAGGGTTCCGCCCGCTCCATGGGCCTGGAAGTGGTGGGCTGATCCGATGGCACAGAAGATTGCAAAACGCGTTGCCAAGGCCCGCGAGGGTATCGACCGCGACAAGAGCTATTCGCTCGATGACGCCGTGAAGCTCCTCAAGGAGCGGGCGACCGCCAAATTCGACGAGACGATCGAGATTGCGATGAATCTCGGTGTCGATCCGCGCCATGCCGACCAGATGGTCCGCGGTGTGGTCAATCTGCCGAACGGTACGGGCCGCAACGTCCGTGTCGCCGTCTTTGCCAAGGACGCGAAGGCGGAGGAGGCCAAGGCCGCCGGAGCCGACATCGTCGGCGCGGAGGATCTCGTGGCCAAAGTGCAGGGCGGCGAGATCGATTTCGACCGCTGTATCGCAACGCCCGACATGATGCCGCTGGTCGGCCGTCTGGGTAAGGTGCTCGGCCCGCGCGGCATGATGCCGAACCCGAAGGTCGGTACGGTTACGGCCGATGTGGCCGCTGCCGTCAAGGCGTCCAAGGGCGGTGCGGTCGAGTTCCGCGTCGAGAAGGCCGGCATCGTGCATGGCGGCGTCGGCAAGGCCTCTTTCGATGCGGGCAAGATCGCGGAGAACGCGCGCGCTTTCGCCGATGCGGTCATCAAGGCCAAGCCGACAGGCGCAAAGGGCAACTACGTCAAGAAGGTCTCCATGACCTCGACGATGGGCCCGGGCCTCAAGATCGACGTGTCAAGCCTGACGGCGTCCTGATTTTCCGCGGGCTGGCTCCGGCTGGCCCGCGCATCAAGAATTCCGGCCCCTCGCCAGAGGGTCCGGATACCGGAGGCCCACAAGGCTTCCGGAATCCTGTCCGAGATTGCGGGTGGCTCGCCTTAATTCCCATGGAGCCTGCATGAGACGGGTAAGAGCCGATTGAAGGACGTTCCGGCTGAGCCGGTCGTCCGGAATGAGGTTCGAACCGTGTTTGCCTTTTGCCTCACCTGCCTCTCCGGCTCAGGAGCGGCATGGCGAAAGGGGGCAGGATCCTCGAACGCCGTTCGGGTCGATCCTTCTGGATAGCCCGCCCGGCAAAAGGCAACCGGCAGCCGTTCCCGCAAGGGGCGGTCGCCAACTGGAGATAGGCAGTGGATAGAGCGGAAAAGCGCGAATTCGTCACGGGCCTGAACGACGTGTTCAAGAGCACGGGTTCGGTGGTCGTGGCCCACTATGCCGGTCTGACCGTTGCGCAAATGAACGACCTCAGGTCGAAAATGCGCGCCGCGGGCGGCACCGTCAAAGTCGCGAAGAACCGTCTCGCCATCATCGCTCTTCAGGGCACGGAATCCGAAGGCATGCAGGCGCTGTTCAAGGGACAGACGCTGATTGCCTATTCGGATGATCCGGTCACGGCACCGAAGGTCGCATCCGACTTCGCCAAGACGAATGACAATCTCGTCATTCTCGGCGGAGCGATGGGGTCGACCACGCTCGATGCGGACGGGGTCAAGGCGCTTGCGGCCTTGCCTTCGCTCGACGAGCTCAGGGCCAGGATCGTCGGCATGATCTCCACGCCGGCGACCCGGATCGCACAGATCGTCAACGCACCGGCGGGCCAGCTTGCCCGTGTGTTTGGCGCTTATGCCCGGAAGGACGAGGCGGCATGAGGCCGTTCCTCGCTGTCATCGAAACACGTTCGAACCTTGTAAAGGAATATTGAAATGGCTGATCTCTCAAAGATCGTTGAAGACCTGTCGAAGCTGACCGTCCTCGAGGCGGCCGAGCTTTCGAAACTGCTCGAAGAGAAGTGGGGCGTTTCCGCCGCCGCTCCGGTGGCCGTCGCTGCTGCCGGCGGCGCTGGTGCCGCCGCTGCGGCTCCGGCCGAAGAGAAGACGGAATTCGATGTCATTCTCGCCGAAGCCGGCGCCCAGAAGATCAACGTCATCAAGGAAGTCCGCGCCATCACCGGTCTTGGCCTGAAGGAAGCCAAGGATCTGGTCGAAGGTGCTCCGAAGGCGGTGAAGGAAGCCGTTTCCAAGGACGAAGCGGAAAAGATCAAGGCCCAGCTCGAAGGAGCCGGCGCCAAGGTCGAGTTGAAGTAGTCGATCGCATTGTCGGGCCGGCGGACTTCTCCGTCCGCCGGCCCCGCGATCGGGAGGAAGAACCCTTTTCCCGTGGGCCGCGAGCGGCCTTCGGGAAACGGGTTTTCTCCGTTTTGAACGGGCCGCCGGCCGAATAAGTCGGCAAGTCCGGTGCAGGTAGCAAGATAAGGCAGCCAGGATTGGCAGCAAGAAGGAGCGACGATGGCCCAGACCCAGACGTTTAATGGCCGCAGGCGCGTGCGCAAGTTTTTCGGCAAGATCCCCGAAGTCGCGGAGATGCCGAACCTGATCGAAGTCCAGAAGGCTTCCTACGACCAGTTCCTCATGGTCGAGGAGCCTGAGGGCGGCCGTTTGGACGAAGGTCTGCAGGCAGTATTCAAGTCCGTCTTCCCGATTTCCGATTTCTCGGGATCTTCGATGCTGGAATTCGTGAAGTACGAGTTCGAGGCGCCGAAGTTCGACGTCGACGAATGCCGTCAGCGTGATCTGACCTATGCGGCGCCGCTGAAGGTGACGCTGCGCCTCATCGTGTTCGATATCGACGAGGACACGCAGGCCAAGTCCATCAAGGACATCAAGGAGCAGGACGTCTACATGGGCGACATGCCGCTCATGACGTCGAACGGCACCTTCATCATCAACGGCACCGAGCGCGTGATCGTGTCGCAGATGCACCGTTCGCCGGGCGTCTTCTTCGATCACGACAAGGGCAAGTCGCATTCTTCGGGCAAGCTGCTCTTTGCGGCGCGCGTCATTCCTTATCGTGGATCGTGGCTCGATATCGAGTTCGATTCCAAGGACATCGTGCACGCCCGCATCGACCGCCGCCGCAAGATTCCGGTGACCAGCCTTCTGATGGCGCTCGGCATGAACGGCGAGGAGATCCTGTCTACCTATTACGACAAGATCACCTATCAGCGTGACGGCGACCATTGGCGCATCCCGTTCAACGTCGAGCGTTTCCGCGGCCTCAAGGCCGTCGGCGACCTTGTCGATGCCGACACGGGCGAGATCGTCGTGGAAGCCGGCAAGAAGATCACCGCACGTCAGGCGCGCCAGCTTGCCGAAAAGGGCTTGAAGGCGATCAAGGCGACCGACGAGGACCTGGTCGGCTCCTACATCGCCGAGGACATCGTCAACCCGGAGACGGGCGAGATCTATCTCGAGGCCGGCGACGAACTGGAGATGACGGTCGATGCGAAGTCGGGCGAGCGCAAGGGCAATCTTGTCGATCTCCTGGCCTCGAACGCGGACCAGATCGAGATCCTCGACATCGACCACGTCAATGTCGGCGCCTATATCCGCAACACGCTGGCCGTCGACAAGAACGAGTCGCGCCAGGAAGCGCTGTTCGACATCTACCGGGTGATGCGCCCGGGCGAGCCGCCGACGCTGGAGACGGCGGAAGCGATGTTCAATTCGCTGTTCTTCGATTCGGAACGTTACGATCTTTCGGCCGTCGGCCGGGTCAAGATGAACATGCGTCTTGAACTCGACTGTCCCGATACTGTGCGCGTGCTGCGCAAGGAAGACATCCTTGCCGTCGTCAAGACGCTGGTTGAACTCCGAGACGGCAAGGGCGAGATCGACGATATCGACAATCTCGGCAACCGTCGCGTGCGCTCTGTCGGCGAATTGATGGAGAATCAGTACCGCGTCGGGCTGCTCCGCATGGAGCGTGCGATCAAGGAGCGCATGTCCTCGATCGAGATCGACACGGTCATGCCGCAGGACCTGATCAACGCCAAGCCGGCGGCGGCCGCCGTGCGCGAGTTCTTTGGCTCCTCGCAACTTTCGCAGTTCATGGACCAGACCAACCCACTCTCCGAGATCACGCACAAGCGTCGCCTCTCCGCGCTTGGGCCGGGTGGCCTGACCCGCGAGCGCGCCGGCTTCGAGGTGCGCGACGTCCACGTCACGCATTATGGCCGTATCTGTCCGATCGAGACGCCGGAAGGCCCGAATATCGGCCTTATCAACAGCCTGGCGACTTTTGCTCGCGTCAATAAATACGGCTTCATCGAGAGCCCGTACCGCAAGATCGTCGACGGCAGGGTATCGAGCGATGTCGTCTATCTGTCGGCGATGGAGGAGGCCAAGCACTATGTTGCGCAGGCCAACGCCGAACTCGACAAGAACGGCGCCTTCGCCGATGAATTCGTCATCTGCCGCCATGCGGGCGAAGTAATGATGGCTCCGCGCGAGAACGTCGACCTGATGGACGTTTCGCCGAAGCAGATGGTGTCGGTCGCCGCGGCGCTCATCCCGTTCCTCGAGAATGACGACGCCAACCGCGCCCTGATGGGCTCGAACATGCAGCGTCAGGCCGTGCCGCTGGTGCGTGCCGAGGCTCCGTTCGTCGGCACCGGCATGGAACCGGTGGTGGCGCGCGATTCCGGTGCCGCGATCGGTGCTCGCCGGGGCGGCGTGGTCGACCAGGTCGACGCGACGCGTATCGTCATCCGCGCGACCGAGGACATCGAGCCGGGCAGGTCCGGCGTCGACATCTATCGGCTGCAGAAGTTCCAGCGGTCGAACCAGTCCACCTGCATCAACCAGCGCCCGCTGGTGCGCATGGGCGACCGCGTGAACAAGGGCGACATCATCGCCGACGGCCCCTCGACGGATCTCGGCGATCTGGCGCTCGGCCGCAACGTGCTCGTCGCCTTCATGCCGTGGAACGGCTACAACTATGAGGACTCCATCCTCCTCTCCGAGCGCATCGTCGCCGACGACGTCTTCACCTCGATCCATATCGAGGAGTTCGAGGTCATGGCGCGCGACACCAAGCTCGGGCCGGAGGAGATCACGCGCGACATCCCGAATGTGTCGGAAGAGGCGCTGAAGAACCTCGACGAGGCCGGCATCGTCTATATCGGCGCGGAAGTGCAGCCAGGCGACATCCTGGTCGGCAAGATCACGCCGAAGGGCGAAAGCCCGATGACGCCGGAAGAGAAGCTTCTGCGCGCCATCTTCGGCGAGAAGGCTTCCGACGTCCGTGACACCTCCATGCGCATGCCGCCCGGGGCGTTCGGCACGGTCGTGGAAGTGCGCGTCTTCAACCGCCACGGCGTGGAGAAGGACGAGCGCGCCATGGCGATCGAGCGCGAGGAGATCGAGCGTCTCGCCAAGGACCGCGACGACGAGCAGGCGATCCTCGACCGCAACGTCTACAGCCGCCTCAGCGACATGCTCGACGGCAAGGAGGCGATCGCCGGTCCGAAGGGCTACAAGAAGGGCAGCAAGCTCAACGCCGAGATGCTGGCAGAGTATCCGCGCTCGCAGTGGTGGCAGTTCGCCGTCGAGGACGGAAAGCTGCAGGGCCAGCTCGAGGCGTTGCGCGGCCAGTACGACGATTCCAAGAGCGCGCTCGAACAGCGCTTCATGGACAAGGTCGAGAAGGTGCAGCGCGGCGACGAGATGCCGCCCGGCGTGATGAAGATGGTCAAGGTCTTCGTCGCGGTGAAGCGCAAGATGCAGCCGGGCGACAAGATGGCCGGCCGTCACGGCAACAAGGGTGTCGTGTCGCGCATCGTGCCGGTCGAGGACATGCCGTTCCTGGAGGACGGTACGCATGTCGACATCGTGCTCAATCCGCTCGGCGTGCCGAGCCGCATGAATGTCGGCCAGATCCTCGAGACGCATCTCGGCTGGGCCTGCGCCGGCATGGGCAGGCAGATCGGCGAATTGATCGAGGCCTACAAGGAGAGCGGCAACATCAAGCCGCTCAGGGCCAAGGTCGAGAACCTGATCCCGTCGAACGACCGCAACGAGCCGGTGAGGAGCTACGACGACGAGTCGGTCGTCCGCCTCGCCGACCAGATGAAGCGCGGCGTGTCGATCGCCACGCCGGTATTCGACGGCGCGCACGAGTCCGACATCAACGGCATGCTGGAAGAGGCGGGCCTCAATTCCAGCGGCCAGTCGACGCTCTATGACGGACGCACGGGCGAACCTTTCGATCGCAAGGTGACGGTGGGCTACATATATATGCTCAAGCTTCACCATCTCGTGGACGACAAGATCCACGCGCGTTCGATCGGACCGTACAGCCTGGTCACCCAGCAGCCGCTGGGCGGCAAGGCGCAGTTCGGCGGCCAGCGTTTCGGCGAGATGGAGGTGTGGGCGCTCGAAGCCTATGGCGCCGCCTACACGCTGCAGGAGATGCTGACGGTGAAGTCGGACGACGTGGCCGGCCGCACCAAGGTCTACGAGGCGATCGTCAGAGGCGACGACACGTTCGAGGCGGGCATTCCCGAAAGCTTCAACGTGCTGGTCAAGGAGATGCGCTCGCTCGGCCTCAATGTCGAACTGGAGAATACCCAGGTCGAGGAACAGCCGGTCAGGATTCCGGACGCCGCTGAGTAACATCGAGGGGGAGGGGTGCTTCGGTGCCCCTCCCTCGACCTCGCTTCGCACGGCCGCCTTTCCCCAGGCATTGGCCGGGCGCGAAGGCAAGAATTGCACAAAGAGGGCTTTACGACGGAGCCCCACAAGGAGAATGGCATGAACCAAGAGGTCATGAATCTCTTCAATCCCCAGACGCCGGCGCAGACCTTCGATTCCATCCGGATATCGCTGGCCAGCCCCGAGAAGATCCAGTCATGGTCGTTCGGCGAGATAAAGAAGCCGGAGACGATCAACTACCGCACGTTCAAGCCTGAGCGCGACGGCCTGTTCTGCGCGCGCATCTTCGGCCCGATCAAGGACTACGAGTGCCTGTGCGGCAAGTACAAGCGCATGAAGTACAAGGGCGTCATCTGCGAGAAGTGCGGCGTCGAGGTCACGCTGTCGCGTGTTCGCCGCGAGCGCATGGGCCATATCGAGCTTGCCGCGCCCGTCGCCCATATCTGGTTCCTGAAGTCGCTGCCGAGCCGCATCGGCACGCTGCTCGACATGACGTTGAAGGATATCGAGCGCGTTCTCTATTTCGAGAACTACATTGTCACCGAACCCGGCCTGACCGCCCTGAAGGAGCATCAGCTCCTTTCGGAGGAGGAATACATGATGGCCGTGGACGAGTATGGCGAGGACAGCTTCACCGCCATGATCGGCGCGGAGGCTATCCATGACCTGCTCGCCGCGATGGATCTGGACAAGATCGCTGGCGAACTCAGGACGGAACTGGCCTCGACCACTTCGGAGCTGAAGCAGAAGAAGCTCCTGAAGCGACTGAAGGTGGTCGAGAATTTCCTCGAATCCGGCAACCGGCCGGAGTGGATGATCATGAAGATCGTCCCGGTCATCCCGCCGGACCTGCGCCCGTTGGTGCCGCTCGACGGCGGCCGCTTCGCGACGTCGGATCTGAACGACCTCTATCGCCGCGTCATCAACCGCAACAACCGCCTGAAGCGGCTGATCGAACTGCGTGCGCCGGGGATCATCATCCGCAACGAGAAGCGCATGCTGCAGGAGGCCGTCGACGCGTTGTTCGACAATGGCCGCCGCGGACGCGTCATCACCGGCGCCAACAAGCGTCCGCTGAAGTCGCTGTCCGACATGCTGAAAGGCAAGCAGGGCCGCTTCCGGCAGAACCTGCTCGGCAAGCGCGTCGACTATTCCGGCCGTTCGGTCATCGTGACCGGCCCGGAGCTCAAGCTGCATCAGTGCGGCCTGCCGAAGAAGATGGCGCTCGAACTGTTCAAGCCGTTCATCTATGCGCGGCTCGACGCCAAGGGCTATTCGTCCACCGTCAAGCAGGCGAAGAAGCTGGTCGAGAAGGAAAAGCCTGAAGTCTGGGATATCCTGGATGAGGTCATCCGCGAGCATCCGGTGTTGCTTAACCGCGCGCCGACGCTGCACCGTCTTGGCATCCAAGCTTTCGAGCCGACCCTGATCGAGGGCAAGGCGATCCAGCTTCATCCGCTGGTCTGCACGGCCTTCAACGCGGACTTCGACGGCGACCAGATGGCAGTCCACGTGCCGCTGTCGCTGGAAGCCCAGCTCGAAGCGCGCGTGCTGATGATGTCGACCAACAACATCCTGCATCCCGCGTCCGGCGCGCCGATCATCGTGCCTTCGCAGGACATGGTGCTTGGTCTCTATTACCTCTCGATCGTCAACCAGAACGAGCCGGGAGAAGGCATGGTGTTCGCCGACATGGGCGAGCTGCACCATGCGCTGGAGACCAAGGCGGTCACGTTGCACACCAAGATCAAGGGCCGCTACAAGGGCGTCGATGCCGACGGCAACGAAGTGTCGAAGATCTACGACACCACGCCCGGCCGCATGATCATTGGCGAGCTTCTGCCGAAGAATGTCAACGTCCCCTTCGAGACGGCCAACCAGGAGATGACGAAGAAGAACATCTCCAAGATGATCGACACGGTCTATCGTCACTGCGGTCAGAAGGAGACGGTCATTTTCTGCGACCGTATCATGGCGCTCGGCTTCAGCCATGCCTGCAAGGCCGGCATCTCGTTCGGCAAGGACGACATGCTCATTCCCGACACGAAAGCCGATCTGGTCGCCAAGACCGAGGCGCTCGCGAAGGAATACGAGCAGCAGTACAATGACGGCCTGATCACGCAGGGCGAGAAGTACAACAAGGTGGTCGACGCCTGGGCCAAATGCTCGGAGAAGGTCGCCGAGGAGATGATGGCTCGCATCAAGGCGGTGGAGTTCGAGGATAGCGGCCGTCAGAAGCCGATGAACTCGATCTACATGATGTCGCATTCGGGCGCCCGCGGCTCGCCGACGCAGATGCGTCAGCTTGCCGGCATGCGCGGCCTGATGGCCAAGCCATCCGGCGAGATCATCGAGACGCCGATCATCTCGAACTTCAAGGAAGGACTGACCGTTCTGGAGTACTTCAACTCCACGCACGGCGCCCGCAAGGGTCTGGCCGATACCGCCTTGAAGACCGCGAACTCTGGCTACCTGACCCGTCGCCTCGTCGACGTGGCGCAGGATTGTATCGTGGTCGCGACGGATTGCGGCACCGACAGGGGCCTGACCATGCAGCCGATCGTGGATGCGGGGCAGGTCGTCGCTTCGCTCGGCCAGCGCGTGCTTGGCCGCACCGCGCTCGACGATATCGTGCATCCGGTTTCCGGCGACATGATCGTCAAGGCCGGCAAATTGATCGACGAGCGCGATGTCGAGCAGATCGAGAAGGCCGGCATCCAGACGATCCGCATCCGCTCGGCGCTGACCTGCGATGTCAGGGTCGGGGTATGCGCGGTCTGCTACGGGCGCGATCTGGCCCGCGGCACTCCGGTCAATATCGGCGAGGCGGTCGGCGTCATCGCGGCGCAGTCGATCGGCGAGCCGGGCACGCAGCTCACCATGCGTACCTTCCACATGGGCGGCACGGCGCAGGTCGTGGACCAGTCGTTCCTTGAATCCTCCTATGAGGGCAAGGTGCAGATCCGCAACCGCAGCGTGGTGCGCAACTCCGATGGCCAGCTCATGGTGATGGGCCGCAACATGGCGGTGCTGATCCTCGACGAGGCCGGCAAGGAGCGCGGCGTCCACCGCATCACCTATGGCTCGCGTCTCTATGTGGATGATGGCGACACGGTGAAGCGCGGCCAGCGCATCGCCGAATGGGATCCGTACACGCGGCCGGTGCTGACCGAGGTGGAAGGCACGGTGGAGTTCGAGGATCTCGTGGACGGTATCTCCGTCCAGGAGACCACCGACGAATCGACCGGCATCACCAAGCGCGAGGTCATCGACTGGCGGTCGACCCCGCGCGGCAGCGATCTCAAGCCGGCGATGACGATCAAGGACGCCAAAGGCAAGGTTGCGAAGCTCGCCCGCGGCGGCGACGCCCGCTTCCTGCTCTCCGTCGAGGCGATCCTGTCGGTCGAGCCGGGCGCGCATGTGAAGCCCGGCGACGTGATCGCGCGTATTCCGATGGAAAGCGCCAAGACGAAGGACATCACCGGTGGTCTGCCACGGGTGGCCGAACTCTTCGAGGCACGTCGTCCGAAGGATCACGCCATCATCGCGGAGATCGACGGCACGATCCGCTTCGGGCGCGACTACAAGAACAAGCGCCGCATCATGATCGAGCCGCACGACGCGACGCTGGAGCCTGCCGAGTACCTGATCCCGAAGGGTAAGCCGTTCCATCTCCAGGACGGTGACACCATCGAGAAGGGCGACTATATCCTCGATGGCAACCCGGCGCCGCACGACATCCTGGCGATCAAGGGCGTGGAGGCTCTGGCTTCCTACCTCGTCAACGAGATCCAGGAGGTTTACCGGCTGCAGGGCGTGTCGATCAACGACAAGCATATCGAGGTGATCGTTCGGCAGATGCTGCAGAAGGTGGAGATCACCGTGCAGGGCGATTCGACCTACATCCCGGGCGACCATGTCGACATGATCGAACTGGACGAGGTCAACGAACGCCTGGTCGAAGAAGGCAAGAAGCCCGCGGAAGGCCAGCCGGTGTTGCTCGGCATAACCAAGGCCTCGCTGCAGACGCCGTCCTTCATCTCGGCCGCCTCCTTCCAGGAGACGACGCGGGTGCTGACCGAAGCCGCAGTGGCGGGCAAGACCGACACGCTGCAAGGCCTGAAGGAGAACGTCATCGTGGGCCGCCTGATCCCGGCCGGCACGGGGGGCGCGATGAGCCAGATCCGGCGCATCGCCACCTCGCGTGACGACCTCATCATCGATGAACGCCGCAAGCAGGCCAACGCCGAGATGGCGGAGCCGATGCTGACCGACATGACCAACGCCGCCGAATAGGCCGGACGTCAGTCACAGGAAGAAGGGGAAGGGGCCGCGTCGGTCCCTTCTTCGTTTCAAGAGTAGTCTCGCGGGACAAGACGGCGGCCTCAGGCCGGCTCGTCGAACGTAACGATGGAAACCTCGCCCTCGGTTGCGCCTTGCCAGGCGGAAAGGTGCGGCTCCTCGTCCGGCGCGCCTTCCATTTCGCCGATCTGGTCGAGTTCGGCTTCGGCATAGCCTTCCTTGGCGAGCGCCTCCAGCGCGCGGCGTACGGCCGAATCGTCGTCCGGCGCCACCAACATCACGTGAACGCCTTCCGACTCGCCGCCCTTACGGCGCCATACGCGACCAACGATGATGGTGACCGGACGCTCCTCATTGTCGTTCATGGCCGGCTTCCTTCCGATGGATTCGTTTCCCGATCGATCCTCGCATGGATGGAAATTGTGACACAGTGGAGATTCCGTCACTTTTGCTCTTGAAGGGGAGGCGTGGGGCAACAATATTGCGTGGGCTGGCATCTGCCTTTCCGACGCATGATTATTGCGCCGAAAGGGTTGACGCCTCGGCGGGTTTTGCGTATTACCCGCCGCGTCTGAGCCGATGTGAAGCATCGCTTTTCGGAACGTCGCGTTCCGGAGTTCGCTTCAAACAGGGCTCGTTCTACGAGCGAAAAGACATTTCCGGCGTGCACGAAGCGGTTTCGCTTCCTCTGCGGATTGTTCGGGCAGGACCGCGAAAGAGTGGTTTGTGCCCGAATTTGCGTATGGAAATGGCGCCTGAACGGCCCTGTCGGGCTTTGGACACGGAATTTTTGAGAAAGAGGAAGGTTTTATGCCTACCGTCAACCAGCTGATCCGCAAGCCGCGCATTGCGCCGGTGAAGCGCAACAAGGTGCCGGCCATGCAGGCGAACCCGCAGAAGCGGGGCGTCTGCACGCGCGTCTATACCACGACGCCGAAGAAGCCGAACTCGGCGCTCCGCAAGGTTGCGAAGATCCGCCTCACCAACGGCTTCGAGGTGATCGGCTACATTCCCGGCGAAGGCCACAACCTTCAAGAGCACTCCGTGGTCATGATCCGCGGTGGCCGCGTGAAGGACCTTCCGGGTGTGCGCTACCACATCATTCGTGGCGTGCTCGACACCCAGGGTGTGAAGAACCGCAAACAGCGCCGCTCAAAATACGGCGCCAAGCGTCCGAAGTAGGGTTTTCCGGCTTCGGCGCTTTTGTTTTGTGCGCCGGGCCTCGAGATTGAGAGACGAGAACATGTCCCGACGTCACAGAGCGGATAAGCGCGAGATCAATCCGGATCCGAAGTTCGGCGATCTGGTTGTCACCAAATTCATGAACGCCGTCATGTACGACGGCAAGAAGTCGGTCGCCGAAACGATCGTCTATGGCGCACTCGACCAGGTGCAGGCCAAGACGAAGCAGGAGCCGGTGGGCGTTTTCCATCAGGCGCTTGAGAACGTCGCGCCGCATATCGAGGTGAAGTCCCGCCGCGTTGGCGGCGCCACCTATCAGGTTCCGATCGATGTGCGCCCCGAGCGCCGCCAGGCGTTGGCGATCCGCTGGCTGATCGCTGCCGCGCGTGCCCGCAACGAGACGACGATGGTCGACCGTCTTTCCGGCGAGCTGATGGACGCGGCCAACAACCGCGGCTCCGCTGTCAAGAAGCGTGAAGACACGCACAAGATGGCCGAGGCCAACCGCGCATTCGCGCATTACCGCTGGTAAGCGCGAAGAGAGACGAGAGACACGACGATGGCCCGCGAATACAAGATTGAGGACTACCGCAACTTCGGTATCATGGCGCATATCGACGCCGGCAAGACGACGACGACCGAGCGCATCCTCTATTACACCGGCAAGTCCCACAAGATCGGTGAAGTCCATGACGGCGCTGCCACCATGGACTGGATGGAGCAGGAGCAGGAGCGCGGCATCACCATCACGTCGGCCGCGACGACCACCTTCTGGCAGGGCCGCGACGGCAGGAAGCGCCGCTTCAATATCATCGATACGCCGGGCCATGTCGACTTCACCATCGAAGTCGAGCGTTCGCTCCGCGTGCTCGACGGCGCTATCGCGCTTCTCGACGCCAATGCCGGTGTCGAACCGCAGACCGAGACCGTGTGGCGTCAGGCGGACAAGTACCATGTGCCGCGCATGATCTTCTGCAACAAGATGGATAAGATCGGTGCCGATTTCTATCGCTCGGTAGAGATGGTTAAGACCAGGCTGGGCGCCAATCCCGTCGTCCTGCAGCTTCCGGTTGGCGCCGAGAGCGATTTCAAGGGCGTCGTCGATCTGATCGAGATGAAAGCCTACATCTGGCACGAGGAGACCCTCGGGGCCGCTTGGGACGTCGTCGAGATTCCGGCCGACCTGAAGGACAAGGCTGAGACCTACCGCGAACAGATGATCGAGCTCGCCGTCGAAATGGACGACGATGCGATGAACGCATATCTCGAAGGCAACATGCCCTCGAACGACGAGATTCGTCGGCTGATCCGTAAGGGCACGGTCGAGGTCAAGTTCTTCCCGATGTTCTGTGGCTCGGCTTTCAAGAACAAGGGCGTGCAGCCTCTCCTCGATGGTGTTGTCGATTTCCTGCCCGCGCCGGACGAAGTGCCGGCCATCAAGGGCATCGATCCCAAGACCGAGGCGGAGGTCGTGCGTCATTCCACTGACAACGAGCCGCTTTCGATGCTCGCTTTTAAGATCATGAACGATCCCTTCGTCGGCTCGCTCACCTTCTGCCGCATCTATTCCGGCAAGCTCGTCAAGGGCGTGTCTCTGGAGAATACGGTGAAGGGCAAAAAGGAACGCATCGGCCGCATGCTGCAGATGCATTCCAACTCGCGCGCCGACATCGAAGAGGCGTTCGCTGGCGATATCGTGGCGCTTGCCGGCCTCAAGGAGACGACGACCGGCGATACGCTGTGCGACCCGGTTCATCCGGTCATCCTGGAGCGCATGGAGTTCCCCGATCCGGTCATCCAGATCGCCATCGAGCCGAAGACCAAGGGCGACCAGGAGAAGATGGGCCTGGCACTGCATCGGCTTGCCGCCGAGGATCCGTCCTTCCGCGTCAAGACCGACGAGGAAAGCGGCCAGACCATCATCGCCGGCATGGGCGAGTTGCACCTCGACATCATCGTTGACCGCATGCGTCGTGAGTTCAAGGTCGAGGCGAATGTCGGCGCGCCGCAGGTGGCCTATCGCGAGACGATCACCAAAGCTGCCGAGATCGACTACACGCACAAGAAGCAGACCGGTGGTTCGGGCCAGTTCGCCCGCGTTAAGATCATCTTCGAGCCGAATCCCGAGGGCGAGGATTTCGTGTTCGAATCCAAGATCGTCGGCGGCGCCGTTCCGAAGGAATACGTCCCTGGTGTCCAGAAGGGCATCGAGAGCGTGCTTTCCTCCGGTCCGATCGCCGGCTTCCCGATGCTCGGCGTCAAGGCAAGCCTCATCGACGGCGCTTACCACGACGTCGACTCGTCGGTGCTGGCGTTCGAAATCGCGTCGCGTGCCGCGTTCCGTGAAGGCGCCCAGAAGGCGGGCGCGCAGCTTCTCGAGCCGATCATGAAGGTCGAGGTGGTGACGCCGGAGGATTATGTCGGCAACGTCATCGGTGACCTGAACGGCCGGCGCGGCCAGATCCAGGGGCAGGAGA
Organism: Mesorhizobium koreense; assembly: GCF_031656215.1. Lineage (NCBI taxonomy): Bacteria > Pseudomonadati > Pseudomonadota > Alphaproteobacteria > Hyphomicrobiales > Phyllobacteriaceae > Mesorhizobium > Mesorhizobium koreense. Next base: position 3,804,420 of record NZ_CP134228.1, on the reverse strand, counting down.
GCCGCGGCATCGCCGTGGTGGTCAACGCCATGGTGCCGCTCGCCAACATGTTCAAATATGTCGACACGCTGCGCTCGATGTCGCAGGGCCGCGCCCAGTACACGATGCAGTTCGATCATTACGAGCCGGTTCCGACGGCAGTCGCCCAGGAAATCCAGAAGAAATATGCGTAACGGGCGGTTGCGCCTGAACCTTAACGTGACGCCCGAACGGGCTTAGACAGTGGAGACCTCACATGGCCAAAGCGAAATATGAGCGTACGAAGCCGCATGTGAACATTGGGACGATTGGTCATGTTGACCATGGGAAGACGTCGTTGACGGCAGCGATCACGAAGTTTTTCGGGGAGTTCAAGGCGTACGACCAGATTGACGCGGCGCCGGAGGAGAAGGCGCGTGGCATCACGATCTCGACGGCGCATGTGGAGTACGAGACGGACAAGCGGCATTACGCGCATGTGGATTGCCCAGGTCACGCGGATTATGTGAAGAACATGATCACGGGTGCCGCGCAGATGGACGGCGCGATCCTGGTTGTGAGTGCGGCGGACGGCCCGATGCCGCAGACGCGCGAGCACATTCTCCTGGCGCGTCAGGTCGGCGTTCCCTCGATCGTGGTGTTCTTGAACAAGTGCGACCAGGTGGACGATGCGGAGCTTCTGGAGCTTGTCGAGCTCGAGGTTCGCGAGCTTCTGTCGAAGAACGAGTTCCCCGGCGACGACATTCCGATCGTGAAGGGTTCGGCGCTGGTTGCGCTGGAAGACGGCGACAAGAAGCTTGGCGAGGATGCGATCCGCGAACTGATGGCGGCGGTGGATTCCTACATCCCGACGCCGGAGCGTCCGATCGACCAGCCGTTCCTGATGCCGATCGAGGACGTGTTCTCGATCTCGGGCCGCGGCACGGTCGTTACGGGTCGCGTCGAGCGCGGCATCGTGAAGGTTGGCGAGGAACTCGAGATCGTCGGCATCCGTCCGACGCAGAAGACGACGTGCACGGGTGTGGAGATGTTCCGCAAGCTTCTGGACCAGGGCCAGGCGGGCGACAACATCGGCGCGCTGTTGCGCGGCATCGACCGCGAGGGCGTTGAGCGCGGCCAGGTTCTGTGCAAGCCCGGTTCGGTGAAGCCGCACACGAAGTTCAAGGCGGAGGCGTACATCCTGACGAAGGAGGAGGGAGGCCGTCATACGCCGTTCTTCACCAACTACCGTCCGCAGTTCTACTTCCGCACGACGGACGTGACGGGGATCGTGACGTTGGCCGAGGGCACCGAGATGGTGATGCCGGGCGACAACGTGACGGTGGACGTGGAACTGATCGTGCCGATCGCCATGGAGGAGAAGCTGCGCTTCGCCATCCGCGAAGGCGGCCGCACCGTCGGCGCCGGCGTCGTCGTCTCGATCAAGGAATAACGGATCAAAGGGTCCGGCGCGGGTGCGGGGGAACCTTCCCCCGCTCCGGCGGACAAGGAAATTGACATGAACGGACAAAATATCCGCATTCGCCTCAAGGCGTTCGATCATCGGGTGCTCGATGCCTCGACGCGCGAGATCGTGTCGACCGCCAAGCGTACCGGCGCCAATGTCCGCGGCCCCATTCCGCTGCCGACGCGTATCGAGAAATTCACGGTCAACCGCTCGCCGCACATCGACAAGAAGAGCCGCGAGCAGTTCGAGATGCGCACGCACAAGCGGCTGCTCGATATCGTGGATCCGACCCCGCAGACGGTCGATGCGCTGATGAAGCTTGATCTTGCTGCCGGTGTGGATGTCGAGATCAAGCTTTAACGAGCCAATTCCATGAGCCGGCGGAAAACCAAAGGCTCCTCTGAAGGAAGATGAACCGATGCGTTCAGGTGTAATTGCACAGAAGGTGGGAATGACCCGCATCTATAACGATGCGGGCGAGCATGTTCCGGTCACGGTTCTCCGCATGGAGAACTGCCAGGTCGTGGCTCAGCGCACCGAAGAGAAGAACGGCTACACGGCGGTCCAACTCGGCGTCGGGCTGGCCAAGGTCAAGAACACGACGAAGGCGCTTCGCGGCCATTTCGCCAAGGCTTCCGTGGAGCCGAAGGCCAAGGTCGCCGAGTTCCGTGTGTCGCCGGAAAACATGCTGGAAGTCGGCGCGGAGTTGACCGTGGAGCATTTCGTTCCCGGCCAGCGGGTCGATGTGACCGGCACGACGATCGGCAAGGGTTTCCAGGGCGTGATCAAGCGCCACAATTTTGGCGGCGGTCGCGCCACCCACGGTAACTCGGTCTCGCACCGCACCCACGGCTCCACCGGTCAGCGCCAGGACCCCGGCAAGGTGTTCAAGGGCAAGAAGATGGCCGGGCACATGGGCGATGTGCGCGTCACCACGCAGAACCTCGAGATCGTCTCCACCGATGGCGAGCGCGGCCTGATCCTGGTGCGCGGCGCAGTGCCCGGTTCGAAGGGCGCATGGATCATGGTGCGCGATGCGGTGAAGTTTGCGCTTCCCAAGGACGCGCCGAAGCCGGCCGCCATCCGTGCCGCCAAGTCCGACAAGGCTGAAGCCGCTCCGGCGAATGAAGGGGCCGAATAATGGATCTCAAGGTAACAACCCTCGCCGGTAAGGACGCCGGGAAGCTGACGCTTTCCGATGAGATTTTCGGGCTCGATCCGCGCGAAGACATCCTGCAGCGCGTCGTGCGCTGGCAGCTTGCCACGAAACAGCAGGGCACGCACAAGGCGAAGGGCCGCGCGGAGATTTCCCGCACCGGCGCCAAGATGTACAAGCAGAAGGGCACGGGCCGCGCCCGTCATTCTTCCGCGCGGGTGCCGCAGTTCCGCGGCGGCGGCAAGGCACACGGCCCTGTGGTGCGCGATCATTCGCACGACCTGCCGAAGAAAGTCCGCGCGCTCGGTCTGAAGCATGCGCTGTCGGCCAAGGCGAAATCGTCCAGCCTGATCGTCATCGACGATCTTTCGGTGAAGGACGCCAAGACGAAGGCGCTTGTTTCCAGCCTTGCGGCGCTCGGTCTTTCCAATGCGCTGATGATCGGCGGCGCCGAGCTTGACCAGAACTTCAAGCGCGCGGCGTCGAACATTCCCAATATCGACGTGCTGCCGGTTCAGGGCATCAACGTCCATGACATTCTGCGTCGCGGCACGCTGGTCCTTTCCAAGGCGGCGGTCGAGGCCCTCCAGGAGCGGTTCAAATGACGGATCTTCGCCACTACGATGTGATCGTCAGCCCGGCCATTACCGAGAAATCGACGATGGCGTCGGAGCAGAACCAGGTCGTTTTCAACGTCGCAAAGAAGGCGACGAAGCCGGAAATCAAGGCTGCGGTCGAGGCGCTGTTCGGCGTCAAGGTCACCGGCGTGAACACGCTCGTGCGCAAGGGCAAGGTGAAGCGCTTTCGCGGCACCATCGGCCGGCAGGGCGATATGAAGAAGGCGGTCGTGACGCTGGCCGACGGCGATTCAATCGACGTCGCAACCGGTCTCTGAGAAGCCGAGGTAGAGGATAATGGCACTCAAACATTACAATCCGGTCACGCCGGGCCAGCGCCAGCTGGTCATCGTCGATCGCTCCGGCCTCTACAGTGGCAAGCCGGTGAAGGGACTGACCGAAGGTCTGGTCTCCAAGGGCGGTCGCAACAATTCCGGCCGTATCACCGCTCGTTTCCAGGGCGGCGGTCACAAGCGCACCTATCGCGTCATCGATTTCAAGCGGCGCAAGTTCGACGTGCCGGCGACGGTGGAGCGGCTCGAATACGATCCGAACCGGTCGGCATTCATTGCGCTGGTCAAGTATGAGGACGGCGAGCTTTCCTACATCCTGGCGCCGCAGCGCCTGGTCGCTGGCGATACCGTGATTGCTGCCGAGAGCGCCGACGTGAAGCCCGGCAACGCCATGCGGCTGTCGTCGATGCCGGTCGGCACGATCGTGCATAACGTGGAACTGAAGCCGGGCAAGGGCGGCCAGATCGCTCGTTCCGCCGGTACCTATGCGCAGCTTGTCGGCCGCGACCAGGGCTGGGCGATCCTGCGCTTGAATTCAGGCGAGCAGCGTGTCGTCCACGGCTCCTGCCTGGCGACGGTGGGGGCGGTTTCCAACCCCGACCACGGCAACATCAGTCTCGGCAAGGCCGGGCGCAAGCGCTGGCTGGGCAAGCGCCCGCACAATCGCGGCGTCACCATGAACCCGGTCGACCATCCGCATGGCGGCGGTGAAGGCCGCACCTCCGGCGGCCGCAATCCGGTCACGCCCTGGGGCAAGCCGACCAAGGGCAAGAAGACGCGGTCCAACAAGGCGACCGACAAGTTCATCATGCGCTCGCGCCACCAGCGCAAGAGCTAAGGAAAGGGTTCTCCAGTGTCCCGTTCAGTTTGGAAAGGCCCGTTCATCGACGGCTATCTTTTGAAGAAAGCCGACAAGGTGCGCGAGGGCGGCCGTAACGAGGTCATCAAGATGTGGAGCCGTCGCTCGACGATCCTGCCGCAGTTCGTCGGCCTGACCTTCGGTGTCTACAACGGCCAGAAGCATATTCCGGTCTCCGTGTCGGAAGACATGGTCGGCCACAAGTTCGGCGAGTTTTCCCCGACGCGCACCTATTACGGTCACGGCGCGGACAAGAAGGCGAAGAGGAAATAATCATGGGCAAGCCAAAGGCTCCGCGGCGGCTTGAGGATAACGAGGCGCGCGCCGTGCTGCGCACGATCCGCATCAGCCCGCAGAAGCTGAACCTGGTTGCCGCGCTGATCCGTGGCAAGAAGGTGGCGACTGCGCTGTCGGACCTCGAATTCTCGCGCAAGCGTATCGCCGGCACCGTGAAGAAAACGCTGGAATCGGCCATCGCCAACGCGGAGAACAATCACGACCTCGACGTCGACGCGCTGATCGTGGCGGAAGCCTATGTCGGTAAATCGATCGTCATGAAGCGCTTTCATGCGCGCGGTCGCGGTCGCGCCAGCCGTATCGAGAAGCCGTTCGCCAACCTGACCATCGTCGTCAGGGAAGTCGAAGAGAAAGTGGAGGCCGCCTGATGGGCCAGAAAGTCAATCCGATCGGTCTGCGTCTCGGCATCAACCGGACCTGGGATTCGCGCTGGTATGCGAATACCGGCGAGTACGGCAGGCTTCTGCACGAGGACATCAAGATCCGCGATCTCATTATGAAGGAGATGAAGCAGGCCGCGGTGTCCAAGGTCGTCATCGAGCGCCCGCACAAGAAGTGCCGGGTCACCATCCATTCGGCGCGCCCAGGCCTCATCATCGGCAAGAAGGGTGCGGACATCGAGAAGCTGCGTCGCAGGCTTTCCGAGATGACCAACGCCGAAACGCATCTCAACATCGTCGAAGTGCGCAAGCCGGAGACCGATGCCACGCTGATCGCGCAGTCGATCGCGCAGCAGCTCGAGCGCCGTATCGCCTTCCGCCGCGCAATGAAACGTGCCGTCCAGTCGGCGATGCGCCTCGGCGCCGAGGGCATCCGCATCAACTGCTCGGGCCGCCTCGGCGGCGCGGAGATCGCGCGCATGGAATGGTATCGTGAAGGCCGCGTGCCGCTGCACACGCTGCGCGCCGATGTCGATTACGGCACGGCCGAGGCGAACACCGCCTACGGCAAGTGCGGCGTCAAGGTGTGGGTATTCAAGGGCGAGATCCTCGAGCACGACCCGATGGCGTCGGAGCGTCGTGCGGTTGAAGGCGACCACACGCATGGCGGCGGTCGCCGCCGCGAGAACGCCTGACAAGGGCAGGAAGAATCTGGAGTAACACAAGATGCTGCAGCCAAAGCGCACGACTTACCGCAAGCAGTTCAAGGGCCGCATCCATGGCGTTGCCAAGGGTGGCACGGATTTGAACTTCGGCGCTTTCGGACTGAAGGCGCTGGAGCCGAACAGGGTGACGGCACGCGAGATCGAAGCAGCCCGTCGCGCCATCACGCGCCAGATGAAGCGCCAGGGCCGTGTCTGGATCCGCATTTTCCCGGACGTTCCGGTGACTGGCAAGCCGACCGAAGTCCGCATGGGCAAGGGCAAGGGCGCTGTCGACTACTGGGCCTGCCGGGTGAAGCCCGGCCGCATCATGTTCGAGCTCGACGGTGTCGATGAGGAGACCGCGCGCGAAGCGCTTCGTCTCGGCGCCGCCAAGCTCTCGGTCAGGACGCGCTTCGTCCAGCGCATCGCGGAATAGGAAGGGTTTTGGCCATGAAGACCGATGAAGCCCGGGGAATGACCCCAGACCAGTTGAATGACGAACTGGCCAAGCTGAAGAAGGAGCAGTTCAACCTGCGTTTCCAGAAGGCGACCGGACAGCTCGAGAAAACCGCGCGCGTCCGCCAGGTTCGGCGTGACATAGCGCGCATCAAGACGATCGCGGCCGAGAAGGCCGCCGGCAAGAAGGCATAAGGACAAGACCATGCCAAAGCGCATCCTGCAGGGCACCGTCGTCAGCGACAAGAACGAGAAGACGGTCGTTGTCGATGTCGAGCGCCGTTTCACGCATCCGGCCATGAAGAAGACCGTGCGCCGCACGAAGAAGTATCAGGCGCATGACGAGTCGAACGCGCACAAGGTCGGCGATACGGTGTTCATCCAGGAATGCGCGCCTATCTCGCGCCGCAAGCGCTGGACCGTCATCACCGAAGAGCAGGCGCAGTAAGAAAAGCAAGGACAGCCGGGGAGGGCGCATCCCGACCCGGATAATCAGGAAAGCGGTCAGTCATGATTCAGATGCAAACAAACCTCGATGTCGCCGACAATTCCGGCGCGCGTCGTGTCATGTGCATCAAGGTGCTGGGCGGCTCGAAGCGCAAATATGCCTCCGTCGGCGACATCATCGTCGTCTCGGTCAAGGAGGCTATCCCGCGCGGCCGCGTGAAGAAGGGCGATGTGATGAAGGCGGTCGTGGTGCGCACGGCCAAGGACATCCGCCGTCCCGACGGCAGCGTCATCCGGTTCGACAAGAATGCGGCGGTCCTCGTCGACAACAAGAAAGAGCCGGTCGGCACGCGTATCTTTGGGCCGGTGCCGCGCGAGCTGCGCGCCAAGAACCACATGAAGATCATCTCGCTCGCGCCCGAAGTGCTGTAAGGAGCCGGAAAGTGCAAAAGATCAAAAAGGGCGACAAGGTTGTCGTGCTCGCCGGCAAGGACAAGGGTCGCACCGGCGAGGTGGTGAGCGTATCTCCGAAGGATAGCCGCGCCGTCGTTCGCGGCGTCAACCTGATCCGGCGCCACCAGCGCCAGACGCAGAGCCAGGAAGGCGGCATCATCACCAAGGAAGCGCCGATCCATCTGTCCAACATCGCGCTGGCCGATCCGAAAGACGGCAAGCCGACCCGTGTCGGCTTCACCTTCCAGAAGGACGGCAAGAAGGTGCGCGTCGCCAAGCGCTCGGGAGAAACCATCGATGGCTAAGACCGTATACGAGCCGCGGCTGAAGAAGCTCTACAACGAGAATATCCGCAAGGCGCTCCGTGAAGAGTTCAAGTACGAGAACGAGATGCAGGTTCCGCGTCTCGACAAGATCGTCGTGAATATGGGTGTCGGCGAAGCGACGGGCGATTCCAAGAAGCCTTCCGTCGCGGCGGAAGATCTCGGCCGCATCACCGGCCAGAAGGCCATTGTGACCCACGCGCGCAATTCGATCGCCGGCTTCAAGGTCCGCGAGAACATGCCGATCGGCGCCAAGGTCACACTGCGCCAGGACCGCATGTACGAATTCCTCGACCGCCTGGTCACGATCGCGCTGCCGCGCGTTCGCGACTTCCGCGGACTCAATCCCAAGAGCTTCGATGGCCGTGGCAACTTCGCCATGGGCATCAAGGAGCATATCGTGTTCCCCGAGATCAACTACGATCAGGTCGATCAGATCTGGGGAATGGACGTGATCGTCTGTACGACCGCCAAGACGGATGATGAGGCCCGGGCGCTGCTCAAGGCCTTCAACTTCCCCTTCCGGCAGTAACGGCAGGCGAGAAAAAGGAAAGCAACATGGCAAAGACCAGTGCAGTCGAAAAGAACAAGCGCCGCCGCGCTCTCGTCAAGAGCTATGCGGCCAAGCGCAAGGAGCTGAAGGCCATCGTCATGGACCAGAAGCTGCCGATCGAGGAGCGCTTCCGTGCGCAGTTGAAGCTTGCCGCACTGCCGCGCAACTCTTCGGCCACGCGCATCCGCAACCGCTGCGAGGTGACGGGCCGTCCGCGCGCCTATTACCGCAAGCTCAGGATGTCGCGTATCGCGCTGCGCGAACTCGGCGCCGTCGGCCTTGTGCCGGGCCTGGTCAAGTCGAGCTGGTAAGGAGGGTTTGAGATGTCTGTGAGTGATCCTCTCGGCGATATGCTGACCCGCATCCGCAACGCCATCGGCCGCAAGAAGGATAAGGTCTCGACGCCAGCTTCCACGCTTCGCGCCCGCGTTCTCGATGTGCTGAAGGCGGAAGGCTATATCCGCGACTACAGCCAGGTCGACTATGACAACGGCAAGTCGGAACTCGAGATCGAGTTGAAATATTTCGAGGGCCAGCCGGTGATCCGCGAGATCGCCCGCGTCTCGAAGCCCGGCCGTCGCGTCTATGTGTCGGTGAAGTCGATCCCGCAGGTCGCCAACGGCCTCGGCATCGCCATCCTGTCGACGCCCAAGGGCGTGATGGCCGACCATGAAGCGCGTGAGCAGAACGTCGGCGGCGAAATTCTCTGCCAGATATTCTGATCGGGCCAAGGAAAGAAAAGGCGAGGACAAGAAATGTCTCGTATTGGAAAGAGGCCGGTTTCCGTGCCGCAGGGTGTGACCGCGACGGTTGACGGCCAGACCGTGACCGCGAAAGGCCCGAAGGGTGAACTGAAATTCGTCGTCAACGACGAGGTTCTGGTTAAGCTCGACGATGGCCACATCAAGGTCGATCCGCGCGACCAGTCCAAGGCGGCACGCTCCAAATGGGGCATGTCGCGTACGCAGATCGTCAACATCCTGACGGGCGTCAAGGACGGCTTCGAGAAGCGCCTGGAGATCAACGGCGTCGGCTACCGTGCAGCGATGCAGGGCAGGAATCTGCAGCTTGCGCTGGGCTTCAGTCACGACGTCGTTTACGAGACCCCGCAGGGGGTCACGATCGCGGTGCCGAAGCCGACGGAAATCGTCGTGTCCGGCATCGACAAGCAGGCGGTTGGACAGGTTGCGGCGGAGATCCGTGAGTTCCGCGGCCCCGAGCCTTACAAGGGCAAGGGTGTGAAATACGCGGACGAGCGGATCGTTCGCAAGGAAGGCAAGAAGAAGTAGTTCGTCGGTCGTAGATCGTTGGTCGTTGCGAACATCGACCGACGACCAGCGACTGACCGGCAGGGAAAGAAGCCATGGTTTCCAAACTATCCGTAAAGCGCCGCGCCGCCCGCGTCCGCCGCCAGATCAGGGCGAACAATACCGAGCGCCCGCGCCTCTCGATCTACAGGTCGGGCAAGAACATCTACGCCCAGGTCATCGACGACAAGGCGGGCCGCACTCTGGCGGCCGCTTCGACGCTCGACAAGGATTTGAAGAGCGGCTTGAAGACCGGTGCCGATATCTCGGCCGCCTCGGCCGTCGGCAAGCTCATCGCCGAGCGCGCCGGCAAGGCGGGCGTGAAGGAAGTGGTCTTCGACCGCGGCCCTTATATCTTCCATGGCCGCGTGAAGGCGCTTGCCGAGGCGGCTCGCGAAGGCGGCCTGAGCTTTTGATTTTCACCGCCGGCGCCAATGCGCGCCGGTATCGTCAACCCGTGTCTCCGGAAAAGAATAAGGATTAGGATATGGCACAGGAACGCAGGGAAGGCGGTCGTGGTCGCGACCGCGAGGAGCGCGACAGCGAATTCGTCGACAAGCTCGTCCACATCAACCGCGTCGCCAAGGTGGTGAAGGGCGGCCGCCGCTTCGGTTTTGCCGCACTCGTCGTCGTCGGTGACCAGAAGGGCCGCGTCGGCTTCGGCCACGGCAAGGCGCGCGAGGTGCCGGAAGCCATTCGCAAGGCGACCGAGAGCGCCAAGCGCGACATGATCTTCGTGCCGCTGCGTTCGGGCCGTACGCTGCACCATGACGTCGAGGGACGGCATGGAGCGGGCAGGGTGTTGCTGCGCGCGGCCAAGCCCGGTACCGGCATCATCGCCGGCGGTCCGATGCGCGCCGTCTTCGAAACGCTCGGCATGCACGACGTCGTCGCCAAGTCGATGGGCACATCCAACCCTTACAACATGGTGCGCGCGACCTTCGATGCCCTGAAGAACCAGAAGCATCCGAAGGAAGTCGCGGCGCAGCGCGGCATCAAGTACTCGACCCTTCAGGCGCGCCGTGGCGCGGCCGTCGGGGCCGAAGAATAAGCCGGGCAGATCAGGAAGATACGACCATGGCCAAGAAAGAAAGCAAGACCATCACGGTCGAACAGATCGGCAGCCCGATTCGCCGTCCGAAGGACCAACGCGCGACGCTGGTCGGTCTCGGCCTCAACAAGCTGCATCGCCGCCGCACGCTGGAGGACACGCCTTCGGTTCGCGGCATGATCGCGAAAGTGGAACACCTCGTCCGCGTTGTGGACGAGGCTTGAGAAGCGCTGGAGAATTCCGATGAAACTCAACGAACTGCGCGATAATGACGGTGCCACCCAGGCCCGCAAGCGCGTTGGCCGCGGTATCGGTTCCGGCTCCGGCAAGACCGGCGGTCGCGGCGTGAAGGGCCAGAAGTCCCGCTCGGGCGTCGCCGTCAACGGGTTCGAAGGCGGCCAGATGGCGCTCTATCGCCGCTTGCCGAAGCGTGGCTTCAAGAACCTGTTCGGGTCCGATTTCAACGTCGTTTCGGTCGCGCGTATTCAGGCTGCGGTCGACGCCAAGAAGCTCGATCCGAAGGAGACGGTCACCGTCGAGAGCCTTGTGAAGGCGGGCGTTGTCCGCCGCGCAAAGGACGGCGTGCGCCTGCTTGGCGACGGCGAACTGAAGGCCAAGCTTGCCTTCGACATTGCCGGTGCGTCCAAATCGGCGATCGAGAAGATCGAGAAGGCCGGCGGCTCGGTCAAGTTGCCGCAGAAAGCCGCAGCCGAATAACGCGGAACTGGCCCCGTTGTGAACGGCGGTCGCTTGCATCCCGGTCGGGCGGGGCCTATTTCTCGCACCGGCGATCCGCGCGCCCCGGCCTTCCGGGGCGCTTGCGTGACCAAGCGGAGAATATTGTATGGCATCGGCTGCTGAACAACTGGCATCCAATCTGAATTTTTCCGCCTTCTCCAAGGCGGAAGAACTGAAGAAGCGCATTTGGTTCACGCTCGGCGCGCTGCTTGTCTACCGGCTCGGCACCTATATTCCCATTCCTGGCATCAATCCCGAGGCTTTCGCGCAGGCGTTCCAGCAGCAGAGCGGCGGCGTGCTCGGCATGTTCAACATGTTCGCCGGCGGCGCCGTGCAGCGCATGGCCATCTTCGCGCTCGGCATCATGCCCTACATCTCCGCCTCGATCATCATGCAGTTGATGACGTCGGTCATCCCTTCGCTTGAGCAGCTCAAGAAGGAAGGCGAGCAGGGCCGCAAGGTCATCAACCAGTATACGCGCTACGGCACGGTTGTTCTCGCGCTCGTACAGTCCTACGGCATCGCCATCGGGCTGCAGAGCGGCAACAATATCGTCACGAATCCGGGCTTCACCTTCCTCTTCTCGGCGACCGTTACACTGCTCGGCGGCACCATGTTCCTGATGTGGCTCGGCGAGCAGATCACCGAGCGCGGTATCGGCAACGGTATTTCGCTCATCATCATGGCCGGCATCGTCGCGAACCTGCCGCATGCGATCTCCAACACACTGGAGCAGGGGCGTACGGGCGCCATTTCGACCGGCATCATTCTCCTGGTCGCCGTGGTCGCGGTCGTCACCGTAGCCGTCATCGTCTTCTTCGAACGGGCGCAGCGGCGGTTGCTCATCCAGTACCCGAAGCGTCAGGTCGGCAACCGGATGTTCCAGGGCGATACCTCGCACCTGCCGCTCAAGCTGAACACGTCCGGCGTCATCCCGCCGATCTTCGCCTCCTCGCTGCTTCTGCTACCGGCGACGGTCGCGGGTTTCTCCAACACGGCGAACTTCCCCGTCTGGGCGCGTTCGATCCTTGCCGCGCTGGGCAATGGTCAGCCGCTCTACATGGTGCTCTATGCCAGCATGATTGCCTTCTTCACCTTCTTCTATACGGCGATCGTCTTCAATCCGAAGGATACCGCCGACCAGTTGAAGAAGCATTCCGGCTTCATACCGGGCTATCGCCCCGGCGAGCGCACGGCCGACTATATCGACTATGTCCTCACGCGTATCACCGCAATCGGCGCCGTCTATCTGGTGCTCGTCTGCCTCTTACCCGAATTTCTAATTACGACCTTCCACGTTCCGTTCTATCTTGGCGGTACGTCGCTCCTGATCGTGGTCAGCGTCACGCTCGATACGGTGGCGCAGATCCAGGGCCATCTCATCGCGCACCAGTATGAGGGCCTGATCAAGAAGTCGAAATTGCGTGGAGGAAAGAGGGGACGATGAGGCTTATTCTGCTCGGGCCGCCTGGCGCCGGAAAAGGAACGCAGGCGAAGGTTCTGACCGAGAAGCACAGGATCCCGCAACTTTCGACCGGCGACATGCTGCGTGCGGCCGTCGCGGCGGGGACCGAGGTGGGAAAGCGCGCGAAAGCGGTCATGGATTCAGGCGAGCTGGTCTCCGACGAAATCGTCAACCAGATCGTTTCGGAGCGGATCGATCAGGCCGACTGCGCCAACGGCTTTATCCTAGACGGTTATCCACGCACGGTTCCCCAGGCGGAAGCGCTGACCGGAATGCTCAAGCAGAAGGGCCTGCGTCTGGACGGCGTCGTCAATCTGAAGGTGGACGAGGACGCGCTGGTGCGCCGCATGGAATCGCGCGTGCGCGAGACGATCGCCGCGGGCGGCAAGGTGCGCGCCGACGACAACCCGGAATCGTTCAAGAAGCGGCTGGAGGAGTACCGCGAGAAGACGGCGCCGCTTGCCGATTATTATAGGGGGACCGGCGAGTTGAGGTCGGTCGACGGCATGGCCGACATGAAGGCGGTGACGGCAGAGATCGAGAAGGTTCTGGAGACGGCGTGACCGCGCCTTCCGGTCGTGCCGGATTGCCGTGCTGGAGGTGTTGACTTTCCGGCGTGATTCCGCCTAAGAGAGCGCCAATTCGCTTTCAATTAGAGCGGTCGGCGCCGATCAGGGTTGATGAGGATCGGGCCGGGCGCTTTTGCATTGTCCGGCCAGTGTCGAATAAATGCCCGGACCGGGCGAACGAACATATCAAGGAGAAGCGGCGTGGCCCGTATCGCTGGCGTCAATATTCCAACCAATAAGCGCGTTGTGATCGCGCTGCAGTACATTCACGGCATCGGCCCCACCTTCGCGAAGCAGATCGTGGAGAAGGTCAACATTCCGCTGGAGCGCCGGGTCAATCAGTTGACCGACGCCGAGGTGCTCGCCATCCGCGAGACGATCGACCGTGACTATCAGGTCGAGGGCGACCTTCGCCGCGAAGTGTCGATGAACATCAAGCGCCTCATGGACCTCGGCGCCTATCGCGGCCTGCGTCATCGTCGCTCCCTGCCGGTCCGTGGCCAGCGCACGCACACCAATGCGCGGACGCGGAAAGGTCCGGCCAAGGCGATTGCCGGGAAGAAGAAATAAGGTATTCGGCGACAGGCATTCGGCAGTCGGGGAAACGATTGCCGATCTGCCGATTGCCGCAGGTGTAGCCGCTGGCATTACGGCGGCGTTGATATCAACCGGAAGGACTTTTAATGGCCAAGGAAGCCGTGCGCGTTCGCCGTCGCGAGCGTAAGAACATCTCGTCGGGCGTTGCTCACGTCAATTCGACCTTCAATAATACGATGATCACCATCACCGACGCGCAGGGCAATGCGATTGCCTGGTCGTCGGCGGGTGCTCAAGGGTTCAAGGGTTCGCGCAAGTCGACCCCGTTCGCGGCGCAGGTCGCTGCCGAGGATGCGGCGAAGAAGGCGCAAGAGCATGGTATGCGCATGCTTGAGGTCGAGGTCTGCGGCCCCGGCTCCGGCCGTGAATCGGCTCTGCGCGCCTTGCAGGCGGCGGGCTTCACCATTACATCCATTCGTGACGTGACCCCTATCCCGCACAATGGTTGCCGGCCGCGCAAGAAGCGCCGCGTCTAAGTCTTAGATTCATCTGCCGCAATGAGCGCTCTTCGGGGCGCTCCTCTTCGGTTTCCAGATCGCCCGCCACGATTGGATGGTGGCGGGGACAAGGAAGGAAAACGAAATGATCCAGAAAAACTGGCAGGAACTCATCAAGCCGAACAAGGTGGAGTTCTCCTCCAAGGGCAAGACCACGACCACGCTGGTGGCCGAGCCGCTGGAACGGGGCTTCGGTCTTACGCTCGGCAACGCTCTGCGCCGCGTGTTGCTCTCCTCACTGAGGGGCGCCGCCGTCACCGCTGTCCAGATCGACGGCGTGTTGCATGAGTTCTCCTCTATCCCGGGTGTGCGCGAGGATGTTACCGACATCGTCCTCAACATCAAGGAAATCGCCATCCGCATGGAAGGCGACGGGCCGAAGCGCATGGTCGTGCGCAAGCAGGGTCCGGGCGTCGTAAGCGCCGGCGACATCCAGACGGTCGGTGATGTCGAGATCCTGAACCCGGAGCATATCATCTGCACGCTGGACGAAGGCGCGGAAATCCGCATGGAGTTCACGGTCGACAGCGGTAAGGGCTATGTGCCGGCCGAGCGCAACCGCGCCGAGGACGCACCGATTGGCCTGATCCCGGTCGACAGCCTTTATTCGCCGGTGAAGAAGGTCTCCTACAAGGTCGAGAACACCCGTGAGGGCCAGGTTCTCGACTACGACAAGCTCACCATGTCGATCGAGACCGACGGTTCGGTCACAGGCGAGGACGCGGTGGCGTTTGCCGCGCGCATCCTGCAGGACCAGCTTGCGCTCTTCGTCAATTTCGAGGAGCCGCACAAGGAGCAGCCGCAGGAGCAGGTCACGGAACTGGCCTTCAATCCGGCGCTGCTCAAGAAGGTGGATGAGCTGGAGCTTTCGGTCCGTTCGGCCAACTGCCTGAAGAACGACAACATCGTCTATATCGGCGACCTGATCCAGAAGACTGAAGCCGAGATGCTGCGCACGCCGAATTTCGGCCGCAAGTCGCTGAACGAGATCAAGGAAGTGCTCGCCGCCATGGGCCTGCATCTCGGCATGGAAGTGCCGGACTGGCCGCCGGAGAACATTGAAGACCTCGCCAAGCGCTACGAAGATCAATACTGAGACGCGGCACACCGCTCTCTATAAGGAAACCGAAGGAGAAGGCTCATGCGTCATGGACGTTCCGGCCGCCGGCTGAACCGCACCGTCAGCCATCGCAAGGCCCTGTTTTCCAACATGGCCGCTTCGCTCATCGAGCATGAGCAGATCACGACGACGCTTCCGAAAGCCAAGGAACTTCGTCCGATCGTCGAAAAGCTTGTCACGCTTGGCAAGCGGGGCGATCTGCACGCCCGTCGTCAGGCAATCGCCGCCATCGGCTCCGATGCGCTGGCGAAGCGTCTGTTCGAGACGATCGCGCCGCGCTATGCTACGCGCAACGGCGGTTATCTGCGCATCATGAAGGCGGGCTTCCGCCATGGCGACAATGCCGCGATGGCTGTCATCGAATTCGTCGACCGCGACACCTCCGCGAAGGGTGCGGCGGATCGTGCACGCACTGCTGCCGAGGAAACCGAGAGCGAGGCCGAAGCAGCCTGACCGCGCTATCCTACGAGTCAGTCGAGAAGGGGCCTTGCGGCCCCTTTTTGTTATCCGCAGTCAGGCACGGATGGTCGCCGGTGGATCGTCATCAAATCGTAGCGGCTTCGTCATCCGCCGGTCATGCCTCTTGGACAGAAGAAACGACACTGGTCTTCCATGATTGTCCAAAGGATGCCTGTCATGAAAATCTCCCGACATTTTCTCTCTACGACCATCGCGCTCGCGGCCCTCACCGTCTCCTTGCCCGGCCATGCCGAGGACGCCGGAGCCTATCTCTCGCGCGCGGCGCGGGGCGACATCACGCTGCCGGGTGGCGCGCGACGGCTTGCCGGCGATGCCACGGAGCAATTCAAGGCGCTTGTCGATGACGGGGAAGTGCGAAACGTGATCCTGCTCATCGGCGACGGCATGGGCGATTCCGAGATCACCATCGCCCGCAACTATGCGGAAGGTGCCGGCGGTTTCTTCAAGGGTATCGACGCGCTGCCGGTCACCGGTCAATACACCCATTATTCGCTCGATCGAAAAACCGGCAAACCGGACTACGTGACGGACTCGGCCGCATCGGGAACCGCCTGGTCGACCGGCGTGAAGACCTACAACAACGCCGTTGGCGTCGACATTCACGGCCAGCCGCACAAGAACCTGATCGAGCTTGCCAAGGCAGCCGGGCTCGCGACCGGCGATGTGTCCACGGCGGAAATCCAGGACGCCACGCCGGCCGTCCTTCTGGCACATGTTTCGCTGCGCAAATGCTACGGACCGGAAGAGACAGCTAAGAACTGTCCCGAGAATGCTCTGGAGAATGGCGGCCTCGGCTCGATCAGCGAGCAGACCCTGAACACGCGCGCGGATCTGGTCATGGGCGGTGGCGCGAAGTCGTTCGATCAGATCGCCGCGGCCGGCGAATGGAAGGACAAAAGCCTGCTCGACCAGGCGAAGGAACGCGGCTTCAATATCTTCACGAACCTCGATGAGATGAACGCACTCACCGAGGCGAGCCAGGACAAGCCGGCGCTCGGGCTCTTTGCGTCGGGCAATATGCCGGTCCGCTGGACGGGGCCGAAGGCGAGCCATCACGGCAATATCGATCAGGCGCCCATCACCTGCCAGCCGAACCCGGAGCGCACTCAGACAATCCCGACACTCGCGGCGATGACCGAAAAGGCGATCGAACTGCTTAAATCGAACGAGAAGGGCTTCTTCCTGCAGGTCGAGGGCGCATCGATCGACAAGCAGGATCATGCGGCCAATCCCTGCGGGCAGATCGGCGAGACCGTCGATCTGGACGAAGCGGTCCAGGCGGCACTCGCCTTCGCCAAGGCCGATGGAAAGACGCTGGTGATCGTCACGGCCGATCACGCCCATTCGAGCCAGATCATCCCCAACGACACGAAAGCGCCGGGGCTGTCGGAAGCTCTGATGACGCGTGATGGCTCGGTCATATCGGTCAGCTACGGCAATTCGGAGGGCGATTCCCAGGAGCATACCGGCGCGCAGTTGCGGGTCGCAGCTTTCGGCCCTCAAGCTGCGAATTTCGCCGGGCTCACGGATCAAACGGACATGTTCTACACGATCCGCGATGCGCTTAAGCTCGGCGAAGGCCAGCGTGCCGCCGCCAATTGACCGTTTTCGTTTCGCCGCTTTGGAACCCCGGCCGCCGGCTGGGGTTTCTTTTTGGTGCGTCGTCGGTGCGGAGAAGACGAACAGCCTTTCAATTTGCACAATCCTCTGTGAGAACGGCGGCGATACGACCAATGGCGGGAAAGCGGGTATGCGGAACGGCAAAAAGCGTTTCATAACTCTGGTGGCCGGTGCTCTGACCGGGATGCTGATCGTCTCATTCGCATTTGAGGCGACAGCCGAAGAGAAGGGCACGCTGGGTGGCGTCCTGTCCGATTTGCTGGGCAACGGCCAGAACCAGGGCCAGCAGAAGCCGGACGAGAGCCAGGCGGGAAAGGCCGACGGCACATTGCGCCGCGTGCCGTTCGGGCGCGAGGAGATGGAACTTTCCTTCGCGCCGCTGGTCAAGCGCACCGCGCCGGCCGTGGTTAATGTCTACGCGTCGAGCAAGGTCAGGGTGCAATCGCCCTTCATGGACGACCCGTTCTTCGGCCGCTTTTTCGGCCAGCAGATGCCGCCGCGCGTCCAGTCCTCGCTCGGCTCCGGCGTGATCGTCGATCCTTCGGGCATCATCGTTACCAACAACCACGTCATCAAGGGCGCCGACGAGGTCAAGGTGGCGCTGTCGGACGGGCGCGAGTTCGAGTCGAAGATCCTGCTCAAGGACGACAAGGTCGATCTGGCCGTGCTTAAGATCAAGGCGCCGGACCCTTTGCCGACAATCCCGCTTGGCGATTCCGATGCGCTGGAAGTCGGCGATCTCGTTCTCGCGATGGGTAACCCCTTCGGCGTCGGCCAGACCACGACGAGCGGCATCGTCTCAGCCTTGGCACGGACCCATATCGGCGTCTCCGACTACTCGTTCTTCATCCAGACCGACGCGGCCATCAATCCGGGGAATTCCGGCGGTGCACTCATCGACATGAAGGGTGAACTCGTCGGCATCAACAGCGCAATCTACAGCAAAAGCGGCGGCTCGATAGGTATCGGCTTCGCCATTCCATCAAACATGGTACGTGCCTTCGTCCAGTCGGCGAAGAGCGGCGCCGACTATTTCGAGCGTCCCTTCATCGGCGCCGAATTCCAGGAGGTGACGCCGTCGGTAGCCGAAGCGCTCGGCATGAGCCGCCCGGCTGGGGCACTGGTCTCCTCGGTGATGAAAGACGGCCCCGCCGAGCAGGCCGGGTTGCGGCCAGGCGATGTCGTGACTGCGATGGACGGCGCACCGATCGACGATCCGCAGGCGTTGAATTTCCGCCTCTCCACCCAGCCGATCGGCGGCACATCGACCCTCGACATGTTGCGCGATGGCAAGAAGCAACAGGTGAAAGTGAAACTGGAGCGTGCTCCGGCCGGCCAGTCCTCAAAGGAAATCACCATCGATGGCGACAGCCCCTTCGGCGGCGCGAAGGTGGCGGCGCTGTCGCCGCGTCTGGCGCAGCGGCTAGGGATGCCGACGGATTCAGAAGGCGTGGTGATCGTCGATCTCGAGAACAACTCTCCGGCACAGAGCCTCGGCTTCGACAAGGGGGATATCATCAGCGAGGTCAACGGCACGGCGATCAAGAGCGTGGACGATCTTCAGAACGCGGCCTCGCGCCAGACGCGGCTGTGGCGTTTCACGATCATGCGTAACGGCCAGACAATCCGCCAGATCCTGCGGTTCTAACCGGCTTCCATGGCTGACCTTTTCGAGCAATCCTCGCCCAAGCCTGCCGAGCCCGGCCGGCCGCTCGCCGATCGGCTGAGGCCGATGCGGCTGGAGGATGTCGTTGGCCAGGAGCATTTGACCGGGTCGGGCGGGGCGCTGACCCGGATGATCCGTTCCGGCTCGCTCGGGTCCATGGTCTTCTGGGGGCCTCCCGGCACCGGCAAGACCACGGTTGCGCGTCTTCTGGCCGGCCAGACCGGCCTTGCCTTCGAACAGATATCGGCGATCTTCTCCGGCGTTGCCGACCTCAAAAAGGTATTCGAGGCGGCGAGACTGCGCCGCGCCAATGGCCGTCAAACCCTGCTTTTCGTCGACGAGATCCATCGCTTCAACCGCGCCCAGCAGGACAGTTTCCTGCCGGTAATGGAGGACGGCACGGTTGTCCTTGTCGGCGCCACGACCGAAAACCCGTCATTCGAACTCAACGCCGCATTGCTGTCGCGGGCGCGCGTGCTCGTCTTCCACGCGCTCGATGAGGAAAGCATCGCCAAACTTCTTTCCCGCGCCGAGGAGGTGGAGGGCAGGGCGCTGCCGCTCGACGCGGAGGCGAGGGCGGTTCTGCTTCGGCTGGCGGACGGCGATGGCCGTGCCGCGCTGACGCTGGCCGAGGAGATCTGGCGCGCGGCGGGCGAGGGGGAGATCTTCGACGCGGACGGGCTAATGCGCATCGTGCAACGGCGGGCGCCGATTTACGACAAGGGCCAGGACGGGCACTACAATCTGATCTCGGCGCTGCACAAATCGGTGCGCGGCTCGGACCCGGACGCCGCGCTCTACTATCTGGCGCGCATGTTCGACGCCGGCGAGAACCCGCTCTATATCGGCCGGCGGCTGGTGCGCATGGCTGTCGAGGATATCGGGCTTGCCGATCCGCAGGCGCTTGTCATCGCCAATGCCGCCAAGGACGCCTACGACTATCTCGGCTCTCCGGAAGGCGAACTGGCGCTGGCCGAGGCCTGCATCTACCTCGCTTCCGCACCGAAATCGAATGCCGCCTACACCGCTTTCTCCGCTGCTACTCGAGCCGCCAAGGAAAACGGTTCGCTGATGCCGCCAAAGACGGTCCTCAACGCGCCGACCAAGCTGATGAAGGGGGAAGGCTACGGCTCGGGCTATCGCTACGACCATGACGAGCCGGATGCCTTTTCCGGCCAGGATTATTTTCCCGAGAAACTCGGCCGGCAGAAATTCTACGATCCCGTCGACCGCGGCTTCGAACGCGAAATTCGCAAGCGGCTGGATTATTGGGCAAAGCTCAGGGAAGAGAGGGAGAAATAACCGTCGCCATTCCGAGCAGACACCTGTGACGGTGTACCCCCACCCCTAACCCCTCCCCACAGGGGGGAGGGGAACTCTGCTCCCAAGCTGCTCGGCGCAGACTTGTCGATTTTTATCTAGAAAGTGATGCCGGCGTTTCCCTCCCCCTTGTGGGGAGGGAACAAGGGTAGGGGTAGGAGGCAGCGCGATTCTATCCGCCCCGTCGCCGCGCCGCGCGCTCCTCGCGTGAGCGGCGGCGCGGCGCGTTGTCCACACCGGCAAGGCCGGCATCGGCGAGCTTCGGCTCCGGCATCTTCACGACGGTACGGAGCTTCGGGAACGAATCGACCTTGTTGGGCAGCGCCATCGCGTTGATGAAGAGCTGCTGGAAATCGGGTTCCAGCGCGGTCTCGATCTTGTCGATACTGGCGACTTCGCGCTCGATCTCGCGGCGGTGATCGCGATTGAGGAGCGCCATCAGCGCGCCCGTGCCGGCCGCATTGCCGACCGCCTTGACCTCGCCGAGGTCGCAATCGGGGATAAGACCGAGCACCATCGCGTATTTTGGGTCGATGAAAGAGCCGAAGGCACCGGCGAAGCGGATCGTGTCCACCTCCGTGATACCCTGCTTTTCCATCAAGAGCTTGATGCCGGCATAAAGCGCTGCCTTGGCGAGCTGGATGGCGCGGATGTCGTTCTGGGTGACGGTGATGCGAGGACCGCCTTCCACGCTCTCGCGCAGCAGATAGGAGAAGGTGCGCCCATTCTGGAAAATGCGCGGCGTGACCGCCGCAAGCGCGCCGTCGATGACGCCATCCTCCGAGATCAGGCCGGAAAGGTACATCTCCGCCACCACTTCGATGATAGCCGAGCCGCAGATGCCGGTGACGCCGGTTGCCTTGGCGGCTTCCTCGAATCCTTCCTCGTCGGACCATTTGTCGACGCCGATCACCCGGTACTTCGGCTCGTGGGTTACGGGATCGATGCGGACGCGTTCGATGGCGCCGGGCGCAGCGCGCTGGCCCGACGAGATTTCGGCGCCTTCAAAGGCCGGCCCAGTGGGCGAGGAGGCGGCGACGACATGGCCGCGCTTGCCAAGCACGATCTCGGCGTTGGTGCCGACATCGACCAAGAGCATCATCTTGTCTTGCCGGTAAGGCCCTTCCGACAGGGTGGCGCCGGCGGCATCCGCCCCGACATGGCCGGCGATGCAAGGCAGCATATAGAAGCGGGCGCCGCGATTTACGTCGATGCCGATATCGTGTGCCCAGCCCTGCACCGCGCCGGATACGGCGAGCGCGAACGGCGCCTGGCCGAGTTCGGTCGGGTCGATGCCGAGGAACAGGTGGTGCATGATCGGGTTGCAGACAAATACGCTGTCGAAAATGTCGTTGCGGTCAACGCCGCCTTCGTCGCAGACCTTGCCGATCAGCCCGTTGACCGCCTCGTGCACGGCTTTGGTCATCGCCTCGCGTCCGTCCGGGTTCATCATGACGTAGGAGACGCGGCTCATCACATCTTCGCCAAAGCGGATCTGCGGGTTAGGCGCACCGGCGGAAGCGACGATGCGGCCAGAGAGCAGCGACACCAGATGCATGGCGATTGTAGTCGAGCCGATGTCACAGGCGATGCCGTAGGCTTCGTTCTTCAGCCCCGGATAGAGCGCGATCACCGTGGCGCGCGACAGTTCCATATCCTTGTGGATCGCGGCGGTGACGGCCCAGTTCTCCTTGCGCAGGATCTTCTGGACCTCCGGAATGATATGCTGCGCGACGCGCAGGTCCTTCCAGCCCCAATCCTTCGCCAGCACCGCCTTCAGCCGATCGAGATCGCCGAGTGGCTTGTGCATGTCGGGCTCGTCGACCTCGACATAACACATCTGGATCGCCGGATTGCGCTCGATCACGCGGTCGGTAGCAGCCTTGCGGATCGTCTGCGCGTTGATGACGGTGTCCTGCGGCACGTCCACGACGAGATCGCCCTGCACGGTGGCGGAGCAGGAGAGGCGACGGCCCTCGGGCAACCCACGCACGCGCTCGTAGCGCTCTTCCTTCGGCCCCTTCGCCGAGATGTGATCGAGCGATGAGACGATTTTGTGTTTCGCGAAATTGCCTTCTTGGATTTCGATCTGGCAACGCCCGCAGGTAGCGCGCCCGCCGCAGACGCTTTCGACATAGACGCCGAGCGAGCGGGCAGCGTCCAGGATCGGCGTGCCGATGGGGAAGCGGCCACGCTTGCCCGAGGGCATGAAGAGAATCAGGGGATTGGGCGCTTCGCTGTTCATTTCGCTGCCAGTTTGCCGAGAAATTTACTTCCCGCCTTTACGCTTCATTGCTGCATATGGGGGATGATCCGCCGCTGAGCGAGTGGAACGATGTCCGATATTCTCTTTTCAGCGGTGACCACCGGGTTCTTCATGGTGCGGCTCTTCAGAGGACCGTGGTTGAAAAACCCGCAATATCTGGCGGCCGCTATTTGCGGGTCGATCCTCGCTGCCTTGACGCTCCATCTCTTCTGGCCCGTCATGGACGACAGTTTTGTCGTCGGTGGCGGCGCCGGCCTTGCCGGTTCATGGGTCGGCATGGCGCTGTTCGATCTGGCGGTCGGGGCGGTTTGAATCCTGTTGATCGGGCGTACGTCCTTCGAGGCCCGCTGCGCTCGCATCTCGGGATGAGGACGGCCACGGCTACGAGAGAGTCGCGGCATTCTGGCGCGCCGAGCCGCGGCAATACGCTTGCGCAAACCGCTCAGAACTTGGGATGACGCGCACCATCCTCCCTCATCCTGAGGTACGAGCCCGCAATGGCGCGCCGCATATTGGCGCAATGTTTGGAGGGCGAGCCTCGAAGGACGCACGGTAAAACCTCACCCCGCTGCCCGGCGTGCCTCGCGGCCGCCGCGTCGACGGCCGCCGCTGGAAGCGGCCGCGCCTTCCGCCGGCGTGTTGACCGCGATGGGCGCTGCTACCGGTTGGCCGGCCACGGCGGGCTTGTAGTCCTTGTAGGTCTTGATCCAGGTCATGCAGTCCTTGTCGGTGCCGGCGAGCACGTTGGCGCCGCGCACGGCCTCCATCTCCTGCGGGCGGCAAGGGTTCATGATCGCTGAGGTCATACCCGCGCCGATCACCATGGGGATGAAGGCGCCGTTGATACCGTGCCGGTGCGGCAGGCCGAAAGAGATGTTGGAAAGCCCGCAGGTCGTGTTGACCTTCAGTTCTTCGCGCAAGCGCCGCAGAAGCGCGAAGACCTGTCGGCCGGCATCGCCCAGCGCGCCGATCGGCATGACCAGTGGGTCGACAACCACGTCTTCCGGCTTGATACCGTAGTCCATGGCACGTTCGACGATCTTCTTGGCGACGGCGAAGCGGACATCCGGGTCCATGGAGATGCCGGTCTCGTCGTTGGAGATCGCCACGACCGGCACGTTGTATTTCTTGATCAGCGGCAGGATCGCCTCGAGCTTTTCTTCCTCGCCGGTGACGGAGTTCACCAGCGGGCGGCCCTTGGCGACCTTGAGCGCGGCCTCGATGGCTCCGGTTACGGATGAATCGATGGAGAGCGGAAGATCGACGAGCCCCTGCACGATTTCCAGGGTCTGGACAAGCAGGCCGGGCTCGGTCGCGTTCGGATCCACCGCCGTCACACCGGCATTGACGTCGAGCATGGTGGCACCGGCGGCCGCCTGTTCCAGCGCATCCTTCTTCACGGTCTCGAAATTGCCTTCGACCATCTCGGCGGCGAGCTTCTTGCGGCCGGTCGGATTGATGCGCTCCCCGATGACGCAGAAGGGTTGGTCGAAGCCGATGACGATTTCGCGGGTCGCGGATGCGACGATGGTTCGAGTCATGGTTATCTCCATTTGATATAAAGACTTCTTTATATCGTTATCTCTTCTCGATCAACGGCCGTGAGGCCATCTGTTCAGTTCGCTGCCTTTTCAACCCGGTCGGCGGGTTGTTCGGTGATATTTTCGTGCAGGATCCTGTCGAGGCGGTCGGCGACGACCTGGTCGTCGTGCCGCGCCTCGCGCTTCCAGGGCTGCCGGCCTTTCAGGACGCCGGATTCGGCGACGATCTCGGCGACATATTCCTCCTGCCGGTAGGCCATGACATGGACGCCGGCGACACCGGGGATTTCCTTCACCTCATTGATGATGTCGATGCAGAGTCGCTTGCCTTCCTTCTTCTGGTCGGCGGCTCCTTCAAGGCGCTTTATGATGGCGTCGGGGATGTGGATGCCCGGCACGTTGGAGCGGATCCAGCGCGCCGTCTTGGCCGAGGCAAGCGGGCCGACGCCGGCCAGGACGAAGCATTTTTCCGTGAGGCCGAGATCTCGCACGCGCTGCATGTAGGTGCGGAACATCGCCACGTCGAAGCAGTACTGGCTCTGCACGAACTGCGCGCCGGCGGCGATCTTCTTGGCGAGCCGCATCGGCCGGAAATCATAGGGTGGTGCAAAGGGGTTGATGGCTGCGCCGAGAAAGACGGCGGGCGGCGTGGTCAGCTTGCGGCCGGAAAGGAACTTTCCCTCGTCGCGCATGGTGCATACCGTTTCGAGCAGCGACATGCAGTCGAGGTCGAAGACCGGCTTGGCGCCGGGCTGGTCGCCGGCCTGCACGCCGTCGCCGGTAAGGCACAGGATGTTGGCGACACCCATGGCGGCGGCGCCCAGCACGTCGCCCTGGATGGCGATGCGGTTCTTGTCGCGGCAGGCGATCTGCATGATCGGTGCGTAGCCCATGCGGGTCAAAAGCGCGCAGATGCCGACCGACGACATATGGCAATTGGCGCCGGATGCATCGACCGCGTTGATGCCGTCTACCCAGCCGTCGAAGACGGCAGCGCGCTGGTAGACGTCCTCCGGATTGGCGCTGTCGGGCGGGTTGAGCTCCGCCGTGACGGCGAATTCGCCGCGCCGCAGGACACGCTCAAGCCGGCCGAGCGAGGAATGGCCCGGCAGCGGGTCGAGCGGCAGGTGGACGCCCGCCGGGTTTTCGTCGGGCTGTGTTGGGCGCAGAGGGGTCATGCCCTTGCCTTGTCCCGCTCGGCCGCCGCCAGCGCGGTAACGCGCAGCCACGCCGACGTCTCGCGCAGCGACTGATCCACGGGCTTCTGGACTTTCAGGATGGCGTCGCCGTGGCGCATGTTGCGCGAGCCTTCCCACGCCTTGACCCAGACGCAGGGCATGTCCGGCTCGACCTCGCAATTGCCGTTGGCGCGCACGCCGCCGCAAGGACCGTTCCTGAGCTGTTTGGGGCAGTTCATCGGGCATGACATGCCGGTAGAGGAGAGAACGCATTGCCCGCACATGCGGCAGTCGAACATAAAGCCCTTGACGCGCTTCTCGACGAACTTGACCGGACCTTCGGCGCGCCCGTAGCCGATCGCCTTCCACAAGGGATGAAGGGCGAGGAAAGCGTCGGCGAAGCGCGCATAGAACCATTCGAGGAAGCGCGAATGCCTGACCGACCAGAGCCGTACGGTATAACGCCGCTGGACGCGTCGCTGAGGCGATATGTCGGCCGGCTTGTAGTCACTCTTTGGTGCCGTCTTCTTGACGATCGTCGCCTGGGTTACGCCACCCGAAGCGGAAGGCGGCGTCGGTTTCGCTGCGCCGTCAGCCGGGCCGGAAGCGGTGGTGGAGGCGGGCTTCTCAGCCATTTTCCTTACCGCCCGCCTTGACCAGCGCAACCAGTCGCTCGCGGTTGTATTTCGTCTCGAGGTCGGCGAGCGCCTTGTCCGCCTCCGCTTCCAGATCGTCGCCGACGGGAATCGGATCGGCCTTGCGCCATTGTTCGAGATAGTCCCCCGTGGCGGACGCGCCGGTGCGCATGGCGCACATGTCGATCGCCTCGGTAAAGCGCACGGAGAGTTCGCGCTTGGCGTTCTGCCGCCCCCGCTTGACGATGACTTGCGCCGGTATATCGCGCCAATAGACAATGATAAGATCAGCCATCTCTGCCTCGTGCCTTCCTGATGTTGAGCATTGCCGTAACGGCTGAAACGCCGCTAGTTACGAGACGACGCGCGCGCATTCAAAAGCGACGTGCTTTGTTCAACCCGGGTATGTCCTTCGAGGCTCGCTTCGCTCACACCTCAGGATGAGGGCGGCTTGTGCCTGCTTTCCGGCGCTCGTCACAACGTATCGGGATTGGTGCGACCGGCAGGCTCCCTAACTCTGAGATGCGAGCGCGGCCCGATCGAGCAAGGAGAAATATTCGTATCAGACACAGACCTCCTCATCCTGAGGTGTGAGCGAAGCGAGCCTCGAAGGACGCAATGCTTATCCCTGCATTTCCAACCGTCGGGCAATAGCGCGGTGCAGATCGGGAGCGGCGGCGACCAGCGCTTGCGCGGCTTCCGATTGCGGATGATCGAGAATGTCGCCGGTGCGGCCCCGCTCGACGATACGCCCCTCATGCATAACCATGACATCATCGGTGATGGCGCGCGCCACCGTCAGATCGTGTGTAATGAAGATATAGGCGACGCCGAGCTTCTGGTTGAGATCGGCGAAAAGGTCGAGGATTTGCGCGCGGATCGAGACATCGAGCGCCGAGACGGGCTCGTCCGCGACGATCAGCTTGGGGCGAGTGATGACGGCGCGGGCAATCGAGATACGCTGCCGCTGCCCACCGGAGAATTCGTGCGGGTATTTGTCCATGTCGGATGGAGCGAGGCCGACCTCGGCAAGGGTGGCGGCGATCATCTCGCGCCGCTCCTTGGAACCTGGCCGCTTTTCCAGAAGATGCAACGGCTCGCCGACCAGCTTCTCGACCTTGTGACGCGGGTCGAATGAGCCGTAGGGGTCCTGGAATACGACCTGCATGTTCTGACGGGAAGGGCGCAGTGCTGCCTCGTTTTTATCCCCAAGCGATTGCCCTAGCAGCTTTATGTCGCCGCCTGTCGGGTGATCGAGCGCCAGGATCATGCGCGCCAGCGTCGATTTTCCGCAGCCCGAGCGCCCGACCAGCGCCACGGACTGGCCGGGCTCGACCGAGAACGAAACCTCGTCCACGGCGCGGAAGGGTGCCGGTCGACGGAAGAGCGAGGCGCGGCGGCCGGGATAGTCCTTTGTAACGGAGGAGACTTCAAGAAGAGGCGCTGACCGCCTCGAAATATCAACTGCGGCTCTCCTTGCAGGCACGTGCATCGAAGCCTGCGCGAGTTGCCGCGTATAGGGGTGCACCTGTCCGGACAGCGTCCGCGCCGTCTCGCCTTCCTCCATGACTTCGCCATGGCGCATGACCGTCACGCGGTCGGACATGTCGGCGACGACTGCGAGATCATGCGAGATGAGGAGGAGTCCCATCCGGTCCTCGTCGACGAGGCCGCGCAACAGTTCGAGGATCTGCTTCTGCAGTACTACGTCGAGCGCCGTCGTCGGCTCGTCGGCGACTAGCAATTTCGGCTTCAATGCGCAGGCGATCGCGATGACGACGCGCTGCCGCTGGCCGCCGGACAGTTCATGCGGGTAGCGCGACAGCGGGAATTTTGCTTCCGGCAGGCCGACCCGATCGAGCATGGTGCGCGCCCGTGCCTCAGCGTTAGCTCGGTTTGCGCCGGTATGCCAGCGTATGCCCTCGGCGACCTGCTCGCCGATCGTCTTGACCGGATTGAGCGCCGTCATCGGCTCCTGAAACACCATGCCGATATCGTCGCCGCGTAGCCTGCACATAGCCTCTTCCGGGGCGGACAGGATGTCGATGCCGTCGAAGACGACGCGGCCCGAAGCACGCGCGCCGATGGGCAGCAATTGCATCACGGTAAGAGCCGTCATCGACTTGCCGGAGCCGGATTCGCCGACCAGCCCCATGATCTCGCCTTCGCCGATCGAAAGATCGACACCGCGCAGGATGGGGACGCCACCGATGTCCAGCGACAGCTTCTCGATCTCCAGGAGGCTCATCGCCGGCGCCTCAGCTTGGGGTCGAGCACGTCGGAAAGCCCGTCGCCGAGAAGGTTGAGCCCGAGCACCGTGATGACGATGGCGAGCCCGGGGAAGATCGCCATATAGGGCGCCACCATCATGCGCGTCTGCGCGTCGAACAGCATCCGCCCCCAACTCGGCATGGGCGGCTGTGCACCGAGGCCGAGATAGGAAAGCCCTGCTTCGGCCAGAACGCCGAGCGCGAATTGGATCGTGCCCTGGACAAGCAGCAGATTGGCGATGTTGGGAAAGATGTGCTCGACGGTGATGAGCGTTGTGCCCTTGCCGGAGGCGCGCGCGGCAAGGATGAATTCGCGCGGCCACAGCGCCAGCGCGCCGGCGCGGGCGACACGCGCGAAGACCGGGATGTTGAAGATGCCTATGGCGATGATGGCGTTGACCGCGCCCGGCCCGAAAATCGCAGTGATCATGATGGCCGACATCAGGGCAGGGAAGGCGAAGACGACGTCGTTCAGCCGCATGATCGCCTCGTCCAGCCAACCGCCACGCGCGGCTGCCCAGCAGCCGAGCGGTACGCCGATGCCCATGCCGATGCCGACGGCGACCAGCGCCACTGCAATCGAGTTGCGCGATCCGACCATGATCATGGAAAGGATGTCGCGGCCGAAATTATCAGTGCCGAACCAGTGCGTGCCCGACGGCGGCTTCATCCGGTCGGAGACGACGAGGTTCGCCACGTCATAGGGTGTCCAGATAAAGGAGAGCAGCGCCATCAGGGCGATGGCGAGCGTGATGACGAGCCCCGCCACGAACGAGCGGTTGGCGAGCGCGGCGCGAACGAAGTCGCGGAAGCGCGCAGGCGTGTCGCTGCTGGTCACCGCGCTCATCGTGCGTGCCTCAGGCGCGGATCGACCAAGGGGTAGCATAGGTCGACGACAAGATTGATCAGGACCACCGAAGCGACGAGGACCATGATGATACCTTCCACCACGATCAGATCACGCTGGGTAATCGCCTGGTAGACAAGCCGGCCGAGGCCGGGGAGATAGAAGACGTTCTCGATGATGATGGTGCCGGCAAGCAGGAAGGCGAATTGCAGGCCGATGATGGTCATGACCGGGATCATGCCGTTGCGCAGCGCGTGGCGGAGCAGCACCCGGCGACGCGGCAGGCCCTTGGCACGCGCGGTGCGGATATAGTCCTCACCGAGCACTTCGAGGAGTGCCGAACGGGTCACGCGTGCGAGGATCGCGGCCTGAGGCAGGGCAAGCGCGACCGCCGGCAGGATGAGCCCCTTGAGGCCGGCCCAGATGCCCGCATTCCATCCGGAAAAGCCGCCCGCCGGGACGAGCCGCAGCCAGACGGCGAAAACATAGATCAGGAGAAGCGCGAACCAGAAATTGGGGATGGCGACGCCGAGCTGCGCGACGCCCATGACGGTGGTGTCGGATGCCTTGCCGCGCCGCGAGGCGGAAAAGACGCCGACAGGAATGCCGATGACGGCGGATAGGAGAAGCGCGATCAGCGCCAGCGGCAGGGACACCGCGCCCCGCTCGACGATCAGGTCGCGGACAGGCGAGGAATAGGTGAAGGATTTGCCGAAATCGCCGGTCAGCATACCGCCTGCCCAGTGCAGGTAGCGCAGGACCAGGGGCTGATCGAGGCCCATCTGGTGACGCAACGTTTGGACGGCATCGGCGGTTGCGTTTATGCCGAGCATGAGCCGTGCCGGATCGCCCGGCAGTACCTCCAGCACCGCGAAGATCACGATAGAGGCAAAGACCAGCGTGACGATACCGATGGCGACGCGCTTGACGATATAGGCGGTCATTGGTTGGCCGTGCCGGAAAAGCAATTGCCCCGGAAGCGGCCGCTAGCCGGGGCAATCGTCGTGACGATGATAAGGATCAGTCCGCCCATTTCACCTGCGTCAGGTCGTTGGCCTGGATCGGCGAATTGGCCCACATGCCTTCGAGCTTGGCATCCCAAACACCGATCTTGGGCAGTTCGAACAGATAGACCGCCGGCACGTCATGGGCGAGGATCTTCTGAGCTTCGCCGAGCAGTTCCAACCGCTTCGCCTGGTCGACCGTCCTGCTCAACTCCTTGATCACGTCGTTGAACTTCGGGTTGTCGTACTGGAAGTAATAGCCGGGCCGCGAATAGATGCCGATATCGGCTGGCTCGGTATGGGAGATGATCGTCAGGTCGAAATCCTTGTCGGTGAAGACCTGCTTCAGCCAGTCCGCCCACTCGACCGGGATGATCTGAAGGTCGACGCCGATCTCCTTCAATTCAGACTGGATCACCTGGCCGCCGTCACGTGCATAGGGGGTGGGCGGCAGCTTGAGCGTCGCCTTGAAGCCATCCGGCAGGCCGGCCTCCTTTAGATATTCCTTCGCCTTGGCCACGTCGTATGGATAGACGCCGGTCAGGTCTATATAGCCGGCGTCGGCCGGCGAGAAATGCGAGCCGATCGGCGTACCGAGGCCGCTCGACGCTGCGTCGATGACGGCCTTGCGGTTGATGGCCGAGGCGAGCGCCTGCCGCACCGCCAGTTTGTCGAAGGGCGGCTTCTTGTTGTTGATCGACATGATCGTCTCGCCTTCGGTAGTGCCTATCACCACCTTGAGGTTCGGATCTGCCTTGATCTGGTCGAGCGCGTCGCCGACCGGTGCGTTCGGGAAGGCCTGCACGTCGCCCGAAAGCAGCGCCGGAATGGCCGCGGCGGCATCAGGGATGATGCGGAACACCGCCTTGTCTAGCGCGACAGGCTTGCCCCAGTAATTAGGGTTCTTGACCAGTGTGATTTCCGAGCCCTTTGCCCAATGATCGAACTTGAAAGGCCCGGTGCCGATCGGCTTTTCCTTGTTGCTGGAAGCCGATTCGGGCGCAACCATCACGGCATCGCCCCAGCCCATGTCGTAGAGGAAATCACCCTGTGGCTCGTCGAGCGTCACCTTGACCGTCGTCGGGTCGACCACCGCCACGTCCTTGATGTGGGCGAAGAGTGCTTTCTGCGCGTTGACTGAATCAGCGCTGCGCGCCCGGTCGAGCGAGAACTTCACGTCGTTGGCGTCAAAATCGGTGCCGTCATGAAATTTCACGCCTGAATGCAGCTTGAACGTATAGACGGTGCCGTCCTTGGAGACCGTCCAGCTTTCGGCGAGATCGGGCAACACCTCACCCTTCGATCCGATGCGGGTCAGCCCCTCGAAAACGTTGGCGTAGACCACTTCGTCGATCGCCGCGGCGGCGCCGGCCGTTGGATCGAGATGCGGCGGCTCCAGCACCATCCCCAGCGTCAGGTCGGTCCGCGCGGCTAACGCAGCGCTACTGGTGGCGAGCGCGAAGGCCGCTGCCGTCAAAACCGTCTTCCAATACCTCATATTCTTCTTGCTCCCGCAGAGGCCATTTTACTGCGGGGATAGAAGCCTGAATCCGCGCGTGAGTAAATCACGATTCTACTCCTGAAGCGGAAGCATGCCGGGAATGCGGTCAGCGGCCGCCTATAGTACGGTTGAGGAGCACATCGAGCCCGATCGCCATGACATTGGCGGATTGGACCATGTCGTCGATACCCACCCATTCGTCCGGCTGGTGCGCCAGATCGAGAATGCCGGGACCGTAGGCAATGCAGTCATGGAGATGGCCGATGCGCGCGATGTGCTTCTGGTCGTAGGTGCCCGGCGAGATGACATAGTCGGGTTCACGCCCGAAAATATGCCGGATTCCTTCCGCCACGGCAGCGACGACCGGCGCGTCGCGTTCCGTCATCGTCGGAAGAACTTCCATCAGGTCGTTGATCGTATAGTCGAATTTGGCGCGCTCCCGTTTCAGCCGATCGAGGATGGCGACGACCTCGCTCTTGACCTCGCCGATCTTTTCCTCGAGCAGGAAGCGCCGGTCGATCACCAGCCGGCACGTATCCGGCACCGTCGGGGAGGGCAGGCCGGGGCGAAAATCCTCCGTCTGGCCGCCATGGATCGAGTTGATGTTCATGGTCGAGCGCCGGGCGCCTTCCGGCACGACGGGCATTTTTGTCTGCTTGCGGTCGAGCGCCGGAAAAAGCTCTTCCTCGAACGCATGGAGCACCGCTCCCATATGCCGGACGGCGCTGTCGCCGAGGAAGGGCATGGAACCGTGCGCGATGCGCCCTTTCGTCTCGATCTCCGCCCACCAGACGCCGCGATGGCCAAGGCAGATGCGGTCCTTGTTGAGCGGTTCGGGGATAATGACGTGGTCGACGCGCGGCCGCGAGAACAGTCCCTTTTTCGCCAGGTAGGCGACGCCGCCGAAGCCGCCGGATTCCTCGTCCACGGTGCCCGATATCTCTATCGCGCCGTAGAAATCCGGCGATACCGCGAGGAATGCCTCGACCGCGATGATGGAGGCGGCAAGCCCGCCCTTCATGTCGCAGGCGCCGCGCCCGTAGACCCTGCCGTCCCTGACTGCGCCGCCGAACGGGTCCACGGTCCATCCTTCGCCGGCCTCGACCACGTCGATATGCGAATTGAAGTGGACGACCGGCCCAGGACCGCGCCCCTCGATGCGCGCGACGACGTTGGTGCGCGGATAGCGGTCGGTATCGCCGGGCGTTCCTTCGCCGCGCATAAAGCTGACGGCAAAGCCGCGCCGCCTGAGCCGTTCGCCGACGAATTCCGCGCAGGGCGTATAGGCCTCGCCCGGTGGGTTGATGGTCGGGAAGCGGATGAGGTCGGCGGTAAGCTGAACGAGGTCTTCGACCCGTTCGTCAATCGCCTTTGCAAATCTGTCGATCATGAAGGCAGGGATGCAGCGAATGTGACGGCTTGGCAAGAGCCTCAATGCCGCCTTCTCGCGATTGGAGAGGCGGGAAGCTATCCTGTTTTCGCAACCCTTCGCGCGGAGGCGACGAAATTGGAACTTTCGGTTGCAGAAATCGGTTCGGCCGGTCTTTAATGACCCTTTCGTAAGCGTTGTGTGCGTGAGGGGGAACAAATGAGGGGAGTTCTTGCCGTTGTTCTGCTCGGAGCGGCAATGGTCTTCTGTGCCGCCGGAACAAGTGAGGCGGCTTCGCTGACGGCCCGGATCGATATTTCCAGCCAGACGATGACCGTCTCCGAATATGGCCGCGTGGTTCATCGTTGGAAGGTCTCGACGGCGCGGAACGGCTATCGCACGCCGCGCGGAACCTATCGGCCGATCCGGCTGCACCGAATGTGGCGTTCGCGCAAATACCACAATTCGCCGATGCCTTATTCGGTCTTCTTCCATGGCGGCTATGCGATCCACGGCACCTATGAGACACGCAGCCTCGGCCGGCCCGCCTCGCATGGTTGCGTGCGACTGCATCCGCAAGATGCCGCGACGTTCTTCGCCATGGTGAAGGAAATCGGCCCACGCAACACGCGCATCTTCGTGATGAATTGATTTCCTGGCTTAACAGGTCGGTGCACGGTTTCCATCGCAAGGGCATTCTCTTTTGGCCGAGCCTTGGGTAGGACTTAGGCCAAGGGAGCACTATTTATGAGCACCGAGCCGAATCTGGCGTTGTCGGAGCCGATCGCCGACGAGGTCCGCAAGACGACCTGCTACATGTGCGCGTGCCGATGCGGCATCAATGTCCATCTCAAGGATGGCAAGATCCGTTACATCGAGGGCAACCGCGACCATCCGGTCAACCGCGGTGTCCTCTGCGCCAAGGGCTCGGCCGGGATCATGCAGCATTACGCGCCGGCGAGGCTGCGCGCGCCCCTGTTGCGAACAGGTCCGCGCGGCTCGGGCGAGTTCCGCGAGATTTCGTGGGATGAAGCGCTGGAAACGGCGACGAAATGGCTCGGCGAGGTGCGTGCCCGCGATCCGAGGAAACTCGCCTTCTTCACCGGGCGCGATCAGTCCCAATCGCTGACGGGATTCTGGGCGCAACAATACGGCACGCCGAACTATGCCGCCCATGGCGGCTTCTGCTCCGTGAACATGGCGGCCGCCGGGATCATGACCATCGGCGGCGCGTTCTGGGAGTTCGGCGCGCCCGACTGGGATCGCACGAAGCTCTTCGTCATGTTCGGCGTTGCCGAAGACCATGATTCGAATCCCATCAAGATCGGTTTGTCGAAGCTGAAACAGCGCGGCGCGCGCTTCGTCTCCGTAAATCCCGTCCGCACCGGTTATTCCTCGGTCGCCGATAGCTGGGTCGGCATTCGGCCGGGCACCGACGCGCTTTTCGTGCTTTCCGTCGTGCACGAACTCCTGAAGGCGCGGAAGATCGATATCGATTACCTGATCCGTTACTCGAACGCGCCCTGGCTCGTGATCGATGCGCCGGGAACGCCCGATCACGGGCTTTTCGCGCGCGATGCCGAGGGTAAGCCGCTCGTCTTCGAGACCGTGACCGAGCGTGTCGCGCCGGCTGGCACCGGCGGGGCGCGGCCGGCGCTGTCTGGCTCGTTCACCCTGCCGGATGGGCGCAAAGCACGGCCTTCCTTCCATCTCTTGGTGGAGAAATATCTCGATCCTGGATACGCGCCGGAGGCGGTTGCCGAAGAGACCGGCGTTCCGGCCGCAACCATCCGAGGACTTGCGGCCGAAATCGCGCGCGCTGCCTTTGACGAAGCGATCGAGATAGACCAGCCATGGACCGACATTTACGGCGAGCGCCACCAGAGCTTTAAAGGTAGGCCGGTCTCCTTCCACGCTATGCGCGGCATCTCCGCTCATTCCAACGGCTTCCAGACGACGCGAGCTTTACATCTCCTTCAAGTGCTTATCGGCTCGATTGATTGCCCCGGCGGCTTCCGCTTCGAGCCACCTTATCCGAAGCCGTTGGAGGCGCACCCGACTCCGCACGGGAAGGCCGAGCATTTCGGCTCAAACAAGCCGCTGTCGGGGCCGCATCTCGGCTTTCCACGCGGGCCGGAGGACCTCTTGATAGACGAGGCCGGCCAGCCGTCGCGTCTCGACAAGGCTTTTTCCTGGGACGCGCCTATCGCCGCGCATGGCATGATGCACATGGTCATCGCGAACGCCCATGCCGGCGATCCGTACCCGATCGACGTACTGTTCATGTATATGGCCAACATGGCCTGGAACTCGTCGATGAATACGGCCGGCACGATGAAGATGCTGACCGACAAGGACGAGGCGACCGGCGAATACCGCATTCCGAAGATCATCTACTCGGATGCCTATGATTCGGAGATGGTCGCCTATGCCGACCTGATCCTGCCGGACACGACCTATCTGGAGCGCTACGACTGTATTTCGCTGCTCGACCGGCCGATCTCCGAGCCGGATGCGGTGCAGGACGCCATACGCTGGCCTGTGATCGAGCCGGATCGCGATGTGCGCGGCTTCCAGACGGTCCTGCTTGATCTCGGCGCGCGCCTTTCGCTGCCAGGCTTCGCCGACCCGCGCGGTATCCCGCTCTACAAGGACTATGCCGATTATATCGTGCGCCATGAGCGGCGGCCGGGGATTGGCCCGCTGGCCGGCTTCAGGGGACGCGAGGGCGACCGCTCGGGGAGGGGAGCTTCCAATCCCGACCAACTGAAGCGCTATATTGAGAACGGCTCCTTTTTCTCCGCCCACATCCCGCTTGAGGCGCAATTCTTCAAGCACGCCAACCAGGCCTATCAGGATTTCGCGGTGAAGATGGGCTTCTTCGACACGCCGAAGCCGGTGATCTTCCAGCTTTACTCCGAGCCCTTGCAGAAATTCCGTCTGGCGGCGGAAGGTTTGCGCGAGCCGGTGGCGCCCCAGAGCCATAGGGAACGGATCCAGGCGGCGTTCGATCCGCTGCCGGACTGGTTCCGTCCCTTCGAGGAAGCGGCGATCGACCGCGCCGAATTCCCCTATCATGCCATCTCGCAGCGGCCGATGGCGATGTACCATTCCTGGGGATCGATGAACGCCTGGCTGCGCCAGATCCATACGAAGAACCCTCTGTATGTGCCTGGAAAGATTTGCGATACCCACGATCTGAAGAGCGGTGACTGGGTCTGGCTCACCTCCCGGCATGGCCGCATCAAGGTTGAGATTCAGCGCACCGACGCCGTCAACGACGGGACGATGTGGACATGGAATGCGGTCGGCAAGCGCCGGGGCGCCTGGGCGCTCGACAAGGACGCGCCCGAGGGGACGAGAGGTTTTCTCCTCAACCATCTCATCCATGAACTTCTGCCGCCGAGGGGCGATGGCATGCGATGGTCGAATTCCGACCCGGTCACCGGGCAGGCTGCCTGGTACGATCTCATGGTACGTATCGAAAAGGCAGATACGGGCGGGGAAGCGGAGCCGAATTTCCCTGCTATTCTCCGGCCTGTCGATATACCCGAGCCGCCGGATGAGCTTCGTTACGGCCAGGAGTGGGCATCTTGACCAGCCTTCCAACGCATCCGACACCCAAAAAGCTCGGCCTCGTCATCGATCTCGACATCTGCGTCGGCTGCCATGCCTGCGTGGTCAACTGCAAGGAATGGAACACCGGCGGCTATGGCGCGGCCCTTTCGGACCAGCACCCTTACGGCGCCGACGTCTCGGGTACGTGGCTGAATCGCATCCACACTTTCGAGGTGACGCCTGAGGGCGGCGAGATCGTAGGCGAGGCGGGCGAGGCGCGCATCGTGCATTTTCCCAAATCCTGCCTGCACTGCGAGGATGCGCCCTGCGTCACCGTCTGCCCGACCGGGGCGTCCTACAAGCGGGCCGAAGACGGCATCGTTCTGGTAGACGAGGATAAGTGCATCGGCTGCGGGCTATGTGCCTGGGCCTGCCCCTATGGTGCGCGCGAGATGGACCTTGCCGCCGGCGTCATGAAGAAATGTACGCTTTGTATCGACCGCATCTACAACGAGACTTTCGAGGAGGTCGATCGCGTGCC
This sequence comes from Mesorhizobium koreense, assembly GCF_031656215.1. NCBI lineage: Bacteria > Pseudomonadati > Pseudomonadota > Alphaproteobacteria > Hyphomicrobiales > Phyllobacteriaceae > Mesorhizobium > Mesorhizobium koreense. Next base: position 3,767,316 of record NZ_CP134228.1, on the reverse strand, counting down.
GGCCTGCGTCCGCACCTGCCCGGCCAACGCGCGCCACTTCGGCGATTTCGCCGACCCGAATTCGGCCGTCTCGGTCATGGTAGCCGAGCGCGGCGGCATGGACCTGATGCCGGAGCAGGGGACACGGCCGGTGAATAAATACCTGCCGCCCCGGCCACGCAAACCGTTATCGGAAAGTGCGGCGATGTTCTCCGTTGCCGAGGACACGGATGGAGCGAAGGGTTTCTTCGCCTGGCTCGACGGCATGCTGGATCGAATCTGACCGATGCACCCCGCTCCATCGATTATCTTCTTCACGACCGCCTCGGGCCTCGGCTATGGACTGGCCGCGTTGCTAGGGCTCGGCGTCCTCGACCCGGCGGCTATTTCAACCGCCATCGCCTATCTCGTGGCGCTGGCGCTGATAGCTGGCGGCCTCCTCTCTTCGACACTCCATCTCGGCAATCCGCAGCGTGCCTGGCGGGCGCTCTCGCAATGGCGATCAAGCTGGCTGTCGCGCGAGGGTGTGATGGCCATCCTGACTTTCATCCCGCTCGTGATCTGCGCCTGGGCGACGCTTTTCAATCGCACCTATTTGCCGATACCCGGCGTGATCGGGGCGCTTTTCTGCCTCGTCACGGTCTATTGCACCGCGATGATCTACGCCTCGCTCAAATCGGTGCAAGCGTGGAATACCCGCCTTACGCCGGCTTGTTACCTTCTGTTCGCGGGGGCAGGTGGAACCGTACTCGCAACGTTCTTCGCGCTGTGTGGCAAGGGTTCAGTGCGCCCGCTGGCCTTCGTGGCAATCGTGCTGATCGCGGCCGCCTGGATCGCTAAGCTGCGCTGGCGCGACCGGATGCTGACGGCGACGCCCCTTTCGACGCCCGAAAGCGCCACCGGCCTCGGCTCTATCGGCTCGGTCGCGCTTCTTGAGCGCCCGCACGTCATCGAGAATTACCTGACAAACGAGATGGGCTTCAAGATTGCGCGCAAGCACGCCGCAAAGCTGGCGCGCATCGCTTTTGGTCTGGGTGGCGTCGTGCCCGCCCTGCTCCTGATTGCGGTCCTTGTCGCGGGGCAGGGGCTCGTGGCGACGATTGCATCGGCGATTGCCGTCGTTGCTTTCGTGGCCGGCATTCTGGTCGAGCGCTGGCTTTTCTTCGCTGAGGCACGGCATGCCGTCATGAACTACTACGGGCAGTAGCTGCGACTTTCCGCTGTTCCCGGCGCCGTGCGCTGATTTCCCAGCGCTTGTGGAACCACATCCATTGCCCGGGTGTTTCTCGCACCCAGCCTTCCACTACGTCTGTAAGCAATTGTGTCGTCCGCTGGACGTCGATCGCGCCGGCGCCGCCGCGCGGAAGCTCCAGCTTTTCATGTAGTTCGATCCTGAAGCGGTTTCCGGGCAAGCGGATGCAATGGGCGGGATAGACGTCGCAATCGAAATGCCGGGCAAGCCGTGCCACGAGAGGACTCGTCTCGCACTCCCGTCCGAAGAAATCCGTGAGCAATCCGTTGCGGAACTTCTGGTCGACCAGCACACCGATATTGCCGCCGGCTTCCAGCACACGTGAAAGGGCGAAGGCGACACCTGGGGCGGAAGCGAGCATCCGGCCCATGGCCGAGCGGCGTGTGGAAAAGACGTAGTCGGCGATATAAGGGTTGTTCGGAGGGCGGAACATCACTGCGAGATCGAGATCGAAAGCGGCGGCGGCAACCGGAAGAAGCTCGAAATTCCCAAGATGGCCGGTGAAGAGGATATGCGGTTTCTTCTCGTCTCGAAGGCTGAGGAAGCGCTCCGCGCCAACCACTTCGACCCTGCCCGGCGTCGCTGCCTTCGGATCGAAGTCGAAGAGCTGATCCAGGAAGATATATTCGGCGCCGAGCCGTGCCATGTTCTCCCACATGTCGAACGCGATTTCCCGGCGTGCGGCTTCGTCCAGTTCGGGATAGGCGTGGCGCAGATTGTCGAGAGCTATTCTGTGACGGCCGCTCAGCGGCCCGAGCCGGCGCGCCATACCGCCGGCGAAATCCATCGCCCGGTCGGGCGGCAGCTTGCGCAGGAGCCACAGGAGCGTCAGCGCGGCACGCGCGATCAGCCAGTAATTGGCCTGTTTCAGCCACCGCGACGCGCGGTAGAGGAACCGCTTCATCAGCCGACGCGCAGGATTATCTTGCCGAACACGTCACGGCTTTCCATGCGCTTCAGCGCCTCGCCGATGCCGTCGAAATCGACTTCCGTGTCGATCACGGGATGGACGAGCCCCGCCGCCATCTTCTGCATGGCATTGGCCATGTTCTCCATGCGGCACCCGAACGAGCCGAAGATCTTCAGTTGCTGCTGGAAGAGTTGCATGAGGTTCATCGGCGTCGAGACGCCGGAGGTCGAGCCGCAGGTGACGAGACGGCCGCCGCGCTTCAAGCAGAGCATCGATCCTGCCCAGGTGTCGGCGCCGACATGCTCGAACACCACGTCGACGCCCTTTTTCTTCGTGATCTTGCGCACCGCGCCCTCGAAGCGATCCTCGCGGTAGTTGATGACGTGATCGGCGCCGAGCGCCTTCGCCTTTTCCATCTTGGCGTCAGAGCCGACCGTCGTGATAACCGTACAGCCCATCTTCCTTGCAAGCTGGATCGCTGCCGAGCCGATGCCCGACCCGCCCGCGTGGACGAGGACCGTCTCGCCCGGCTCCAGCTTTGCGTTGTCGAAAAGCATGTGCTCGACCGTGCCGAAGGTCACCGGCGCGACCGCCGCGCCGATCTCGTCCACCCCGGGGGGCGCCGGCACGAGAAGGCGGGCGGGCAGGTTGATCTTCTCCTGGGCGAAGCCGTCGAGATGGAAGCCGTGGACGCCGCCGACATGTTCGCACAGATTGTCGCGCCCCTCGCGGCAGGCCCGGCAAAGCCCGCAGGTGCGCGCGCCGTAGATCGAAACGAGCTGGCCGGGAAGAAGACCCGCGACTCCGAAGCCGATCGCCTCGATCACGCCCGAGGCTTCGGCGCCGATCGTAAGCGGCATCTTGCGTTTGGCAAACGCCATGCCGCGCCAGCCCCACACATCGATATGATTGAGCGCAACCGCCTTGATGCGAACCGTCGCCTCGCCGGTAGCGGGCGAGGGCGGTGGGGGTATGTCGACCGCTTCAAGCTGGCGGTCAGCAATTAACTGCAATGCGCGCATGGGTTCCCGGGAAGATTGAAATTACGTGCGTCCTTCGAGGCTCGCTTCGCTCGCACCTCAGGATGAGGATCGCAGCAGAGGCAGACTTCGTTCATCAGGGTCAGAAAGACTGGCGCCGACCTCTCAACGGAGAAAGCCGGGCACGAGCCGTCCTCATCCTGAGGTGCGAGCGAAGCGAGCCTCGAAGGACGCACCGATACACCAAAGCGTTCAATGCATGCCGATTAGGCCGGTTCGCGCGCCATTACAAGGCAGGCGTTCTGGCCGCCGAAGCCGAAGGAGTTGGACAGGACCGCCTTTATATCCGCCGATCGTTTGACGTTCGGGACCACGTCGAGGTCGATGGCCGGGTCGGGATTGTCGTAGTTGATGGTCGGAGGGATGACGCCTTCGCGCATGGTGAGGAAAGAAAAGGCCGCTTCCACGGCACCGGCCGCCGAAAGCGTGTGGCCAATCATCGATTTGTTGGACGAGATGGGAATGGAGCGCATGCGCTCTCCGAAGACGGTCGAGAGCGACAGATGCTCCATCTTGTCGTTTTCGGGCGTCGAGGTGCCGTGGGCATTCACATAGTCGATGCCGGTTTCGTCGAGACCGGAATCGGCAAGTGCCGCACGCACCGCTGCGATCGCGGGCGAGCCGTCGGGCTTGGAACGGGTGCGGTGGAAATCGTCGGCCTTCTCGCCGCAACCCCTAAGCACGCCGAGGATTTCAGCGCCCCGCGCCCTTGCGCTTTCGAGCGATTCAAGCACGAGCGTCGCCGAGCCTTCCGCCAGCACGAAGCCGTCCCGATCCTTCGAGAAAGGCCTCGATGCCTTCTCGGGCTCGTCGTTGCGTGTCGAGAGCGCCGAGAGAAGTGAAAATCGGATGAGCGCCTCGGCGGTGGCTGAACCGTCCGTGCCGATCGACAGCGCCCGGTCGGCCTCGCCACGACGGATCGCCTCTACGCCGAGTTGGATCGCCGTTGCACCGGACGCGCATGCGGTGGAGAGCGTGATCGGCAAGCCCTTTGTGCCGAAACGGTCGGCGAGGCGGCCTGCGACCGAGCCGAACTGCGTCGTGTCGAAATAGCCGGATGCTTCGGGTTTCACCGCCCCCGCCATCAAGCGTTCATAGCCGGTTTTCCCAGGCGCCATCCGATAGAGATCGAAGCGGCTGGACCAGTCGAGTTCGACTGGCGGCGCGGCCAGGAAAAGCGGGCCGCCGAAATTGTCGTCGCTCAGTCCCGCTTCGCCGAGCGCCTCGATCGCGGTCGTCTCGGCCATTTCGTATGTAAGCGCGCTCGAGCCCCTGCCGCTCGATCCAAGAAAGTCGACCGTTCCGCAGATGCGTGTCCTGAGATCGTCGGTCGGGAAACGGCTGATCGTGTGGATGCCCGACCGACCGGCTGTCAGCGCATCCCAATTGTCTTTCTTGCCGACGCCGAGCGAAGTGATGACGCCGATGCCAGTGACGACCACGATGGGCCTGCCGAGATGATCCGTCGCTTTCGACATCGCCTGCCTCTCTACGCCGCGCCGATGAGCGCCATGCCCTCGAAATGGCTCGACCCGACGGCCGTTGCAAGGACAGTGCGCGGATCGCCCGCAAACGCAGGCTCGCTCGGATCGAACGGCGGATAGGCTTCACCATGCGCGACGGCGAGCGCCGCAAACGCCATGGCGAAGGGAAACTGTGCCTCCTTCACATGCCCGGTCAGCGTAGTCAGTCCGCGCAGGGCGTATCGGTCCTCGAGCGCTTTCCGCTCGGCGATGGTCGCTTCGTAGGCACCCGACGCGGCGGAAAGGACGAGATGCGGGCCGGTCTCGCCGGCCAGTCCCGCCGCCATCTCACGAAGCCTGTTCTCCAGCGTTCCGTTCGAGCGACGGACGCGATCCGAAACGACGTTGCCGATCCGCGCGTAGATCCGGGCGCCGCGGGCCTCGGCATGCTTGCGCGATTCGAGCACAAGGAATGCGCCGCCTGACCCGGTAAAGACGCCTCCGCCTTGCGACGGGTCACGGTTCCATACCGGTTGCCATTGTCCCCGCTGCAACTGGCCTCCCAACTGATAGGCGAGCAGCATGTCGGGATGTTCGGTCTGGAAGGCGGCGCCGACCAGCGCATGGCTCGACTGGCCGGAGCGGATGCGGGCGGCGGCCGTCTCGACGGCGGCGACGCCTGCGCCTTCCTCGCCCATGAAGGTGCGCGAAGAACCGGTGACCTTGTGCACGATCGAGATGTTGCCGGCGAGCAGGTTCGACAGTTGCGCCAGGAAAAGCGTCGGGCGCAGGTCGGTCATTAGTTTCTGGTTCAGCAGAACCGCCCGGTCGTTGGTGTCGAGTGACGCGGCAAGGATGCTCTCGTCCACCTCCTGGTCGCGTTCGCCGCCGCCGGCCGCCACGATCATGTCCATGGTTGCGCACAGCGATTCGTCGCCCTTCATTCCGGCGTCATCGAGCGCGAGGCCGGCGACATAGGTGCCGAGCCGTTGCCATGTCTCCATCTGCCGCTGGTCGCCGCGCTTGGCGATCTGCAGGCTCCAGTCGATTTCGGGCAGCGGGTGGACGGTAAAGGGAGCGAACCGTTCCGTGTCGATAACCGGCACGGGGTGATCCGCCGTCATCTTCTCCCAGTGGACGTCGTTTCCTTCGCCGAGGGAAGAGACAAGGCCGATACCGGTGATGACGACGTCGTGCGGGCTCATGGAATTCTATTGGCCGGAGGGGCCGCGGCTGGTCAAGCCGTCTTCGCCTTGGCCGCCACCAGTTCGTCGATCTTGGCGCACAGGTTCTTCATGACGAAATACTGTTCCGTCGAGACCTTGCCGTCATTGACCTCCTGGGTCCATTTCTCCAGCGGGACCTTAATGCCGAATTCCTTGTCGATGGCGAATACGATGTCGAGGAAATCGAGGCTGTCGATGCCGAGATCGTCGATCGTATGGCTCTCGGGCGTGATGCTGTCACGGTCGATCTCGCTCGTATCGGCGATGATGTCCGCGACCTTGTCGAATGTGGATGACACGTCGAATCCCTCAATTGCGCATTTGCTTCGCGTTGGCTGCGCTGTCTAATCGGTTTTTTCAGGCAGGAAAAGGGCCGAGCCGGAAAGAGGCGCATTCGGTCGGGTTATAAGCCGCGCCTCGTCGCCTATGGTTGGGGCGCCGACCCATGTACGTATGCGTACTCATCCGGAATGTCTTTCCAGACGATCTGGCCGTCCAGCATGAAGTCGATGGTGTGGACGACGACGGCATCGCTCGTGACGAGGGCGACGTTGTAATTGGGCGCGATCGGGCCGAAGCCGGTTCGCCGCCTGTCTCCGATCTCCGGCCAGCACGGATGATTGGTCGAGCGCGGCGCCGAGAAGGGAACGCCCTCAAGCGCGCCGGAGAGCGAATAATGCGTGTGGCCGAAGAAGATATGGCGCACCAGGTCGCGGTTTTCCCGCAGAAGGTTCCTGATCCCGGTATCGTCGATGAGGTTCAGCACATCGGCAGCCCAGACTCCGACCACGACCGGATTGTGGTGCATGAAAAGCAGGACGGGCATCGCGTCCCGCCGCGCCTCTTTCAGCTTGTCCGACAGCCAGCCCAGGCGCTTTTCGCACAAATGGCCGGCATGGGTGCCGGGTTCACTGGTATCGAGCATGACAAGGCGATAACCGTCCGCGTCGGCGACATATTGAATGAAGCCGTTCTCGTCGGCGGGGTGATCCACGAACGTCGCGCGGAATCGCCCGCGATGATCATGATTGCCGAGAAGCAGGTGCAGCTTGAGCGGCGAGCCCGATAGCAGATCCTTGAGCCGCTGGTAGGACGGCGTCTGTCCGTCATGCGTCAGGTCGCCGGTCACAACGATGGCGTCAGCGTCGGAAAAATGCTTCTCCACATGCGCCAGGCAGCGCTGGAATCGGTCGATCGGATCATAGCCGTCGATCGATTCGCGATGGATGTGGATATCGGACAGATGAACGAGCTTCATGGGTGAACCGCCGAATCTTGTCGGTTGGAAGGAACAGGCAGGATGTAGGGGCTTTAGTCGCCGGCCACGAAGAAGGCCCAGCGTCCCTGAGGCGTGATGCCGACACGATAGAAGACATAGGCGTCGTAGGTCTTCATGTCCTCATAGTCGCCGGCCGTGACGATCTTGAACAGTTCCACACGCTGGCGGGCATCGAGACGCGAAAGCGGCATCGCGTAGAAATACGGCCATACATATGCCTCGTCGGGCTTGCCGACGTTGATATGGACGTAGCCGGTCTCCAGCAGCATTTCGAGGATGGCGAGGATTTCCTGCCCGTCCGTATCGCCCGAAAGGTCGTGCAGGAAGGTGATGGGATCGCCGTCGATCTCTGTCAGCGAGAGTTGGGTCTGTTCGTTCCCGCTGCCTATCAGCGGGCGAAGCTTCTCGATATCGCCGGATTTGCAGGCTTCCACGATCTTGTCGTGCATCTCTCGCACGGCGGGTGGCAGTTTGCTGAGGTCATAGGACACTTCGGGAAGCGGCGCGTTCGGATCGACCTGAGGCCTCACCACATCAGGTGTCTGCGCGTTGTCCGGCTCCGCCGCATCCGGATCGTCGGGCTGGCTGTCGTCATTCAGTTGCGGCGCGTTTGCCGGCGGCACGGCCTGGCTGTCGGAATCGGCATTCGGCTGCTTCTGACTGTCGGCTGTGGGTGCCTCCTCGGCACGGATCTCACTGAGCGCCCACGCCGGCCCCGACGCAACGAGCATGGCTCCGAACAGGGCCAGTGCAAGGACCGGAAACCGCGCGTTCCGGCGCAAGGGGGGGATGATCGACATCGTGGTCCTGCCTGTCTGCCGCTCGCGAGCAACCTGTTTGGCTCGCGCACTCCTTCGTGGAGCGATTCCTGCGCTCGGACGCACTAAGAAGACAGGTTCAGCGGACAGTCAATGCCGTACGAGATCGGGCTCGAATTCGCCGGCGATGACGCGGTCGCGCATACGGTCAAGCAGCGCCAGCGCCGCCTGTTCGCCGCCCGACCGAAGCAGTTCCGCAAAGGCCGTGGCAAGCGCGGCTTCGGCCAGGATTTCCGGCTCGATGCCGGCGGAAATGCCTTCCGCCCATGCCTCGCTCTGGCTTTCGAGCGCGGTCAGCCTCTTTTCTTCCCGTATCAGTGCGTCGATGTCGCTGACGCTCCGGTCCATAGCTTACGTCCACCCTTTTAAGCGGCGGCCGCATTCGTTCGAATCCGACGCCGGTTCTTAATGTCCCGTTAAGCGTTCTAGCACAGTTAAAATGCTACGCATCCGGCCATTGGCAAAAAAGTTAACCGCTTCCTAATTTCCGAACCTGTTCGCCGTGTCGCGGCTGAGCGCCTCGCCCTCCTTCATGTAGCGGGCGATGGCCTCTGTCGCCGAGGCCGTGCAGGTGTGATAGATGTCGCTGTAGGTGCGGTAGCCGCGGTTGAAACTGCCGACGAGTTGCGCACGGCGATCCGGGTCGGGATGTTCGGTGATCAGGATTGCATCCATGGCCTCACGCCAGTCGTCTCCCTTCTCGCCGCACAGATTGCGCAGATATTGCAGCGAGCCGAGGATTTCAGCGAGCCGGAGAAGGTTTTTCTCGTAAGGCGCCTCGACCGCGTGGGCGGGCAGCGCGGAAGCGGCAAGTAGCACCGCCAGAAGGAATCGCATCAAGATCGCCCGAGCCATGCGCTCCTTGTGAGCGAGGATTCGGGCCGCGGCAAGGCGCCACTTTGCCGTCAGCATCCGAGGATCCGGCGCGCAACCTCCAGTGTAGAAGCGGTGATCGACAGGGTCTCCATTTCCTCGACCCCGTACCAGCCGACGCTTGCGGCGTCGTCACGTGCGGTCGGTTCGCCTTCCAGATAGGTGCCGGTGAAGACATGCAGCCGGAAGAGCACCCCGCCGCTTTCCTTATCTCCACCCAAGTCCATGACCTGGAAGAGAGCGAGTTTGCCCACTTCAAGACCCGTTTCCTCGAAGAGTTCGCGCCGCGCGGCTTCCTCGGGGGATTCACCCGCTTCGAGCCGGCCTCCGGGGAATGCGAGCAGGCCGCGCGCAGGCGCCCGGCCGCGTTCCACGAGCAGGAAGCGGTCGCCACGGCGTAACGCCACGGAAGCGGCGAGGATGATGCGGTCCGTCACGCCGTCAGAATTCGGGATCGTTGGAAGACCGTCAATCGCAATCGTTGCGTAAGCGCCGGAACATTTCTACGTAGGACCGGATATCCAAGGACGGAATATGTGCGGACGCTTTGCCCTGACGCTGAAGCCTGAGGAAGTGGAAGCCTTCTTCGCGCTGCTGGAACTCGAGGATTTTCCGCCGCGCTACAATATCGCGCCGACACAGCCGATCCTCATAGTGATGGCAGGCGAGGGCGGGGGCGCGCCCGGTTCCAACCTGCCGGACCGGCGCGCGCTCCTTGTGCGCTGGGGGCTCGTTCCAGCCTGGGTAAAGGATCCAAAAAGCTTTCCGCTCCTCATCAACGCGCGCTCCGACACGGCGCTGGAAAAGAATACCTACAAGACGGCGATGCGGCACCGGCGGGCGCTGGTGCCCGCCTCCGGTTTCTATGAGTGGAAGCGCGAGGGCAGAAACAGGGCGCAGGCCTATTGGGTACGTCCTAAGGGCGGCGGACTTGTCGGCTTCGCCGGGCTGATGGAAACCTGGTACGAGCCGGGCGGCTCGGAGATCGACACCGGTGCTATCCTGACCACCAACGCCAATACCGATATCGCCCATATCCACGAGCGCATGCCGGTCGTCATCAAGCCGGAGGATTTTTCGCGCTGGCTCGATTGCCGCTCGAACGAGCCGCGCGACGTGGCGGACCTTCTGCGTCCGGCCGATCCGGGCTTCTTCGAGGCGATCCCCGTTTCCGACAAGGTCAACAGAGTGGCCAATACGGGCCCGGAGATACAGGAACCCATCGACGCCAGCGAATCAGAGGCTGAAAAGAAACCGGTTAACGTCCAGTTGAGGCTTATTTAACCCGCATTCGATTAAAGTTGCGCCGAGTTTGGGCGTATCGAAATGATCAAGGAATTTACGGTGGAATTGAGCGCGGAGGACGAGATCGCCATCCGCGAGGCGCTTTCCGCGTGCCCGTCCATCCATCCCGAATTCCATCCGGGCCGAAAAACCTTCGCCTTCAACGATGCTGCGCTGATGGCCATCTGCAACGGCGATTTCGAGTGTTTCCTCTGGTCGGCCTTCGACCGGGTCGAGGAACGTGGCGACGTGATCGCGCTTTCCAAGGGCAACGACCTCGTCTTCTATCTGCCGGTGGCGAAGCTGGACGATCCGCAAATCCGCCGCGCCATCTTCGATTACGTCACCGGGCGCGTCGGCCTGAACGGCTGAGATCGGCGATATCACCGTATGCCCGGCTTGTTCAGCGCTGCGACTTCCGGCTTCCTGCTCGGCGGGTCGCTCATCATCGCGATCGGCGCGCAGAACGCCTTCATCCTGCGACAGGGGCTCCTGCGCGAGCATGTATTCGTGCTTTGCCTGATCTGCTCGCTCGCCGATGCGGTGTTGATCGCCGCCGGCGTTGGTGGGCTCGGCACGTTGGTCGCTTCCTCACCGAAGCTCATCATGGCCGTGACGATCGGCGGCGCGATATTCCTGGGCTGTTACGCGGTGCTTGCCTTTCGGCGCGCCATGCATCCCGAAACGCTGCGGGCGGCGCGAGGCGGCGGGGGAAGCCTGAAAGCCGCGGTCGCGGCATGCCTCGCCTTCACCTTCCTCAACCCGCATGTCTATCTGGATACGGTGCTGCTGCTCGGCTCGCTGTCGGGCCGCTTTGTCGGGGCGCCGCGACTTGCCTACGGGATCGGCGCCGCCACGGCGTCGTTCGCCTGGTTCTTCGGCCTTGGCTACGGCGCGCGTCTCTTGCAGCCGTTCTTCGCCAGGCCGTCCGCCTGGCGCATCCTCGACATTATCGTCGGCCTCGTCATGGCCGGTATCGCCGTCAGCCTCGTTGCGAGGCTTTTCGGTCAAGTATCAGCCGGTTAGGCGTGAGCCCGGCGGGCCTCAGGCGTCTTCTTGCCTTTCTTGGCCGTGCACATCAGTGCCGCCTGTAGCGAAGCCTGGCCGATCGCACGATATTGCGCGATGAGGGCTTCCGCCGGCTTCGGCTCGGCGGGCTTTCGTCGGATTTTCCTTGAACTTGTCATTGTCTTCTTCCTGCTTGCTTGCGGGGAGCGGCGCAGATCGTCCCGGATTCAGTCGAATTCGTGGCGAATTTGATTCAATCCTTCCGGATCGTCAAAGACTGCCCCGCTATGCTTAACGAAGTCCTGATAACCAACGAATGGGGAGCCGTTTGGTTCGCATTTCGGCATTTCCGCGTCGATTTTTTGCGCCTTGACGTAAAATGCCCATGAGGCCATAAAGCGCGTCCATGAAAACGCCTTTCGCCATTACCGGCATTTGCATTATCGGCTAGCAGCCTGCTGGCCCGGACGTTTTCGCTCTCTTTCCTGGATAGAAAAACGCTCCCGGCCGGTGGCCAGGGAGAACTTTGCGCATGTCGGCAACGACGCAGGGTCTGAAACTTACCAACACGCTGACGCGGGCGAAGGAACCGTTTCGCCCCATCGATCCGCATAATGTGCGCATGTATGTGTGCGGGCCGACCGTCTACGATTTCGCCCATATCGGCAATGCGCGCCCGGTCATCGTCTTCGACGTGCTCTTCCGGCTTCTGCGCCATCTCTACGGCGTTGATCACGTCACCTATGTGCGCAACATCACCGACGTGGACGATAAGATCAACGCCCGTGCGCTGCGCGATTTCGGGACGGAGATCGAGGCCGGTCGGGTGACGCTCAACGAGGCCATCCGACGGGTCACGGAGAGGACGGCCGACCAGTTCCACGAAGATGTGGCGGCGCTTGGTTGCCTCAAACCCACCTTCGAGCCGCGCGCGACCGAATTCGTGCTTCCGCGGCCGGACGGCAAGGCCGACATGGTGACGTTGATTGGCCAGCTCATCGAGCGCGGCCACGCCTATGAAGCAAATGGCGAAGTCCTGTTCGACGTCGCGTCGATGCCGGACTATGGCCGGCTTTCACGGCGCAATCTGGAGGACCAGCAGGCCGGCGCCCGTGTCGCGGTCGATGCGCACAAGAAGAACCCGGCCGATTTCGTGCTCTGGAAGCGGTCTTCACCCGAGGAACCGGGCTGGGAAAGCCCTTGGGGCAGGGGGCGTCCAGGCTGGCATATCGAATGCTCGGCGATGTCGGCCGCCTTCCTTGGCGAGACTTTCGATATCCATGGCGGCGGCCTCGACCTGATCTTTCCCCACCACGAAAACGAGATCGCCCAGTCGCGCTGCGCCCACGGCACGCCGGTGATGGCCAATTACTGGCTGCACAACGGCTTCCTGCAGGTGGAAGGCCGCAAGATGGCGAAGAGCGAAGGTAATTTCGTCACCATCCACGAACTTCTCCGCACCGAAAAATTCGGCGGCCGCAAATGGCCGGGCGAAGTGCTCCGGCTCGCCATGCTGATGACGCATTACCGCGAGCCGATCGACTTTTCCGTGCGCAAGCTGGAGGAGGCGGAAAATGTCCTGGCGAAGCTCAGGCGCAAGGCGAACAATGCGACAGCCGGGGCAGTCGATCCTTCGTTCATCGACGCGCTTTCGGACGATCTGGACCTGCCTCAGTACGTGCGCCTTCTGAACGCGACGGACCTGCCCGAACCGGCGCTGGTCGCCGCTGCCGCGCTGATCGGGATCGATCTCTCGGCGATCGAAACCGATATCGATGTCGCGAATTTTGTCGAGCGCCGCCTTACCCTGATCCGCGAGAAGAACTGGGCGGAAGCCGATCGCATCCGCGACGATCTCCTTGCGCAGGGTATCCAGTTGAAGGACGGCAAGGATCCGGTCACGGGCGAGCGCGTGACGACTTGGGAGGTGAAGAGATGATAGACCATACCGGAATCGCCGTTCGCGACTTCGATGCTTCGAAGCGGTTCTATGATGCGGCGCTGGCGCCGCTCGGCGCTTCGTTGGTGATGATGGTCCCGGAAGAATATACCGACGGCCTCAAGGTCGGCGGCTATGGCTATGATCGGCCGCAATTCTGGCTGCACGAGGGAGCCGAACCGGGACACGGCCGTCACTATGCGTTCACGGCCGACACGAGGGCGGAGGTCGACGCTTTCTACGAAGCCGCGCTGGCCGCCGGCGGCCGCGACAATGGTGGTCCCGGCCTGCGCCCGCATTATCACCCGAACTACTACGGCGCATTCGTCTTCGATCCGGACGGCAACAATATCGAAGCGGTATGTCATACGCCCGACTGACACGGACGCGGGACAGGAAAGCCATGAGCCTCGACAACAAACCGACCTATTCCGGCGGCTGCCAATGCGGTGCGGTGCGGTTCCGCGTGGAAGGGCCGCTTGACGGTGCGTCCGTCTGCCATTGCCGCATGTGCCAAAAGGCGTTCGGCGCGTTCTATGCGCCGCTCGTCTCCGTCAGGCATGCGACGCTGGTCTGGACGCGCGGCAAACCGAAGCGCTTCCAGAGCTCGAATATCGCCATGCGCGGCTTCTGCGCCGAATGCGGCACGCCGCTTACCTACGAGGCGCCGGACGGGATCGCGCTCGCCATCGGCACCTTCGACGACCCTGAGGAGATCGCGCCGGCGATCCAGTGGGGCATCGAGGCGAAGCTGCCTTACGTGGATGACATCCCGGCTCTGCCGGGCGAGGACACGATGGCTGACCCGAAGGCTGTAGCCTTCCTGGCCCATCTCGTCTCCTACCAGCATCCGGACCATGACACGGAAGAGTGGCCTCCAGCGGAGCATCGGAGATGAGCGGGGATTTGCACGGCCTCTATCCCGAGATCGAGCCCTACGCTTCGGGCCATCTCGATGTCGGTGACGGCCACGAAATCTATTGGGAACGCTGCGGCACACCCGGCGCCAAACCAGCCGTCTTCCTGCATGGCGGGCCGGGTGGCGGCTGCTCGCCAAGCCACCGCCGCCTCTTCGATCCGAAGCGCTACGATGTGCTCCTCTTCAACCAGCGCGGCTGCGGCCGCTCGCGGCCCTATGCCGAACTCGAGGCCAACACCACCTGGCATCTGGTCGCCGATATCGAGCGGTTGCGCGAGATGACGGGCGTCGAGAAATGGCAGGTCTTCGGCGGGTCATGGGGCTCGACACTGGCGCTTGCCTATGCCGAAACGCATCCCGAACGGGTGAGCGAACTCATCGTGCGGGGCATCTATCTGCTGACCCGCGCCGAACTCGAATGGTATTACCAGTTTGGCGTGTCGCAGATGTTCCCGGACAAATGGGAGCGGTTCCTGGCGCCGATCCCCGAAGCCGAACGCGGCGACCTAATGGCGGCCTACCGCAAGCGCCTCGTCGATGATGACAAGGCCGTGCAACTCGAAGCGGCGAAGGCATGGAGCGCCTGGGAAGGCGAGACGATCACGCTCCTTCCCGAGCCCGCAACCAGCGACAAGTTTCATGAGGACGATTTCGCCATCGCCTTCGCGCGCATCGAGAATCACTATTTCGTCCATGCCGGCTGGCTGGAAGAAGGGCAACTCCTGCGTGATGCCGGCCGGCTGAAGGATATTCCGGGCGTGATTGTCCATGGCCGCTACGACATGCCCTGTCCGGCGCACTATGCCTGGCAATTGCACAAGGCCTGGCCGAAGGCGGAATTCCACCTGATCGAAGGCGCGGGCCATGCCTATTCCGAGCCGGGCATCCTCGACCGGTTGATACGGGCGACCGATGGGTTCGCTGGGAAAAGCCATGAGTAAAGAACGTCTCTACCTCTTCGACACCACCTTGCGCGACGGCCAGCAGACGCCGGGCATCGATTTCTCGATCGAGGACAAGATCACCGTTGCCCGGATGCTGGACGAATTCGGCATCGACTATGTCGAGGGCGGCTATCCCGGCGCCAACCCGACTGACACCGCCTTCTTCGACGGGAAGCGCACGAGGCGGGCCGCCTTCGTCGCCTTCGGCATGACCAAGCGCGCGGGCGTATCTGCGTCCAACGATCTCGGCGTGGCCGCGCTCCTGCAATCCTCGTCGGACGCGATCTGCTATGTTGCCAAGAGTTGGGACTACCATGTGAAGGTGGCGCTCGGCTGCACCAACGAGGAGAATCTGGAATCCATCCGCGCTTCGGTCGAGGCCGCGGTCGCCGCCGGCAAGGAGGCAATGGTCGATTGCGAGCATTTCTTCGATGGTTACAGGGCCAATCCGGCCTATGCGCTCGCCTGCGCGAGGGCGGCTTACGAGGCAGGCGCGCGCTGGGTGGTGCTGTGCGACACCAATGGCGGAACCCTGCCGGCTGAAATTCGCGCGACTGTCGAGGCCGTCATCCAGGCCGGCATTCCGGGCGCCAATCTCGGCGTCCATGCGCATGACGACACCGGGCAGGCGGTCGCCAATTCGCTGGCTGCAGTGGAGGCCGGTGCGCGGCAAATCCAGGGCACGTTGAACGGCATCGGCGAGCGCTGCGGTAACGCCAACCTGATCTCGATCATCCCGACGCTGATGCTGAAGCCGGCCTTCGCGGCGCGCTTCGAGATCGGCGTCACCCCGGAGGCGCTTGCCGGCGTCACGCGTCTGTCGCGCGCCTTCGACGAGTTGCTGAACCGTTCGCCGGAACAGCAAGCGCCCTATGTCGGCGCCTCCGCCTTC
Organism: Mesorhizobium koreense; assembly: GCF_031656215.1. NCBI lineage: Bacteria > Pseudomonadati > Pseudomonadota > Alphaproteobacteria > Hyphomicrobiales > Phyllobacteriaceae > Mesorhizobium > Mesorhizobium koreense. The sequence continues at coordinate 3,751,490 of NZ_CP134228.1, read as the reverse complement.
GCCACCAAGGCCGGCATCCATGCCTCCGCGATCGCCAAGGAGCCGGCGACCTACGAGCACGTCGCGCCCGAGGTGGTCGGCAATCGACGCCGGGTCATGGTCTCCGACCAGGGCGGCAAGGCGAATTTCATCGCCGAACTGAAGCGCCGCGGCATCGATGTCGCTCGAAACGATCCCCGCCTCGACACGTTGATCTCGCTGGTCAAGGAACGCGAGGCCGAAGGCTATGCCTATGAAGGGGCGGATGCGAGCTTCGAACTTCTGGCGCGTCGCACGCTCGGAACGGTTCCGTCCTTCTTCACGGTCGACAGCTTCCGCTGCATGGTCGAGCGCCGCTTCGACGCCAACGGCAATATCAAGAGCGTGTCGGAGGCCATCGTGAAGGTGAATGTCGACGGCGAGGAGAAGATGTCGGTCGCGGAAGGCCACGGACCGGTCAACGCGCTCGATATCGCGCTGCGCAAGGACCTCGGCCGATACCAGTCCGAGATCGCCGATCTGGAATTGGTGGACTACAAGGTGCGCATCCTGAACGGCGGCACCGAGGCGATCACCCGCGTGCTGATCGAATCGCACGACGGAGAGGGCGGCCGCTGGTCGACGGTCGGCGTATCCGACAACATCATCGACGCTTCGTTTCAGGCACTGATGGATTCCATCGTCTTCAAGCTGATGAAGAACCGCGAACTCGCCGGACTGGTCGCAGCCGAATAGAAGCCTGTCCATCAGCCGAACGCGAAACAAGCATCAGCAATTTGAACTGGTAACCTGGCGCTTCGTGTGTTTCTTGCGGCGCGCGGGGCGCAACGCCTCCGCCGGGAAAGCCTATGGATACGACTGCTTCCGTAACCGCCGTTGAGGGCGACACACCGCGCGGCTTCGCTTTTGCGGTGGCGTGCTACACGCTTTGGGGCCTGCTGCCCTTCTACATGAAGGCGGTGGAGCATATGCCGGCAGCGGAAGTCGTCGCCCATCGCATCATCTGGTCCCTGCCGATTGCCGGCGTGACGCTCTATGCACTCGGCCGCACGGCCGATGTGAAGCGCGCGCTCCGCTCACCGCGGACGCTCGCAATGGCGGCGCTTACCGCCTCGATCATCACGATCAACTGGGGAACCTATGTCTGGGCGATTGCCGCCGGCCGGACCATCGAGACGGCGCTCGGCTACTACATCAACCCACTGGTCTCGATCGTCATGGGCGCGGTGCTGCTCGGCGAGAAGCTGAGCCGCATGCAGATGGTGGCGGCGGCGCTCGCTACACTTGCGGTCGTCATTCTTGCCGTCGACGCCGGTGGCGTTCCATGGGTGTCGCTGGTGCTGGCGTTTTCCTTCGCCATCTACGGCTTCCTGCGCAAGACATTGCCGATCGGCCCGAGCCAGGGCTTTTTCCTGGAAGTGATGATCCTGATGCTGCCCGCGATCGGCTACGTGCTTTGGCTGCAGTCGAGGGGGGAGAGCCATTTCCTTGTCTCGGAGCCGGGCAATGTAGCGTTGCTGTTGGGCTGTGGTCCGGTCACGGCCGTGCCGCTCATCCTCTATGCCTTCGGTACCAAGCTCCTGCGCTATTCGACCATCGGCATCCTGCAATATATCGGCCCCACCATGATCTTCGCGATCGCGGTGTTTATTTTCCATGAGCCGTTCGGGACGACGGACGCCATCGCCTTCGGCCTGATCTGGCTGGCGCTCGTCATCTATAGCTGGTCGATGGTCCGCGGCCGGCGTGCGCTCCGGCCTGCCTAGCGGCCTACATCCGCTCGATCGCCGAAGCGTTGCCTTCGTCCGTAACGTGCGGCTCGCCTTGCATGCGAAGGAGGGTCGGGACGATCTCGGCAGCGTCGTCGATGACCAGGGGCGCTATCTTTTGTGCCGTATGGAGGAAGCCTTCCCCCTTCATATGGTCGAGCAGCTTCATCATGGGCGACCAGAAGCCGCCGATATTCGCCAGGACAATCGGCTTGTCGTGGCGACCGAGCTGCGCCCAGGTCATCATCTCGACGATTTCTTCCAGCGTGCCGATCCCGCCGGGCAGCGCGACGAAAGCGTCGGATTCCTCGAACATGCGGTGTTTGCGGGTATGCATGTCCTCAGTCACGACGAGTTCGTCGAGGCGCGCGAGCGCGGCCTCCGTCGCCTCCTTGGTGATGAGGAAGCGCGGGATGACGCCGATGACGGTTCCGCCGGCTGCGCTGATGCTCGAGGCGACCGCACCCATGATGCCCTTGCCGCCGCCCCCATAGACGAGCCTGAGCCCGGCCTCGGCCATAGCCTTGCCGAGGGTGTGCGCCGCCCCGACGTATAGGGGATCCCGGCCGGGCGAGGAGCCGCAATAGACGCAGATGGAGCGAATCTTTTTCATGAAACCGAATGGTGTTGATGACCGTTGCCGCGTCAAGATCATCGCGGCCTTTTTCTTGTAGGGGCAATGGAAAAGCGGTAGACCAAGAGGCAGGCGGCTAAGGGATTAGAATATGGCGAACGGCATCAGAAACGCGCTTCTTTTCGGGGGTGGCGCGCTGGTGGCTGCGCTTGCGGTGGCCTACGGGCTGGGCGCCTTCTCGCCGGCGCCGGTGGAGAAGGTCGCCCAGACGGCTGAGCCTGCCGGAAATTCGATGACGGCGAAGGAAGGGCGCGTGCCCGCTACGCCGCAAAAGCCCGCCGATCCGGCGCCTGAAAAGCAGGCTGCTGCGCCCTCCGGTCAGGCGGAGGCAGACAAACCGGTACCGAAGGAAAATGCGACGCCTGCCGGTGATGCGGCAACGCCGAACGGTGCTGCCGAGACGAAGTCCGGCAGCAAGGCCACCGCCGAACCGCAGGCAACCAAGGCCGATGAGGGGGCCAAGACCAAAGACGTCACGGCACCGAGCTTTGATGTCGTCAGGGCCGAGGGAAACGGTTCCATCGTCATCGCGGGCCGGTCGGCGCCCGGCGCGAAGGTTGAAATCCTTTCGGGCAAGAGCGTCCTCGGCGCGTCGACGGCGGGTGCGGAAGGCGACTTCGCCATTGTGCTCGACGATCCCTTGAAGCCGGGCGACTATCAACTCGTGTTGCGTGCTACGACGCCCGCCAATGTCGCGATGTCGAAAGAGACGGCGGTCGTTTCCATCCCCGAGCATCAGAACGGTCAGGTCCTGGCCTTAGTCGAAGCGCCTGGGCAGCCGAGCAGGCTGATCACGGTGCCGAAGCCGGAGAAGGCGGCGGCTGCTGCCCCCGCACCGGCCGCTCCTGCGTCTGCGCAGCCCGGCACGGCGCAGGATACGCCCAAGCAGCATCCGGCAGCAACGCAGCCTTCCAGTGACGGAACCAAGCAGGCGGGTTCCGGCAATGCCGGGGCCGGGCAGGAAACGGCGGCAAGCGATGCGACGCCGACCGGGGAAGGAACGGCGGCTGGGACGGCGCAGCCGCCGGCGAAGGCGTCAACGGCTCAATCCGGGAATGCGCAGCCCCAGGTTTCCGTCGAAGCGGTCGAGATCGAAGGCAACAAGATCTTCGTCGCCGGCGTGGCCGATCCAGGCAGTACGGTTCGTGTCTATGCCAACGACATGGTGCTGGGCGAGGCGAAGACGTCTCCCGTCGGCCGCTTTCTCGTCGAATCCATCCATGAACTCGCGGTCGGCGACTATATCATCCGCGCCGACATGCTGGCGCCCGATGGGGTGAAGGTCGCGGCGCGCGCCGCCGTTCCCTTCACGCGCGCGCCAGGGGAAAGCGTGGCTGCGGTCGCCTCCGGCGAAGCCGGTTCCGACAAAGCGTCGAATGGCACCGCCGCTCCGGCCGGTTCGGGGAAGGCTGCGCCCTCCGGTACCGCCACTTCGAATAATGGGGCAAATTCAACGGCTCCCTCGTCGGAAGCTGCGTCGGCGGGCCAGCCTTCGTCCGGCGGGGCGAGCAACGGTGGGCAGCAGGCCGCCGCATCAGGCGCCAAGGGCTCCGCGGTCCTGCCTTCGCTCGACAGCGATATTTCGAAACAGCCGCCGACCGTCGTATTGCCCAAACTGCAGGAGACGACCGGTGCGGTCATCATCCGGCGCGGCGATACGCTCTGGCAGATATCGCGCAGGGTTTACGGCCACGGCGTCCGCTATTCCACGATTTATCTCGCCAACCAGGACCAGATCGAGAATCCTGACCTCATCTGGCCGGGCCAGATCTTCGCCGTTCCGGGCGAGACGAAGGAGGGCGACTCTGCCGACATGAAGGCAATTGCCGGCCAGGCGACGGAGTTGCCGAAGAAGGCGGTCGAATAGGCGGCGCAACCTGGAATGGACCGGCTGACCGCCTTCGGCCTGTTTGCCGTAACGCTCATGCTCGTCACCTATGCGCTGGAAGACCGTGCGCGCTGGGCGACGCTTGCCTTTGCCTTTGCATGCGTCCTCGGTTCGGCATACGGCTTCCTGCAGGGTGCGTGGCCGTTCGGTGTCGTGGAGGCCGTATGGGCGGCAGTCGCGGTCCGAAAATGGTATCGGCGAGCATTTTGAACAGGGGTGACGTTGCACGCCGGCAATTCATCGTTTATCGTCGATAGACGATGAATTCGATAGAAACAGCCGACGCGCTCAAAAATCTGTCGCTGGCCCCCGCGCTCGCGGCATTGTCGCATCCCGTGCGCATCCGCATCTTGCATCATCTCTGCCGGACCGAGACATGCTGCTGCAAGGATGTGGTCGAGCAATTCGACTTGGCGCAGTCGACGGTGTCGCAGCACCTGAAAGTGCTGGTCGACGCCGGGCTCGTGCGCTTCAGGTCGGAGCGGCCGCGTTCCTGCTATTGCGTTGACCGGGACGCGCTGGATGCGCTGCTGCGCTCGGTCAATACCCTCTTCGATCCCGAAACCGCTGCACCGCGCCCGGTGTGTGGCGCGAAATAGCATCCAAAGGACTCGTCGTGGCCGACAAGACCGTCTCCGACAGCTCGATGCTGAGGACACTCCTCAATCTGTGGCCCTATATGTGGCCGCGGGACCGCATGGACCTGAAGATGCGGGTCGTCTGGGCGGCCGTGCTTCTGGTCGTCGCCAAACTCGTGCTCATGCTGGTGCCCTATTTCTTCAAATGGGCGACCAATGCGCTGAGCGGCGAACTGTCGCCCCCCGCCTATATCCCTGCGATCCTGATCGCACCGGTGATGCTGGTCGTCGCCTACAATTTCGTGCGCGTGGCGCAACTCGGCTTCAACCAGATGCGCGATGCTCTCTTCGCGCGGGTCGGCCAGTATGCGGTGCGCCAGCTTGCCTACCGCACCTTTGTCCACATGCACGAGCTGTCGCTGCGCTTCCACCTCGAACGGCGGACGGGCGGGCTTTCGCGCATCATCGAGCGCGGCACGAAGGGCATCGAGACGATCGTGCGCTACACGATCCTGAGTACCGCGCCGACGATCCTCGAATTCGCGCTGACGGCGATCATCTTCGCCTTCACCTACGGGCTGGTCTACGTCGTGGTGGTAGCCGTCACCGTGGTGGTCTACACATGGTTCACGGTGTGGGCGAGCGACTGGCGCATCGCCATCCGCCGCGAGATGAACGATTCCGATACGGACGCCAACACAAAGGCGATCGATTCGCTCCTCAATTTCGAGACCGTCAAATATTTCGGCAATGAAATGATGGAAGCGCGCCGCTTCGACCGTTCCATGGCGCGCTACGAGGCGGCGGCGACCAAGACCTGGACTTCGCTAGGCTGGCTGAACTTCGGTCAGGGGGTCATCTTTTCGATCGGCATGGCCGTGTGCATGGGGCTCTCGGCGCATGCGGTGGTGCAGGGCACGCAGACGATTGGCGATTTCGTCTTCATCAACGCCATGCTGATGCAGCTTGCCGTGCCGCTCAATTTCATCGGCTTCATCTACCGCGAGATCCGTCAGGGCCTGACCGACATCGAGCAGATGTTCGATCTGCTTGACGTGAAGCAGGAGGTGACGGACCGTTCCGGCGCGGCCGATCTGGCCGTGGCAAAAGGCGCGATCTCCTTCCGCGACGTGCACTTCGCCTATGACGAGGCTCGCCCTATCCTGAAAGGCGTCAGCTTCGAGGTTCCGCCGGGCAAGACGGTAGCGATCGTCGGCCCGTCGGGCGCGGGAAAGTCGACGATCTCGCGCCTGCTCTTCCGCTTCTACGATATCCAGGAGGGCGCTATCCTGATCGACGGCCAGGACGTAAGGGACGTGACGCAGACGAGCCTGCGCGCCGCGATCGGGATGGTGCCGCAGGATACCGTGCTTTTCAACGACACCATTGCCTACAATATCCGCTACGGCCGGCCCGACGCCGACGAAGAGGAAATCCACAAGGCGGCCGAGCTTGCCCAGATCGCCGGCTTCATCCAGCACCTGCCGGAAGGCTACAAGGCGATGGTGGGCGAGCGAGGGCTGAAACTTTCCGGCGGCGAGAAGCAGCGTGTGGCCATCGCCCGCACCATCCTGAAGGCGCCGCCGATCCTGATCCTCGACGAGGCGACCTCGGCGCTCGATACGCATACCGAACAGGAAATCCAGTCGGCGCTCGATCTCGTCAGCCGCGGGCGCACGACGCTGGTCATCGCGCATCGCCTCTCCACCGTCGTCGCCGCCGACGAGATCATCGTCCTGCAGGACGGGCTGATCGCCGAGCGTGGCACGCATGGTGCGTTGCTGCGGACGAACGGCCTCTATGCCTCCATGTGGTATCGCCAGCGTGAGGCGACGGAGGCGGAGGAGCGCCTGCGTCAGGCCCGCGAGACTGACGAACTCGGCGTGGTCGTACGCCGCCGCACGGCCGAGGTCTGAAACTATTGAAGGCAGCCATGAAAGCCGATCGCATCCAGGTCTTGGTCCGGCCAGCCGAACGGCACGATATCGGCGCCATCGTCGCGCTTTTCGCAGATGACGCGGTCGGCGGGCACGGCGATACCACCGACGAGAGCGCACGCCCGCGATACGAGGCTGCGTTCGGACGCATCGCCGCCAGCCCGAACGACATGCTCTACGTCGCCGAATGGAAAGGCGAGGTCGTCGGCACGTTCCAGACGACGTTGGTGACAACGATGAGCGGGCAGGGATCGTCCAGCCTGACGGTCTCGGCTGTACAGACCCGTGCCGACTTACGCGGACATGGGATCGGCGAGCAGATGATGCGCTTCGCGATCGAGGAGGCACAGGCGAAGGGCGCCCGGCTGGTGCAATTGATGTCCAGTGGCAGGCGCCTCGACGCACACCGCTTCTACGAACGGCTCGGTTTTGTCAGGAGCCATGCCGGTTTCAAGATGAAGCTGCCGTAGGAAAAGCATTTCAGTCGGGTTGGTCATGAGGCGCGCTTTCTTCTTCGACAGCCTCATTTCTCCTCGACGGGCGACCGCCTATCCCCGACAATGGACATATCCAGATAGATTCTCACGAAGCGGCAGCGGTTCCATGGCCAGCGACAAGATACGCGATCCGATCCTTCGCGCGGCCAAGGGCGATGCCGAAGAACCCGCACAGCCACAGGAAAGCCGCCTCTTCATCCATCTTCACGTGCATTCGGCCTATTCGCTGCTCGAAGGCGCGTTGCCGGTTGCGAAGGTCGTCGCGCTCGCCAAGGCGGACCGGACGCCGGCCATCGCCATCACCGATACCAACAACCTCTTCGGCGCGATGGAATTTTCGCAGAAGGCCGTGAAGGACGGTATCCAGCCCATCATCGGTTGCCAGCTCGATCTTTCTTTCGTCGGCGAAACGGTGGCCAGCCCGCGCAATGGAAAACGCGGTGGGCCCGAAATGGCTCCGGTCGTGCTTATCGCCGCCACCGAGGCGGGCTATGCCAATCTGGCTCGGCTGGTCAGCCGCGCCTATCTCGACACGCCGCCATCGGAGCCGACCCATATCCTTTCGGATTGGCTTGAAGGTCTTTCGGACGGCATCATCTGCCTGACTGGCGGCGAACGCGGGCCGGTCGGCAAGGCACTGAAAGAGGAGCACGCGGCGCTGGCTGAAAGCCGGCTTCTCTTCCTCAAGGAACGTTTCGGCAACCGGCTTTATCTCGAGCTTCAGCGGCCGCGTGGCTACGACCGCGCCGTCGAAGCGGCGTCGGTCGATCTTGCCTACCGGCACGAACTGCCGCTGGTGGCGACCAATGAGGCCTTTTTCCCGAAGCGGGAAGACTACGAGGCGCATGACGCATTGCTCGCCATTGCAGAGGGCACGGTCGTCGCCGTGGACGAACGCCGGCGGCTGACCGAGGAGAGCCATCTGAAGAGCCAGACCGAGATGGTCGCGCTCTTCGCCGATCTCCCGGAAGCCGTGGACAACACGGTCGAGATCGCCCGCCGCTGCGTCTATTACCCGAAGAACCGCGCCCCGATCCTGCCGCGTTTCACCACCGCGAAGACCGATCATCCGGAAGAGGCGGAGAAGGCCGAGGCGGAGGAACTGAGGGCGCAGGCGTGGCAGGGGCTAGACACACGCCTCGCCGCGCATGGCATGACGCCCGGCTACACCGAGAAGGATTATCGCGAGCGGCTCGAATTCGAGCTCGGCATCATCGAGCGGATGAAATTTCCGGGCTATTTCCTGATCGTCTCGGACTTCATCAAATGGGCGAAGGCCCACGGCATCCCGGTCGGCCCGGGGCGCGGCTCGGGCGCCGGCTCGCTTGTTGCCTGGTCGCTCACCATCACCGATGTCGACCCGCTGCGCTTCTCGCTTCTGTTCGAGCGCTTTCTCAATCCCGAGCGTGTGTCGATGCCCGACTTCGACATCGATTTCTGCCAGGACCGCCGCGATGAGGTGATCCATTACGTGCAGGAACGTTACGGCCGCCAGCAGGTGGCGCAGATCATCACCTTCGGTACGCTGCAGGCCCGCGCGGTTCTCCGTGACGTAGGTCGCGTCCTTCAAATGCCCTACGGCCAGGTCGATCGGCTCTGCAAGATGGTGCCTGCGAACCCCGCCCACCCGGTCAAGTTGGCGGAAGCAATCGCCAACGAGCCGCGCTTCGCCGAGGAGGTCGAGAAGGAGCCGATCGTCCAGACGCTTCTCGACATGGCGCAGAAGCTCGAAGGGCTCTACCGTCACGCCTCGACCCATGCGGCCGGCATCGTCATCGGCGACCGCCCGCTTTCCGAACTGGTGCCGATGTACCGCGACCCGCGCTCCGACATGCCGGTCACGCAGTTCAACATGAAATATGTCGAACAGGCGGGGCTGGTGAAGTTCGACTTCCTCGGCCTGAAGACGCTGACGGTACTCAACACCGCCGTGAAACTCATCAAGCGTCGCGGCGTCGACATCGACCTCGCCAAGCTGCCGCTCGACGACGCGGAAACCTACGCCATGCTGTCGCGCGGCGAGGTCGTCGGCGTGTTCCAGGTTGAAAGTGCGGGCATGCGAAAGGCGCTGATCGGCATGAAGCCGGACCGTATCGAGGATCTGATCGCGCTGGTCGCGCTCTACCGGCCGGGACCGATGGAGAACATCCCGACCTACAACGCCAGAAAGCATGGCGAGGAGGAGATCGCCTCGATCCATCCCAAGATCGACCATCTGGTGGCCGAGACCCAGGGCGTCATCGTCTACCAGGAACAGGTGATGCAGATCGCGCAGGAACTCTCCGGCTACTCGCTCGGTGAGGCCGATCTGCTCCGTCGCGCCATGGGCAAGAAGATCCGCGCCGAGATGGACCAGCAGCGCGTCCGATTCGTGGATGGGGCGGTGGAGCGCGGCGTCGACAAGGCGCAGGCGAACATGATCTTCGATCTGCTCGCCAAGTTCGCTGATTACGGCTTCAACAAGAGTCATGCGGCTGCATACGCTCTCGTCTCCTACCAGACCGCCTATCTGAAGGCGCATTATCCGGTGGAGTTCCTTGCCGCCTCGATGACGCTCGACATGTCGAACACCGACAAGCTCGGCGATTTCAGGCAGGATGCGCTCCGCCTCGGCATCGACGTGGTACCGCCTTCGGTGACGACCTCCTATCGCGATTTCGAGGTCGGCGAGAATCGAATCTTCTATTCGCTCGCGGCCATCAAGGGCGTCGGCGACGCGGCGGTCGAGCATATCGTGGCGGTCCGTAGAGAAAGGCCGTTCACGAGCATCGAGGATTTCTGCGCCCGTATCGATCCCAGGACCGCGGGAAAACGTGTCTTCGAAAGCCTGATCGCGGCAGGTGCCTTCGATTGCTTCGGCCATGACCGCGCGGCGCTCACGGCGGGCGTCGACCGGCTGATGGGCATGGCCGCGCTCGCACAACAGGAAGCCTCGCTCGGTCAGGGGAATATGTTCGGCGCCGCTGCCGAAGGTCCGGCGGAAAAGCTCCGCCTGCCCGCCGTCGAGCCATGGCTACCGGCGGAAAAGCTGCACCGCGAGTTCCAGGCGGTGGGCTTTTATCTCTCGGCGCATCCGCTCGACGGCTACAAGAAGTTGCTCGAGAGGATGCGCGTGCAGAACTGGGCGGAGTTTTCAAATGCGGTGAAGCGCGGCGCGGCGGCCGGGCGGCTTGCCGGCACCGTCACTTCCAAGCAGGAACGCAAGACGCGCACCGGCAACAAGATGGGCGTCATCCAGCTTTCCGATACGACCGGCCAGTTCGAGGCAGTGCTGTTTTCCGAAACGCTGGCGCAGTACCGTGATCTTCTGGAGCCCGGCCGCTCCGTCGTCATCACCGTCTCGGCGGAGGATAGGCCGGAAGGCATCAGCCTTCGCATCCAGTCCGTGCAGGCGCTCGACGAGGAAGCAAGCCGCATGCGCCAGGAAATGCGCGTCTTCCTGCGCGACGCGGCGCCCGCGAATGCGCTCTCCGCGCGGTTGGATCGCGGCGGGGAGGGGCAGGTCTCGGTCGTGCTCATCAAGGAGGGCGGCGAGGCCGAGGTCGAGATCGAACTGCCCGACCGCTACCGCCTTTCCCCCCAGATCGCCGCCGCCATCCGCGCCGTTCCAGGTGTGGTGGAGGTAGAACTGGTGTGAGAATTTTGCGCGGCCGTTACCCCCACCCCTAACCCCTCCCCACAAGGGGGAGGGGAACTTTGTGCCAGCGCCATGTAGTACAATCCTTCGGCGATTTTTGACACGGAGGGCGGTGACGGCGTCTCCCTCCCCCTTGTGGGGAGGGGTTAGGGGTGGGGGCATTCTTGAGGTCCGGTCAATTCGCGCGATTGTCACCCGAACGTCGCCGGTTCGCCCTTCAGCGCCTCTTCCAGCAGCCGCTCATATTTGCGGCGTGGCACGTCGATCGCACCAAAGCGCTTCAGGTGTTCGGTGGTGAACTGCGTGTCGAGAAGCTGGAAGCTCCGTGCGCTCAGCCTGTCGACGAGGGCGGCGAGGCAGACCTTGGAGGCGTCGCGCTCACGCGAAAACATGCTTTCACCGAAGAAGACTCGGCCAAGGGTGACCCCGTAGAGTCCGCCGGCGAGTTGTCCCTCGCGCCATGCCTCGACCGTATGGCAATGTCCGAGTTCGAAGAGACGGGTGTAGGCCTCGCGGATCGGCTTGTTGATCCACGTGCTTCGCCGCTCCGGCCGTTTCTCCGAGCAACCCTCGATCACGCCGGTGAAGTCGCGGTCGAAGGCAATCTCGAAAGCGCCATGGCGGATGGTCTTGGCAAGGCTTTTCGGTATGTGGAAAGCGTCGAGCGGGATAATGCCGCGCGTCTCCGGCCTGACCCAGAATACCTCCGGGTCATCAGCGCTTTCCGCCATCGGAAAGACGCCGGACGCATAGGCTCTCAGTAAAAGGTCGGTCGGTATGCCGGAGCCGGGCGCGAGCGGGCGGGTCATTTTCGGCTCGGCCACGGTGCGTCCTTCGAGGCTCGCCCGCAAATGGCTTGGCTCAGTCGGACAGGTCGCGCGGGCTCGCACCTCAGGATGAGGAAGGCTCGCGCCTTGTCTTCAAACCCGACCATGTCGGAGGATTTGGATGCATCGTCAGTGAAGGCGGACATGTGACAGGCGCCGCCCGCCCTCATCCTGAGGTGCGAGCCCGCACGGCGTCGATATCTGTTCGCGAACATCTCCGGGCGAGCCTCGAAGGACGCACCTGGCGCTAATCCGCCTTGGCCAGGTATTTCTCCAGCCAATGGATATCATAGTCGCCATTGGCGATATCGGGATTGCCGATCAAATCCTGGAAAAGCGGCAATGTGGTCTTGATCCCGTCGACGACGAATTCGTCGAGCGCCCGGCGAAGCCGCATCAGCGCCTCGACGCGGTTGCGGCCGTGGACGATGAGCTTGCCGATCAGGCTGTCGTAGTAGGGCGGGATGCGGTAACCGGAATAGACGCCCGAATCGACGCGTACGCCAAGGCCACCCGGTGTGTGGAAATGGTCGATCGTGCCGGGCGAGGGCGTGAAGGTGCGCGGGTCCTCGGCATTGATGCGGCATTCGATGGCGTGGCCGTTGAACTGTATGTCCTTTTGCCTGACCGACAGGCCGCTTCCGGAAGCAACCCGGATCTGCTCGTGCACGAGATCGATGCCAGTGACCGCCTCCGTGACCGGATGTTCGACCTGGAGGCGCGTGTTCATTTCAATGAAATAGAATTCGCCGCCCTCGTAGAGGAATTCGATCGTACCGGCGCCTGAATAGCCGAGGTCGGCTATGGCATTGGCCACCGTCATGCCGATCTTGTCGCGCTCCTCGGCGTTGAGCGCGGGCGAGTTCGCCTCTTCCCAGACTTTCTGGTGGCGGCGCTGCAGCGAGCAGTCGCGTTCGCCGAGATGGACCGCCTTGCCGGCGCCGTCGCCCATCACCTGAACCTCGATATGGCGCGGCTTCTCCAGATATTTCTCGATGTAGACGGCGTCGTCGCCGAAGGCCGCACCCGCTTCAGTGCGCGCGGTGGAGAGTGCGATCGAAAGGTCTTCCGGACCGCGCGCCACCTTCATGCCGCGCCCGCCGCCGCCGGCGGCCGCCTTGATGATGACCGGGTAGCCGATCTCGCCGGCGATGCGCGCCGCCTCCTTATCGTCGGTGACACCGCCCTCGGAGCCAGGAACGACGGGAATCCCGAGCCGCTTTGCCGTGCGCTTCGCTTCGATCTTGTCGCCCATGATGCGGATGTGTTCCGCCGAGGGGCCGATGAAGGTGATGTTGTGCGCGGCGAGGATGTCGGCGAACTTGGCGTTCTCCGAAAGGAAGCCGTAGCCCGGATGGATGGCGTCGGCGCCGGTAATCTCGCAGGCGGCGACGATCTGGTGGATATTCAGATAGCTCTCGCGCGAGGCTGGCGGCCCGATGCAGACGCTCTCGTCGGCGAGCCGCACATGCATCGCGTCGGCGTCGGCCGTCGAATGCACCGCCACCGTCTGGATACCGAGTTCCTTGCATGCGCGCAGGATGCGCAGCGCAATCTCGCCACGGTTGGCAATGAGAACTTTCTGGAACACGCCTTCGGCTCCCACTCAGTCGATGATCACGAGGGGCTCGCCATATTCGACCGGCTGCCCGTCCTCGACCAGTATGGCGCTGACTGTGCCCGAACGAGGCGAGGGGATCTGGTTCATCGTCTTCATTGCTTCGATGATGAGCAGTGTCTGGCCCTCGCGCACGCTCTGGCCCACCTGGATGAAAGGGTCGGAGCCGGGCGCGGGCGAGCGATAGGCGGTGCCGACCATCGGCGAGGGTACGGCATTCTTCGCCGTGTCGGCCACCGGCGCTACGGCAGGCTGGGCTGCCGCCACGGCTTGGGGGCTGGCGGCCACGGCTGGAATGCTGAAGGATTGCGCCGCCGCGGCGGCCTGCCGCGAGACGCGCACGCGGAAATCGCCGCTTTCGACCTCGATCTCGGTCAGATTTGTGTCGTCCAGAATGCCCGCCAGATCGCGGATGAGTTGCTGATCGACATCGTTCTTCTTGATAGGCATTCGATTGCGCCCCTTTTTCTTTTTCTCAAAGCCGCGCGGCAAGCGCCCGCAACGCCAGTTCGTAGCCAAGCGGCCCGAAGCCGCAGATCATTCCGGTCGCGACCGGCGCGACCATGGAGACGTGCCGGAACGGTTCGCGCGCGTGGATATTGGATAGATGTACTTCCGCCACCGGTAACGGAGCCACCGACCGGATGGCATCGTGGATGGCGATCGACGTGTGGCCGTAAGCGCCCGGATTGATGACTACGCCAACGGCTTTCTCGCCCGCCTCCTGGATCCAGGAGACGAGATCGCCCTCATGGTTCGATTGCCGGAAATCGACTTCGAGGCCGAGCGCCTTGCCGGCCGCCTGGCAATCCTTCCCGATTTCGTCCAGCGTCTTGCCGCCGTAGATACCGGGCTCACGCTTGCCGAGCATGTTGAGATTGGGGCCGTTGATTACAAAAACCGTTTTCAGAAGAAAGTCCTTTCGCCGCGCGCGGAACCTCTACATCGGCTTAGAGGCTCTTAAACCGCTATGCAAACGGCGCAAGGCCTTCTGTTGGTGTCCACAACCGGAAAAGCACAGAATTCAGCACGTCGTGTGGTCGCAGGCGCGCACATTGGCAAGCTTTTCGTCGAGCACTTTCTTGCCCAGCGCACCGAAGACGACCTCGTCGCCGACCACATAGGACGGCGTGCCGGAAATCGACAGCTTGTTGGCGAGATCGTAGGTGCTCTGGATATCCTTCTGGATGGCCGGGTCCTTCATTTCCTGGCGCAACGCGGCTTCGTCGGCGCCGAGCGAGACGGCTATCTTGATGGCCTTCGCCTCGTCGGCGCGGCCATTGCCGCCGAGAAGCTGCAGGTGGAAATCGCCGTATTTCTCGGGCATCAGCTTCTTGAACGCCATTGAAACGACGCTTGCCTTGGCCGAATCCTCGCCAAGAATCGGGAACTCCTTCAGCACGAAGCGTAGATCCTTGTTCTCCTTGACGAGCGCCTGCATGTCGGGGAGCGCGCCTTTGCAGAAATGGCAATTGTAGTCGAAGAACTCGACGATGCTGATCTTCCCGTCGGGGTTGCCGACGATACCGTCATAGGACGCATCGAAGATCTGCTTGGCGGAATCCTTGATCACTTTCTCCTGGGCTACCCTTTGCGCTTCGCTCTGCTTCTTTTCGAGCGCATCCTGCACCTCGAGCATCACTTCGGGATTCTTCACGAGGTAGTCGTGGATGATCGCCTCTATGGCAGCCTTGTCGGCGGCGCTGCTGAACGGCGCATTGTCGGCCACCCTGACCACTTGCGGTAGTTCATCGGCATTTACCGACGAGCCGGAGACAAAGCCGGCGCCCAACATCACGGCGGAAACGGCGATGCCGCAGACGGCGGTCAGGATTGCGGTTTTCATGGAGGGCTTGTCCTCTTGCCTGAATTGCGGTTTCCGGCGCGAGATAGCGCCGGATTCTCTCTATATGATCTTAATAACCTCAACCGCCCGAAGCCAATCAACGGTTCGGCATCGTTCCCGACTGCGATCTATCGAAGCGCCCGCCTTGTGATCCCCACACCAATCGGGCATTTGTGCGGCGCGCCGCAAGGACGGCGGAACAGAAGCAGGATTTGAAGGGCATGGGAATATCCGTTTCACGGCGAAGCGCGGTCGAGCCCTTTCACGCCATGGACGTGCTCGCCGAGGCAAACCGGTTGAAGGCGGAAGGCCACGACGTCATCTCGATGGCGGTCGGCCAGCCTTCCGATCCGGCGCCGGAAATCGTGCGCGAGGCCGCGCGTGAGGCGCTTGCCGACGGCCGCATCGGCTATACGGATGCGCTCGGCCTTGCCAGCCTGCGCGAGGCGATCGCGGCCCACTATGCCGATCATTACGGCGTGAAGGTTCCCATCTCCCGCATCGTCGTTACGACGGGCTCGTCGGCCGCGTTCAACCTTGCCTTCCTTACGCTTTTCGACCCCGGTGACAAGGTCGCGATCACCGCGCCCGGCTATCCGGCCTATCGCAACATCATGGCCTCGCTCGGGCTGGAGGTGGTGGAGATCCCGCTCGGCGAGGAAGGCTACCTGACCGCCGCGCAGCTGGCCGAGGCGCATGAGCGCCTGCCGCTCAGGGGCGTGCTCTTCGCCAGTCCCGCCAACCCGACGGGCGCGATCATTCCCGATTCCGAGCTTGAAAAGTTGCTCGAATACGCCGCTTCGTGCGGTATCGCGGCGATATCGGACGAGATCTATCACCGGCTGAACTATGTCGGCCCCGACAAGACGGCGCTCGCGATCCCGCCGGACGTGACGGTGATCAACTCGTTTTCGAAATATTACTGCATGACCGGCTGGCGGATCGGCTGGATGGTGCTGCCCGAGGAACTGGTCCGCCCCGTCGAGCGCGTACAGCAGAGCCTCTATATCTCCGCGCCTGAAATCTCCCAGCGCGCTGCGATTCGCGCCTTCGAAGCCAGCAGGGAACTCGACGCCGTGAGGCAACGCTACCGGCAGAGCCGCGACATGCTCATGAAGCGCCTGCCGCAACTCGGCTTTCGCATCGCAGCGCCCATGGACGGCGCCTTCTATGCCTATTGCGACGTCTCGGCCCATACGAATGACAGCATGGCCTTCGCCCGCCGCATGCTGGCCGAGGCGCATGTGGCCGCAACGCCGGGGCTCGACTTCGACACGGTCGAAGGTCACCGCTTCATGCGCTTTTCCTATGCCGGCAGCGTCGGCGACATGGTGGAGGCAACGAACCGTATCGAGCGTTGGCTTAACGGCTTGAACTGAAGGCGGAGCCGCGTTCCTTTCGTTTCAATGGTGGTAGCGCGGACTGCCGAATTCCCTTGATTGCCGGCCTTCCATGCGTTGCAGCCGGTAGTCGAGGAGCCGCTGGAACCGGTCCTCGAAATTAATGTTCTCCACGCGGTCGAATTGCTGCTGGGCGCGGTCGTGCTCATCCAGCACGCTTGCCGTGGTCTTTTTCACTTTCACCGCCATCTCCGCGCAATTATCGGCCGATCCCAATTCCTGGATCGATTGTTCCAGCTTGCGCGCATAGTTCTTGGCGATGTCCGTGTGCTGGCCTTCGTGCCGGCGTATATCCGAGGCAAGCGTGTCCCAGATGATGCGCATGTCCGCTTCCGGTTTCCGTCGAGGCCGCCAGCGCGGCAGGATCACTTCCACTTTCAGAACGGTCCTTGCCTTCAAAACGCGGCAGCGGCCGGGTTCCCGGCTGTAGGTCGTATGCGTGGTGAACTGCATCCGCGTCGCGCCCGGATGCTTGTGGCCAGAGCTTTCCACCTTGGGGCCGCGGCTTTCGAACTGCTTGCTCAACTCGTCGAGCGTCGTCGCGTCGAGCGTGTAATAGCTGTAGCTCCTGACCATGTCGGCCGCGAATGCCGGGCTCGCCGACAGGGTCAGGAACAGTGCGGCCAGTAAATGCTTCATGAGCAAGCCTCTCGCGCGCCACTTTGCCGTTCCCGATCGGGCGGCACAACGCAAATGTCATTGATTTTCCGTCCGGCCCGCTTCAGAAAGCCACTCCACCGGATATGGAGCAGCTTTCCGCCATGACCAACAGGCGCTGGCAACTGGCGCATGGCCGCAGCCTGGAATTCGGCGCCGAGGCGCTGGTCATGGGCATCCTCAACGTGACGCCGGACTCCTTCGCCGATGGCGGCCGCTATTTCTCGCCTGAGAAGGCCCTGGCGCAAGCGGAGCGGATGCTGCGGGAAGGCGCGGTCATCATCGATGTCGGCGGCGAATCCACTCGTCCAGGAGCGCGGCCCATAACGGCCGAGGAGGAACAGGCGCGCATCCTGCCGGTGATAGAAGCGCTGGCATCGGGTGGAACGATCGTCTCGGTCGACACATATCGGGCCGAGACGGCGCGGCTTGCGGTCGAGAGGGGCGCGCATATCGTCAACGACGTCTGGGGCGCGCAGCGTGAGCCCGAGATCGCCCGCGTCACGGCGGAAACGGGCGCCGGCCTTCTCCTGATGCATACGGGCCGCGAACGGCAGAAGGAGCCGGATGTCGTCGCCGACCAGTTCGCTTTCCTGGAAAAATCGGTCGGCATCGCGCGCGCCGCCGGTGTCGCTGACGAAGCTATCGTGCTCGATCCGGGCTTCGGCTTCGCCAAGGAGACACCTGCCGATAATCTTGAACTGATGGCGCGCTTCGAGGAACTCGCCGCGCTCGGTTTCCCGCTTGCTGTCGGCACGTCGCGCAAGCGTTTCGTCGGCTCCGTGACTGGCAGGGAAGGGGACGACCGCGATGTCGGCACGGCTGCCACGAGCGTCATCCTGCGGCTGAAGGGCGCCGTGCTTTTTCGCGTCCACAATGTCGCAATCAATGTGGACGCGCTCAAGATGGCCGATGCTATGCTGGCGCATGCCGTCCACGGGAACTGACCGCCGATGCATGTGATCCGCATGAAGAATTGCGCGTTCTTCGCGCGCCACGGGGTATTGGATGCGGAGGAAACGCTCGGCCAGCGCTTCTATGTGGACGCCGAATTGACGGTCGAGGCGGGCGAAGCACTCGCCCAGGACCATATTGACGCAACGGTGGATTACGGGGTCGCCTTTGGCGTCATACAGGAGATCGTCACCGGACGTCGCCGCCTTCTGATCGAAGCGCTGGCGCTGGAAATGGCGCAGGCGCTGTGCGATCGCTTTCCCCGCATCGTCAGTGCGGCGGTGACGGTACGCAAGCCCAACGCCCCTGTTCAAGGCGTTCTGGATTATGTCGAGGTGACGGTTGTCTGGCCGCAGTAGGAATCCGGCATGGCTGGGGCTTGGCGGTAATCTTGGCGATCCGCAAGACGCCATGGCGAGAGCGCTTCAGGCGATCGACGCCGATCTGCGAACCCGCGTATGCGCAGTTTCCTCCGTCTATCGCACGCCGCCCTGGGGCAAGACGGATCAGCCGGATTTCCTGAATGCAGTGGCAGGCGTGGAGACCGGCCGTTCGCCGCGCCAATTGCTGGACCTCTGCCTTGAGGCCGAAAAGGGTCTGAAGCGCGTTCGTGCCGAACGCTGGGGCCCGCGGACCATCGACATCGACTTGCTGCTCTTCGGTGATCTGTCGATTAACGAACTCGGCCTCGAAGTGCCGCATCCGCGCATGACGCAACGCGCCTTCGTGCTCCTGCCTCTGGCCGAGATCGCACCGGAATTGAAGATCGGCGGAAGGGGTGTCGCACAATTCCTTGCATCGCTCGATACGAAGGGGATAGACCGGGTAACCGCCGACGGCGACTGGTGGCGCCAAGGCTGACGTTTCCCTTCGAGGAAAATGGTCCTTCCCGTCGGCACAATGAAACAAAACGGAGTGACGGCATGTTTCCGAAGCGGTTGATCGACGGCCATAAGGCTTTTCTGGAGAACCGCTTCGCCAACGAGCATGGACGCTACAAGACGTTGGCCGAGAAGGGTCAGCATCCGGAAATCATGGTGGTTGGCTGTGTCGATTCCCGCGTGTCGCCGGAAGTGATCTTCGATGCCGCGCCGGGCGAACTCCTCGTCGTACGCAACGTCGCCAACATCATCCCGCCCTACGAGCAGCATGGCGACACGCAGCACGGCACGAGCGCTGCGCTCGAGTTCGGCGTGCAGGCCCTGCATGTGAAGCATATCGTCGTCCTGGGCCACGCACATTGCGGCGGCATCCGCGCTTTCGCCGACGAGCAGGAGCCGCTGTCGCCCGGTGACTTCATTGGCCGCTGGATGTCGCAGATCGCGCCGGCGGCGAAAAGCCTCGGCCCGCGCCATGAGCACGATCACGATGAATATCTGCGCAAGCTGGAATTCGCCTCGGTCGAGCTCAGCCTTAAGAACCTCATGACCTTCCCCTGTGTGCGCATCCTCGTGGAGCGCGGCAAACTCGAACTGCATGGCGCCTTCTTCGGCGTCGCCACTGGTCGCATGCTGGTCCGCGACCCGTCGACCGGAATTTTCGAGCCGATCGACGGGCAGTTCCAGGAGCGGCTTTCCTCCGCATCCTGACGCCGGCCTCGAATCGGCTAGACTCGGCTGCTTCTGCAATCCTCGAAGGAAGCGCCTCCATGCGATTTCTGGCAATCTGCGGCAGCCTGCGTGCGGCCTCGACCAACCGCGTCCTGCTGGAAGCCTTTGCGCGCCATGCACCGGAAGGCATCGCCGTCCGTATCTGCGAGGAGATACGGAGTCTGCCGCTCTTCGACCCTGATCGGGATGGTGAACACCGGCCGCTCGCTGTAGTCGAATTGGCACGACAGGTGGGTGAGGCGGACGGACTGATCGTCGCCTCGCCGGAATACGCGCACGGCATTCCCGGTCCCCTCAAGAATGCGCTCGACTGGCTCGTCTCGGGTTCTGAAATCCCGAACAAGCCCGTCATGCTGGTGCACGCGTCCGTGCGCGGCCTTTCCGTCAGGGAGCATCTTTCGGAGGTGCTGAGGACGATGTCGACAAGGCTTCAGCCCGGCCTTGCCTTCGAGATGCACCTCGTCGGCAAGTCGCAGGGCGAAGCCCGGGAGATGCTGGATCGATCCGAAACGCGGGAGCGTCTTGCAGGCGCAATTGCGGGGTTCGCGGCCTTCGTGACCGATCCGGACACTTCGGCGAAGGGCTGAGCGCCGCTAGCGCTTATCAATTCCGGGAACTCCTCGGCGTCCATCCTGTTGTCTGGCAGGGATCCGCTCGAAAGGAGTTGGAAGATGAAGAAATCGACAATCGGCGCCGCGGCGGCTTGCATGCTCGTGCTGACCGTGCCGTCCTTCGCCGCCGGCCCGCGAAACGATGCGAACGACGCCACCCGGACGATGAGCGACAGTGTCCAGCAGACACCGAACACAGGCGGCATGGCTCCGGAAGAGAGCGGGGCTGCGCAGAAGCAGAGCCCTCTCGATGCAGCTGTTGCCGGCATACGCGCCAGCGAAGAGGGCGCCGCCCGGGTGCAATCGATGAGCAAGGTCGCGTCCCTCAGGATCGTGGACGTAGGCGCGGGCGGCGACAAGGCAGCGATTGACAAGGCGATCACTGAGAACCGCAACGGCATCAAGGCGCTTCGGGACGCAATCCGCGCCAACGATCCTCTCCAAAGCAAGCTCAAGGAAAAATCGATCAAGCCGGAACAGATCGTCGCGGTGAAACTCAACAACGACGGTTCGCTGACCGTCTACGTGAACAAGTCGGCATGACCCGCTGAACGGAAGCGGCCTGAGCACTGGAACTGAAGGACGCGGAACAGCCTTGCCGCTAAACCGCCTCAATTGAGGTTGTCCGATTTCCTCGGTTGAAGCGCGTCGCGACGGCGATATCTGATTGCGGAGTGCGTGTCAGGCGCTTCGTTCGCACGTGAATACGCAAGGTTGCATGAAATGGATCAGAAAGTCAGCATCGGGAATTTCGAGCAGAAGCGTACACAGGGGATCGAGGATCCCATGTTCAAGAAGGGTCTCGGCTACCGGATCGGCCAGGCTATCGTGGATTGGGCCGAACGGCTCAACCTGAAATATGCGGTCCATGGCAATCCGCCGGTTTATGACAACGCCACTTTTCCATGGGCGGCGGATATAGAGAAGGAATGGAAGCTTATCCGCGCCGAGCTGGATCGCGTGCTCACCCGCAAGGACGAGTTGCCGGGCTTCCACGAGATATTGAGCGAGGTCAGCACGATCTCCACCGACCGCGACTGGAAGACCTTCGTGCTGTGCGGCTACGGTTCGGTATCGGAGGAGGGCGTCCGCGCCTGCCCGGAGACCTGGCGTATTCTGCAGAAGGTTCCCGGTCTCAAGGCGGCGATGTTCTCGATCTTCGAGCCCGGCAAGCATCTGAAGGCGCATCGCGGCCCCTATAACGGCGTGCTGCGCTTGCATCTCGGGCTGAAGGTGCCGCCCGAGCGCGACAAGATCGCCATCCGCGTGCTCGACCGGATATGCCACTGGGACGAAGGCAAGGTTCTGCTCTTCGACGATGCCTACGAGCACGAGGCGTGGAACCACTCCGGCGAGACGCGCGTCGTGCTGTTCGTCGATTTCGTGAAGCCGACCCGCTTTCCCGCCAGCCTGACCAACTGGCTGCTCCTGAACCTCGCGCCTTTCACCCCCTTCATCCGAGAGGGCTATCAGGCTCAGAAGAAGTGGGAAAAGCTCTTCTTCGCCGGCGGCAAGGAGCACTGACAGGGCTGGTGCCCCTCAGTCGCCGTCGTGAGCGGGTTCGGCATCCGGAATATCCGCATCCGCCGGCGGGACATCACGGATTTTCCGGAGCCGGGCAAAGCCTGCTTCGCGGCTGCCCTTCTTGCTCAGATGCTCGGGTACGGACAGTTCGTGCACGCTGCCCTCGACGGCGTAACCGGCCTTTTCTACCCTGTTCAGCAAGCCCGCCGGAGGCGGCCCGCCGTCAAGCCAGACTACCACGGCGGGTGGTCGCATAAGGGTTCCGAAATACGGCGTCTCGGGATCGAGGATCGCGAGATCGCGCTCGACCAGACGGAAATTGCCGACCCATTGCTCGTCGCCGACGATGGTCGAAACGGGCCCGTCGGCTGTCAAGAGCTTGTAGAAGGCCGGATAATCGAGCCGCACGGAACTGGAAAAGCCGTTTCCGCCGGCGGCTTGCACGTACCAGATCAGGGGAATTGCCGCGATCGCGAACGCGCCACCTATGCCGGCAAGGAAATACTGGATTCTCTTGCCTTTAAGATCGAATTCTTCGGCTCGCATCGCGCCATAGGCCGGCACTAGGAACAGGAGCGGCAGCAGCCAGCGATTTCGAACTTCGGCGGTGCCGCTGGCGATGATCAGCACGGCCGTGATCGCCAGGCCGAAAAGGATGGTACAGCCAACGAATTGAGCCCCGGCCCCGGCTCTGTGCCGCCAGGCGTTCATCACCAGCTTTTCCGCAATGAAGGCCATGACGACGAGACCGAATGGCAATATGGCGAAGCTGACGGTGCCCCACACCAAATCCCAGAGGCCTCGCAGCCGTGCCGATAGAATGTGTGCTCCGAAACCGCTGATCTCGAATTTCGAAGCGTGGCCAAGGAGCGCGCTTCGGTGCTCCAGGCTCCAGAGCGCGGTCGGGAGGACGACAAGAGCGGTGAGGAACATGCTCACAACGATCCTGCGATCGAGGATCGCCGACCGATAGGCCGGGATGGACAATGCGGCTGCGATCAACGCGATAAGGAGAAGGACGTCGTTGTATTTGGCGAGCAGCGCCAATCCCGCCGCCAGACCGAAAAAGGCATACCGGGCAATGGTGCGCTTCTCGAAAAGCAGGACCAGTGCCAGGACCATCATGGCGGAGAATGCGAATGCCGCAACGGAGTGGGTCAGCGCGCGCTGCATTTCCCAGAGGATTTCAGGGACGGTGAACAGGCCGAGCATGGCGGCCGCGGCCGCTGCACGGGAATATCCCAGCCTGCGTACGCTAACGGCGACACAAACCGTACCCAGCAGAAAGACAAGATACTTTATGATTTTCAGCGACAGGATTGTCGTGCCGAAAATCTGGCAGAAGGCGGCACTCAGCCAACTGTAGAGCGGTGGCTGGGAACTGCCGTATCCCATCCAGAAATGCGGCAGATAGATGAGTTGCTCCGCCTCGTCGATATTGACGCCTGTGCCCGCCCAATAGCTGACCAGCGGCAAGGCAATGGCCTGTAATAGACAATAGAGGGCAATGAAGGCGATCGCCCCGTCAAACGGCCCGAACCTTTCTTCGCCAAGCCGTCTGCCGAGGTTTACCAGAAAATTGCTCACCACACGCCTGCCATGCCTGGAACCGCCGGCTGTTACCATGGCGGCCGTGGCGGCGGCAATCGCGCCGGTCCGCTTACGCGCGCATCTTTTGGCCGGTCGGATCGAAGAGTGGCTGGACATTGATGCGGGCCGGCCGCCGGCGCCCGAGGATTTCTATCTCGAAGAGGCCGTTGCTCTCGACTTCCGCGAGCGCTGCCGGCACGTAGCCCTGCGCCATCGACTGCTTGACGTAATGCGCGTAGCCGCCCGAGGTCACCCAGCCGACGACCCGCCATTCGCCGTCGACAATGCCGCGGATCGAGGAATCGCCTTCCTCGGCTTTCGAGATCCGGGTTTCTCCCCCGCTCCCGTTGAAGCGGGTGGCGCCGTAGCCGTGCGGCTTCTCGACCGTACCATAATCCTTCGAAACCCTGGCCCAGATCGGCTCGTCGCCCATGACGTCCGCATCAAGCGCATCGACCGTGAAGGAGACGCGCTTCAGCTTCGGCCCGGCTTCCAGTTCCTTCGCCGCCGCCTCGCGGCCGACAAAGTCGTTCTTCTCAAGTCTGACGAAGCGGCCCATCCCGCCCTCGAACGGCCCGTAGATCGGTCGAAGCTCACGGAACCAGGTCGGGAAATTCTTTTCAAGCCGCATGGAGAGCAGCGCGCGCATGCCGAAATCGGCGATGCCGAACTCGTTCCCCGCCTCCTTGATGGTGCGATAGACCAGCCGCTGGTAGGCCGGCTGCATCCAAATCTCGTAGCCGAGATCGCCCGTATAGGTGATGCGGTTGACCATGCACGGGGCGCCGCCGACCGCCATCTCGCGGAAATCCATGAAGCGGAAGCTCTTGGTCGAGACATCCTGATCGACCAGCTTCTGAAGTAGTTCCTGGCTTTTCGGCCCGGCGATGGAGAGACCGACCAGCGTCATGTCGAAGCGATGGATTCTTACCCCCCCGTTGGCAGAACCGTCCTTCGGCAGATGCTTCTCGAACCAGCGCATATGATATTTCTGCGCCGCCGAAGAGCTCCACACCATGAAACGCTCGTCGCCCGCATGTGCGATAGTGAAATCGCCGATCAGCTTGCCGAATTCGTTCAGCATCGGGGTGAGCACGATGCGGCCCTTCTTCGGCATGCGATTGGTCATCAGCCGGTTGAGGAAGTCTTCCGCGCCGGGGCCGCTCACCTCGTATTTGGCGAAGTTCGCGATCTCGGTGACGCCGACGCGCTCGCGCACGGCGCGCACTTCATTTCCGACATGCTCGAAATCGTTGGAGCGGTGGAAGGAGACGACATCCTTCGGCTCCGTGCCCTTCGGCGCGAACCAGAGCGGCGTCTCCAGCCCCCAGCTATCGCCCATGACGGCATTTTGGGCCAGCATCGTGTCGTAGAGCGGCGTCGTCTGCGCCGGCCTTGCCGCCGGCAGTTCCTCGTTCGGGAAACGAATGGAGAAGCGGCGCGAATAGTTCTCGCGCACCTTGGCGTTGGTGTAGCGCAGCGTCGCCCATTCACCGAAGCGCGCCACGTCCATGCCCCACACGTCGAAACCCGGATCGCCGTTCACCATCCAGTTCGATAGCGCGAGCCCGACACCGCCGCCCTGGCTAAAGCCGGCCATCACCGCACAGGCGCACCAGAAATTGGTGAGACCCTGAACGGGACCGACGAGTGGGTTGCCGTCCGGCGCGAAGGTGAAGGGGCCGTTGATCATCTGCTTGATTCCGGCCTTCTCGATGCCGGGGAAATGGCGGAAGCCGACCTCCAGCGAAGGCGCGATGCGGTCGAGATCCGGCACCAGCAATTCGTGCCCGAAGGTCCATGGCGTCTCGACCGGCGACCATGGCTTGCACGCCTTTTCGTAGGTGCCGAGCAGCACGCCGTTGCGCTCCTGCCGCGTATAGATCTCACCCTTGAAATCCATGACGCCGATCATTTCGCGCCCGGTCGTCTTGTTGAAGTCCATGACCTCGGGGATATCCTCGGTCAGAAGGTAGTGGTGTTCCATGGCGAGCAGCGGCAGTTCCAGCCCGACCATGCGGCCGACCTCACGCGCCCACAGCCCGCCGCAGTTGACGACGTGCTCGGCCTTGACGGTCCCCTGTTCGGTGACGACGTTCCAGGTGCCGTCCGACTCCTGCGTCAGTTCGACGACGCGGTTTCTGAGCACGATTTCCGCGCCGAGCTTCCGCGCGGCCTTGGCATAGGCATGCGTCGTGCCGGAAGGATCGAGATGGCCTTCGACCGGGTCCCACATGGCGCCGACGAAGTTCTTCTCGTCCATCAGCGGGAACATTGCCTTCACTTCGGAAGGCGTGATCAGTTCAGTATCCATGCCGAGATAGCGGCCCTTGGCGTGGGCGAGCCGCAGGAAGTCCATCCGTTCCGGGCTATCGGCGACCATGGCGCCCCCGGTCAGGTGCAGCCCGCAGGACTGGCCGGAAAGCTCCTCGAGTTCCTTGTAAAGCTGCACCGTATAGGCCTGCAGCTTGGCGACGTTCGGATCGCCGTTCAGCGTGTGGAAGCCACCGGCCGCGTGCCATGACGAGCCCGAGGTCAGCTCCGAGCGCTCGATCAGCATGATGTCGGTCCAGCCGGCTTTTGCCAGATGATAGAGCACCGAACAGCCGACGACCCCGCCGCCGATCACAATCGCTTTTACGTTAGATTTCATAGAGATTTGTCCGTAGATAAAGAAATTCGTTGAATATCAAAAATCCGTCGGGGCGCCGCCTTCGGCGATGCGGCGCTCGACGAAATCGTCGAGTTCCTCGCGGATGGCGGGGTCCATCGCCGGTTCTTCGTAGCTGGCCAGCCGCTCCTTCCAGACGCGGTTCGCGTGCTCGATCGCGGTCGGCGCACCAGCCAGCGTCCAGCTTTCGTAATTGCGCCAGTCGGACAGGACGGGCGAATAAAAAGCGTTGCGGTAGCGGTCCTGCGTATGCTGCGTGCCGAAGAAATGCCCGCCCGGTCCGACATCGCGGATCGCCTCCACTGCCAGCGCGTCTTCCGACAGGTCGAGCGGCGTCAGGAACTCCGCTACCATCTGCAAGAGGTCGACGTCGAGGATCATCTTCTCGTAGGAGCAGCGCAACCCACCTTCGAGCCAGCCGGCGCCATGCATCATGAAATTGCCGCCGCCCTGGATGGCGCCCCACAGCGAAAAGACACTCTCATAGGCGGCTTGGGCATCCACCGTGTTCGCCGCGCAGGTGTTGGAGGTGCGGTAGGGAATGCTATAGCGCCGCGCGAGTTGCCCGCCGAGAAGCTGCGCCTTCATGTATTCGGGCGTGCCGAAGGCCGGCGCTCCGGATTTCATGTCCACGTTGGAGGTGAAGCCGCCATAGCCGACCGGTGCGCCTTTCCGCACCATCTGTGCGAAGGCGATGGCGGCGAGCGCCTCGGCGTTCTGCTGGACGACCGCGCCGGCGATCGTCACCGGCGCCATGGCGCCCGCAAGCGTGAATGGCGTCACGATCACGCACTGGCCAGCGCCCGCCATCTGGATGATACCTTCCATCATCGGCACATCGAGCTTGAGCGGCGAATTGGTGTTGATGACGGTGAAGCAGGAAGGCTCCTTCTCCAACTGCTCACGGCTGATGCCGCGCGCGATACGGGCGATCTCGATACCGTCCGTGTTGCGCTCCTTGCCGAGCGAGTAGATGTGGAAGACCTTGTCGGTCAGCGTGGTGAGATCGCGCAGGCATTTCAGATGCCGGATCGAGGGATGGATATCGATCGGCTCGACCGGGTAGCCGCCGGTGCACTGGAGCACGTTGTGCATCTGCGCGAGCTTGAGGAAGTTGCGGAAGTCCGCCTGGTTGCCGGGCCGCCTTCCACGGTCGGTATCGGAACAGTTCGGCGCCGAGGCCATCTGGGCGAGGATGATGGCGTTGCCGCCGAAATCGAGGTCATGCGACGGGTTGCGGGCATGCAGCGTGAAGCGCGGTGGACAATGAGCGATCCATTCGAGGATCATGTCGGCGTCGAAGCGAACGCGCGTGCCGCCCGGTGCGACGTCCGCGCCGTTCTTCTTCATGATGGCGCGCGCCTCGTCGTGCAGCACCTCCACGCCGATTTCCCTCAACACCCTGAGCGACGCCAGGTGGATCGATTCCAGTTCGTCTTCTGAAACGATCCGTGTCGGCTCGAAAGGAATGCGATGCTGCCGGAAGGGCGGCTGCTCGAAATGAGTGCCCGCGCTTGCGCGCTTTCCCGCGCGGCCGCCGCGGCGTGCTCTTTCGGCGACGGGCACGGGTTCGGCCGGTTCCAGGCCTTCGATCATGATCAGCCTCACTGGGGTGCGATTTCACGCCGAATATCGAGCTTGCACACCGGCGGCGATAGCGATGGCGGCGACCATTAGCGCGAGGGAAACGACATGCCGCAAAGCCCGGCCACCGTTTCCAGAAATCCTTCCTCATTCAGCGCCGTTCGTCGCTTCGCGCGTTACGCATCGAACGACAGGTAATCTGGATCCGCCACGTTGGTGTCGGCATGAGGGGTGTTGACTATTGAACAGAAACAGAACATAATACGAACATAAAGGGATAGGAGAGAAACATGCCCGGTATCGTTCAGGACGTTTTTTCGTTGGTGGCCGTCAGCCTTTTCATCGTTTCAGCGGCGATGTGGATCGGCGCGCTCTGAGGCGAGCAAGGCGGGTGACACAGCCGCGGTCATCCTGGGGCTTGTCCTAGCAGATGGTCGGGACAAGCCCGGCCATGATGGAAACGAAGGTTCGAGAGTGGGTCAGCGGTCGTCGCGGATGACGACGGTTCCGAGCAGGAGATCGTGCAGCGTGCGCTTGCGATCGGTGAACAGGCTGACGAGCAGGATGAGCGGCGTGAGGACCGCATTGGCGGCCCAGAAGAAGACGGAGTGGACCACAGCCAGCATTCCGTCGACCGGGCGGCCGTCGAGCCGCTCCAGCCGGATCGACATGGCGCGCATGCCGAGCGTCGCCTGGCGCCTGCCGCCGAGCGTCGTCCACACGTAAAGGATCGCCACGATCGGGAAGAGGATGGCGAAGAGCGTCCAGCCGAGGCCGAAGGTCAGGAGGCCGAGAAGGAGCACGATCACGCCGGCCGGGATCAGGAGCAGCGCCACGATCATGTAGTCGATCAGGAAGGCGAATATCCTGCGGGTGCGGACACCTGCATAGAGGCGGTTGTCGTCCAGCCGGTCGGACACGACTTCTTTGCCGAGGACTTCGCCATCGATGGTGCGGCCGATGCTCATTTCGATCCTTTCTCGCGGTCGGCGAAAAATGCCGCTGCCGGGTTCAGATGGTGAATGCGGGCCGGATTTCAAGAATGGCGGCCTGAAGCCCCCAGGGCTTGCGATCAGAAGGCAAGGGCGATGGCGGTGTGGCAGGCCGCGGCGATTAAGGCCGTGGCCGGCAGCGTGACGATCCAGGCGATGACGATGTTGCCGGCGATGCCCCAGCGGACGGCGGAAACGCGTCGTGCCGCGCCGACGCCGACAATGGCGCCGGTGATGGTGTGCGTCGTCGAGACCGGAATGCCGAGCCATGTCGCCAGGAAAAGCGTGATCGCGCCGCCGGCCTCTGCGCAAAAACCCTGCATCGGGTTGAGCCGCGTGATCTTCGATCCCATCGTATGGACGATACGCCAGCCGCCGAAGAGCGTGCCGAGCGCCATCGCCGACTGGCATGACAGCACGACCCATAGAGGCACGTAGAATTCATGGCCGAGATGGCCCTGCGAAAAGAGCAGGACGGCGATGATGCCCATCGTCTTTTGCGCATCGTTGCCGCCATGGCCGAGTGAATAGAGCGAGGCCGAGATGAATTGCAGGTGCCGGAAGGCGTTGTCGACCGCGAACGGTGTCTGCCTGAGCGATATCCAGGAGACGGCAAGGATCAGCATGAGCGCCAGGAAGAACCCGAGCGCTGGTGAAAGCACGATCGCGGCTGTCGTTTTCAGCAAACCCGACCATACGATGGCGCCGCCGCCGGCCTTGGCGACGCCGGCGCCGACGAGGCCGCCCACCAGCGCGTGCGAACTGCTCGAGGGGATGCCGAATATCCAGGTCAGGATGTTCCAGACGATCGCGCCCGTCAGGGCCGCGAAGATCACCGTCGGATCGACGATGCCGGCGTCTACGATGCCGGTGCCCAGCGTTCGCGCGACATGAAGGCCGAAGAAAAGAAAGGCGATGAAATTGAAGAACGCCGCCCAGAACACGGCATATTGCGGCCTTAGCACACGGGTCGAGACGATGGTCGCGATGGAGTTCGCCGCGTCGTGCAGTCCGTTCAGGAAATCGAAGAACAGCGCCACGGCAATGAGGCCGATCAGGGCCGGGAAGGCGAGCGAGGTTTCCACCGCCGGGCTCAGACGTTCTCGATCACGATGCCGCTGATCTCGTTCGCGACGTCCTCGAAGCGGTCGACGACCTTTTCGAGCTGGCCGTAGATTTCGCTGCCGATCAGATAGGCCATCGGATCGGTCTTGCCGTGACGATCAAACAGGTCACGCAAGCCCGCGTCGTGCAACTCGTCCGAGCGTTCCTCGACGCGCGTCACTTCCTCGGCGATAGCGGCGAGGCGGGCCGCATGCGTGCCGATACCGTTGAGGAGCGGGACGGCCTCGGCGGTCAGCCGTGCCGCTTCCACGATGGTGCCGCCCATCTCCTGCATGAGCGGATCGAAGCTTTTCTGCTGGAACAGCGTCACCGTCTTCACGGTCTTCTGCATCATGTCGATGGCGTCATCCATGGACTGGATCAGGTCCTTGATGTCGCCGCGGTCGAACGGCGTGATGAAACTCTTGCGTACCGCCTGCAGTACCTCGCGGGTTATCGCATCCGCCCGGTGCTCCAGATCGATGATCTCACGGCACTGCCGCTCGACATTGTCGCCGCCGGCGAGCAGCTTCTGCAAGGCTTCCGCACCGCCGACGACTGTCTCGGCGTGCTTGGCGAACAGGTCGAAGAAGCGGTCTTCGCGCGGCATCAGTTTGCGGAACCAGCCCAGCATCGCTCTTCCTTTCCCGACGAACGCGATTCGCCGCTCCGGTCGATGTAACCCAAAGCCGCACGATCACACAGCGAATAGGTGGCGTTTTCCGCACTAAACCGTAGCCGCCTGGAAGCCAGGGACGGCCGACAGCGCGGCGTGTCGCAACGCCCTCTGGACGCCCGGTCCCGAAAGAGGCAAGGGTGACGTTTCTTGCAACGCCTCGGGACATCCCACGAATGACTGCACCGACTGAATTGCGGGTATCGAAGGATCGCAGGACGCTGACGGTGAGCTTTGCGGGCGGTCGGCGCTACGAAGTGCCGGCGGAGATGCTGCGCGTCCTGTCGCCTTCGGCCGAAGTCCAGGGCCATTCGCCGGAACAGCGCGTCACCGTGCCCGGCAAGCGGAATGTCGCGATAAGCAGGGTCGAGCCGGTCGGGAATTATGCCGTACGGATCGTGTTCGACGATTTCCACGATACCGGCATCTTCACATGGCACTACTTGCGGGAACTCGGCGAGGAGAAGGAAGAGCGCTGGCAGGCCTATCTTGACGAACTGGCGACCAAAGGGCTCAGCCGATAAGAGAGCGCTACAATAGCTGAGAGATGACCCGTCCCGCCTTCAGGAAGGAAACGGGGTCCACCGCCTTACCGTTGTGACGAACTTCGTAGTGAAGGTGCGGGCCTGTCGAGCGGCCGGTACTGCCGGATTTTCCGATCGTCTCGCCCCGCGCCACCTTGTCGCCGACCTTCACATCGATTTCGCTCAAATGCGCGTAGCGGGTGGAATAGCCGCCGCCATGGTCGATCTCGACCATATTCCCGTAGCCTCCGGCCCGGCTGGCACGCGTCACCACGCCGGCGGCGGTCGCGGGAACATTGCTCCCGATGGCATCGCGGAAATCGATGCCGGGATGCAGCGCTGAAACGCCGAGAATAGGATCGCGCCGAACCCCGAAAGCGCTGGTCACCACTGCGCCCGGCGCCGGATTGGCTATCGGTATCTTGCGGATTTCGGCCTTCAGAAGGTCGAGCCGGTCAAGGGCTTGATCGAGTTCCTTGACCTTTTTGTCGAATTTGGTCGGGTCATTCACTTCGATCAGCGGACCGCCCACATCTTCCTTGCCGTAATTCGCGGCGACCTCGAGACCGGCGGATTGCAGGGCCTCTTTGACCGCATCGCCGGTCTGCCATGCTTTTTGCGACAGCGTCTGCACGCGCCGCAACTGCTCCGTTTCTATCGAGCGCAGCGAAGTGTTGATGCTGGCAAACAAACGGTCCGCCCGGTCCGTCGTGGTTTCATCGCCCGTAGACGCGAGCCGCGTCTTCCAAAGTGCGGCCGGGCCGATCTCCGCGGTGCGCAGCCCCACTGCCTGGGCGTTTGAGGTGGAGGATCCCTCGTCGGCGCGTGCGCGTTTATCCGGCCGCACTGAGGGCAGGGGGATCGAGGCCGCTTTTTCCAGTGTCTCGGCGCGTTCCAGTAGAGGCCCGAGCCGGCCGTGCTGTTGCGAGAGGAGGGACTGGCGGGCGAGCAATTCGCTCACCTTCTGCTCAACTGCGCGCTGGTCGAGAAGCTGCCGGCTGGTGATGCGGTCGACCTGCGAGCGCAGCGCCGAAATACGGTCCTCGTAGGCCTGCTGCATGCGGGCCTGGTGGGATACCGACGCGCCGATCAGATTGTCGCGCAGGACGAGATAGGAGGTGGCGAGCAGATAGCCGATCGCAATCGCGGCGCAGGCCGAACCCGCTACGGCGGCAACCCAGGGGCGGATCGTGAAATGGCGGATGGTGTCGCCGCGCGCGATGATGACGGTATGCGGCTCGCTGCGCTTCCCAAATACGGTCGATTGAGGGGGATGTGCCACGGATTCCATGCCGTCGAAACAATGAACGGGATGGATTACACATCGTTAGGGTTAACAAAGCTTTGCCCGCAACCGGGGATTTTGTTCCGGTTGCGGGCGCGCATCGCGTATTCGCAGCATTTTTTCAGGAACGCGACGCTTTCCCTTTTATGTGGGAAGAAGAAATCCGCTCAGTGCCAGAAAAGAAGAATGAGGATAATGATTGGTATCGGTATACCAAGCAACCACAAGAGAATTCCTCGTCCCATAACTTTTCCTCCGATGTAAGTCGTATCGAAGAAACGTCATCCGGTCGAATTCGTTCCCTTATTCCGCGCACAGACTGCCGGGTCCGGGACCTGCCGGTTTGCCCGCGTCAGGCCGCCATTGCCTCCTCATACTCTGTCGAAAGCGCAAGCCATCGATCCTCCTGCGCCGCCAGCCTGGCCGCCAGATCGCCGCGCTCCTTGGTCAGTTCCGTGACCTTCGCCGGTTCCTTCTCGTAGAGGGAGGGATCGGCAAGCCGGGTTTCGATCGTTTCCAGCCGCCCGCGCAGCCGTTCGATCACCGCTTCGGTCGCCTTTATTTCCTTGGCGAGCGGTTCTAGCGCGGCACGGCGCTGCGCGGCTTCCCGGCGTCGGTCCGCCTTGCTCGTCTTTTCCGCCTCGCGCCGATCGCGCCGGTCGGAAGCGCCGCCGGTGACCAGTTGCCGGTAGTCGCCGAGATCGCCGTCATATGGCTTCACCGTGCCGTCCTTCACAAGCCACAGCCGGTCCACGGTCGCCTCGATCAGGTGGCGGTCGTGCGAAATCAGGATCACCGCGCCGGAAAAGTCGTTGAGCGCCTGGATCAGCGATTCCCTCGAATCGATGTCGAGATGGTTGGTCGGCTCGTCCAGGATGAAGAGATTGGGGCCTTCAAAGGAGGCAAGACCCATCAGGAGACGCGCCTTTTCGCCGCCCGAAAGGTCCTTCGCCGCCGTGTTCATCTTCTCGGTCGCAAGACCCATCCGCGCCACGCGCGAGCGCACCTTGGCCTCGGGCGCTTCCGGCATCATGCGCCGCACGTGCTCGTAGGCGTTTTCCTCGGGCCTGAGATCGTCGAGCTGGTGCTGAGCGAACATGGAGACCTTGAGCTGCGGAGCGACGGTCATGGTTCCGGTTTCAGGCGCGAGCCTTCCGGCCAGCAGCTTGGCGAAGGTCGACTTGCCGTTGCCGTTGGCGCCGAGCAGCGCGATGCGGTCGTCGGCGTCGATCCTGAGCGACAGGTGCCTCAGCACGGGCCGGCCCGGTGCATAGCCGACGGTCCCGCCCTCCAGCGCGATGATCGGCGAGGCGACCGTCTTCACCGGCTCGGGAAAACTGAAAGGCCGCACCGTTTCGTCGACGAGGGTTGCGATCGGCTTCATCCTTTCCAGCGCTTTCAGGCGCGACTGCGCCTGCCTTGCCTTCGAGGCCTTGGCGCGGAAACGCGCGACGAATTCCTCCATGTGCTTGCGTGCCGCATCCTGCTTGGCGCGGTTCTTTTCCAGGAGTGCCGCCTTCTCCGCCCGTTGCCGCTCGAACTGGTCGTAGCCGCCGCGCCAGAAGGTGAGCTTCTTCTGCTCCAGATGCACGATGGAGTTGACGGCGCGGTTGAGCAGGTCGCGGTCGTGCGAGATCAGGAGAACGGTGTGCGGGTATTTCGCGACGTAATTTTCCAGCCAGAGCGTGCCCTCGAGGTCGAGATAGTTGGTGGGCTCGTCGAGAAGCAGGAGGTCGGGCTGGGCGAACAGGACCGACGCGAGCGCGACCCGCATGCGCCAGCCGCCGGAGAAGGAGGAAGCCGGCCGCTTCTGCGCGGCGTCGTCGAAGCCGAGACCGGCGAGGATGGTCGCGGCGCGTGCCTCGGCCGAGTGCGCGTCGATATCGGCGAGCCTTAGATGGATCTCGGCGATGCGGTGCGGGTCTTTCGCCGTCTTCTCCTCGGCAAGAAGCGCGGCGCGCTCGGTGTCGGCCCGAAGCACGATATCAATCAGCGGCTCATTGGTGCCCGGTGCCTCCTGCGCCACCTGGCCGATCCTGGTGTTCTTCGGCAGGCTGATCGAGCCGGTCTCGGCTGCAAGATCGCCGGTGATGGCGCGAAAGAGCGTCGTCTTGCCGGTACCGTTGCGGCCGACAAGACCCGCCTTGGCGCCGGCGGGGAGGGCCAGCGAGGCACGGTCGATGAGAAGGCGCCCGGCGATGCGCAGGGAAAGGTCTGTAATGGTAAGCATGGCGCGGCCCTTTTGGCCGAGCCGGGCCGCGATGACAAGAGCATCGAGGAGGTTCTGCCGCGTATCGCGGCAAGGAGGCTCGGAGCAGAGCGGTATTGCCTACGCGAAGGAACGGCCTTCCGGCGTGCGCTGGAAATAGACCAGGTCGAGCACAGGCGCTGATTTGCCGAGCACGCTCAGGATCATGTGGGCGTGTCCGCGGTGATGCGTCTGGTGATTGAAGAAGTGGTCGAGCGCGGGCGCAAGCCGCTGCGACACGGTCCGGAGGTCGGTTACCGTCATGTAGGTGAAGCGGCCGGCCAGCGCCTTTTCCGAGAGGCTCGAAATCCATTCCACGATGCGCCGGTCCTCCGCTTCCCGCGCCAGGCGCAGGGGATCGAAGTTCGGGTGAATAATGGTGTCCAGTGCCTTTGGCGCTTCGCCCTCGCTGGTGAAGCGCTTCATCCAGATGCGGTCGGCGACGAGCAGGTGGTTGAGCGTCCCTCTCATCGAGCCGAAGAAGGCGCCGACGTCGCGGCCGAATTCCTCGTCGGTCAGTTCGGCGGCCGCATCGTAGATTTGTCCGTTCGCCCATGCATTGTAGGCGGCGAACATCATGAAGTGCTGCTTCATTTCCAAAACGTTCTGCCCTGTGTCTTCCGTTGAGGAACTACACCAGCCGCCGGGAACGGCCAACGGCAAATCCGTGCCGCAGGGTGCGGGATTTCGGCCCCTTCACAAGTCCGGTCCAGCGCGCTATGCAGCCCGCCACCTCCGAAACACCAATTTCTTGCAAAGGACAGCAGATGGCGATCGAACGCACCTTCTCGATGATCAAGCCGGACGCGACGAAACGCAACCTCACCGGCGCCATCACCATGATGCTGGAAGATGCCGGCTTGCGTGTGGTCGCGTCGCGGCGGGTATGGATGAGCCGGCGTGAGGCGGAGGGCTTCTACGCCGTTCACAAGGGCCGGCCGTTCTTCGACGAGCTTTGCGATTTCATGTCGTCCGGCCCGACCGTCGTGCAGGTGCTGGAAGGCGAGGATGCCATCGCCAGGAACCGCGAAGTGATGGGTGCGACCAATCCGGCCAACGCCGCCGAAGGCACCATCCGCAAGGTCCATTCTCTCTCGATCGGAGAGAATTCGGTCCACGGTTCGGATGCGCCGGAAACCGCCGCGCAAGAAATCCGCTTCTGGTTCTCCGATACCGAGATCGTCGGCTGAGGATTATCTCCCGTCGGCCGGCTCGTCAGGCCGGCCGACGGATATCGGCCGTTTCCGCTTCGGCGGGAGCGTTGCGCGCGATCGTGAAGGCCAGGAACTCCTCCTCGGGTACGGCCGCGCTGTAGAGCAGCCCCTGGAAGATCTCGCATCCGAAGAGATGCAGGAAGATGCGCTGCTTGTCGTCCTCGACATGCTCTGCGACCGCAGTCAGCCCCAGCGTCGTCGCCATGGCGAGGATCGTACGCACGAGCGTGCGGTCGCTTTCCCGTGTCTCGATATCCGCGACGAAGCCGCCGTCGATCTTGAGTTCGTCGAAAGGCAGCTTCTTCAGATGTACGAGCGAGGAATAGCCGGTTCCGAAATCGTCCAGTGAGAACCGGATGCCGAGCTTCTTCAGTTCGGCCATGCGTACCGCCGTCCGCTCCTGGTCGCGTGCCATGACGTTCTCGGCGAATTCGAGCGTCAGGCAGGAAGCGTCGACGCCATATTCCCCGACAAGCCGCGTCAGGTCCGGCACGAAGGTTGCGTTGGCAAAGGACTGTACGGAGATGTTCACCGCTAGTCTGAGATGCGACGTTGCCGGATTTCGCTGCCAGCCTGCCAGAGTGGCGATGGCCTTGGCGAGGACGAAGTCACCGATCTCGTGGATGAGGCCGCAATGCTCGGCAAGCGGTATGAACACGCCGGGCGGGATGTCGCCAAGTTCGGGATGATGCCAGCGCAGCAGCGCCTCGGCGCCGCAGACGCGGCCTTCGCGGTCGATCTGCGGCTGGAAATGCAGGGCGAGCTGAGCGCGGAAAATCGCCACGCGCAGGTCGTTGAGAAGCCGGAAACGCTGCGATTCCAACTCAAGCGATGCGGGATCGAAGAGGGAGATACCGTTCCGGCCACCGCTTTTCGCCTCGTACATGGCGATGTCGGCGCGGCGGACAAGTTCCTCCGCGCCCGATTCGCTGCCGTCGAAAACGACGACGCCGATACTGGCCGAACCCCTGTGATGAACCGGCCCGAGGACGAACGTGTCGCGGAGCGACGAGAGCGTGCTGTCGGCAATGACCAGGGCGCGCCGGCTCCCATCGGCCAGCCCATCCGCGAGGTCTTCCAGCATGATGACGAATTCGTCGCCGCCCATGCGTGAGACCATCCCGTGCTCGCCGGCACATTGGCGTAGCCGAGAGGCCACCTGCACAAGATATTGGTCACCGACATGGTGACCCTGGCTGTCGTTCAGGTTCTTGAAATTGTCGAGGTCGATGAAGAGGAGGGCGCCGACGCGGCCCCGCTTGCGTGCGCAGGCGATGGCCGCGGCAGTGCGGTCCCTCAGCATGCGCCGGTTGGGCAGGCGGGTGAGCGGATCGAAATAGGCAAGTTCCTCGATCTCCATCGCCTGGCTCTTGCGGGCGGAGATATCCATCAGATAGCCGTGCCAGGTGATCGCGCCGTCATCCTGTTCCGGCTTGGCGACGATGCGCAGCCATCGGCATTCGCCGTCCGGCGTGCGCACGCGGAATTCATGGTCCCATGGCAAGAGGCTTCGGCGCGAGGCTGTCAGCGAACGGAAATAGTCGCGCCTGTCCTCGCGAATGATGAGACCGACGAATTGCGAGGTCGTCGAAAGGCGCATGTCCGCCGGAAAGCCGACGACGCGCCCGAAGCCGCCGCTCAGATATTCAACCGAATAGGAGCCGTTCGCGCTGCGCCGGAACTGGAAAAGGCCGCCGGGAAGCTGGCTCGTCAGCTTCTGGATCTGCTCTTCCAGTTGCCGCCGCCGGATGGTCTCAGTGATCTCGCGGACGGACCCCTCATAGTAGAGGGGTTTTCCGGTCTTCGGATCGCGGACGATCCTGGCCGATTCGGTGATCCAGATGCGCTCCCGCGTCTTGTGCCGATAGACTTCGGAGACGAAATCCTCGACCCTGTCGTCACGATTGAGGATATCCCGGAATTCGGTGCGCCGGTTCGGATCGACATACCATTCCGTGGCGATGTCGTTGACCGAAGCGAGCATTTCCGCTTCGCTGTCATAGCCGTTCAGCCGAACGAGGGAGCGGTTGGCGGCCAGTTGGTGGCCGTCAAGCGAAGAACGGTAGATGCCGTCGTGGAGGTTCTCGATAAGCTCCGCCGTATTCGTCCGCTCACGGAGCGCGGCGCGGTAGCGCCGGCGATAGTCCATGAGCGCGACGATCAGCATCGCTGAAAAGGCAATGCCCGCCGTCGCGATCCAGAACGCGGCGCCGCTTGTTTCCAGCAGAAAGGTGGAAATTGAAACCATGCACCCCGACATGCCACTACGCTCGGCGTAAGGTAACGGCAGCGGGCTTGCGAAAAGTCTAATTCACGGGAATTCCCGACGGCATCATTAATTTAGGGTTGCCGTCGCCCGAAAAACACTCGTTTGTTGCGAAAAAGCCGGCTGGGCGTGGGCATCGCGTATGCGATTTTTCAGCTATGTTCCCAACGTCTTGCCGCGATTTCATCATCTTCGCGCGCATCCACCCATCCGCCATCGCTCCCGTCCTTGGGATGCTCTTTCTTCCAGAAAGGAGCGCGGGACTTCAGATAGTCCATCAGAAAGGAAGCGGCATCGAAAGCCGCGTGGCGATGAGTGGATGCCGTCACGACGAGAACGATGTTGTCTCCGGGCGCCAGCCGGCCGTAGCGATGAATGACGCTGATACCGCTAAGCGGCCAGCGCTCCATGGCCTCAGCCGCGATGCGTGCGATTTCCGCCTCGGCCATCGCCGGGTAGTGTTCGAGTTCCAGTGCCGAAAGCCGCCCGCCTTCGTCGCGGCAAAGCCCGATGAAGGTCACGACGGCGCCGACATCGT
The DNA here is from genome assembly GCF_031656215.1 of Mesorhizobium koreense. Taxonomy (NCBI): domain Bacteria; kingdom Pseudomonadati; phylum Pseudomonadota; class Alphaproteobacteria; order Hyphomicrobiales; family Phyllobacteriaceae; genus Mesorhizobium; species Mesorhizobium koreense. Next base: position 3,712,832 of record NZ_CP134228.1, on the reverse strand, counting down.
GCCGTCCGCGCGTCAGACGCGCCACCTCGGCCGAAGTATCGAAATCTTCGGTCTGGATGCGGACAAGCGGAACAACGTGCGCCGACATTATCTCATCCGCCGGTCATCGGTGGGAAAAGCGCGATCTCGCGCGCGCCGGCAATCGTCTCGCTATGGTCGGCGTGTTCGTGGTCGATCGCAACGCGGATCACGTCCGCGTGCTCGAGCGCGGCTTCGTATTCCTCGCCGCGTCTTTTCAGCCAGCCGAGCAGATCCTTCACGGTGCGGACTTCGCCCGGCACGACGATCTCCTCCTCGGTGCGCCCGATACGCTCGCGCACCCAGGCAAAATAGACGAGCTTCAGGGCGTTTTCATCCGCCTCGTTCTCATTCGTCGATGACATGTTTCAGTCCAGCCCGGAAATAGTCATAGCCCGTATAAAGCGTGATGATGGCGGCAATCCACAACAGCACGATGCCGATCTCCGTCGCATGGGCAAGCACCTTGTCGCCGGCAGGGCCGGCGATGAGGAAGCCGAGCGATATCATCTGAACCGTGGTTTTCCATTTGGCGAGGCGGGTGACCGGCACGGAAACCTTCAGGCCGGCCAGATATTCGCGCAGGCCGGAGACCAGGATCTCTCGGCAGAGAATGATGATGGCCGCCCACAGCGAATATTTATCGATCGTGCCGTTATGCGCCAGAAGAAGGAGCACCGCCGACACCAGGAGCTTGTCGGCGATAGGGTCGAGCATCCGGCCGATATTCGAGGTCTGTTCCCATATCCGCGCCAGATAGCCGTCCAGGTAATCGGTGATGCTGGCGATGACGTAGATGGCGAGCGCGGTCCATCGGGCGAAGTCCGTCGGGTGCGTCCGCCCTTCCAGATAGAAGCAGAGTAGGATGAGCGGGACGGCTAATATGCGGCCATAGGTCAGCAGATTGGGGAGATTGAACGCGCGCCGGCGCATGTGCCCGCCACTCTTTGTTGCCTCGACAGTCAAATCAGATATGTCCCTCCCGGGTCAACGGTTGAGTAAGTAAAGAAGTAAACGTCACTTATGCTTTCCATTTAGCCCTTTTCGTGGAAGTGACCATATATCTGGCGCGCCATGGCTTCCGAGATGCCCGGAACGGCGAGGATATCGGCGACCGCCGCGCGGCTGACCGCCTTGGCCGTGCCGAAATGGTGCAGAAGCGCGCGCTTGCGGCCGGGGCCGATGCCGGCGATCTCGTCGAGCGGATTCCTGATCATCTCCTTTTTCCGCCGTGCTCGGTGCGAGCCGATGGCGAAACGGTGCGCCTCGTCGCGCAGCCGCTGGATGAAATAGAGGACCGGATCGCGGATCGGCAACGAGAAGGCATCGCGGCCCTCCATGAAGAAGCGCTCACGTCCCGCATCGCGGTCGACGCCCTTGGCGATGCCGATCATCGTGACGAAGCCGGTCACGCCGAGATTGTCGAGGATGGTGTTGACAGCCGAAAGCTGGCCCTTGCCGCCGTCGATCAGGATCACGTCGGGCCAAGCGGGGAACGCCTTCTCGGTAACGATCTCGTCGTCGCTTTCCTCGGGGATTTCGGCGCCCGGCAATCCGTCTTCCTTCAGGAGGCGCGAGAACCGCCGCTCCATCACCTCGCGCATCATGCCGAAATCGTCGCCCGGCGTGATAGCCTCGGAGCGGATGTTGAACTTGCGGTACTGGTTCTTGACGAAGCCTTCGGGGCCGGCGACGACCATCGCACCGACGGCATTGGTACCCATAATGTGGGAGTTGTCGTAGATCTCAATGCGCCGGGGCGTCCGCTCCAGGTGGAAAGTCTCCGCAAAACCCTTGAGCAACCGCGCCTGCGAGGAAGTTTCCGCCAGCCTGCGGCCGAGCGCCTCGCGTGCGTTCTGCCTCGCGTGGTCGGTCAGTTCCTTGCGCTCTCCGCGCTTGGGAACCGCAATCGCCACCTTCCGCGAGGCCTTTATCGACAGCGCGTCGGCAAGCAATTGCTGGTCCTCCACGGCGTGCGAAAGAAGGATGCATTTCGGCACCAGCTTGTCGTCGTAGAACTGCGCCAGGAAGGCGCCGAGCACCTCGGGGGGGCCAAGCGACGGATCGGCTTTCGGAAAATAGGAGCGGTTGCCCCAGTTCTGTCCGGTACGGAAGAAGAAGACTTCGATGCAGGTTTGCCCGCCTTCCTGGTGGACGGCGAACACGTCGGCTTCCTCCAGCGTCTGCGGATTGATGGCCTGATGGCTCTGCACATGGGAGAGCGCCGCCAGCCGATCGCGCAGGATGGCGGCGGTCTCGAAATCAAGCGCCTCGGAGGCGCGCTGCATGGCGGCCGAGATTTCGCCCTTAACCTTCTGGCTGCGGCCGGAGAGGAAACTTTTCGCCTCCGCGACAAGATCCAGATAGCCTTCGGGGCTGATCTCGTTCGTGCACGGGGCCGAGCAACGCTTGATCTGATAGAGCAGGCAGGGGCGCGTTCGCGTCTCGAACACCGAATCGGTGCAGCTTCTGAGAAGGAACGCCTTCTGCAGCGAGTTGATCGTCCGCCCGACCGCGCCGGCAGAAGCAAAGGGGCCGAAATAATCGCCCTTTCGGGAATGCGCGCCGCGATGCTTGAAGATGCCGGGCGCGCGATGGTCGCCGGTTATCAGGATATAAGGGAAAGACTTGTCGTCGCGCAGGAGCACGTTGAAGCGCGGCCTCAGCCTCTTGATGAGGTTGGCCTCGAGCAGCAGCGCCTCGGTCTCGGTGCGTGTGACGACGAACTCCATCGCCGCCGTCTGCGCCACCATGCGGCCGATGCGGTTGGTGTGGAAGCGTCCCTGCGCATAGTTCGTCACGCGCTTCTTCAGGCTGCGCGCCTTGCCGACATAGAGAACGTCGCCGGCTGCGTTCATCATCCGGTAGACGCCGGGCTTGTTCGGCAGGCGCTTGACCAGCGCCTGGATAAATTCAGCGCCGATCTTGCCTTCGCTGTGTTCCTTGCCGGCCGTATCCCACGCGATCTCCAACTCCGGCCGCGGCGCGGCTTCCGGAGACCCCGATATCTCGTCTTCTTCGTCCACGTTCGGGTCATCGGCGAGATAGGCAAGGTCTTCTTCGGTGTCGGCCGGGATCGCATCGGCCGCCGCCATGTCCTTCCCCGAAGGTCTTGAGCTGTTCATTCCCGAATTCCCGTCACGTCCGGCGTCTGCCAGCCGAGATGCTGGCCGCCATCGAGCGCGATCATCTGGCCGGTGATCGAGGGCGTATCCCACAGATAGCGGATCGTCGCGCCGAATTCGGAGAGCTCCGGTCCCCGCCGGAGCAGAACCGCCTCGACCTGCGCATCGAAATCCGCCTTCGACTGGCGCTCGCCCTGCAACGACGGACCGGGGCCGATCGCATTGACCCGGATACGGGGCGCCAGCGCCTGGGCCATGGTCTGCGTCGCCGTCCACAGCGCCGATTTCGACAGTGTATAGCTAAAGGTTCGCGGCGATAGTTTCCAGACGCGCTGGTCGATCATGTTGACAATGAGGCCATCTTCACCTTTCGGAAGAGCCTCGGCAAAGCGCCTGGAAAGTTCGACCGGAGCCTTGAGATGGACGGCGAAATGCCGGTCCCAATGCTCCCAGGTGAAATCGTCCAGTTCGTCCGGCTCGAAGACGGAGGCATTGTTGACGAGAAGGCCGATCGGCCCGATCGCCGAGGCGGCATCGTTCAATAATCCCTCGACGGCCCTAATGTCGGTCAGGTCGGCGCGCACGATCGCCACCTTTCCGCCCCTATCCTTAAGGTTTTTAACCAATTCCAGCGCCTCTGCATCCGATCCGTGATAGTGGATCGCAACGGCAAAACCGGCTGCGGAAAGGTCGCCGACGATCGCTTTTCCGATCCTTCTGGCGCCGCCGGTGACCAACGCTGTCTTGAGATTTTTTGCCATGTTTCTCCCTATTTAGCGCAATCGCCGGCTGTTCGGCCAGCGCTCCGCGGCCGCCCGCCCGAATCGGGAAGGAAGGTGCATAAAAGATTGGATCCCAACCAAACAAAAACAGGGCGTTGGCGTAGCGTGCTCAGCCATGTTGCGAATATGCAACGTCAATTTCCTGCCTCCTTTCCGTCCATGAATTTCCCCGTTTGCGGTGCGCTTCAGCCGCATTTCGGCACGACATAGGCAACCAGGCAATTCCGGCCGTTTCCTCCCGAGCGGCGCTGGGTGTCCAAACAGGAAGGCGCGTTGTGTTTGGCCTTCCGTGGCAGGAGTTGAAAGAAATGAACGTTAGAGCAAGCAAGATCATAAAGCCTTTCGCGGCCGCCGTCGGCGCGACGGCGCTCATCGGCGCCACCTCCGCTTTTGCGGCGGACGCCATCACCGAGGCACCGCCGGCTCCGGCGCCGATCGTCGAGCAGGCTCCGTCCGGCTGGGCAGGTCCCTATGCGGGTATCCAGGCGGGCGGCGCCTTTGCCGGCCGCACCAAGACGCAGGGCACCAGCGTCCACACGGACGGCTTCCACGGCCGCGGTTTCGGCGGCTTCAACTGGCAGAGCGGCAACTTCGTGTACGGTATCGAAGGTGACGTCGGCTATGACGGCTCGTCGGGTTCCCACAACGGCATCCGGTCCAAGAGCAGCGTCGACGGCTCTCTCCGCGGTCGTGCCGGCTACGCTCCGAACGACAGTATCCTCGTCTACGGTACGGCCGGTGCGGCTGCCAAGCGCCTCAAGGTGGAGACGCCTGTCAGCACCGATGCCAACGGCGTGATCGGCTGGACGGCCGGCGCCGGTATCGACGCCAAGCTCACCGAAAAGGTCTTCGCCCGCGTCGAATATCGCTATACCGACTACGGCAGTCACGACTTCAATGTCGGCGGCGTCAAGTCGGGCGTGCGCGACCGCAGCAACACGGTCGAGGCCGGTATCGGTATCAAGTTCTGATCGCAGGATCGAAGCAACATGGAAAGGCCGGGCCGATGTGCCCGGCCTTTTTCTTTGCCGAACAGTATCAGTGGGGCGCGCGGGTCGCCAATTCCGGGAACTTCTCGTCGAAACGCTTCGCCCAGCGCTTCAGCCTCGAATGTCCGCGCTCCCATTTGCCGGAAAAGCGCAGGTCGAGATAGCCGAGGCAGGCGCGCAGCGCGATCTGGCCCGCGGTGATCTTTTTCGGCAGTTTCGGCGGCGATGCCTCGAGATGATCGAGCGCGCGCGTCACCTTCTTCCACTGCTTGTCGAGCCATGGCTGATGGACGATCTCCTCGGGCCGGAAGCGCCGTTCGTAGACATGGGCGAGCAGGCAGTCGCAGATGCCGTCCGCCAGCGCCTCCAGCCTTTCGGCCTCGAGCCGCTTGGCGGGGTTGCGCGGGAAAAGCGCATTCTTGGAAACCCGGTTGAGGTATTGCGTGATGGCACGGCTGTCGAAGAGGTTTTCGCCTTCGTCGGTCAGCAGGACGGGGATCTTGCCGAGAGGATTGTTCTTCAAAAGAAGCTCCGGCTCCTCGCCGGTATTCGTCGGAATCTCTTCCAGCGCGATACCGGCATAGGCGGCCGCCATACGCACCTTGGCACTGTAGGGGGAAGGCGTGGCGAAAAGCAGTTTGGGCATTTTCCTCTCCGGATTGATGGTCGGCGCAAATTAGGGATATGGCCACACCCGGGCAACACGGATGATTTGGGCCAGTGCCCCCGGGCGATCTCTATGAGGGTGGCATCTGGACGTTGGAGGCGTGGCAGCTTGCGCGCTCGAGTTCCCGGCAGGGGCGGAAGCGCATGTCTTTTGTCATGCAGACGCGCACCTCGCGCAGATATTTGCGGTCGCAGTCCACGCTGATCCCGTCGTCCGGCATGCCGGGATTGGCCGCGATGAAGGCCGCTTCGATATCGGACGGTTTCACGCGGCCAGAGTCGTCGCGGGGAAAGTCGGCGGGTATCTCGACGCTCTCATAGGCTTTGCGCAGCGTGGCGAAGTAAGCCTCTTGTGAGAGCCCGGTGCACATTCCGTGCGTGCGCCATTCATGGATGATGAGGCCGTAGCCCGGCATCAGGTCCGAGAGCGCGTTCATCCGCTCTTTCGGTACCCTGCGCTCGGCGTCGCTGCGGCAGTCCTTCGGATAGCCATGCTCGTATTGCGGCCACAGCCCGTGTACGACGAAGCCATAGGCCGGCCGTTTGCCGCACTGGTACCGGTTGGCCTTTTCGCCCGCCGCCGCGCAATAACTCGGCGACCAGGAAAGCGACAGGACGTAGAAATCGAAGCGGCTTGAACCGGAAGCCGCGGTATCGCGGACATCGTTCGAGGCGGCATTGCCCGGTGTGATCGTGAAGCACAGGGCGAATATCGCCAGACAAAGAGAAAGCCGCCCGAATATCTTTTCTGTCATTCCAGCACGCGCCGGTCAGCGCAGGACACGGCAGCGGCCGTTATAGACCTTCCAGCGATCGAAATTGACGAGGCAGAACTCGACATTGTGGCCGAGGCCGGCGAAGCCCGCGCGATCCTCGATCAGATACCACATCGCATGCCGCCGCCCGTCCGAGGTGTAGGCCGTCGCCTCGCAATAGGTCCGCGTGAATTCACTGTCCGACATTGCCGGCTCGTAGCGTTTCTGGCGGATATCCCGGAAATCGACGAGACCGACATCGGGCAGGTTCGGCACATGCGTCACCTGATAGCGGAACTTGCCGGTGATGCGCGACAGCACCCAGTCCTGCGCGCAGGCTTGTGGGGCTTGCTCATGGTAGGAGGGCGCTGTTGCGATGATGTCGGCTGCCTGCGCCGGCGCGTAGGTACCGGCGAGACAGAAAACCGATGCAAGGGCAGCGACTGCACGCCGGGCGATGATCTTCATGACAATGGGTCCTGATGGTCACGGTATTTCGTGATTCTAGCGTGCAAACAGAGTGCTGTCTGCCGAAATCGCGGTCAAGCCGCTTCCGCCGTAAGATGATCGAGCGCCCATGTGGCGCCTTCGTCCTCCCTTAGCAGCCGGGCAAGCACCGGCAGGATCTCCGATAATTCCTCATGTAGGACGTATGGCGGATTGACGACGACCATGCCGCAGCCGTCGAGCCTCGCTTCGGGAGAGGGGGCGCGGATGGAAAAAGACACGTCGAGAATCTTCGGGATGCCGGTTTCGCGAAGCAACTGGCGGAACCGTTCGACGGCGGCGCGGTCCTTGACCGGGTACCAGAAGGCATAGATACCGCCCGGCCAGCGGCGATGCGCCTTCGTCAGACCATCGACCATGCGTGCGAACTCGCCGTCCTCCTCGAAGGGCGGATCGATCAGCACGAGCCCGCGCTTTTCCTTCGGCGGCAGATGCGCGCCGAGCGCCAACCAACCGTCGAGTTCGATCACCCGCACGTGGTGGTCGCCGGCGAAGACTTTCTTGAGGCTTTGTGCATCCTCTGGATGAAGCTCGATCGCGGTCAACCGGTCCTGCCGGCGCAGGAGGTGCCGCGCGAGCAAGGGCGAGCCGGGATAAAGGCGAAAGCCGCCATCCGGATTAAGCGCCCGGACCACAGACAGATAGTCGTGCAGCCACTCGGCGGGAGCGCCGGTCAGCGTGGCATCGAGAAGCTTTCCGATGCCGCCATGCCATTCGCCGGTTTTCTGTGCCTCCTCGCTGCCGAGATCGTAGAGGCCGACGCCGGCATGCGTATCGATCGCGCGGAAGGCCGCTTCCTTGCGCTTCAAATAAGCGATGATGCGCGCCAGGATGGCGTGCTTGAACACATCGGCGAAATTTCCGGCGTGATAGATGTGACGATAGTTCATGACGTGGCTCTACAACGGGCCGGAGGAATGCGGTAGAGAGGAGATATGAACACGCTTGCCAGGATCAACATCGGTCATTCGGCCTGTCCGCATGACTGCCCTTCAACCTGCGCGCTGGAGGTCGAACTCCTCGGCAATAATCGCGTCGGCCGCATCCATGGCGCAAGGGCGAATACCTATACGGCGGGTGTCGTCTGCGCCAAGGTCGCACGCTATGCCGACCGGCTGCATCATCCCGACCGGCTGACGAAGCCGCTCGTCCGGGCCGGCGCCAAGGGCGAGGGCGGCTGGAAGGAAGCGAGTTGGGAAGCGGCGCTCGACCTCGTTGCCGAGAAATTCATCTCGGCGGAGGAAAAATACGGCTCCGAGACGGTCTGGCCTTATTTCTACGCCGGCACGATGGGGCTGGTGCAGCGCGACGGCATCGAGCGGCTGCGTCACGCCAAGCGCTATTCCGGCTTCTTCGGCTCCATCTGCACCAATCTCGCCTGGACCGGCTGGATGATGGGCACCGGCAAGCTTGCCGGTCCCGACCCGCGCGAGATGGCGAAGTCGGATTGCGTGGTGATCTGGGGCACCAATGCTGTGGTCACGCAGGTCAACGTCATGACCCACGCGATTCGTGGACGCAAGGAGCGCGGCGCCAAGATCGTCGTCATCGATATCTACGAAAACGCGACGATGAAGCAGGCCGATATGGGCCTGATCGTCAAGCCGGGCACCGACGCGGCGCTCGCCTGCGCGGTCATGCATGTGCTTTTCCGCGAGGGAATGGCCGATAGGGCGTATCTCGAAAAGTACACCGACGACCCGAAGGGGCTGGAAGCGCATCTTCGGTCGCGGACGCCGGAATGGGCTTCCGCTATCACCGGGCTTTCGGTGACGGAGATCGAGGCCTTCGCCCGTCTCGTCGGCACGACCAAAAGGACTTTCTTCCGTCTGGGCTACGGCTTTTCGCGCCAGCGCAACGGCTCGGTCAACATGCACGCGGCCTCCTGCATCGCCGCCGTCACCGGCGCCTGGCAGTACGAGGGTGGCGGCGCCTTCCATTCCAATTCCGGCATCCTGACGCTCGACACGGACCTCGTGGAGGGCAAGCGTCTGCGCGATCCGAAAATCCGCTATCTGGACCATTCGCGCATCGGCCCGGTTCTTACCGGCAGGGCCGACGCGCTCTATGGCGGTCCGCCGGTGACGGCGATGCTGATCCAGAACACCAATCCGGCCAATGTCGCGCCGGAACAGCGGCTGGTGAAGCGGGGTTTCCTGCGCGACGATCTCTTCACCTGCGTCCACGAGCAGTTCATGACCGACACCGCGAAACTCGCCGATGTGGTGCTGCCGGCGACGATGTTTCTTGAGCACGACGACATCTACAAGGGCGGCGGCAACCAGCACATCACGCTCGGGCCGAAGCTGGTCGAGCCGCCGGAAGGGCCTCGCAGCAACCATTTCGTCATCGAGGAACTGGCCAGGCGCCTCGGCGTGTCACACCTGCCGGGCTTCGGCATGACCGAGCGCGAGCATATCGACGTGATGCTCGCGAAGAAGGGACTCGGTACGTTCGACACGTTGCGCGAGGAAAAGTGGAGCGATCAGCAGCCGCCCTTCGAGGAGGCGCATTACCTGAACGGCTTCGGCCATGCGGACAGGAAATTCCATTTCAAGCCGAACTGGACCGGGCAGGCCGCGCCCAACCGCCCGCCGCGTTCCATGGGCGTGTTCGGCCCCTATGATCGGCTGCCGGAATTTCCCGACCATGTCGACCTGATCGAGGTGGTGGACGAGGCGCATCCGTTCCGGCTCGCTACCTCGCCGGCTCGCAATTTCCTCAATTCAAGCTTCACCGAGACGCCGGTGTCGAAGGCCAAGGAAGGCAGGCCGCAGCTTCTGATCCATCCCGACGATGCCGCCTCGCTCGGCGTGGAAGAGGGCGGCCGGGTCGAGGTCGGCAACACGCGCGGCGAATTGGTACTGCACGCCAAATTCTTTGACGGCGTCCGTCGCGGCGTGGTCATCGCGGAAGGCATATGGCCCAACAGTGCGCACGAGCGCGGGGAGGGGATCAACGTGCTGACCGGCTCCGACGCGCCCGCGCCCTATGGCGGCGCGCCGGTCCACGACAATCATGTCTGGGTCCGGGCGGCCTGAAACTGACCGTCAGAACAGCGTCGTCAGATCGCGGGCACCGTGAACTATACGAACGATTTCGACCGTTCGCGCCTCGATACGGTAGAGAATGAGATAGTTGCCGACATTCAGCGTTCGGGCAGCATCGGCAATATCCGGACGTGAGCGCCCTAGTTCAGGAAATTCCGAAAGCTGCCCGGTTCGTTGCTGGACGGAATCGATTAGCCGGTCGGCGGCGGCTGGGTTTTCCAGCGCGATGTTCAGCCAGATATCATCCAGATCGGCTTCGGCGGCCGGGCTGAAGACCACCGCAACCGACATTGCTCAGCCCTGCTTCGCTTGCGCAAGCCTCTCGCGGCCGCGCCGCTTGATTTCCTGAAAATCGAGCGGGCGTGACGAGCCGCTCTCGACGCCTTCCCGCCAAGCCTTCCGCAGCCGCTCGATTTCGGCTTCGCGCAACGGCTTGCGCAGATTCCATTCTCGCAGCGCCTCGCGGACGACCTCGCTGGCCGAGGCGTATTCGCCACTTGCGACCGCTCCTTTGAGCATGGCGACCATTTCCGGTGAAAGCGCGATGCTGACCTTTTCGACCGCAGCCATCATCAATCTCCTTCGCGGAGAAGGTAGTAAGATTTGCTACCGCGCGCAACCGCTATGGCGTAAACCTTGCCAGGTATTCCAGGTCGACCGTATCGGGCTCGGTCGAAGGCGGCGCTGGGGAAATCAGGACGTCACCTGTGTCTCCCGAGTTCCGGCCATAGTGCATTACCCTGCCGCCCCGCAGGACGGCGCGGCCTGAGGCGACGAGCGACAGCGCCAGCGGATAGAGCCGGTGTTCGGCCTTGAGCACCCGCGCAGCGATCCCCGCTTCGTCGTCATCAGCCAGAACAGGAACGGCCGCCTGCGCTATGATGGGGCCGGCGTCCACTTCCGCCGTGACGAAATGAACCGTGCAGCCATGGATGCGGACGCCTGCGGCAAGTGCTGCGGCGTGCGTGTAGAGGCCCTTGAAGGCGGGTAGCAGCGCCGGGTGGATGTTGATCATCCGGCCGCTCCATTTCTCGACGAAGCCAGGGGTCAGGCGGCGCATGTAGCCGGCAAGGCAGACCAGTTCCGACCCAGACTCGCCCAGTGCAGCGTCGATCGCGGCGTCGTGTTCCTCGCGGCTCGAATAGTCCTTATAGGCAATCGCCCTGGTCGGAATGCCGTTCTGCGCGGCCATCTTGAGGCCGTTGGCTTCCGCGTCGTTGGAGATGACGGAGACGATCTCGGCCGGAAAGGACGGCTCGGCAGCGGCGGCGATCAGCGCCGCCATATTGGAGCCGCGGCCGGAAATCAGGATGCTCGTACGCTTTCTGTCCATGGTCACCAGTCGATCGTTCCCCGGAAGACGACACCGGCATCGCGCCGCGACACGACGCTTCCGATCGGCATCACCGTCTCGCCGGCCTGTTTGAGAACGGCCGCTACCTGTGCCGCCTGGCCGGCGGCGACCACCGCGACCATGCCGATGCCGCAATTGAAAGTCCTGAGCATCTCACTTTCAGCAACGCCGCCGGTTCTGGCAAGCCAGGAGAATACCGGTGGGACGTCGATCGCCTCGAGATCGATCTCGGCGGCGTAGTCGTGCGGCAGGACGCGCGGGAGATTGTCGGGAAAGCCACCGCCGGTGATATGGGCGAGCGCCTTGATGCCGTGCGTGTCCTTGATGGCGTGCAGGACCGGCTTAACGTAGATGCGGGTAGGTTCGAGAAGCGCTTCGCCGAGCGTCCTGTCCGAAGCGAACGGCGCTTTGCCGCCCAGCTCCAGGCCGGATTTCTCGACGATGCGGCGCACCAGCGAGAAGCCGTTCGAGTGAAGGCCGGAGGAGGCAAGACCGAGCAGCGCATCCCCCTCGACGATATCGTCTGTCGGGAGAAGCTGGCCGCGCTCCACCGCGCCCACGGCAAAGCCGGCGAGGTCATAGTCCTTGTCGGCGTACATGCCGGGCATCTCGGCGGTCTCGCCGCCGATCAGTGCGCAGCCGGCCTGCCGGCAGCCATCGGCGATGCCCGCGACGATTGCCGCGCCTTCTTCGGGATCGAGCTTGCCGGTCGCGAAATAGTCGAGGAAGAAAAGCGGCTCCGCTCCCTGCACGACGAGGTCGTTGACGCACATGGCGACAAGGTCGATGCCGATCGTATCATGCCGGCCGGCTTCGATCGCGATCCGGAGCTTGGTGCCGACGCCGTCATTGGCCGCCACCAGAAGCGGGTCCTTGAAGCCGGCGGCCTTCAGGTCGAAAACGCCGCCGAAACCGCCGATCTCGGCATCCGCCCCGGGCCTTCTTGTGGAGCGGACAAGCGGCTTGATGCGCTCGACCAGCGCATTGCCGGCATCGATATCGACGCCGGCATCGGCATAAGTCAGGCCGTTCTTCTTGCCGTTCATAGCCGAGATTCGCTGCCCTTTTTGGCTCCTGGTGACGATCCGGGCACATTGCACGAAGCCGGCGCCTCCGCAACCGCACCCGATCTTACCCTAACGCCGTGACGGGCGAAATCCGTGGACAATCGGCAAAGGCGCCCTGATACCTTGAAGCCTCGCCATCAAGCCGCCATTTAACGTCGCAACGTTCGCTCCAACGCAGCCCATGTGCTGATAGGCAACTGACCCTGCAGTGACGATACCCAATCTTATCACGGTGCTGCGCTTCTTTCTCGTGCCTTTCGTGGTGCTGGCGCTGCTGACCGGCCGCATGCAATGGGCATTCATCGCCTTCCTGGTCGCGGGCGTGTCGGACGGGGTCGACGGGTTCATCGCCCGCAATTTCGACCAGCGCTCCAAACTTGGCGCCTATCTCGATCCGATCGCGGACAAGCTTCTTCTCGTCAGCGTCTTCGTCGTCCTTGGTTATATGGGCGAACTGCCTCTGTGGCTCGTCATCGCCGCCGTTTCGCGCGACGCGCTGATCATCGGCGCGGTGCTTCTCTCCACGATCATGGGCAATCCGGTCGAAGTGAAGCCGCTCTTCGTTTCAAAAGCCAACACCGCCGTACAAATCGTGCTCGCGGGCTGGGTGCTCGCCGAACTCGCCTTCGGAATGGCCTTCGGCGCTTTCCGTTACTGGCTGGTGATCGCGTCGGGCATCTTGACCGTGGCTTCCGCCGCGGCCTATCTCGTCTCCTGGCTCAAGCACATGGCTGGATATGCCGAAAGCGAAACCCCAAAAGGCTGATGAAAAAACGGCGCCGATCAACTGGCGCCAGCAGGCCTTCTTCTGGGGGGGCGCTGTCATCATCTTCGCCCTGTTCCTCTTCATCTTCAGCTCAATCCTGCTGCCGTTCATCGCGGGCATGGCGCTCGCCTATTTTCTCGATCCCGTCGCCGATCGGTTGCAGAAGCTCGGCTTTTCGCGACTGTGGGCAACGGTCGTCATCCTCCTCGCCTTCGTCATCCTTCTCGTGCTCGCCCTGATGATCATCGTGCCGGTGCTGACCAATCAGTTCGCCGACCTGATGAAGAACATGCCGGACTACATCTCGCGCCTGCAGAGCCTCGTGACCAGCTTCGATCCGGCCTGGGTCGAGAAGACGCTGGGCGTGAGCGCGGGGCAATTGCGCGACGGGCTGAGTTCGCTGCTCACCCAGGCGACGGGATTCATCACCACGCTGTTCAAGTCGCTGTGGAGTTCGGGGCTTGCGATCATCAACATCGTCAGCCTGTTCGTCGTCGCGCCGGTCGTCGCCTTCTATATGCTGCTCGACTGGGATCGCATGGTCTCTACCGTCGATAGCTGGGTGCCGCGCGACCATGTCGAGACAGTGCGTGCCATCGCCAGGGACATCGACCGCTCGATCGCCGGCTTCGTCCGGGGGCAAGGCACGCTGTGTCTGATCCTGGGCATCTACTACGCGCTGGGGCTGACCGTGGTCGGCCTCAATTTCGGTCTGCTGATCGGGCTGCTCGCTGGCCTCATCAGCTTCATCCCCTATGTCGGTTCGCTCACCGGCCTGGTGTTGGCGATCGGCGTCGCGTTCGTCCAGTTCTGGCCGGACTGGATGTGGGTGGCGGCGGTGGCGGGCGTATTCTTCGTGGGGCAATTCATCGAGGGCAACATCCTGCAGCCCAAGCTCGTCGGCAAGAGCGTCGGCGTGCATCCGGTCTGGCTGATGTTCGCTCTGCTCGCCTTCGGCGCGTTGTTCGGCTTTGTCGGACTGCTCGTGGCCGTACCCTGCGCGGCCGCGATCGCGGTCATCATGCGTTTCGCGATTGCGCGCTACAAGGCTTCGCCTCTTTATCGGGGCGAGGAGGAAGTGCCTGCTTCCCCGGCGCGCCGCCGCCGCGACCCCACATCCCCGGACGTTTGACGATGTCCGAGACAGGCAGGCCGCGGCAGATCCCGCTCGCGCTCGGACACAAGCCGGCACTCGGTCGTGACGATCTTATCGTGACGCCGGCGAATGCGGAGGCGGTTTCGATGATCGACCGCTGGCCGGACTGGCCCTCCGCCGTCATGGTGCTTGCCGGGCCGGCGGGCTCCGGCAAATCGCATCTCGCCTCCATCTGGCGGGAATGGTCTGGCGCGGAAAGCGTACTTGCCGAAGAACTCGGCGGCATGGCGGCCGCGCCGGCAGGACCGGTGCTGGTTGACGGGGTCGGCGACGGACCCTTCGACGAGGCCGCGCTTTTCCATCTCCTCAACATGGTCCGATCCGCTGGTACGCATCTGCTGCTCACGTCGCGGCGCTTTCCGCTGGCCTGGGGCGCGGAATTGCCGGATCTCGTGTCACGGTTGCGGACCGCGACAACCGTCGAGGTGCATGAGCCGGACGACGCCCTCCTCGAAGGCGTGATCGCCAAGCTTTTCGCCGACCGCCAGGTGGAGGTCGAGCCCCATGTCGTCAGCTATCTTGCGCGGCGGATCGAACGCTCCGTTGCTACCGCGATCGATGTCGTGGAGAGGCTGGACCGCGCGGCGCTGGAGGAAAAGTCGCGCATAACGCGCGGACTTGCCGCGCGCATCGTCAGCGCTCTGGATGAAGGGCAGGGCGCATTGCCTTTTCCGTGAGCCGGCCGTTTGGCCGCGCTCCTATCGCCAATAGCGGTGTGAGTTGCTCGTGGACTGGCCGCAGGCAAAGCCGATCATGAAACCGACGAAGCCGATGGCGAGCGCCGCCGTCGAAACGGTGACAGGGTTTTCCTGTGCCACCTCGGAAACGGTGTGGGCCTGCGCGCGCACCGCGGAAGCTGCCCTCGAAGCGCGAGACGAGGCGCTGTCGTACCAGCCTTTCGCCTCCTCGACCGCTTCCGACGCCTGTTCGGAAAGGGTCTTGTTGATCCGGCCGACCTGCCGCTTGAGTTCGGCGATCTGCTTCTCCAGCGCTTCCGTTGCGTCTTCCGTTATCTTCTGGTCCGCCATGACGATTCTCCTGTCTTCGGTGAGAAAGGGAAACGGCGCTTGCGGCGGTTGGTTCCGGAAGATCGAGGTAACGGCGAGACCCGCATTCGACCCCAGCGGATTGGCGAAAAAGATGCAATCCGATCGAATGCTATTTCGATGTGGTGCGATTGGAAACCGAGACAGCGCGTCTTTCGCCTGATATCCGTGTGCCAAGAGCCTCCACTTCAGCCGGCGCGAAGACACGTCTAGCCGTCGAAATGATGTCATCGGCATGCCTGTCCGGTGGGAACTCCGAATCCACCACCGCGGTGACTGAAAACGTCACCTCAACAACGTTCGCCAATTAATTCCCCGCCCCGTAAACTACCCCCAAAAAGACCCTACAAGTATCGGCCGGAAAATCCAGCGGAATTACTCCGCATCGGCGAGCACTCACCTGAAGAGCTGAATTGCGGGAACGGTACTTGAAGATTCTACCGCAGAGCTTCGGAAAGGAAGCATCCATGCTTGCTTCGGTCAAAACGGCGATGATCGTGACATTGGCTACCCGAAGGCGGGCAGTTGGTAGAACGCTCAAGGCCATTCCTTCAAGTCGTTTCGCGATTGACCGCGCTGTACTCCATTCGATGGTCGTGGGCTATTTTGCTTCCAACATTCCGAGGGCCGACTTACACTTCCTCGATGACCACCTCTCGATACACCCTCAGGCACGACCCGGACGGCACCTGCGCCGTCATTGACGTATTCACCGGTTGGCCTGCCGTATCGCATGGCGTGCTCTTGATCGCGATGAAACCGGACGACGCGGACGACATGGTGGACCTCCTGAACTCGCTCGACGTGAGCCGCAGGAGGACCGAGGGGATAGCGTGAGGCTCGGCCTCTTCCAAGGGGTGCGATCTTTCACGGGGAGACGGGAGCAAGACGGGCGGCTCCTTGCCTCCGTCAGTGAAGCGCGGAAGGCATCAACGGTCGAATGAGAGGTTGCCAGGGGACGGGTTTGGTGCCGCGTGAGGGACTTGAACCCACGACCTACCGCTTACAAGGCGGTTGCTCTACCAACTGAGCTAACGCGGCCCGACGAAGGAACTGCCTTTCCAGCGCTCGGCAAGCCCTCGAACCGGCGGATATACCTCCAATCCAGGCCCAGGAGCACCGACAACGGCCTATCACAATTGCCGGGACAGTAAAGAGCTTGCGGACACGGAAAAGCGCGGCCACGGAACCGCATGGATGTAAGCACGTTTTCGATGAATGAAAGACAAGCCATTCGATACGCCGGTGATCGTCAGCCTGCATTCCGATACGGATCGCGACGTCAAGTCGGTGAAGGAGGCGCTGGACGTCCTCATGGACGAATGGCCGCCGGAAAAGGGCGGGCCAGCCCACGCGGAAGCCATGCTAGCCTGCCGGCGATCGCTTGACGGTCAGTATCCGGTAGAAAAGGCGCGCGATGCATTCAGTGCCGCGGCCTGGGAGGCGGATTTGTTCGTAAGCGACATGGGGCGCCTCAGCGAAGCGTTGGCCTGAGGGGAAGCATTGGCCTGAGGGGCCGGCGCTACTCCCCAAGGCGTCCACAGCAGGACGGGTTCACGGCTTTCCGATCCGGCCGACCCTGTGGTTTCGACTGCTTTGCCCATCGCAGCGCATCCCAAGCCTGTTCCCTGACGGCACTGTGCGGGGCAAATCCTTTCGCAACCGTTTATTACAGATTCAGATGACGCCGCGCGGCGTAAAGCGCGATCGCGGCGGCGTTGGAGACGTTGAGCGAACGGATCGCGCCCGGCATGTCCAGTCGCGCCAGCGTATCCACGGTCTCCCGGCTTTTCTGGCGCAACCCTTTCCCCTCGGCGCCCAAGACGAGCGCGATGCGTGTTCCGGCGAAGGATTTCTCCAGCTCCGCCGGCGCATCCGAATCGAGCCCGATGGTCTGGAAACCGGCTTTGTGCAGTTCGCCCAGCGCATCGGCCAGATTGCGCACCTCTATCAGGTCGATATGTTCGAGCGCGCCGGAAGCGGATTTTGCCAGCACGCCGGATTCCTGCGGGCTGTGGCGCGCCGTCGTGACTAGCGCGCCTGCGCCGAAAGCGACGCCCGAGCGGATGACCGCACCGACATTATGCGGATCGGTCACCTGGTCGAGCACGACGACCAACGCCGTTTCGCCGAGCGCCGCCAGCGGCTTTGGCTTGAGCGGCTTCGCCTCAACCAGAACGCCCTGATGGACGGCGTCGCTGCCGAGGATACGGTCGATCTCGCGCGGGTCGACGATTTCGAGCGAAAAGGCATGGGCGGCCGTCTCTTCGAGACCGAGGCGGTGCAATGCGTTGCGCGTTGCCAATACCCTCTCGACCGTGCGGCGCGGGTTGTCGAGCGCGGCACGCGCCGTATGCAGCCCGTATAGGCGGACGAGGCCGTCCGTGGGCAGGGAAGGCGGCAGGTGCCTGCGGCCGCCCGATCTCTCCGCCGACCTGTCCGAAGGCGAGGGCGCGGAAAGGCTGCGGTGCTGGCGCCTCAGCCGGGCGTAATGGCTGTCCTTCGGGGTCTTCGGCCGGTCGCTGCTCATGGGTGAGTCCTTAGCAACATCGTTGCCGATTGCCTATCGGTATAGTCGCGTCGGACGTAACTGGTCTGGATTGACGTCACGCCGCTTCCCTTTACCTTTTATCTTGGTCGCTGCCTGCAACCGCGACCGGGAGGAAAGGATATGGCCAAGGAACAGCAATCCTTCATCGACATGTTCGCGAGACTCGGTCAGGACCTGAAACTGCCGAGCATGGATATCGAGCGCGTCATCGAGCACCACCGGAAGAACCTCGAAGCACTGGAGAAATCGGCCAGGGCCGCGTCGTCCGGCGCAAGCGCGGTGATCGCGAGGCAGCGCGAGATGCTGCAGGAAACGCTCGATGAGATATCGGGCTCGGTCCGCAACTATCGCGCGCCGGCCAGTACGCAGGAACTTGTCGAAAAGCAGACGGAGTTCGCCAGGAAATCCTTCGAGACGGCGGTGAAAAACACCAGTGAAGTGGCCGATTTGATGCGCAAATCTGGCTCCGAGTCCCTCGATATCCTGCGTCAGCGTATCCGCGACGGCATGACCGAGATTCGTGAGAGCTACGAGAAACGCAAATAGCGACGACGGGGCGATAAACCAAAAGGGCGGGCGGCAAACGCCGCCAGCCCTTCAAGGAAATAATAATGTCAGCGCAGCTTCTCTCAGAAGAAGCTTTTCCGCTGCCACCAGCCGGTCTTGCGCGGCTTCGCTTCCTCGGTGGTCGAGGACACGACGACCGGCTCGGCGGGCGCTTCTTCCTTTTCCGGTTTGGCGTTCTTCACGGCCTCGCTCCCGGCTTCACGCGTGCTCTCCTTCGCCGAAGGATCTTCGCCGTTGACGAGCGCGGGCTGTTCGCTTGTCGCGACCTTGGCTTTGCGCGTCCGGCGTGCCGGCTTCTTCGGCTTTTCCGCTTCTGCCGGTTGAGGTGCAGCTTCTTCCGCCACCGTCTCGGTATCGGCAACCGCTGCTTCGACGACAGGGGTCTCGCTTACGACAGTGTCCGTTTTCGCGGCCTCCGCTTCGACCGAAGGCGCTTCGTCACCCTGGGTGGCCTCATCCTGCACGTCGTCGGCGTTCTCCGCCTGATCGCGCCGGTTGCGCTTGCCGCCCCGGCGGCCACGCCGGCGCTTCCTGGGCTCGTCCGCCGATGCTTCTGCGTCGGCAGTGCCCTCGACCGCTGTTTCTCCCTCGGAGCCTTCCGTCTCTCCGGTATCGGCCACCGCATCCGTTTCACCGGCCTCGAACACCTGCGGCTGCTCGCCATCATGGTCGCGCTCCTCGCCATGATCGCGGCCACCGCGCCGACGCCGCCGGCGCCGCCGCTTGCGGTGGGCATCGCCCTCTTCGTCGCGATCGGAGTGGGCGTGGTGCGTCGTTGTTTCCTCGGCCGCGGTATCGACGGCTTCATCCTCCTCCATCGCCTCGAAGGCAGGCGTGTCCGCGACCGCGCCCGGAGCCGTATCGCGCGGCTCGGCCGGCGCGCCGCGCGTGATGGCGAAATGCTGGATGCCGACATCGTCGTCCGCCTCGATCGCAACCGAAAGACCGAAGCGTTCCTCCAGTTCCACCAGGCTGGAGCGCTTGTGGTTGAGAACGTAGAGCGCGGTCGCCGTCGGCGTACGCACGGTGATGTGGTGACGCGAATCCTTCAGCAGGTGCTCCTCGATGCCCCGGATCACATGCAGCGCCGTCGAGGAATCGGAGCGCACATGACCGGTACCGCCGCAATGCGGGCAGGGCTTCATGGTCGATTCCAGCACGCTGGCGCGGATGCGCTGGCGCGACATTTCCATCAGGCCGAAATGCGAGATGCGGCCGACCTGGATGCGTGCCCGGTCGTTCTTCAGGCACTCCTTCAGCTTCTTCTCCACCGCCCGGTTATTGCGGTTCTCCTCCATGTCGATGAAGTCGATGACGACGAGCCCGGCGAGGTCGCGCAGCCGTAATTGCCGCGCCACTTCATCGGCCGCTTCCAGATTGGTCTGCAGCGCCGTGTCCTCGATCGAATGCTCCTTTGTGGAGCGGCCGGAGTTCACGTCGATGGCGACCAGCGCCTCGGTCTGGTTGATGATGATGTAGCCGCCTGACTTCAGTGTCACCTGCGGCTGCAGCATCCGGTCGAGCTGGGCCTCGATGCCGTTCCTCGCGAAGATCGGCGTCGGGTCGCGGTAGGGCTGGACCACCTTCGCATGGCTCGGCATGAGCATGCGCATGAAATCCTTGGCTTCGCGATAGCCTTCATCCCCCGAAACGAGGATTTCGTCGATGTCCTTGTTGTAGAGGTCGCGCACGGAACGCTTGATCAGGGAGCCTTCCTCGTAGACCAGTGCCGGTGCGGTGGATTGCAGCGTGAGGTTGCGCACATTCTCCCACAGCCGCATCAGATATTCGTAGTCGCGCTTGATCTCGGCCTTGGTCCGGTTCTCGCCGGCCGTGCGCAGGATGACGCCCATGCCCTGCGGCACGTCGAGGTCCTTGACGACATCTTTCAGGCGTTTGCGGTCCTGCGCGTTGGTGATCTTGCGGCTGATGCCGCCGCCTCGTGCGGTGTTGGGCATCAGGACGGAATAGCGGCCGGCAAGCGACAGGTAGGTGGTCAGCGCCGCGCCCTTGTTGCCGCGCTCCTCCTTGACGACCTGTACGAGCAGGATCTGCCGCCGCTTGACGACTTCCTGGATCTTGTAGGTGCGGCGCATCGAACGGCGCCTGTGCTGGGCCTCGTCCAGCGCATCTTCCGCGCCGACCGATTCCACCTCGTGCTCGTCGGAGCCCGATGATTCGCCGGAATCCGTCGAGGCGTCGTGCTCTTCGTTGCCGTTGGTTTCGTCACCGTTCGTCCCGATCTCCTCGGAGACGACATCGGCGGAAGTGCTTTCGGCCATTACGGGGCCGCCGCTGTCTTCCTGGTGGCCATCGTCGTTGGCTTCCGCGGCTTCGGCTTTGCTCTCCGCCGAAAGGTTCTCTTCGTCGGTTTCCGCCGTTCCGGTCGATTCCGTCGCCTTCTGTTCCGCGCGCCCGCGTCCGCGACCCTTGCCGCCACGCCGGCGCCGACGGCCATTGCCGCGCTCGGCGCTGTCCTCTTCGGCGTCCTCGGCTTCCGCCGCATCGGCTTCGGCCTTCAGGAGCGCCTGCCGGTCGGCGACGGGAATCTGGTAGTAATCGGGATGGATTTCGTTGAAGGCGAGGAAACCGTGACGGTTGCCACCATATTCGACGAATGCGGCCTGAAGCGAGGGCTCGACGCGCGTCACGCGCGCAAGGTAGATGTTTCCTCTTAGCTGCTTCTTGTCCTGCGATTCGAAATCGAATTCTTCGATACGATTACCGCGGGTGACAACCACCCGTGTTTCCTCCGGGTGGGAGGCGTCTATAAGCATTTTGTTGGGCATATTCGAAAATCTCCCCGACCGCTGCCGTTCGAAGCGTGGGCGGATAGGCGCCACGCGTCGGGAGAGGGCAGGTGTCGGACAATTGCGCGCGCGCCGGGGGACGTTTCGGCAGGGCGAAAAGGGTGACCGGCGCCATAGCGGCGCGGGGTCCACCCGATCCGTCCATGTCTATGCCTGAATTCATCGCTTTTCCCGGCGAGATCGCATCTTTGATATTTGGACCCGGGTATCCGGATCCGCTCTTTCGCTTTTACAAAGCCGGCGCGGGATATCGATCCCGACCGTTTTCCTCACACCGGGGTTCCAGTCATTCGGAACGCCCCGAGAGAATTCGTAGAGCCGCATGTGTCCCCGGAAGGACGCGATTTCAAGCCGCCTCTCTCTGCCTCGCGTCAGTGTCGTTGCGATCGAGTCCGGTCCCGGGGCATTGCAGCGACCCTTTGTCGCTTTTATGATTTGGCGCGGTTCATGGCAACCCTGTTTCGATGCCGGCAAATGGAACCTGGATGGGGATGCCGGTCTGCAAGGCTTGGTTAACCAAGCGTCGTTACCAGTCGTTAATCAGCGTTGTCGGTTTCGTATTCGCTGGTGCGGCCTGCCAAAAAGGATGTTCATGCGACGGCTCTGCGGCCCCTTGTCGGACTGTTTGAAGCGGGCCGGCCTGCTCTTTTTGGCTGTGCTCCTGCTCGGCTTCGCGGCTCCCTTGACGATGCGGCCCTCGGCCCATGCGGACATCCTGAAGGCGCATGATTTCCTCGTCGCGGGCGATGCGGTCAGGACACGCATTGTCATGCAACTCGACGACGACGCCTCGCTCAACTGGTTCCTGCTGAGGTCGCCGCACCGGCTGGTGGTGGACCTGCCGCAGACGAGCTTTGCCATCGCGCCGGCCGACCTCAAGCCGCGCGGGCTGGTGACGAATGTCCGCTACGGCAAGATCAGCGACGATCATTCGCGCATGATCTTCGCGGTGAACGGGCCTTTTACGGTAGACGGCATTTCCATCGTCAAGAACGAATCCTCCTCCGGCTACCGGCTCGTCGCCGACATCGTCGCGTCGCCGGAGGCGGATTTCGAGGCGGCGCTGGCGAAACAGGCGGGCGGCGCCCCCAAGGCGGCAGCGGCGACAGACGAGCCGGTGGACATGAAGCCCGAGGCTCCGGGCAAACCCTTCACCGTCGTCATCGACCCCGGCCATGGCGGCATCGATGGCGGCGCCGAAGGCGTCAGCGGCACGATCGAGAAGAACGTCACGCTCGCCTTCGGCACCGAATTGAGGGACGCGCTGGAAAAAGTCGGAAAGTACAAGGTCTTCATGACCCGCGACGACGACCGATTCCTGCCGCTGGACGAACGGGTGCGGATCGCGCGGCAGGACGACGCCGACCTCTTCATTTCCATCCATGCCGACACCATTTCGGTGAAAGGCATCCGCGGCGCAACCGTCTATACGGTCTCCGACAAGGCATCCGATGCCGCCGCCGCCGCCGTCGCCTCGCGCGAAAACCTCTCCGACGATCTGGCCGGCGTCGAGATCACCGAGGCCAACCACGACGTTGCCGACATCCTTGTCGACCTGATCCGACGCGAGACGCATTCCTTCTCGATCCGCTTTGCCCGTTCGCTCGTCGGGCAATTGTCGAATACGATCGAGATGATCAACCATCCCCATCGCTTTGCCGGATTCAGGGTGTTGCGGGCGCCTGACGTGCCGTCGGTTCTCATCGAACTCGGCTATCTGTCCAACCCGAAGGACGAGGCGGAGTTGCGCGATCCGAAATGGCGTGCAAAAGCGGTCGACAGCATATGCAAGGCGATCTCGCTGTTCGCCGCCGCCAAGGTGAGGGCAGGAGGGTGAATTCATCGGTGGAAATCGGTACCCGGAAGGCGTTGCAGCGACACAACAGTTCGCGGCCTAATGGTAACCAATTGCACGCCTCTGGCGCCCTTGCCGCATTTTGCCCACAACGGCGGAGCAAGGACCGCCGGATAAGAGTAGGGTGGCGTGGGCGCGAGTCTCGCCGGACGCCTTGTGCGTTCGGTCATGCCCGACGCATGCTGGAGCAGGCATGATACGACTTCTGGGCTATTTCTTCGGCGTTGGGATAATGCTGGCGCTGCTGGCGGCTGCCGGCGTGGCTATCTATGTCGGCAATCTGACCAAGGATCTGCCCGACTACGAGGTCCTGGCGAAATACGAGCCGCCGGTGACGACCCGGTTTCACGCGGCCGACGGCTCGCTGATGGCCGAATATGCCCATGAGAGGCGGCTTTACCTGCCGATCCAGGCGATCCCGGATCGCGTCAAGGCCGCCTTCATCTCGGCCGAGGACAAGAATTTCTATTCGCATCCCGGCATCGATATCCCCGGCATCATCCGCGCCGTCGTCACGGACGTGCGCAATCTCGGCACCGGAAAGCGGCCGGTCGGCGCCTCGACGATCACGCAGCAGGTGGCCAAGAACTTCCTGCTTTCGTCGGACCAGACGATCGCGCGCAAGATCAAGGAGATGATTCTGGCGTTCCGCATCGAGCGGGCCTATTCCAAGGATCGCATCCTGGAACTCTATCTCAACGAGATTTTCCTCGGGATGGGCTCCTACGGCATCGCCAGCGCGGCTCTTACCTATTACGACAAGTCCGTCAACGAACTGACGGTTTCGGAGGCTGCCTACCTCGCCGCCCTGCCCAAGGGGCCGTCCAACTACCAGCCTTTCCGCCATACCGATCGTGCCATCGGGCGGCGTAATTTCGTCATCGATCGCATGGTCGAGAACGGCTATGTCAGCAAGGAAGAGGGCGAGAAGGCGAAAGCCGAACCTCTCGGCGTCAAGCTCCGCCGCGGCGGCACCTATCTTTTCGCGGCCGAGTATTTCACCGAGGAAGTGCGCCGCGAGATTCTCGCGCGCTACGGCGAGTCTGCGCTTTACGAAGGCGGGCTGTCGGTCCGCACCTCGCTTGATCCGCAGATGCAGCGTCTCGCGCGCAAGTCGCTTCAGCACGGCCTCATCAAATACGATACCCTGCGCGGCTATCGCGGCCCGGTAGACAAGATAGACATTTCCGGCGACTGGGGACCCGCGCTGGCCAAGATCGATGCGCTCGGCGACGTGCCCGAATGGCATCTCGCCGTCGTGCTCGACGCTTCCGACGACGGCGTCACGGTCGGTATCCAGCCCAAGCGGCTGCAGTCGGGCAAGCTTGCCCCCGAGCGCGAGAAGGGGACTATCGCCACCGCCGATATGAAATGGGCGATGCGCCATTTCAAGGAAGGGAAGCTGCTCAAGGCCAAATCGCCGGCCGACGTGCTTTCGCCCGGCGACGTCGTCTATGTCGAGAAGAAGAAGGTAGCGGAGGAAGGCCACGATCCGGAAAGCGCCGGCGATCAGGATGTGGAGGGAAGCGGCTGGCTCTTGCGCCAGGTGCCCAAGATCGAAGGCGGCATGGTGGCGATGGACCCGCACACGGGCCGCGTGCTCGCCATGGTCGGCGGCTTCTCCTACGCCGAATCCCAGTTCAACCGCGCGACCCAGGCGATGCGCCAGCCCGGCTCGTCGTTCAAGCCGATCGTCTATGCAGCCGCGCTGGACAACGGCTATACGCCGGCTTCCGTGGTGCTCGACGCGCCGATTACCGTCAAGGTCGGCAATACGATCTGGCAGCCGCACAATTACGGCGGCAAATGGGCCGGTCCCTCGACGCTCCGCCTCGGCATCGAGAAATCGCGCAACCTGATGACGATCCGGCTTGCCCAGGACCTCGGCATGAACATCGTCGCCGAATATGCGGAGCGCTTCGGCGTCTACGATCATCTGGCGCCGTACCTGCCGATGGCGATCGGCTCGGGCGAGACCACGGTGATGCGCATGGTTTCCGCCTATGCGGTGATGGCGAACGGCGGCAAGCAGATCAAGCCGTCGCTCATCGACCGTATCCAGGACCGCTACGGCAAGACGATCTTCAAGCATGACCAGCGCGTCTGCGAAGGCTGTAACGCCCAGGACTGGCACGACCAGCCGGAACCGACCATCGTCGACAATCGCGAGCAGGTGCTCGATCCGATGACCGCCTACCAGATCACCTCGATGATGGAGGGCGTGGTGCAGCGCGGCACCGGCTATATCATCCACGATCTCGGTTATCCGATCGCCGGCAAGACGGGCACGACCAACGAGGAGAAGGACGCCTGGTTCGTCGGCTTCACGCCCGATCTCGTCGTCGGCCTCTACATGGGCTACGACACGCCGAAGCCGATGGGCCACGGCTCCACCGGCGGTGGGCTGGCCGCGCCGGTGTTCAAGGAATTCATGAAGGCGGAGCTTGCCGGCACGCGGCCGGTCGATTTCCGTGTGCCGCCCGGCATGAAGCTGATCGCGATCAATCGCAAGACCGGCATGCGCGCCGAGGGCGGCGGGCCGGATGTCATCATGGAAGCCTTCAAGCCCGGCACCGGCCCGGCCGATACCTACTCCGTCATCGGCATGGGCGACGAGGTGGACATCAACGGACCGCGCGTGCTGTCGCCGGAGGCCAACCAGGCGGTTACGACAGGCAGCGGCGGCCTCTACTGAGAACCTTAGCCGCATTTGCGCCACGCCGGACATACCCGTCCGGCTGCAAGATGCTTAGGCGCGACTTTCACGGCAGCCGTCCTTTACAGGGGCGGCTGCCGTCCCTATGTTCCGCGCCGATTCAGCATATTGACGAACGGAAAGAGCGAGCCGATGCGCGCCGAAACGGAAAGCCTCGTCGACGAGATCAAGCAGGCGATCGCCCTGCTGAGGAGGCATCTTTGACTGGGATCAGGCGGTAAAACGGCTCGACTATCTCAATAATCGCGCCGAGGACGGCGATCTCTGGAACAATCCGCAGGAAGCGCAGAAGCTGATGCGCGAGCGCCAGTCGCTCGAGGACGGCATCAAGGCGGTGCGCGGGCTGACGCAGGCGCTTGACGACAATCTCGGTCTGATCGAGCTCGGCGAGGAAGAAGGCGACCGCGGCGTCGTGGACGAGGCCGAGGCGGCGATCCGCGCGCTGTCGGGCGAGGTCAAGGCGCGCCAGATCGAGACCATGCTCTCCGGCGAGGCCGACGCCAACGATACCTATGTCGAAATCCATGCGGGCGCGGGCGGCACCGAGAGCCAGGACTGGGCCTCGATGCTGCTGCGCATGTATACGCGCTGGGCCGAGCGCCGGCGCTTCAAGGTCGAGGTGCTGGAAATGCACGACGGCGAGGAGGCCGGCATCAAGTCGGCCACCGTGCTCGTCAAGGGCAACAATGCCTATGGCTGGCTGAAGACGGAATCGGGCGTTCACCGGCTGGTGCGCATCTCTCCCTACGATTCCAACGCGCGCCGCCACACCTCCTTCGCCAGCGTCTGGGTCTATCCGGTGGTGGACGACACGATCGAGATCGACATACCGGAATCCGATGTCCGCATCGACACCTACCGTTCATCGGGCGCCGGTGGCCAGCACGTCAATACGACCGATTCGGCCGTGCGCATCACCCATATCCCGACCGGCATCGCGGTCGCCTGCCAGGCCGAGCGCTCGCAGCACAAGAACCGCGCTACCGCCTGGGAGATGCTGCGTTCACGGCTCTATGAGGAAGAACTGAAGCGGCGCGAGGAGGCGGCCAACGCGACCGAAGCCTCCAAGACCGATATAGGCTGGGGCCACCAGATCCGCTCCTACGTGCTGCAGCCCTACCAGCTCGTGAAGGATCTGCGCACCGGTGTCGAGAACACTTCCCCGTCAGGCGTGCTCGACGGTGACCTCGACGAATTCATGAAGGCGTCGCTGGCGCAGCGGATAGAAGGCGGCTCCGGCCAGCCTGTCGAGGATATAGAGTAGGCGCTCCCGGCGTTGTCATCTTAGCGATCACCCTTCACCAGGTTCGCCCGACGGTTCGGCTTTGCCTCATCGGGGCTCCCCCATCTCCGGCGATTGTCGGAAGGGTCGATGAAAACGCCGCCATTCCCGACACTCTCCGCTCCACAGTCGCTCACGAGATCGGGAATGACGGAGGAAGGGGGCAGTCGCCGAAACGTGGATAAACCTGCGCCCGTTTGTTTCCCAACCCGTTCATATCGCTGCCTTTCCATATTTTCTTCGCCTCCCTTTCTCCACGCCCTCTGCCCTTCATCCATACTCCCTGTCAGTTCCTCCCATCGGGAACACCGATCATGACGGTGATTGCGTGGAGAGGAGCCGGCGCCTCCGCCGTGATGCTGACGTGGCATCATGGCCGGGGAGGTTCCGCCTGGAGGTTCCCCTGGGGGCACTATGACTCCTGCGTGCCGGTAGAAGGTACACAGACCCCGGGACGAGCGCTGAACCTGTTCGGAGTGACTACCCTTCGGCAGGTTCAGGGTGAGGCTCGGGGAGCAGCGGAACAGGCGGGAACAGAAATCGCCGGCGGGGCGCGAGGTTCGCGCCACCTATGTCAATTCGGAAGGCACGGCCGCGCGCCCCGCTTCCCGACTGAACAATGGCCAGGGCCGACAGGCAGCGTGGCGGGGGCGGAGCGTGTGGATGACGGATGCGAAGGGCGGAGGACGAAGAAGGATGTCCACATGAACGACGGCTTTGATGGCTTTCAAAACCACGGATGCCCGCCCGCCATCCCGTCGCCCCGAGCCTGCGAATCATCCAGTATGATCCAGGGTGGCGTTGAGGTTGCCGGGAGATAGCATGTTCTTTGTCGCCTCGAAGATTGTCGGCTTCATTATCCAGCCGCTGAACCTCATTGCCCTTTTGCTGCTGTTGGGGCTTACGGCATCGCTGCTTAGGCTCAGGCGATTGTCGGTCCTGTTCCCGGCGCTGGCGCTTCTCATCCTCGTCGTTTCGGTCTGGACCAGCACCGGTTCGGTACTGCTCGAACCGCTGGAGGACCGGTTCAGCCGGCCCGCCGCGCAGCCTGAAGAAGTGAAGGGAATCATTGTCCTCGGCGGTTTCTTTGAAGGTGGCATCAACCTTGTGCGCCATGGCTACGAATTGAACAACAGCGCCGACCGCATCGTGGAAGCGGCGATCCTTGCGCGCCGATACAAGGATGCGGAAATCGTCGTCACCGGTGGCAATGGTTCGCTGGTGCTGGCCGGCGAGGGCGATGCGGTGACCGCGCCGCGGCTTCTCGAAGCGCTCGGGATCGCGCGCGAGCGTCTAAGGCTGGAGACGCACTCGCGCAATACCTATGAGAATGCCGTCTTCACCCGTGATCTGGTGAAACCGAAGCCGGGCGAGACATGGCTTCTGGTGACGTCGGCCTTCCATATGCCTCGCGCCATGGCGCTCTTCCGCAAGGCCGGTTTCGATATCGTCGCATGGCCGACCGATTACCGCACGGCGGGAAACGAGCGGCTTTCGTTTGCGCGTGACAACGCAATTGATTGCCTGCAGAACATGACGCTCGCCATCCGCGAATGGGCCGGCCTCGCCGCCTATCGCCTCTCCGGCAAGATCGACAGTCTCTTTCCGGCGCCAGGATAAGCTTGCGGTCGGAGAAAAGGGGTACGACATAAGGCCATGTCGTGCGTGCGATAGCGGAAGTCGGCGGATATCGAGCCTCGAGACGTCGAAGGAAAGATAGAAGATAGATTGGCGAGTTTTCGCGGAATCCCGGAAATGTTTCTCTCCGTCTTCGACCTCTTCAAGATCGGCATCGGCCCGTCGAGTTCGCACACGATGGGGCCGATGACGGCCGCCGTCCGTTTTCTCGACGAACTTGCCGGTGACGACTGGCCGAGGCCGGTCGGCACGGTGGTCGATCGGATCGCTGTCAGCCTGCACGGCTCGCTTGCATTCACCGGTATCGGCCACGGCACCGATCGCGCGGTGATCCTGGGATTGACGGGCCAGACGCCGCTTACCGTCGATCCGGACGCCTCCGATGCGATCCTGGAGAAGATCGCCACCGAAAAACGTATCGAGCCGCCCGGCCATCCCGGATACCGCTTCGATCCGCAAAAGGATCTCGAACTCGACCGTAAGCATCCGCTGCCGGGTCATGCCAACGGCATGGTCTTTTCTGCCTACGATCGCGATGATCGGCTTCTGCTGCGCCGGATCTACTATTCCATCGGCGGCGGTTTCGTGGTTTCCGCCGAGGAATTGCAGCGCATGAAGGCCGACAGCCAGAAGCCGGAGGAGAGGGGCGTGCCCTATCCCTTCGGCAGCGCGCGGCAGATGCTCGAAATGGCCAAGGCGAGCGGGCTTTCGATCTCCGACATGAAGCGGGCGAACGAGGAAACCCGCATGAGCCGTGCCGAACTCGATGCCGGGCTCGACCGCGTCTGGGGCGCCATGAGCGCCTGTATCGACCGCGGCCTGTCGCAGGAAGGGATCATGCCGGGCGGGCTGAAGGTGCGCCGCCGCGCCAAAAAGCTCAACGAGCGCATGGAGGAGGATTGGCGGCAGAATCGGCCCAACCCGCTGATGGCGAACGACTGGCTCTCCGTCTATGCGATGGCGGTGAATGAGGAGAACGCCGCCGGCGGACGCGTGGTGACCGCGCCGACCAATGGTGCTGCCGGCGTGGTGCCGGCGGTGATGCGCTATTGGCGCCGGTTCCATGTCGATGCCGACCCGCACGGCACGCGTGACTTCCTGCTGACGGCGGCGGCGATCGGCGGCATCATCAAGCACAACGCCTCGATCTCCGGCGCGGAAGTCGGCTGCCAGGGCGAGGTCGGCTCGGCCTCGGCTATGGCCGCCGCGGGACTATGCGCGGTGATGGGCGGCACGCCCGAGCAGGTCGAGAACGCCGCCGAGATCGCGCTCGAACACCATCTGGGCATGACTTGCGATCCGGTCGGCGGGCTGGTGCAGGTGCCCTGCATCGAGCGTAACGCGCTCGGCGCCGTGAAGGCTGTGACGGCGGCATCTTTGGCGATCAAGGGCGACGGGCAGCATTTCGTGCCGCTCGATGCGGCGGTCGAAACCATGCGCCAGACCGGCCACGACATGAACGAGCGCTACAAGGAGACCAGCCAGGGCGGGTTGGCCGTCAACGTCGTGGAGTGCTGAGCAAGAATCCGGCCGCGAGGCGCGGCCGGATGACGATAGCGGGCACGGATGTCGCGCGTGCCGCTCTTTCGTATGGCTTATGGGCAGAACCACATCGGTCCGACGACGATGCAGCCGCGGTTGTGCCAGTCGCGCGGGCGCTTGTGATAGCGATGCCAGCCATGTGGAGCCGAGCGGTAGCGCTCTCCCGGCCTGTAGCGCGAATGATACCGATCGTACCGATCCCCATGGCGATCCCTGTGCGAATGGGAGTCACGGCGATCCCTGTGATAGCGGTCCGGGGTCTTGTGAACCTCGCTCTGTTGGTGGTTGCGGCTGTCATGCCGTCGCGAATAGTCGTTTGATGCGGCAAAGGCTGTCGAAACGACAAGGGAAGATGCCAATATCGCTGCGGCAATATATTTCAACATGAGCTTGGACCTTTCCGGATTTCCAAGAATCGCCCCGACCGTTACTGAATCTAGCAGCTTCTTTAATGCTCGGTAGCGGGAAAGGTTGCGGCGGCAGGAGAGGCCGCGTCCTTGTGGAGATGCGTCGGCCGGCGCTTGACCTCCGCACGCCGGCCGCTAAACCATAGGCCATGCCTCTCAATATCCTCAAATTGTGCGTCGGCTGCGACAGCGTCGAAGACCTCGAGGAATGGATCGGTTTCCGCCTCGAGGAGAAGCGCCGTGCGGGCGAGAAGCCGGAGCATTTCCATACCACCCGCATGGTGCCGAAGCGGGTGGAGGAGATCACCTCAGGCGGGTCGCTCTATTGGGTGATCAAGGGCAACGTCCAGTGTCGGCAGCGGATTACCGAGATTCGGCCATTCACCGACAAGGACGGCATCGGCCGCTGTCACTTGGTCCTCGAGCCAAAGGTCGTGCGCACCGAATGGCAGCCGCGCCGCGCTTTCCAGGGCTGGCGCTATCTGAAGCAGTCGGAAGCGCCCGTGGATGCGCGGGAAGAGCGCGAAGGATGGTTCGCGCTGCCGCAGAATTTGCGGCGCGAACTTGCGGAATTGGGGCTGCTTTAGGCCACTTTTACCTGGCGGTGATCTCGGGCGCATCGAGGTCGATGCGCACGGCGGGGTGTCCGTCGGGCGCGAAAACCCTGACACGTACCCGTGCCGCCGGCTGCGAGGCACGCCATGACCGTGCGCCGTGGCTGAGCAGCAAGGCGACCAGGTCGCGGGTCTTGAACCTGTTCCCCGGGCTGCGGAAGTCCGCAAGCCGCGTCGCCGCCTGCCGCAACGTGCTGAAGCCGAGGCCGCGCCCCTGCGGGTGAATTGTAGATCGCGATTGCGGACGCGGATCGACGATCCCGG
The DNA here is from genome assembly GCF_031656215.1 of Mesorhizobium koreense. NCBI lineage: Bacteria > Pseudomonadati > Pseudomonadota > Alphaproteobacteria > Hyphomicrobiales > Phyllobacteriaceae > Mesorhizobium > Mesorhizobium koreense. Next base: position 3,681,305 of record NZ_CP134228.1, on the reverse strand, counting down.
CGGCGTCTTGTTCTCCCGTTATCACGGCGTTCCCCCTCTACTCGACACTATTCAGGGTATGCCCCACCCGAAGTCACATTGCGCCGGCTATTGCTCCACCGCGTAGCAGGAAATCTTGCGCTTCTTCAGTGCGCCGCAGGCGTCCCATGCCTGCGTCTTCGACGAGAAGCCGCCGAAGCGCGCGCGGTAATAGGTGTCGCCGCCCTTCTGGTAGACGGCAGTGAAAGGCGAAGCGTCTGCAAGCACCGTCGGCGCCTTTTTGCTCGCCTTGTCGAGCACGGCGCGGGCCTGCGTTTCGCTGTCGGTCGCGGCGATCTGGATCGCCCAGCCGCTCGGCGCCGTGGAGGCAGTGCTGACCGGGTCGACGCCCTTGCTGGCGATGGCCTCGGCGACCTTGAGAGCAGGCCGCGCGGCTGGCTCTGGTGCTTCCGAAACCAGTGCGAGTGCCTGCGTCTCCGGCGCGGGGATTACCCGCGCGGGCCGCTTGTCGGGGGTCGGCGCATCGTGGCGGGGGAGCGCAACCGCTACGGCTGCCGGTGCCACCTCCTGCCGCGAGGCGATGTAGTCGCCCGGATCGCCACGGCGCGAGGCGCGCGGCATGTATTTGCGGATCAACTCGGCCATTTCCGCGTCGCGGGAACGGCTGGTCTTGCCACCCAACACGACCGCCACGATGCTGCGCCCGTCGCGCTTCACCGATGTAGCCAGATTGTAGCCGGAGGCGTGCGTGTAGCCGGTCTTGATGCCGTCCACGCCGTCAATGCGCCCCAGAAGGTGGTTGTGGCCCCTGATCCGGTGCCTTCCGTATTGGAAGGAGCGCGTGGCGAAATAGCCGTAATATTGCGGGAAATGTTCGCGAAGCGCGATGCCGAGCAGCGCTATGTCGTGCGCCGTCGTCACCTGCTCATCGTCCGGTAGTCCGTTGGCGTTCTTGAAGGTCGTGCGCGTCATGCCGAGCCGATGCGCGGTCGCGGTCATGGTGCGGGCGAAATTGCGTGTGCTGCCGCCGAGCATTTCGCCCAGCGCCGTCGCCGCGTCGTTCGCCGAACGCGTTATCAGGGCGTAGATGGCTGTTTCGACCGTGACCGCACCGCCGGCCTTCACGCCAAGCTTGGTCGGCGGCTGGGAAGCGGCCTCGGCCGAGAACGGCACCGGCGTCGATTTCGATATCCTGCCGGACTGAAGCGCCTCGAAGGTGAGATAGAGCGTCATCATCTTGGTCAACGACGCGGGATAGCGCAAAGCATCCGCGTTCGATTCGTAGAGCGTCCGGCCCGTCTTCGCGTCGATGACGATCGCCGCATGGCGCGTCGATGCCTGGGCCACGCCGGACCACGCCATCATCGCGACGATGAAGGAGAGGATGACTGCTTTTGCCGTGAGCGAGGCGAATTTCGACACAAACACAGAAGCCACTACTACCTTGCCCACAGCCTTGCCCTTGGATTTGTTACCGCATTCGGGCCGCCAAAGGCCCACGAGATATCGAGCGGGAAATCTATTGGAGGCGGCGTTACCAATCCGTTTATGGTAACCGTAACGTTCATAAATTCTTTCGCGTTTGAGCCGATCACGGCGGGTGGTCCTGTGGCTCCGGGAGCGCCGCCGGCTCGGATGCATTGACAAATTGTGCAATGCATCTACATTTTGTGCATCGCGAAAATTCCGGACTTTCAGTTGAATGGAAAGGTTCATGGCATGACGCATACATTCGAGGAGGCCGACGCCCTCGGCAAGGAATTCATCGATTCCGGTCTGAAGAGCTTTGCCTCTTGGTCCAAGAGCATCCAGGCGATCGCGCTCGACGCGACCGAGTACACCAAGAAAAGCTACGAGGACGGCAGCGCCGCGTTCCAGAAGCTCGCCGCGGCGAAGTCGCCCGAGGCGGCTTTCGAGGTGCAATCGAGCTACGCTAAGAGCGCATATGAAGGTTTCATCGCCGAAGCCACGAAGATGATCGATCTCTACGCGGAACTGGCACGCGATGCCTACAAGCCGTTCGAAGAGATCGCGCCGAGGGCGAAATAGGCTTTCGACCGGCCTTTCATCTAAAGGTCCACGTGAACCCGGTCGCGATAGCGGCCGGGTTTTTTGTTTTCCCGCCGCATCGCTGACGGAACCGGGGCTGACGAAATACGGGTGCCTCTTGTGAAGACCGTATTGTCAGCGCGCCAGAAGGTCTTAAAATTACGTGATGGATACCTACATGTCGGGCTCTCGATCAAGCTCGGCGAAAGGAAGGCAACGATTGACGATCGGCCGGGAACCAGTGCGGTGTCGCGCCGTTACCATGCAGGCGGGCCAGGACCGAGGAAATGGCACCGGGCGTGGTACGGCTGTCATTGCCCGGCCCAGGCAGAAAACGAAGAAGCCGAGCCTTTACCGCGTACTGATCCTGAACGACGACTACACGCCGATGGAATTTGTCGTCCACGTACTGGAGCGTTTTTTCCAGAAAGACCGCGACGCCGCCACCCGCATCATGCTGCATGTTCACAATCACGGTGTCGGAGAGTGCGGGGTATATACATTCGAGGTCGCCGAGACCAAAGTGACGCAAGTCATGGACTTTGCCCGTCAGCATCAGCACCCGCTGCAATGCGTGATGGAGAAGAAGTGAGGAATGAATGCCGGCTTTCTCCCAAGGCCTAGAACGAGCGCTGCATCAAGCGCTCACCTATGCGAATGAGCGTCACCACGAATACGCGACGCTCGAACATCTTCTGCTCGCCCTGATCGACGATGCCGACGCCGGTGCCGTCATGCGGGCCTGCAATGTCGATCTCGACGAACTGAAGCAGGTTCTCGTCACCTATATCGACACGGAACTGGACAATCTCGTCACGGGGTATGACGAGGATTCCAAGCCGACCGCCGGCTTCCAGCGCGTGATCCAGCGTGCCGTCATCCACGTGCAATCGTCCGGCCGTGAGGAGGTGTCGGGCGCCAACGTGCTCGTCGCCATCTTCGCCGAGCGCGAGAGCCACGCCGCCTATTTCCTGCAGGAACAGCAGATGACCCGTTACGACGCGGTCAACTACATCTCGCACGGCATCGCCAAGCGGCCGGGCGCGGGCGATTCGCGGCCGCCGCGTGGAGCCGAGGAAGATCAGCCCGGAGCGGGTGGTGGCGGCGAACCGGAAGAAGGCGGCAAGAAGAAGCAGCAACAGGATGCGCTGACCGCCTACTGCATCAATCTGAACGACAAGGCGCGGGCTGGCCGTATCGATCCGCTGATCGGCCGCGAATCCGAGATCGCCCGCACCATCCAGGTGCTATGCCGCCGCTCCAAGAACAACCCGCTTTACGTGGGCGATCCCGGCGTCGGCAAGACCGCCATCGCGGAAGGCCTTGCCAAGCGCGTCGTCGAGGGCGACGTGCCGGACGTCCTGATGAACGCGACAATCTTCGCGCTCGACATGGGCACGCTGCTTGCCGGAACCCGCTATCGCGGTGATTTCGAGGAGCGGCTGAAACAGGTCGTCAAGGAACTGGAAGAATATCCGGGTGCGGTCCTGTTCATCGACGAGATCCACACGGTGATCGGAGCCGGCGCCACGTCGGGCGGCGCGATGGACGCTTCGAACCTCTTGAAGCCGGCGCTGTCGTCCGGCGCGATCCGCTGCATCGGCTCGACCACGTACAAGGAGTTCCGCCAATTCTTCGAGAAGGACCGCGCACTGGTGCGGCGCTTCCAGAAGATCGACGTGAACGAGCCTTCGGTGGACGACGCTATCGCCATCATGAAGGGTCTGAAGCCCTATTACGAGGACTTCCACAAGGTCCGCTACACCAATGAGGCGATCAAGGCGGCGGTCGAGCTTTCGGCACGTTACATCAACGACCGGAAGCTGCCCGACAAGGCGATCGACGTGATCGACGAGACGGGCGCCTCGCAGATGCTGCTGCCCGAATCCCGCCGTCGCAAGACCATCAGCGTCAAGGAGATCGAGGCGACCATCGCCACGATGGCGCGCATCCCGCCGAAGACGGTGACGACCGACGACGAGAAGGTGCTGGCGACGCTGGAGGAAGAATTGAAGCGCGTCGTCTACGGGCAGGAGACGGCAATCTCCGCTCTTGCCTCCGCGATCAAGCTGGCCCGGGCCGGCCTGCGCGAGCCGGAAAAGCCGATCGGCAGCTATCTGTTCTCCGGCCCGACCGGCGTCGGCAAGACCGAGGTCGCCAAGCAGCTTGCCGCCTCGCTCGGAGTGGAACTGATCCGCTTCGACATGTCGGAATATATGGAGCGGCACACGGTGAGCCGGCTGATCGGCGCGCCTCCGGGCTATGTCGGCTTCGACCAGGGCGGTCTGCTCACCGACAGCGTCGACCAGCATCCGCATTGCGTGCTGCTTCTCGATGAGGTCGAGAAGGCGCATCCGGACTTGTTCAACATCCTGTTGCAGGTCATGGATCACGGCAAGCTGACCGACCATAACGGCAAGAAGATCGACTTCCGCAACGTCATCCTCATCATGACGACGAATGCGGGTGCGGCCGACATGGCGAAGGCCGCTATCGGCTTCGGCTCCTCCAAGCGCGAAGGAGACGACATGGAGGCGATCAACCGGCTCTTCTCGCCGGAGTTCCGCAACCGCCTCGACGCGATCATCCCGTTCGGCGCATTGCCGGTGCCGGTCGTACATCAGGTCGTGCAGAAATTCGTCATTCAGCTCGAGGCGCAGCTTGCCGAGCGCCGCGTCACCTTCGACCTGTCGCCCGAGGCTATCGCCTGGCTGGCGGACAAGGGCTATGACGAACGCATGGGCGCACGGCCGCTCGGCCGGGTCATCCAGGAGCACGTCAAGAAGCCGCTTGCCGACGAGGTGCTCTTCGGCAAGCTGAAGCGCGGCGGCACGGTCAAGGTCACCGTCGTCAACGACGAAGCCGGCAAGCCGGGCCTGAAGCTCGAAGCCATCAGCGACGAGGTGCCGGTGCACCCCAAGAAGGAAGATCCGAAAAAGGCGCCCGCACCGAAGAAGAAGACGGCGAAGAAACCGTCATCGGTGAAGGCGCAGGCAAAGCCCAGGCCTGCAGGCAAGGGACCTGCCGGCCAACCCGACGCCCCCCCGCAAAAGGGCAGGGGTGCGGCCAAGCGGAGTATTGTCCCGCAGCTGCCGCGCAAGTCCTGATGCTCGACAGGCACTGATCGAGGCTTCTCCCGACGCGTTGGGAGAAGCCTTTTCCTTTTTTGGACCACATCTTTTCGAATTTAGCATGTTAACCGCGCCGTGATGCTGGAGCAGACCGAAATTGTTGCTGGGGGAGGTGCCGCGGCCTGGTTCTTTCGCGGTGTGTTCTCGACCCTTTCGGTCCCCTTGCTCATTCTCATAAGCGCTTTTGTCGGCTTCGCCGGTCTCGCCCATGAATCGGGATTGACCATGGCCGAGACCGTTTTCATGACAGGCATCGTATGGGCGCTGCCGGGGCAGGTGGTGCTGGTCGGTTCCGTCCTGTCCGGCAGCTCGCTGGCGGCAACCGCCTTCGCCGTCGCCTTGTCGTCCATACGGCTGATGCCGATGGTGATGGCGCTAGTTCCGGAAATGCGCACACGGTCGACCCGCAACTGGGTGCTGCTCCTGCTTTCCCACTTTATCGCCGTGACGTCGTGGGTACTGGCGGCTGAACGGCTGCCTGACGTGCCGAGGGAGCGGCGCACCGCCTTCTACGGCGGCCTCGGCTCGACGCTGGTGCTGGTCAACATGGTCGTGGTGGTCGTCATCTATCTGGTGGCGCCGCATCTGCCGACAGCCGTTTCAGCCGGGCTGTTCCTGCTGACGCCAATCTATTTCATCACCTCGCTGTGGGGCTCGGCACGGGAACATGCCGCCTACTACGCCATGGGGCTCGGCGTGGCGTTCGGCCCGATCTTCCACATGATCGTGCCAGGCTTCGATCTCCTCGGCGCGGGGCTTGTGGGCGGTTTAGGCGGCTATGCGCTGCATCGCCTTTTCAGGCGAGAGGCGGCGCGATGACCTTTTCCTCGTATGAGGCATGGTGGTGGCCCTTCGCCTTCATTCTGGTCGGCGGCTGGCTGGCGACGGATAGCTGGCGCTATCTCGGCGTCGTCTTCGGCGGCCGGATGGCGGAGGATTCCGAACTGCTCGTGCTGGTCAGGGCTGTGGCGACCGCGCTCGTCGCCGGCGTTGTCGGCAATCTGATCTTCTTTCCAACCGGCGCGCTCGCCACGACACCGGTATGGATCCGCGTTGCGGCGGTCGCGGTCGGGTTTGCCGCCTATCTGGCTCTCGGACGGAAGATCATCGTCGGCATCGTCGTTGCCGAAGCTCTCTTTGCGGCGTTGCTTCTGGCGATATGAGCGCGGCGCCGCGATTGACCGACGCTGCCCCCGGGCATATCTGACCGTTACCCGCGCGGCCGGTGGCTATGAAGCGGGCATAAAATTCGGTTGCAAGCGTTTGATGCACGAAAAGAAAATAGCCATTGCACCCATGATGGACTGGACGGATCGGCATTGTCGGTTCTTCCATCGGCAATTGACGAGCCGGGCTGTCCTCTACACGGAAATGGTTGTGGCCGATGCCGTGATCCACGGCGATCGCGAACGTCTGCTCGGTTTTTCTGGAGCTGAACAGCCTGTGGCGCTCCAGCTCGGCGGCTCGGATCCGGCAAAACTCGCCGAGGCGGCCAGGATCGGCGCGGAATCCGGCTACACCGAAATCAACCTGAATGTCGGCTGCCCCTCGGATCGCGTCCAGTCCGGCACGTTCGGTGCGTGCCTGATGCGGACGCCCGAACTCGTCGGCGCCTGCGTCGAGGCGATGAAGGCGGCCGTGCCCATCCCCGTGACGGTGAAATGCCGGCTTGGCGTCGACGATCAGGATCCCGAAACGGCGCTCGACGAATTGACCGACGCGGTTTTAGCCACCGGCGCCGATGGGCTTTGGGTCCATGCGCGCAAGGCGTGGCTGGAAGGGTTGAGCCCGAAGGAGAACCGAGAGATCCCGCCGCTCGACTATGGCCGCGTCTATCGCTTGAAGGCGCGCTATCCCGATCGTTTCATCGGCATCAATGGCGGCATACGCACGGTCGCCGAGGCACGGGAACACCTCGCCCATACCGACGGGGTCATGTTCGGCCGTGCCGCCTATCACGAGCCGGGAATGCTTGCCGGTGTCGATGAAATCCTGGGGGAGCGGCCATCCGAACCGGTCGATCTCGCCTGTGTTGTCGAGACGATGGCTGACTATGCCGCGAGGCATATCGAACGGGGAGGGCGTCTCGCCCATGTCACGCGGCACATGACCGGCCTGTTCCACGGTTTGCCCGGCGCGCGACGCTATCGGCAGATCCTTTCGACCGATGCGACGCGCCCCGGCGCAGGGCCCGAAGTGCTTCTTGCCGCTTTTGACGCCGTCCGGCTGGCACCCGCAGAGGAAGCCGCCTGAGTCTTTATTTACGCATGCCTTTATCCCGAAACGGTTCTCCACTTTCGGGAGGACATGCCTTAGTCGTAGAGGGTCATCCGGTCGCCGCGCATGTCGAAGCCGGAGAGCGAGTTGATGAAATTCATGCCGAGCAGGCTTTCACCGAGGCTGCCGGGCGCCGCAACCAGCACGGCCATGTGCCGGCGCTTGATTGAGCCCACCGAAAGCTCGTCAACGGTTACGCTTGCTGCTTGCGCCAGGCCATTGGCGGTCATCACCGGCAGATTATAGTTGAGCTTCGAGATGTCGATGCCGGCACGGCTGGCCGCATCGGCGGTCAGCACGGTCCGTGTCGCGCCGGTATCGACGATCATGGATACGCCAGCGTCGTTGACATCGGCGCGCACGCCGAAATGGCCGTTGTCGAGCTTTTGTAGGGTCACCACATTGCGTCCGTTCCCGTCCACCGACGAGAGGGGGCTTCCCGGAATTAGCCCCGCGGTGACGCGATAGGCGACATCCTGCAGTTCATAACGATATTGGAACCCGGCGACGAGCACGAACACGACCGCGATCCATATCGCGACATCGCGCGCGGCATTTCCCATCAGGCGACGCGAGCCGACCACGCCGGCGGCGATCACCAGGCCCCAGAGCGCGAGATAGATGCCGTGGCCAAATTTTTCGTTGCCGATACCGAACGTCGATCCCGCATCGTTGTTGGTGACGAGGAGGACGAGGGCGACCCCGATGGCGCCCAGTATGAACCAGAGCAGCCGATTACGCATGATGTCACCCGACAGAACCTCTTTCGCGCGCCATGCGGGCGCGGCGCGTTTCACGGCGCGGGCGTCGTTCGACGGTTGCGAGACGGGCCGGCAGTTCCGCCATGATCTCGCGCCGTATCTCAGGCGTCATGGTCAACCAGGCGCCGATCTCATCGCGCGTGCGTCCGCAGCCGAAGCAATAGCCCGTTTTCATGTCAATTGAGCAAACGAGGATGCACGGAGATTCGATTGCGGTCATGGAAGTTCCTGTCGCCTTGAGTCACCACATGATATTCCAATCCGCGCTTTGCAAGTGCGCCGAAAGCGACAGCGCGTCACGGCCGAAACGGCTGACCGACGATTGCGGCCGGTGCCGGCTGCCGCTATGCCGCTTTCAGCCCTTTCCATCCTCTCCGGACGAAATCGAAATCCATGACCAGCGGCCTTCCTTTCGATGATTTTCGCACATTGCTCGCCGCGCCGCGTCCGATAGACCAAAAGGCGGCGGACCACGTTGTGCAGGATTTCCGCCGCTACGCCGGGAAGGGCGGTTCGCTCGGCTGCCTGGAGGAGCTTGCCGTCTGGCTGGCGGGATGGAGCGGCCGACCGCGCCCGATGATCCTTCGCCCGCTGCTTGCGATCTTTGCCGGCAGCCATGGCGTGGCGGCGCGCAACATTTCGGCCCTGCCGATCGGTGCAACGGCCGCTATGGTTGAACGGTGCAGTTCCGGCGCTGCGCCTGCCTGCCAGCTTTGCTCGACTTACGATCTCGGCCTGAAGGTGTTCGACCTCGCGCTCGACCTGCCGACCGGCGATATCGCGATAGAGTCGGCACTCGATGAAAAGGCGACCGCCGCGACCATGGCCTTCGGCATGGAGGCGATCGCGGGTGGCACCGACCTTCTCTGCCTCAGCGCTTTCGGCGTCGGCAATTCGACGGTTGCGGCTGCGATCTGCGCGGCTCTTTTCGGCGGGCGAGGGGCGGATTGGGTCGGAGACGAGCCAGGGGCGGACCGTTCAATAAGAGGGCGCAAGGCCGGAATGGTCGATGCCGCCCTTTCCGTTCATTCAGGACGCCTCGCCGATCCACTGGAAGTGCTGCGCCGCCTCGGCGGCCGCGAATTCGCCGCAATCGCCGGCGCAATTATCGCGGCGCGCTCAGAACATATTCCGGTGGTGCTGGACGGCTATCCCGCCGTTGCCGCCGCCGCCGTTCTCCATGCCGTGAATCCCGATGCCATCGGCCATTGTGTGCTTGCCGGGCTTTCGGCCGACGACGGACAGGCGAAGGCGGCAGCGCGGCTCGGCTTCAAGCCGTTGCTCGATCTCGACATCGGGGAAAGCGGCGTTGCGGCGGTGCTTGCCGCCGGGCTACTGAAGGCTGCATCGACCTGCTACGCTTCGGTTGCCGTCTCAGGCGTGCGCTGATAGTCAGCGGCGGGCGGCGCGCTTCGGTTCGGCCGTCGGCATGGCCGGCAGTTCTTCCATCACGCGCGATGCCGGGAAGACCGCCAGAGCCTCGGTCCCTTCGCGCAACTTCGAGATCAGTTCGAACTCGCCGCCATGCATGTGCATCATGCCCTGAACGATCGGCAGGCCGAGCCCGGTGCCTTGCTCGGCACTCTTGATGGCGATGGAGCCCTGGCCGAAGGCGGAAAGAACAACCGGTATCTCTTCCGGCGGAATACCGGGACCGTTGTCCTTGACGGAGACATACTGGCCGCCGCCGATGGTCCAGCCGACGCGTACGCGGATTTCGCCGTTGCTCGGCGTGAACTTCACCGCGTTGGAGAGAAGATTGAGTGCGATCTGCCTCAGCGCGCGCTCGTCGGCATAGAGCCTCGGCAGGTGTTCTTCATATTGCTGGACGATGCGGAGGCTCTTGTTATGCGCTTTCAGTTCCATCATCCTGCAGCAATCCTCGACGACATGCGCAAGCCTGAGCGGCTCCTCGTTCAGCGCATAGCGGCCCGCCTCGATACGGGAGAGGTCGAGGATCTCGTTGATGAGATCGAGCAGGTGCTGGCCTGAATCGTTGATGTCGCGCGCGTATTGCCGGTAGCTTTCGTTTTCGAGCGGCCCCAGCACTTCCTTCGCCATTACTTCCGAAAAGCCGAGGATCGCGTTGAGCGGCGTCCGCAATTCATGGCTCATCGAGGCAAGGAAACGCGATTTGGCGAGATTGGCTTCCTCCGCGCGACGCCTCGCCTCGTCGGACATGGATTTGGCGGTTTCGAGTTCCGCGATGAGCGCGTCCTTCTCCGAGCGGAAGGAAAGCAGCATGGTGGCGGTGCGGTTAAGATGGCTGGCGATATAGGAGAAAAAGGGCAGGGCGAGGAACAGCAGCCCCGCCATGATCGCCTCGACCGGATTGGAGAGGTTTGCGCCGAAGGCCAGATAGGCGGCGACCGGGAGCGCGAAGGTGACAACCAGTGCGTAACGGAGCGACGAGGCAATCAGCGCGGTGGCCGCGATTGCGATCAGGAGCACCACCGCCTTGATGACGGGGAACTGGTCGACGCGGCATTCCGTGCAGCCGAGCCAGGCGAGATAGGCCCAGCCCAGTCCGCTGAAAAAATGGCCGACAAGGAGGTTGCGCGACGCTGTCGCCGTCTCGATGGCCGAGGTCTCGGCCTGGTCGATGCGCCGGGCGGTGACCGCGAGCACGGCATAGAAGGTCACCGTACAAAAGGCCCAGATCAGGATTTCGCCGCTCATACCGGCGAAGAGGCCGGCGGCGGTGACGAGCAGCACCATCAGCGGAATGGCGGGTGCTCCGCCGACGATCGCATGGGCGTGCAGTTTCAGCAGTTCGCGGTCGAAGATGGGGTTGCCCGCTTGCTGGGACAGGCGCTCACGCGTGCGGCGCACCGCACGAGCCACATCGCTGTGGCGATGCGGTTTCCTGCGGTCGACGATGATCTTGTCCGCTGTTTGCGAGCGCTGCAGCACCGTTCCGTTCTTGCCGGTATGTCAAGCTTCGCAAACTACGGTTGAATGATTAAGAGACCCTTTTGGAAAGGGTCCAAACTCTATCCTTGCGATTGCGGTGGGCACCCCTGTAAGCAGGGAGGGGAAGGAAGGCAGCGATGAAGCTTTATGACGGAGGGCGCGCTCCCAATCCGCGCCGGGTGAGGGTGTTCCTGGCGGAGAAGGGCATCGAGGTGCCGCTCGTCCCGGTCGATATGGGAGCGCTCGGCCACCGTTCCGAGGAAGTCGCCAGCCGCAATCCGCTGAAGCGCCTGCCGGTGCTGGAACTGGATGACGGGACGATCATCACCGAGTCGGTCGCCATCTGCCGCTATTTCGAGGAACTTCATCCCGAACCGCCTCTCTTCGGCAAGGGCGTCCTGGGCAAGACGCTGGTGGAGATGTGGCAGCGGCGCATGGAACTGAACTTCATGTTCTGTGTCGCGCAAGCGTTCCGCCACATCCACCCTGCCATGAAGGATTGGGAGGTGCCGCAGATCCCGGAATGGGGAGAGGCGAACAAGCCGCGCACGCTCGAATTCCTTGCCCTGTTCGACCGCGAACTGGCGAGCCGCGAATTCGCCGCCGGCGACGAATATTCGATTGCCGATATCACCGGCCTGATCGGTGTCGATTTCATGAAGCCCGCGCGCATCGCCATGCCGCCGGAATTCACTAACGTCATCCGCTGGCACGCCGCACTTGCCGCGAGGCCTAGCGCGGAAGCCTGAGGCGCAAAAGTGTCTGAATCGCTCGACCGCCTGCTTCGCGAGATCGAAGCATGCCGGATTTGCCTGGAGCATCCGAAAAGGCCGCTCCCGCATGAACCGCGGCCGGTGCTCGTCGCTTCCGACAGCGCGAAGATCCTGGTCGCCAGCCAGGCGCCCGGCACACGTGTCCACGCAAGCGGGGTGCCTTTCGACGACCGCTCCGGTGACAGGCTGCGCGAATGGCTCGGGATGTCGAGGGAAGAATTCTACGATCCCTCGCGGCTGGCGATCGTGCCGATGGGCTTCTGCTTCCCCGGTCTCGACGCGCATGGCGGCGACCGTCCGCCGCGCGCCGAATGCGCCCCGGCATGGCGCGCGCGCCTTCTGGCGCTCATGCCGCAGGTGGAACTCGTCCTCGTCATCGGTCTTTATGCCCAGGCTTGGCATCTCGGCAAAGACAGGGGCGCGTCGGTCGATGCGACGGTACGCGACTGGCGGCGTATCTTCGAGAGGCCCGGCCTGCCGAAGTGCCTGCCGCTTCCGCATCCGTCCTGGCGCAACACGGGTTGGCTGAAGCGGAATCCGTGGTTCGAGCGCGAGGTTCTGCCGGTCTTGCGGGCAGAGGTGTCGCGCCTTGCTGGGTAGGGAATATAGATGAAAAAATTTTATCTGATGGGCAATATCCGGTAGATATTTGTTGAAGTCTCGGAGAGATGGGCTAAAGGCAGCAATAAATTTCTACAAGGAGCCTGTTCAATGGACCGTCTCGACCGCAAGATCCTGCGCCTCCTGCAGGAAAACGCGACGCTTGCCGTTGCCGATATCGCCAAAAAGGTGGGGCTTTCCACCACGCCCTGCTGGCGCCGCATCCAGAAACTTGAGGAGGAGGGCGTCATCCGCCGCCGGGTCGCGCTGCTCGATCCCGTAAAGATCAATGCCCGCGTCACCGCCTTTGTCTCCATCCGCACCGGCTCGCATTCGCACGAATGGCTGCGCCGCTTTTCCGAGGTGGTGCAGGAGTTCCCCGAGGTCGTCGAATTCTACCGCATGAGCGGCGATGTCGACTATCTCCTGCGCGTCGTGGTGCCGGATATCGCCGCCTACGACTCCTTCTACAAGCGGCTGATTTCGAAGATCGATATCCGCGACGTCTCCTCGGCATTCGCCATGGAGCAGATCAAATACACGACCGAGTTGCCGCTCGACTATCTGATGCTGGAGAAGGAGGCTAGCGCATCCGCCGCATAGCCTCCCGGTCTTGCCGTGGGCGGCGCGGTGGCCGCCGCCTGCCTACCGCTCCAGCCGCGCGAGCAGCGACGAGGTGTCCCAGCGCCGGCCGCCCATCTCCTGGACGTCCTTGTAGAACTGGTCGACGAGCGCGGTCACCGGCAGGCGCGCGCCGTTGCGGTCGGCTTCCGAGAGGCAGATGCCAAGGTCCTTGCGCATCCAGTCGACCGCAAAGCCGTAATCGTACTTGCCGGTGTTCATGGTCTTGTGGCGGTTTTCCATCTGCCACGAACCAGCAGCGCCCTTGGAGATGACGTCGACGACCTTTTCGATATCGAGCCCGGCCTTCTTGCCGAAATGGATGCCTTCGGCGAGGCCCTGGACAAGGCCGGCGATGCAGATCTGGTTGATCATCTTGGTAAGCTGGCCCGCGCCCGCCGGTCCCATGAGGCCGATCATGCGCGCGTAGGCATCGATCACCGGCCGTGTCTTGTCGAAAGTATCCTTGTCGCCGCCGACCATGACGGTGAGGACACCGTTCTCGGCGCCCGCCTGGCCGCCGGACACCGGCGCATCCAGAAAGCCGAAGCCGCCTTTTTCCGCCGCCGCCGCCAGTTCGCGCGCGATCGCGGCCGATGCGGTGGTGTTGTCGATGAAGACGGAACCCTTCTTCATCGACTGGAATGCACCGTCGGGGCCAAGCGTGACGGAGCGCAGATCGTCGTCATTGCCGACGCAGGAGAAGACGAAATCCTGGTCCTTCGCCGCCTCTTTCGGCGTCGATGCGCTTTTGCCGCCATGCTCGGCGACCCACTTTTTCGCGCGTGCGGCGGTGCGGTTATAGACGGTGATCTCGTGGCCGCCCTTGTTCTTCAGGTGCGCGGCCATCGGATAGCCCATCACGCCAAGACCCAGAAACGCAACTTTCGCCATTCTCTCATTTCCTCATTCCAATAGTGACAGATACAAATCCTGCGGCGCCGCTGCCGCGCGATGCCGCGCTCAGTCGCCGTAAATATCGAAATCGAAATATTTGTCGTTGATCCTCTTATACGTTCCGTTGGTGCGGATGGCGGCGATCGCCGCGTTGAACCTGTTGACCAGATCGGTGTCGCCCTTGCGCACCGCGATGCCGGCGCCCTGGCCATGCAACCCGGGGTCGGGCTTGATCATGCCCAGTAGACGGCAGCACTGGCCGGCATCGGTCTTCAGCCATGTGTCGAGCACGATCCGGCCGTCCATCGCCGCGTCGAGTTGGCCTTCCGCAAGGTCGTGCTCGTAGCCCGCAATCGTCGGGTAGGTACGGATATCGCTCTGCTTGTATTTCGCCCTGGCGTATCTGGAATGAATGGTCGATCCCCTGACACCGAGCGTCCGGCCTGTCATATCCTCCGGCGCCACGCCGGCGAGCGTCGAATCCTTCCGTACCACGATTGCCGGCGTCGTCCGGTAATAGGCATGGGTGAAGTCGACCTTCTTTTTGTGTTCGTCGGTGATTGCCATCGATGAAACGATGGCATCGAACCGGCCGGACTGAAGGGCAGGAATGATGCCTTGCCAGTCCTGCGTCACGAAGGTGCAGTCAGCCCCCATCTCCGCGCACAGCGCCTTGGCGATGTCGATGTCGAAGCCGACGAGGCTGCCGTCCGGGCCGACGCTGTTGAAGGGCGGATAGGCGCCTTCCGTGCCGATCGTAAGCTTCAGCTCGGGCGTGGCGGCACTTACCGCGGACGTGAGGGCCGCGATAGCGGCAGCCACCAGACATATGTCTCTGAGGATTCTCATATACGTCCTTTTGAACGCTGCATCGGCACTGGCCGCTCAGGCCGCACCCGGCTAGCGGCGTCACGGTGCGACGGGCGCGGATATTCCCATCGGCTTCGGTGAAAATGCAACCGTAAATCCCTGCATCGAAACGGATTCATGATGCATGGCGGCTCCGCTCATTTGAGCCCAGTCTCCCGTTCGATTAAATCCGCGATCCCGGCGATATCGTGGAGATCGAAAACAGGCACGGTCTCTCCGGGCACAGGATGATCCGCCGCGATCGCCGCGATGTTGGGATCGGTCGCAGTAAGCGGGCTTCTGTCCTTCGCCTCCAGCCGACGGGTCTCGATCTTGCGGTGCGAACCGCGCTTGTAACCCTCGATCAGGACGAGGTCCGCGGGCGAAAGGCGGGAAAGCACGTCTTCGAGCGTCGGTTCTCCTTCCTCTCCCAATTCGTGCATCAGTGCCCAGCGGCGTCCCGAGACGATCGCCACCTCCTTCGCGCCGGCCTTACGATGCCGGAAGGAATCGGTCCCTTCCTTGTCGATGTCGAAATCGTGATGCGCGTGCTTGACGGTCGCCACACGCCAGCCGCGCCCTGTCAATTCGCGCACCAGCGCCTCGACCAGCGTCGTCTTGCCGGAATTCTTCCAGCCGGTGACGCCGAATACGCGCATTGTCATCTCATATTTCCCCTGCCGGCAACTGTTCCGTCTCTTCCATATCCGCCGGTGTGTCGATGTTGAAGAAGGGATCGAGACCGCGCCCGCCGATGTCGGTGGGACCGAAACGAGCCGAACGCCGAAGTCGGGGCTTCCAACTCGGCGAGAGGTGGGTTCGTCATGGTCGTCATACATCCTTCATCGCGTTCGGTTCGCAATACGACGGTTGCCGGCAAACGTCACCCGTTCGGCATAAGCCGGAAGGCTCTCTGCCGCCCGCTTGCGGCAATGCGGGCGAGCGCGTAGCTTGTATTGCCGATTAAAGACAATTGAATTGATGGCCTATCGCCTGCCACCGCTCAACTCGCTTCGCGCTTTCGAGGTCGCGGCGCGGCATATGAGCTTCCAGAAGGCCGCCGAGGAACTCAACGTCACGCCGTCGGCGCTTTCCTACCAGATCAGGCAGCTCGAGGATTTTTTACAGGTTCCGCTCTTCGTGCGCCTGAACCGGGCGGTCAGGCTGACCGATGCGGGCGAGCGCATCGCGCCCGGCGTCCATGACGCCTTCGAGCGCCTCGCCGAGGCCATGGGGCGCCTGAAGGGGCCGGCGCCGGCCAACGTGCTCACCGTATCCACCGGGCCGGCCTTCGCCGCCAAATGGTTGTCGCCAAGACTGCACAAGTTTCTTGAGCGCTACCCGGAGATCGATATCCGTATCTCCGCCAACCTCAAGCTGACCGATTTTCGTTCGGACGAGGTCGATCTGTCCATCCGGTTCGGCGGCGGCAACTATCCCGGCCTCCACGTGGAAAGGCTTGCCGACGAGCATGTCCTGCCGCTCATCAGCCCGCGCCTTCTGGAGCAGTTGGGCGGTCACCTGCGGCCGGAGGATCTGGGCCGTGTCGCGCTGCTTCACGACGATTCGGCAAACTTCATCATCAACGCTGTGAGTTGGGCCGACTGGCTTCGGCGCGCGCGCGTTACCAACGTCGATCCCACGCGGGGGCCGCGCTTCTCTCATGCCGACCATGCGCTCGAAGCAGCGCTCGACGGCGCCGGCATCGTGCTCGGACGGCTGACGCTGTCGATGCGCGACATCGCGTCGGGTCGGCTCGTCGCGCCTTTCGACCTGATGGTGCCGGCCCAGGCCGGCTTCTATTTCTGCTGCCTTCCCGAACGGCTGGCCGAACCCAAGATCCGGGCCTTCCGCGATTTCCTCTTCTCGGAAATCGCGGCCGAACGCGTCATCCTCGACGATTTCAGGCAGGCCAAGCGCAGCGCCTGAAGAAGCATCCCCGCACGGCACCGTCATCCCGATGTAATGCAAACGGCTTATGCGGCGGTCAGTTGGCTGGGCCGGTCGACCGATTGTGGTGCGACCGAGATGCAACACCGGCCTGAAAGAAACCGGTCGTTAATACAACTTCACTAAAAATTAATTCGTGTAATTTGAGTTCATGATAGCGTCCATCAAGGCTTGGGGACGGGAATGTGGTGATTCGGACGCTCAGAGCGGAACTGCATCGGATGCGATCAAAGGGTGGACGGCTATTTGCCTTCGGCGAGAAGTCCGACGCTACTCCTGTATCCTCGATGCGGACGTTCTGGGGGTTGATGCGGGCCTACTGGTTCTCCGACCACTGGAGGGAAGCGTGGACCCTTACCCTGTTCATCGCGGTCCTGACGGCGCTGGTGAGCAAGGCAAGCGTCTGGATCGCCGAATCCTCCGGTGAACTCGTCAACGCCATCGCCTTCTTTCACGACAGGAACAACAGTTCGCCGCTGACCGCGGTCCTTTCCAGTGCGGGCATGCTGCTTCTTCTGGTCGTGATCAAGGATGCCGGTTTCAACGGGGTGCGCGGCTATATTTCCGCGACGCTTCATCGACGCTGGCGCGGCTGGCTCAACGGCCGCTTCAACGAAGCGCTCCTGAGCGACAGCCACACGCATTTCCATGTCCAGCACGGGACGGGCGACGACGACAAGGCGCCGGACAATATCGATCAGCGCGTTCAGGAATCGATCAAGGGTATGACCGGTGGCGCGATCGGCCTCGCCATGGGCGTATTGAGCGTGCTGACGTCGCTGTTCTTCGTCGGCCAGCGCCTGCTCGAAACATCCGCGCCCGTGCACGGGCTCGAATTCCTCGGCATGTATGGCAGCGCAGTCCTCGCCTTCGCCGCCGTCGCCATCTATGTCCCGCTCAACACCTATGTCGCCGTCAGGCTCGGCCGTATCCTCGAATTCATCAACATCGCCATGCAGCAGGCCGAAGGCAGCTATCGCGGCGAGTTGACGACGCTCTTCCGGCGCAGCTTCCAGGTGGCGGCTTCCTGCGGCGAGAAGGTGCAGAAGACGATGCACGACCGGCTCTATGTCGATATCGATCGCAACTGGGCCAAACTCAACAAGGTCAGCGCGGTCTATACCTCCTTCCAGCACGTCTACGACTTTTTCGCCGCGCGCATGGTGGCCTATGCTCCGGGGCTCATCCCGTACATCAACGAGAAGATCAGCCTGCGCTCCTACATCACCGGCGCCGAACTGGTTAATTCGCTGATTTCCCAATGCTCCTGGTTCATCCACGTCATGCCCGCCATCGCCACGCTGCGGGCCAATAGCAGGCGCGTGACGGATCTGGCCGAAGCGATCGAGAAGGTCCGCCATCCTGCCGAGTTCTATCGATCGACGGGGCTTTCGGATTTCCACTACGGCCGCCAGAACGCCCGCTTCGGGCTTACCGTCCGCAAGCTCGAACTCATGCACAAGGGCGACGAGGTAGCGCCGTTCCTGACGGCCACCGGCCTTCGCTTCAAGCCGGGCGAATGGACCTTCATCAAGGGCGATTCGGGTTGCGGCAAGACGAGCCTGCTAAAGGCGCTGAACGGGCTTTGGGCCTACGGGCGAGGGGATATCGTCTACCCGCAGGGCGTCGGCGCCTTCTATGCGTCACAGGACATCAAGCTGCAGGCATTGTCGCTGAAGCAACTCGTCTGCCTGCCGGACGACGACGAACTGTTTTCCGACGCACGCGTCGCAGCCGCGCTCCACAAGGCGGGGATCGGCGACTTCATCGAATTCCTCAGCGACGAGACGTGCGCCGGCAAGCCGTGGGACCAGGTCCTCTCAGGCGGCCAGAAGCAGAAACTGATGCTGGCGCGCATATTGCTGCACAAGCCGGGCCTCCTTTTCCTCGATGAAGCGACCGGCGCGCTCGACCCGGAGGCGCGCATCGCCTTCCATCAGGCGATCAAGGACAATTGCGCCGAGGCGACCGTCATCAGCGTCATGCACGAAAGCGAGCCGCCGCGCTCGCATGGCGGGGTGGAGTTCTACGACAGCGTGCTCCACATCCAGGACGGCACCGCCGTCAAGGCCGGATGGGAAGTGTTCTGGCCGCAGCAGCAGAGCCCGAACCGCGCCGTCGCGCCGGTGCATTGAGACGCGTCGGCCTGAAGGCGCAGCCTGCTCCGAAGAGACATAATGGAGGCTTATTCCAGACCGGCCGCCTTGCGTAGTGCGCTGTTCATGCGCGTTTGCCAGCCTGTGCCGCCGGCCTTGAAGCGTTCGAGCACATCCTCGTCAACGCGCAACTGAATGCGCTGTTTCGGATGGTCGAGCGGCGGCCGGCCGCGCCCACGGCGGGCAATGAGATCATCGGCCGGCGGGTTGTCAGGGTCCGCGTTTGCATCGGCCGTAATCGCCGCGTCCTCTTCCCCGCTCATTTCCGCGAGTGCCTGAAGCGCCTTTCGCCGCGCTTCGTTCCAGTCAGGTCTTTTCGACATATCGCCTGATCTCCCGCTTGTTGGCCTTGCGTAGCGAAATCACGTGGCAGGTACCGCCGCGCATCGTAAAGACGAGGATGTGAAGACGCGGACCGATAAAGCCTGCTGCGACTTCCCTGACCTCGCCATAATCCTTCCGATCATCGACGGCTGAAACCGCCGTTCCAAAATCGAAAGCCTTCGCCCCATGGATCAGATCGATGCCGCGTGCGGTAAGATTGCGAGCGTTCTTGACCGGATCGGCAGTGAAGTGGTGGGGCGCTTTCACGAGGTTTTGTACCCCTATCTAACCGCCTGCACAACAATTTATGTATGTACAGAAATAGGGATTGCGAGGGCCAACGGCGTAAATTCAATTCGCCGCGGGGGAAATGCCGATCAAGCGTGACGCTGTGCCTAGCCGCCGGTGACGCTCATGTGGCGGGCTACTGCGGGGCGGTGCGTATTACGGTCGATGACGAAATCGTGGCCCTTCGGCTTGCGTCCGATCGCCTCGTCGATCGCCCGGGAGAGAAGTTCGTTCCCCTCCGATTGGCGAAGCGGCGTCCTCAGGTCTGCGGCGTCATCCTGGCCGAGGCACATATAAAGGGTTCCCGTACAGGTCAGCCGCACCCGATTGCAGCTTTCGCAGAAATTATGGGTCATCGGTGTGATGAAGCCGAGCCGACCGCCCGTCTCCTTCACCTCGACATAGCGGGCCGGCCCGCCGGTCTTGTAGGGAATGTCGGTGAGCGTGAACCGGCGCTCGAGTTCGGCGCGCAGCAAGGAGAGCGGCAGGTATTGATCGGTGCGGTCGGCGTCGATCTCGCCCATCGGCATGGTCTCGATGACAGTCAAGTCCATGCCGCGTCCGTGCGCCCAGCGCATGAGTTCCGGCAATTCAGCATCGTTGAAGCCCTTGAGAGCGACCGCGTTAAGCTTGATCCTGAGGCCGGCACGGTCCGCGGCCTCGATGCCCTGCATGACCTTGTCTAGATTGCCCCAGCGCGTGACGGCATGAAACTTCGTCGGGTCGAGCGTATCGAGCGAGACATTGATCCGCTTTACCCCACAGCCGGCGAGTTCGTCGGCGAAGCGTGACAGTTGCGAGCCGTTGGTGGTCAGCGTCAATTCGTCCAGCGCGCCGTTTCCGAGGTGCCGGGAAAGCGAGCGCACCAGATGCATCACGTTCTTGCGCACAAGCGGCTCGCCGCCGGTCAGCCTCAGCTTCCTTACGCCCTTCTCGATGAAGACCGTGCAAAGGCGGTCGAGTTCTTCCAGCGAAAGCAGATCCCGCTTCGGCAGGAAGGTCATATCCTCCGCCATGCAATAGGTGCAGCGGAAATCGCAGCGGTCGGTCACGGAGACGCGCAGATAGCTGATGGCGCGCCCGAAGGGATCGATCATGCCGCTCGTGTCGAAACTCATATCCTGCCCCGGTTCTTCACCGACCCGACCGACTTACCATCAGGCCCCATTCCGTTAGGCCCAATTTTGGGGAATGTCGGGCTTCGCCGGAACGGTTTCAAGCCGTACGAAGGTCATGGCCTAGCACCATGTCGGCTGGAAAGGCAACTCGGGCCGTTTATGCCAGAGGATTCGATTACCGCGCCTATTTGGTCGGTACCGCTTCGATCGGCAGGCCGGCCGCCCGCCAGGCGCCGAAGCCGCCTTCTATGTGCTTGACGGGCGTCAGCCCCATGTCCTGGACGGCCTTTGTGGCGAGCGCGGAGCGCAGGCCGCCGGCGCAGAAAAAGATGAAGGTCTTGCCGGAGGAGAATACCTCCTTGTGGTAGGGGCTATCGGGATCGACCCAGAATTCGAGCATGCCGCGCGGCGCATGGATCGCGCCGGGGATCTTGCCTTCTCGCTGCAATTCCCTGACATCGCGTATGTCGACAAGAAGGACGTCGTCGCTCTTGGCGAGGTCGGCCGCTTCGGCGGGCGTTACCGCTTCGATCTCGGCGTTGGCTTCATCGACCAGCGCCTTGGAGCCTTTCTTCATCGTGGGCATATGCGATCCTTTCATTTCGGTTGGCAAAGGATTGCCTGCCTTGATCGCCGAAACAAGGACCATCCTTTCGTTTGTTGGACGGGAACCGCGAAATGCCGCGGGCGGCGTCAACAGATTGTGATCGAAATGGCACGCATCAGGCCCATTGTGGGCCGGGCGCTTAACGTCCCGGCAATGAATCGCTATGCTTAATGGGACGTATCCTGCAATGCTACCCGGACGGATGACGGCCTTGTTTTGTATCGGTGTTCGGGCGGTGACGGGGAGGGCGGGCTTGTGCCCGTTCCGTATCCTTTCAGCCAATTCTGTTCGCGACAGGTGAAATTGTGAAAGTTTTTCGACGCCGCATCGCGGCGCTGCCTTTTCTGGTGCTTGGCGTCACGATTGCGATGGGCACCTCCAGCGCGTCGGCGCAGAATCTTTTCGAGCGGCTTTTCGGCGCTCACCGCTACGAGCGCGGCGAACGTTACGACTCGATGCCCGACCGCGGCCGCTATCAGTGGAACGGCCGCTATGACCGGCGCGATTCCCGGGAGGAGCCCGCCGCTCAGCCGACGGCGCCGCGGAAGCTTGTCAAGATCAGCGGTCCGACCTACCGCGCCTACAAGCCGGATCCGCTTGTCCGCGTCGATTTCACGCCTGTCATCAAGGCGGAGCATGAGACCACGTTCCAGCCTTCCCTCCAGGCAAGCGGGTTCGAGGAGGCGCGTGCGACACTGGCAGACTTCGGTCTTTACGCCACCAAGGACGTAGCCAAGGCGCTGAACGACTACTATTCGAAGAATCCGGATTTCATCTGGGTCAGCGGCTTCGGCCCGAACAGCCGCGCCAAGGAGGCGCTCAGGGTGCTCGGCGAAGCGGCGAGCTACGGGCTCAATCCGGCCGACTATGCCGTCACTGTTCCGTCGACGGCTTTTTCCATCGACGACACGGCCGGCCGCATGCGCGAATTGACGCGCTTCGAGGTGGAATTGTCGGCGCGCGTCCTGCGCTACGTCCATGATGCCTACGACGGCAGGGTCGCTCCTGACCGCATGTCCGAATATTACGACCTGCCGGTAAAGCCGCTCGACATGGTGGCGGTGCTTACCGACCTTTCGCACACCTTCGAGGCGCGCGAATATCTCGAGGCAAAACATCCACAGGCGCCGCAATACCAGCAACTCAGGACCGAGCTTGCCGCGCTTCGCGACAGTTCGGAAAACGACATCGTCGTCCGGCCCGACCTGCTTTTGAAGCCGGGCGGTACCGACCCCGATTTCCCGAAGATCCTGGAACTCATCTCGCAAAAGGCGGATGACGCCTTCAAGACGGAATACGGCACGCTCCTGGAAGAGAACGCGACGAACGAGACCTATTCCGAAGACCTCGTGCCGCTGATCAAGGCGGCGCAGAAGGCCAACGGGCTTGCAGCCGACGGTGTGATCGGTTCGCGCACCGTGAAGGTGCTGGCCGGCGAGACGAAGGCCGACAAGATTGCCAAGGTGACGGTGGCGCTGGAAGAAATGCGCTGGCTGCCGCACACGCTCGGCGATCAATATGTCTTCATCAACGAACCGGCCTATCGCGTGACCTTCACGAAGGATGGCCAGCAACTCCTTTCAATGCGCGCGGTGGTCGGAAGGCCGACCAACCAGACGACTTTCTTCTACGACCAGATCGAGGAAGTCGTCTTCAACCCCTATTGGGGCGTTCCGCAGTCGATCATCGTCAACGAGATGCTGCCCAGGCTCGTCACCGATCCGGGTTACCTCGACCGCGCGGGCTATGAAGTCACCGACATGAAGGGTAATCGCATCCCCTCGGCGGCCATCGACTGGGGCCGCTATGGCACGCACATCCCTTACAACGTCCGCCAGGTGCCGAGCGACGACAATGCGCTCGGCGAATTGAAGATACTCTTCCCGAACAAGCACGCCATCTATATGCATGACACGCCGGCGAAGAGCTTATTCAAGCGGGACATGCGCGCTTTCAGCCATGGCTGCGTGCGCCTGCAGGAGCCGCGCGAGATGGCCGCCGCCGTGCTCGGCACCAGCGTCGATGCGATCGCCGCCAAGCTCAAGCAGGGCCATTCCTCGCAGAAGGTTCCGGTCAAGATACCGGTCTATGTAGCCTATTTCACAGCCTGGCCGGATGCGGACGGCAAGGTGCAATTCTATGACGACGTCTACGGCCGCGACGCGCGGTTGGCCGAGGCCATGCAAAAGACGGACGCCGTGAGGGCTCCGGTTTCGGAGGAAGTGTCCGGCGCCATCGAGAAGGCAGACAGCGGCGCCGATTCGAAATTGTGATATCGACTAGGTCGGAAGGCGCTGAGCCCGGATTGCGGCGCTCTCAGAATGAGCCGTTGCCGTGCGCGCGCTCGGCACGGCGCGCGGCGTCGACCTTGTCCTGCAGAACTTCTTCCTGTGTCTTGGGTGTGCTGTAGCGCTGCTCGACCGTCATGGGCCAACCCCCGCCGCCGCAGGCCGACAGGGCCACGAGCATTCCGCCGAGCATGGACGCGGTAAGAGAGATACCGAGCCCTGCGCGCAGCAGCGCCGCCCATGCTGATCGGTTGCCTGTGCTGATCCTCATCCCATTTCCCCGCCGGCTGCTTCCTTAGGCGATGGTGGGCGATGACGGGCTCGAACCGCCGACATCTTCGGTGTAAACGAAGCGCTCTACCAACTGAGCTAATCGCCCTTCCGGCGCCCGTTTAAGGGTTTCCAGCCTGCCCGGCAAGGGGATTTCCGGCATTGCCTGCCTGCGCGGCAACGCTGAAACGCAATTGCCACATATTGTATGTCGGCTCGATCAACCTCAAGCGGCGCCGTTTCCGCCTCCGGCCAGGCGGCATCTCGCATCGGCCTTGTGCGTCCGCCGTTCCGCACCTTGCCTTACATGCCGGCGCGGTGATCCAGCGTCCGTCGAAGCGCTCCTTTCGAGCATGGTTGGCCGCTTGACACCACATGGGTAACCGCTTAATCACCCGCCACGACGCGGCCGTCTGGCGGCGTCGAAGCGCGGGTGTAGCTCAGTCGGTTAGAGTGCCGGCCTGTCACGCCGGAGGTCGCGGGTTCGAGCCCCGTCACTCGCGCCATATTTCTCAAACACTTGGCGCTTTGTCGCTCTGGAGTTTCAACTTTTCTCCGGGGCCAGTTTCAACTTTTTGTATTTGTTATGTTCATGACCGAGCAATTTCCGCCCCTTGCAGCGTGCTTCGTCGGCAGCGCGATCGGGCAAGGGCAGGGTCGGCCCGGCCGCGAGAACGAACTTCAACGCTTATCATTGCCAGGATTCTGCCAGCCAGATACGCCGAAAGCATAGTGCAATATATACGAAGTGCCGATGGAAGCTTTCTTCCTGAAGCTCGGAATCTATAATAAATATTTGAGCTTAATATTGAATATAATCGTGAGCGAACGGAGCTTGATATCCCCGGGAAATTCTCGGCCTTTCCGAAGGCCGACCGGGGATTTGCGATCCGGGTGTATTCGCGCGAGCTGAAGGGCCAGTCCGCGCATCTTTGGCGACCGTATCGAGAGGTTGAAGGCGAAACCGGGGTTTGACGGGGCGCTGATGGCGCTTAGCCGGAAGCGGTGGGGGCTGTGCTGTCTGCGTTCTACGACAATCTGAAGCAGCATTCCGAAAACGTGGCGCTGGTCGCCGGAGACCGGCAGGTCAGCTACGGCGAGCTCCTGGGGGAGGCGGAAAACTTTGCCGAGCGGCTCGGACCGGCGCGCGCGCTGGTGTTCCTGGAGGCTCTCAACACCGTCGAGTCGATCGCCGCCTATCTCGGCTGTCTGATCGGAGCGCATCCCGTCTATCTTTTTTCAGGGCGCGACTGGCAAAAGACCGCCGCCCTGGCGGAAAGGTACAAACCCAACGTCGTCTGGCGCTGGCGAAGCGGCAGTCTCGAGGAGGATAGGCCTTGCGAAGCGCCTCACGAGCTGCATCCGGACCTGCGCGTGCTTCTGTCGACATCCGGGTCGACCGGAACCCCGAAGTTCGTGAAGTTGTCGGGAAAGAATATCCACGCCAATGCTCTTTCCATCTGCGAATACCTCCGTCTCGATACCCGCGAACGGGCCCTGACGAGCCTGCAGTTCAATTATTCCTATGGGATGTCGGTGGTGAATTCCCATCTGGCATGCGGCGCTTCCCTGGCGCTGACCGATCTATCCGTCATCGAACGCGAATTCTGGGATCTCTTCGGCCAAGTCGGTGCAACCAGTTTCGCGGGCGTTCCCTACACATTCGAAATGCTCGACCGAGCGGCGTTTCCGTGGGCAAAAACGCGGGGGTTGAGATACGCCACGCAGGCGGGCGGCCGGCTCGCGCCGGCGCTCGTCAGCCAGCTTGCCAGGGTCGGCGAAGAGAACGGATGGCGCTTCTATGTGATGTACGGACAGACAGAAGCCTCGCCCCGTATCGCTTATCTTCCCCCGGACCGGGCCGCGGAATTCTCCCATTGCATTGGTATGCCGGTGCCGGGCGGCGAAATCGACTTGATCGACGAGACCGGGAACCCCGTTCTCGTACCCGATATTCCCGGTGAACTGACATATCGCGGCCCGAACGTCATGATGGGGTACGCACACGATAGTTCCGACCTCTCTTCCGACTGCACGCCGGCCCGGCTTTTGACCGACGACATCGCCTGCCGGAACGGAGACGGGCTCTTCTACATCGTCGGCAGGAAATCCCGCTTCGTAAAGCCATTCGGAATCCGGGTGAACCTGGACGAAGTACAGAACCAGGCCAGGCAATGGATACCCGGCTGCGCGCTTGCGGGAACGGATGAAAGGATCGTCGTCGCATTCCCCCGGTCAGTCTCGCCGGTGGAATCCGAGCAGCTCGTGTCAACATTGGCCTCCATGTACCACCTGCCGGCCTTCATGTTCTCAGTGGTCGTTGTTGACGAACTGCCGTTGCTGGAAACAGGCAAGACCGACTACCGACAGCTTTTGGAACTGGCCGCAAGGGACCGGGAGGAGAGTGTCGCGCGCGTTTCAGGAGCCGCGCTGCCCGACTGGCTGTCGGTACTTCTTTCTCCGGATTTCTACAGAGGGGCATTCCTGGAATCCGCACGGATACTCGGCCTCGCCAAGGAGGAATGGGAAGGGGTCGCGCACATTTACCGAACCTTCGTCAGCGCGCAGGGCGTCGATGCCGGCAGCACCTTCTCCTCGTTGTCCGGGGATTCGCTGAGCTATGTACAAACCTATCTTGCGCTCGAGGACTATTTGGGGTGCGTCCCCGACGATTGGGAAAATCTGACGGTGGATGAACTAGAGGGCCGCGCGAATGCATTGGCTCTCTAGGCGCGGCATTTCATCCGACATTGCCCTGAAGGCGATTGCGATTTCCGCTGTCGTCTTCAATCATGCGCATCCCGTGAGGCCATTCGACTATGCCGGCGGGATGACGGTACTCCTGATGCTATCGGGATATTCGTTCGCGCGTTTCGCGCTGCAGAGCGGCGATGCGCAGTCCGTCAGGCGCGCGGTCGCCAGCCTGGCGCTTAAGATATGGTTGCCGTGCGCCGCCATTGTGCTGCTTTCCTTCGTTGTCCGGCAGAAATTCAGCCTTTCCGAGCTCCTTTTTTTCAGCAACCTGTTCTCCAGGGAATTCCTGACTTTCATGTTTGTCTGGTATCCGCAGGTGCTGCTTCAGATCCTTGCTTTTACGTTTCTCCTGTTTTGCATTCCGGCGGCAGCCGACGGCTTCCTGCGAAATCCGCTCCGAGGATCGCTCGTTCTCCTCACTCTGGCGATCGTGACGACGACCTTCTGGCCGGAGGTGCCGCACGCCACATTGCCCTGGCGAGTAGCCTGGAATTTCCTGCTCGGATGGGTCGCTTTCTTTTTGTTGCGCGACCGGAACGCGCATACGCTTGGAATGCGGAAAACTGCTCTTGTCGCGGGAACCGTCGTGTGTGCGGGAGCGGTCTTCGGTCCGGCCGATCCTCAGTTCTGGACCCTTTCGGCGGCCATGACGATACTGGCGCTGAAATCCAGCCTGATCCTGCCCTCCATCGCCGTACGAGTGCTCTACGTCGTCGGTCAGGCATCTTTCACGATCTTCCTGCTGCATACCATCTTCCTGCGGGTACACAGAAAAGTCCTCGGCCTGTATGACCAGGATGGAGCATGGATATTCGCGATGATCGCCAGCACATT
Organism: Mesorhizobium koreense; assembly: GCF_031656215.1. Taxonomy (NCBI): domain Bacteria; kingdom Pseudomonadati; phylum Pseudomonadota; class Alphaproteobacteria; order Hyphomicrobiales; family Phyllobacteriaceae; genus Mesorhizobium; species Mesorhizobium koreense. The sequence goes on along the minus strand of NZ_CP134228.1, from coordinate 3,653,866 downwards.
GGCCTGGGTTGCCGGGGCGGCGGCCATGAGAGCTTACCGCCGCGTATCGAACGAACGGACGGCAGAATTTGTGGGTGGAGCGAAAAATATGCTCCGGCCCTCGCCGCAAGTCGGGTGACGGCATCGGAGCGGGGAGTTCCAGACAACCTTCGAGGCAAAGGCTGGAGCGGCATGGCGCGTATCGCGACGCGTCATGAGGCAAGCGGGCGCTCAAAAGCGGGCAATGCCCCCTACAAAAATGCCAACCACGAAACCGCGGCTCGCATTCAGCTTCCCCTTGCCGGCTTGGTGGCCCCATCGGCTGGCCACGCACTCAAGACGCGCTTGAGAAAATGCTGCGTTGGCCGCTCAAAGAACGCATATGAAAGTAGTGCAAGCACTACAGCGCCGATCACCGCACATAGATAAACAGCAAATGCCAGCAAGAAGTCCGGCGGGGGGAAGATGTCCAGCAGCCTTTCCACCTTCGAGAGAAAGATAGGATGGATCAGGTAGAGTGAATAGCTGGCGGCGCCGATCGACAAGAGAAGCGGGCCTCTCACGACATATCCGGAGCGCTCCAGCCGCGTCGCGCCATAGACAATGGCAGCGGCCGGAATTCCGTACATAAATACTCTCGCCGACCTGATCTCGCCAAACGCAAGATCTCCGAGGATCAGCCCCACGATGCCGCCGGCGACCATGAAAATCGCCACGCCGACGCTTTCAAGCGGCCACCACCGGAATTTCGGCGGGATGGCTGCGATCGCCATTCCAAAGAGGAATTCGAAGATGATCGGATGATCGTAGTAGCCAAGGTATTGGCTGTGGGTCCAGTCGGCGAGGCTCATCATGACCAGGAAGAACGCGGGCACGACAAGAGGCCAGTATCTGGAGCCACGCCAGTATCTGGAGCCACGGAAGACAAGGGCTAAGGCGAATATCGCGTAGAAGAACATCTCGAAAATAAGAGTCCATCCGACGAAGAGAATGGGAAAATAGGCGCTGGGGAATCTCGCTCCCGCCATGTCTCCTTCGACATGGGGGAGAAAGAGCAATGACTGAACAAGCCACTCCCAGTCAAAATGAGAAGGATTGTGCTCATAGCTCTTGGCCGCCAATGCGATCACCAGGAGCCAATAGAGGGGGGCAATGCGGATCAGCCGCTTGGCAAGAAACGATACGGGACTTGTGTCACGCCCGCGTGTCGTTTCGAACATGATGAAGCCGCTGATCACGAAAAACAGGTCGACGCCGGCCGACCCTACGGTCGTGTTGAACCAATGGGGAAATGTGTTCCCATGACTGTGATGCCAATCGAAGAGGATGTGGTCGCAAACAACCATCAGCGCTGCGACCGCGCGCAATACCTGAATATTAACGATCACGTAAAATGCCCCGCCTGCTAACCCGGTGGAGCAATCATCCGGCAATAGTCAGAGGCAGGACAACATGCACAAAAGGTTGTGATGCGCCATATCGGGCTCCGTGTGAAAGGCTGACCTGAGCGCAATTGTTAGGTCTTCCGCGCTCAAATACCGCTTTCGACCTATGTCCGGCCAACCCGCTTGCCTGACGGGCGCTCGGTTCGACCCGCGCCTTCCTTCCATCTCGAGGAGGACGTATGGCCGCCCTCAGCGGAATGGCGAGGAAAAGTCTTTGCCGGCCACTCGCTCGAGTGAGAATTTGATGTCGTCGGATGAGCACTCGTCAGAGTCGCCGTGCCAGCGGGCTTCGGACCCTGATCCGCCGGTTCACGGTTGCGTGCCATGTCGGGCAGTCGCGAGCTTGCGGCGCTCAACTCAAGCGCATGGATTGAGCCAGGAGGCTTCCGAAGCCCTTCACGCCGGCTGGATATCCAGCAAGCCTGAGCGCATGCCAGAGCGTCATCTGCGATGTCGAAAGCACCGGTTTCCCCAGTTCATCCTCAAGCTCCTGCAGAACCGCCATCGACTGCCAGTTGGTGCAGGCCAGCACCACTGCCTGCGCTTCGGAGTTGTCGACGGCGCGGACCGCGTCGATCGCCGTTTGCGGCGGCAAGCGGCCGACCTGCAGATTGTCCACCATTCCGAGCCCGCTCGAAGCGACGACTTCCAACCCGTTGTCGCTGAGGAACTTGATGGCGATGTCGTTCACTTCCGACTTGAATGCCGTCGATAGCGCCACCTTCTTCAAACCCAACGCGTCCAGCGCCGCCAGGAGGGCTGTTGAAGTTGTCGTTGCGGGTTTTCCGGATGCCTTTGTCAGCCGGGCGATCAGCTCCTGATCGTACCCCTTGCCGCGCAGGAAGCTCGGGGCGGTCGCCCCTAGAACGACGACGTCGACATCCGCGGAAGCCAGATATTCGGCCTCCCGATCGATATCCTCCGTCAGTCTTGCGATCGAGGCGGGCTCGATTTTGGTCAGAAAGCAGCGCGCGACATGGAGCGTCACGTCAGAGGGGAGGGCCCGGTAGAATTCAACCTCGATCGTCGAGTTGGAGGAAGGCACAAGCAATCCGATGCGTTTCGACGTCGGGGGCGACTGATCAGACATGACGGCTCCATTCGGTATGTCGTTAAAGAATCTGATTGAGGAATTCGCGTGTGCGCTCGTGGCGAGGCGAAGCGAAGAATTCATCCGGCGGGCCGTCTTCCACTATCTTGCCGCTATCGGTGAAGTAGATCCTGTTGGCGACCTCGCGGGCAAAGCCCATCTCGTGGGTGACGATCAGGCACGTCATGCCGTCCTCCGCCAGTTCCCGTATGGTGACGAGAACCTCCTTGACGGTCTCCGGATCGAGTGCGGCCGTGACCTCGTCGAACAGCATGACGTTCGGGTTCATCGCGAGTGACCTCGCAATTGCCACCCGCTGCTGCTGGCCGCCGGAGAGCTCTCCCGGATAGGCCATTTCCTTGCCTTCCAGCCGCACCTTTCTGAGCAGCGCGCGGGCCCGCGTCTCGACCGAGGCGCGATCCTGCTTGAGGACATGGATGGGCGCCATCATGACGTTCTGCAGCGCAGTGCGATGCGGAAAGAGATTGTACTGCTGAAACACCATGCCGACCTTGCGGCGGAGAGCCAACTTGTCGAGCCTGGCTCCAGTGACGTCTTGTCCATCGACCATGATCGAACCCTCGTCGACGGGGACAAGCGCGTTTACGCAGCGCAGCAGTGTCGATTTCCCGGAGCCGGAGGGACCGATGATGCAGACGGTGTCTCCGTGCGTTACGTCCATCGAGACACCCCGGAGAACGGGCATGGCTCCGAAGGATTTGTGGATGTCCCTTATGCGAACGATAGGAGGATTTTCTTCGGTCATAAGGCCTCAGTTCCTCACGGCGTATCGACGTTCGAGCCGGATCGTCCAGGCCGATATCGGGTATGAGTAGATAAAGAACAGGGCGAGCAGGAAAAGGTAGAACGGCGTCAGCATGTCGGGACGGCCTACCGCAGAGATCGCGGCACGGGTCAGGGTCAGGCCTTCGTTGACCCCCAGGACGGACGCAAGCGGCGTCGACATGATCATGATCGCGTAGGCGTTCATCCACGGAGGCAGCATCCGCTTGATGCACTGGGGCAGGATGATCATGCGTATCGTCTGCCATCGCGAGAAGGCGAGGGCCTCCGCCGTCTCCCATTGCGCGGACGGGATGGAAGCGAATGCGCCTCTGACGATCTCCGATACGTATGCCATCTTCGACAGCGACAGGCCGAAGATCGCCTTCACCCATGCGGGGAGCGGCACGTCGAACGGGCCGATATGAACCTGGAAGGGTATCAGGTACATGCAGAAAAAGAGCAGCACCAGGGTGGGCGCGTTGCGGAAAAATTCGGTGATCAGCCACGAAATCCGTTTGACCCATAGCGTTTGGGCGCATTGTCCGATGCCGAGCAGCCCGCCCGCCAGGGTGCCCAGCACGACCGCGATGAGGCTCATGGCGACGTTCAGGCAAAACCCGAAAAAGATCAAAGGCGCCCATTTGGCCAGGATATCGAGCCAGCCCTCACTGCCCGGCGCAGCAAGCGCGGCGTCGGCGGTCACCATCAGCGTGAATCCAAGACTGAAGACGAAGAGTACCGCCATCAGGACCTGTGACTTCGACGACGTTGAACCGACGATTTTGTGGGTCAGGTCCAAGACTCAGGCTCCCAGGTTGTAGCCGGGGATGCGCAGGTAGGCCTCGAGCCTATGCATCGCGTAGACCAGCAAACCCACCAGAAAGACGTAGAAGAACAGCACCACGAACATCATCTCGGTGACGTTCAGTTGTTCGCTCCATATCTCGGAGGACACGTAGAGGACTTCTGGAACGGCGATCACATAAGCCAGTGACGTCGACTTCACGAGGCTGACCAGGTTGTTCGCCAATGAGGGCAGGCTGAAGCGTACCGCAAGCGGCAGGACGATATGGAAGTAGATCTGATGCGTGCGATAACCTAGTGCTTCGGCCGCCTGCACCGTGGTATCCGGCACAGCCTCGATGCTGGCCCTGAAGTTCTCGATGTTGAAGCTTCCATAATAGAACGACAGGGAAATGACGGCCCAGGTGAAGTTGCTGAGACGAAATACGCCGCTGTCCGTGTGGATGGTCAGGAACCCGCCCACCACAAAGAAGAAGAAAAAAAGCTGTACGATCGGCGGAGTATTGCGAAACAGGGCGATGTAGGCCCGAATCAACGCATTGGTGATCCGGAACCTCGAGCCTTGGAGCCACGCGCCGATCACGCCGATCGCGATGGAAAGGACGATGCAGGTCAAAGCCAGCTCCAGCGTAAGCTGGATGCCGGCCAAGAATCTCCCACGATCGTAGGAATCGTAGACGAACGACAGATTGATTCCGGTGACGTCATAAAGACGCTCGAACCAACTCGCGATCGTGTCCATCACTATTTCTGGTTCGCCAGCTTCTTATGCTCTTCCTCGAGGAACGTATTGGGGGCAACGCCCCATTTCGCGTTCAGATCGATAAGGAACCCGGATTTGTGCCAATCGGTCACGATGCCCGACAGGGTCTTGCCAAACTCGGTTTCGGCTTCTCCCTTGCGCACTCCGATGGAGTGATACTGGCGGTCTTCGCTGGGGAGAGGCACCTCGTAATCCTTCCACTGAGGCTCCTTGGCAGCCATCTCCAGCAGGAGATCGTTGTATACGAAGGCGACGCAGTTTCCGGCACGGAGCGCCGCGTATCCTTCCTCGATCGTCGGAAGCGACATGGCTTTGGCGCCATATGTCTTCTCGATCCACTTGTTATAGACGCTGCCTTGCTGGCCGCAGACCGGCTTACCGGTAAGGTCCTTCCATTCCTTGAGCTTCGCACTTTTGCGCGCGAGCACATTTGTGGCAGCCGAATAGTAGTGAGGCTGTATCATGTCTATCGCCCGTCGACGCTCCTTGGTGTCGTACATCGTGGCGATAAGCATATCGACCCGGCCCTGGTTCAGGAATTCGATACGGTTCGAGCTCTGGACCACCACGGCTTGCAGTTTCACGCCGAGCCTTTTTGCCACGTCCTGAGCCAGGTCGACTTCCATTCCGATCGGCTTGCCCTGCGGATCGAGATAGCCCCATGGGCGCGAGTCGCCCTTTACGCCGACCACGAGAGTGCCGCGTGACTTGATGTCGGAAAGCTCGTCTGCAAGTGTGGAACCCAAGGTGACGGCTGCGAGCGTCGCCGCGGAAATGGCGGCAGCCGCGAATTTCAGAACAAAACCCTTCATTTCTTCCTCCCTAGCCATTCAATTTATTGGCGAAAGGCATTCCTGACTTCGCCAATTTCGATGACAAGCGGGCAAAATGCCTCGCTGGCGCTGTGTTCCCCACGCAACAAGCATGCCAGCTTGAACGAGCCCGCTCCTCACATGGCCAGCCGGTTGCTGCGATACAGGATACAGTATACGGAAAAGCAGAAGCGCTGGAACCGCAAAATGTCCGGGTTGCTGCTGTGTAGTCCAGACGGACAAAGTGTCTTTCCTATTGCCGTCGATGGCAGCCAGCCATCGGACGGCTCATGGCAAGTTCCAGGAGAAAGATTGCAGACGGATGTTCGCCGGCATTTCCCATGGCATGACATTTGCGTACGAGCGCTTTCAGACACGGTGCCCGTCCGCAAAGGATCCGGCCATGTTCTTGCGCCTCGTGCAGTGAAAGTTGGGCAATCATCGTGAACAGCAGCAGACCCCAGTATGATCTGGTTATCGTCGGTGGAGGTCTTGCCGGCCTCGTGGGGGGAGTGCGCGCGACCGAACTCGGGCTGCGGACGTTGCTGCTGGAGAAGGGAGACGGCGACGATTATCCCTGCAATTCGCGGCAGTCAGGCGGCATTCTTCATATCTTCTTTCACGACCCCTTCCGCCCCGCGCAGGAACTCGTCAATATAGTTGCCAAGGCGACGGATGGCGAGGCAAAGCCGCAATTGGCAGCCGCGCTTGCCGAAAATGGCGGCCGGTTGATTTCCTGGCTGCAGGCAAAGGGCGCGCGCTTCATGCGCTTCAATCCCCAGGAAGGCTATCGCTGGTGCATGGCGCCGCCGCGGGCCCTCCGAGCGGGGATAGACTGGCAGGGGCGCGGTCCGGATGTCGTTCTTCAAGGGCTTGCAAGAGACTTCGTGGCGAGGGGAGGGACGCTCCGCCTGAGGACCCGAGCCACCGCCCTGATCATGGAAGAGGGCGTGTGTGTCGGTGTTCGTGGGCAAAGCGAGAGCGGGGAGGAAGAATGGTATGCCTCGCACTGCCTGATTGCCGATGGCGGATTCCAAGCCGACCCCGAACTGTTCCAGGCCCATATCGGTCCCGGGTTCGATGCCGTTTTCCAACGCGGGGCACGCACGGGGATGGGCGATGGTCTCAAGATGGCCGTGGCGGCCGGCGCGGCGCTCACCGAGACGAACCGATTTTACGGTCATCTGCTTTGCGCGGATGCGCGCAACAACGACAATGTCTGGCCTTACCCGGAACTCGATGCGATCGCGACCGGGGGATTGGTCGTCGACCAGACTGGCCGACGTGTCGTCGATGAAGGACGAAGCGGCGTTTATCTGGCGAATGCCCTGGCAGCGCTGCCCGCGTCATCCAGATTCCATGTCATCTTCGATGGCGCGATCTGGGAAGGGCCCGGCAAATCGGCCCGTATTCCCGCCAATCCACTGCTGGAACGCGCCAACGGCACGGTTCTGCGCGCGGACACATTGGAGGAACTGGCCGGCAAGATCGGCGTGCCGCCGCAGGAACTGCGCGCAACGGTGGAGGGGTATCAGGTGGCACTCGACAATGGCACGCTGGATCGACTGCCGGTGCCGCGCTCCGAGCGCATAAAACCCCATCCAATCGCCAACCCGCCATTCATGGCTATTCCTGCGGTTCCCGGTATCACCTATACGATGGGCGGCATTGCCATCGATGGGCATGCCCAGGTTCTTGACAAACAGGGTTCTCCCATCAGGGGACTTCTGGCTGCCGGCGCCGCGACGGGCGGATTGGAAGGCGGCAGCAACGCCGTCTACATCGGAGGCTTGATCAAGGCCGGTTCCTTCGGCCTGATAGCGGCGGAACGGGTAGCCGAACTGGTAAAAGGTGCCGGCGTTGCCGGAAAGAATCCTCTTTCTTCGGCTACCACGCCAGCTTTGGAGAGTACCGGCGCGCCTGTTCCCCATGGGCTCGACCGTTTCCCGGTGCTTCGGGCCACGATCCGGTTCGGCAACGCGGCCGCGTTGATCGCCGGGTTGCTGGCTGCGGTGCTGACTTTGTGGATTTCCTGGCCATCTTGGGGAACTCCCCAGATCGTACTCGCTGCGGTGTTGGCGCTCGGCGTCGCCTTAGCAATACGCAGCTATACCGAACTGGTCAGGCTGATCACGGAACTTCTGATCCCCGATTGACGCCCAACGAGGGCGACCACCTCGGGAAGCGCAAACCTCCGATCGTGGCTTGCACTCAGGTCGAAAGATAGGTATCCAGTATACAGAATACGAACTGGCAGGAGAGAGCCGTGGGCGGTGCATGGATCGGAATTGACACGGGAGGGACGTTCACCGACCTGACCCTCGCCACGGTGCCGGAAGGGCAATATTGGTTTCACAAGGTGCCCACGACGCCGGATGATGCTTCCGTCGGTATCCTGAAGGGCGTTGGCGAACTTCTGGAGCTTGCCAACATCGAAGCGTCTGATGTGGCTTTCATTTGCCACGGCACGACTCTTGCCACCAACGCCATCCTCGAAGGTAAATGGGCCCGTACAGGGCTGGTCACCACCACAGGATTTCGCGACATACTGGAATTGGCTCGTCAGCGGAGGCCAAGCTTCTTCAACCTGGATATCCCCAAGCCGGTCCCTCCGTCTCTCAGGGAGGATCGCCTGGAAGTGAGGGAGCGCATTGCTGCCGATGGCGAAGTGATCGCGTCCCTGGATGAGGAAGCTGTCAAATGCGCGGTCCGCCGCCTCCGCGATGCGGGATGCGACGCAGTGGCGATCTGTTTCCTCCACTCCTACGCGAATCAGGAACATGAAAAGCGGGCTGCGGACATCGTTCGCGAAGTCTGGCCGGATGCCTATCTGAGTACGTCTTCGGACGTGCTCGCCGAATTCCGTGAGTATGAGCGTTTCGCCACCACCGCGGTAAACGCAAGCCTGCTGCCGGTCATCGATCGCTACCTAGAACGCTTCGAGAAAGGGGTGGAACGCCTCGGCATCAAGGCTGCGCCACGGATCATGCAATCGAACGGCGGTGCGGTCTCACCGGCCGCCGTTCGCGTCAAGCCGGTCAACACCTTCTTCTCGGGTCCCGCCGGCGGCATCATCGGCGCGGCGCAACTCGGTATCGAGGCTGGCTGTCCGGATGTCATCACCCTGGATATGGGCGGCACCTCCACCGATGTCGCGCTCATCAAGAATGGCGTCCCCGGGAAAAAGGACGTGCGGGAGATGGCCGGCTTCCCGGTCCGTACCCGTACGCTCGATATTCATACGATAGGCGCCGGCGGCGGCAGCCTTGCCTGGATCGATCCGGGCGGCCTGCTGAAGGTCGGGCCTCGTAGCGCCGGATCGAAGCCGGGGCCGGCGTCCTATGGCAGCGGCGGCGAACTGCCGACGGTAACGGACGCCAACATGGTCTTGGGGCGCTTGAACCAGAAGGCGTTGCTCGGCGGCCGGATGCCGGTCTACCCCGATCTTGGCCGCAAGGCGATCGAGGAGCATCTGTGCGGCAAGCTCGGGATGAGCCTCGAGCGGGCGGCGGCCGGCATCCTCGAAATCATCAACGTGAACATGATGGGCGCCGTCCGCGTGATCTCGGTGGAGCAAGGGGAGGACCCTCGCCGTTTCGCGCTCATGCCCTTCGGCGGCGCGGGTCCGCTGCATGTGTGTGACATCGCGCGCATCATGGATATCCCGCATGTCTTCGTTCCGCAGCGGCCTGGGATACTCTCCTCGCTCGGACTTCTCCACGCCGACACGCAGGGCGATTTCAGCCTGACAAGGCTCGTCAGGGCAGGGGAAGATTCGCTCGGGAAACTGGACGACGCGATTTCGCAACTCAAGGAACGTGGCCGTGAGTGGTTGAGGACGGAGCGCCTGGACGGAGCGAATGCCGTTTATAGCTGGGCGGTGGACCTGCGTTACCTGGGTCAGAATTTCGAACTCAGCGCGGCGCTCAAATCGGAGCGCATCGACCCGGCGGAATTGAGCAGGCTGGTCGAAGGTTTCCACGCCGCACATGAGCAGGCCTACGGGTATCGCATGGCCGACCAGCCGGTCGAGGTCGTGAACGTCAGGCTGAACCTGAACGTCCCGCGTCCGGTCCCACCAGCCTTGTCGGCAGCCAGCAAAGCCGGAAGCGTCGATGCGGCGGTACTGGATACGCGCCAGGTGTGGTTCCATGAAACGGGCTTTGTCGAGACGCCGGTCTACGATCGCGCCGAAATTCCGCTGGGGGCGGAATTCAGCGGACCGGCGGTGATCGAGCAGATGGACGCCACCACGGTAATCCCGCCCGGGGCAAAGGTGGCGAACGACCGCTTCGGCAATCTCATGGTCCAGATTCCCTCGACGGCCAGCGCGGGAGGAAAAGAATGAACACGACAGTCGATGCAATCACGGCCGAGGTCGTTTCCCGTCATCTCTTCTCGATTTCCGAGGAGATGGGTGCGACGCTGATCCGCGCGTCGTTCTCGCCGAATATCAAGGAACGCGCGGACTGCTCCACGGCCTTGTTCGACCGCGAGGGTCGCGTGATCGCGCAGGCGCAGCGCGTGCCGATCCATCTCGGTTCGATGATCGGCGCGGTCAACGCTATCCGCGCCCGCTTTGACGAGGCCGAGATCAAACCTGGCGATATGTTTGTCGCCAACGATCCTTACAGCGGTGGCGGTTCGCATCTTCCGGACATAAACGTGATCGCCCCCGTCTTCTGGCGGGACCGGCTGGTCGCCTATGTGGCGAACATCGCCCACCATGCGGATGTCGGTGGCATGGTGCCAGGGAGCGAGGCCGCCGTCTGCCGTTCCATCTTCCAGGAAGGCATCCGTATACCGCCGGTTCGCATCATGCGCGGCAACGTCCCTATCAAGGACGTCCTCGACATCATCCTGCTCAATTCGCGCACACCGGACGAAAGAGTGGGGGATCTCAACGCGCAGTTCGCTTCGAACGTCACGGGCATACGCGGCGTGCTGGCGCTGTTCGACCGATATGGCGAGACTACCGAAGCCGCGATCGCGGCCTATCTCGACTACACCAGGCGTCGCTTCATATCGGCGATCAACAGCATCAAGCCGGGCGTCTACAGGTCCGAGGATTTTCTCGACGGCGAGGGACCAGGCGAGACGGCCCGGCTCGCCCTTACCCTGACCGTTGGCGAAGGCCGGCTGGATTTCGACTTCGAGGGTTCGGCGCCACAATTGAGCTGGGCCCGCAATATCCCCGACCAGGCGCTCATCGCGACGATCTATACGGTCACGAAGAGCCTGCTTGACCCCGACGTGCCGGCCAACGCCGGCTATTTCGATACGATCGACGTCAGGGCCCCCAAGGGATCGGTAGTGCAGCCTGTGGCGCCGGCGCCGGTCGGATGTCGTTCGATCTCCTGCGGCGTGCTCGGCGACATGATTGCCGCCGCTCTTTCCCAGGCGATGCCGGGCAAGGCGATTGCAGGCAGCGGCCCGCATCATCTTGCAGTCTTTGCAGGACCTGGGACGCAGGAAGGCTCTTATTTCGTCAACTACGAGACGATCGCCGGAGGAATGGGAGCGCGCGCGTACAGGGACGGTATGGACGCGGTGCGCGTGCACGCGTCCGGAGCCTCCAACCTTCCGATCGAGACCCTCGAACATGCCTATCCGTTGCGCCTCGAACGCTATGCGTTGCGGGACCACTCGGGCGGAGCCGGAAAGTATCGTGGCGGTACCGGCGTGATCCGGGACTACCGCGCGCTGGTGGATGGGATCCACGTGTCGCTTTCGTCGGAACGGCAGCATGTCCCTGCGCCTGGACTCGAAGACGGCGGAAACGGCGAAGTAGGCCGGTTCATCCTCAACCCGGGCCGACCTGACGAACGGGTGCTCTCTTCCGCGGAGGCGGATGTAGCGTTGCCGAAAGGAGCGCTTCTTTCCATCCGTACCCCGGGTGGCGGAGCCTATGGCCCTCCGTCGGAACGTTCTGTGGAAGCACTGGCCCAGGACGTGAGGGAAGGGCGCGGGCCTTCCAAGGATGTCCCCGGCAAAGTCTCGGCGATGTAGGGCAGCCATGAGCAGTTCGATAGACGCGCTTCGGCCGCAATTTCCGGGGGCCACGAAATGGACCTATCTGGACGTGGCGGCGCGAGGCCTTGTCTCACTCCCGGTCAAGGCCGCTGCGGAGCAGTATCTTGAACAACGGATGTTCGATGGGGGCGACAAGGCCTGGATGTTCGAGCGGGTCGAGACGGCGCGGAGCCGGATCGCTGAACTGATTCACGCCTCGGCCGACGAGATAGCCTTCACCCGCAATATCTCGGATGGCATCAACGCCCTTGCACAGGCGCTTCCGTGGCAGGCTGGCGACAATGTGGTCATTTGCGAAGCGCTGGAACATCCCGCCAACATCTTCCCCTGGCACAGCCTGGCGCAGGCGAGGGGCATCGAGATCAAGACGGTAGAGCCGGACAGCGGCGCGATTCCGCTCGAGCGGATCATCAAGACGATCGACGAAAAGACCCGCGTCGTTACGCTCTCGACCATTTCATTTTCGCCGGGGTTCCGCTTTCCGGTCGCCGAACTCGGCCGTCATTGCCGGGAGCGTGGCGTCCTCCTGATTGTCGATGCGGCGCAGTCGATCGGTATTCTCGATACGAATGTGCAGGAACTGCAGATCGACGGGCTGGCCTCGTCGACCCAGAAGGGATTGCTGGGCCTGTACGGGGCGGGGTTTCTCTATGTCCGGCGGGAGATCGCCAATGGGCTCACGCCCCTTTATCTTTCGCGTATGGGGGTAAAGGCCGCGTCGGGGCACGAGGCATCGAGCGGCGACCTGCAAGACTACAGGCTTGCCGACGGCGCGAAACGCTTCGACGTCGGCAATTTCAACTATATCGCGGCGATCGCACTCGAGCGCTCCCTCGAAACCATCCTTGGCGTAGGTACCGCATCCATCGAAAGATACGCTTGCGGATTGGCAGCCAGTCTCGCGGAAGGTCTGGCTGAGTGCGGCTTTCCCGTATTCAGGTGTCCGACCCGTGACGCACGCTCGCATATCGTGTCGGTAGGGCGCGAATTATCGGACGAGCACGATGCGACCCGGGATCGCGAGATGATCCGGTTCTACGAGCATCTCACCGCAAACGGCGTCCGGCTGACGATACGTCGCGGCATGCTGCGCTTTTCGTTCCATGCCTACAACAATGACGCGGACGTCCAGAAGGTGCTGGAACTCGCGCGGGGATTTTGGCGCTGATCCTCTGCGCTGCAGGGGTCAGCGCGCAAGTTCGTTCAACTTTTCCAGCAGCGATGAAGAGATGGCGATCCCTTCTTCCGAATTGCGCTTGAAGGCGTTCATTTCGTTCTCGCCGGGCACGAGCACCGGATGCGCAGGATCGGCCGCCGGCGTGTCTTTCAAAATCCCGACGAAATCCTGCATCGCAGCCCCGAGCCAGGCGCGGCTGCCGAGACGCTTCGTGTCGATGCACAGAATGAAGTGGCCAAGGTTCTGCGGCTCGTCGGGGCTGTCGACCCAGGAACTGACATGGGTGAGATAGGCAGCATCCGACAATAGACCTGTGAGCAGGTCGACCATCAAGGCAAGTCCATATCCCTTGTACCCGCCGATCGGGAGGAGAAATCCGTCGAGGGCGGCCTCGGGACTTTCGGTGGGGCGCCCTTCCTTATCCGTTGCCCAGGTCGAGGGAATGTTCTCGCCACGAGCGGCCGCACGGCGGATCTTGGCGCGAGCGACGACGCTCATCGCCATGTCTAAGATGATCGGATCACCTGCAGGATTGGGAATGCCGATACCGAGAGGATTATTGCCCAGGCGAGCGGCCCGTCCGCCAGTCGGAGCGATTGTCGTTGTGGCGTTGCTCGCTACGATCGAGGCGAAGCCTTGTTGGGCCGCGAGATAAGTGTAGGAGATCGTGGGTCCGAAATGGTTGCTGCCCCGGACGAAGGCCGCGGCAAGGCCGGTGTCGCGCGCAGCGGCAAGGCATGCTTTCAACGCCTTGCGAGCGACCACCGGACCCAGGCCGTTGTTTCCGTCGACCCGAAGAAGCGCGCGAGCCGTGTGATCGATCACCACCGTCGCCCTGGGATCGACGCCGCCGGTGCGCATCCGTTCGGTATAGGAGGGTAGCCTGTCCACCCCATGCGTGGAAATTCCGAAAAGATCGGCCAGGACAAGGATTTCCGCTCCTTCCTCGGCATCTTCCCGGCTCAGCCCGCTTGATTGCAGAACCTTGATCGCAAGGGCCAGAAGGGCATCGCGGCTCAGTCGCTCGGGAAGATCAGCCATCTTCGGATGCTCCTACGCGGATAGCCGTTCGGCGACCGCCGCAGCGAAGGCTTGCGTGCCATGCTTGCCCCCGAGATCCGGAGTGCGAGCGGCACCGCTTGAAATGACCTCATCCAACGCCCGGTCGATCGCGGCGGCGGCGGTCGTGAAACGCGCCGCGTCGCGGGCTTCGCCGAGCCAGGCTATCAGCATCGCCGCGGAGCCGATCAGGGAGGATGGATTGGCGATGTCGCGTCCCGCGATGTCGGGCGCGGAGCCATGCTGGGCTTGGGCAACGGCATGCTCGGTTCCAACGTTGAGCGACGCAGCAAGGCCAAGACTGCCGGACAGTTCCGACGCCTGGTCGGACAGGATGTCGCCGAACATGTTGGTCGTCACGACCACATCGAAACGGCCGGGATCGCGCACCAGAAGCGCCGCCATCGAATCCACAAGCTGTTCCTCGTACTCGACGTCGGGATGGCGTGCGGCTACTCCGCGCGCGCATTCCAGAAACAGGCCGTCGGAGAGTCGCAGCACGTTGCCCTTATGTACGCAGGTGACCTTTTTCCGGGGGCGCGCCTGTGCCTGGGCAAATGCCATCTCCACGATACGGGTCGACCCGCCGCGGCTGATCTTCCGGATCGAGAGCGCGAGGTCCGGTGTCGGCATGATCTCGCCCGGTCCCATATGCATGGAGCGGTCTGAATAGAAACCTTCCGTATTTTCGCGAACGATGACGATGTCGAATTCCTTGCCGCATGGCGGCGGAAAAGCGGGCCGTGTCCGCGCGGGGCGTATGTTGCCGTAGAGGTCGAGCGACTTGCGCAGCACGCCGGAAGGATTGAGGCCGCCTTCGGAAACCGGCGGATAGGAATTGTGGGAGATCGGCCCAAGGATCGTGCCCTGGCTGGCGCGGGCAGCCTCGAGCGATTCAGGCGGCATGGTCGTGCCGGATTTCTTGAGAGCGGAGAGGCCGATCGGAACGCTGCTGAAGGCGAGATCGAGGCCGAACTTCTTGTCCGCCTGCTTGAGCACCGAGAGGGTGGCCCGGACGATCTCCGGTCCGATGCCGTCGCCTTCCATAACAAGGATGTTCATGTGCCTATTCGGGGCTCATGCTCTATGCCCCGCCCTTCGCTCGACCGATCATTGCTCTAACATGATCGCATTTTAGATGTCAAAAATGCAATCCTGAAAGCAGGGTATTCAGTTGAACCCGTATAGCTCAGCCGGATTGTCCACCAGAATCTTCCGGCGGATGGCAGGATCCTCCGCCCAACTCGCGAGCAGGTCGAGGAGGAGGCCATCGTCAAGGGGCCGGTACTCGGTCAGCGGTGCTGCTTCGAGACTGGCATTCGGATGCTTGCCGGTGTGCGGCCAATCCGTTCCCCAGACGACCCGATCCGGGTTGGCGTCGATGAGCGCCTGCGCGATCGGCTTGGCGCCGGGGTAGTCCGGAGCTTCCTCCGACACCCTGTAGGCGCCTGAAATCTTGACCCATGCGCCGTCGGCGACAAGGTCGAGCAGCGATCGAAAGCCTGGCTGCTGCATGCCGAGATGCGCCTTTGCCATTCCCATGTGGTCGATGACGACCGGAACGCCAAGCGATCGCAGAACAGGGGCGAGTTCGGCGACGGCATCAAGCGCCGCGAACAATTGTATATGCCAACCCAGCGGCTTTATGCGGTCCGCCGTCTCCCGAAGGACGCTCTCTATCTCGGATGCCGAACGTATGCCCGCCGAGTGTGCGTTGACGCGAACGCCGCAAACCCCCGCCTTATCCATGGATCGGAGGGCGTCATCGGTCGTTTGGCGATCGATCATGACAACACCGCGTGCGGTCGTTCCGGCCTCGCTCAGCGCATCGAGCAGGCATGCGTTGTCCGCTCCGTAGGCGCTTCCCTGGACGAAGACGTTCCTTTCCAGGCCAAGCGTTCGCGTCATGTCCCGATAGGCGCGCAAACTGGCTTCGGGCGGGGTGTAACTGCGGCCGGGGGCGAATGGGTACCGGTCGGCGGTCCCGAAGATATGCATGTGGCAGTCACAGGCTCCAGCGGGTATCTGGAAGCCGGGTTTGCTGTGATTGACGTTCATTTGCCTGCCTTCCGCTCGTTCCCAACCCGTGCAATTTCCATTGCCAGACCGCGCATGCTTTCAAGCACCTCGAGGAGGTGGCCCCTCATCGTATCGGCGGCTTCCGCATTGCGCCCTTCCGCCAGCAGGTCGAGGATACGCAAGTGAGTGCTGACCTGTCGGTAGTAGCGGTCGCGATTGTCCATCGTGCGGTAGGCGAAGAGCCTCCGCATCCGGTTCACACGCTGCAATGATTCCAGAAAAAACGGGTTGCCCGAGGCTTCTGCGAGCATCTCGTGGAACTGGACGCCTCGTTCGTAGAGGACGTCGGGCGGCAGGGCCTCGATGCCTCCTCTCAGAAGATCCTGCTCGCGTTCGCGCGCAAGCCTTGCAACGTCCTGCGGTAGATTGAAACTCGGCTCCAGCAATCCGGCCGGCTCGATCGCAAGCCTCAGGCGATAGCTTTTCTCGAGGGCTTCGGGCGTGGTGATGACGGAAGCGAGCATCCACCCATAGCCCGGACGTCGCTCCGCCCATCCCTCGCGCACCATCCGGTCCAGCAATTGCGTGACCTGGCCTCTGGTCAGACCGTATCGCATCTGGAGCGAACGCGCCGATATCCGATCGCCCAGTTCACTCTGCAGTCGATCGTTGACGATCGTGAAATAAACCGACGCCAGCGGGTCTGGACCTGCCACGTTCCCATGCTGCCCGGTCTCCGAATGAGCCCCGGCAGCCACCAGGAAGCCCCGTCCGCTTTCATGCGTCACGATTTTGCTCTTGGCCAGCAGGACCAGAGCGCGATTGACCGGCGAGCGCGAGACATGGAAGCGGTCGGCAAGGTGCTGCGCTGGGAGATGGGTGCCGGGCCGCAGGACTTCGGAACGGATGTAGTTGAGGATCTGCCCCGCAAGAGGCTCCGTGATCGCTCTACGGCTGCTTGTGGCGGCTGACGCCGATCCTGCTTTCATGTCCCTGCATCGCGCGGCACTTTCGTCGAAGATTTAGCATTTCGCGCGACAGAAAAGCAAATATGCCAGCATTGGCCGCCGACTGGATGATGTCAGGCGTCGCTCTCCTGCGGCTTTCCGCCGAGCAAGCTTGTTGCAAGGATGCTCATGTCGCCGCTGGTATTCTCGATGTGCTGTTGCATCCGCATGGCAGCCGCCTGCTCCCCTCTTTTCTCTATCGCCTCCAGCACCTCCCGGTGGTCGACCTGGACGCGATGGAGGTGCTTGATGTACGGCTCGGTGAATTGGCGACTGCTTGCCGCGCTCATGAGAGTGGAGCGCGCGAACAGGATCATCCGCCGAAGATCCTTCAGCATTCTCTTGAGATAGGTGTTCTTGGAGCAAGCCAGGATCTGGTCGTGGAACCGCGTGTTCAGCTCGAAGGCGCGGCTGAAATTACCCGTGTCGAGCGCCTTCTGGCTCTCCTCGACGATCGCCCGCAGCTTGCCGAAGTGGGCCGGGGTGCCATTCTGCACCGCATCGCGTGTCGCCAGCGCTTCCAAGGCGGCGCGACAACGATACAGATTGCGCACATCCTCCGCCGTCACGCGCCGGACCTCGTATCCGCCGCGGTTCAGGGGTAGAAGCACCCCGTCCTGCTGAAGCTTCCGCATCGCCTCCCGGACCGGTGTCCTGCTGACGTTCAGTTTGCCGGACCATTCGAGGTCGCTCATGCGCGAACCCGGCTGAATCTCTCCGGAGATGATGTTTGACCAGAGAATCTCGTAAATCTGGTCGAATAGCGGCTCAAGCCGGGTGGGCAAATTCACCGGGCGACCTCCGGAGTTCGATGGTTGGACAGCGGTCCCACGATGCGTTCATCATATCAGTCGTAACCGCCGATTTCGGCGAGTTTTTTGTAGAGATACGACCGAGAGATGCCAAGCTCTTCGGCCACTTTCTTTTTGTTGCCGCGACAGCGGGTCATGGTGGCCTGGATCAGATCATCCTCGACCTTCTGCAGACGATCCTTGAGTGCGAAGCCATCCGATCTCGCGTCAACGGTGAGGGCCGGAATGGCAGCAGCCTGCGGCGAGGGCTCCATACCCTCCAGCGATCGTTGAAGCGTGGCACGGTCGATCGTTCCTCCGCTGTTGAATATCGCCGCCCTTTCCAGCTCATGCTTCAATTGGCGCACATTTCCGGGCCAACCCTGGCTCTGCATATATTCAACAGCCTCGGAACTTAGATGACAGCGCGGGCGGCCGTGCCGTTCGGCGAAATTCTGCAGGAACTCCTCGGCCAGAAGCGGGATGTCTTCACGCCGATCGCGCAAGGGCGGAACCCTCAGCACGACCGGACTGATGCGGTAATAGAGGTCGAGCCGGAACTCGTTGCGCCCCACCATGGCGTCGATATCCCGATTGGTGGCCGATATGAGACGGAAGTCGGCCTTTATCGGTTTGCTGCCGCCGAGCTTCTCGACGGAGCCGTCCTGAAGCACCCTTAGGAGCTTGGCCTGCACCTCCAGCGGCATGTCGCCGATTTCATCGAGAAACAGCGAACTGCCGTTTGCCTGCTCGAATTTTCCCGCGTGCCCTTTCTGATGCGCACCCGTGAATGCTCCGGCGGAATAGCCGAACAACTCGCTCTCCACGAGGGTCGAAGGAAGCGCGGCAGCGTTTATCATGATCATGCTGCGCGTGCGCCTTGAACTGAGCCGGTGCAACGCTTGCGCGACCAGTTCCTTGCCCGACCCGCTCTCGCCTATGATCAGCACCGGAACATCGAGCGGTGCAACGCGGATGATATCCTTTTTCAATTCCTCGATACGGGTGCTCGTGCCGATGATGTTGGAAATGCCGAAGTCCTGACGGCGCATCGCGTCGGCCTCGCGCTTGTAGAATTCCACTTCGTTCTGCAGGGAGTTGATGCGCTGGTTGAGTTCTTCGAGCTGTTCGGGGCCTTTGAACATCACGCGTCCAATCGCACCGACGATCTCATCATTGCGGAAAATCGGCGTCCGGCTGACGACGCGATTGGTGCCGCCCATCCGTTGCGTGAAACCGACCTCGGACTTGCCCGTCTGCACGATCTTGTGGAGGCGGGTGTTCTCGATCACCTTTTGCACCGGTTTGCCTGATGCTTCGCCATGTTGGTGGTTGAAGAATTTCTCGTGTATCGGCGAGATGAAACGCACGATCCCCTTGGCGTCCACCACCGTCATGCCGTCGAAGGGATTGCTCAGCAGATGGTCGAAGATGTCATAGGCGAAGTCCACCGCCGCGATGAATTCGAAGACCGTGTCGCCACTGGCTTCACGGACGGCAAGCAGGCCGCCTTCCGCCAGATCGCACCATAGCAGGACGAGCTTTCGTCCGTTGAATTTCAGGGAGGCAAGCCTGCTCTCCTTGACGGAGCGGACCCATTGCGGGTCACGAACCAGCGCCAGGATGGCCGGCTCCTTGCCGATGCCCACGGCGTGGAGGACGCGTCCATCCGCGCCCGTACAGACGATGCCCATCTTCAAGCGATTGGTGCTTTCCGCAGCTATTGGTGTGGCCAATGTGTTCATCGAGGACACAGCGGTTCCATTCTGACCGTGCGGGATACAGGAAACGCGAAGAACGTACAACCGATCGAAAGCACACAGCATGGGCCCACCAGTTGTATGTCCGTGTTCGAAACGGATTGGTACGGCGCTTGCTTTGGTTCGGACTGGCGGAGAATGGACGAGAGAAAACATGATCCAGCAATCGATGGAACGCTCGGAGTCTACGGAGCGGCTCCCCCTGCGGCACCTTCCCACCGTTGAGCCGGGAGAGGGTTTCAAGCTGTTATCGGGTGTCAAGGTCCTGGACCTGACGACCTCTATCGCCGGCCCCTACGCGACCATGCTGTTGTCGGATTTCGGCGCCGATGTCTTGAAGATCGAAAAGCCCGATGGCGATGATGCGAGAGCATGGGGGCCGCCATTCCTGAACGGTGAATCGCTCTGGTTCACTGCGGTTAACCGGAACAAGAAAAGCATCGTGCTCGACGTGACGGATGCGGCCGACCGCGACACGTTGCTGGAACTAGCCAGGCAAGCAGATGTCGTGGTGACCAATCAGCCGCCCACGGTGCAGAAGAAACTCGGCCTCGGTCATGACGCATTTTCCGCGGTGCGGCCGGATATAATTTTCGTTTCCATAAGCGGCTTCGGCTTGAGTGGCGACCGCGCCGACCTGACCTGTTACGATCTGATCGCCGAAGGCTATTCGGGGATCATGGACCTGACAGGCGAACTGGGAGGAGCGCCGCAGAAGCTTGGTGCGCCTGCCGCGGACATGCTGGCCGGGCAGGATGCCGCGATGGCGACGATGGCTGCTCTGTTCGACAGGCAACGCGGCGGGAAGGGACGGGTGATCGACGTCAGCCTGGTCGAGAGCATGACGCGCTTTCTTTCGTGCCGCATATCGACCTATCTGGGATCGGGCGAGGTGCCGACACGATCCGGGGGCACCGACAGCGTGATCGCGGTCTATCAGAGTTTCGAGACGTCCGACCTGCCAATGACGCTGGGGCTGGGCAATAACGCGATATGGCGCCGCTTCTGGCAGGCCGTCGGAGATACCGACATCGCGGAAATGCCTGAATACGCTACCAATGTTCTAAGGCGCGAACGTCGCCAGGAGATCGTCGAGCGCATCCAGGCCATATTGCTTACGCGTCCGCGGGACTATTGGCTGGAACGGTTTGCCACTGCGAGGGTCCCCGCCGGCCCCATCAACACGATCGATGCGCTGGCCGAAGACCGCGCGCTGCAGCGGCGAGGCCTGTTCTTTGCGCTTGCCGGCGAAGAAACACCGGTGCCGCAGATTGGGCTCGGCATCCATATAGATGGAGCGGCATCAAGGCCGAGATCCGCGCCGCCGCGCCTCGGCCAGCATCAATCCGAGATTTGTCGATAGCGACGCTCAATCCCGCGTTGCGCCAGAAAACCGAGAGGAAACGATGAGTTATAGCGAGATACTGTTCGAAGAGGATGGTCCGATCGCCAGGATCACGCTCAACCGGCCGGACGACGGGAACATGTTCACCGAGACCATGTGCCATGAGATCCGGGAGTGCATCGAAAACATCCGTCGCGAGACGCGCACGCGCGTCGTGGTCCTGACGGGGGCGGGAGACAAATTCTTCTGCGTCGGCGGCCGCAAGGACGGGATGGAGGACAGCAAGCTATACGCCGGCGTGCTTCCGGCGCTCGAAATGTATGAAGCGATCGATCGGCTGCAGAAGCCTGTGATTGCAAGCGTCAATGGCTATGCCGTCGGCGGCGGTCATGTGCTGCACGTCGTCTGTGATCTCACGATCGCCAAGGAAAGCGCCACCTTCCGGCAGGTCGGACCGATGGTCGGCTCCTTCGATGCCGGTTACGGTACCTGGTACCTCGAAGATCTCGTCGGCAAGAAGAAGGCCAAGGAGATATGGTACACCAATCCGAAGATAACGGCTGCGGAAGCCCTGGCGATGGGGCTGATAAACAGGGTGGTGCCCGATGATCAACTCGCAGAGAAGACACGCGAGTTCGCGCTGGAAGTTGCCGATCGGGGCGCGTTTGCCCTTGCCTCGATAAAGGCCGCTTTCAATGCGCGTCATGGCGGCGTGAGCGGCCTTTCGCGCGTCACCCACGACCTGCTCCTGCGCCAGTATCTCGATACCAAAGAATCGAAAGAACTGGCCGCCAGTTTTGCCGAGCGGCGCAAGCCCGACAGTTCGAAATTCGGGCACTGAGGCCGCGATGCGTCCCTTTCTCACCCTGCATGAACCGGCCAAGGCCATGGCGTTCTACAAGGCGGGCCTGTGGAGGGAAGATACGTTCTACTCGCTTCTGGTCAAAGCGTCCGAGGAACGTCCGGGTGAGCCGGCGTTGCGCGATGGAAGAACGACGCTCGATTGGGCCGACCTTCGGCTGCGGGTCGATGCGATGGCCGACGATCTCATCGCGCAGGGGCTGGTCGCCGGGGATCGGGTATCGCTTTGGCTTTCGAACAGGTCGGAGGCGATCATCGCCTTTCTGGCGTGCTCCCGCGAAGGCATCGCCTGCAATCCGTCGCTGCATCGCACCTACACCTGTGCCGAAATCATCGTATTGCTGAAAACGCTCGGCTCCGCAGCCCTCGTGACGGAAGCGGGGTGGGGCGCCGACCGGTCGCAAGCCGATTTCGACGCGATGCTGGGAGAACTGCCATTCCTCAGGAAGGTCTACACGCCGGAAGACTTTCCCAAGCCGGGCGATTTGAGCGAGCGCCCGTATAATCGGAATCCGGACGGCGTCGCCTATCTGGCTTTCACGTCCGGAACGACCGGGCTGCCGAAATGCGTCATGCATTCGTCCAACACGCTTCTCGCCAACGGCCGTGATCTCGTGCGCGATTGGGCGTTGGGGCCGGACGCCGTCCTGCTTACGCTGAGCCCGCTTTCGCATCACATAGCCTGGGTCGCCGTCGCCCAATGGCTGATCGCCCGATGCTTTCTGGTAACGGACGATGCCCCGGTCGGGACCGAGCGGCTGGACTGGATCGTATCCAACGCCGCCACCTACGTCATGGGCGTGCCGACCCATGCCATGGACATCCTTCAGGCGCAGAAGGCGAGGGGACTTTCATCGCTCGGTGCGGTCAAGGTTTTCTACATGGCCGGCGCCCCGATCCCGACGGTCGTGGCTGAAGCCTTCGTGAGACAGGGCATCACGCCACAGAACGTCTATGGCATGACGGAGAATTCCTCCCACCAATACACGCATCCGGACGATGCCGCCGGGATATGGACCACGACCTGCGGTCGGGGAGGGCCGGGCTACGAGGTCCGGATTTTCGACACCGAAGATCCCGACAAGGTTCTTGCCGCGGGTCAGACGGGGCAGATAGGAGGACGTGGCGCCGCCCTCATGCTCGGCTATTTCAGCAATCAGCTAGCGACGGAGAGCAGTTTCAACAAGGACGGATGGTTCCTGTCCGGCGACCTCGGCTCTCTGGACGAGGCCGGCAATCTGACCATCGAAGGGCGGCTCAAGGACCTCGTCATCCGCGGCGGTCACAACATCTACCCTGCGCGGATCGAGGCGCTGTCGCTGACCCATGCTGGCGTGGCCAAGGCCGCCGCCTTCGCCATTCCGGATGAACGCCTTGGCGAGCGCGTCTGCATTGCAATCATAGGCGATATCGGTGGCGAGGAAATGCTCGACCATCTGGCTCGCGAGGGGCTGTCGAAATTCGACATGCCGGAATGGTTTCTGCGACTGGAGAGCTTCCCTCTCACGCCGAGCGGCAAAATCCTGAAACGCGAATTGAGCGCCATGGTCGCCAAGGGCGAATTGCAGCCGACCGCTATCCGCTACCAGGAACGGAAGGCGGCTGCGCAATGACCGTCGAACTAGCGGTTCATGGCGATTTCGCCACGATCACACTCAACCGGCCGGAGGTGCTCAACGCGCTTTCCTTCACGATCATCCGGAAGATCGGAGAAGCGATAGACGCGGTGGCGGCCAGGCCTGAAATTCGCGCGCTCTTCTTCACCGGTGCGGGCGAAAAGGCTTTCTGCGCGGGCGCGGATATCAAGGAGTTGCGCAATCGTTCCCTGTCTGAACAGAAGCGGGGAGCCGAGCTCGGCCAGTCGGTCTTCGCCAAGCTCGATGATCTTCCGGTAACTTCGATCGCGCTCGTCAATGGCTATGCGTTCGGCGGAGGTCTCGAACTGGCTCTTGCCTGCACGTTCCGGCTGGCCTCCCGGAAGGCGAAATTCGGACTCCCGGAGATCAAACTCGGCCTTGTTCCCGGATACGGCGGAACACAAAGGCTGCCAAGGCTGGTCGGAGAAAGCCGCGCGCTGGAGATGATCATGACCGGCCGTACGGTGGATGCGGAGGAGGCGCTGGGCATCGGCCTCGTCAACCGAGTGGTGGACGGATCACTGACGGACGCGGGGGCCGAGTTCGCGCAATCTTTCTGCGGGTACAGCCTTCCTGTCCTGAACCTTGCGCGCCGGGCCGTACAGAGAGCGTGGGAGAATCCGCTCCATGCCGGACTAAGGATCGAGGCCGACCTTTCCACGCTGGCCTACCAGACGGCGGATGCCGAGGAGGGCATGGCCGCCTTCGAGCAGAAGAGAAAGGCCAAATTCCAGGATGGCTGAGGAACGCATCATCGTCACCGGCGCGAGCAAAGGTATCGGCGCAGCCATCGCCGCGGATCTCGACAGGCGCGGCTTCGATGTCGTCTGCCTTTCCCGTTCGGGGGCGACGACGGTGGGGGAGGGCGTGGCTTGCGACCTGACCGATGAAAAAGCCGTGGCCGCAACGTTCGCGGAGATCGGCCGTTCGGCTACGCTGATCGGCCTTGTCAACAATGCGGGGCTGCACATGGGTGGCCCGACGGCTTCGCTCAAAACCACGGACTTCGAGTCGGTCATGTCGCTCAATGCGACTTCCGTCATGGTGACCGCGCGAGAGGCCTATCCCTTCCTGGGCCGGAAGGGAGGCACGATCGTCAATATCGGCTCCTTCTTCGACAAGCTGGGCGTACCGGACAATCTCGCCTATTGCGCATCCAAGGCGGCCGTCGCCGCCATGACACGCTGCATGGCGGTCGAATGGGCGGATGACGGCATATCCGTGGTCAATGTCGCGCCGGGATATATCGAGACCGATCTCAACAAGGAGTTCCTTGCCCGACCGAAGGTGCGCCAGTGGCTCGAGCGACGTGTGCCGTTGCATCGGGCCGGAACGGTCGACGAAGTCGCCAGATTGGTCGGGGCAATCTTTTCGGAAAAGATCGCCTTCCTCACGGGCGAGACGATCTATGTCGACGGCGGCCAGGGGATGAAGCACTGATGAAGCTTCTTGAACGCATTCATGCCAGCCGCAGGTGGAACGAGGAAGAGCGGCTTGTGCTCGACCAGGTGAGGCGGGTAGCCGAACAGGTGATCGCTCCAAACGCCGGGCGCTATGACGAAAGCGCGGAATTTCCGTGGGCCAATGTCGAGGCGCTCAATTCGATCGGGCTGAATGCGATTTTCGTGCCCGAAGCATATGGGGGCGCGCCGATGAGCTTTCGCCTCTATCTCGAAACGGTCTCGATCATCTCGGAGGCGTGTGCCTCCACCGGCATCATATATGCCACCAGCTTCCATGGCATGAAGCCGCTCATCGACTTCGGAACGAACGAGCAGCGCGCAAGGCTCCTTCCCCGTATCGCCGAGGGCGGGCTGGGAGCGCTGGCCATTACCGAACCCACCGCGGGCTCGGATGCAACCGGCATGAAGACGAGCTTCACGCCGGAAGGGGACGAGATCGTCGTCAAAGGCTCGAAGACCTTCATCACAAACGGCGATGTCGCCGATCGCATTCTGCTTTTCGGGAAATGGTCGGAGATCGACGACCCGAAGAAGGCGATATCCGTCCTTGTCATGGAAAAGGATACGCCCGGTCTCAAAGTGATCGGCAAGGAGCGGAAAATGGGGCACAGCGCCTCATCGACCTGCGCCCTGGCGTTCGAGAGGGCTCGAGTGCCGCGCGCCAATCTTATCGGCAATCCGGGCGACGGCCTCGGAATTCTGCTGGCTTCGCTCAACAAGTCGCGCCCTTCCGTTGCGGCCCACGCCAGGGGGATAGCGCGGGCAGCGTTCAACGACATGGTCGCCTATGCGAACGACCGTTCGCAGTCAGGTCGCCGCATCCTGGAATTTCAAGGCAACCAGTTCACGCTGGCGGATCTCGCCACGGAACTGGCCCTGGTGGAACGCTGGATCGATTATGTGGCCGACCTGGTGGAGGCCGGCGAACCCGATTTCGGCCTGGAAGCGTCGATGGCGAAACTGAGGGCGTCCGATCTCGCCATGCGGATGGCCACCGAATGCGTCCAGTTTCATGGCGGCTACGGCTATTGCCGCGACTATCGCGCCGAGCGGTTGATGCGCGATGCCAAGATCACGCAGATCTGGGAAGGCACCAACCAGATTCACCGGCAGTTGATCGGACGGAGTTTCTTGACAAGATGAATGCCACCATCAGGAAAGTCGCGATCTGCGGAGCAGGCGGTACGATGGGCGCAGGCATCGCGTTGGTGGCGGCGCGAGCGGGCTTCCAAACGGTTTGCCACGACGTTGCCCGGCAAGGCCTTGATCGCAGTCGTGATCAGGCGGCTATGTTCTTTTCGAAGTCGGTCGAGCGCGGGCGGATGACGGAGGAGGGGCGCCAGGAAGCCTTGGCGCGCATGCTGCCCACCGTCGATCTCGGCGACCTTGCCGATGCGGATCTCGTGATCGAAGCGGTTTATGAGGACCTCGCCACGAAGCAAGACCTGCTGCGTCAACTGAACGGGATCTGCGGCGAGCAGACGATTTTCGCCTCCAACACATCGACCCTGTCGATCACCGAGATCGCATCCGGCTGCGGCCGCGAGGATCGTGTCGTCGGAATGCATTTCTGCCTTCCCGCGCAGCTCATGAAGCTGATCGAGATGTCGCGCGGCATCAACACGTCCCATGAAACGTTCGACGCGGCGTGGGCCTGGACGCTGAAAGCGGGTCAGCATCCCGTCGAGACCCAGGACAAGCCCGGCTTCATCCTCAACGCGCTTCTCGTGCCGTTCAACAACGACGTCATCCGAGCGGTCGAGGCGGGCCTTGCCAGCGCTGCCGATATCGACAAGGCGATCAAGACCGGGCTCGGCTACAAGATGGGGCCGTGCGAACTGATCGACCTTATCGGACTCGATACGCAGGTCCGTCTCTGCGAGGCCTTCTATCCCATTACGCTCGATCCACGAGCATCCGCCCCGCCGCTCCTGCGGCGCATGGTGGCCGCGGGCCATCTCGGCCGCAAGTCCGGCAGGGGCTTTTATGACTATTCCCGGCAGGGGTGAGGATATGAGGGATTACGAAATCATCCAGACTGGGCCGAGCAGGTCCTTTCCTCCGGGCGACGAGTTCCTTTCCAGATCCGTTCATGGCGCGGAGGTCCTGATCCATCTCGGCGGCGAACCGTGTGAGGATTCAAGCCGTGCGGCCGTCCTTGTCGAACTCGACGCGGAGTGTCTCGGCGTCCATACGGGCGAGCAATCCGGCAACGAAGGCTCGAACGTGCTGGGGTTCTCGCGTTACCGCAATGGTCTGGACGCACCGACCAATCTGGTAGAGCTGGTCCGCCAGCCGAAGAGTTCCGAAGAGGCCATTGAAGCGGCGCGGTTGATGTTCGAGGCCGCGGGCTTCGAGGTGGTGGTATGCGCGGATCAGCCCGGCCGTATCATCGACCGGTTGGTCCGCCCGAAATACAATGCTGCGCTGCGCTTCCTCGATGAAGGTCTCGCCACCGCCGAGGCGATGGACATGACTTGCCGGATGGGACTTGGCTATCCTGACGGCCTGATCGAGCGGGTCGTGCGGGGTGATCTTGCGCGCCATCATGACATAAGTCTCGCCATTCACGAGATGACCGGTCAGGCCGCCTATATGCCGGCGCGGCGTGCAGTGGTCGCCAAGAAGCGGAGCGAGGCGTGACCGAAGGCGTCCTGGCAGGGCTGGGCGCCCCCGACTCCTCCACCCTCTTGCCTGTTCCAGCCGCATCTTCCTTCCGCGTAAATAGAGCAAGCGCGATCGCTCCGCGCCTGGGCCGGCACAATTCGGAACTGCTCGGCGACAACATCCTCGAGACAAAGAAGACGGGAGAGTGACGATGAAGGCCGTGCTGGTCGAGAGGTTTGCGCCGCTGCAACAGGCGAAGATCGTCGAAGTCGACGACCCGGTTCCCGGAGAGGGCGAAGTGGTTGTCGAGATTGCCGCAAGCGAGGCGAATTTTCCGGACATCCTGGTGATGGAAGGCAAATACCAGGTCAAACCGCCTTTGCCGTTTTCGCCGGGAAAGGCGGCAGCCGGCAGGATTTCGGCTGTCGGCGCCGGCGTAAACGAACTGAAGATCGATGATCCCGTTTCCGTCCAGGTGGAGTATGGCGCATATGCTCAGAAACTCCGGGTTTCCGCCCTCTCCTGCTTCCGGATGCCTTCTTCCATGCCGTTCGAGGTCGGCGCGGCCCTCGGGCTGGTCTACCAAACGTCCCATTTCGCACTGATCGAAAGAGCGGGCTTCGTCCCCGGCCAGTCGGTGCTCGTGCTGGGGGCATCGGGCGGCATAGGGTCGGCGGCGGTCCAGCTTGCCAAGGCGTTGGGCGCGTCCGTTGTCATAGGAGGTGCTCTCGGCGCGGACAATGTCGATGCGGCCAAACGGATCGGCTGCGATCATGTGATCGACATGGCGATGGAGGACCTTCACAACGGCCTGCGCGAGGCCGTTTATGCGGTCACGGGCGGCAAGGGCTGCGATATCGTGATCGATCCCGTCGGAGGCGACGCCAATGCCGCCGCACTGCGTGCGATGGCCTGGCGTGGACGCATGGTGATCATCGGCTTCGCGTCCGGGACGATCCCCACCATCAAGGCCAACTACCTTCTGGTCAAGAACATCGCGGTTTCCGGCCTTCAATGGTCGGACTATCGCGAGCGCACGCCGGAACTGGTCCGTGCCGCCCAGGAGGAGATATTCCATCTTTGGGAGGAGGGTAAACTGAACCCATTGATTTCCCAGGTGCTACCCTTGTCTCGTTTCGCGGAAGCGCTGGAGGCGCTTCGTCATGGCCGCGTTCAGGGCAAGATCGTCCTGACTCCTCGAGATTGAGGTGCACATCATGGACGGAAACAGCATCCTTCAACTGGCGACGCCTTGTCTGCTCCTCGATCTCGAGAGGTTGGACAGGAATGTTCGTCGCCTCAACGAGACGATCGGCGCCAAGGGCGTTACCTACCGCCCGCATCTGAAAACGGCCAAGTCCGTAGACGTCACAAGGCGCGTGTTGCCGTCGCTGGCCCATCCCGTAACTGTCTCGACGCTCAAGGAAGCGGAGGTCTTCGCGGCGGCCGGGTTGACGGACATCCTCTATGCAGTTGGCATCGCACCTGCAAAGCTCGGTAGGGTGGTCGAATTGCGCAGGAAAGGTGCCGACCTCTCCGTGATCCTAGATTCCGTCGAGCAGGGGAGGACGGTGGCTAAAGCCTCGGCGGTATCGAAAGAGCGCATTCCAGCCCTCATTGAGATCGACAGCGATGGCCACAGGGGCGGGGTCGCGCCGGAGGACGGGGAGACGCTTGCGGCGATCGCCGCTGTCCTTGCTGCGGACGCGAAATTACGCGGCGTCCTGACCCACGCCGGGTCGAGCTATTCGAGCCGCAATCGCGAGGAGATCAACGCCTGGGCCGTGCGCGAGCGGGACGCTGTCGTGTCCGCGGCAAGCCGGCTCAGAAAGGCGGGCTACGAAGTGCCCGTAGTCAGCGTTGGTTCCACTCCTACCGCACTGTCCGATATCGATCTGCCTGGCGTAACGGAGGTGCGTGCGGGCGTCTCGATGTTCTTTGACCTGGTGCAGGCCGGGGTCGGAGTCTGCACCCCGGACGATATCGCCCTTTCCGTGCTGACCACCGTCATCGGTCACCAGAAGGAGAGGGGGCTGATGATCGTCGACGCAGGCTGGATGGCGCTATCCCGCGACCGGGGAACCGCTGCTCAACCGATCGACCAGAAATACGGCCTTGTGTGCGATATCGAGGGAAATGTGCTGGAAGGTCTCCTGGTGCTCGATGCCAACCAGGAGCACGGGATCGTCGGAATGTGCGAAGGTTCGGCGGCCCGGTTGCCCGAGCTTCCTGTCGGAACCAGGCTGCGCATCCTGCCCAATCATGCCTGCGCCACCGCAGCCCAGCATTCCGCCTATCACGTCGTCCAGGGCGGCGATCCGAGCATCCGGGCACTCTGGCCCCGTTTCGGCGGCTGGTAATCGATGGGAGACAGCGAATGCGCACAATAACGGCGCCGGGAGCGCCCCGGCCGGCTGGTCACTACGCCCAGGCCGTCGAGCATGACGGCATCGTCTATGTATCGGGGCAATTGCCGGTGCTGCCGGACGGCACGCACCAGCCCGCGCTCGGTTTCGAAGACCAGGCGCGTCAAGCACTAGGCAATTTGCTGGCGATCATCCGCGAGGCCGGCGCCGCCCCGCACACCGTCCTGCGCATCACCGCGTATATCGTCGGCGTAGAGAATTGGCCGCTCTTCAACAGCATTTACGCCGAATTGTTAGGTGATGCGCGGCCCGCGCGCACCGTCGTGCCGGTGCCCGAACTCCACTACGGCTATAAAATTGAAGTCGATGCGGTCGCCCTCGTGGAACCGCAACGTGACAACGACAGGAAATGAGCAGGAGGATGATCTGATGAGTGCGAAAGACAATCTGCGCAAGCTGATATCGGAAGAACTTCCGGAAGTGTCGCAGATAGAGGACGAGACGCTCCGTCGACAGGTGATCGATGCGTGGGAACTGGCGTTGCAGCGAAGCAGCTTCAATTCAATCCGCGAGATCCAGCCGGCCGGGAATCCAAACTCCATGGTTCTGATAAGGGGCGATCAGACGGACCATATCCGTGGTGTCACCCGTTTAGCGATTGTCATGGCCGACGAGATTATCGCCTCGAACCCGGATATAAAGGTCCGGCGCGACATCGTCGTCGCTGGCGGCCTGTGTCATGATATCGGCAAGGCCTGGGAATTCGATCCCGTCAACCAGAAGCGCTGGAGAGAGCAGCCTCGTGCCACCGGCTTGCCGTCATTGCGCCATAGCGTATACGGCGCGCATATATGCCTGACCGCCGGCCTGCCGGAAGAAGTGGCGCACATCGCCGCGGCCCATTCAGGGGAGGGCGAATTGCTGGTGCGAAGCCTGGAAAACACGATCGTCCATTTTGCCGATATAGGCTACTGGAGCATTATGCTCGCCGGCGGTGTAATCGACCCGGCCACGGTTGCCGGGAAATACAAGCGACCGATTTCCCTGTGAGACTCGACTTGCATCCATTCAGGGGACGCGATCGTGTCAGGCCCTCGGAGAAATTTCGGGCGAGCGATGGCTGTTCGGTGTCCTTGACGAAGACAGTTCTCGAAGAAATGTGTCCTCCTCGATCATCGGAAGGCATCTATTGGGTGTCCTTAATCGTCGTTCCACTTGGCATGGGATTTGCGACGGTCGAGGCAGCTTGAGAGGAGGGGTGGTTGCGTGGGAGAAGAGAGTGCAGCAACTGACCGCCAACCTGCGTGAAACCCGGACCAATTAAGTGTTGCGCCTCACCTAGTTCTGTATACAGTATCCAGGATTGGGAAGGCGCGGAGCCGCTGGGAGCTTGGCCGGGGCGGTCCGAAAATCGAAGCTGGCCAACAACGGGAGAGAGACATGAAATTGGCATTGATGAGAGAAAGCGCCATTGCGCTGGTTCTGGCGGCGTCGACCATTTGTGCGACCGTATCGGTCGCCAGCGCAGAGGTTGACCAGATCCGCATCGCTCAACAATACGGGCTCGGCTTTTTGCCTCTGATGATAATGAAGGCCAATAGCCTCTTCGAGAAGCATGCCAAGGAAGAAAATCTGAATTCAAAGGCGGAATGGCTGACGCTCGGTGGCCCGGCGGCGGCAAACGACGCTCTGCTCTCCGGCAATGTCGACGTCATCTCGAATGGTCCGCCCTCTTTCATCATCATGTGGGGCAGGACGCACAATACGCCTCTGTCGGTAAGCGGGATTGGTCCCGTGTCCATGCTGCCGATGTGGCTCAACACGAAGGACCCGAACGTCCATTCCCTTGAGGACTTCACCGACAAGGACCGCATTGCCGTCACGGCGGTGAAGACTTCCATTCCTGCCATCATCATGCAGATGTGGGCAGCTAAGAAGTGGGGTGAGGACAACTACGGCAAGCTTGATCCGCTCACGACGTCGCTTCCGCATCCCGACGGCATGGCCGCTTTGCTTTCAGGCACCGAGATCACCGCTCACTTCACCTCTCCGCCCTACCAGTATCTCGAAGTGAAGCACGAGGGCATTCATAGGGTCGCAACGTCTTATGAACTGATGGGGCAGCCGGCGACTTTCACGCTTCTATTCGGGAAGGATTCCTTCATCAAGGATAATCCCAAGACGGTTAAAGCACTTCGCGCGGCACTCAAGGACGCGCAAGACTTCATCAAGAAGAATCCGGAAGAAGCTGCCGATATATACATGAAGCTCGGCAGTGAAGGCGGTGTGACGAAACAGGATGTCCTCGATATTCTGAAGGATCCGGACGTCCAGTTCACCGATGCTCCGGCTGGCCTCATGGCATATGTCAAGTTCCTCGCGGGAGTCGGCACTATAAAAAACGTCCCGAAGGACTGGAAAGAACTCTTTGTGGAGGATGTGCATGGCCTCTCGGGAAACTAGGCCAGGCGTCGGCCCCGGCGCGTCGCTACTGAATGTCAATGGCGTCACTCTACGGTACAAGACGCCTGAGCATCTGGTGACGGCGACCTATCGGGTCAGCTTCGAGGTTTACGAGGCCGAGCGCTTCGTAATCCTCGGCCCTTCCGGCTGCGGGAAGTCGACGATGCTGAAAGCCATCGGCGGCTTTCTTCCTGCCGTCGAAGGCGAGATCCGGCTGCGCGACAAGGTCGTGCGCGCGCCCGGGCCCGACCGGATGATGGTCTTCCAGGAGTTCGAACAGCTCATGCCTTGGAAGACCGTTCTTCAGAACGTCACCTTCCCGATGAGGGTCACCAAGCGCTTCGGCAAGAAGGAAGCGAGGGAAAGAGCGCTGTCGGCCCTGGACAAGGTCAACCTTTCCAAGTTCGCGGACGTCTATCCGCACATGTTGTCCGGCGGCATGAAAATGCGTGTCGCGATCGCCCGCGCGATGGCAATGGAGCCGGAGGTGCTTTTGATGGACGAGCCCTTTGCGGCCCTCGACGCGTTGACGCGCCGCAAGATGCAGGAGGAACTCCTTGGCCTTTGGGAACAGCTGCGCTTCACGGTGCTGTTCGTGACCCATTCGATCGAGGAAGCCATCATCGTCGGTTCCCGCATCCTCGTGCTTTCTCCCCATCCGGGTCGGGTGAGGGCCGAACTGAATTCGAGCGCCACGCTTGACGGGCCAAGCCGCGACGCCTTGTCCGACCGCATCCATCACCTGCTCTTCGAGGAAGCGGTGGAACCTGAACCCGAGAAAGCGCTCGCATGATACAGGCCGTAGAAGCAGGCGGGCGGGTTCCCCCGGTACGCCCGGAAATAGATCAGGAGCCGGTGAACACCAGCGGCATCGGCGTCGTCGAGCGACCGCTCGGCATCGGCGAGCGTTTGATGGCCAGTGATGCTTTCCGTCGCGCCGTCATCCTCGTTGTTCTTGCCCTCCTGTGGGAAGGATACGCCCGCTTCATCCACAATCCGCTGCTCTTTCCGTCGTTTCTCGATACGATCTCCGCGTTCTGGACGGATCTGGCGAATGGCACGCTAATTCAGCGCACCTACACGTCTCTTCAGGTTCTGCTCCTCGGTTACGGGATCGGCCTCGTTGCCGCGGCGGTGTTCACGACATTGGCCGTTTCCACCAGGATCGGCACCGACATTCTCACGACCCTGACGGCGATGTTCAACCCGCTTCCCGCGATCGCGATGCTGCCTCTTGCATTGCTGTGGTTCGGTCTCGGCGTCTCTTCGATCGCCTTCGTTATCGTGCACTCCGTGTTGTGGGCCGTGTCGCTGAATATCCTTACCGGTTTCCGCTCGGTCCCGGAGACATTGCGTATGTCGGGACGAAACTACGGCCTGACCGGCATCCGTTACGTCACGAAGATCCTGATGCCCGCCGCCTTCCCCTCGATACTGGCCGGTTTGAAGATCGGCTGGGCCTTCGCATGGCGTACTTTGATCGCGGCGGAACTCGTCTTCGGCGTGTCGTCGCGTGCCGGCGGCCTGGGCTGGTACATTTTCGAAGCGCGTGCCGAACTCTACACCTCGAAGGTGTTCGCGGGTCTCCTGGCGGTGATCATCATCGGTCTGGTCGTCGAATCGGTGATCTTCAGGCTTATCGAGATCCGTACCGTTCAGCGATGGGGCATGCAGCGCTAGTGCGGTGATGCCATGAACCTGATGCACAAAACCACTCGGAAGAGATCGCCGATGAGCGGCAATGCGCGATATGTCGTCTCGTCGACAGGTGAATCGTTCGGCACTGAAGAAGCGATGTGGTGTGCGCCGGATGGAGCCCACCTCAACCTTTCGCCCGGCCAGGGTCTTGATCGTGCCTCCATCGTTCGGGACGACCGCTCCCTCTGGCGCTACCGCTCGGCGATCCGTGTGGACGCTGATAATCGCATCTCTCTCGGCGAAGGGTGGACGCCGCTCGTCCAACGTTCCTGGAACGGCTCCGAAATAGAGTTCAAGCTGGAATATCTGGCTCCGACCGGTTCCTTTAAGGATCGGGGCATGGCGGTCATGATCACCTACCTGCACAATGTGGGGCTCAAGGCGATCCTCGAAGATTCGTCCGGCAATGCCGGCGCCTCGATGTCGGCCTATTCGGCGGCGGCCGGTATTTCATGCCGGATCCTGGTTCCGGCGGCGGCGCCCAGGGGAAAGATCGTCCAGATTGCTTCGATGGGCGCAGATGTCTCGCTGGTGCCGGGCACGCGTCAGGATGTTGCGGACCAGGCGCTGAAAGAAGCGAAGAAAATATTCTACGCCAGTCACAACTGGCAGCCCTTCTTCCTCGAAGGCACGAAGACCCTGGCGTTCGAAATCTGGGAGCAACAGGGATTCAGCGTGCCGGACGCGGTTGTTGTTCCACTGGGCTACGGGAGCAACGTCCTCGGTCTCTGGCTCGGCTTCCACGAATTGATGAGCACCGGGGAGGTTGAAAGGCTGCCGCGCATCTATGCGGTGCAGGCCGCAAACTGCGCCCCTTTCGCCGCCGCCTTGCGACAAGGCGCGGATCATGCCGTACCGTTCACTCCGTCCCCGACCGTCGCCGATGGGATCGCCTCCGTCCACCCAGTCCGGGTCAAGGAGGTTCTCTCCGCGATATCCGAGAGCGGCGGCGCTCTGGTCACCGTCTCGGAGGAAGAAATCAAGGATGGGTTGCGAGGGCTTTTGTCGAACGGATTATTCGTCGAGCCGACCTCGGCGAGCGTCGGCGCGGCCTTGACGAAGCTGCAAGCCGGAGGAGCGCTTACGGCGGGCGAGCGTATCATCGCGGTCCTGACCGGCAGCGGGCTCAAGGCTGCGGACCGGATCGGCGAACTGGTCGGAAACGCCCAGGGAAACGACTAGATCGGAACGGGTAGACAGGGACATTGAAATGAACGTGCGAGCCACCACCGAAGCGGTCGATTTCGAAGAACTCAAAGGGATCAGCCGTCGTTTCTGCGAGGCGGTGGCCGGGATTCGGTACGAGGACATACCCGACGATGTGATCCTGACTGTGAAGCTGTTCATCATCGATACGCTGGGTGTGATCGGCGGCGCCGCGCGGGCACCAGGTATCGCTGAAATCGGAGCCCAGCTTTCCAGGTGGGAGAAGGATGGGTCGGCGACGAGCCTGGTGACGAAGAAACGCCTGTCGCCTCCTCACGCCGCGATGATCAATGGCGCGGCCGCGCATGGGCTCGATTTCGACGATATGCACGACTCGGCGCGCATCCATAGCTTCTGCGTCGTCTTGCCGGCCCTTCTTGCCGCCGCCGAAGACATCGGGAATGTCGACGGGCGGAAGTTTCTCCTCGCGCTGACTGTCGCGGCGGAGATGCACGCGCGGCTTGGCTTCACCTGCTACAATTCGCTTGGAAAAGGATGGCATCCGACGATGACGCTCGGCGTTCTCGCCGCCTCGCTCGGGATAGGCAGGCTCCTCGACCAGGATGCCGAAACCCTGCTGAACACTTTCGGTCTGGCCTCCCACCAGGCCTGCGGCAGCGCGCAGAGCATGCTGGACGGTGTGTTGAGCAAGCGGCTTGGTGCGGGCTTCGCCGCTCGCGGAGCGGTAACGGCCGCATTCCTCGCCACGGGCGGGATAACCGGGCCGTTCCAGCCGCTCGAAGGCAATGCCGGGCTCTTCAAACTGCAGGAGCGCGGCGAAGTGCGCCCCGACGAGTTGATGGAGGGGATGGGAAAGGAGTGGCGGACACGAGGCTACTCCTTCAAGCCCTATCCGTGCTGCCGCTGCAACCACACCAGCATCTCGCTTGCGATCCGGCTGCGCGAACAGGGATTGCGGCCGGAAAATGTGGAGGCGGTCGAGATAAGACTGCCACAGGTGAACTATCAGACCGTCGGCCAGCCATACGATGTGACACGGGATTCCATCGTCCATGCCCAGTTCAACGCCGCCTATAGCTTTGCCCGCGCATTGACCGACGGCCATGTGGATCTGCGCACCTACACAAGGCCGAACATAACGGATCCCGACGTCGCGGCGCTGGCCGCCCGTATCGTGGTCAAGCCCGATCCGAATGAATCTCCCACCGCAATGGGGCCGTCCCATATCGCGGTGAAGCTCAAGGACGGATCGGCTACTGAAATCCATGAAACCATGACGCCCGGCAGCCCTGAATTGCCGATGACCGAGGAAGAGGTCTTCGCGAAGTTCCGATTGTGCATGGATTTTGGCCTGGGTCTGAGCGCCGAACAGGTGGAGCCCGTCATCCAGACCATCCTGCGTCTGGAAGAACTCGGCGACATCCGGGAACTGGTTGCGCTGATGCCGTCGGCCGACCTCTGATCTTCAACTTCGGCGCATCGAGATCGGCGCCGGACCAACACGCAAGGGAGACTTAAGAATGTACGGATGGCGAGGAAGGATCGGCCTGCTTGTTCCATCGATCAACACGACGATGGAGACTGAATTCTGGGGCATCGCGCCCAAGGGTGTTTCCGTGCACACAGCCCGTATCGCCGGCGGTCGCCATGGGACACCGGAGGAACTGCGCAACATGGAAAAGGAAGCCCGCGCGGCGGCCTCGCGCGTGGCCAATGTCGAGCCTGACGTGGTGGTCTATGGATGCACTTCCGGCAGCTTCTTCGAGGGGCCGGCATGGAACAAGATGATCTGCGACGAACTGACGAAGATCACCGGTGCTCCGACCGTCACCACGGCGGGCGGCATGGCGGAATGCCTCACGCGCAACGGTCATCGCAGGGTCGACGTCGTCACGCCCTATGTCGACCTGACCAATGAGCGCCTCAAGCAGTTCCTGCGGGAGCATGATGTCGAAGTCGGAAAGCTAGGGACCTTCGACATGCTCGACATGTTCAACCACGCCAAGATCCAGCCGGAGGAAATCTACGCGAAGGTGAAGGAAGCGGCGACCAAGGAATCCACGGCCGTGTTCGTCGCCTGCACGCAACTGCGGGCGCTGGAAGTTCTGGACCTGCTCGAGCGGGATCTGGGCAAGCCCGTCTATTCCGCCGTCCAGGCTTCGGCGTGGCTGACCTACGAGGCGCTTGGGATCGATCCGGAGATCACCAATTGCGGCAGCCTTCTTCGCTCGCTGAGCGACAGGCCCCAGACTGGAGCCAGAACACTCCGTAAGAGCGCGTAGAACGGACAATCGGCCGGGGCGATATGTCCCCGGCCACTTTATCGGGCTTCTAGCGAAAAGTCCAGGATAACTGATTGAATCCATTGGCCTACCGGCCATTCGGACTGATGGGGTCACATAGGTGTCGGCGGCTTGTCGCTGCCCAAATTCAGGTATGCACCGTCGAAGCCAGCGAACCTCTTCAGGCGCTCGACGTTATGAACGAAGACCTTGCCGCCCTTTACGGTCACCAGGTTGGCTTCACGAAGTTCCCTAAGGCTCCGGTTGACATGGATCGAAGTGAGGCCGAGCGTATCCCCGAGGTCCTGCTGCGTGAGCGGCAACTCATAGGTGCTGCTTTCGACGAATCCGACGCGCTCCAGTCGAACCATCAACTCGCACAAGAGATGCGCCAGGCGCTCATCGGACTTGCGTAGAGCCAAATTGACGATCCACTCACGCAACACCACTTCGACAGCGAGGGACTGCCACCACAATGCCTTTGCGACCGCGTGATGCTCCTCGATGACAGAGAGAAGGGCTTGCGGCCGCATGTCGGCAACTATGCAATCCGTGAGGGCGACGATGTCATAGTCCATCCGCCGTGCGATAAAGACGTTGAGGCCCGCAACATCGCCGGGAAGTAGATATCCAAATATCTGCCGATCCCCGGATGACAAAACCCGAGAGCGACAAAGAAACCCGTTTAGTATGACGTGAACGGTATTGGATACGTCGCCTTCACGGAGGAGATAAGAGCGGCGCTGCACTGGCCTTTTATTCACAATAAGCGCATCGAGAGCGGCCTTCTCCTCGGCGCTAAACTGCACGAACCGTTCAAGCTTGGTTCTAAGAGCGTTATGCATAGGGCGAAATGGTAATGCGGGAGTTTTGCGCTTGTGGTAACAAGTCCGTGATCATTCCCCGTCTGCCCAAGTCACCCTCCGGACTATCTTCATTTTAACCAGTCGGCGCACCTTCACGCGCTCCCTATCCATCCCCGTCAATGACACATAAGCGGCCTCGGCGGACAACGTAGCGGCACTTCTGGCACCGCATGGCTGCCGCCAAGTCGCCCGTGCCCGACATCCCCGAACGACATCAACGACGATCTTGAACACAACGACATGCAGGGCATCGAAAGAGGCCTTCAAGGCATCGTGTTTTCCAGCCGAATCCCGGAAATATGAATGAATCGCTCGCCCCTTTTTGAGGAGAGGCACTAAGTCAATAGGTGTAAATGGCAATTATTCTAGAATCGTTGGCAAGCGGATAACATAATATACTTCTAATATTTATATAGTGTGCGCAGAAGCACAAGAGGCGTCGGTATGCGCAGGAGCGTATTCGTCTTGTGTTGCTTGGTCGCAATTGCGCAGCCGCTTCGTGCGGCCGAGCAGATTGGTGTGACGGTCGATGCGAGATTGCGTGTGGTGTCAGCCGGTCAGGGTGGCGGCAAGCTGCTCGTAACGTCGGCTCCGGTGTTTCGAAACGATCGACTCATCGCGAACGCCAGCGGCCTTGCTCAGATCAGGCTCGCTGATGACACCAAGCTCGTGGTGGGACCTTACTCGAACATCATACTCGACAAGTTCGTATTCTCGGGCGTGTCAACTGCGAAAAGCGTTTCTGTCGCCCTGGCTAAAGGGGCGTTCCGGTTCATAAGCGGGCACAGCGGTTCGCAAGCCTACTCGATCAATACGCCGGTCGGTACCATCGGTGTGAGGGGCACGGCTTTCGATGTTAGCTATCGTAACGGCGCGGCAAGTGTTCTTCTTCTGCGTGGTCAGGTGAGGGTATGCCCGCGAAATGGTAAGTGCGAGATGGTGCGCTCTCCATGCCAGTACGTAACCTTCAACAGCCGCGGTTTTCTGCGGAGAGGCAGTGTGGCCGGTTTGACGGAGCAACGGCGGAACCTGTTTCCCCTTCTCTCCCGATCAAGGGACATCCTTCCTTCGTTCAAAGGCAATTCGGCCGGCTGCAACAGTTCAACTCCGGACCCAGGCCTGGAGCGCACAGACCGAAGCTTCGCTCCTCCGGCGCCCGGACAACCGGTCGCACCGGCACCGAGCAATCCCGGTAACATGCGAGGCAATCCCGGCAACACCAAAGGCGTCGGAAACGCGGGTCAAAATCCAAGCGGACGGGGGTTTGGGAATCCAGGACGTGGGCGCAGCGATGCCGGCATCAACGGTCTCGCAGCTTCGGTCGCGGGCGGCTTTTCGGTGGGCAGCACTTCTGTCGGAGCATCGTCCGGTTCAGGTGGGCACGGTGGCGGCGGGGGAGCCAATGGAAATGGCAATGGCGGCGGCAACGGCGCAAGCGCAAGCGGCGGGAACGGTAACGGCGCTGGAAACGGCAATGGTAATGGCGGCGGAAACGGTAATGGCAATGGCGGAGGAAACGGCAACGGTTCAGGAAAATGAGGCAATCGAGGTGGTTGCCTTGTCAGCAGATTGATCCTCTTCGCCTCTTGTCAAACCAACGGGTCGAACGAACTATTCGGTTCACGGCTCGGTCAGTGGCCGTTTCCGTCCGCCATGAGATTTCTCGATCGCGCCATCGTTTTTTCCGTCCTTTGGAAATCCTTCCTGGCCATGTTCGAGAGGCAGAAATTCTCTGCACCTCGTGCATCCAACCCGCTGCCATGGCTCGAGTCGTGGCGGGGCGGATTCGACCTGGATTGGTACGAGTCCGTACCGTCTTAGGTCGGACACAACAAGGATCGGACGCTTATGGATTTGGCTGCGTCAGTGTAGCGTTGAGGAAACCAGAGGAATGACACACACAATCATTTTCACGGCTTTGA
The DNA here is from genome assembly GCF_031656215.1 of Mesorhizobium koreense. Taxonomy (NCBI): domain Bacteria; kingdom Pseudomonadati; phylum Pseudomonadota; class Alphaproteobacteria; order Hyphomicrobiales; family Phyllobacteriaceae; genus Mesorhizobium; species Mesorhizobium koreense. The sequence continues at coordinate 3,613,664 of NZ_CP134228.1, read as the reverse complement.
CTGCGAGCTTTACGATGGGGTTCCTGCTCGGGGATGGCCGTGCGGTACGCCGCTTCAATGCCGTGCTGGATGAACACATTCGGGACTTAGAAAAGGAAATTTTGAAGGCGGATCAGCCGCAAGCTGTCGAGCCCGATGATATCCAGGAGTGTAGCACGGTGCACTGAGATCTGCTGACGCGTTCGAAAGATGGGTTTTCAGTGCCAGGCACCAGCGGCCCGGCCGACTTCCACAACCGCCATGACAACCGTGGCCGCCGTCGCCAACGTCGCCAGCCACCGCTCGTAACCGGCGAGCTTTTTCTCGGTGACAAGCTTTCGCCCTTCCCAATAGAGCTCATTGGTGGCGGGTTCTATGCCCAGCAAAGCGAGACCTTCGAGGCTTATCGACTGCACGCCGGTCGGCCAGTCTGCTGGCGGAGTTTCCGTAGAGTATCTGTGCGCCCTGGTGTGCTCCCAGTCGTCGGCCATGATCTTCATTCTCCTCGAAATTAGATGGTGACGCACGGCGTACGCCGTCCAATCGCGTTAGCAAAGCCGGAGCGCGTGAGACGCATTGCCATCCAGGGCCAAGGATTGCCGAAGGGATACCCGGAAAGCGGCAAGGATTGAGCGGGGCAACGAAATATGTCGATTGTTGCCCAAATGAAAAACCGCCCGAAGGCGGTTTGCGTAAATCTCGTTAAGTACTTGGAAAAATTGGCTCCCCGGGACGGATTCGAACCATCGACCAACCGGTTAACAGCCGGTTGCTCTACCGCTGAGCTACCGGGGAACTCTGTGCAGGCGCGCAGCGTATAGCAAACCAGATCGGGCATTGCAAAGGCACAATGCGTAATTTTGCAGCGCAGTAAACGAAAGGCGATGAACGCTGGTTTTCAAGGCTTTCGTATCCCATATGGTGCGTCCTGAGCTTGTTTCCCAGCCAAGGACGCCACGCCGATCATGACCGATGCGAAAGATCGTCACGCAACACGAAGCCCCGAGGGGGGTCGGGCGATCCATCTATTGGGCAGGACCATCCGCCTGCCTCGTTCCCGGGCGCTTCGGATCGCCATCGGCGTCGTGCTAGTGATTCTCGGTATCTTCGGATTTCTGCCGATCCTGGGCTTCTGGATGATCCCGCTTGGCCTGCTCGTTCTGTCCTACGAGTTTGCGACGGTGAGACGCTGGCGTCGGAAGCTGGAGGTGAGCTGGGGCCGGTGGCGCAACGGAAGAGCTTGATGGCGGAGCGAGCCCGCCATCCTCATCAGAGGGTTTAGCGATAAGGGGAGGGCGTCTAGTCCAGGCGCCGGCAACGCGGGTCCCACCGATCGAATGTCACGCTCACGCGCTCACCCTCGGAGCGACCGCGAACCTCGATGCTGCGGCGTCCCATACGCTCGATGCGAGCGCGGTGGATGCCCATCCTTCGTGCTTTCTCGATCGCGCGTTCAGGAGAACATTCTCCGCGCTCTTCGCGACGGTCTCGCCGGTAATCGTCACGGTCACGACAGCGCTCGTATCGTGGATCGCAATCGTCGCGCATAATGATCCTGGGACCCTGGTTACCCAGATGAAGTTCCATATCCTGAGCGGACGCTGAACCTAAGGGAATACTTACAAGAGCAAGAGCGAACGCAAAGGCGGTTGACGACAGCACTACTCGCATTGCCAGAACTCCGTTGAGCCCCTGAGCCATAACGCGGCGATGGCCCCACGGTTCAAATCAGTTTCGGTTGCCGACAAGATACAATCGGTGAGAGGCGGGCTTCCACGCTTCCAGCCCGGTAATCCGCCCGACCCATTTTCAGGAGCGCAGAGCTGTCTGCTACGGCAAATCGTAGGTCGTGACGATCGGCACGGTGCCATATTCGGCACGTATGGTCGCTCGTTGAAGCGCTTGGCGTCTCGTGGTGATCGAAAGACCTCTCGCCCCTGCCAGGAATGATCCTGAAGCTCGGTACTCACCGCATTCGGGGCAATCGAAATGCTGATAATCGCCATATGTTAGCGTCTTCAGTCTGGCCGGCTTTCTGCAGATCGCGCACGGAATCTTAGCTTTCGCCATGGCTCCTCTCCTTCTCCCAGATGAAGGTAGTCAGACGGAGCGTCGAGTGGCAAGTATCATCCTCGCAACGCCGAGGCCGAACGGTACCGTGCTCTCTATCGCGACCTCGCTGGTGCGGCCCGCACGGCATCTGCAAGCAGGCATTCCCTCGGGACGTGTCGAGACAAGCTGCAAGGGCTGCCACGACACGCTGATCCAGCGTGACGAGGCGAGAGGCTACGTCATCGGGTGCGACGAGGCGGGCAGGCCATTGGCGCCGGACCGCCTCTGGAACCGGACGTGATTACATTTCGTCGTTGTACGGTTCCTGGCTAGGCGGGCCGAGCCATGGCGTCTCCGTTCTATTTGGAGCGGGTCGTGGGGGACGGCGCCTCGTCTGTCTGCGATGAGGTCGACCGGGCTGTCTTCGCGGCAAGAGCCGCCTCTAGTGCTTCAAGCGCGTGGGGAGAAGCCGGCGTCGTCGAGACCACGGCGATAGCGTGGGCGAGCCCCGTCATGCTTTTGTCCTTTGCCGCGGTGGAGGTTGCCAGGCCATGGCCGGCATGACCCATGCCTGCTCCTACTCCGGCCCCGTTCCCGCCACCATTGCCGGCGCCATTACCGTTTCCGCCTCCATTCCCGCCGCCATTGCCATTTCCACCGCCGTTACCATTTCCGCCACCGTTGCCTCCTCCCGCCGCAAGGGCTGAAGCTATCATGGAGTGTGGCAGCAGCATGGATGCAGGGCCAGCGAGCAAGGCGATGAGAGAACAGGATGTGATGAGCCGATAGGCGCGTTTCATTTGGATAGCTCCTCAGTTGCGGATCCCGCCGTACGATCTGAATTTACCGGTAGTTTGGCGATAAAAGGCCATTGGGACGGATGCGCGTTGAGCATCCGGCTAAAGTCCATGCCTCAAATGCCAAAAGTCCCAGCCGCCTCTTTTCGCTGGCCGTGGCGTCTCTGTGTTTCAGGCTGCGCGGTCCCGATGGTCGCTGCCGAACCAGCCACGCTTCTTTGCCATGAGGCTCATCGAAAAAGCCCACTTTGCCATTCCCTCGTGCGTGCGGAGCACTTTAAAGCACAGTCTCGCTGGAACAGAGGCCGTGGACCGATGCGGACCTATCCTATTTCACCAGTGTGACCACGCGTCCGGCATAAGCCTCTCGGCCACCAAGTTCGGCTGAGCAATCTGATTTGACCGCGGAATTCCCGTTCATCTCGACAGTGTCGCCGACAACTCTGAGGCACTCGCCGGACGCGGTCATGTCCGAATTGCCCGTGTAGGTGATGGGCGCGTCTGGTGCATAGATGAAGCCGCTGATTTGGGAGCCGGATGTACCGTTGATGGTCAGCGGCGATGTGTTCCCATGGTCCTGAAAGATCGTGATACCGGCATAATCGCCGCTGGCGGGCGGGGACAGCTTCACGACATTGTTGGCATTGGCGGTGAACTGCGCTCCTTCCATGAGGAAGATCGTGACGCCTGATCCCGTAAGGCTGGCATTGCCCCCGAGCTTGATGTCGATGCCCCGAAGAATATAGACCCCTGGATTGAGCGTAATGTTTCCGCCCCAGTCCTTGTTGCAGTAGGTACCGGGAGACAGCGTGACGGACTTGCCGCCGGGGATCAGCTGGCATGCCGTATACGCGGGGGGCGTGACGTCTTCGAGAGGGTCGAAAGATGGATATTGATGCTCGAGCGGGGCTCCGCACTCGAGGTCGGTTCCGCTACCGAACCCGACAGTGCCGCCGCTTGAAACCAGGCATGCCGCCTTTACGGTGGCTGATCCACCGCGATAGGCGGAATCTGACGCTTTCGAATTCGACGCGATGACGCAGCCCGGCATGGAGACATCGGTGGAGCCCTGAATCTTGATCGCATCGGATGCTGTTGCGTCGAGGGCCAGGACGCACGCCTGCTGGCCGGGGGCTACCTTTACATAGGACGATCGATGAGCGGTCCAGTTCAGCCCACCGACGATCCCCACATGATGGATGCTTGACGCCACGGAAATGAAACGTGCCTCGCCGTCGTTGCTCGCGGACACGTCGAGGCCCGGCATTGTGTCGACGTCCGTAATCTGCAGGTCCTGGGTTGTCGGGATGAGCATGTTGGCCGCAAAGAACTGTTCCCCCAATTGGTGAAGTTCAGTTTGCGTCATGCCGGAATAGTATTTGGTACCAATGGCCAGCCCGGTTGCATCGAGTGCATTCTGCAGCTTTGCCGCATCGTTTCCTGTACCTGTGAAATCGACAACTCCGGCAACCGCCGCCATCAGCGGGATCATGGTAACGGCCGTGATCATCGCGTAATTGCCGCGTTCGCACGCAAGGAAGCGCTTCAACATGTTCAGCCCCTGCCAAACGTTGTTGAAGGAAACCGTATGTTGAACTTCGCTAACGCGACTTATCCAAGATCGTTAAAATACTGTTTTTAACCGTGAATTTATGAACGAACGAGAATTGCCACCGGACTACGGATTGAAACGGACCTCAAAAATGCACGGCTTTCCAGCCAGGCGACCTGGCTTGGGGCTAGCCGCCAGTTGCGCTTTGTAGCCTCTCGTATCAGTCCGATACAGTTTGTGGCTGGAACGAAACCCCGCCTTGGACGATTTACCAGTGAACCAGTAATGGAGGATTTGCCATGAAAGCGCTTCTTCTAGCGGCAGTTCTTGCTATCGGCGGCATTACCGCATCGAGTGCGATGGCTCAATCCGTCGGCGTCACGATCGACAATGGCGGACATCACCACGGATACCACGACCGCGAGGGTTGGGGTCACCGAGATCGAGATGATTGGGATCGCAGGGATAATGGCCTTCATCGAGGCTGGTATGTCGGCAATCATTACGGTTGGCGCAGGCATCACCAACGGTGCTGGACCGAAGTTCGCCGGCACTGGCACCATCATCGGATGATCGTTGAACGTGAGCAGGTTTGCCGAGACTGACCGCTAAGGTCATCCGGGTGTGTTGGCGCAGGCAGCGGAAGACCTACGGATTTTGGACACTGTGGATGAAAGGCGCGTCATCACCCGCAGAAATACAAAAGGCCGACGCGTGCCACCCCTTAGCCCCAGCGTCGGCCCCGCATTTCCGTTATTGGCGGCGCGCATGAAGTCCTTGCTCGTATTCGGATTGAATAGCAAGTGGGCTGAAATCGGTGCCTAGCGAATTACCGGGAGTGTGGCCGGCGCGATACATTGTCTGAGGAGGTGCATTGGATCATTTTGTAACGGGCTCCGATACAATTCGTTTGTCGACAGTCCTGTTGCCGAGCCTTAGATGTCAGCGGCGGCAGACCTTCGGGCGAGCTTGCGGGCGGGCGGCTTCAGGCAATGCTCCTTCGGGAGCGCCCGCCTAATCTTGTCCTTCCTGAAAATGGAACTACGCGATGGCGGTCAGGAGTATTACTCCGGCCAAAGCGATGCGAGCCGGTCAATGCCTCGCATTCATGCGATCGAGGAGGCTCTCCAGTTCCGTGCGGATCCGTTGTAGTTCCTTGAGGTGGACTGTCGACAGATCGGCCAGGCAGCGTTCGCCGCTCGCGGTTAGGCAAAGCAGTACGCGCCGGCGATCGGTGACGTCCTGTTTGCGCGCCACCAACCCAGCGGCTTCAAGCCGATTGACCAACTCCACCGTGCTGTTGTGATGCAGGATCAGGAAGGTGGCGAGCTGGGACATGCTCGCCATGTTCTCAATGGACGCCGCCTTGATGCCGAGCAGCGCCTGATGCTGACGTGGCGTCAATCCGACGGCGCGGGCCGCTGTTTCACTGAACGACAGGAAACCACGAAGGGCAAAGCGGAACGCAGCGAGTGTCCGATAATCGTATGCCGACAACTCGGCCTCGGCTATGCGCATCTCTTTCCCCATGTCTCCCTCTTTGGTTTTTTGCTTTGATATGGCTGGGAGAATGGATGTCCTCTCCCTATCGCCTGCCAAATACTGATTCTTCCGGCCGTTGAAATTTTGACGTGCCGGGCTCATTCGACCGCGCCGTGGAGGGCGCCGGCCCGGCGATAATAGGCGCCGCGACGTATTAAACCCGAGAGTGAATTTCAGCGACCAGATGACGCAGCGCGGTGCTCTTGCCATTGTTTGCCGCCACGGATTCGCAGTGATATGTCGCATGGCGATGCAACTGGCCGACCGCGCCGACCGCATTGTCTTCGGAGTCTCATAATCTAGTGCAAAAACTTCCCTCTCACCTGTCTACGCCAGGTGGTTCCCCTCTCACGTTCATTCGCAACCTTGGGGACTTTACAGCCGACCGTCGCGTCCTCGTCATCATGGGTATTGCCGCCCTTGCCGCCGTCTGCATCTCGATCGTCGGCGTGCTCATGTTCCGGCTGATCGAGTTGATCACAAATCTCTGCTATTTCGGGAAATTCAGCTTCGACTATGTTCCTTTCAGCGAGTCGCCGCTTGGTTGGTATGCCGTATTCGTGCCGATCGGCGGCTCGATCATCGTAGGCTTGATGGCGCGCTACGGCACCGAACAGATCCGTGGCCATGGCCTGCCGGAAGCGATCGAGGCGATCCTGCTCGGCCGCTCGCGGCTGAACCTGAAGGTGGCGATCCTCAAGCCGACGTCGTCGTCCATCGTCATCGGCACCGGCGGCCCATTCGGTGCGGAGGGGCCGATCATCATGACCGGTGGCGCGATCGGTTCGCTCATCGCCCAATGGTTGCCGGTGAGCGACGTGGAACGTAAGACGCTTCTCGTTGCGGGTGCCTGTGCCGGCATGACCATCGTGTTCGGCACACCGGTCGCGGCGATCATGCTCGCGCTTGAACTGCTTCTGTTCGAATGGACGCCGCGCAGCCTTTTGCCTGTCGCCACCGCCTGTGTCGTCGCCGATATATTGCGCAGTTATACCGGGCTTGCCGATCCCCTGTTTCCGTTCGTTGGCACCGTCACCGTTTCCTTCTTCCAGGCGGGAGCATGGGTGCTCGTCGGCATATGTTCCGGCCTGCTGTCGGGTTTCCTCACCCGGCTTGTCTATGCGCTGGAAGACGGTTTCCACCGCCTGCCGATCCACTGGATGTGGTGGCCCGCGCTCGGAGCCGTCGTCGTCGGCATAGGCGGGCTGATCGATCCCAATGTGCTGGGCCTCGGCTACGCCAATATCGAGGCCCTGCTGCGCGGCGATGTCGATCCCGGGCAGGGATTGAGCCTCCTCGTTGTCAAGACGATCGTCTGGAGCGTGGCGCTCGGTTCGGGCACGTCCGGCGGCACGCTGGCGCCGCTGATGATGATCGGCGGTGCCATGGCCGCCGCGGCGGTCAGCCTGCTTCCGGCGGCAAGCCCGGGCTTCTGGCCGCTTTTGGCTATGTCGGCGACGCTGGGGGGAACGCTGCGCCTCCCGCTCACCGCCACTTTTTTCGCCCTTGGCGTCACCGGCAACATTCACGCGCTCCTGCCGTTGATCGTATGCTGCTTTACGGCACACACGGTGACGGTGCTCCTGATGCGTCGCGACATCCTGACCGAAAAGGTGGCGCGCCGCGGCCATCACGTGACCCGCGAATGGCACGCCGACCCGTTTGCCCTGGCGCAGGTAAAGGACATCATGGTCAGGGAGGTGGAGACCGTGCCGGCGACGATGACGCTCCACGCCGCCACCAGCTTCCTTACCAAGCCGACCACGAAGCATCCGAGCTTTCCCGTCGTCGATGCCGAAAACCATGTGCTCGGCATCCTCAACCCGCCGACCGTGCTGGCGTGGCGGCGTGCCGGCAAGCACCGCACTGCCACCCTGGCCGAGTTGCTGGCCGAGCAACGGACCCCTCCGGTCGCTTATCCGGACTGGTATCTCGAAAATCTGGTGGAGCAGATGACCAAGGCCAACATTGCCCATGTGCCCGTGGTCTCACGCGAGGACCAGCGCCTCGTCGGCTATATCGCCTGGAAGGACGTCCTGAACGTGCGTTCGAGGAGGCACGAGGCGGAGAACCGTCGCGTGGCGTTCCATGGTGTACGCAACCTCAGCACACCCTCGTAGCATGATCATCCGGCTTGAGAGCTATCCCAGATCCTAGCCGGATCGGCGGCGATCAACTCTGGTGCTTTCGGTCGAGCCCGTCGGCGCGATCGAGCAGAAAAGTCGGCAGCGGAGAAAGCCGGACCGGTTTGCGCCCGGCCCGGGAACGGATTGTCGCCTAGCCGCCCCGATCGAGCGCCTTTTTACGACGCCGTTCCCACCAGCGTAAAAGCCCATAGGCAAGGCGAGCCTTTTCGGTATCGACGGGCATGTCCGGTCGCACCCGCATCCAGGACGATTTGGAGTAAGCCAGACGCTGTTCGGGATAGATACTGCGGTGACCGATCACCAGATAGGCGGCGATCGCCGCACCTGCGATATACAGGGTTCCGATCGAACCGCCGAACAGTTCCACTCCCATCAGGACCGCCGCAACCGGCGTGTTCGAAGCCGACGCCACGACACCGACCAGACCGATGGCTGCTCCCAGCATCGGGCCGATGCCGAAGAAGTGCGCAAAAGCATTCCCGGCCAGCGCGCCGATGACGAATTGCGGCGTCACGATGCCACCATAGAAGCCGGAGCCGATGGTGACGGCGACGAGCAGGATTTTCCATACAAAGCCCAGATACGGCATGGGCTCGCCCGCGAGCGCGTGATCCATCAGGGGCAGGCTCAGGCCGAGATAATCAGTCGGAATGACCAGGATCATGAGCGACAGCAGGATACCGCCGCTCAGGGGCATGAGCGGAGGCCACGCACGGATGCGGATTTGCACATAGGCGAAGAGCCGCGCCACACGGTGCACCGCTTCCACGAAGAGTAGTGCAACGATCCCGCTGACAACACCAAGCATCGCTGTCTTGAAGAACATGATCTCGGAAAATTCAGGGAGGGTATCAAAATGATAATAGACGTAGGGAACGTTCCAAAACTTGCTCACTTGGAACGAAGCGACCCCAGCCACGATAGCGGGGAACAGGAAATCGTGGCGCAGACGCCCGATTGCGAGCACCTCAACGCCATAGATAGCGCCGGCGATCGGCGTGCCGAAGACGCTCGCGAAACCGGCGCTGACCCCGCAGGCCACGATGCGCAGGCGCAACTCGCTGTTGAGATGCAGTACCTGTCCGATCGCGGCCGCGAGCGAGGCGCCGATATGCGAGCACGGCCCTTCCTTGCCCGCCGATCCGCCGCTTGCAAGTGTGATGATGGCGGCAACCGGCTTGATGAGGACGGTCCGGAACGGCATGCGCCCAGCCTGCGTATTCACTGCCGAGAAGAGCGTATCCTTCAAGTCCGTCGTGTTGACCCGATACCCATAGTAGAGCAGCAGTCCGTTGAGCAGACCACCAGCGGGCAGCAGCACCATCTGCAACCATAGGGGGATCGAAGCCGTTCGATCCGTCATGAAGAAGAGCCCGTGCAGAAACAGGCTCGTGCCACTTCCCACGACCGCGCCTGTGATTGTTGCCAGGACGAGCCACTGCACAACAGTGGCCAGCATGATAAGAAATTCGATGAAATCGAAGCGGCGCATTATTGTGTGACAGCGTAGCTGGAGATCGTGAGGGCATAGTTGAGGGCGTCGGGTCGGGCAAGAGATGTACTGTTTCTCATGGAGAAGATTCCGTGCGTTACAGCGACACCGATGAACGACAAATCGAAGAAACCCAATGGACGGCCGAAAAGAACGCAATGCGCCTGACGGAAGCCGCAGACGTATCGCCGAAGCAAGCGAGGACCTGATAAAAAAACACGGCTAGGGTAGCCCCAAAGTCGAGAGGGCAGCCAGGAACTTCAAGGCGAAGGGCTGACCTGGATCGGCACCCGGGTGAGGGCCTAGATCGGATGACCGGTCGAGGCATTTTCTTGTTTACGACTGGTACAACGCGTTCCGATTGCCTGCCGTGTTGCACAGGTTTAGGCCGTCAACACGGAGACAATGACCATGTTGAGAGAACATCGTTCCGACGATTGGCATTCGGCCATCGGCGGGTGGATCGTGCTGGCGGTTCTGCTGGCCGGATTGGCGGTAGTCGCCGTCGTCGTCTAGGCGAATAATCGGGAAATCGTTATGGCGTCGGCACGTTGCAAACGTCGCGGTAGCCCTTCGGCTCGAGCGGTTTTCAGCTTGGTTGCGGATGCCGCGTTGCGACATCTGGGAACCAAACGACGTTCCTCTGATCGCGCACGATTTCGGCCGTGGTTACAGCAACGATCAACAAGTCCAGTGCTTCAGTCGCCTCCTCGCTGACCTTGTCTCTGCCTTGGAGGCAGAGACGCGCGCTCCTCAGGTGAACCTGTGCGGCGGTAAAGTCGCTTTCCACGATCTTTCTCCCCTGTGTGCCGCTAGAATCGATCTCTTCGCGCATCCGTAAAAGGTACCTGAACGGATGGTCCAATCGCCATTTGGAGGTAAGCGTCTGTAACGACGGCCCGCCGCGGTGCAGCGGTGAGCAATCAGATCACTGCCGCAACTGCAACTGCGAGCTAATCCAACCCGGTGGCCGTTGTTGAAAAACCCGCTAAGCCCGTCCCGGTCCGCTGGGGCGGGCTTTCTTGTCGCATCTCATGTCGCACGGAGTTACCGTCGCCCTGTGGAAACCCTTGGAAATCAAGGGAAGCCGGCTGCGATACGACGCAACGTGAATTTCGCCATTCGGCAGGATACTTTCTTTCCTATCTCACTGATTCCATTAGAAAGAAAGTCTGGAGGCCTCGCCCGGAATCGAACCGGGGTGCAAGGATTTGCAGTCCTCTGCGTAACCACTCCGCCACGAGGCCGCGCGGCGAGATACCGGCGTCGAGCCTCAATATTGGGAGAGGTATTGGGCGTCAAGTGCCGGAGGCCCGTTCCGGGCCCGTATCCCTTCCGAATTGCTATCATGGAGGTCACGGTGCCGGCTTTCCCGCTTCGCCGCCGGACGCCGCGCCTGTCCGAACCGCGCGTTCGACGATGGGGTATTTCTGCAACAGCAAGAAGAATGCCGTAAGCGTCTCGGTCAGTCATTGATTGACCGCCAGGGTTAATTTTGTCACACCGCACGCGATGATCGTCGCGATTTGGGCGGGCCGGTCTACGGAGCGTTCTCGGCGCTCCTATTCCAACAATGCCTCCGTGCCGCTATAATCAGAGCGGTGCGGCAAGGCGCCAGGGGACGAGCCGAAAGAGCATGACAGCCGAATATGCGCATCTGCGGGTCAAGATGGTGGACGGCCAATTGCGCACCACCGGCATAACCGATGCGCGCATCCTCTCGGCCATGGGCTCTATCCCGCGCGAGGCATTCCTTCCCGCCATACGCCGTCCGCTGGCCTATCTGGACGAGGATATCGACATCCCGACAGCCTCCGGCCACCCGCGCTACCTGATGGAGCCGGCGCCGTTCGCCAAACTGGTGCAGCTTGCCGTCATCGGCCCCGCGGATCGTGTGCTCGATGTCGGCTGCGGCACCGGATACTCATCCGCCGTGCTTTCCCAACTCGCCGGCTCGGTCGACGGGCTCGAATGCGAGGCTGGTCTCGCCGAGTCTGCGCGTGTTACGCTCGCCAAACTCGGATTCGGCAATGTGGCGGTCTTCGAGGGCGCACTTGAGGGTGGTTATCCACAAAATGCTCCTTATGACGTAATTGTGGTCGGCGGCGCTGTGGACGAGGTTCCAGAGGCGCTTTTCGGACAGTTGGACGAGGGCGGGCGGTTGGTTGCCGTCATCGGCGAGGGCAATGCCGGCATTGCGCGCATTTGCGTGAAGGAGGGCGGTGTGGTTTCGTGCCGCCGCGCCTTCAATGCGGCGATCCGGCCGCTTCCTGGATTCCGGCGCGCGCCGGCGTTCGAGTTTTGATGGTTGGGGAGTTGAAGGGGTAGCGTATCGAGTAGCCGAAGCGTATCCGGCGGAATATCGGGGACGCACAGCTTTCGAAATTTTAATCAAGTCCCGTTATTTTCCAATCGGAATTTGATCGGGCGGGACTTCAGTGCGGCATTCGTGCCAAACGGACATGAGGTAGGTTGTGTCGCTTGCTCGCTACAGTATAGCCGCCGCCATTCTTCTTTCGGTCAGCGGAACCGGGATTTCGGCCGCGTCGGCCGAAACGATCTTCGGCGCGCTGACGAAGGCCTATCAATATAACTCGACGCTCAATTCGGGCAGGGCCGGCGTTCGCGTCACGGATGAGGGCGTGGCGATCGCCAAGTCCGGCTGGCGTCCCGTCATCGCGGGCTCGAGCGATATCAATTACGCCTCCCAGAGCGGCGTCGGCGTGCAGGCCGGCACCCGCCTGACGACGGGGGGCTTCGGCGTCACCATCCAGCAGACGCTTTTTGACGGGTTCCAGACGCTGAACAACGTCCGCGCCGCCAAGGCGCAGGTGCGGGCGCAGCGCGAGAATTTGCGCAATACGGAAGAGACGACCCTTTTCAATGCCGCCAGCGCCTATATGGACGTGATCCTGAACCGCCAGATCGCGAAATTCCGGGAGCGCAACCTCGCCTTCCTGAACGAGCAGGTACGAGCGGCGAAATCCAGACTGGATGTCGGCGAGGGCACGCGCACCGACGTCGCCCAGGCGCAGGCGAGCCAGGCGCTCGCCATCGCGCAGTTGAGCGCCGCGCGCGCGCAGGTCCTGTCGAGCGCTGCCATTTATCATCAGATCGTCGGCGACGAGCCGGGCAAACTGCAGCCGGCCGGGCCGGTCACGAAGCTGCTTCCGTCGAGTCTTCCGGCGGCGTTCGCTGTCGCCGCCACCGAGCATCCGGCCATTCGCGCCACCGAGGCGCTGGTCGATGCGTCCGAATTCTCCGTGAAGTCCGCGGAAGGCACGCTCCTGCCGAGCATCGCCGCGCAGGCCGGGCTGAACCGCGACTACACCCATCGTTCTCCTGACAGCACGATCAGCCCGAACGGCTGGAATAACTCCGCCAGCATCGGGTTGTCGCTGACCGTACCGATTTATCAGGGAGGCCGGGCGTCGGCCGAGGTCCGCCAGGCGAAGGAATCGCTCGGGCAGGCGCGTATCCAGGTCGATGTCAGCCGCGACCAGGTTCGCGCTGCCGTCGCCGCAGCGTGGGCGCAATATCAGGCCGCGAAGGAATCGTCCCGCGCCAATGCCGAAGCGGTAAAGGCGGCTCAACTCGCGCTCGACGGTGTTATCGAGGAGCGCAATGTCGGCCAGCGGACAACGCTGGACGTCCTGAACTCCCAGGCGGATCTCATCGACGCGCAGATCAACCAGGTGAATGCCGAGCGTGATCTGGTGGTGGCGAGTTACGCCATTCTGTCGGCAACCGGCAGGCTTTCGGCCGGCCGGCTCGGGCTGCAGGTCGCCGAGTACCAGCCTGAGGAGCACTACAACGCCGTCAAGGACAAGTGGTACGGCCTGCGCACGCCGGACGGGCGTTGAGAGACCGATTGAAGTCCGTCAGGCCTAGCTGCAGATGGCGTTGGGCTGCGCTCCGGTGCACACATACCTGAAATACGCTCCGCTTCGGTGCTCGCCAGACACCGTTTTCGCTACAGTCTGACCGATTTCAATCTCTCCGGTCTTCAATCCCGGAACTCCCCACAGAAGCTATTCTCTGTGACAAAGACGGCCCGGCCGGCGGCAGGGGATTCTCACGCGCGCGTCGGTCGGTTACGCTGTTGCCGGTGATTCGGGGCCGCGATCCGTGGCCCGGCATCGTGGGAAACGGTCACAAGGGGCGGCTAAGGTGACGATGGCTCAAGCGAACAACAACGCACAGCGCGAACCTTCGATGGAAGAGATTCTCGCATCCATCCGCAGGATCATCGAGGACAGCGACACCCAGCGGCAGCAGACGGACGAAACCGTGGCGGCAACGGCGGAAGAGCCGGTGCCTGCCCGACCGGGAAGCGTGATCGAGGTGGAAAGCTTCCGGGCCGACCTTCGCGCGAGCGCCGAGGCGCGTGAGGCCGAGAAGGCCAGATCGGTGTCGCCGGTTTCCCTTGCCGACATCCAGGCAGAGGTCCGCTCGGCATCGCCCTCTTTTGCCGGGGAGGTAAAATCCGAAGCCGTCGAACCGGCTTTTCCGAAGGCGGAAATATCCGCAATCGAGGAAGCGCTGGCGGAGGCTGCGGACGAGGGCGGCCTCGATCAGGAAGAAATGATCGCTGAGTTGAGCGAGGAGCTCGGGTCGCTGAAGACCTTCGGGCGGAAGGAAGAGAAGACGCCGGAGGTAAAGCCCGCCATTATTTCGGAACAGGCCGGGCGGCAGGTCGCGGCGGCCTTCGGGGAACTCAACGAGGCGTTTTCGGCCAACCGCCGCCGTAGCTTCGAGGAAATCGCCGAGGAGATGATGCGGCCCATGCTGCAGGACTGGCTGGACAACAACCTTCCCGTTCTGGTCGAACGGCTGGTGCGCGAGGAGATTGAGCGGGTCGCGCGCGGTTAGACAAGGACGATACGCGCCCTATCTGGCTTTGCGGGGAAGGCCGATGAAGAAACTTGTTTTCACGGCGTGCGCATTGATCGCGGCGATCGGATTGCCGATCACCGCTTCGGCCATGGGCTTGAGTTTGGCCTGGGGGCCGACGAAAAAATGCTTCGACCCTAAATCCCCGCCGATGACGGTTTCGGCCGCACCCACCGGGACGAAAAAGCTGCGCTTCAACATGACCGATCTCGATGCGCCTGACTATCCGCATGGCGGCGGTACCGTCGTCTATACGGGCAACGGCAAGCTTCCCTATGGCGCCTTTCGCTACCGCGGTCCGTGCCCGCCTTCGCCGCATATCTACCGCATGACGGTCGAGGCGCTCGACGGCTCCGGCAAGGTGCTTGCCATGGCGGCGGCCAAAAGGCGCTTCCCCTAGCGGCTCGGCGCATCCGGATTGAGTGGGCGGACCCGCCGCAGTTGACTTGCGGCGGTGCATCCGGTTTACACCCGGCCTTGAACAGTCCGGAAAATCTGGAACTTTCCCGATGCTTGAGAAGAATTACGACGCGGCCGGCGTGGAGCCGAAGATCGCCGCCCGCTGGGAAGAGGCCGACGCGTTCCGTGCCGGCGCGGGCGCGGAAGAGGGCGCTGAGCCCTTTACGATCGTCATTCCGCCGCCGAATGTCACCGGCTCGCTCCACATGGGTCACGCGCTCAATAATACACTCCAGGACATCATGGTCCGCTTCGAGCGTATGCGCGGCAAAAACGTGCTGTGGCAGCCGGGCATGGACCATGCCGGCATCGCCACCCAGATGGTGGTCGAGCGCCGTCTGATGGAACAGCAAATCCATCGGCGCGAACTTGGCCGCGAAGCCTTCATCGAAAAAGTCTGGGAATGGAAGGCCGAGTCCGGCGGCCAGATCGTCAACCAGTTGAAGCGGCTCGGCGCGTCCTGCGATTGGGGCAGGGAACGCTTCACCATGGACGAGGGGCTTTCGAAGGCCGTCATCGAGGTCTTCGTCACGCTCTATCGCGAAGGCCTGATCTATCGCGGCAAGCGGCTGGTCAACTGGGATCCGAAGTTCGAGACCGCCATCTCCGACCTCGAAGTGGAGAACCGCGAAGTCGACGGCCATATGTGGCATTTCAAATATCCGCTGGCCGGCGGCGAGACCTATACCTATGTCGAGAAGGATGCCGACGGCAACGTCACCTTCCAGGAAGAACGCGACTATATCTCCATCGCGACGACCCGCCCCGAAACCATGCTCGGCGACGGCGCGGTCGCGGTCCACCCCTCGGACGAGCGCTACCGACCGATCGTCGGCAAGCTGTGCGAGATTCCGGTTGGGCCGAAGGAGCACCGCCGGCTCATCCCGATCATCACCGACGAATATCCCGATCCGGATTTCGGCTCTGGCGCGGTCAAGATCACCGGCGCGCATGATTTCAACGACTACCAGGTCGCCCGCCGCAACGGGATTCCGCTCTACCGTCTCATGAACGGTACGGCGACGATGCGCGACGACGGCGAGCCCTATGCCGAATGCGCCGCTCGCGCAGCCGAGATCGTCCGTACCGGCGAATTGCCGGGTGAGGCGGACGTCGATGCCATCAACCTCGTGCCTGACGAATATCGCGGCCTCGACCGCTATGAAGCACGCAGGCGCATCGTCGATGCCATCAACGCCGAAGGCCTGGCGGTCACGGTCAAGGACTCCGATGGCAACGCCATCCCCTATGTCGAAGCGAAGAAGATCATGCAGCCCTTCGGCGATCGCTCTGGCGTGGTGATCGAGCCGATGCTGACCGACCAGTGGTTTGCCGACGCCGAGACGCTTGCCAAGCCGGCGATCGCCTCGGTTCGCGAAGGCCGCACGAATTTCGTGCCGAAGAGCTGGGAAAAGACCTATTTCGACTGGATGGAGAACATCCAGCCCTGGTGCATCTCGCGCCAGCTCTGGTGGGGCCACCAGATTCCGGCCTGGTATGGGCCGGACGGGCATATCTTCGTGGCCAAGTCCGAGGAAGAAGTGCTCGACGTTGCCGTCGAGCACTATCTTGCCCTTGAAGGGCCATGGAAGGCCTGGGTGCAGGATAGGCTTGAAAACTTTGCGCCGGGAGAGATCCTGACCCGCGACGAGGATGTGCTGGACACCTGGTTCTCCTCGGCGCTCTGGCCTTTCTCGACGCTCGGCTGGCCGGACAAGACGCCGGAATTGAAGACCTATTATCCGACCTCGGTGCTCGTCACCGGCTTCGACATCATCTTCTTCTGGGTCGCCCGCATGATGATGATGGGGCTCCATTTCACGGACGAGGAGCCGTTCCACACCGTCTATGTCCATGCGCTGGTCCGCGACAAGAACGGCGCCAAGATGTCGAAGTCGAAGGGCAACGTCATCGACCCGCTCGTCCTGATCGACGAGTATGGCGCCGATGCGCTGCGCTTCACGCTCGCCATCATGGCTGCGCAGGGGCGCGACGTGAAGCTCGACCCGGCGCGCGTCGCCGGCTACCGCAATTTCGGCACTAAGCTCTGGAACGCGACCCGTTTCGCCGGGATGAACGGCGTTGCGCGCAACGACGATTTCGTGCTGCACGAGGCGAAACTCACACTCAATCGCTGGATACTGACCGAGCTTTCGGATACCGCGCGCCAGATCACCGACGCCATCACTTCCTACCGCTTCAATGACGCGGCGAGTGCGGCCTATCGCTTCGTCTGGAACACATTCTGCGACTGGTATCTGGAGCTTCTGAAGCCTGTCTTCATGGGCGACGACGAGGCTGCCAAGGCAGAAAGCCAGGCGGTCGCGGCTTTCGCGCTGGACGAGATCTACAAGCTCCTCCACCCCTTCATGCCCTTCATGACGGAGGAGCTTTGGGCGGAGACCGGCAATGGCGAGCGGCGGTCGCTTCTCTGCCACGCCGCATGGCCCGCGCCCGAATTCGAGGACAAGGCGGCCGCCGACGAAATGAACTGGCTGGTTGAGCTCATCTCCGGCATCCGCTCCGTGCGCGCCGAGATGAACGTGCCGCCTTCGGCCATGGCGCCGCTGGTCATGGTCGGGGCAGGGGAGGCGACCCGCGAAAGGCTCTCCCGCCATGAGGCGGCGATCGGCCGGCTAGCGCGCATTTCCGGCATTTCATTCGCCGACGCGGCGTTGAAGGCATCGGCGCAACTCGTCATCGGCGAGGCCACCGCCTGCCTGCCGCTCGGCGATCTGATCGACCTTGCCGCCGAGGCGGCGAGGTTACGCAAGGAGATCGCCAAGGCATCCGGCGAGATCGCGCGGATCGGGAAGAAGCTGTCGAACGAGAAATTCGTCGCCAACGCGCCTGAAGAGATCGTCGCGGCCGAACGGGAGAAGCTGGAAGAATACCGCGCCACGGCTGAGCGGTTGGAAACAGCCCTGTCGCGGGTATCGGGAGAGTAATCCGGCGTAGCTTGGTGGGCTAAGGAGTATACTGCCCTAAGCTTCGCCCGGCGCCGACTCGACCATCACCGCTTGCTCGGCAAGCGCGAGATGATCCTTGTGGTCCTGCGCCTCGATATAGACGCGCCGTACGTCGGGGAAGCGCGTCCGGATTTGCCGTTCCAGATTGCTCACCGTCGCTTCGACCTGTTCCGACGGAATGCCGCTCCCGAAATCGAGGCTGACGACGGCGAGGATTTCGTGCGGACCGAGATGCACGGTCCTCAGCTCGTTAACAGCTTCGACGTCCGGGTGATCCTGTAGCATCCGGCGAATCCCCGCCGAAAGCTCGGGATTCGCGGCCTCGCCTATCAAAAGGTCCTTCGTTTCGTAGGCCAGTACATAGGCGGTCACGCCGAGTACGATCCCGATGGCAATCGAGCCTGCCGCATCGTAGCGCGTGTCGCCGGTCCACAGGCTGAGCGCGAGGCTTGCCGCGGCGATCAGGACGCCGACGCAGGCGGCGCTGTCTTCCATCAGGACGATGAAAACGGCGGGATCCTTGTGCGCCCGGAAATGCTGGAAAAAGCTGCGTCCGCCGCGCGTTGCGTTGAACTCGCGATAGGCGACCGTCCAGGAAATGCCTTCGAAGACGAAGGCGGCGGCGAGCACGACAAAGGCCACGATGGGTGACTCCACCTCGTGCCCCGCTCCGAACGCCAGGATGCCCTCATAGATCGAGACTCCGGAGCCAAGCGCGAAGATCAGCATCGCCACGACGAAGGACCAGAAATAGAGTTCGACGCCGTAACCGAACGGATGGCGCTTGTCCGGCAAGCGGCGGGAACGGTTGATGCCGAGGAGAAGCAAAGCCTCGTTCGCCGTGTCGACGAGCGAGTGGACGCCTTCCGAGAGCATGGACGACGAGCCGGTGAAGAAAGCCGCGATGAACTTGACCACTGCGATCGCGCCGTTTGCGCCGATGGCGGCAATTACCGTGAAGCGGCTACCGCTTGCATCGTGGCGCGTGGTTGCCATCCGGCCGTTCTCCAGAGTTGCGGTCGAGCCGTACTATATGGATCGGATACGGAAATGCGACAGGCCGGTAATCGCTAGGCGGCGATCAGGGCCTTTACGCCGTCGGCCACGAATTGCACGGCAAGCGCCGCCAGGATGACGCCGAGAAGGCGGGTCAGGATGGAGCGTCCGGTCTGTCCAAGGAAGCGGTCGATCCGCTCGGCAAGGATGAAGACCAGCCAGGCGATGAACAGGCAAAGGAGAATGATCGCCGCGAGCGCAAACTGCGCGGTGACGCCACGGAACCCGCCGGAAAGCAGTACTGTCGCCGATATGGCGCCGGGGCCGGCGATCAGCGGTATGGCGAGGGGAAAGGCGGCGATGTTGTGGATCAGGTCCTTCGTGATGGCCACCTCTGCGCTTTTCTCTTTCCGGTCCTGTCGCTGCTCGAAGATCATCTCGAACGAGATGTAGAAGAGGAGCAGGCCGCCGGCGATGCGGAAGGCAGGAAGCGTGATGCCGAACATGTCGAGGATCGCTGTCCCGGCGACAGCGAAAAGCACGAGCACCACGAAGCCGATAATGCTTGCCCGTAGCGCCACCTGCCCGCGCTGCGCCCGATCCATTCCAGCGGTGAGGGCAAGGAAGAGCGGTGCCAGGCCGGGCGGGTCGATGGTCACCAGGATGGTGACGAAAGCATTGAACAGGCTGTCGTAGCTCGGCACGATTGCCCCCGAGATCTGGTCTGGAAGCTCCGGGGACGCGCCCGCCTGCCTCCGACCCCCACTGTCATAGACCATGGCGAGCCGACGCGGTAGCCGGGGCTTGACGGCGATGCCCGCTTCATGTCCTTCATGGCCCGTGAGGGGGTTCGGTTGGAGCCGGATCCGTCGGGGATTTGCGTTCGATGCGTCGGGCGGCCTTTATCTTGGCTTAATGTGACGGGATGCAACTGGGCGCGCCTCGGCCGTGGGGGCGCGTGCGGATTGCCTCCGTTTGAAAAAGATTGTGGTTCGACATTGATGGCTTATGCCATAGGTTCTACGGCAAGCCGCCGGGGCATCCCGGCTGATCGGATATGCCTGTTTGATGAACGTAGAGAACAAGACGGCCCCGCTGCCCGATACCCTCCATCCGATGCCGGCGGATGCGGATTTGCCGATCCGCTCCACCTATCTCCACGAGGAAGCGCTTAGGGACCTGGGCACGCGGCTTGCCGGCGGCGGCCCGGTCATCGATCCTGCGCTTGACGGGCTCAATTTTCATGAGCGCCTCGATGCCATCGCGGACACGATCCTCAAAGTGTACCGTGTCACCGATGCGGCGCAGAGCGCCGGCGAGACCGTAACGCCCGCCGCCCAATGGCTTCTCGATAATCACTATCTGATCGAAGAGGCGATCTATCAGGTCAAGCGCAACCTGCCGCCGCGCTTCTATCGGCAATTGCCGACGGTGAAGACGCCGGGCGGGCGCCGCATACCGCGTGTGCTCGCCATCACGTGGCTCTACGTGTCGCATACCGACAGCACCGTGATGCTTCAAAGCTTGCGCGCCATGGTGCAGGGCTTCCAGTCCGTCGAACCGCTCAGGATCGGCGAATTATGGGCGCTGCCGACGCTGTTGCGCTTCGTGCTTACGGAGAATCTTCGCCGTCTGGCCCTGCGCGTGAACCGCTCGCGCGAGTTGCGCCAGATGGCGAACGAGGTGGCCGACCGCGTCCTTGCCACGGATGACGAGGCGGCGCGCGAACGGTTTCTCGCCGCCTATACGCGTCATGCGCGCGATACCACCTTCGCCACCCAGCTTCTCTACAGGCTGCGCGACGGCTCGCAGAATTCCGGGCGGGCGCTGAGCTGGCTCGAGGCGGAGCTGGAAAAATCCGGCACCGACGCCGAGGAATCGATCGTCGCCGAACACCAGACGCTCTCCAGCGGCAACGTGACGATGGGCAACATCGTCCGCGGCCTCAGGATGGTCAACGACACCGACTGGACGACCTGGTTCGAAGGCGTCAGCCAGATCGACTCGCTGCTTCGCGACAACACCAATTTCTCCGATCTCGATTTCCAGTCGCGCGACCAGTATCGCAACACCATCGAGAAACTGGCCCGCCGCTCCGACCAGACCGAATACGTGGTGGCCAAGAAGGCGATCGAGCTTGCCGCTTCCGCCGGCACCGATCCGGCCGACGGCTCATCGGGGGAAAGCACGCCGCTCGATATCGGCTTCTTCCTCACCGGGTCGCGACGGCCGGAACTGGAGAAGGCCATCGGTTATCGGCCGCGATTCGGCCAGTTTTTCCTGCGCCTCTACCGGAAGGCTGGATGGCTCGGGCTTGCGGTGCCGGTCGTCGTACTGACCGCTTTCTTCCTGTGGCTGGCGGCGATCGCGCTGGCCGATGCTGGCCTTTCGGACGCCTCGCTCACCTTTTTGCTCGTCATCCTCGCGATCCCGGCGGCGGACGGTGCGGTCGGCCTGTTCAATACGATTGCGCTGCTGTTCCTCAAGCCGGCCACGCTGATCGGCTATGATTTCAAGGATGGGCTGCCCGCGGACGCCAAGACGCTCGTTGTCATCCCGTCCCTCATCGGCTCGCGCGAGGACGTGGAGGAGATCGTCCGCAATCTCGAAGTGCACTATCTCGCCAATGTCCGCGGCGAGATCTATTTTGCCGTGCTCTCCGACTGGCCGGACAGCCAGATGGAGCAGAGCGAGGCGGACCTCGAGATCCTCGCCCATGCTGCCAGGAAGATCGCCGAACTCAATGCGCGCCACCCCAAGGAAGGCGTACCGCGCTTCCACCTCCTGCATCGCCGCCGGCTCTACAATGAGGGCGAGCATTGCTGGATGGGCTGGGAGCGCAAGCGCGGCAAGCTGCACGAACTGAACCTGCTTTTGCGCGGTGATGCCGACACGACCTTCTTCACGCCGGATGCGCCGCTGCCGGAAGGCGTCGTCTATGTCATGACGCTCGACGTCGATACGCGCACGACGCGCGACGTGGTCAAGCGGCTCGCAGGCAAGCTGGCGCATCCGCTGAACAGGCCTGTCTTCGATGCCGCGCGCGGCATCGTGTGCTCCGGCTACGGCATCCTGCAGCCGCGCGTCACGGCGTCGCTGACGACGGGCGACGAGGCGTCCTTCTTCCAGCGGGTGTTTTCGGCGAACCGGGGCATGGATCCCTATGTGTTTGCGGTGTCGGACGTCTACCAGGACATCTATGGCGAGGGCACGTTCACCGGCAAAGGCCTATACCATGTCGACGCCATGGAGGCGGCACTTGCCGGGCGCATAGCTGAGAATTCCGTCCTCAGCCACGATCTGCTCGAAGGCTCGCTCGCCCGCGCGGCTCTCGTCAGCGACGTGGAGGTCGTCGAGGATTATCCGACACGCTATTCAGTCGACGCTTCGCGCCATCACCGGTGGGCAAGGGGAGATTGGCAGCTTCTGCCCTTCATCTTCGGCTCGGCGAGCCGCGTGCCGGCGGTCTCACGCTGGAAGATGATCGACAATCTGCGCCGCACGCTGACGCCCATCTTCTGGGTCGCTTCCTCGATCGCGGCATGGACGCTCCTGCCTTTCGCGCTTGCCGCGCAGTGGCAGCTCTTCCTGATCCTGATCCTCTTCGTCGCCCCGACCTTCGACATCGTCGCCGGCATCCTGCCGGAACGCGCCAACGTCACCTTGCGCGGCCATTTCCATACATTCGGCCATGACGTTGCATTCGGCACGGCGCAGGTGGCGCTCAGGATGGTGCTGATCGCGCACTCGGCCTGGCTGATGGGCGACGCCATCATCCGCACGCTCTACCGGCTTTTCGTCAGTCATGAGCATCTTCTGGAGTGGCGCACCGCGCTTCAGGCACAGCGCGGCGACAACGATCTACCCTCCTACTATCGCCAGATGGGCGGCGCGCTCGTCATCGCGGTGATCGGCTTCGCCATTCCCTTCGTGGCGGGCTCCAGCGGCATGCTGGTCGCCCTGATCTTCTCCATTTTCTGGTTCGTTTCGCCGGCATTCGCGTGGCTGGTCAGCCGCTCGGCCGAGACCGAGGATCGGCTTGTCGTCGCTCCGGAGGACCGGCAGGCGCTCAGGGTGGCGGCGCGGCGTACATGGCTTTTCTTCGAGACTTTCGTGACGGAAGGCGACCACTGGCTGCCGCCGGACAATTTCCAGGAAACGCCGCACCCGATCGTCGCGCACAGGACCTCGCCGACCAATATCAGCGTCTACCTGCTCTCGACCGTTGCGGCCCGCGACTTCGGCTGGATCGGCATGGGCGAGGCGATCGGCCGGATCGAACACACGCTCGATACGATCGACAAGCTCGATACGTTCCGTGGCCATATCTTCAACTGGTATGACACGCAAACGCTGCAACCGCTTCACCCGCGCTATATTTCCGCCGTCGATAACGGTAATTTCGCCGGCCACCTCGTGGCCATCGCGGCGGCCTGCGACGAATGGGCGACGGCGCCCGCCGCCTATATGGAAGGCGATTTCGACGGGCTGATCGACGTCGTCACTGTCCTCGACGAAGCGCTCGACATGCTGCCGGACGACCGCCGGCCGCTCCGTCCGCTCAGGCAGCGGCTGCGCGACCGCATTGGAGGCATGCGCCGTGCGGTCGAGGCGATCAAGCGCGAGCCGGAGATGGCCGCCGTCCGCACGATCAACCTGGCGGTGATGGCCGCCGAAATCCGCAAGCTTGCCGCCGCCGTCAACCAGGAGACGGAATCCGCCGCAAGCGCCGACCTGTCGCTTTGGGCGGACAAGCTTGCCGCCGCTTGCGATGCCCATGTCGATGACGCCCATACCGACGAGGCTAGGATCGAGGATTTCCGTGCGAGGCTGAAAGCGTTGGCCAAGCGTTGCCGCGCAATTGCCTTCGGCATGGATTTCTCCTTCCTCCTGCGCGAGGACCGGAAGCTGCTCTCGATCGGCTACCGTATGGCCGATCACCAGCTCGATGAGGCTTGCTACGACCTGCTTGCCTCGGAAGCGCGGCTTGCCAGCCTCTTTGCCATCGCCAAGGGCGATATCCCGACCGATCACTGGTTCCATCTCGGACGGCCGATCGTGGAGATCGGTTTCCGCGGCGCGTTGATGTCGTGGTCGGGCTCGATGTTCGAGTATCTGATGCCGCCGCTGGTGATGAAGGAGCCGCAGGGCGGCCTTCTCAACCAGACCCACCATCTCATCATCAAGCGGCAGATGCAGTACGGCCACGAGAAACGGATCCCGTGGGGCATTTCCGAAGCGGCCTTCAACGCCCGCGACCGCGACATGAACTACCAGTACACCAATTTCGGTGTGCCGGGGCTCGGCCTGAAGCGCGGGCTGGCGCTCAATACGGTGGTCGCGCCCTATGCGACGCTGCTCGCCAGCCAGTTCATGCCGCGTGAGGCGGTGCAGAACCTCAAGCGGCTGAACGGACTCGGCGCGCTCGGGCGCTACGGTTATCACGACGCCGTCGATTTCACCCCGCAACGCGTGCCGGAAGGCACCGACCACGCGGTCGTCTACAATTATTTCGCCCACCATTCCGGCATGTCGATCGCGGCGGTCGCCAACGTCGTCTTCGAGGGGCGCATGCGCGACCGCTTCCACAGCGATCCGGTGATCGAATCGGCCGAGCTTCTGCTTCAGGAAAAGGCGCCCCGCAACATCCCGACGGCGACACTCAAGACCGAAGCGGCGGAGCGCGCCAAGGGCGATACGCCGGCGGAGCTGCCGGATACACGGCTGGTGCTCAATCCGCTGGAGGCGATACCGGCGACGAACCTCGTCTCCAACGGCCGTTATTCGGTCATGGTGACGGCGGCGGGCTCCGGTTACAGCCGCTATGGCGATCTCGCCGTCACCCGCTGGCAAGCCGACCCGGTCGAGGACAGGCTGGGCACCTATCTTTTCCTGAGGGATGTCGAGACGAGCGAATGGTGGTCGGCCACCGCGGAGCCGAAGCAGGTTGCCGGCGAGACCACCTATACGCTGATGTCCGACGACAAGACCTCCTTCGTGAAGACGGTCGGCACGTTGCGCTCCGAGGTCGAATGCATCGTCGTGTCCGAGGGCAATGGCGAGGGCCGCCGCATCACCATCTCGAACGACGGCGCCAGCGAGCGCATCGTCGAGGTGACCTCCTATGCCGAGCTGGTGCTGGCGCCTGAAGCCACCGACAACGCCCATCCAGCCTTCTCCAAGATGTTCGTCGAGACCGAAATCGGCAGGCAGAACGGCGCGATCTTCGCGACGCGCCGCAAGCGCGACAAGAACGAAGCCGACATCGCGCTCGCCCATTTCGTCACCGATAGTTCCGGGTCGCAGCGCGAGGGTGAGGCAGAGACGGACCGCCGCAACTTCATCGGTCGTGGCCGGACGCTTTCGGATGCCGCCGCTTTCGATCCTGATGCCCGGCTGGCTGGCGGCCAGGGTTTCGTGCTTGACCCGATCATCGCGCTCAGGCGGCGGGTGCGCGTTGCGCCCAACAAGAAGGTGGTCTTGACTTTCTGGACCGTTGTCGGCGCCCACCGGGAAGAGGTCGAGGGCACGATGAGCCGGATCGACCATTCCGACAGCTTCGCCCGACAGGCCATGCTTTCCTGGACGCGCTCGCAGGTGCAGACGCACCATGTGGGATTGACGCTCGCAGAGGCGGCAAACGTCCAGAAGCTGGCGCGCTATCTGATCTATCCGGACAAGTGGATGCGCAGGCCGGCCGAGGCAATCGCGTCCGGCCTCTCCACACAGGCGGCGCTGTGGCCGCTCGGCATATCCGGCGATTTTCCGATCTTTGCGATCCGGATCGGCGATCAGGCCGATTTGGAGATCGTCGCCAACGCACTCAGGATGCAGGAATATCTGCGTGCGCGGGGGCTGGTGATCGACCTCGTGGTGGTGAACGAGCAGGCCTCCACCTACGTGCAGGACTTACAGCACGCGATCGAGGCGCTGTGTGAGAACAGTCGGGTGAGGGGACGCGAGCACGGTCCGCGCGAGCATATTTTCGCGATCCGCCGCGACCTCATCGACAAGAAGTCATACCGCACGGTGGTGACGGTCGCCCGCGTCGTCGTCCACACCCGCAACGGCACCATTTTCGACCAGATCGAGCGCGCAGAAGCGATCGAGATGCAGGCGAAGGGGATCACGCCGCCCTCCGGCGAGATCGCGCTGCCGGAACTGGTCGAGCAGAAGCGCTCGGCGGAACCCGACATCCTTCCGGTTGCCGCCGAACCACCCTCGGGCGATGGCCTGCAATTCTGGAACGGCTTCGGCGGCTTCGACGGGGAAAGCGGCGACTATGTCGTACGGCTCACCGGCACGCGCGCGACGCCGCATCCCTGGATCAACGTCGTCGCCAATGAGGGCTTCGGCTTCCATACTTCCGCCGAGGGCGCGTCCTTCACCTGGAGCCGAAACAGCCGCGACTTCCAGCTCACGCCATGGTCGAACGATCCGGTGAGCAACCGCCCGGGCGAGGCGATCTATATCCACGATTTCGCGAACGGCAAGGCGTTCTCGCCCTTCGCAGCCGTGGCTCGTGACCCCGCGGCGACATACGAAGTCCGTCACGGCCGTGGCTTCAGCGCCTTCCACACGATACGGGACAAGCTCGCCATGGAAGTGACGCAGCTTGTCGACCCGAAGGATCCGGTCAAGATTTCGCGGCTCGTCATCCGGAATGGCGGTTTCGAGCCGGCGAAACTGCGCATCTACACCTATGCCGAATGGGTGCTGGGCACCAACCACTCGAAAACGGGGCCGTCGATCATCCCCTCGCGCGACGCGGCAGCGGGTATTCTGATGGCGCGCAACGCCTACAGCCTGGACTTTGCCGAGCGCACGGCCTTCATGGCCGCCGACAGGCCGGCGGATTCAGTATCGGCCGACCGCCTCGAATTCCTGGGCCGCAAGGGGAGTTCCGTCCTGCCGCAGGCCGTGCTTTCCGGCTCCGTCTTGTCCGGTACGGTCGAGGCGGGTGGCGATCCATGCGCGGCCATGGCCTACGATGTCGAGATCGCGCCCGGCGAGGAAGCGACGCTTCTCTGGCTGATGGGCGACGCCGGTTCGCCGGAGGAAGCCGCCGAACTGGTGAAGCGCCATGCCGATCGCGATTTCGACGAGCGGCTTCAAGAAGCGAAGAAGGCGTGGGACGGCTTCCTCGACACGGTGCAGGTCGATACGCCGGACAAGGCGCTTGACCTCATGGTCAACCGCTGGCTGCCCTATCAGGCGCTTGCCTGCCGCATCCGCGCGCGCACCGCGTTCTATCAGGCGAGCGGCGCTTATGGATTCCGCGACCAGCTCCAGGATACGCTGGCGATGCTGACGCATGATCCCTCGCTTGCCGCCGCCCAGATCGAGAACGCGGCGGGGCGGCAGTTCCCGGGAGGCGATTTCCAACACTGGTGGCTGCCGCGCACGGGTGCGGGCGTGCGTACGACGATCTCCGACGACGCGGTATGGCTGGCCTATGGCGCCGCGCACTACATGAAGGTGACCGGCGACCGCTCCATCCTGGACAGAAAAGTTCCCTTCATCACTGGCGAGGCGCTGAAGGAAGGCGAACATGACTCCTTCTTTACGCCCACCGTCTCGGAGGAGAAGGCGTCCATCTACGAGCATGCCGCGCGCGGACTCGATCTGGCCATCAAACGCACCGGAGCAACCGGCTTGCCGCTGATCCTCGGCGGCGACTGGAATGACGGCATGAACCGCGTCGGCGAGGGCGGCAAGGGCGAGAGCGTGTGGCTCGGCTGGTTCCTCCTGAAGACACTCGACGACTTCATCCCGGTTGCCCGTGAAAAGAAGGACGACAAGCGTGCAAGCCGCTGGGCGGCGCATTCGGAGAAGCTGGCAAAGACGCTCGATGGGTCGGCATGGGACGGCGAATGGTACCGGCGCGGCTCCTACGACGACGGCACGCCGCTTGGCTCGCACCTCTCCGACGAGTGCCGGATCGATTCCATCGCCCAGTCATGGAGCGTCCTCTCCGGCCGGGGGGATCCGAAGCATGCCGCGCAGGCGATGGATTCGGCGACAAGGCTACTGGTCGACGACGAATTCGACATCGTTCGGCTGTTCACCCCGGCTTTCGACAAGACCTCGAAGGAGCCGGGCTACATCAAGAGCTATCCGCCCGGCGTTCGCGAAAACGGCGGGCAGTATACGCATGCGGCGACCTGGTTCGTCATCGCGCTCGCCGAACTCGGCCGCGCGGATGAGGCGTGGCACGCCTTCCGCAAGCTCAATCCCGTCGAACATTCCCTTGAGGAGGCGTCCGCCGTGCGCTACCGCGTCGAGCCTTACGTGGTCGCCGCCGACATCTACGGCAGTGATGACAAGGGCGGTCGTGGCGGCTGGACCTGGTATACTGGCTCCGCCGGCTGGCTTTACCGCGCGGCGGTCGAGGGTATTCTCGGCATCCGCAAGGAAGCGGACCGGCTGGTCGTGGCGCCGGCGCTGCCCGCCGATTGGGAAGGTTTCTCCGCCGTGCTTCGCCCTGGAAAGGCGGTTTATCGCATTCGGGTGACCCGCGGCGGCACGGCCACGGTGGAAATCAATGGCGAAAAGAGCGGGGGTAATTCCTTCGCGATCGCCGACAAGGGCGAGTTCGATGTTGAGGTCACGGTGACGGGCCGGCGCGCAACCGCCGCGCGCGCGAAGAAGGGGCAGCGCGCCAACGCCGCAGAGTGATTTCTGAAGGATCTACCCGAAAATGGTGCCGTACATGGCATGCGCGGCGCCGGCGACGAGCGCGATGACCAGGAAGGCGATCACGCCGACGATGAGGCCGGCGAACAGGCAAAGTCCGTCGCGTTCCGATAGCGCCAGCGACAGCAGGAAGATGGAAAAGGCCGGCAGCCAGTTGCCGAGGGGGATCGGCAGCGTCACCGCGATGGCGAAGACGAGCGCCACCGCGCCGATCACGCGATCGGCGGACCGCTCGTTGCGGAATGGCCAGTAGCGAGGCTGGATCAGCCTTTCCAGCCAAAGAAGCCGTGGCATCGCCTTTGCCGTCATCCTGCGGAATTTGTCCGCCGGGATCGAACGGTCGAGGATGGAGCGTGGCAGCCATACCCTGGCATGGCCGAGCACCATCTGCACTGCGATGATGATGAGTGGCGGTCCGAGGACGACCGTCGTGCCAGGCGGCAACGGCAAAAGGTTGATGGCGGCGAAGAAAGCCAGCAACGCGGCAAGGCTACGGTCGCCAAGCGCATCCCGCACACGCCAGATGGTGATCGGTTCGGATGCGTCGTGTGACAGTTCCTCGAAGACGACCGACATCCGACGCGGTGCGCGAGGGCCGTACGTGCCGGCCGCGGGCGCCTGGTCGGACTCCATCATTTCCTGTCTCAATGTCACGCCTCGTGGGCCGTGCCTCGCCGGACCGACCTTCGCCCGTTCGCCCATCATTCGAGATGGCTGTTAAAGATTGATTGTGGCGCAAGCAACCGTTCTGTCGTCGGTGGCCTTCAACTTTGCGCGGCGGCGCGCGCAAGGCCCGGCTCGAGGTCCCCATAGCCCGTGCGCCGCTTCTCGTATCCAAGCCCCAGCATCCTGGCGGCGTCGATCGCCACCTTCTCCAGTTCCGGGTCGTCGGTCTGGGCGAGGTAGATCACCTTTTCGTAATTGCCGAAAAAGTCCCTGGCGAGCTCGGGATGCTTGTCGAGGCCGAGCGGCTTGATGAAGAATGCCTCGAACTGGCGGCACAGGAAATCCGTCATATAGAAGGACATCATGTCGTCTTCGCCGATCTTCGCGAAGGCGTCCATGCCCTGATAGAAGGCGAAGCAGTGCGGGCCGGGCATCCGCTCTACGCCGTGTTTTTCAAGCACCTTGTCGAGCATGCCGCCTGTGCCGCAATCGGCATAGCCGGCGAAGATATGCTTGTAGCCTTCCGCCCGCGCCTTCTCGATGGCCGCATCCATCGCCGGCGCGATGCGATCCGGGTAGTAGTGGAACTCGGCAGGGAGGCAGGTGAGTTCCAGATGGTCGAGCCCCAGGCGTTCCTTGACCGCAAGCACCTCGCGGGCGATCATTCCGCAGGCGATCACGAGAACCTTTTCGGCATCAGGGCGTTTCATGATCGCCTATATAGCATTCTGCCGCCGAAACCGCGGCATATCCGGAGGACAAGCATGAAGAATTCGATTGTGTCGCGGCTCATCATCATCGTGGCGCTGGCCGCATTCGCGGCCGGTTGCGCCAATACGATCCGTGGCGTCGGCAAGGACGTCAAGAGCAGCGCCAACGCCGTGGAGGATGCCGTCAACTGACGATGCCCTGTATCGGCCGCAGCCAGATCCGAGCCCGTCAGCTCGCGGCGCGGAGATTGTGCTTGCGCTTCATGAAGTCCTTGGCGGTTTCCACCGCCACCGCCGCGTCGCGGCAATAGGCGTCGGCGCCGACGGCCTTGCCGAATTCCTCGTTGAGCGGCGCGCCGCCGACGAGCACGACATAGTCGTCGCGCATACCTTTTTCCTTCAGCGTGTCCACAACGACCTTCATGTAGGGCATGGTCGTGGTCAGAAGCGCCGACATTCCGAGGATGTCAGGCTGGTGCTCCTCGATCGCCGCGAGGTACTTCTCGACCGAGTTGTTGATGCCGAGATCGATCACGTCGAAGCCGGCGCCCTCCATCATCATACCGACGAGGTTCTTGCCGATATCGTGGATGTCGCCCTTGACCGTGCCGATCACGAGCTTGCCCTGCTTCGGCGCGCCGGTCTCGGCCAGAAGCGGCCGCAGGATGAACATCCCCGCCTTCATGGCGTTTGCGGAAAGCAATACCTCCGGCACGAAAAGGATGCCGTCGCGGAAGTCCTCGCCGACGATGCGCATGCCTTCGACCAGCGCTTCGGTCAGCACCTTGTAGGGCATCCAGCCGCGATCGAGCAGGATGTGCGTTCCTTCCTCGATCTCCTCCTTCAGTCCGTCATAAAGATCGTCGTGCATCTGCTGCACGAGTTCCTCGTCGGAAAGTTCGGAAAGGATGATCTCGTCGTCGGACATGGGACTGCTCCTTCGATCGCGGCCCGCCTGGCAGGCCCCCGGACATGCGGGCCATTCATATTCTTCTCTTCACCCCGGCATATAGCCGATTTGCGACGCCATGCAAAAATAAAGCGACTGAAATTAAAGTAGTTTTCCGGCCGCGTTTCTTTGGCGCTTTTGCGACAGACGCTGGCGCTTGCTGAACGTTTCCGGCAAGGTGCATCGCTACGATCCCGGCAGGAGCGGCCGGCACAAGCCGAGAGCCGCCGATTGCACAACATCTGATCGAGGAATGGGTTCATGGACGAGAACCTGGCAAGCGAACACGAAGCAGCCGGTGGAAGGCGCGCGCGCGCCGACAGGGGAGGCGGCGCGGCGGCAAGGCGCGCGGCCCGTTCGGGAGGCGGCCCGGGCGTCCAGCAGCCCTATATCAACCGCAAGATCAAGGTCTACGAGGTTCTCGACGAAGAAGGCCTCGCCCTTATCGAGAAGAACGCCGACACGGTTCTGGAAGAAGTCGGCATCATCTTCCGCGATGACGAGGAGGCGCTGAAGCTCTGGAAGGATGCGGGCGCGGACGTTCGCGGCGAGCGTGTGCATTTCCCCAAAGGTCTCTGCCGCTCGTTGCTGACGACCGCGCCCGAGACCTTCACGCAGCATGCGCGCAATCCCGAACGCTCGGTCCAGATCGGCGGCAAGGCGACCGTCTTCGCGCCGGTCTACGGCCCACCCTTCGTGCGCGACCTCGACGGCAACCGCCGCTATGCGACGATCGAGGATTTCCGCAATTTCGTGAAGCTCTCCTATCTGGCGCCGTCCATGCACCATTCCGGCGGCACCGTCTGCGAGCCGGTCGACATCCCTGTCAACAAGCGCCATCTCGACATGGTGTTTGCGCATATGCGCTATTCCGACAAGCCGTTCATGGGCTCGGTCACGGCGCCGGAGCGTGCCGAGGACACGGTCGCGATGGCGAAGATACTCTTCGGCGAAAAGTTCGTCGATGAGAACACCGTCATCATCAACCTGATCAATGCCAACTCGCCGATGGTCTTCGACGAGACGATGCTCGGCGCTGCCAAGGTCTACGCCCGCAACAACCAGGCGACGATCATCACGCCCTTCATCCTCGCCGGTGCCATGAGCCCGGTAACGGTGGCCGGCACGCTGACGCAGATCCTGGCCGAGGTGCTGGCCGGCGCCTCGTTCACGCAATTGATCCGGCCGGGCGCGCCGGTCCTGTTCGGCACCTTCGCCTCGTCGATCTCCATGCAATCGGGGGCGCCTACCTTCGGCACGCCCGAGCCGTCGCTCGTCTCCTATGGTGCGGCGCAGCTTGCGCGGCGGCTGAAGCTGCCGTTCCGCACCGGCGGCTCGCTTTGTGGCTCCAAGATCGCCGACGCGCAGGCCGCCTATGAGAGCGCCAACACGCTGAATTCGACGTTGCTGTGCGGTGCCAATTTCGTGCTGCACGCCGCAGGCTGGCTGGAGGGCGGTCTGGTCTCGGGCTACGAGAAATTCATCATGGATGCCGACCAGCTCGGCATGCAACAGAGGTTCGCCGAGGGCGTCGACCTGTCCGAGAACGGCCAGGCCATGGACGCCATCCGCGAGGTCGGACCGGGCAGCCACTATCTCGGCTGCGCGCATACGCAGGCGAATTTCCAGACGGCCTTCTACCGCTCGACCATCGCAGACAACAATTCCTACGAGCAATGGCTGGCGGAGGGCGAGAAGCGCGCCGACCAGCGCGCCAACGAGCTTTGCCGGCGCTGGCTGGACAGCTACGAGGCGCCGTTCCTCGACCCGGGCATCGAGGAGGGGCTGAAAGACTTCATCGCCGAGAAGAAGGGGTCGATGCCCGACGCCTTCACTTGAAAGGAGCCCGTGTCAGGCCGGGCTAAAGTGGCCGACATCATTCATAAGGAAGTCTGGCGCAGCGCCTTTCGCGAGCCGGAGTGAGGGATGTCTGTGTCAGCCGGGTTGCCTGATTATACAAGAATTGATATAAGTAACGGCTGATGAAGCGTGTGGAATTTCTTGGAGATTCGCTTGCTGAAATTCGGCGATTCCCGGAAGTCGCGCGGAAGGAAGCCGGGGTCCAGTTGCATAAGATCCAACTTGGGTTCGATCCGAGCGACTGGAAACCGATGAGTTCGGTCGGACCCGGTGTACGAGAAATTCGCATTCGGGATGAGGCGGGGGCGTTCCGGGTTTTCTATGTAGCGAACCGGGGCGACGCGCTCTACGTCCTGCACGCGTTCCAGAAGAAGACACAGCGAACGGCAAAGCACGATCTGGACATGGCAATTTCGCGCTTGAAGCAAATCTGAGAGGCTTCATGGACAGGCAAAGTTTTGAGAACGTATGGGATGCGCTGGAGGACACTCCGTCGGATGCGGCAAACATGTCCATGCGATCCAACCTGCTGATCGCTATCGAACGGCAGGTGCGCGGCTGGAACGTTACGCAGGCCGAGGCGGCACGGAGACTTGGCATTACGCAGCCTCGCCTCAACGATCTCCTGCGAGGTCGGATCACAAACTTCAGCCTGGATGCGCTGATCAATCTCGCCAGCGCGGCGGGCTTGACCGTGCGATTGCAAATCGCGGACGCGGCGTGACGATTGGACTACCGATCGGACCCCAAGGCGACGGGAGGCGATCGATCAATGTTACCGAGATCTCCGCTGCCCTGTCGCCTAGCGGCCTCATCCTGCGCGGTGGCATCAATTTCGACGCCGGTGAAGATACGCCGCCCGGGCCTACGGGCGCTCCCGCGAAAGCCGTGCTTCTCGTGGGGCAGGGCGGAGCGGCGCCATGGCCGCATTTCGAGGCGTGGCGGAAAAGGCAGCCGGCCGACCTCGCGAACCCGCTCGACACATGGTCCTCGGAGATCATCGGTGCGGTGGCGCAGCAATTCGGAGCGAGGCCGGTGTCGCCGTCGGATCGGCCGTTTCTGCCGTTCCAGCAATGGGCGATGCGTGCCGAGGGTCTGAAAACCTCGCCGCTCGGCATCCTGATGCATCCCGAATACGGATTGTGGCACGCCTATCGTGGCGCGCTCCTTTTCGACAAGGCGATCGGGATTCAGCACCGCGAGGCCGGCATGCATCCCTGCGACGATTGCATTTCCAGGCCCTGTCTTTCGACCTGTCCGGTCGGCGCATTCACCGTCGATGGCTTCGCCTTCGATCGTTGCATTGGCCATCTGCATTCGCCCGAGGGCGTGGCCTGCCTCGAAAAAGGCTGCCGGGCACGGAACGCCTGCCCGGTCGGCACGGCCTATCGCTACCCCGCGGAGGTACAGGCCTTCCACATGGCCAAATTCGTCTGCTAACGCATTTTTGTTTCGTCGCCATCTTGCATGCTGAAATCGCCCGCGCCAAGTTCAATGAACGTTGAATGAAGGGTGGTCAAGGCAATGCGTGATATCGAGATCAGGACAAAGGACGGAACGGCGAAGGCGGCGTTTGTGCCGCCGGCATCGCCGACAGCCAGGGCGGGCGTTATCTTCTACATGGATGCGTTCGGCCCACGCGCTTCCCTCTATACGATGGCCGAGCGCCTGGCCGGACAGGGCTACGCCGTGCTGGTGCCGGATCTTTTCTATCGCTTCGGCGCCTACGGCCCCTTCGATGCGAAGACCGCTTTCGCCAATGAGGTGACCGGGCCGCAGATCAGGAAGATGCTAGCCGAGACGACGCAGGAAATGACCATGTGCGACAGTGGCGCCTTCCTCGACGCCTTGCACGAGAATGGGGCGACCGGGCCTATCGGCGCCGTCGGCTATTGCATGGGTGGCGCGCGTGCGTTGAACGCCGCCGGCGCCTGGCCGGACCGCATCGTTGCGGCGGCGAGCTTCCATGGCGGCAATCTCGCTTCCGACGCGCCGGATAGTCCCGCCAACCGGGCCGCATCCATCAAGGCGAGGGTCTATGTCGGTTCCGCCGAAGTGGACAACAGCTTCCCGCCGGCGCAGTCCGCCCGTCTTGCCGAGGCGCTGAGGACGGATGGGGTCGATCACATCATCGAGAATTATGCCGGGATGCAGCACGGCTGGTGCGTGCCGGACCATCGGGCCTACGATGAAAAGGGAGCCGAGCGGCACTGGAGGCGGCTGCTGGAATTCCTCGCCGACACACTGGACGGCTAGCGTTCGAATATACGCCTGCGGTGCCGACCTTTCTCGAAGGACACCTGATCAGCATCGGCTCGAAGCCTCGGCCCTTCCGCCTGCCATCGGCGGCATCCTGCCGGCGCGGCGTTCGGCGACGGAGGAGAGAAGGGCAATGCCCGCGCCGACGATCATCGCCGCGACACCGACGAGCGGCAGGCTGCGGTAGCCGTAGCCACCGTCGAGCAGCATCGCTCCGATCGATGCGGCGAGCGCGATACCGACATTGAAGCCGGAGGGGATGAGCGAGGAGGCGAGGTTCGGCGCGTCGGCCGTCCAGGCGAGGATGCGCGTCTGCACCGCCGTGCCGATCGAGAAGTTGAGCGCTCCCCAAATGGTAAGCGCAATTGCCATCGGCAGCGCATAGGGGCTGACCAGATGGACCACAAGCAGCACCAGCGCCTGAACGAGCAGGGTTGTGACAAGCCCGCGCATCATGTTGCGGTCGGCTAGCCTGCCGCCGGCGAATACGCCCAGCGTCGAACCCAGGCCGATCAGGAGCAGCATCCACGGCACGGCATCCTCGCCGAGATGCGTAACGTTGCGAAGCATCGGCGCGATATAGGTGAAGGGAATGAACTGGGCCATCATCAGCATCAGCATGATGATGAGCGAGGTCCATACCTGCTGGCGGGCGAGCACGCGCACCTCCGTTCCAAGGCCGGCCGGCCGGGAAGAAGCACCGGCGGAGCGCGGCAGGAGGGTAACCGCCGCCGCAATCGCCACGATGCCAAGCGCGAACATTGCCCAGAAGGTTGCGCGCCAGCCCCAGACATTGCCGATCGCCGTGCCGATCGGAACGCCCACGATGTTGGATATGGTGAGGCCGGCAAGCACGATCGCCACTGCCCGGCCGCGCCCTGCTGGCGGCACGAGGCTGACGGCGACCACCATTGCGACCCCGAAGAAGCAGCCATGCGCGATCGCGGTGGCGAAGCGGAAGGCCAGCATGGAGCCGAAGTCCGGGGCCAGTGCGCAAGCCGCCTGTCCGACGACGAAGGCGACGGTGAGCGCGACGATCAGCATGCGGCGCGACACGCGGGCGGTGGCGATGGTGAGAAGCGGCCCGCCGATGGCGATGCCGAGCGCGTAGGCGGAGACAAGATAGCCGGCGGCCGGCACGCTGACGTTCAGTCCATCGGCGACCTCCGGCAGTACGCCGGCGATGACGAATTCGGTCGTGCCGAAGGCGAAGGCTGCGATGAAGAGGGCGACTAAGGGAAGCGACATGAAAAGATTCGGCCGGATTTCGAAAAGCCTTCAGACAACACGTGTCTGCGTTGAGCGACAAGCCAGAAATCCTTATCGGATGATCAATTTCGTTGTCGATTCAACCGGGCGGCTTGCACTCAGCGCTGTGAAGAGCGGGTATGATGCGATTCCCTGGTCGCGAGGCGGCATACTGCCGTCTATATGAAACCAAAGGAGCTATCTTTCGGCAATGCGCTTTCCTGATTCCTTCCTCGACGAGATACGCGACCGCGTGCCGATTTCGGCCGTGATCGGGCAGCGCGTCGCCTGGGAACGGAAGAAGACCAATGCCTCCAAGGGCGACTGGTGGGCCTGCTGCCCGTTCCACGGCGAGAAGACGCCGAGTTTCCATTGCGAGGACAGGAAGGGCCGTTACCACTGCTTCGGTTGCGGCGTGTCCGGGGACCATTTCCGCTTTCTCACCGAGCTTGACGGGATGAGCTTCCCGGAAGCCGTCGAGCGCATCGCCGAAATGGCCGGCGTGCCGATGCCGGCGCGCGACCCGGAGGCGGAAAAGCGCGAGGAACAGCGCGCCAGCCTTTATGATGTGATGGAATTGGCGACGAAATTCTTCGAGGAGAAGCTGCAGGCGGCGGAAGGCGCGCGGGCGCGAGCCTATCTGCGCGAGCGCGGCTTGACACTGGCCACGCAGCGGGAATTCCGTCTTGGCTACGCACCGGAAAGCCGCAACGCGCTGAAGGAGTTCCTGGCCGGGAAGGGGGTGGCGAAGGAACAGATCGAAGCCTGTGGCCTTGTCCGTCACGGGCCGGACATCCCCGTCTCCTATGACTGGTTCCGCGACCGGGTGATGTTCCCGATCCCCAATTCCAAGGGGCGCATCATCGCTTTCGGCGGCCGTGCGCTTTCGCCGGACCAGCCGGCCAAATACATGAACTCGCCCGATACGGAACTCTTCCACAAGGGCAACGTGCTCTACAATTTCGCCCGCGCGCGGAAGGCGCAGGGCAGGGACGGCACGGTCATCGCCGTCGAGGGCTACATGGACGTCATCGCGCTGTCGCAGGCCGGCTTCGGCAACGCGGTAGCGCCGCTCGGCACGGCGCTCACCGAGAACCAGGTGGAGCTCCTGTGGCGCATGACGGGCGAGCCGGTGCTCTGCTTCGACGGGGACCAGGCGGGCTTGAGGGCGGCCTGGCGGGCGGCGGACCTGATCCTTCCCGCTATCCAGCCCGGCCGCACGGCGCGCTTCGCGCTCCTGCCGGAAGGGCAGGATCCCGACGACCTGGTGCGTGCCTCGGGGCCGGAAGCCTTCCGCAAGGTGCTGGAGGAGGCGCTGCCGCTCGCCGATCTTTTGTGGACGCGCGAAACGCAGGGCGGCGTGTTCGACACGCCTGAGCGGCGCGCGGAACTGGAAAAGCGCCTGCGCGACCTGACCGGCCGCATCCGCGACGAGGCGGTTCGCCGTCATTACAACCAGGCCATGCGCGAGCGGGCCTACGAGTTCTTCGCGCCCGCCGACAGGCGCGGCAAGTGGAGGCAAGGAGGTGGCGAGCGCAAGGGTTTTCGCCGCGAAACGGTGCACGAAACGCCGGGGCTGGCGCGCTGGCGGCAGTCCCGGCCGGCCGACGCGCCGCTGAAGCGCGAGCGACTGATCGTGGCGCTGGCCGCCAACCATCCCGAGTTGCTCGACGAGTTCCACGATGTGTTCGAGCGTCTGGCGCTCAGCGGGCCGGAGGAGCAGCGGCTGCGCGCGGCCGTTCTGCACTTTCTGGGCGAAGCGACAGAGGCGGACAAGGCGGAATTGAGGGCACATATCCTCGCCAGTGATCTCGGCGATTATTTCGGGCGCATCGAGTATGAACTGGTGGCGCTCGGCGACTGGCAGGTGAAGCCCGACGCCGATATTCTCGATGTACGCGACGCCTTCCTCAACATCCTCGACCTGCACAATGAATTCGGCCTCCGCAACGGCAATGTCGAGAATATGCAGGAACTCTGGCTGCGGCTGATCGAGGAGGGCGACGAGGAGACTGCCGAGCGACTGATGCGCGCGCAGACGGCCGAAACCGCTGGACGCCACCCGCCGCAGGCAGGTGACGAGAACACCGGCCGGGCGAGCGGGCGCAAGGCGCGGAACTGACATTCGCCATGCCGTACTTTATCGAAACGGCGCGTTTCGTCGCGCTTGCGCATCTTGCAGCCGGCAAAAGGCACGCCATATAAGCCCAAAATGCCGCTTCAGGGCGGATTTGCGGTGGTTTGGCTCATGGATGGCTTCGAAACGCGTTTCGGGGCTCAATTGATTCGCTTTTTTTAAGCGAATCATGTCAGAGCCGCTTGACCTTCCGCCTTAATGACGGAATCAGGACGATTCGGTTCGGTGCGCTTCATTATCCAATTGAGGAGCGCTTGGGCAACAGCGGGCGATATGCCCGAAAGGATGGCTGCTTTGGACGGGAAGGGGACCCGCCCTATCTATCCGGATCAATCGGTTCCTGAACCGGCGGCGCCGAAGCGCTGAAACGGTAAAAAAACACTTTGCGCCCTACCATGGGTGAGACGGGCGCACAGGCCGAACGGCCCTTGGAGATACAAAGCATGGCAACAAAGGAAAAGGAAGAGGTCGAAACCGAACGCGAGGCGGCAACCGATGGCCCCCTGCTCGACCTTTCCGACGATGCAGTCAAGAAGATGATCAAGGCTGCCAAGAAGCGCGGCTATGTCACGATGGACGAACTGAATTCCGTGCTGCCTTCCGAAGAGGTCACGTCCGAGCAGATCGAGGACACGATGGCGATGCTCTCCGACATGGGCATCAATGTCGTCGAGGACGACGAGGCCGCCGAAGAGCCTGAGGCCGACGCCTCCGAAAGCGAGGAAGACGCCAAGGAGATCGCCGAGCAGAACGGCACCGCGGTCGCCGCCACCCCGGCGAAGAAAGAGCCCACCGACCGCACGGACGATCCGGTCCGGATGTATCTGCGCGAGATGGGCTCGGTCGAACTTCTTTCACGCGAGGGCGAGATCGCCATCGCCAAGCGCATCGAGGCCGGTCGCGAGACCATGATCGCGGGCCTTTGCGAAAGCCCACTGACCTTCCAGGCCATCATCATCTGGCGCGACGAATTGAACGAGGCGAAGATCCTGCTGCGCGAGATCATCGATCTCGAGGCGACCTATGCCGGCCCGGAGGCCAAGCAGGCGCCGGTCGTCGTGCGCCCGGACGAGGCCAACGGCAAGCCGCAGGAAGAGGAGACGCGCAACGGCCGTCGCCCGATGAGCCGGGACGACGACGACATCACCAATGTCGGCGGCGAAACCCGCACCGAGGAAGACGACGAGGAAGAGGACGAGGCCAATCTGTCGCTGGCCGCCATGGAAGCGGAACTGCGCCCGCAGGTCATGGAGACGCTGGACGTCATCGCCGACACCTACAAACGGCTGCGCAAACTGCAGGACCAGCAGGTCGAGAACCGTCTCGCCGCCGCCGGAACGCTGTCGCCAAGCCAGGAGCGCCGCTACAAGGAGTTGAAGGACCAACTTATCAAGGCGGTGAAGTCGCTGTCGCTCAACAATGCCCGCATCGAGGCGCTGGTCGAGCAGCTTTACGACATCAACAAGCGCCTCGTGCAGAACGAAGGCAAGCTCCTGCGGCTGGCCGAAAGCTACGGCGTGCGCCGCGACAATTTCCTCGAAGTCTATCAGGGCTCGGAACTCGATCCCAACTGGATGAAATCGGTCTCCAACCTGTCCGCTCGCGGCTGGAAGGAATTCACCAAGGGTGAAAAGGAGAAGATCCGCGACATCCGCTCCGAGATCCAGAACCTCGCCACCGAAACCGGCATCTCGATCGCGGAGTTCCGCAAGATCGTCAACCAGGTGCAGAAGGGCGAGCGCGAGGCGGCGATCGCCAAGAAGGAGATGGTCGAGGCCAATTTGCGTCTCGTCATTTCCATCGCCAAGAAATACACGAACCGCGGCCTGCAATTCCTTGATCTCATTCAGGAAGGCAATATCGGCCTCATGAAGGCCGTGGACAAATTCGAATATCGCCGCGGCTACAAGTTCTCCACCTACGCGACGTGGTGGATCCGGCAGGCGATCACCCGCTCGATCGCCGACCAGGCGCGCACCATCCGCATCCCGGTTCATATGATCGAGACGATCAACAAGATCGTCCGCACCTCGCGCCAGATGCTCCACGAGATCGGCCGCGAGCCGACGCCGGAGGAACTCGCCGAAAAGCTCGCCATGCCGCTGGAAAAGGTGCGCAAGGTGCTGAAGATCGCCAAGGAGCCGATCAGTCTCGAAACGCCGGTCGGCGACGAGGAAGATTCGCATCTCGGCGATTTCATCGAGGACAAGGGCGCGGTGCTGCCGATCGACGCCGCCATCCAGGCCAATCTGCGCGAGACGACGACGCGGGTGCTGGCCTCGCTTACGCCGCGCGAGGAGCGTGTGCTCCGGATGCGCTTCGGTATCGGTATGAACACCGACCACACGCTGGAGGAAGTCGGCCAGCAATTCTCGGTGACGCGCGAGCGCATCCGCCAGATCGAAGCCAAGGCGCTGAGGAAGCTCAAGCACCCGAGCCGTTCGAGGAAGCTCAGGAGCTTCCTGGACAGCTGAGGCATATAGGCATCGCACCAATGAAAGTCCGGCTTCGGCCGGATTTTTCTTGTGCATGCCGATTGTCCGCTACCGATGCTGAACAAGGCGCAGAGCGAGCTACGCCTATAGGCTGACTCGCGCTTCCAGATCCGCCGTGGAATTCGGGCCTCGCGAGGTTCATACTGAGAGAGGGGCTATTGCCCGGCGCCGCACAAAGCGGTTCCTTCCGCGTCACGGCGCCGGAGGGAGGTGACGCATGACCACATACATCATGCTTCTGAACTGGACCGACCTTGGCATCAAAAACGTGCGCGACTCGCCGCAGCGACTGGATACAGCCAAGAAGCAACTCGCCGAGATGGGTGGCGCCTTCAAGGAGTTCTACCTGACCATGGGAGATTACGACATGGTGGCGGTGTGCGAGGCGCCTGACGACGCCGTGGCGGCGCGTTTCGCGTTGCAGATCGGCATGGCCGGGAATGTCCGCTCGCGCACGCTGAAGGCATTCCCCGAGAGTGCATATCGTGAGGTCATCGCCTCGCTCGGGTAAGCGCGGCAGCGACGCGTTGAACACCTGATTCAACGCGTCGCCCGATTCCATTGATCTGGCCGTGATTCTGGCGTTTGCACGGCGAGCGCCTCATGTTTCACTTCGCATTCGCCGGAAAGGCGGGCAGGGAATCCGCATGGGTGGGCGCGCCGTGGTGGCTTCGGTATGCGGTCACGCCTGGTCACGACCGGTGCCAGCAGCTTTTTCAGAGCGTGGTTTATTGTTCTGCCGTCTCTTTCGCCGCCGTGGCGCTTTCCGATTTGCCTGACCGTTCGGCTTCGCGTGCGGCCTCGTCGCGGCGAATGCGCTCGCCCGCCACGAGCACGACAGGCGCGGTGCATGCGGCAAGGACCGCGCCCGCGGTTTCACCGAAAAACAGATCGTCGCCTGAGCGCTGCGATACGCCCATGATCACCAGCGCTGCGCCTTTCGCCGCCTCGCGGTTGATGGCGTCGGCCGGCGCGCCCTGGGCGCGCATCGCCGTTTCGATGGCCACGCCGTAGCGCTCCGCGAGATCGGCGATGTCCTTCAGCGCGGCTTCTTCGCGCCGGTGGGAGAGGGAAGCGCGGCTGCCGGCTCCGCGAGCCCGCGGCGACACGTAAAGCGCCCTGACGCGGGCCCGCTGCGGGCGGGCGATCGCGAGCGCCACATCGGCGGCGCGGCGTGCCGTTTCGGTGCCGTTGACCGGCACCAGAATGGTGGCGCCGGGGGCCAGAACGGGTGCTTTCTCCCTGTCGCCGCCCTTGACGACTACGCAGAGCGGACCGTCGAAGCCGCGCGTGACGTCGTTCACCTTGCGCGTGAACGCGCCTTTTTGCGTCAGCGAGCGGCCGATCCCGACAAGAAGCAGGTCGTAGCCCTTCCTAGCCTCTTCCGCGACGCTCTTCCCGGG
The DNA here is from genome assembly GCF_031656215.1 of Mesorhizobium koreense. Taxonomy (NCBI): domain Bacteria; kingdom Pseudomonadati; phylum Pseudomonadota; class Alphaproteobacteria; order Hyphomicrobiales; family Phyllobacteriaceae; genus Mesorhizobium; species Mesorhizobium koreense. The sequence goes on along the minus strand of NZ_CP134228.1, from coordinate 3,571,363 downwards.
CTCGCCCGAGGCGGTGCGCGCGGTAAGCCGTACCTTATCGACAGAGGTCTGTTCGGCTTTTTCCACGGCGCTGGCGCTGGCTCGCGCACCCTTCTTCAACGCGGCGAGGTGCTTTTCCTCGGCTTTCGATCTAGTCTCCTCTTCGCTGTCCTTTTCCAGTCTCAGCACCGTCGTCGGCATACCGCTCGACCCTCCGATCAGCCCGCCCAGATAGGCGGTGAACCGGCCGTTGGCGCTGTCGTCGACCGCCAGAAGCAGGCGCTCCAGTCGCGAGACGAAGCCGCGTTCGTCGAGCGCCTCGCGGTCGACGCGTTCCTTTTCCTTTTCGCCCATGGGCAGGCGCCTCAGCGCCCAGCGCAGCATCGGCGGCATGGCGAGCGTCGTCAGCACTGCCATGGTCACGATCATGGTGAAGAGGTTGTGCGAGAGGATGTTCATGGACAGGCCGATCGAGGCGACGATGACCTCGGTCGAGCCGCGCGCATTCATGGCGCAGCCGACGGCGGTGGCCTCCTTGCGATGCATACCGGCGAGTTCGCCGCCGATGAAAGCACCGCCGAACTTTCCGACGCTGGCGATCAGCACGAGGCCGACCGTCAGGAGCGCAAGCGTCGGATCGGCCAGAACGGTAAGATCGGCCTCGAGACCGGCCATGCCGAAGAAGACAGGCATGAAGAGCGCGGTGATGATGCCGCGCAACTGCGCTTCGATATGGTCGGAGAGGATCGGGGATTCCCCGACGAGAATGCCCGCGACGAAGGCTCCGAGCACGGTATGCACGCCGATTAGGTTGGTAGTGAGCGCCATCAGCCCCATGATGATGAGAATGACCGTGATGACGGCGAATTCGCTGCGGAACGTGTCGTTCGTCCAGCGGATGAGCTCGAAGACGATACGGCGGCCTATGGTAAAGCTGAAGATCATGAAGGCGGCGACCTCGATGACGGTCAGCGCCAGCGGCATCAACTGCAGGCTGCCATTGGTGGCGATGCCGAAGGTCACGGCCATGATGAGCCAGCCCACCGTGTCCTCGATGATCGCGGAGGAGACAATGATCTGACCGAGATCGCGGCGCATGAAGCCCATCTCGCGGATGATGATGGCCACGATCTTCACCGAGGAGATGGAAAGCGCCGTGCCGAGGAAAAGACCGGCGACGATGCGTTCGGACGGTTCCGGAAGCAGCGATTCCGGCAGGAATTGCGCCAGCGCGAAGCCGCACACGAACGGAACCGCGATGCCGGCCGCGGAGATCGAGAAACAGGCGGCGCCAACGCGGCGCACCAGCCTGAGATCGGTTTCCATGCCGGTAAGCAGCAGGAGAAGCAGGATGCCGAGCTGCGAGACCGCCTCGATCATGCTTTTCTGCTCGGGATCGGAAGGGAAGATCATGTGCTGGGCGGATGGCCACAGCCAGCCGAACAGCGAGGGGCCGAGCAGGATGCCGCCGATCAACTGGCCCATGACCGCCGGCTGGCCGATGCGTTCCAGCAATTCGCCGAGACCGCGCCCGACGACGAGCAGAAGTACGATCTCTGCGACGAAAATACCTTCGCCGGAACCGCCCATGCCGGCCGGCCCGGCCGATCCGGCGGCGAGCGCGGGCATCGCCGCCGCGACGAGCATCAGGCAGAAGGCAAGAAGGAGATTGAAGCGTTGCCGCGCATGAGTGCCTGGATTCATGTGATCCCGCCCGGTCGAAGAATACACACGCGAAACGCACGGAGGGCTGTTCCGTTGCGCGGACTGGTGTGCACTATCGCGCGTTTCCGGGCACGGTGGTTGAACCGGAGCATAGGTCGCATCATCATGGCGGGCAGGATAATGATCGGAAGCAACGTTTTCCATGCCCCAGAGGATCCTTGAAATCCCGACCTCCGGACAAGGGCTCTACGAGTTCACGGATCGTGCCGAACGGTTTGTGGCGGAAAGCGCCGCCGGAACCGGATTGCTGACGGTCTTCGTTCGGCACACTTCCTGCTCGCTCCTGGTTCAGGAGAACGCCGACCCGGATGTCCAGCGCGACCTGCAGGCGTTCTTCCGCCGGCTGGTGCCGCCGGCCGACGATCCGGCGATGGCTTATCTCGTCCACCGCGCCGAAGGCCCGGACGACATGCCGGCGCATATCAAGGCGGCGCTGACGGCCGTATCGCTCTCGATACCGATCATGGACGGGCGGTTGGCGCTCGGCACCTGGCAGGGCATTTATCTCTTCGAACACCGCACACAGCCGCATCGCCGGCAGGTCGTGCTCCATATCCATTGACGGGCGATGGCATCGCCCGTCGGCGGCGTCTATACTGATCTTCAGTGTCACGAAAGCCGCTTCGCTTGCGAAGTTCAGTCCAGCCGAAGGGAACGAGGGTCATGTCATTTCTGAAGAAGCTTTTCGGCGGCGGCTCGACGGACACCGGCGGGGAAGCGCAACCGGTCGCCGGCAAGGAAATCGAGCACAAGGGCTTCACCATCCGCGCCACGCCCTTCAAGGCCGAGGGCCAGTACCAGTGCTGCGGCCTCGTCATCAAGGAGATCGACGGCGTCGTGAGGGAACACAAATTCATCCGCGCCGACCGTTTTGCATCGATCGACGACGCGGCCGACATCGCGCTGCGCAAGGGACAGCAGCTTGTCGACGAACAGGGCGAGCACATCTTCGGGTGAAAATTCCGTGGGGCCGGCCTGACGGAATTTTCAACCTTCTGCGCGACCCACTGATCGTGCCGTTGCGTCAGGCGGCAATCACCTCGACAAGTTCGATGTCGAAGACGAGATCGCGGCCGGCGAGGGGATGGTTGGCGTCCACCGTCACCGAACTATCGTCGAGATCGACGACGGTCAGGTTGACCGGCTGGCCGTCCGGCGTGTTCGCCTGGAGCCTCGTGCCGACATCGACCGCCACATCTTCGGGAATGGCGGTGCGCGGGATTGCCTGCACGCGCGCGTCGTCATGCGGGCCATAGGCTTCTTCCGCAGGCACCGTTACCGTCTGCTTCTCGCCGACTTCCATGTTGGAGACGTTATGCTCGATGCCGGGGATGATCTGGCCGGCGCCGAACTTGAATTCCAGCGGCTCGCGCCCTGCCGAACTGTCGAACTCGGTGCCGTCGGTCAATCTTCCAGTGTAGTGGATGCGCACGACATCCCCGTTCTTTATCTCGGTCATGTCCGGATCCCTGTCCTTGTGCTTGAAGATCGTGGCGCGGGCATCGCCCTACGCCGGCGAAACGAGCGGCGCGGCGGGCCGCTCTCGCCTCAACGTAGGGTCGGGAGGGGCGATGTAAAGGCGACGGCCGGTCTTTTCGGACCAGCTATATGCCTTCAACGCGTGGCCGAAATCCGGTTCTGGTAGACCATCAGATTGGTGAAGGCGGCGCCTAGCAGCGGCAGGTCGAGTCCAGCCTTCCTGCCGCGCGCCAGAAGATCGCCGACGATCTGCTCCGCCTCTACCGCGTTCCCGGCCTGAAGGTCGCGATACATGGAGGAGGTCAAGGGCGAGCCCTTCGCGGTCAGCGTGGTCCTTGCGGTGTCGAGGAAGGCTTCGCTCGGTTCGACGCCGGCGGCGCGCGTGACCGATACGGCCTCGCCGAGAAGCCGCAGCGCGAGGTGGGTGCCGCCGGGCGCCGCCTCGATTTCGCCGATCGAACCTCGCGCCAGCGCGTTTGAGCTGCCGAGCGTGGCGAGCAGGATCCATTTCTCCCACATCCGCCGCCTGATGTGGCGCGACAGGCGCGTGCCGAAAGCGCCTGTCTTCATGAAGGCGTCGAGCGCCTCGATCCTCGGCGTGACCGAGCCGTCGAGTTCGCCATAGGTAATCTCCTGCAACCGGTTGTGCTGGACGATGCGGCCCTTCTCGTCGATGGAAGCGAATATATGACAGGTGCAGCCGACAAGCGTGCCGGCTCCGAAGCGCTCCGCCAGCACGTCCATGTGCCGCATGCCGTTCAGGAAGGGCATGATCATGGTGCCCTTGCCGACAGCGGCGGCGAAATCCTTCATCGCCGCGTCGAGCGAGTAGGCTTTCACGGTCAGGAGCACCACGTCGTACGGACCGTCGATCTCGGTGGCGGTGATAAGCTTCGGCTTCAGTGATGCGTTGCCGAAGGGGCTGACGATGTCGAGCCCGTCGGCCTGTAGACGTGCCTTTCGCGCGGCTCGCACCAGAAAGGTCACGTCGCGTCCGGCCTCGATAAGGCGGCCGCCGAAATAGCCGCCGGTCGAACCGGCCCCGACGACGAGCATGCGCATATTGGTCTCCTGCGTGGTATCGGCGGCGCGACGACCGCTTTAGTGCGCCATGAACACCGGGATTTCGGCGTTCTCCAATATATGGCGCGTGGCGCCGCCGAAGATGATCTGGCGCAGCCGGCTCTGCGTGAAGGCGCCCTTGACGAGCAGGTCGCATTCGAGCGCGGCTGCTTCTTCCAGGATCGTTTCGCCCGCCGTCCGCTTGCCGGGCGTGATGGTGACGGCGCGCGCCTTGATGCCGCGCGCGCCGAGATAATCGGCCAGTTCCTGCCCGTCCGGACCGGGCACGCCCGACCCTTCCACCGTGAGCACCGTGATATTGCGCGCGGCCTCCAGAACGGGGAGCGCGAGCGCCACGCAGCGCGCCGTCTCCGTACTGCGGTTCCAGGCGATCACCACGTTGGAGCCGATCGACGCGGGCGCGACTGGTGGCGCGATCAGAACCGGGCGGCCGCTGTCGAAGAGCGCCGCATCCATGGTGAGCAGGCGTGGGCCCGAAACGCGCTGTTCTGGCCGGCCGGCCACGGTGATGTCGAAGACGCGCCCGAGATAGCCGACCATGTGGTCGCCCGGCGCGACGCTGTCGCGCCAGTCCCAGGCGATCTTGTGTTCGGTCATGAACTTCTCGAACAGATTGCGCGAGGCGGCCGCGCTCTGTTCCGTCTGCTCGGTCAGCGGCTCGTAGAGGATGGAGGCGCCGACGACATCGGCGGCGAGAAAGGGCGTCGTCGCCGGCGACAAGGCGAAGCCGGTGACGTGGCTACTAAAAAGCCGCGCGAACAGGGCCGCGGTCGACAGGATGGCTTCCATCCGGTCGTGGTCTTCAACAGGAACCAGAATTGATTTCATGTCGGTTATCCCCGGTTGGCCTTCGGTCGTATGCCCGATGCCGCTATTTTGCGACAGGGAGGATAAGCCTGTACAGAGCAGACGTGATAATTTCTCGATGGGTGGCGCGACATCATCGCACCGTCATCCCGGGACCCGTTCCGTAACGGAGCGGCAGCGCGGTGGCCTCCTTCCACTTCGTCATCCTTGGCCAAGCCCGAGCGAAGCGAAGGGTGCGAGCCAAGAATCCATGCCGGAGCATCGCGGGCATAGCCGGCGGTTAGCGGCACGCGCTTTGTTCTGCGCCTCTGCCGCGTTGCTGTCTTTTCCCCGGCATGGATCCTCGGTCGCATTCCGCTTCGCTCCACTTGCCCGAGGATGACGAAGGTGGAGAGGCCACCGAAACGTGGATAGATTGGCGGACGCCACTTTTCCATCCCGTTGCTTTCCGGCATTCCGAGATTTTTCTCGCTCATCTTTCTCCACGCCCTTCGAGACTCCCCCATAATTGCCGTCACCGCCTTCATGGGAACACGGGTCATGAACCGGATGAGCGTGGGGGGCGGCGGTGCCGGGCCGGTGGCGTTACGGTAACGCCGCTGGGTGATGAACCCCCAGGCCCGGGCCTCGATCCGGCCGGCGGCGGGAATGCCGCCCAAGGATGAGGCAAGAACGCCGGCGGGCGCGGCTGTGCTGCGCCAGTACATTTGATTGAGAGGCAAGGCCCCGCGCCCGCTTCCCGATCGAACAATGGCCAGACGGTGGAAACTGGGCGTGGCGAGGATGAAGCGTGTGCGATGAGAAAGCCGGATAGTACACTGCCCCTTCGCACCCCTCTCTGTCCTGCCGGACATCTCCCCTTCAAGGGGGGAGATCGGCTGTCATTGCGGCCTTCGCCAAATCTCCGAAGTTGCAGAAAGAGAGCAGGCATTCCGGTTGTCTGATCTCCCCCCTTGAAGGGGAGATGTCCGGCAGGACAGAGGGGGGTGCGAAGGGGCACAGGACTGGAAAGGATGTTCACGATAACAATGAGTTTCAGGCAAACGCGCACACCCAACAACGCGCGACCGGGCGTCGCAGCCCATGCCGCCCCCCTTGGCGGACCAGCCGCGAAGCGACGGTACGGGCGCGAGCGAAAGGGCATCCGGCATCTTGCATCGGCAAGGGATGCGGTTTACCCCCTGACCGCCTTCGTCAAGGATCGATCCGACAATGCATGACATAAGATGGATTCGGGAAAACGCGGAAGAAATGGCCGCAGGGCTCGCCAAGCGCGGCTTTTCGCCGGACGAGGCGAAGCGGCAGGTCGATGACCTCGTCGCCAAGGACGAGGCCCGCCGCGCGCACCTCATCTCGCTGCAGGAGATGCAGGAGCGCCGCAACTATCTGTCGAAGGAAATCGGCAACGCGATGCGCGACAAGGACATGGCGCGCGCGGAAGAATTGAAGGCCGAGGTCGCCGAGATAAAGGCGGTGATCCAGGGGGGCGAGGGTAGGGAGCGCGAGCTCGACCAGGCGCTCGCGGACACGCTTGCCGGCGTCCCCAACCTGCCGCTGCCCGACGTGCCGGTCGGCAAGGACGAGCACGACAACGTCGAACTGCGTGTCGTCGGCGAGAAGCCGCGCATGAATTTCCAACCGAAGGAGCATTTCGAACTCGGCGAAGCCCTCGGCATGATGGATTTCGAGACGGCGGCAAAACTGTCGGGCGCGCGCTTCACCGTCCTGAAAGGCAAGCTCGCCCGGCTCGAACGCGCGCTCGGCCAATTCATGCTCGACCTGCACACCAATGAGCACGGCTATACTGAAGTGCAGCCGCCGCTTCTGGTGCGCGACGAGACCATGTTCGGAACGGGGCAGTTGCCGAAATTCGGTGAGGATTTGTTCCGCACCACCGAGGGGCGCTGGCTCATCCCCACCGCCGAAGTCCCGCTGACCAACCTCGTCCGCGAACAGATCCTCGAGCAGGACAAGCTGCCGCTGCGCTTCACGGCGCTGACGCCGTGTTTCCGCTCGGAGGCGGGATCGGCCGGTAAAGATACGCGTGGCATGCTGCGCCAGCACCAGTTCGACAAGGTCGAGATGGTCTCGATCACGGACGCCGATTCCTCGCTACACGAGCATGAGCGCATGACCGAATGCGCGGAGGCGGTGCTGAAGCGGCTGGAACTGCCGTTCCGCACGGTCGTGCTTTGCACCGGCGATATGGGCTTTGGCGCCAGGAAGACCTACGACATCGAGGTGTGGTTGCCCGGTCAGAATACCTATCGCGAGATTTCGTCCTGCTCGGTCTGCGGCGATTTCCAGGCACGGCGCATGGAGGCCCGCTATCGCCCCTCGGAAGGGAAGGGCACGCGTTTCGTCCATACGCTGAACGGCTCGGGCGTCGCTGTCGGCCGCGCGCTGATCGCGGTGATGGAGAACTACCAGAACGCCGATGGCAGCATCACAATTCCGCAAGTTCTTCGCCCCTATATGGGCGGCGCCGAAAAGATCGATTAAGTTCCTTATCCAGAAAGTCCCATGCGTATCCTCCTGACCAATGATGACGGCATTCACGCCGAGGGCCTGAAGGTGCTGGAGCGCATCGCGCGACAGCTTTCCGACGATGTATGGGTCGTTGCGCCCGAAACCGACCAGTCCGGCTTCGCCCATTCGCTGTCGCTTTCCGAGCCGCTCAGGATGCGCCGCATAGACGACCGGCATTACGCGCTGCGCGGCACGCCGACGGACTGCGTCATCATGGGGGTACGGAAGATCATGCCCGAGCCGCCGGATCTCGTGCTGTCGGGCGTCAATTCCGGCGCCAACACCGCCGACGACGTGACCTATTCCGGCACCGTGGCCGGCGCCATGGAAGGCTGCATGATCGGCCTGCGCTCGATCGCACTCAGCCAGGCCTACAATGTGCTGGAAGAGGGCCGCGTCGTGCCGTGGGAAACCGTGGAGGCGCATGCGCCGGAGCTTCTGTCGAAGCTCATCGAGGCGGACCTCGCGCGCGGCACTTTTCTCAACGTCAATTTCCCGCGCTGCCGGCCGGACGAGGTCGAGGGCATCACCGTCACCGACCAGGGCAAGCTCGTGCATGGCCTTTGGATCGACGAGCGCAAGGACGGCCGCGGCTTTCCTTACTATTGGCTCCGTTTCGGGCGCGAACCGGCCGAGAACCGTCCCGGAAGCGACCTTGCGGCGCTGAAGGACAATCTCATCTCCGTCACGCCGCTCAAGCTCGACCTCACCGACCGCGACGCCAAGGCCGAACTGGAGCGGCTGATCGCATGAACGCCGTCCACGACGACCGCGAGGCCTTCGCCGCCTTCCTTCTGAGGATGCGCCAGCGCGGCATCGGCTCCAAGGAACTGTTCGCGGCGATCGAAGCGACGCCGCGGCACAATTTCGTGCCGGGCCAATGGCATGACGCGCTCTGGTCTGAAGGCATGCTTCCGATCGAGTGCGGCGAGGCGATCGAGGGTATCGACTTGCAGGCGGCGGTCATGGCGGCGCTTGATCTCGCGCCCGGTCAGCGTGTGCTGGAGATCGGCACCGGTTCTGGCTTCACCGCGGCCCTGCTCGGCCGGCTTTCGGGGCGGGTGCTGAGTGTCGAGCGTTACAAGACGCTTGGCGAGCTTGCGCGCCAGCGGCTGGAAACGCTCGGCATAGGAAATGTCGTCGTGCGTCACGCCGACGGTTCCAAGCCGCTTGTGTCCGAAGGCCCGTTCGACCGCATCGTGGTGTGGGCGGCGTTCGACAGCTATCCGCGCAGTTTCGTGGAGATGCTTTCGACCGGAGGCGTGATGATCGCGCCGGTCGGCCCCGGCGACGGCGAGCAGGAATTGATGCGCCTCGCCAAGGTCGGCAGCCGTTTCGAGCGTGAGGATATCGGCAGGGTCAGGCTGCAGCCGATTACGCCGGGCATGGCTGCAGCGCTTTGATTGCGACGGCTATTTGGCGGATTTTAGGAGAATTTGCCTCTTTCTTTAACCGTTTAACCGACCGGTAACATTAACGCGCTTTAATTCCATGCAGTTGTCTTGTGTGCGGGTAAAGCGATGCGTTATCGGGTTCTGGGTACCATCGAACGCAGGTTGGCGCTGAGCGCCGCTGTTGTTCTCATTGGCGGCTTGGCGTCGGGCTGCAGTTCCGACACTGCGCGCTTCTCCGACTCCCTCTTCACCGGCTCGACCTACCGTGGCGACACTGTCGTTCGGCCGCCGGCCAACCAGCCTTTCCCCGGCGATACGATGGCCTCGAGCAGGAGCGTCGATCCCATGCCGACCGGTACCGTTCCCGGTCATTCGGGCATGGGTACCGTGTCCGGCTCGAACCTCTCGCCTGTTACCGGATCGAGCCTGCCGCCGGTCGCTTCGTCCGAGCCTGTCCGTCCGGCTCCGAACGGCGGGATCGGCTCGCGCCAGGTCGCGAGTTACGAGCCTCCCGCCTCGCGGACCATGCCACGAGCGATCGAAGAAAACCGGCGCGACGATGCGGCTCCGGTTCGGAAGCACGGCAGCGGCGCCGGAAGCTGGTCGCGGGCAGGGGGTACCGAGATCACCGCGAATGCGGGCGATACGGTCTACAGCTTGTCGCGACGCTTCGGAGTCCCGGCAAAGGAGATCATGGCCGCGAACGGCATGGATTCCGCAAGGGCGCTGCAGTCCGGCCAGAAGATCATTATCCCCACCTATCATCAGGGCGGCGCGGGCCGCGTCGCCGATGCGCGGCCGGTTCAGGATACGCCGAAATCCTCGCGCGTGCCGGAGAGGGTCGCCGTTCTGCCGCAGCAGCCGCGCGTCAAGGAAGATCGCGGCACGGCGAGTTCATCCCAGACTTCGACGAACACCGTCAGGACCGTGGCATCGGCGCATATCCAGGCCGGCAAATACACGGTCCAGTCGGGCGATTCGCTTTACGCGATCTCGAAAAAGACCGGTGTCGGCGTGGCCGATATCAAGGAAGCAAACCGGCTGAGCAGTTCGACGTTGCGGGTTGGGCAGACCCTGACCATTCCCTCGGCCGACGGCGGCGCGAAGGTGGCGCAGGCCGAACCGGCGAAGGTCGATCCGGTGAAGACCGGCACGACGCCGCCGGCGCAGAAAGCGAGCGCGGCCGCGTCCGAAGAGGCGAAGCCGGCTGGCTATACGCCGCCTCGTAAGGCGGACAAGCAGATCGCCGCGGTCGAACAGGACGACAAGGCTGCCGCGCCCGATGCGACGGGGATCGGCAAGATGCGCTGGCCGGTGCGCGGCCGCGTGATCTCCGCCTTCGGCAGCGGTGGCGGCTCGGACGGCGACGGCATCGACATCGCGGTTCCGGAGGGCACGCCGGTGAAGGCGGCGGAGAACGGCGTCGTCATCTATGCCGGCAACGGTCTCAAGGAATTTGGCAACACGGTCCTCGTCCGCCACGAAGACGGGCTGGTGACCGTCTACGGCCACGCCAAGAGCCTGGAAGTCTCACGCGGCGACAAGGTCCGGCGCGGCCAGGAGATCGCACTGTCGGGCATGAGCGGCAAGGCCGACTCGCCGAGGCTGCATTTCGAGGTCCGCAAGAATTCGGCCCCCGTCGATCCGCGCAAATATCTCGAATAGCCAGGAAGAGCATTATCGGGCCGGTCAGACCTCCGGCCGGCCCGAAGCCTATGCCCGTCCTCGAAGAGGGCGGGTCTTTTCGTTCGTCAACCGTCCAGCTTCTGGCCGAGCCGTCCGGCGAGGTCCTGCACGAACTGCCAGGCGACGCGCCCCGACCGGCTGCCGCGCGTCGTCGCCCATTCGAGCGCCGAGGCACGCAGCTCCTCCGGGTCGATCGCAAGCTTGTGGTGCTCGACATAGCCCCGGATCATCTCGAGATATTCGTCCTGCGAGCATTTGTGGAAGCCGAGCCACAGGCCGAAGCGGTCGGACAGGGAGACCTTCTCCTCGACGGCCTCCGAGGGGTTGATCGCGGTGGAGCGCTCATTGTCGATCATGTCGCGCGGCAAGAGGTGCCGCCGGTTCGATGTCGCGTAGAAGATGACGTTGGTCGGCCTGCCTTCCACACCGCCTTCGAGCGCTGCCTTCAGCGATTTGTAGGATGTGTCGTCATGATCGAAGGAAAGATCATCGCAAAACAGGATAAAGCGGAAGGGCGCCTTCTTGAGGATAGCCAGCAGCGCCGGCAGCGTGTCGATGTCCTCGCGGTGGATCTCGATGAGCTTGAGCGGCGGCTCGCCCGATTTGCGCGCCTCGTTGATCGAGGCATGAACGGCCTTGACCAGCGACGACTTGCCCATGCCGCGCGCACCCCACAGAAGCGCGTTGTTCGCCGGCAGCCCGGCCGTGAACCGCTCCGTATTGTCGAAGAGGATATCGCGGACCCGGTCCACGCCGCGGATGAGATCGATATCCACCCTGTTGACCTTCTCGACCGGTTCCAGGTAACCGGGATCGGCCTCCCATACAAAGCAGTCGGCCGCCGAAAGGTCCGTCCGAGGCACGGCCGGCGGCGCCAGGCGCTCTACGGCCCTTATGAGAAGATCGATCTTTTCGGCAAGCAAATCGGCGGTCGTGTCCGGCATTTTTCGTTCGCATGTTCTGGTAAGATGGCGCTGAGCCTGTAACACGCGTCTTTCGCAGGGAAAAGCGGGTGGCTGCGGCAAAGGCGTGGTTGCAAACGCTCCGCAATACTTATATTCGGGCCACTTTCCGGCTTCGGCCATTTTCAGGAGATTTGGATGTTCGTGACACCCGCATACGCACAGACGGCCACGGGCGGCACCCCGGACATGCTGATCAGCGTCCTGCCTTTCATCCTGATCTTCGTGATCATGTATTTCCTGATCATTCGCCCGCAGCGCCAGCAGTTGAAGAAGCGCAACGAGATGCTTTCGGCGCTGAGGCGCGGCGATACGGTGGTCACCGGCGGCGGCCTCGTCGGCAAGGTGACGAAGGTGACCGACGACAACGAGGTCGAAATCGATCTCGGCGGCGGCACCAAGGTCACCGCGGTGCGTTCGACTATTGCGGAAGTGCGCGTGCGCGGTGAGCCGGTGGCCAATCAGAACGCCAAGAAATAACCATTTTCGGGGCGGTATTGCCCGGAATTCCTCGACGGATAACAAAACGCAATGCTTTATTTCTCACGCTGGAAGACGGTTCTGATCTGGCTTTCCGTCCTGGCCAGCGTGATTTTTGCGGCGCCGAACCTTTTTCCCAAGGCGACGCTGGAGAAGCTTCCCGACTGGCTGCCGAAGACGCAGATGACGCTCGGCCTGGACCTCCAGGGCGGTTCGCACATTCTTCTCCAACTCGATCGCAAGAGCCTGGTCGACGAGCGGGTGGCGGCGATACGCGACGAGATCAGAAGCAAGTTGCGCGATGCTCGTGTCGGCTATACCGGCCTTAGCGGCTCGGGCAAGACGGTGCAGGTGCGCATCCGCGACAAATCGCAGGTCGATGCGGCCAAGAAGGCGCTGGTGGATCTCACCAATCCGGTCCAGTCCGGTCTCTTCGGCGGCGGCTCGCTGACAGAGACGACGCTTGAGGAGCCCGAACCGGGGCTGCTTCGCTTCACGCTGACCGACGAAGGCATCAACTACCGCGTCTCTTCGGCGCTGACCAAGTCGATCGAGGTGGTCAGCCGCCGCGTCAACGAACTGGGCACTACCGAGCCGATCATCCAGCGCCAAGGCACCGATCGTATCCTTGTCCAGGTGCCGGGCCTCCAGGACCCGCAGCGGCTGAAGGAAATCCTCGGCAAGACCGCCAAGCTCACCTTCCAGATGGTCGACCAGTCGAATTCGGTCGAGGATGCCGTCAAGTCGGGGCGAGCCCCGGCCAGCGATACGATCATGTATTCGACCGACAATCCGCCGGTGCCGTACCTGATCGAGAACCGGGTCATCGTGTCGGGCGAGGATCTGGTCGACGCGCAATCCGGCTTCGACCAGCGCACCGGCGAGCCGATCGTCTCCTTCCGTTTCGACAATAAGGGCGCGACCCGTTTCGGTATTGCCAGCCAACAGAATGTCGGCAAGCTCTTTGCGATCATCCTCGACAACAAGGTGATATCGGCGCCGGTGATCCGCGAGCCGATCCTCGGCGGTACGGGTCAGATTTCCGGTAATTTCACCGTGCAGAGCGCCAACGATCTCGCTGTCCTGCTGCGTGCGGGCGCGCTGCCGGCCAATCTGACCATTGTCGAGGAGCGGACGGTCGGCCCAGGTCTTGGCCAGGATTCCATCAATGCCGGCAAGATGTCGGCCGTGATTGGGTCGATCCTTGTCGTCGTTTTCATGATCGGCGCCTACGGGCTCCTCGGCTGGATCGCCAATTTCGCGCTCCTGGTGAACCTGGCCATGATCGTGGCGGCGCTGTCGCTTCTGGGCGCCACGCTTACGCTTCCAGGCATCGCCGGCATCGTGCTCACGGTCGGTATGGCAGTGGATTCAAACGTGCTGATCTACGAGCGTATGCGCGAGGAACAGCGAAACGGCCGATCGATGATCCAGACCCTCGACCTCGGGTTTGGGCGCGCATTGGCGACGATCGTGGATTCCAACATCACCACGCTTATCGCGGCGGTAGTCCTGTTCTTCCTGGGGTCGGGTCCGGTGCGCGGCTTCGCGGTCACGCTCGCCATCGGTATCCTGACGACGCTGTTCACCGCCTTTACCTTCACGCGCTGGGTGGTCGCCGCCTGGTACCGCCGCTCCCGTCCGAAACAATTGCCGAAGGGCTATTTCCGGCTGGTGCCGGAGGTGACGCGCATCCCGTTCATGAAAGTGCGCCTGCAGGTCTTCGTACTGTCGCTTTGCCTGTGCGTGGCATCCGTCGGGCTATTGTTCACCAAAGGGCTGAATTTCGGCATCGACTTCACCGGCGGTACGATCGTGGAGGTGCGGGCCAAGGCCGGGCAGGCCGATGTCGGCGATATAAGGCAGAAACTGATAGAAGCCGGCATCAAGGAGATCCAGGTCCAGGGATTCGGCGACAAGAGCGACGCGCTGATCCGTATCGGCGCGGACCCCAACGATGCCGCTGGCAGCGTGACTGTCCAGAAGGCGCAGCAGGCACTGTCTTCAAACTATACGATAAGGCGCACCGAACTGGTGGGGCCGACCGTCTCCAGCGAATTGGCCAAGGGCGCCGTCCTCGGCATTCTGGCGGCGTTGGGTGCGATCCTCGTCTATGTTTGGGTCCGCTTCGAGTGGCAATTCGCCATTGGCGCGATCATCGCGACGATCAACGATATCACCTTGACGCTCGGATTCCTTGTCGTCACGCAACTCGAATTCGACCTGTCGACGGTTGCCGCGATCCTGACCATCGTCGGTTATTCGCTGAACGATACGGTCGTCATCTACGACCGGGTTCGGGAAAATCTGCGACGCTTCAAGAAGATGCCGCTCGGGCAATTGCTCGACCTCTCAGACAACGAGATGCTGGCGCGCACGACGATGACGTCGGTCACGACCTTCCTTGCCTTGCTTGCCCTTTACCTGTTCGGCGGCGAGGTCATCCGCTCCTTCGTCGCATCGATGCTTTTCGGCGTCTTCATCGGCACCTTCTCCTCGATCTTCATCGCGGCGCCGATCCTGATCGTCTTCCATCTGCGGCCGACCTGGACAGCGGTGCCCGACGAGGTGGCGGAGGCTCCCGCCAAAGGGGGAGCGCAACAGCTTCCCTCAAAATGAGTGGCATCGAGATTCACGATGCGCATTTCCCGGGCCGCGCTCCGATAGAAGCTTATGGCAATGGCGGCTTCCGCTTTGCCGATATGTCGCATCGCGGCTCGATACTCTGCCTGCCTTCCGGCATCCACGGATGGAAGCCGGTGGATCCGGCAAGGCTTGTGCCTGACGATTTCGAGGCGGTCGTCGCCGAGGCGGGAGAAATCGAAATTCTGCTCGTCGGCACGGGTGTGGATTTGAAGCCGCTGCCGGCCGAAATACGCGCCGTGTTGCGCGCGAATGGCATATCCGCCGATCCGATGGGCACCGGCGCCGCGGTGCGCACCTATAATGTGCTGCTTGCCGAGGATCGGGCGGTCGCCGCGGCCTTTATTGCGGTGGGCTGACCGCATACGAGATGGCGGGAATTGCGGAAGAGACCGTCAGGATCGTCCGGGAAGGGGACCGCGACCGCTATCTTTCCGTTCTCTTCGCGCCTGAAGCAAAACGGCCGGGGCTCTTCGCGCTGTATGCCTTCAACATCGAGATCGCGCGGGTCCGCGACCTGATCCACGAGCCGATGCCCGGCGAGATAAGGTTGCAATGGTGGCGCGACACGATCCTCGGCGAAGCGCCGGCGGTCTGCAATCCGGTCGCCGAGGCGCTGATCGCGACGACCCGCGAATACGAATTGCCGCCCGCCGCGTTCGACAACATGATCGAAGCGCGGCTTTTCGATCTCTACGATGACCCGATGCCTTCGCGCACCGATCTGGAGGGCTATTGCGGCGAGACCGCCTCGGCGCTCATCCAGCTTGCCGGGCTGGTGCTCGACCGGGATGCCGCCCTGGCAACGGCCGATCTTGCCGGTCATGCCGGTTGCGCGCAGGCGATTGCCGGGCTTCTCCGCTCATTGCCGATCCACCTAGCACGCGGCCAATGCTATGTTCCGCGCGATGTTCTGTCGGCGGCCGGTACTTCGCCGGAGGAGTTCGTTGCTGAGAAAGGTGGAGCGGCGGGAAAAAGAGCCGTTGCCGCGATGGTTGCACTCGCCCGTGAGCATCTTGCACAATTCGAGGAAGGCGCGCGCGATATGCCGGTTGCGCTACGTCCTGCCTATCTGCCGGCCGCCATGGCGAATGCTTATCTCTCCCTTCTATCAACGACATCCGCCGATCCGTTCAGGCATATTCACGGCATCTCGCCTCTAAGGCGCCATCTGATCATGGCACGGCGAGCTTTCTTCGGTTGGCGGTAGCAGGGTTCACTCGGGCTGCTTGAACGCATAAGTGTCGTTCGGGCACCGGATTGGGGGCGCCGATTCGAGGATATGGGCAGATGAACGAGACTTCGTCCGCTGCTTCCGACGATTCCCGCCTTGTCGGCTGGCGGGCCGTTGCAGTCGAAATGGTGGAGGGCGCGCGCGATGCGGTGCTGCGCTTTCCGGTCACCGCCGCCACACTTTTCCTGCTTGCCGTCAACGCTAACCTGCTCATCACCGATATAAGGGGCTTCTGGGGTGGCGACGATGATCTGATGCTGCCGCTCTTCGCGGCCGCTTCCGCATCGCTTGCGGCCTGCATCATCCTTGAAGCGCGCAGTACGCCATCACTGCTTCGCCACGGCGCGGCACTCCTGGCCGGGCTTGCTGCTTTCGCCATAAGCTGGTGGGATCATCTTTCGGGCGTCGAGCATTGGTCCTACGCGGCCGCTCTTTGCGGATTGATGCTGGTCGCGCCGGCGCTCGGCGGTCGCAGTGCCGGCGCCTTCTGGCTTTTCATGGTGCGCTTCGCCTTCGCGGCGCTGGTTTCGCTTCTGGCGCTGTTCCTGTTCGCGGGCGGCATTTCGGCGATCCTCGCCAGCCTCACCTACCTGTTCGGCATCGACGTGCCGCACAACGCCTATGAGCATGTCTGGGCGGTAACCGGCCTGCTGGCAGCGCCTCTGTTCGGCCTCGGTCGGATTCCTGCCAACCTCGATGATGAGCCGGGCGCGGATGCCAAAAAATTCATGGCGCTCGGCATGAAGGCGCTCGGCGATTACGTCGCCGCACCGCTGATCCTGATCTACGCGCTGGTGTTGCATGCCTATGCACTGAAGATCGTGCTGACCGGCGACGTGCCGCGCGGCCAGATCGGCTGGCTGGTGCTTGCTTTCGGCCTCTCGATCTTCGCGGCGCTGATCGTCATCCATCCGTTCCTCAGCGCGGCACGGGCGCCGACACGCCTGTTCCTCAGGCTGTGGCCCTTCGTGCTGCCGGTGCCGCTTGTGCTGCTCTTCTATGCGCTGTGGCTGAGGGTAGGGGATTACGGGTTGACGCCTGAGCGCTATCTACTGGGACTTTTCGGCGTGACAGTTGCCGTCACGCTTCTCCTGCAAATTCCGAGGTCGATGCGGAGCGATATCCGCATCCTCGCCGGCCTGCCGACCATCGCGCTTTTTCTTGCCAGCTTCGGCCCGCAAGGCGAGGTGCTGACCTCCGTCCGTAGCCAGGAAGCGCGCTTTCGGGAAGCCGTGCGGATAAAGCCGGTCGATGAGGGCCGCAACCGGCAGGCGCTCGCAGCGCTCAGCTTCCTCCAGCGCCACGATGCGGTCGGTCGTGTCGCGCCGGAAAGCATCGCGAAGGTCGATGCGAACGGCAAGTCCAAGACCGGGGACACGCTCTACAACGAAGTTGCGGACGCTTACGGGTTGGACCGGAGTTGGCGCCGTGGCCTGAACGACCGCTATTTCTCCAAGTCCTTCAATCAACCGGTAGCGATGCCGATCGAGGGCTTCGATCTCGTCATCCCGAACCTGCGCATCCTCGGCAAGCCGTCCGCCCCGACGCCGGTGAAGCTGCCGGACGGTGCGACGCTCACCTTTGCGATGCAGGGAGGCGAGGTATTGGTGACCATTGGTTCCGAAGCGGCCATATTCAAATTCGACGACGCGGCGCTTCGCGAATTCGTGGATTCGCGTGATGAAGCAGCCCATCCGCTAAAACTGTCGGATGGCAGGCGCACCATCATGATGCTGCCCGAAACGGCCTATGGCGACCTCAAGCCGGAACTGAACCTGCGCACGCTGACGGGCACGCTTTTCCTGCATAGCGCCGAGTGGAAGTAGCTACTCGGCGGCCTCTACCGCGAGAGGCAGGCCGAGCCATGCCCGGCAATCGGTGAGCGCGCGCGCGGTGATCGCGCGCTTTTTGGCGGTTGTCTTTTCCTTGCCGCGCAGCCGCTTGCCCTCGATGCGTGGCGCCTCCAGGTGCGGGAACAGGCCGAAATTGACATTCATCGGCTGGAAGGAGCGCTTTCCGGGCTCGTCGTCGGAAAGGATGTGGCCACCGGTGATGTGGCCGAGAAGTGCGCCGAACGCGGTTGTCGGTGGTGGCACATTCACCGGCCGGCCGAGCCGTTCTGCGGCGGCGAAACGGCCCGCGATCAGCCCGATCGCAGCGGATTCGACGTACCCCTCACAGCCTGTGATCTGTCCGGCGAAGCGCAGGCCGGGTCGCGACTTCAGTTGCAGCGTGCCGTCGAGCAGGGCGGGGGAATTGATGTAGGTATTGCGGTGCAGGCCGCCGAGCCGCGCGAATTCGGCATTCTCCAGTCCGGATATCGTGCGGAAGATACGCACTTGCTCGCCATGCTTCAGCTTGGTCTGGAAGCCAACCATGTTGTAGAGGGTGCCGAGCGCATTGTCCTGGCGAAGCTGCACCACGGCATAGGCTTTTACCGCCGGGTTGTGCGCGTTGGTGAGACCCATCGGCTTCATCGGGCCGTGACGAAGCGTTTCCGGCCCACGCTCGGCCATCACCTCGATCGGCAGGCAGCCGTCGAAATAGGGCGTGCCTTCCCATTCCTTGAATTCGGTCTTCTGCCCGTCGAGGAGCGCCTGAACGAAGGCCTCGTATTGTGCGCGGTCCATGGGGCAATTGATGTAGTCCCTGCCGGTGCCGCCCGGCCCGACCTTGTCGTAGCGCGACTGGAACCAGCAAATATCCATGTCGATCGTGTCGAAATGAATGATCGGCGCGATGGCATCGAAGAAGGCAAGCGCGCCTGCGCCGGTTTCTTTCGCAATTGCATCGGCGAGCGCCGGAGCCGTCAGCGGGCCGGTGGCGATGACCGCCTGATCCCATTCCCGGGGCGGTATGCCGTCGATTTCCTCACGTCGGATTTCGATGAGCGGATGTGTTTCGAGCTTCTGCGTGACGAAGGAAGAGAAGCCGTCACGGTCGACGGCAAGCGCGCTGCCGGCTGGAACCTGATGGACGTCGCCCGCAGCCATGACGAGCGAGCCCGCGAGCCGCATCTCGGCATGCAGCAGCCCCACCGCATTGGTCCCGGCGTCGTCGGAGCGGAATGAATTGGAACAGACAAGTTCGGCGAGCCCGTCCGTCTTGTGGGCGTCGGTGCCGCGGACGGGCCGCATCTCGTGCAGCACGACCGGCACGCCGGCCTCGGCGACCTGCCACGCGGCTTCCGAGCCGGCGAGACCGCCGCCAATGACGTGTACGGGCTTGATCATGTAAGGGGAGATAGGCCGGGCCGGAAACGAATGCAATCGTCTACTCGGGCCTCAAAAGACAACACCCGCCGGGGGAGGAGGTCCGGCGGGTGTCGCTTTGGTCGACCGGCACTCGGGAGGAGGTGAATGCCGGTCTTATTCGTCAGGGCAGGGAGGAGGAAGCCCCAACGAAATTCATGCAATTCTTAGAGCGACTTGCGCGCTACGAACGGGATATCGCCACGGGCGATGCCCAGATCGTTGAGTTCACGGTTCGACAGGCGGCTCAGCTCACTCACGGTCTCGCGGTAGCGGCGCCAGTTGCGGTAGTTGCGGATCAGGTTCATTTTCGTGCTCGTTTCTTGCTTTTCGTCTTATTTCGATTTTTTCGATCTTGTTGACGATCCGAAAATAGGCGCGTCCGACTTGGCTTTGAAGCGATGATGTTGCATAGCAGCAATGCGTTTTGTGCATCGCAGCATTAACGGAAAGTGAATCGGCCTGTTTGCGGCATTCGAGCGCTCTCCGGAAAGGTCGCGCCATCCGACAGGCCGCGCCAGTCTGCAAGGATGCAAGGCCAGGCGTCCGCGCCCTGAAAAAACCGGCTTTCCCGGCAAAATACGTTTGAACACCATGCCGCGGATGATATAGAAGCACGCGCTTTCGGGGCCGGATGGCTCCTTTAGCGGGTGTGGTGGAATTGGTAGACACGCTTGGTTTAGGTCCAAGTGCCAAAAGCTTGGGGGTTCGAGTCCCTCCACCCGCACCAAGGGCCATTCCCGGCAGGATTTTTCGGCAGGCCGAGCGGCAGGAACGCCGCCGGCCGGCGATTTGAACAGAAGGTCGAATGATGCAGGTAACCGAAACACTCAACACCGGCCTCAAGCGCGAGATCAAGGTGGTCGTTCCGGCTGGTGACATGGAGAGCAAACTGGTCGCCAGGCTCACCGACGCCAAGGACAAGGTGCGGCTGAACGGCTTCCGGCCGGGCAAGGTGCCGATGCAACATCTGCGCAAGATGTACGGCAAGTCCTTCATGGCCGAAGTGGTGAACGAGGTGCTGAACGATTCGACCCGCTCGATCCTGGCCGATCGCGGTGAGAAGGCCGCCATGCAGCCCGAAATCACCATGACCGAGGATGAGAAGGAAGCCGAAAAGGTTCTCTCCGGCGGCGCCGATTTTGAGTTCTCGCTCGCTTACGAGATCATCCCGCCGATCGAAATCAAGGACTTCACCGGTATCAAGGTCACGCGGCAGGTCTATGACGTGCCCGAGTCGGAAATCGAGGAGCAGATGCAGCGGGTTGCCGAATCCGCCCGCACCTACGAGCCGAAGACAGGCAAGGCCGAGAACGGTGATCGCGTGACGATGGATTTCGTGGGCACGACCGACGGCGAGGCCTTCGAGGGCGGCTCTGCCGAGGATCAGGCGCTTGTGCTCGGCTCGAACCAGTTCATCCCTGACTTCGAAGACCAATTGGTGGGCGTGAAGGCCGGTGACGAGAAGTCCGTGAAGGTGAACTTCCCGGAAGATTACGGCGCGGCCCATCTTGCCGGCAAGGCGGCGGAGTTCGCCGTAAAGGTGAAGGAGGTCGCCAAACCGAATGAACTGAAGCTCGATGACGATCTCGCCAAGAACCTCGGCCTGGAATCGCTCGAGCGCCTGCACGAGATCGTGAAAAGCCAGATCGAGAGCCAGTTCGGCTCGCTCACCCG
Organism: Mesorhizobium koreense; assembly: GCF_031656215.1. Lineage (NCBI taxonomy): Bacteria > Pseudomonadati > Pseudomonadota > Alphaproteobacteria > Hyphomicrobiales > Phyllobacteriaceae > Mesorhizobium > Mesorhizobium koreense. Next base: position 3,550,434 of record NZ_CP134228.1, on the reverse strand, counting down.
CCAGAAGGTGAAGCGCGAACTGCTCGACCGTCTCGACGAGACCTACAAGTTCGAAGCGCCGTCGAAGCTTGTCGATGCCGAGTTCGAGAACATCTGGAGACAGGTGACCGCCGAACTCGAGCAGACCGGCAAGACTTTTGCGGATGAGGATACGACGGAGGAAGAGGCGCGCGAGGAATATCGCGGGCTCGCCGAGCGCCGTGTGCGGCTCGGCCTCGTGCTCGCCGAGATGGGCGAAAAGGCCGAGATCCAGGTATCGGACGACGAGATGCAGCGCGCGCTTATCGAATATGTGCGTGGGGTCCCGGCAAACCAGCAGCGTGAAGTCTTCGAGTTCTATCGCGACAACCCCAACGCGCTCGCCAATCTGAGGGCACCTCTTTTCGAGGAAAAGGTTGTCGACCATTTGCTGACGCAGATCGACGTCACCGACAAGAAGGTCTCCAAGGAAGAGCTTCTGGCGGATGACGAGGATGAAGCTTCGGCCAAGCCCGCCAAAAAGGCGGCTTCCAAGAAGAAGGAAGCCAAGGCCGACGCGGCGGACGATGCCGGCGAGGCCAAGAAAAAGGCCGCGCCGAAGAAGAAGGCCGTCGCCAAGAAGGACGGCGAGTAGACGTTCGATATTATGTTAGCAGCAATGGCCGCCCACTGGGCGGCCATTTTCTTTTCAGATCAGCTTCAGCCCCTTGAGGCTGGTATGGCCGTTCTTGCCGATGATGATGTGATCGTGCACGGCGATGCCGAGCGGTCGCGCCGTCTCGACCACGGTTTTCGTCATGTCGATGTCGGCGCGCGACGGCGTAGGATCGCCGGAGGGATGGTTGTGGAACATGCAGAGTGTATGGGTAAGTATTTGATTTGACGTACTGAAATTTGCGGCGCCTCCAGACCGGTGCCGATAATTGGGGTCTGTATCTAGTGCATCAACGGGAAGCATCACGATTGATCACGCGAGTTCTGCATGAGTCTGTTCGACGCGCGACAACGGCGTTCGCATGGGAGGACGCCAAGGTCTTCCTCTAGCGTCTTCACGCGGGCGCTGACGCTGGATAGGCTGACGCCGAGCGCATCGGCGGCATGACGGAAGTTAAGATATTTTGCGACGGAAGCGCTTGGATCAGCGAAATCATCGGGATTTGGCGGCCGAGCATTCTTTTTGAATGCTGAACCTCATCGTCTATAGATGGGGGCGTTCGGCGCATAGACCATACTCCCCACTATTTGGAAGGTCTTACGGGCTGCCGCAGAATTGTCCTAAGCTTATCTGATGCAACCCTGCGGGGATCGCTCAGATAAATCTCATGATGGATTCCAGACAAAGCCAAAGCTCTCGACGGAATGAATTCCTCGTGCATCCTTTTTAGAATAGGCCCTTCGGCGTCATATGATCCGATGTGCAAAGTCTGGACCACGCGCGCTTCTTCCAGTGAAGAAAGGCGAATAAGGCCGAAAGCAGGATTATTCCTTTTTGCTCTCGCGGCAGAGATCGCCGCTTCAGCGGCATTTTTATCGATAAAAGCGGGGACCATAATCATCATGGTCCAAGACCATCGATCCTTCTTTCTCGATATGAAATCCTCTGGATTTTCAGCCCACCATAGCCCCTCAAGTGGGGGAACGACATAATCCTTGTTGAGATTATTTTTGCTGCTAAACTTGAGTGTGTAAGATGCAGCATACAGGGCCTCGACGGCTGCGCGGTAGCTCGGTTCCGTATTTGGATCACCGTGACCATCAACCATGAAGTATCTTAGTGGTGGGACATCTAATAGGATAAAATCTCCGACTGGAGCCCTATACAGGTCCTTCAGTTCCCTCTTGACGTCAATCTTTTTCATTTCTGTTACCGAAAATAGGCAGCGGCTCCTGTGATCGCTGGCGATCGCGAGTTTCCTCGAATTTGATGTCGAGCAACCTTCGGCGTTCATCGAGAGCATTAAATGCTTCCTGCGATGACAGTGCTGGCCAACTCGCCAAACCAATTGGAAAGTTAGAGAGGAAACGCCCCGGCCCAGCGAGGGTGCGATAAACCGTCTCTCGATACACTCGCTCAACCATGGGCCTCGCGGACGTCCCAAATGGGTCCGCTGAGACAGCAGTTCTCCAACAGGGGAGGGGCTTCCCCGCAAGGGTTTGGCCAAAGAAGTATTGGATTGAGGCTCGTTGGTGCGTGCCTTCTTTTCATGCCCGAAGGACCTTCTCCATCGCTTTGCCTTTCGCGAGATCGTCGATCAATTTGTCCAAGTAGCGGATTTCCCGCATGGTCGGTTCTTCAATGGTCTCGATTCGGACACCGCAGATAACGCCGGTGATAGTCCCCCGCAATGGGTTCATTCGAGGCGCTTGAGCGAAGAACTCCTCATAGCTTGTTTGCTTTTTCAGCTGGCTTTCGAGTGCCTTTCGAGAGTAACCGGTCAGCCAACGAATGACCTCATCGACTTCAGCCTTTGTGCGCCCTTTTTTCTCCGCCTTGGCCACCAAGAGGGGATAAACCTTGGCAAAGCTCATGGAGTAAATGCGATGCTTAGCCATTGCCAACGCCTTTGAGTGAATCCACACGGCCTCGCCTTTGCAATCGCCTCGGCAGTAACTTACGCCAGTTGCCTTTCAAGACGGAGCTCCAATTCCTCGGCGAGTATCGGGCAGCCATCGAATGGGTCGCTTCGCGGGCAGCTGAGTACATGCTCGAGATACTTCTTTGCTGCCCGCGACCTGCGGATCTGTTCTTCGAGAGCCGCAATTCGCGTCTCCAGTATGACCCTCGAACGTTTCCTGCTGGCGTCTGTCGGCAGGATGTCTGCGATCTCTTCCAGGCTCAGGTGTCCAGCTTGTTGAAGGAGCTGTATCAAGCTGAGCTGCTTCAACTCCGCAATCCCGTAATATCGTCGCCCAGACTTTCGCCACGTGGGTTTCAACAGGCCAATCTCGTCGTAGTAGCGCAGGGCAGATGCGCGAATTCCAAAGGACTGCGCGACTTCGTTGATGGGGAGCATTGAGTCGATCATGGCTCCAAATCTAACGCGAACACCCTCTTGACCTCAAGTTGACTTGAACGGGTATGGACGCTCGGGAGGCCACTCCAGGCAACGGATGGCTAAGGCAGCCAGGAGTCATGCCATGACCACGACTGATGAAGTCGACCTCCCAGATGCTCGCCAGGTGAATCCCGCGCTGCTCGCGGCGGTGTTCCTTGGCACCTTCATGGCCTTGCTTGACATGAGCATCGTCACGGTCGCCCTGCCAGCCATTCAGAGCGATCTGTCCGCCGGCCTGGCTGGAATTCAATGGGTGATCGACAGCTATGTTCTATGTCTATCGAGTTTGATGCTGTCGGGCGGCGCGCTCGGCGATCGTTACGGGCGAAAGCGGCTCTGGCTCAGCGGTGTGGTTCTGTTCACGGCAGGGTCCGCGCTGTGCGCAGTTGCGTCGGACCTCCCAGTGCTGGTTGGCGGGCGTCTCGTTCAAGGCATGGCAGCGGCGCTCCTTGTTCCCGGCGCACTGTCGATCTTGACGCAGTCGTTCCCGCATGCTGCGCAGCGGGCGCGTCTCATCGGCTGGTGGGGAATGTTCGGGGGGCTCTCCGTTGTCCTCGGACCTGTTCTGGGCGGCTTGCTCGTGGACCAGTTTGGCTGGCGAAGCATCTTTCTGATCAACGTCCCACTGGGTCTGTTAACGCTATCCCTCGGCGTTGCTGCAATCCCGGAATCAGCCGATCCAGGTCATGCTTCCGTCGACGTTCCAGGGCAAGCGCTCTGCGTCCTTTGGCTGGGGGCCTTGTCTTATGCGCTTATCACGGGCCGCGGCGTGGGGTGGACGTCGCCGCCGACACTGACAATGCTCGTTGTCGCAATCGTCGCTTTCGTCGCATTTATCGTAGCCGAACTTCGTGCTGATCACCCGATGCTGCCGGTCCGCTATTTCGCGAGCGCAACATTTGCCGTGACGAACGCAGCGTCCTTCATGCTAGGTTTTGGTTCATATGCCATCTTCTTTTTCCTGTCGCTCTACCTTCAACAAGTGCGGCATCACTCGGCTACGGCGGCCGGGTTGCGCTTCTTGCCACTTTGCGGCGCCATCATGCTCGTCTCGGTCGTGTCTGGACGCCTGACGGGTCGTCATGGTCCCCGAATGCCGATGATCGGAGGATATAGTCTGACAGGTCTTGGTCTGCTGGGAATGTGCTTGTTCGAGCCCGATACCAGCGATCTTGTCATAGGCTTGGTGTTTGCGGTGACAGGCCTTGGGATGGGGATGGCGCTTCCTGCGACGAATGCTTCCGTGTTCATCACTGCACCGCGCCAGCGATCGGGTAGCGCCGCGGCGACAGTGAACGCTACAAGGCAGACTGGAACGGCGCTGGGCGTTGCGATCCTCGGTGGCATTATTTCCGATTGCGCAGTCCCGGTGGCTCATCAAATGCTCGAGCCATACGGGATGCCTGGTTCAGCACGCCAGCGATTGGCCGAATTCATTGTGCTTCACCATGGTGCTGGCTCGGCCACCGATGGGCTCCTCCCGCCAGGTGCTGCAGCCGGAATCTTCGCCCAGGCCTTTGCCTCTGGCCTTCACGTCAGCGCCGCGGTTGCAGGTGCGATAAGTCTGACGGCGGCCGCCCTTGTTTGGTCTGCATGGTGAGATGGGGGAGAACCTGGCTTTTTCAGTGGACGGTAGGCGCGCCGCCATTGCCCGCAGATCATCGCGCCGGCCTCTTTGTATTCGCTATTACGATCGTGCTCCGCCTGATAATGCCGCTCGTAGGCGAGGCGCCTCACTAGTCACCATTCTGACTATCGATTTAGCCGTGCGACAGGTACAACGCCGAATGGCAGCGTCTAAGGTGTACACGCACCGCTCGCTTTGACGGCAATTTCCTAGAGGTCGTTCATGAGACGAGGCAGCGTGCAGCCGAATGCCTCTATTCAGTAGATGAATCCAGCTTGTCGTATTGAGGCAGCCCACACGATGCTTTTGGTTATTCCGGGTTGCCCAGCCGCCATAAGCACTCCGTTGCTAAATGCAGAGGCTAAGTGCTTCATTTCCAAAAAACATGTGTCGCCTTTTCCAGCCACTTCCTCACTTCTCTTGTAAGAAGTGGAGAAATCCTTTGTCGAACTGACGCGTGATATTCGTTGATGAATTCCAGTTCGGCTGTCGTCAGTTGGTAAGTCTCCACGAGTTTCAAATCGATTGGAACCAGCGTCAAGCTTTCGAACCTCAGGAACCCATCGTCGTCCTCGACGATTTCCACCTGATTTTCGAGACGAATGCCAAAGCTGCCCTTCTCGTAGTAGCCGGGTTCTATCGTCATCACCATCCCTGCGGCCAGGTCCACGTCGTTGACCGTTTGGTTCAACCTCTGAGGGTGTTCGTGAACGGAAAGGAAGTGTCCCACCCCGTGTCCCGTGCCGTGGTCGTAGTCGCGACCTAGGTCCCAGAGAGCGCGCCGCGCGAACGCATCGATATGGTGTCCCCGAGTTCCTTTTGGAAAGCGAAGCGTAAGCAGTGAGATCAAGCCTTTGAGCACCGCGGTGTAAATTTTCCGAACATCACCGCCTCCCGATCCCCAAGCGATTGTACGCGTCACATCGGTCGTACCGGACCGATACTGTCCCCCTGAATCGATCAAATAGAGTCCCTTGCCGGTGATTTCGGCATCATATTGCGGAGCCGCCTTGTAATGGCACATCGCCGCATTCTTCCCGAAGGCCGAGATCGTATGGAAACTCGGCTCTACGAAGCCTGGCCGAGCCTGCCTGAACTCGAGCAGCTTCTGTGCGGCTTCCGATTCGCGAACCGCACTTCCGCTCAACGCGCGCTCCTCTACATCAGCATCGAGCCACGCGAGAAACGATGCCAGAGCGGCCCCGTCTTCCAAATGGCATGACCGGAAGCCTTCCAACTCGGTTGCGTTCTTGATAGCCTTTGTCTGTGTAATGGGGCTTTGTTGCGAAAGTGTCTGTCCGCCATTGCCCTTTACAACGAAACTCAGAGCAGATGGCGCGAAATCAGGGTCGATCATGATTGTGCGATTGTTTGCCAATTGCGCAAGGCGCAGGTTGAGCCTTGCGGGGTCGCGACGCTCGACGTCATCAAGCTCGTAATCCGAAAGCGAATTCGGCAATTTGCGTTGGTCGACGAACCATTCGGTTTCACCTGAGCGGCCAAGTATCAGGAAGGAGTGGGGGACAGGATTGAAAGCTACGTCGGAACCACGCACGTTGAGCAGCCAGGCGATGTTGTCGGGCTGCGCTTCAACTAGGAAATCGGCGCCGGAGTTGGCCACTAGTCTTCCGATGAAGCGCCGCTTCTCCTTGGATGTCTCACCGGCTAACGCAATTGGATAGGCACTTATCCGTCCCACTGGCTTTTCGGGCTGGTCTTGCCAAATTGCGTCGATTGGATCGCTGTCCAAAGCCACGAGCGTCCCGCCGGCACTGTTTACCGCTGACAGAAGCCGGTCATAGAGGTTGCAGGGGATGAGCGTGGGATTGAAACCCATGATCTCCCCCTGCTGGACGTTCCCGCGCAGCCACGCCTCCGGCGGCTCCTTGTGCAGGTGCTTGATAGCGAAGCCGTCCTCCTTTTCGTTTTCCGCCTGCACCTGGTAGCGTCCGTCGACAAAAAGCAACGCGTCGCGACGCGTGACGATTGCAAAGCCGGCAGAGCCTGTGAAACCGGTCAGAAATGCCAGGCGTTCGTCGTGCGGGGCACAATATTCCCCTTGGTGAGCATCGAACCGCGGGATAATCAACCCCGCCAGTTTCCTGTTCAAAAGTTCCGCTCGCAGCAATTCCAAGCGTGACGCCGCGGCGCGTCGGTTACGAATGTCAGTCGTCGAAAGCATGACCGGTTCCTGGTGAGGGCCTTATCTTCGCGCGATATCCGCGGCATGGTGGCAGGCCACATTGCCGTCATGGAAATGCGAAAGAGACGGCCGTTCTGTTCGGCAAATCTCCGTCGCATGCGGGCAGCGAGGGTGAAACGGGCAGCCGGTGGGAATAGCGAGAGGGCTGGGAAGTTCGCCCGCGATCGCAGCTCTTGCACGTCGGCGTCGTGGAGCAAGCGAGGGTGCCGACGCCAGAAGAGCTTTCGAATAAGGATGCAAAGGCGCGGCGAACAAGCTTTCGGAAGGTCCGATCTCGACCACGGAGCCAAGATAGATGACCGCAACCCGGTGGGAGACATGCCTAACAAGGCGAAGATCGTGGGCTACGAATACGATAGCGAGTCCGAGCCGTTCCTGCAGGTCCACGAGCAGGTTAACCACCTGCGCCTGAACCGAGACATCGAGCGCGGAAACCAGTTCATCGGCGACAAGACAAACCGGCTCGACGGCGAGGGCCCGCGCGATCGCTATGCGCTGACGCTGTCCCCCGGAGAATTCATGCGGATATTTCTGGATTGATGCTGCCGGCAACCTGACCAGTTCGAGCAATTCACCGACCCGGGCACCGATCTGGTCCCTGGGACGCATGGCATGAACGGAAAGCGCCTCCGCAAGAACCTGACCAACGGTCATCCTCGGATTGAGGGAGGTGTAGGGATCCTGGAAGATCATCTGGACCTTCCGGTTGTATTGCCGGCGCTTGCTCGCGGCTAATTTACCGACGTCCGAACCGTCGAACACGATATGCCCTTCGTTCGGCTTGAGCAGTCGCACGATGCAGCGAGCCAAGGTGGATTTGCCACATCCCGATTCGCCGACAATGCCGAGGGTCTCGCCAATGCCGACAGAAAGCGAGATGTCGTTGAGCGTACGAACGACTCGCGCTGGACGGCGCAGCAACAAATCCGTCAGGGTGCGTCGCCTTTCAAATCGCAGGCTGACATTTTCGATACGCAGGAGGGGCGGCGCGCCGACTGCCTCATTCATCATGGATGCCGCCTTCGCGAACAACGGAAAGATTGTGGCATGCCGCGGCATGGCGGGCGCCGACCGCATACAGGAGAGGCCTTGAGGCGACGCAATCGTCGGTCGCATAACGGCACCGCTCTGCGAAGGCACAGCCCTTCGGGAGCATGTCGATCGAGGGCGGGGTGCCCGGAATTGAAAACAGCCGCGTGCGCGGCGGAACGTCCTGCGGTATCGATCTCAACAGCCCCCTGGTGTAGGGGTGATGCGGTGCGGCAATAACGCTGCTGGTCGGCCCGACTTCGGCAAAACGGCCGCCATACATGACCGCGACGCGATCGCAGGTCTCGGCGACAACGCCCATGTCATGAGTCACAAGTATCATCGCCATACCGAGATTCCGGCAAAGCTCCCCAAGCAGGCGAAGGATCTGGTCCTGGATCGTCACATCAAGTGCGGTCGTCGGCTCATCTGCCAGCAGCAGTTGCGGGCTGGAGGCGAGCGCGATCGCGATCATCGCCCTTTGTCGCATTCCACCGGAAAATTCGTGCGGATAGTCGTCGAGGCGTCGCGCCGCGTCCGGAATTCCGACCATATCCAATAGCTCGACGCAGCGCCGCCGGCGAGACCCTCTGTCGAGAGACGTATGCGCGGCCAGGTTCTCTTCGATCTGAAGCCCAACGGTAAGCATGGGATTGAGCGAGGCCGTCGGCTCCTGAAAGATCATCGCGATCTCACGTCCGCGAATACCTCGCAGCTCCCGCTCTGGTCGGCTAACGATATCATGGCCACGCCACAGGATCTCGCCGCGGACACTGCCACGTGGACGGATGATCCCCATTATGGCTCTCAGAGTTATGCTTTTTCCGGAGCCCGATTCGCCGACAATTCCTAGAATTTCTCCTGAACCGACATTGAAGGACACGTTGTCGACTGCAACCAGTTCTCCCGACCGACCAGGGAAGGCAACCGTCAGCTCGCGAACGGAGAGCACAACGCGTTTGGGTAGGTTTTTTCCGTCGACTCGGAGGTTCGCCTGGATGGTCTTCATCTGCCCCTCGGCCGCAACACCTCGGTCAGCGAGTCGCCAAAAAGGCTGAACCCGAGACCGGTGAGAACGATGGCGATGCCCGGCATGAGCGACATCCACCAGGCGGAAGCAATGAAATTGCGGCCTTCCGCAATCAGGACTCCCCACTCCGCGGTTGGTGGTTGCGCGCCGAGACCAAGATAGCCGAGGCTGGAGCCGAGCAGGATGGCAAGCGCCATGTCGGTCATCCAGTAAACCAGCACGGGCCCGATGGCGTTGGGCATCAGGTGGCGAAAAATGATCCGGGCATCGGAGTAGCCCATGACCAGCCCCGCTGCCGCGTAGTCATTGGCTTTCTGCGCCATCACTTCGGCGCGCATCAGGCGTGCGTAGTAGACCCAGTTCACCGCGGTGATGGCGATGTACATGTTGGTCAGTCCAGGTCCCATGACCGAGACGATGGCAATGACCAGCACAAGGAATGGAAAGGTTATGATTGCGTCGACGCAACGTCCGAATACGGCGTCGGCCAGCCCTCCGTAGTAACCTACGGCTCCGCCCACCAGCACACCGATTAGCAGCGCAAAGGATGTCGCGAAGATAGCGATTTGCATATCGACGCGATACGCCCAGATGACCCTGGAAAGCACATCCCGGCCAAAATTGTCGGTGCCGAAGGGATGTGCCCAGGATGGAGCCTGCTGGATCGCGTTGAAATCGAACGCAAGCGGGTCGTATGGCGCAAAAATGGAAGGAGCGAGCGCCAACGCCGCCGACGCCAGCAGTATGAACGCACCGGCGATGAGCGCGGGCTGTTTGAGCGCACGCTCGAGCACGACAAGGAGTATAGGCGGGCGGCGAGCAGGGATCACGGAAGTGCTCATCGTGGCCGAAGCCTCGGGTCGAGCCAGGTCTGGACCATGTCTGTCAGCAAAAAGACGATCGAGACGATGACGCAGAAGACCAGCGTAAGCCCCTGGATCAGTGGGTAGTCCCGGGCGAAAATCGCTTCCAGCATCAGTCGTCCGACACCTGGCACGGCAAATACAGTTTCTGTAATCAGGGTTCCGCTCATGAGGTTGCCGATCGACAGGCCGAGCAGGGTGACGGTCGAAATCAAGGCGTTGCGCAAGACATGCCGCGTCAGAATGATGCGCGGGGACAATCCCTTGGCACGAGCAAATTGAACGAACTCCGCGTCCAGCACCTCAATGAGGGAGGCGCGCAGGTTTCGCAGAATGATGGCGCTGGTATAGAAAGCCACTGTCAGGGCGGGCAGGATAAGATGGTAGAGGCGGTCGAAGAAACTCGTTCCATAACCGCCGACCGGGAACCATCGCAGCTTGGCGGCAAGAACCGTGAGCAGCACAAGGCCGACATAGAATACGGGAGAGGAAAGTCCCACCTGGAATATGCTGCGGATCGCCAGATCGGCGGGCCGATCATGTTTGATCGCGCTGACGAAGGCGAGGGGACCGGCAATGAGCATTGCCAATGCGACAGAGTAAATCGTCAGGAACGCAGTAGCAGGAAGGCGGCTCATGATGACATCGAGCACCGGCTGCTTCATCAGGATCGACTGCCCCAAATCGCCGCTCAATGTATGACGCAGGAAGATGGCGAATTGGATCGGCAGAGGCTTGTCAAGCCCTAACGACTGGCGGACGATCTCAAGCTGCGCGTCCGTCGCCTTGGCATCGGCCATGGCGAGCGCGGGATCTCCGGGGAGCAAACGAACAAGCACAAAGATGAAGATCATGACGATCAGGAATGTCGGCACGATCTGCAGCAAGCGCGACAGTAGATAGTTCAAAGATGACATGGTGCTCTCTACGCGATGGGGGCGCCGGATCGCGCCCCCACGTCCAGGGAGGAAGCGAAAAGGACTATTTTTCGCGCCAGGCGGTGGCGAACTCATTCGCCCCGAGCGGCGTCTGCACGTAGTCGTGCACCTTCTTTGACAGCGCTACAGCGAAGGGCGTCTCGTAGAGGAAGAGGAGCGGCGCCTCGGCGGCATAGATCTCCTGCATGCGTTTGTACTCGTCCGCGCGCTTTTTCGGATCGATTTCCGTGTTCGACGTTTCATAGAGCTTGTTGAATTCCGGATTGTTCCATCCGGTTCCGACGGCCTGCCGCAAAGGGTAGTAGCCGAGCCAGCCCGTTACCTGTGCGGGATCGTTCACGTCATTGACCCAGCCATAGGTGTGGATCTGAAAATCGCCGGAGCGGTTCTTGTCGCTTCGTGTCGGTCCGTCCACTTGTTCGACCTGAAGATCGATACCCGCCTGCGACCACATCTGCTGCAATGCGGTGAACATCGTGGCGTCGTCGGCGCTTCCCGCCAGCGTCGTGAACTTGATCTTCGTTCCCTGCGCGAGGCCGGCTTCTTTCAGCAGCGTTTTGGCTTTTTCCAGATCGTAGGGATAGAGCGGAGTATCCCCATAGTGAAGTTGCGTGCTTGCCGACATCAGCGAGGTCATCGGCTGGCCGGTGCCGAACGTGACCAGTTTGACAAGGGTGTCCTTGTTCGTCGCGTAGTTCAATGCCTGGCGCACCCGCACGTCGGCCATGGGATTTTTGGTCCCATCCTTGAAGGCCGAGCGGGTGTTGATCGGCGCGTAAATGATCCGCGTCGAGGGGAACAGCTCCATGTCCAGGTTCGGGTCCGCCTTCAGTTCAGCAACGCGGGAAAATGGGATGAACTCGGCCGCATCCACCTCGCCGGCCTGCAATTTCAGGATACGGGTGGCGTCGTCGGGGATAAGCAGGAATTCTATGCGGTCGAGGTAGGGCAGGGGCTTCCCATCCTCGCCGGGCTGCCAATAGTACGGGTTGCGCTCGAAGACCATGCGGCTGCCGGCCTGACGTTCCTTCAATACGAAGGGGCCGGAGGATACGGGCTGTTTGGCAAACAGGGCCTTTGCCTTCTCCTGATCCGTGGTTCCTGGCGCTGCGGCGAATGCAGCCTTGGAGACGATCGCCGTGTTGAATGTCGCCAGAATAGAAATCAGTGCGGGATCGGGATGCGCAAGGCTGAGCGTGACCACGTTGCCGTCGGCCGAAACCGTCTTTACCGCGCCGAGTAGGCCCGCCCATGGTCCGAGCTTCGGGTCTCTGGCTCTGTCGAGGGAGAATACGACATCGTCGCCGGTTAGCGGCGTGCCGTCGGAGAACTTGGCGTCGGCGCGAAGTTTGAACGTAATCGACAAGCCGTCTGGGGCAACTGCATGGCTTTCCGCCAGGCCCGGCTCGATCGTTTTTCCGTCCGCCCCTGTGTGAAGCAAGGTGTCATAAAGGTTGGGCACCATCCAGATGTCGGGATTGCGATCGGCGTAAACCGGGTCGATCAGCGTAGAGTCGTCGTAGCGGGCGAAGGTCATGCTGCCGCCGCGCTCCAGAGCCTGCGCCGGCAACACTGCCAAGGCACCCAGAGCCACCGCTGACGCAAGAAGAGTTCTGAACTTCATAATATTCCTCCCTTTGCCGAACGGCGCGCTCGGCCGTTGCGGCACACAACAACCGGCTGCGGAAGCACTCTCTTCCGCACCATTCCCGTTCGAATTCACGGAAAGGATGCTCGCCGTGATCCGCGAGCTGCCTACTACAAAATTTGAACCAATGCAAAAATAATTATAGCGACTTCAAGCGACATGCGTTAGATGCCGATGACCGGAACCTGAGCTAACGGCGAGCGCCATTCGCTTCGCCTGGTTCCTGGTTGCGAAATACGACGCAGTGACTGTGAGAGATCGGAAATTGGCAATTCGTAAGACGAAAGAAGATGTGTCGACGGAGGCTCCGGTGATGAAGTCTCCCGCATTGGGCTCCAAGATCCGCAAGCGGCGTCGCGAGATAGACAAGACGCTGGAGCAGATCGCCAAGGAAACCGACCTCTCGATCGGATTCCTGTCGCAGGTGGAACGCGGCGTATCCACGCCGTCTCTTTCCTCGCTCTGCAACATCGCTGCAGCGCTCGGTGTGTCCATCGACGCGTTCGTCAATTCTCCCAGCCATTCTGGCGTCGTCACGCGAGTAGGCGAGCGTGAAACCTTCAGCCTTGGTGACGTTCAACGCACCTATGAGTTGCTCGGCCGAGGGTTCCCGGGCGCGAAATTGAACGCTTGCCTCGTTCATCGCCCGCCGGGGCAGGTGACGGAGGTGATGCACAACGCTGGCGAGGAGTTCGTTTTCGTGCTCGAGGGCGAGGTTCTCTATGAGATCGAGGGCGAGCGCCATCTGCTCGGCAAAGGAGACTCTATCCATTTCCAATCGGATCGACCGCACCGGTCATCGACCGTTGGCGACACGACCGTCATCGAATTGTGGGTTGGCACGCTGCCGCTGTTCCCAGATGCCTGAGGGCCTTGGGGAGGCGCGCTACCGAAGAAAGGGGAGGAACATGAAACTGCTGAAACTGATGATGGCCCTGATGCTTTGCCTGGGCTTGGATGTCTTGGCGGCATCCGCTAAGACGCCGGCAAACACCCTTGTCGTTGCCGATGCAATCGACGATGTGATCAGCCTCGATCCCGGCGAGGTTTCCGAGGTTGGCGGCGTACTGACCAGCAATCAGATCTACCAGCCGTTGGTCAGTTTCGACGTCAATGACCCAACCAAGATTGTCGGCGTCCTGGCTGAAAGCTGGTCGATTTCGGCCGACGGCAAAATCTTCACCTTCAAGATGAACCCCAAGGCGAAATTCGCCTCCGGCAACCCGGTCACCGCGCGTGATGCCGAATATTCGCTGCGCCGCGTTGTTCTGATGAAATCACGCTCCGCCTTCATCATCACGCAGTTCGGGTTCACGCCCGAAAACGTCAAGGACCGGATCAAGGCTGCCGACGACCAGACGCTGGTCATCGAAATCGGCGACCGATACGCTCCGAGTTTTCTCTTCTACTGCCTGTCTTCCTATGTCGGCGGCATTGTCGACAGCAAGCTCGTAAGCGAGCATGAGGTGAAGGGCGATTTCGGCAATGCATGGCTCAAGAGCGAGCACTCGGCCGGTTCCGGCCCTTTCGAACTCGTCAAATGGGAACCGAAGAAGTCGATCCTCCTGAAGCGGAACGAAAACTTCTGGGGGACACGGCCCGGTGTCGAACGCATCTTTATCCAGCATGTCGCGGAGAGCGCCACGCAGCGGTTGCTGCTCGAAAAGGGCGACATCGATGTCGCGAACAAGCTTGGTTCCGATGATTTCGACGCAATCAAAGACAATGCTGGCGTCAAAGTCATCACCAGCCAGTCTGGCACGATCTACTATATGGGCCTCAACGTGCGTAACCCGTACCTTGCCAAGCCCAAGGTGGTGGAGGCGCTGAAATATCTGGTCGATTATCAAGGGATCGCCGCCACCATCTCGCGCGGCGCCATGAAGGTGCACCAGACGCTCGTTCCAGATGGCTTTCTCGGCGCACTCGACTACACGCCATACAAGCTCGACGTCGAGAAGGCCAAGGCGCTGCTCAAGGAGGCCGGCGTCACTTCCGGTTTCTCGCTGGACACCGTGGTCTGGAATTCGCCGCCCTACACGGACTGGGCGCAGGCCATCCAGGCCACCATGGCCGAAGCCGGTATCAAATTGAATTTGCAAGTGGTCGACGGGCAGCAGTGGCTTGACCGCTACCGCAGCCACAAGCTCGATATCTGGCTGGGCCTGTGGGGGCCGGACTATCCCGACCCGCATTCCAACGCCAAGGCATTCGCCGTCAACAAGCAGGACGCGCCCGATGGGTCGGAAAGCCTGGCTGACCGCTTCGGCTGGAATGCCGGCGAGCTTTCCAAACAGGCGATGGCGGCGGTGCGTGAGCAGGATACGCTCAAACGCAAGGCGATGTATCAGGACCTGCAGAAGACGCACACCGACACCTCCCCGTTCATCTATATGTTCCAGGAAGTGCGCCGAGTAGGTGTCAATTCCAAGGTCAAAGGGGTCGTGCTCGGTTTGACCTTCTCGGACGACCGATACTGGTCCGCCAGCAAAGACTGACACGATGGCGGACCGGGGCGCATCGCTCTGGTCCGCTATTCCTGCCGCATGATCAGGATTGGTTTTGACCTTGCTCCTCACAACGCTGCCAAGACGGCTCGCATCGTCGCTGACAAGCGTGGCGCTCACCTTGCTCGGCCTCGTCGTGCTGACCTTCGTCATTGGCCGGGTCGTTCCCATCGATCCGGTCCTGGCAATCGTCGGCGATAAGGCCTCGAAAGAAGTCTATGATCGTGTCTTCGTGGAGCTTGGTCGTGACCAGCCGGTCTATGTGCAGTTCTTCACCTACCTGTGGAAACTGCTTCATGGCGATTTCGGCCAGTCGTTCATCACCAGCCGGCCGGTGCTCATCGACCTTCTCGATTTCTTCCCAGCCACACTTGAATTGGCCACCTTCGGCCTGCTGATCGGTGTGGTGACGGGAATCCCTGCCGGCGTCATAGCAGCTTACTATCATGGCAAATGGCCGGATCACCTGATCCGTGTGTTTGCCCTCATCGGCTATTCGGTGCCGGTATTCTGGCTCGGCCTCGTCGGACTTTTCGTCCTTTATTTCAAGCTCGACTGGGTGTCGGGTCCAGGCCAGCTGGATATCTTCTTTCAGGGCGTGGTGCCCCGTCACACAGGCTCCATTCTCATCGACAGCGCGATTGCGGGCGACTGGGATGTGTTTTCCAACGCGATGAGCCACATGATTTTGCCGGCTTCGCTGCTCGGCTACTACAGCTTGGCATATATCGGCCGGATGACGCGCTCGTTCATGCTCGATCAGCTCAACCGGGAATACGTTTTGACGGCCCGCCTCAAGGGCGCCACAGAATTCGAGGTGGTCGCCAGACATGCCTTGCGCAATGCCGCCATTCCATTGGTGACCATCGTCGCCCTGTCCTACGGCAGCCTGCTGGAAGGCTCGGTGCTGGTCGAGACGATCTTCTCCTGGCCTGGCATCGGCAACTACCTGGCCTCGTCACTGTTTCGCGCAGACATGAATGCCGTGCTCGGCGGGACGTTCGTGGTCGGAGCTATGTTCGTGTTCCTCAACATGCTTTCCGACGTGCTTTATAACCTGCTCGATCCCCGGATGGACGGAGGCCGTTCGTGACTTTGGCCATCGAGAATGGGACCAGCGTGAACCGGCAGATCCGTGCTGCGAAGCTGGCTCAGGCCGTGCGCTTCGCGCGACGCTTCCGGCGCAACCGGTTGGGCATGGCGGGATTTACGATAATCCTGCTGTTGGTGCTCTCGGCCGTTTTCGCGCCGCTGCTCGCCACGCACGATCCCTATCTGCCCAACCTCGCCAAGCGCCTGTCCCCTCCAGGCGCCGAATATTGGCTCGGCGCCGACGAACTCGGACGCGATATTCTCACGCGCATCCTCTACGGCTCGCGGCTTACGCTGCTGATTGTTTTGCAGGTGGTGGTGACGGCCGCGCCGGTCGGCCTCGTCATCGGTGCCGTGGCGGGAACCTTGGGCGGGGTTGTGGATAGCGTCTTCATGCGTATCACCGATGTGTTCCTGGCAGTGCCGAAGCTGCTCCTTGCGCTCGCCTTCGTGGCAGCTCTCGGGCCTGGCATCTTCAATGCGGTGCTGGCGATTTCGCTCTGTGCATGGCCTCCCTATGCCCGGATGGCCCGTGCGGAGGCGATGGCAGTTCGCGGGGCTGACTATGTCAACGCCGCACGCCTCGCCGGCGCATCGCAATTCTACATCGTCACCCGCCACATCATGCCGATGTGCCTGTCGTCGGTGATCGTGCGCACGACGCTTGACATGGCAGGCGTCATTCTGATCGCCGCCGGCCTGGGCTTCATCGGACTGGGCGCCCAGCCTCCGCTGCCCGAATGGGGTGCCATGATCTCGACCGGACGCAAGTACATTTTCGACCAATGGTGGGTTGCGACCATGCCTGGCGTCGCGATTTTCCTGGTATGCCTCGGCTTCAACCTTCTTGGAGATGCGATGCGCGACCTCCTGGACCCACATTTGAGGCAACGGCAATGAGCGATGGGCCACTTGTCGAGATCGAGGATCTGCGCATCGCCTTTCCACGCGAGGACGGCGAATGGACCGAAGTGGTCAAGGGCGTGTCGTATTCGCTGGGCCGCGAGAAACTCGGCATTGTCGGTGAGTCCGGATCCGGAAAAAGTCTGTCGGCCCGGGCGTTGATGGGTGTCCTGCCGTCGCATGCTCGTGTGCAGGCAAAAAAGCTTCGCTTCGACGGCATCGATCTTCGGACGGCATCCGCTCAGCTTAGGCGCCGATTGCGAGGCGGGCGCATGAGCATGATCCTGCAGGATCCGAAATTCTCGCTCAACCCGGTCATTCGGGTGGGCTCGCAGATCGTCGAAGCGATCCGCATCGGAAATCGCACGATGTCCAGCGATGAATGCCGGCGTCGGGCGCTGCACATGCTGGAGACGGTGCATATCCGCGAGCCGGAGCGCGTTCTCGACCTCTATCCGCATCAGGTTTCAGGCGGCATGGGGCAGCGTGTCATGATCGCCATGATGATGGCGCGCGAACCGGACCTCCTGGTTGCCGATGAACCGACCTCCGCATTGGACGTGACCGTGCGCAACCAGGTGCTTTCGATCATGACCGAACTGGTCGAGCGGCGCGGCATGGGCCTGATTTTCATCAGTCATGATCTGAAGCTGGTCAGCCGCTTCTGCGATCGCGTGCTGGTGATGTATGCCGGACGCGTCGTTGAATCGCTGCGTGCCGATCGGTTGCAAGCGGCGACGCATCCATACACGCAGGGGCTGCTCGCCTGCCTTCCCTCCATTGACGGCCCGCTTGAGCCGCTGCCCGTTCTGCAGCGACAGGCGAGCTGGGCGTAGCCGGAGCTCCCGTCTTGATCGACGTTCGAAACCTGAATGTGTCGTTTGGCGGTGTCGCTGCTGTGCGCGACGTCAGTTTTTCGGTTGCGCCCGGCGAAAGCTTCGGCCTCATTGGCGAATCCGGTTCGGGCAAGTCGACCGTGCTGCGCTGCATGGCGGGATTGAACCGAGGTTGGAACGGGGCGATTGAGATTGACGGGATGAACGTGAGGACAACGTCTGGCCGAGATTTCGGCCGCCACGTTCAAATGGTCTTCCAGGATCCTTACGCATCTCTGCATCCCCGTTTCGCCGTCGGCCAGGCAATTGCCGAACCGTTGAAGATCAACGGTCAAAAGGATGCAGTTTCGCGTGCCGGCGAACTGCTCTCCCTAGTCGGACTGGGTGGCGAATTCCGCTCGCGATTCCCCCACGAGCTTTCGGGCGGTCAGCGGCAACGAGTCGCCATTGCGAGGGCGCTAGCCCTGAAGCCAAAGATCCTCCTGCTGGATGAGCCCACCTCCGCCCTCGACGTTTCCGTCCAGGCGGAAATTCTCAATCTTCTAAATAGGCTCCGCCAGGAATTTAATCTGACTTTCCTGATCGTCAGTCACGATCTCGCCGTCATTTCCTATATGTGCGACAGATTGGCGGTAATGCGCAATGCTGCGCTTATGGAGGTTCTTACGCAGCGGCAGCTACGCGAGCGAGACATACGTCATGAATATGCGCGTGAGCTAGTGGAGGCGAGCGAGTAGTTGACGGACAGAACCCGTGTGAGTCATTTAGTGATTTCACAATCGATTGATATCGCCCCGAATTTTCCGACATCACGGATTGGACCCTGAAAGATCATGTTTGCATTTCCTGGCAACTGGCGTCGACAGTCGGGGTAGGGTGCAAGCTTGACCTGGGGATCATGGATCAGCCAAGCTAGGGAGTCGTGTTGAAGCACGACAATTTACCCGATTCAGTTCATCCCACGCGTCGAGGTCGGTGATCGGGTAGAGCATTGCTTTTCCGATCTTCACGAAGGCTGGTCCCACTCTCATCGAGCGCCAGTTCCGGAGCGTGCCGACAGTGATTGCCCCACGGTAGCGATCTGCCACTTCCTCGGGGGTTAGGAACTTGCCAGTATTCATGAACGACTCCGTTTGCTTGACGGCAAAGCACCAGCCAGGGCCTCCCTGTTGCGGCGGTGCATTACGAACGGAGGCTTGCCAGATTCGAGCCACCAGTCGAATGGCCACTCACGCTCGTTCATCAGACGAGATGCACCGTTTTACGTGCGTATTGAAGTCGTTACCAAGAACCGTCGTAGAGTCGGATACCTGTGGCGGCAAATGGGTCGGAATGAACGTCGGCAGGGATGAGCAACGAAAGAAGGAAGGGGTTCATTCAAGGCGCTTGAGCGAAGAACGCCTCATCGCCCGTTCGGTTCTTAGCTCAGCCGACATCACAGCATCGATTCCATGACAATCCGAGGTTGTGTCTCAGCGCAGTCCCAGATGAGGGTTCGAGCCGGCACGGCCAGCAGTTCGCGCCCGAACATGTCGAGTTGACGGTTCAGCAGGACGGGCGCGTCGATCCCGCTTATCTTCGTCCGGTGAGCGGGCCCACAAAGCGCCGCTCACCGCCCCGAGACAAATTCGCTGCAGGCCGAAGCTGAAACGCCGGATGATCAACAGAGTGAAGGCAGATAGGAACGAATTCCCGATGCGGGGAATGCAGACTAAAGACGTGGTTCGGATCGGGCACACCGTCCGGCGGCCGTGCACCGATCGCACTGCTGATGTGCATCGCCTGTTGCGCCATCTCGAGGCCACTGGCCAGGCGATCGCACCGCGCCCTCTTGGCATCGATGCGGAAGGCCGACAAATGCTTAGTTATATACCAGGCCGCGTAATCAATCGAACGCCCGCAGGACTCTCCAACGCGAGGCTGCGGAGCGCGGCCGCCCTCATCCGACAATTCCACGACGCCACGGCTGGAACGCCGTTGGCACGAGATCAGGAAATCGTCATGCACACCGATCTCGGCCCGCACAACATTGTGTTCGCTGGCCCCAAGGCCGTTGGCATTATTGATTGGGACGAAGCGAGACCCGGTTCACGACTAGTCGATTTTGCACATGCAGCATGGTGCTGCGCGGATATCTGCACTGGTGTGCCCGTCCAGGAACAATCACGCAAGCTATGGCTCTTTTGCGCCAATTACGGTTGGGCAGAGCAGGCCCAGGTATCGCAAGTCGTTGACGAACTCGCAGCCCGCTTTCAGAGGGCGGCGGACGCGCATGTCACGTCCGGTCGCGGTGAGGCGGCACGAATATTCGAGACCTTCATTCGGTGGATGGGAGAATATGGGGGACAGCTCAAGATCGACCCTGACCCAGCACTCGGATCGAACCTCAAGCGGTGATCCTCCCTGCCGTCAATCCACCATAACGCGTGCGCCTTGAGGTCATTTAACGCAATCACTTTCGGCCGGCCCCGAAACCAGCAAGATAGATGTGCCGAATGACGCACCGTGTCGGCCCGAGCCTGTACCGGCCGATCGATCATGTCCACATCGGCTGCACCTATCGTTTTGCTTTGGCATCCCACCATC
Source organism: Mesorhizobium koreense (assembly GCF_031656215.1). Taxonomy (NCBI): domain Bacteria; kingdom Pseudomonadati; phylum Pseudomonadota; class Alphaproteobacteria; order Hyphomicrobiales; family Phyllobacteriaceae; genus Mesorhizobium; species Mesorhizobium koreense. The sequence goes on along the minus strand of NZ_CP134228.1, from coordinate 3,530,137 downwards.
TAAGGACGCGCAGAGCTCGCAAGGTCAGCCATCGCGACGGTTTTCCAACACCTTCGTCGGTCTCGAACCAGGTTCGCCCCGGTGCGGACCAGTCCAACACCCAGCGGCCCTCAGCCGATTGCTTTGAACGTATGTGATCAATTGCTTCGGCTAGCCTAGGATCGGGATCAGCCTGGGTGAACAGCGAAACGTCACGGAAATAGTCAAGCGCCCGCAGCACGTCGTAGCGCCAGCGGTTGGGGTGGGTTAGTCGAAGAAATCGTTCGTCGGCTATCTCACCTGTGCTCAGTCGTCGAAACAGGCTACGGCGCAGCAGATATTCCTCTCCGTTTTGCCGTGCTGTTCGGATTTCGGGTGTCGAGCCGACGCGCCGCTCGTATTCCAGCAGACCTTCCAGAACGTTGATTGTCGTGTCGAAAGACGAGACTTGAGAACCGTTAGCGCGCTCACAGTTCCACCCGCCGTCTCCTTGTTGATCACTCAGCAGTCGCGTCACGATCAATGAGACGTCGGCGCCGAAGTAGGCACCGTCGGCGACAGTCCGGCCGTTGATGCATTCTTCCGTTTCGCCTTCCCAGAAAGGTTCTTGGGCATGATCCCAACGGGAATTGCGACCGATCAAATCGACAGTTCGTCGCGCGCAACTGCACGTTGGCGGAAGCCCAAACTCACGAAGTTGATTGAGAACAAAGCAAGTCGCAGTCCACGGCTGCCCCTCCTTGTGCCAGTCTTTCTCTGTAAAGCCTGCGGGGAAGAATGCGCCGCCAGCCCATTGACCGTCAGTATCCTGCGACGAAAAGAGTTTCGCGCCCCAGCCTTCGGTTTCGACCTTTGACCGTTCTTCACGCCAAATCGCTTCCGGTGCATCCTGCATATCGCGCATCACTTGCCACCGAATCGCTGGATCTGACATGAGCAGCCATTCCAACGTAGAATTGAACATGCCTATCTTCATCCATCTGCTCGAACACTGCTGTCTATCATGGAGCTGGGGCGGCAGGCGATATGAGATAAATAAGCTGGCGCAGGATCGCCGTGAAATCGGCCGCATTCACTCCATCGCTGATGCGCTATTCTTACCTTTCGCCAAAGGCTATCTTCGGTTTTCGCGTTGCTTAGAGCTGTCTCGCCCCGCTTGTCGCGGCCACCGATGCCCTTGGAGTATACTGCCACCTCGGAGAACTCACCCCACATGTCGTATTGAGCCATGACAGAAAGGAAATTCAGGATAAGTCGTTGCCGACGCAGCGGTGTGGACGCGGTCTGGGCAGACACGACTTACGCATTTGGTCGACACACACATGACCAGTTTGGGATCGGCGTTATTACCCGCGGCGCCCAGAAGTCCTTGAGCGGGCGGGGGATCGTGGAAGCCCAAGCTGGAGATGTCATCTCGGTTAACCCAGGCGAAGTTCACGACGGCATACCTCTCGACGCGAATGGCCGCGCGTGGCGCATGCTCTATTTCGACCCGGAAGTGCTGACAGGGCCAATCGGCGCTTTGACGGATGACAGGTGCGGCAGCTTCGAATTGTCCCACCCCGTCCTGTGCGATCCCGCAGCCGCCGCGTGCTTTGTGTCGCTATTTCGTGCCGTGACGAAGCCGTTTGGCGCAGACAGCGAGATCGAAGGGGAGGAGAGTCTACTCTTCCTGCTTGCACGCGTCATTGACCGCCGCGCTACGGAAAACCAGCATCGGGCCCCGACGACAATAGATCAGGCCCGCGAACGCATCGACGATGACCCATCGGCACCTGTGTCCCTGAACGAATTGGCCGCGATTGGCGGCATCAGCCAGTTTCAGCTCGTGCGCGGGTTTTCAAAAGCCACCGGCCTCACGCCGCACGCCTATCTCATCCAGCGCAGACTTCAGAGGGCGCGAAAGATGATCGCCCAAGGAGTCGGCCTTGCCGATGCGGCCCACGCCTCCGGATTCGCGGACCAGAGCCATATGACCCGGCTTTTTGTCCGCACCTATGGGATGTCGCCCGGCATCTATGCGGCGGCTATGAACTGAGCTGCAATTTCGTTCAAGACGGCGTGCATCGGTACGCCGCATATGGTTCGAAAACGATCGAGCCATAGGCATCCCATGCAATTTGACTACGCGGACGATATTCGCGCCGACTTTCCCCAACTCTCCTCCCGCGCTCTCCTTGTCGAAGGCATCAACGCGGAGGCTGATGTTTCCGCCGATATCGCGCCGCTAACCGGCATTGCCGACCTGCGGCTGGCCGTTGCCAGCGAAGGCGAGTTTCCTGAGATACAGGCATGGCGTCGCACTTTTACCTCCATCGGGTTGAAGCCGACGCAATATCGCTGCGCCTCGGAGGCCCTGCTCAGGCGCTACCGGAAGGAAGGCGCGCTACCAACGCTTCATCCACTGGTCGATCTTTGCAACGCGGTGTCCCTCGCCTTCGCCATTCCAATCGCCGCATTCGATGGCGCCAAGCTCACCGGCGCAATGGTCGTGCGGTATGCCGATGGCGATGAATCGTATGAAGCTTTCTCTGGAGACATCGAGCATCCAGAGCCGGGCGAAGTAATTTTTGCCGATGATGCCCGACGGGCGCATGCGCGCCGCTGGACCAACCGCCAAAGCGGGTGGTCGGCGGTTCGCGCACAAACCCGACAGGCATTGATCGTCGCCGAGGCTGTGCATGAGGGCGCCGCAGAGACCACATTCCGCCTCGTTGAAGACCTGAAGGCCTCGCTTGTTAAAGCCTGGCCGGCAGCGATCCTACACGAGCTCGCGATATTGGACGGCGTTGCAACACGCATCGGGTCTCCGAGCCGATGACTGGGTTCAACCATAACCAACCTGATGCGGTTTCAGCGTTCGACGGGTGGATACGGGGGCGGTTCGTCGTCTTGAATACCGAGCTCGAAGCGCTCTATTTCGAGCAGGAGGACCGCAGCCAGATCGCCTCCCTCGGCTCGGGTGTCAAACGTGAACTTCTCAACGAAGGACGCTCGCTAGTCACGGAAATACTGCGGGAAGGCGCGCTGCCGGCCAACTTCGATCAGGCATTCGATCTTCTTGGCAATATCGGCCACTATATGGCGGCCTGCCGCCGCCATGGCCTCACCGATCCGGATCGCGAGGCGCGCTCGCCTTTGGTAGAGGCATCGACCTTGTCGTTGCGCCTTGGGCTTCAGTTGGGCGTCGCGCCTCGACTGACGACTGCCCACATGCAGTTCGCAAATCGCGCGTGCGAAGGCAGGCCGAAGCGGTTCACAAGCCTACTCGACGAAGCTCTGTTCTCAGACTTCAACACCCGCGCACAATTCGCATTCATTCGGGCCGCTGACGACATACGGCGTGTCGCGTCGATCGGGCTGTCGCATCCTGCGGCACTCGATCTTCTCGCTGCGGCGGACAACGCCTTGCGATCGGTTGTCGCCCTCAATCTGGAGCTTTTTCGCTCGCTCGATGTCGAGCGGTTCTACTTCTGCGTCCGCCCCTACTTCATGACGTATCGGGTCGGCGACGCCACCTGGCGCGGTGCCAATGCAGGCGATTTTGCCGGCGTCAACGAGCTCGACCTCAGGCTCGGCCTTTGTCGCAACGACGACCAGATCTATTTGGGCGTCCTTGCCGAAAAGGCTCCCTACCTCGTCCCTAACGATCGGCTTCTGGTCGGCGGCGCACTTGCAGCGCCCAGCCTGCTCGACGCGTTGATCGAAGCGCTCGATCGTGATCCGTCTGCGTCTTGGCTGCGTCCGGCCGCAGCAGCCTATCTCAAGGTCATCAAGTCCTTTGGCGCGACTGCCGCGCAACATCAGAACCTCCTGGTCAAGCGCTTTGTCGAGGAGCCGTCTGTCGGCATTTCGGCCAAGCAGCGTGCGCGTATCACGGCAAGCGGCCCCGAGCTGGATGTGCTGCTGGCAAGCCTCGCTCGCCTACGCGACCTCCGTCTTGCCGCTCCGCGCGACGATATCCCGACCCGACACGCGGAGATCGCGCGACTGCAGACCTTGGTGGCTCTATGACAGCTGAGCGATACCAGAAACCGGACGGCGTTTACCTTCTCAGCCATTCCATCGGGCTTTTGCCCCGGGCCGCCGAAGAGGCCGTGCTACAAGTCTATTTTGATCCGTGGCGCGAGAATCCCGCGGACGCCTGGACTGCCTGGCTCGCGGCGGTGGAAGGCTTCCGCAAGGCGCTCGCCAGGTTGTTCAATCATGCGCCGCAATGGTTCTGCCCACAGCCAAATGTTTCGGCCGCCCTGTCAAAAGTTATCCACGCTCTCCCGCTCGATCCGCGGCGTTCGGCGGTCCTTCTACCCGAGACGAGCTTCCCCTCGCTCGGCTTCGTGGTCGACGCCGCCAAGCGCACTGGGTTGCAGCCGAAATTTCTGTCTTCCCAAAATGCGCTGGATGCGCAGGCTTGGTCCGACGCGATGACGCCAGAGGTGGGTGTCATCTTGCTCACCCACGTCCAATCGGAGGACGGCTGCCAGCAGCCGGTCGCGGATGTCGTTAGGCACGCTCATTCGCGCGGAATCGTGTCCGTCGTTGACGTCGCGCAGTCCGCCGGGATCGTCCCGATCGATCTAGTCGAATGGCAAGCCGATTTCGTCATCGGTTCATCCGTCAAATGGCTCTGCGGTGGTCCGGGTGCAGCTTTTCTCTGGGTTCGCCCGGAACGGCTGGCGAGTTGCGTGCCACTCGACACGGGCTGGTTTTCGCATGCCGCGCCGTTCGAAAGCGATATCCGTTCATTCCGGCCGGCCGACGATGCGCGCCGCTTCTGGGGCGGCACGCCGTCGGTGCTGCCGTACGTTGTCGCTACCGCAGGGATCCAATCTATCGAGGCGTTCGGCGTCGCCGCCATTCAGGCCCACAACCGGCAACTTTGCGCTCGTTTGATGGAAGGGTTGGAGGGCGTTGCCGTGGTCGGGTCACGAAATCTCTCCGACCGCGGCGGCACCTTGGTGCTCGCGACCAAGATGCCTTCCCCCGAAGCGGTCGCGCGATTGAGGGCTTTCGGTATCCACGTCGACGCACGTACGAAGGGGGTCCGTGTTTCACCGCACATCTACTCGTCAGCAGACGAAGTGGACGTGGCACTTTGGGCCTTTCGCGAAGTTCTGGCGGTCTGACGGACCGGATCGCTCATCGGCAAACGACAACCTGGCGCGCCAGGCCAACGACTGTTGTGACCCCAGTGTCGGACCGGACGCCGACCTGCGAAGGATCACATGGCGCGCGGTGCCGTCCCGCCAGCCACCTGTCGCGGGGCAAAAGAATACAAGCAATGTGACGGTTCAGAACGCATGTCTCTGAATCCGCTGTGACTTTTGTTCGATGTCCGAGATCATGTCGGGTTTACTTGTATCTTTTGATTGCATGACCATTCGCCCATGGAGATGTCCTTTGGCCCCGCTCTATCGAAGCATTGCCGAACAGTTGCTGAGCGAATTTTCCGGCGGCAATCGGTCGACCGATATCGCATTGCCGTCAGAAGCCAGCTTGCAGCGTGCGTTCGGGGTCAGTCGCACAACGGTCCGAAAGGCCTTGGCCGAACTTCAATCATCAGGAGTGATAGCAACGCGGCGGGGAATCGGGTCGCACTTCATTGCCGACAAGATCAACAAGCCGATCTCGTCGCGCGTGCATTTCCGAAGCGAAGAGCGGGATCGGGGAGCAAGCCCGCAAGTGCGTGTCCTCGGCTACACAACCCGGCCAGCCTCCACGGCGGAGGCGGTGCATTTCCGTTGCAAGCCCGGCCAACCGATAGGCGATCTCTGCCGCCTGCTGCTGCTCGAAGGAAGACCGACGGTCCATCAACGCGCTGTGCTTCGTCTGCCGAAACCGGAAGACTTGACCACCTCCCAGTTCGAGAACGTCTCGCTCTACGAGATGCTGCGTCGGCGCTTTTCACTGACAATACCCAGGATCAGCAAGACGCTCGAGGCCGTCGAGGCGCCGCCAAATATCGCAAAACATCTTTCGATCGAGCCTGGAGCTGCCGTCTTTCGTATCCAGCGGATCGGCTCGGCGCCGGACAGCACAGTCGTCGAACTGTCCACGAATTTCGTCCGGGGGGATCGCTACTACTTTTCGTACTCGGGCTCGAACGAGGATCTGGAGCGGTGAGCATCCTCGCCTTCGATCTCGGCGGGTCTGCGCTGAAGGCTTGCCTGTTCGAAGACAGCGGCCGCGCGGTAGCCCGGGCGCGCGTTGACCTCGGCTTTGATGAACCGGTGCCGGGCTGGTCGGAAGCAGACCCGGTCCGGTGGTGGGACGCTCTGCGGAATGCCGTTGCCGTGTTGGTCAGGGAGGCGCCGCCCTCAGTGGCCGGCATACAGGCAATCTCGATATGCGGGTTCACGCGCACACAGGTTTTTCTCGACGGCGAGCTTAATCCCGTGCGTCCAGCGATCGGATTTCGCGACCGTCGCGCGTCTGATTACGGCGAGCTGATGCGCGTGAACGCCGCCGGCGACGATCCCGACATTGATCAACTCAACGGATTTCATCCGCTGTCGCGGCTTCTCTGGCTGAAGGAGCACGAGCCCGAAAATTGGCGCCGCATTCGCTACGTTCTCGAGCCGAAGGACTTTCTCAATCTCGAACTGACCGGCATCCCCATATCCGATGAGGTCTCGCACTATTGGCTCGCGAAGGCCTTTGAAGGAGGGCAAGCGTCCCTCGCGGCTCGTTGCGGCATTGATCGCGCCATCCTCCCAAGCCTTGGCCGGCCTCATGCCGTCATTGGCGCGATCAGTGCTGCGGTGTCACGCGAAATGCCGTTCCTGAAAGGCGCCACGGTCGTGGTCGGCTCCAACGACACCTGGTCGGCGGTCGCGGGAATGAGTGGGTTGGTGCCAGGCCGAGCCTATTGTGTCTCCGGCTCATCGGAAGTGGTGGGCATGATCTGCGGGCGCGAGGCCCACGCAAGCGGCCTCGCCACGGTGCGTTGGGGGAGGGACCTCTGGCAGCTCGGCGGTCCCGGCCAGAACGGATCGAATACGGTCGATTGGGCGAACGCGGTTCTTCGAAGCAATGAAGCTCATGCGGTCTGCACGCGAGACACGCCTCAGCCGCTGATCTTTCTCCCCTATCTGCTTGGAGAGCGAACGCCGTTTTGGGACGGCGATCTGCGCGGTGCGCTTCTCGGGCTGGAAGCAACGACGGGCGCGAGCGACATCAGGCAAGCGGTTATGGAGGGCGTCGCCTACATAAACCGAGTAGTTGTGGAGCGAGCGGAATCGGCGGCTGGGCACATCGCTTCCGAATTGCGGATCGGCGGTGGAGGAGCGCGAAACGCCCGCTGGAACCAGGTCCGCGCGGATGTACTTGGCCGTCCGGTGCTCGCTTCCGCCGAGCCAGAGACAGGACTTGCCGGTTGCCTTGCCACCGCAATCGCCGCTCTCGGTTCGGACTCTCCCGGCGACGACCTGCAAAGCCAACCGCGCTTCCGCCGCTTCGATCCGTCTCCCGATCGGCAGGGCCGTTACGACGAACTTTATCGCCTCTTTGGCGAAGCACACGAGGCACTCGCGCCGATATCCCGCCAGCTCGCTGGCATGGCACGGCGGGACTCCGCGCAATCCATCCACTCTCACAAGAAGGGAATTCTATGAAGACGCTGTTCAAGGATCGCTACAGGCAGGGCAAGCTTCTGATCGGCATGGTGCACACGCTGCCGCTGCCTGGATCGCCGCTCTACGACCGTGCCGGCGGCGTGAGGAAAGTGGCAAGGCAGGCGCTGCAGGAAGCACAGATTCTCCGCAATGCCGGCTTCCACACGATCATGTACTGCAACGAATCCGACATGCCCTATGAGCAGCGCATGCGGCCCGAGACGATCGCGGCGATGACCGACGTCATCGCCGAATGCCAGGCCCATGTCGATATTCCCCATGGCGTGAACATGCTGATCGACCCGTACGCCTCCATCGCGATAGCGCATGCCACCGAGGGCGGGTTCGTGCGCTGCTTCCTGACCGGCTGCTACGTCGGCGATCTCGGCCAATACGTGCCGGATGCGGCGGGCGTCTTGCGCATGCGAGCGGATATCGGCGCGGAAGAGATTGCCATCATCTCTAACGTTACGGCCGGTTTCTCGGTCAACCTTGATCATCGCTCCGTGGCAACCGCCGCCAAGGGCGCCGTTTTCCTTGGACTGGCCGATGCGGTCTGCGTTTCCGGGCCGGCGGCCGGCGCGGAGGCGGAGCTCGCCATGGTGAAGTCAGTCGCCGATGCGGTGCCAGACACACCGGTCGTGGTGGGGACCGGCGTATCGAGGGAGAACATCGCCAGTCTCGCCGCTGTCGCGGACGCCTTCATCGTCGGAACCTCGATCAAGGTCGATGGCAAAACCCTCAACCCCGTCGATCCCCGGCGCGCCGACGCGCTGATGCAAGCCATCGCCGCCTGATCATGCGCGTCTGTATCGTCACAGGTGCTGACGGCGGTATCGGATCGGAAGTCGTCCGCTGCCTGCTTCGCGATGGCTGGAGTGTGTATGCGTCCGGGCTTGGCGACGCGCTTGCCCCGGACCTGATCCGCGAAGCAAGCACTGCGATTGCTTACTTGGCCGCCGATCTCACAAATTTCGATGCGGCTGAGAACCTCGCGGCGCGCTGCGTCGAGCGATTTGGACGCCTCGACGGCCTCGTCCATTGCGCCGGCCAATCGAAGGTCGCGTCGCTCCGGGAGTTGAACCTCGACGAGTGGGACCATCTTCTCGACGTCAACCTCGGATGCGCCTTCCGTATGGTCCGCGCCGTGAGCGGCCCGATGACCGCGTTCGGACGTGGTGGCGCCATCGTCATGATCTCATCGATCGCCTGGCTGAGCGGCGGCGCCAATCCCGCCTACGGTGCGGCGAAAGGGGGCGTGAACACGCTCACTTTCAATGTCGCTCAGGCCTTGGGACCCCACGGAATACGCGCCAACGCCGTTGCGCCGGGCATCATTGCCACGGCCATGGTGCGCAACGCCTTCAAGGCCGAGGGCTTCGCCAATCTCGATCGAGCCGCCTCCGCGCGAACACCGCTACGGCGTCTCGGCCGCCCCGAAGAGGTGGCGGAGACGGTCGCGTTCCTGATGTCGGAACGGGCATCGTTCATCACCGGCGCGGTGGTCCCGGTCAGCGGCGGGCTTGAGCTTCTTTCGCCGATCGGCAGCCTCGCGGAGGCCGCAGCATGAAGCCGTTCCTTGCTCGCTACGGAACCGCATTGATGGGAGTGGCAATCTGCGTGCTGCTCGCGGTGTTCGCGCAGAACTTCGCGACTCCGGCCAATCTCGTGAATGTGCTCAAGCAGTCGAGCTTCCTCATGTTGCTGGCTATTGGTTTCACCTTTGCGCTCATCACCTCGGAACTCGATCTTTCTTTCGCCAGCATCTGCAGCCTTGCCGCTGTCGTCACTGGCGCGCTTCTCTATCACCACTATCCGTTTGTGCTTGCCATCCTGGTGGGACTGGGGATCGGCGCGGCCGGCGGTATGCTCAACGGATGCCTGGTGACGGTCGTGAAGGTGCCGTCGCTGATCGCGACGCTCGGCATGGCTTCCATCGCTGGAGGCACCGCCTTCATGCTGACGGGCGGCGTCGCCTTTGTCGGGCGCTGGGATCCCTATTTTCTTTTCCTTGCCAAAGGTTCCGTCCTCGGCGTGCCGGTTCTCGTGATCGTCACCGTCGTGGCTTTCGCCCTGTCGGTGCTGGTCACCGAAAGGATGCGCCTCGGCATTCATATGCGCGCCACCGGCGAGGCGCCGGAATCCGCGCGGCGGGCCGGCGTCGCAATCCGGAGGATGAAATTCCTCGGCCTGACGCTGTCGGGATTGGCCGCCGGTCTCGTGGCTGTCCTATTGGTGGCGAATCTCTCGTCCGCATCGCCTGACATGGCGGGCGATTTCCTGCTCGAGGCGATCGCGGCGACTCTTCTCGGCATGACGATGTTCACGCCGGGCAGGGCCAATGTGGCCGGCTCCGCTGCCGGCGCGCTCATTATCACCGTGCTCGGTAACGGCCTCGTGCTGCTCGGCGCCGCCTATTACCTGCAGAGCATCGTTCTCGGGCTCATCATCATCGGCTCGGTGAGCGTCTCCGCGAGCGTGATGAAGAAGGCGGCCTTTTCCATGTAGCCGAACAACCAGAACGTCTGAAACATAAGCAGGGAGGACATTATGAAACTTCAATCGTTTGCCATCGCGGCTGCCACCGGTCTCTTCATGGCGGCCACGAACTCGGCCTTTGCCTTCGACCTCGGCATCATTGCCTTTCAGATGTCGGCCGAGACTCACGCGCGATGCGCCAACGCGGCTGAGGCCGCCGCCAGGGAGAAGGGGTGGACCGCCACCGTTCTCAATTCCAACGGCGCATTGCCGACCCATGCACAGCAGATCCAGGACCTAGTCCAGAAGAAGGTCAACGGCATCATCCTTTGCATGTCGAAGCCCGTGCAGTTCGACGCGCAACTCGCCGCGGCCAGGAAAGCGGGCATCCCGGTCATCTCCGTGATGAGCGGCGGCAGTTCGCAGACGCTCTTCGACATCGAGGACAATGAATACGCCGCCGGCGCGATGTCGGCGCTCTATCTGTTCGGCAAGATCGGCTATGAAGGCGCCATTCTCACGGAACGCTTCGACGGCAATGTCGGTACGCGCATCCGTGGAAAGGTGCTCGATGTCGTCCTTTCCGAGAACACAGGCGTCACCGTCGCCGGCTCGCATTCCATGGCCAAGACCGCAAGTTGGCAGGATGACGTCCGCAAGGGAATGCAGGCGCTCATTCTGCAAAATGCCGGCAACTTCAAGGGCGTCTGGGCTTCCTTCGACGGCCAGGCCTTCATCATCGATGATCTCCTGCGCGATCAGGGCCTGAAGAAGGGCGATGTGACGCTGGTGAGCACCGACGGTGGACCGGAGGCGTTCCGGCGCATCAAGGATCCGGATTCCATGCTTACCGCGACCGTCGCGATACCTTTCGAGGCCATGGGCAAGGCGGCTGTCGATGACATGGAGCGCATCGCGGTCAAGGGCGCGTCGAAGGAGTCGATTGTCTCCGGCCCCTATCTCTACATGCCGGCCGAACTCGTTGACGCCTCCAACGTCGATCGATTCCTGAAATAGCGGTCAGGCGCAGAGCCCACCGCAGAACTGAATCACCAGGTTCATGAAGGAACAGCCGAAATGGACGCCATTCTTTCGGTCACGGACCTGCGCAAGACCTATCAAGCGGTCGAAGCCTTGCGCGGTGTCGCTCTCGAGGTCAAGGCGGGCGAAGTGCACGCGATCTGCGGCGACAACGGCGCGGGCAAGTCGACGTTGATCAAGCTGATCGCGGGTGTCGAGACCGCCGACGGCGGCGAAATCCGCGTCCGGGGACGAAGCGTCGCCTTCAACAATCCGCGCGACGCACTGGCGGCCGGCATCGCGACGATCCACCAGGATCTGGGCCTCGCACCCCGCATGACGGTTTACCAGAACATCTTCATGGGTTCCGAACTGGAGCGTCGATCTTTCGGACTGCGCCTTCTCGACCGGAAAGGGATGATGGAGCAATCGCTCGGTTACCTCAGGCAACTGAGTTCCAGCCTCACCGATATGACGGTCGCGGTGGAGGGTTTGTCGGGCGGCCAGCGTCAAGCCGTCGCGATCTGCCGGGCGCTCCGATGGAAAGCCGACATCATCATCATGGATGAACCCACCGCCGCTCTCGGCGTGCGGGAAACGGAGCAGGTTTTGGCGCTTATACGCCAGCTAAAGGCAAACGGGACAACCGTTATCTTGATCAGCCACAACATGAACGACGTCATCTCGGTTGCCGACCAGGTGACGATTCTGCGCGCCGGCCGCACGGTGCTGTCGACCGGGGTAGGGAAACTCACGGCTGAAGCGCTTGCACAGCTTGTACTCGTCGGGAGGGCAGCCGATGGAACATATTCTTGACCGGATCGTGGCATACAAGCGCGAGGAAGTGGCGTCAGCACGCGCTCGTGTCTCCGAAGCCTCGCTTGTTGCCGCAGTCTCCGGGGCTCCGGCTGTTCGCGGCTTTGCGGCTGCGCTGGCCGCACGATCGCGCGCGGGTCGGCTCGGTCTCATCGCCGAAATCAAGCGCGCCAGTCCCTCAAGGGGCGTCATTCGCCAGGACTTCGAGCCGGATCGACTCGCAACGGCCTATGAACGAGGCGGCGCGGCCTGTCTTTCCGTCCTGACGGACGGACCGTCGTTCCAGGGTGATCCGGAGCATCTGCGCCTGGCGCGCGGCGCCTGCGCGCTTCCGGTCATGCGCAAGGATTTTCTCGTCGACCCCTACCAGGTCTTCGAAGCGCGGCTCTGGGGAGCTGACGCGATCCTTATCATCATGGCCGCCGTAGGGGACAGGTTGGCGAGCGAACTCGAGGCGGCAGCCGCCCAACTCGGCATGGACGTGCTGGTGGAGGTTCACAACGAGTACGAGCTCGACCGTGCGCTCTCGCTGAGGACGAGCCTGATCGGGATCAACAATCGTGATCTCAGAACGTTTCAGCAATCTCTGGACACCGCGCTTCGGCTTGCCCCGCATGTTCCTTCCGACCGCCGCGTGATCGCCGAGAGCGCAATCCGTAGCCACGCCGATTGCAGATTTCTTGCCGACCACGGAATCACAAGCTTTCTCGTCGGCGAAGGGTTGATGCGGCATGACGACCTGGAGGCGGCGACTCGAGCTTTGCTCGGGGAGGGGGGTTAATCAATGGCCGATCAGGAAAATCTCCTTCTCAAAAAGTGCTCGAATGGCTTCCCGGTCGCTGAGCTCACGAATGCATTCGTCTCCTTCCTGTTCGCTGCCTCGGCACCCGTGGCAATCATTCTCAGCGCAGGCGCGAAGGGCGGCCTCAGCCAGTCCGACATCGCGTCCTGGATTTTTGCCGCCTTCGCTATCAATGGCGTGCTGACGATCGCGATGTCGGCAATTTACCGGCAACCGCTCGCATTCTTCTGGACGATCCCCGGCACGGTGCTCGTGGCCAGCGCGCTGCAGCACCTCACATTTCCCGAGGTGATCGGGGCTTATTTCGTCACCGCCGCGCTCATACTTGCGCTGGGACTGACCGGGTCGGTCAAGATCGTCATGGACCGCATTCCCTTGCCGATCGTGATGGGCATGGTCGCCGGCGTCTTTCTCGGCTTCGGGCTGGATTGGATCAGGTCGTTCGGATCCGACCCCTGGCTTACGGCTGCGATGACGATCACCTTCTTCGTGCTCTCAGCCTTTCCATCAATCCAGAAGCGATTCCCGCCAATGATCGGCGTGCTGATCGCCGGTGTCGCTACGCTGATGATCGCCGGAAAAACCCCGAGCATCGAGGGCATTACACTTGCCACCGCCTTCGCGCGGCCGCAGCTCTACACGCCGGTATTCTCCTGGCCGGCCGCCTTCGAGCTGGTTCTCCCGCTCGCAATCACCGTGGTTGCGGTCTATACGCCACAAGGTGTGTCGCTCCTGAGAAGCGCAGGCCATGAGCCGCCCGTGAATGCAATCACCAATGCCTGCGGCATCTTTTCGGCGCTGGCGGCATGCTTTGGCTGCGTCTCGACCTGTCTTACCGGCCCGTCGAGCGCCATCCTCGCGTCCAGCGAGGATAAAGGCCGCCATTGGATCGCTGGAATCTGTTTGGGGATACTGGCGATACTGTTCGGCGTATTCTCGCCGCTCGTCACGCGAGCCTTGTTGGCGACGCCGAGAGCGTTCGTCGCGTCGCTCGCTGGTCTGGCGCTTCTTCGCATCCTCCAGAGCGCATTCCAGACCTCTTTTAAACAGAAGTTTTCACTGGGTGCATTGGTCGCCTTTCTGGTGACGTTGGGCGCCCCGCCGCTCTTTGGCATAGGCGCGCCTTTTTGGGGAATCGTATTTGGCCTCGCTACAAGCGTGGCCTTGGAAAGGAGTGACTTCCGTGACAGTCCACCCGGCCCGGGACGATAATTCGTCCGTAGCGGTCCGGCGACAGCTCCTGGATTTGGCTTCGCGTCTCGATCTTCGATCGATACGGCATTCAATCGTGGCGGCTGAGCAACTGAGCTTTCATCGGGCAGCCGCAGTCCTTGGTGTCAATCAGTCTGTGGTGAGCCGCAAAATCCGCGCTCTAGAAGACCAACTCGGCGTGTCCTTGTTCGAACGGCACCACGCTGGCGTCCGCCTTACAAGAGCTGGTAAGGAATTCATCTGTCAGGCGCGATCCTCACTTGGCGATCTCGATTATGCCGTAAAAGCCGCGAGAAGCGCTGGCAACGGTTCTCGAGGGTGCTTGCGCATCGGGTTCGTCTGCTCTTTGTCGACGGGCTTCCTTCGTGAACTTGTCATGGAGTTCGCACGTGCCCACCAGGCAGTCACGATCGAGTTGAACAATGGAGCGCCGCCAGACCATGTTCGATACGTACGTGACCGTACGATAGACATCGCTTTCCTGATCGGATCGCCAGGTCTGGTGGATTGCGATGCGGAGGTTTGGTGGCACGAGAGAATATTTTGTGTCCTACCATCCGATCATCCTCTTGCGGTCGCCGATGCTGTTAATTGGTCAGATATTCGCGCTGAATCTTTCATTGTGAGCCGCGACGAGCCGGGCCCTGCGATCCACACCTATCTCATCAAGCGGTTGGCGACCCTCGGTGTCCATCCGAATGTGCGGCGCCTGTACGTTTGCAGAGAAAGTCTGATTCACCTAGTGGAAATGGGATTTGGCATCACGCTGACAAGTGAGTCGACCGCAGGTACCCCATTTCGAGGTGTCGTGTTCAGGCCAATAGCAGGGCGGCGCGACATACTGCCGTATGTTGGTGTTTGGTCGCGTACCAATGACAATCCCGCGCTGCGTCGGTTCGTAAGCTTGGCCCGGCTCAAGAAGAGTGCCGGACTGCCTGTGGTTTCAGTGGAACGTCGGGAGACGTTCTGTAGAACGACCAAACCGCGGCCCTAAGTCCTGACGCTCGGTTCTATGTGCCCAACTTTGCGAGGTCGACGCCGGTCGACGGCGGCTCAGGAGAAGCTCCCCGTCTTCTTTTCGCGAAGCGCCCTGGCAAAACCGCGGTCAGCGGCCATGAACCGCTGGATCATGGATAGATTAGCTTCGCAGGCGCACATTGAATCACGAAATCGGAAATCTCGCGAGGTTGAGGCGGGTGTCCAGCTACGCAGCCCGAACTCCATGGAAACAGCGTTATCCTACCCCCATTGACCATTGCAACCCTCCCAGCTCTTCCGCCGTCATGCACTTAGATGTCGATGACGATCTCGCGTGTATGCGACCTTGAGCAGCAGATTGTCATGTGCCTATTCGTCGCCTTTTCATCGTCCGACTGCCATTGGTCGCGATGATCCGGCAACCCCTCCACAACAGACGTCAGGCATGTGCCGCAGACACCCGACTGACACGAGGACGCAACACTGACGCCAGCTTCCTGAAGGACTTGCAGAATGGTACGACCAATAGGCACGATCAGGCGTAGGTTACTGCGCCGCGCGACAACGGTGAACGCCGTGCCGGCGTCTTTCGAACCGACCGAAAAGCGCTCGAATCGGACACTGCCGCCGGGCCAACTTTCCGCTTTGGCCGCAGCTGCAACCGCGTTGTTCAGGCGTGTAGGCCCGCAGCAATAGACACGGCTGTCGATCCTCGGGCCGGATAGGACCTTTCGCGGGTCCAGGCGCATCCCGGTCGGATCTGCACCGAGATAGATGCTGACGCGGCGTCGAAATGGCGCCTCGTGAAGCTCATCGAGAAAGGCTGCTTTGGCCTCGCTGCGGGCGGCATAGTGTAGTTCGAAGTCCCCGCCCATTTCATGCAGACGGTAGGCCATGGAAAGAATCGGGGTGATGCCGATGCCGCCAGCGATAAGGATGTATTTCGACCCGGTCTCATCCAGCGGAAAAAGATTGCGGGGAAAACCGATACGCAAGGTGGCGCCGACCTTCAGACGGTCATGCGCCGCGATCGAACCGCCCCGGGACAGCTCTTCACGAAGGATCGCGATACGATAAGGTCCCTCGGCTCCTGGCCTGCCGCACAATGAATACTGCCTGATCATTCCATCCCCAAGGATCAGATCGATATGCGAGCCGGCGGTGAAGCTTTCGAGTGGATTGTCATCGGTTCTGGCTAGTCGCAGGGAGATGATGTTCTCGGCCTCCTGCCTGCGGTCGATGACCCGGACCTCGATCGCGCCGCTCGCCGCACTGCCTGTTGCAAGCTTCGACATGCTGGCGGCAACAGGATGGAAGATAACTGGCAGGCGGCTGAACGCATGAATAGTGTTGTTCAGGGCAATTTCCGGTTCCCCAACGGTGATCCGGTCGACACGCGACATCATGGCCTTGAGAAGCGACTCCATCTCCATCCGGGCCAAATGCATGCCCGCGCAAGCGTGAACACCATGTCCGAAACCGAGATGGTCGAGATCCCGACGCGCAATATCAAAGCGGTCGGGGTTCTCGAACCGACGCTCGTCCCTGTTCGCAGACGCATAGAGCATCATGGCCCGGGCGCCTCGTGGCATGTCCACTCCGTCAATGGTGCAGTCTTGCGTCAGCGTTCGCGTGAAGGAGCGTATGGGCGAGCCGATGCGGACGGCCTCGTTGACCGCGTTGGCTACGAGGGTCGGGTCGGCTCGCAGCAGTTCCCATTGTTCGGGATTTCGACCGAGCTGATAGATGAGATGGCCGGTAGCAGAGATGGTCGTATCCAGGCTCGGATTGATGTAGTCGCGAAACAGATGTGGGACGAAATCCACGGGGATCGCCCCTTCTCTGGCAAGCTCATGGATGCGCGCCGTCCAGCTCCCAGGCTTGAGGCGATCGAGCGTTGCTTTCGTAGCGATCCACTGCCGCATTTCCGTCAGCGTTTCAGCGCCTCTGCGGCCGCGCTCGTTCTGCACGCCGAGAATGTTGAAAGACGCCGCAGCCCAGTTCAGCATGTTCGCGCGCCCGTCGTCGGGCAGTCCAACCAACTCCGTCACGAGCGAGAGAGGCAGCTTGCGGGCGAAATCGGCCATCCCGTCGAACCCGCCGCTGCCGACTAGACGGTCCACCACCTTCACTGCGGCCACTTCTATACTCTCACGAAGGTCTTCGAGCGCCGCTGGTAGCAAGGGGGTAGCCATGGCGGCACGCATTTCGTCGTGCCGCGGAGGGTCTGACATAAGGGTGTTTCCTTGGAGGAACTGGCAGCCAAAGTCATCTCCCGCAACGCCACTGGCAGATGAGAAGACTTTCCAGCTGCGTAGAGCCTCCCGGACGGCCGCATAGCGTGTAAAGGCAAAGTTTCGGTGCCGCGGGAGCCAGATCACAGATCCAAGCATTCGCATTGCGGCATAGTGATCCCACGGATGACGGATAACGTCGTCCGCATAGAAATCCACATCATACTCCGGGACCCCATGTGCTGTGGCGTGGGGGCATTGGCTGCTTGCATCTTCGTTCATGGCGCTCCTCGCTAAGATGCGACCTCTATCTACCGGTTCGCGCGAGACCCGTATGAGACCCACGTCAAAGCTTACTCCAGCTCTATTTGCACAATATGATAATCACACAATTTGTGAATTTGATTTTATCGTATATAGATAATTTTTGAAACAAGATTATCACATGACCCATCGCGGGAGTTCGGGAAAAGTGGCATGTTCAGTTCGATCTGTTCGTTGGGGCGTTGCTACGCAAGCGACGACAACCGTACAGTCGAGCGCGCAGACTTCCGTCTTCAGCATGAGTTGTAGATTAGCCCGTGATGTTTAGCTTTTTTGCCGTCAAGTTAGCTCTCCAAGTTTTGCCGTGCGCATCATTCGTACAGAGGGGCCGCAGCTGCTCCAATTGGCACTTCGATCAGCGTCGGGCCCGGAGTCTCCAGCGACGTGCGAAAGGCCCCTTTTAGGGTGTCCGAATTTTGGGCGAGAATGGCAGGGCAGCCGAGAGCGCTCGCAAGCTCTGTAAAGTCTATCCCGGAAACGTCGATCCCGGGAATATTCCGGGTCTGCATCATCTGGCCGAATGCCCGCATGGCGCCATAGCCCCGGTTGTTCAGGACTACGAATGTGACAGCCAACCTTTCCTGAACGGCGGTCCACAGGCCTTGAATGGAATACATGGCAGAGCCATCGCCTAAGATCGCGATCACGCGCCGTTCGGAGTGGGCTAAGGCTATGCCGGATGCTGCCGGCAGTCCGAACCCCAGCCCACCGCTGGCCATCGCGTAGAAGTGCTGATTTGTCTTTATGGGTGAATAGCGCTGCATAGCGCTTCTGTGGGATGGCGCTTCTTCGACAAAGACGGCATCCTCGGGCGCCAAGCCGGAAATGACATGCATGACAAATTCCGCCGCAAGCGGCTCCGTGGCAACTGGAATGCCGCAGGCAGGGCGCGCCGCCGCCGTTGACGGCGTACGCGGTTGCAGCCGCTCGATCAGTGCGGGCACCGCCAACGCCAGCGATGCTATCAGCGACGCCGCGAGCGGCGAGGCGGCAGCCAGGACAGGGTCGTCTGTAATCTGAAGGATTGTCGGCATCGTCCTGGCGACCGCCCGATTGTCTGGAACATGCAGCAGGAAGGCGGGGCCACCCAGCACTAGCACGCAATCGTAGCCCGACAGAGCCTCTGCCAAGGGCCTGGTAGCGGGTGGAAGAAAACCGGCAAAGCGCTGATGGTCCTGCGCTACGCCGTCACGGCTGATCAAAGGTGCCGCCCACACATCGGCGCTGATTTTCTCCACCAGCGAGGTGACCAGTTCCTGCATGCCTTCGCGCCCGACGCCGGGGCCGAAAACAATTGCCGGGCGCCGCGAGCCATTGATGACGCCTGCAAAATCATCGACGACTGAAGGATCGGGACCAAGCTGCCGGCTTCCCTTCCGAAGCTCGAGCGGCTCCGCCGGCCTGGCCCAGTCGTCGGAAGGAATGGAGACGAAAGTCGGTCCGCATGGCGACTGTGCCGCGATCTCACAGGCCTGCGCTATCGCCAGGGGCACATCCTCGGCGCGCGCTGGTTCGCAACTCCATTTCACGTAAGGCTTCGGAAATTCCGCTGCGTTCTGCGCGCCGAGAAACGGCTGCAGGGCAAGCAGCGAACGGGCCTGCTGCCCGGCCGTAATGACAAGCGGGGTCTGGTTCTTGAAGGCGGTGAATATGCTGCCCATCGCATGGCCGACACCGGCGGCGGAATGAAGGTTGACGAGGGCCGGCCGGCCGGTGGCTTGCGCGTATCCGTCGGCCATGGCGACGACGATCGATTCCTGCAGGCCAAGGATATAGCGGAAATCGTCCGGCCAATCGCCGAGGAACGCGAGTTCGGTCGAGCCCGGATTGCCGAATACGGTTCGCATGCCAAGCTCGCGCAGGAGCTGCAATGTCGCCGTTCGCACCGTTGATTGCATTGCTACCATCCCGAAATCAGTTCTTTTGCCTCTCCTGACGAAAGGCTTCATGACAAACGGGATGCTATCGCTGTCGACAAGTCGATTGGTTTTTCAACAAGCCGGTTTCGGTTTTCGGCAAGTGTCGGAATTACTGCAGCAAGGCATGCTTCAGCTCCGACAGTGCTATCCGGGACTCCGTTCCGCTCTTTGTCGCAATATAGATATCGCAGCGGGCCCAGTCGTAGTCGAGCGGGATGCAGACAAGTCCCCGTTTGGTGATCTCGCTTGCCGAAGTGCTGGCAGGCATCACGGTAATGCCCAGGCCACCTTCGACGACCCTGCAGATTGACGCAAAGTCACTGACGTCGATGCCATGTCGAAGCTGTACGCCGTGTTGACTCGCGATGCTCTGTAACAGGTCCGAGATCACCGAGTCGCGCGGTACGATCAAAGGTTCTTCGGCGAGATCGTCAAGATACAGCACCGTCCTGCGGCTCAGGCGATGATCGGGAGGCACCACGGCGCCGAGCCTGTCCACCCGATACAAGGAAAAGTGCAGGCTCGGATAATCATGCGAGCCAAGCACAATGCCCATGTCCGCATCGCCGGACAACAAACTCTGGGCTATCGAGTCGCTGGTCTGCTCCACCACGGAAAGGTGAACGTTGGGGTTCGTTCGCAAGTACGCCTGCAACTGTTCGGGCAGTTCGCCGAAAAGCACCGGGCCGCTGACGGCCAGTTTCAGATCGATGGCCGATCCGCCCTTGAGGCGGCCGATATCCGTCTGCAAGACGTCAAGATCATCGGCGCGCCGCTCCGCGTGTGCGGCAATCGCCATGCCGACGCGGGTAAGCGTGAGACCATTCGCCTGGCGGTTGATGACCGTCGCCCCCAAGACGTCTTCCAGCTTGCGGATACGACGGCTCGCCGCGGAAGGAACGATGTGTAGTTCCTCGGCGGCGCGCGAAAGATGACCGTGCTTGCCAATGGCGGCGATCAGCCGCAAGGTCCGGGGCGTCAACTGGTCGTCCAGCGTCTCGCGTCTCACGATTCACCTCCCGCGACAACAATCCATCCGATCCATTATCACAACTGTCTCATAGCCACAGCATGCGAATATCGGGGCAGGCGTGGCCGCATCTTCTCAAATTACGACAATTTACCCTGGTTGTGAAACCAGCTAAAGCAAAGTGCGCGACCTGCGCAAAACAAGTGCGAGCGATGAATGGCCGGCCTCGACCGATACGTGAATGTGCTGAGACTGTTCAGCGAGACCAGAAAGAACTGGACCGTTCCTGACCTTGCTGAAGCAGTTGAGGCTCCGACAAGCACGCTGTACCGGACGGTGCGGGAACTGGTTGCGGCAGGCTTCCTCGAGCCGTCGATAGAAGCGAATTTCCGGCTGGGACCTGCCTTCGTCGAATACGATCGCCTGGTGCGGCTGACCGATCCGCTGGTCAAGGAAGGCGCGGAGTTCCTGCCCGATCTCGTCAAGGAAGCACCCGTGCCTTGCGTTGCCTTGCTGGCGCGGCTCTACGGCGATCGGGTGATCTGTGCGGCCGATGCCAATCAGCCCGGTGTCTTCATCAGGACCAGCTATGAGCGGGGCCGGCCGATGCCGCTGACGCGCGGCGCGACATCGAAGGCGATCCTGTCGCAATTGCCTTCGCGGCGGCTGGGCAAGCTGCTTGAACGGGATGTCACCCAATCCGTGCCCAATGCCGACAAGGCGAGCTTCGTCTCGGAACTCAACAGCGTCCGGCGAAGGGGCTATTCCGTGACCCGCGGGGAAGTCGACAAGGGCCTGGTCGGCATTGCGGTTCCGGTGGCATGCCCCGGTCAGGCCATTGCCGCCAGTCTCAGCCTCGTCATTGCCGACAGCGACCACAGCGCAACCACCGAACGTGGCATCGTCATGCTCCTCGTCGCATCCGCCGATATGTTGCGGCAGCGCATCGAAGCGTAACCAGCCCTCGCCTGTAGCGAGAGCCTGGCGACACACCAGCAATCACAATTCGCAATGCCTAGGGTGGGCCAAATCGGGGAAAATTCGCCCGTTTGACATTTTTCCTGTTGCCAAAATATCAAATAGTGATAATTCAGAATGAAGCATTATATCAAATTATCTGATTTAGCCAATTGGAGTTGTGATGCCCCTCACCGCGGTACGAGCCGGAGCCTATCTGCATCACGTTGCGTTCGAGAGTTCGAATCCTCGCCAGCTGGCGGATTTCTATGCCAGCGCAATGGATATGGTGGCTGAGCAGACCGGCGAGGACGAATGGCGCTGCAGCGGTCCCAACCGCCGTTTCGTCGTGCGGCGCGGAACCGACCGAAAGCTGTCCTATGCCGGGTTGGCCTGTCGGGATTCCGACGGATTGGAAGAGTTGAAAGCGCGAGCCAGGTCGGAAGGCTTGGACATTCTGGCCGACCCTTCGCCTTACTTCCAGGACGGCGCGTTCGCCGTCAGGGGACCCGATGACCAGATCATCGTCTTCGGCGTCGCCAAGGCCGACACGGTCGTGCGCAAGGGACTGCAGGGCCCGACGCAGCACCTCACCTTCGCAACATTCGATGTGGAAGCTTTCGAGGCCTTTTTCCACGGCAAGCTCGGTTTTGCCTTGTCGGACAGGGTGTTGCATGCCGACGGAACGCTTGCGACCAGCTTCGTGCGCTCGAACCACGAGCACCATACGCTGGCCTGCTTCAAATCCAACCGGCAAGGCGTCGACCACCACAGCTATGAGGCGGGTGATTGGAATGTCATCCGCGACTGGTGCGACCGGTTTGCTTCGCTGGGCATTTCGCTGATGTGGGGGCCGGGGCGGCATGGTCCGGGCAACAATCTCTTCATTTTCATCGAGGACCCCGACGGCAACTGGATCGAGATTTCCGCCGAGCTCGAGGTGGTGCACGACCGGCCGGTGAAGAACTGGCCCCAGGAAGCACGCACGCTGAACCTTTGGGGAAAGGCGATCTTGCGCTCCTAGCTTCCGCATGCGGCGGGCGAGGGCACCGCGCGACCGACAAAACAAAACGCAATCAGGATCATACGATGCGACTGATCAGTTACACGCGCTGCGGCGTACCGGGATTTGGCGTCATGCAGGACCGTCAGCTGATCGCGCTCGCCGGACGTCTTGCTCCCGGCGTCCAAACCTTGAAGCAGGCGATCGCCGCCGATCTGCTGGGTGCGATTGCCGATTTCATATCCGGTCGTCCCGGCGAACTGGCTTTGTCGGATGTCTGCCTGCTTCCGGTGATACCTGATCCGGCCAAGATACTCTGCATCGGCCTCAATTATGAGAGCCATCGCCGCGAGACGGGTCGTCCGGTTTCGGAATATCCCTCGGTGTTTGTCCGTTTTGCCGATACCCAGGTCGCCCATGGGCAGGCCATCTGCAAGCCGACAGCCTCCGACGCGCTGGATTTCGAAGGCGAACTGGCTGTTGTCATCGGGCGTGGCGGGCGAAACATTCCCGAAGGCGACGCCATGGCGCATGTGGCGGGATACTCCTGCTACAACGATGCGACGATCCGCGACTGGCAGCGGCATACGCACCAATTCACGCCCGGCAAGAATTTTCCGGGCACCGGCGCCTTTGGTCCATGGCTGGTGACCGCCGATGCTGTGCCCGACTGCACGAATTTGCCGATCACCACCCGCCTCAACGGCGAGGTTGTCCAAAGTGCGACGTTTACCGATCTCATCTTCTCCATTCCCAGGCTCATCGCCTATTGCTCCGCCTTCACGCCGCTGCAGGCCGGGGACGTGATCCTGACCGGCACTCCCGGCGGTGTCGGTGACCGCAGGGAGCCGCCGCTGTTCATGAAGGCGGGCGACTTGATCGAGGTCGAAATCGGTGGCGTCGGATGCCTCGCCAATCGCGTTGAGAATGAAATCTGACCCCCATGGAAAGGGATTCCAGGCCGCGTCTTGAAACCGATGTGCTGGTCGTCGGCGCCGGGCCGACCGGGTTGACGCTCGCCAATCTGCTGGGTGGGTTTGGCGTGGCAACCATTCTGGTCGAACGCAATGCGTCGACGGTCGACGAGCCGCGCGCCGTTTCGATAGACGACGAATCGATGCGGGCAATGCAGGCGATCGGCCTTGCCGACGCCGTGCTGGCCGCCACCACAAGGGCTTATGGATCACGCTACATCTCTCCCGGCGGCAGCGTGTTCGCCAAGGTTGATCCGCTGTCGCGGGAATACGGTTTCGACAAGCGCAATGCTTTCGAGCAGCCGGTTCTCGAAAACCTTCTGAGGCAAGGCCTCGGCCGGTACGGCCATGTCGCTCAACTGTTCGATCAGGAACTGGTTTCCTTCGAACAGGATGAAGCAAGGGTGACTGCCAAACTCGGTTCGGGAATGTCGGTCTCGGCCAAGCTGATGGTTGCCTGCGACGGTGGCCGGTCTTTCGTTCGGAAATCGCTGGGCGTCGAGATGGTCGGCTCCACATTCACCGAACGTTGGCTGATCGTCGATCTGGTCAAGACCTCAAATCGCTTTCGCCATACGGAAGTGTTCTGCAATCCGGGGCGGCCATGCATCTCGCTTCCAGGCCCGCGCGGCATTCGACGATATGAGTTCATGCTGCACAAGGACGAGGCCGATCAGGACGCCACCAGCGAGCCGTTCGTGCGCCGTCTGCTTGCGGAAGTCGGTCCTGATCGCGAAGCGCCGCTCAGGCGCGTGCGCGTCTACACATTCCATGCCCGCATAGCCGAGACGTGGCGTCGGGGGCGCGTCTTCCTGGCTGGAGACGCGGCTCATCTGTCGCCGCCCTTCGCCGGTCAGGGCATGAACAGCGGCATCAGGGACGCTCACAACCTTGCCTGGAAGCTTGCCGCCGCACTGGCTTCAGCACGTGAGTGCAATGAATTGCTCGACAGCTACCAGTTGGAGCGAAAGCCACATGCCTGGCAAATGATCGGCCTGGCTTTGCGCATGGGCAAGGTGATGATGCCTTCGTCGCGCCTGCAGGCCTTTCTGCTGCGGCTCGGCTTCCGGATTCTGAGCGTCTATCCGCCGGCCCGGGACTATGTCGCGCAGATGCGCTACAAGCCGAAACCGCGTTTCGACCGTGGCATGCTGTGGCCGGATGGGCGAGGGGGCGACCACATGCTGGTCGGACGTCTGTTTCCCCAGCCAATCGTCGAGTCCGAGCATCATCAGCGCCACCGCCTCGACGATGTCCTGGGGTCGGGCTCCGCCCTCATCGTTTTTTCGGAACGCCCGGACAGCGTCGTCGGCGCTGATATGGCGGCGGATTTCGAGCGCCTCGGCATACGCGTCATCGGGCTAACCCCGGAATACATGAACGCCGTCTCGGCGGCATTTCCGGTCTATCGGGATGTTTCGCGCTTCACCAGCGCCAAGGCGTTCAGGGCCTACACGGATCAAGCCTTCCTGCTCAGGCCGGACCGCTATGTTGCGGCGACGGCAGCACTTTCGGACCTGGGCGCGATCCTGGAACACGCAGCAAAAATAGCAATCGGCGATACGCCGAGCCGAAGCATCGGCGCGGGCAGCGCCACGGTGCCGGAAGGCGATGCATTGGAAAACAAGGAGGGCCATCATGTTTCAACCTGACCTGATCATTGGCGGAAGCCGTGGCCGGCATGACTGCGAAACGTTCGATCGCGTCAATCCCGTCAGCGGTGCGGTAGCCTCGAGGGCGGCGTCCGCCAGTGTCGATGACGCCAATGCAGCGGCAGATGCCGCGCAAGCCGCCTTTGCCGCCTGGGCATCCCTGGGTCCCTCCGACCGCCGCGCGCGGCTCAACGCGGTCGCGGACGTCATTGTCTCGCGTCATGACGGCTTTGTCGAACGCATGGTCGCCGAGACCGGTTCGACCCGTGGCTGGGCGAGTTACAACGTTCACGAGGGCGCCAACATGTTTCGCGAGGCGGCCGCCATGGTGAGCCAGATCAAGGGCGAGGTCATTCCGACCAATGTGCCCGGCAATTTGTCGATGGCGGTCAGGCAGGCTGCCGGCGTTTGCCTGGGTATCGCACCCTGGAACGCCCCGATCATCCTTGGTGCCAGGGCGATGGCCATGCCGCTGGCCTGCGGCAATACCGTGGTTTTGAAGACCTCCGAAGTCTGTCCGGCGGTGCATGGTCTGCTCGGTGCGTGCCTGGTTGAGGCGGGGCTGGATGCAGGGCAGGTCAACGTCGTCCATGCCTCGGCCAAGGATACACCTGCGGTGATCTCCGCGCTGATCGAGCATGCATCGGTGCGCAGGATCAATTTTACCGGTTCGACGCGCGTCGGCCGCATCATCGCGCTGCAGGCGGCGGCATTGCTGAAGCCCGTCCTGCTTGAACTAGGCGGCAAGTCGCCGATGGTGGTGCTGGAAAGCGCCGACCTCGACAAGGCGGCGGATGCCGCGATCTTCGGCGCGTTCATGAACCAGGGGCAGATCTGCATGTCGACCGAGCGGATCGTGGTGGACCGCACAATAGCGGCGGCGTTCGTTGAAAAGTTTTCCGCGCGCGCGCTGGCGCTGTCCGCGAAAGATCCGGCAAAAGGTGAAGCGCAGCTTGGCGCGATGGTAAGCGAGGCCGCGGCGCAGCGGATCGACGATCTGGTCGCCGATGCCGCAACGCATGGTGCGTCGATCATCTCGAAAGGCGCGCGGCAAGGCACCGTCATGCAGGCGACGATCGTCGACAAGGTAACGTCGGCGATGAGAATCTACGCCGAAGAAAGCTTTGGCCCGGTGACGACCGTCGTTCATGCCGACGATCTGGCGGATGCCATCCGGATCGCGAACGATACCGAATATGGACTGTCGGCATCGGTGTTCGGGGAAGATATCGGGCAGGCCACGTGGGCCGCCGCCCAGTTGCAGTCCGGCATCTGCCATATTAACGGGCCTACGGTCCATGACGAGCCGCAAATGCCTTTCGGCGGCACCAAGAACTCCGGCTTCGGGCGTTTTGGCGGAACCGCGGGGATCGACGCCTTTACCGAACTGCGATGGATCTCGATCCAGACCGGCGCACGGCACTATCCAATCTAGACGGCCAACGACGCTCTCATCCTGATCTACAAGCCGCCTGGTCTATCATGCGACTGGCGGCAGTTCCGCTATCCGCTGGTCAACTGGCGTGTTCGTCGAAAGCTTTTGCCAGCCGTCTGACGCCTTCGCTGATCCTGTCGGGTTGAGCGGAGGAGAAGCTCAGGCGCAGCGTGTTGGCGCCGCTGCCGCTGTGGCTGAAAGCGATGCCGGGCACATAGGTCACGCCTAGTTGCGCGGCGTGCCGCAGCATCGCCGCGGTGTCGATTTCCATCGGCAGCGTCAGCCAGAAGAAGAAGCCGCCCTGCGGCACGCTCCAGGCACCGCGATTGCCGAATTCGCCGCGCAGGGCTTCCGCCATCCTTTCGCGGCGCTCGCGGTAGGCGACCTGGATGGGGCGGGCAAACGGCTCGACACCATGCGCGAGCAACCTGCCCAGTGCGGCCTGCGCTAGCGAATTGGCCTGCAGGTCCTCTGTTTGCTTCAGCAGCGCCAGTTTTTCGACGACGAGCGCCGGTCCGACAACCCAGCCGATGCGCAGGCCCGGTGCGATGGATTTGGAGAAGGTGCCGAAATAGAGGGTCCGTGCGTCCTCTATCGAATGCTCGCCGACGTCTATCGATAGCAATGAAGGCAACGCTTCGCCATCATAGAGCAAGGCCTCGTAGGGATCGTCCTCGATCAGCACCGTGTCGAGTTGATGTGCGAGGGCAACGAGGTGCTGACGCTGGCCGAGCGATAGCGAAACGCCTGTTGGATTCTGGAAGTTCGACATGGCGTAGATCAAGGACGGTGCAGCCGTGCGGGCGTCGAGGCCGGCCAGCCGGGCGCCATGTGCCAGAAACACCTGCAATGCGCCGGGATATGTCGGCGACTGCACCAGGACGGTGTCGTCGGGATCGACAAAGGCTTCCGACACCAGGTTGAGGGCCTGTTGTGCGCCACTGGTCAACAGGATGTTGGCGGGCTCGCAGCGCACGCCCCTCAATGCCATATGCGAGCACAGGCGCTGCCGCAAAAGCATATCGCCCTCGCTGGGGCCATATTGCAGGGCGCTTCGTGCGGCGGCGGTATCGTCGAAGATGTCGCGCAGCACGTCGCGCATCTGCTCGACTGGGAAGAGCGACGCATCCGGCTCGCCAGGGCCGAAGGGAATGGTGTCGGCGGCGCGTGGGAAATTGGAGAGGGCGCGGATCGCCGATGGGATCGCGCGGTTGGCATGCTTTGAAAAACGATCCGGCCAGTCTGTCATGAGATTCCCGTCAACTGTCGATTTCCTGCCGAAGGCCTCGAGCCGCCAGCTTGATGCCCCTCCGTACAAAGCGGCATCCCATCAACCACTGGCCAGCATGAGGCGTCGGTGTCAAACGTCATTCCGGCAAGGCGGCTTGCCCATTCGAGAAGGTGGTATGCCTAGGATTGGTCGACACTCCCGTCCGACAACTGAGCTCGGTTTTTTCCATCCTTGGCGAATTGCCGCGGGCTCGTTCCGGTCCAGCGCTTGAAGGCGCGGGAGAGCACGGCGGTGTCGGCATAGCCAAGCGCATTGGCAACGTCGACGACACGGCTGCGTGGTTTGCTCAGGCTTGTTTCCGCAATGCGCCGCCTTGCCGCATGGAGAAGCGCGCCGAACGTCAGGTCCTCCTCCTTCAGTCGTCGCTGCAGGGTTCGCATCGACAAGCCGAGATCGGCGCTGATGCTGCCGATGCCGACGCCGCCGAATCCCAGTCGGTTGACAATGGCATTGTCGACCTGCTCGCGGAACGACAAGACGGACTGACGTTCCTTCGACAGGTCGGTCAAATGCCGTTCGATGAATGGCCAAAGGCTGTCATCCTGCGACGACAGTGTCTTTTGAAGATCGCTTTCAGCAACGAGCAAGCAGTTGATCGGCTCGCCGAAACTCAAGGGTGCATCGAAAATCTTGCGGTGGGGCCGAATGTCGGCCGGCATGGCATGCTCGAAGTGAACGCCAAGCGGGCGCCAGTTCCGCCCGAGAACGGACTTTAACTGCTGGTGCACCGTGCTCAGGGTCAGTTCGGCGTCCTGCCGCCTCAGGCGGATGCGTTCATCGGTAATGCGATAGATATAGGCTTCTGCACCGTTGCCGAAGCCGACAACGCCCGTATGGGCCGAATCCTGCCAGGCCGCCATCAGTTGCGCATAGCGACGCAGCGCCTCGCCGACGGTTTTGGAGGCACTGAAGATGAAGCCTGCCGGGCCCTGATGGCCGCTGGAGATCGCCTGGCCGACGCGCAAGCCGATGGCATCGTCCCCGGTGACCAATGCCGCGTCCTCGCAAAGCGCCACGAACCGATGCAAAGGAACCAGCGCATAAGGGTTACTGAGGGTCGCGCCCGAAAAACCGTATTTGCGCAGCAACGGGCCGGGATCCGTGCCTGTTTTCGCCACTTGCGCGACGACGGCTGAAATCAGGCTGGACCTGATCATCGCGACGTTGCTCATCGCCGCGCCTCCTTCCTTTGGCATGAAATATCAAGATTTTGACGCTGATTGCAAGGATTGCAGCGCCTGTGGGGCGGATAGTGGCGGATATTCCGTCATCGGAGGTTTTCATATGCACACCGCAACCGGCACGGCCGCGCCTGACAAGCAGGCCCGCCAGCATGCCTCCCATTTGCAATGGTATCCGATGACGGAGCCGGCCGAATTCGCCAATGCCGACCCGTTGATTATCGCAAGCGGCGACGGCGTCTGGATCACCGACATCGCCGGCAAGCGCTATGTCGATGCGCGCGGCGGCCTGCTCAATGTCAATGTCGGTCATCGCCGGCCCGAGGTGCGCGCCGCGTTGATCAGCCAGTTCGACCGGATCGCCTATTATCCGTCGTTCGATGGGACGGCGACGCCGGTGTCGATCGAGCTCGCCGAGCGGCTTGTGACGCTCACCGGCCAGGAACACATGGCCCGGGTGCTGTTCGGTAGCGGCGGTTCCGATGCGGTCGAAACGGCGCTCAAGATCACCCGGCAGTACTGGAAGTTATCGGGAAAGGCGTCGCGAACGAAATTTATCTCGCTGAGAAATGCCTATCACGGCACGCATCTGGGCGGCACGTCGCTGAATGGAAACGCTGCCTTCCGGCAAGCCTACGAGCCTCTTCTGGCGGGCTGCCTGCAGGTCGAGACGCCTTGGCTCTACCGCAATCCCTTTTCCAACGATCCGGAAGAACTGGCGGCGATCTGCGCCCGGCTTCTCGAGCGCGAAATCCTCAATCAAGGGCCAGAGACCGTGGCGGCGTTTATCGCCGAACCAGTGCAAGGCGCCGGAGGCTATATCGTGCCGCCGCAGAGCTATTGGAAGCGCGTTCGCGAGGTTTGCGATCGGTACGATGTGCTTTTGATTGCCGACGAGGTGATCACCGGCTTCGGTCGCGTCGGGGCATGGTTCGGCAGCCGGATGTGGGGCGTTAAGCCCGACATCATGTGCCTGGCCAAAGGGCTGACCTCCGGATATGTGCCGCTGGGCGCGACATTGATCAGCCAGCGCATCGCCGCCGCATGGGAGGGGGCTTCATCCGGCGCCGCCCATATGCATGGCTACAGCTATTCCGGCCACCCGCTTGGCTGCGCCGCGGCCCTTGTCGTGCTCGACATCACCGAGCGCGAGAATCTGCCGGCCAATGCCGCCAGACAGGGTGAACGCCTGCTTGCCAGGCTTCAGGACCTGAAAGAACGGTTCGGTCTGATCGGCGAGGTGCGGGGGAAGGGATTGATGATCTGCCTCGATCTGGTCAGCGACCGGAGGGCACGGATCCCGGTGGACGCTTCCGTGGCGCGACGCCTTGCGGAATTGGCTCGCAACGCCGGCGCGGTGGTGCGCCCCGCCGCCAACTACATCGTTATTTCGCCGGCGCTGACGATCAACGAGAGCGAATGCGACCTTATTTTTTCTGCCGTGGAGGCAGCTTTCCTGACGATGGAAAAAGCAAACTGAACAAAAGCCAAGCGCCAACGCATGGCGCATAACGGGGGGACCAATGGCTCACGACACAGCAGTCTCGGCGCCGAATGGGCGCGAACTTCGGTCTGGGGTGCTTGGCACGGCCGCGATCGTTTTTCTTGTGACATCGGCGGCGGCGCCGATGGCGGCGATCGCCGGCAGTGGCTCGCTTGCCATGCTGCTGGGCAATGGCGCCGGCGCTGCCGGCGCTTATGTGCTCGCGGCACTATGCCTGCTTGTATTTTCGGTCGGTTACACGGCGATGGCGCGTCATGTTTCCGAAGCCGGTGGCTTTTTCAGCTTCACCTTGCGCGCCGGTGGAATGGTTCCCGCCGGCGCCACGGCATATCTGGCGTTCTTCGGCTACAATGCCTTGCAGATCGGCATCTACGGCCTGTTCGGCGCAGCGTGCGAGATGCTGTTTGCGGCCGAGGCGGGGCTTTCGCTGCCGTGGTGGGTCTACTCGGCGCTCGCCCTGCCCGTTGTCGGTGCGCTCGGCTACCGGCAGATCGATGTTTCGGCCAAGGTGCTGGGCGTTCTGGTCCTGCTGGAGTTCATCGTCGTTTGCACCCTTGACGCCGTCATCGTCGGCAAGGGCGGTCCGGCGGGATCATTCACCTTTGCGCCGCTCGCGCCGCAAACCGTCCTCGGCGGCTCGTTGTCGATCGCGTTGCTTTTCGCCTTCAGCACCTTCGTCGGGTTCGAAGCGACCACGATCTACAGCGAGGAGGCAAAGGACCCGGAAACCACCATCCCGCGCGCCACATACATCTCGGTACTGCTCATCGGCGGTTTCTATGCCTTCACGGCGCTGTGCATGATCGTCGGCGGCGGCGTCGACCGTGTCGGCGAGGTGCTGGGCGCCATGAAGGATCCCACCGACCTTCTTTTTGTGCTCGGCTACGACTATCTGGGTGAAAATTTCACGCGTCTGATGCGTGTCCTGTTCGTGACGAGTGTCTTTGCGTCATTGCTGGCCTTTCATAACAATGTCGGCCGCTACGCTCTGGTGCTTGCGCGTCATCGGTTGCTGCCGGAAACGCTGAACCGCACGCATCCCGTGCATCAAAGCCCGCATCTCGGCTCGCTGCTGCAGAGCGTCATCGGCGCGGTCGTGCTGCTGGCCTTCGTTGTTGCCGGAGCACACCCGATCCTGGCTCTATTCTCATGGCTGATCAACACGGGGACGCTGGCTATCGTCACCGCCATGATCATCACCTCGTTTTCGATCGCCATATTCTTCCGCAGTCTCGCCGATGCCCGCGAAAACCGTCCGACAACGGTCGTTCTGCCTTGTCTCGCCGGAACAGTCCTCGCCATTATCGGCGGTCTCGCTGCAATGCATTTCGACATCCTTGTCGGCGTCGAAGGGACGCTCGCCGTCGCGCTGCCGGCGCTGGTCCTTTTGACGGCCGCGCTGGGCGCGCTGGTAGGCTGGCTGCGGACAAGGCAATCCTGACATGACAAGGACGCGAGGCGCCTTGCGTCCTCTTTTGCCAGACAGTTAGGTCAGCAGTGCCTCCGCCTTCATCCTGCGCAATGACCGTTCCATTGCCTGTCCGAGACTTTCCACATCCGCATCGGTATGGATGGCAGAGACGAAGCCGCTTCCGCGCGAAGCGATGTCGACGCCTTCGAGCAGCATGGCCATCCGCAATGTCTGGAGAAGCTTTACCGGGCGGGCGGCGAAGACGGTGTGGGGAAGCGTCGAAATGTCTTCGACATCCGGCGCGTCCGGTAGGAAATGGAAAGCCGAATAGCGGCCATAGGTGCGCCACGTCACATCGCAGCGAAAAAACGCCTCATCCATGCGGGCTCGCACGGCCTCGCCAGTGGCGCTGGCCCGTTCGCAGGCCTTCGTCGCCACGATTTCGCTGATCGTTGCTACCGCTGCCGAAGCGGTCACCGGATTGCCGGTAAAAGTGCCCTGATGCAGAACCTTGCCGGGCGCGTTCGATCGCCTCTGATTTTGCCGCGACAGGACCGACATGATCTCTTCCGAGCCGCAGACGACGCCGCCTGGCATGCCGCCGGCGGCGACCTTCGCAAGACAGGTAATATCGGGCTTGAGGCCGAAAAGACCTTGAAAGCCGGAGGTGCCCAGCCGAAAGCCGGTGATGATCTCGTCGAGGATGACCGGTACACCGCTGTCACCCGCCGCCGCGTGTGCGGCGACAATGTAGTCCTCGCTTGTCGGGATCATGCCGAAGTGAGATCCCAACGGCTCCAGAATGACCGCCGCCAGCTCATGCGCGTTCGCGCGGATGGCAGCCTGTAGTTCGGGTATGTCATTGGGCGTCACCAGGATGGTGTTTTGCGCTATCTCGGCCAGCACGCCCGGAGCGGCCGAGCCGTCATGGTTGGTGGCGTAGCCGGAAACGGCAAAATCGTGCCAGCCATGATAGTGGGTGCGAACGCGCAGGATTTTCGCGCGGTTGGTGTAGGCGCGCGCGATGCGAATGGCGAGCAACGTTGCCTCCGTGCCGCTCCCGGAGAAGCGCACGCGGTCGCAAGAGGGAATGTGGGCTTTGATCATCTCTGCCCAAGCCACCTCTTGCGGCGTGTTGGCCGCAAATTGAATGCCACGCACCACCGCCGCATGAATGGCTGTAGTCACCACCGGATGGCCATGGCCCAACATCAGCGACCCGTGCCCGCCGAAAAAGTCGACATATTCGGCGCCGTCGACATCCCACTTCCGGGTTCCGGCACCGCGCTCGACGGAGATTCCGTAGGGTTCGAAAAAGCGGGTGTCGGTGGTGATCCCGTCAAGGAGAACCAAACCGGCACGCTGCGCCAGTGCCTTCGATTTCGATGTTCTGCGAAGGTAGTCGTCGAGAATTGTCATGAGAACACTTGGCGCTTCCTGGTTGGTCGAGCGTGAATGGGGAACAGCAAGACAATTGCTGGCAAGCCAGCCCTTTGAGCGCTTGCAGGTCAGTTGTTTTCCAGCAGGCGTTGCGAGCTTGAACTACAGGTCTTCCGGACGACAAAGTCGATTGCTTATTTGTCAGCGGTGTTTCGCGTTTCGGCAACGTTCGGGTCCGATTGTTCAAGTCGTTTCCCCGCAACCTCCTTGATCGTTCCGGCGCTTGCCAAGTCAGCCTGATCGTGGTCGCGCCACGCTTTTTCCAATCGGTATTCGCACAGGGCCCGATCGGCCAAACCCGGGCGCCTCCATGAGGCCAGCGTCGTCTGGCCGACAGCGCCGGATTCACAAATTTGCAAAATTCGTTTGACGCAACCTGCATCGCGTGCATTCTTTACCAGAATATGATAATATGAAAGAAATCCACATACAAAAATATCAATGCATGGGCAGTTAGAAGAGGCGGCTGCTCACTGCCACCGCTTTGATGAGGTGAATGAACATGCGGGTGTCCCACGGGCAACCGCCAATGGAGGGTTGAATGAAAACGTGGAAATCATGTGCGTGGCTGCTTGGTGTGACGTTGATGGTGGCCGCCGGGACCGCGCAAGCGGGAACGCTTGAGCAGGTTAAGGCGCGCGGCAAGCTTATTTGCGGTACGTCCGGCTCAACCCCGGGCTTCTCGGCTCCCGACAACAACGGGAAGATGCAGGGCCTCGACGCCGACATGTGCTATGCCGTTGCCGCTGCCATCTTCGGCGACAAGGGGAAAGTCGACTTCGTGCCGCTTACCCTTGTCGAGCGCTTCACAGCGCTTGCGGCAGGTGAAGTGGATGTGCTGTCGCGTAGCTCCACCAACACGCTGACGCGCGATGCATCTCTCGGCATTGACTTCACCTACAACACATTCATCGACGGACAGGGTTTCCTGGTTCGGAAGTCACTCAACGCCAAAGGCGTCGCCGATCTGGACGGCGCAACGATCTGTATGCCTTCGGGCACCGACACCGAGCCCAATCTCGCCGCCTATTTCACCAAGAACAAGCTGACCTACAAGCCGGTGGGTTTCGACACCGAACCGCAGGTGCGCGAGGCTTTCGATGCCGGCGCCTGCGACGTTATCAGTTCCGACAAGGCGATCCTGGCGGCCATGCGTACGGAACTCAGCAAACCGGACGAGGTGACGATTCTGCCGGACACCATTTCCAAGGAACCCAATGGTCCATGGGTGCGTCAGGGCGACTCCGAATGGGCTGACGTTGTTCGTTGGTCGATCTACGGGATGATTGCCGCCGACGAACTCGGCGTCTCGTCCAAGAACGTCGACGAGATGAAGACCCAGAGCGGCAATTCGCCGGTCCTGCGCTTGCTTGGCGTGGAAGGCGAGACCGGCAAGCTTCTCAAGGTGCAGGACGACTGGGGCTACCAGATCGTCAAACAGGTCGGCAATTACGATGAGAGCTATCAGCGCAATGTAACGCCGCTGGGATTGCCGCGCGAAGGCACGCCGAACGCATTGTGGAACAAGGGCGGCGTCCTGCTCGCGCCGCCACTCTGAGAAGCTTTGCCAAAAACACGCGCCGGGTGCAGTGCGGCATCGTCGCCTGCACCCCCTTCCTTTCGGAGCATTCAATTGCCTGAGAGATCGTCAACGGTCTGGTATCGGGATGTCAAATTCCTGGCCAAATTGTCCCAGATCGCCGCCGTTGGCCTTGTGGCGCTTGTTATTGTCGCCCTGGTCCGGAATGCCGTGGTCAACATGGGCGCCAGGGGATTGCTGATCGACACCAGCTTTCTGTGGAGCGTGGCGTCGTTCAAGGTTGGGTTTTCGCCTTTTGCCGACCTGCGGCTTGGCGAAACCCGCTATTGGCAAGTGTTTGTCGTCGGCGCCGGCAACACCTTGATTGTCGTGATCGCCGGCATTGTCTCGTCGACGCTTCTGGGCGTCGTCATCGGTGTTGCCCGGCTTTCCGCAAACCTGCTCGCCCGGCGGCTTGCCTCGGCCTACATCGAGACATTTCGCAATCTGCCCCTGCTCCTGCAGGTCTTCTTCTGGCATTTCATTGTTATCTTGCCGACCCTTCCCGCCCGGCAGCAAAGCCTTGTTCTCGGTCCAGGCGGGATGCTGAACCGCGAAGGCTTGTTCCTCAGCTTGCTGAGCTTCGCGCATCCCTCTCTTGCCTGGGCCGCCGTCGCGCTCGCAGCCTTGGCCTTTGTCGTCCTGCTTGGCTCGGGCAGGGCGCCCGACGGATCCACGCGACACGTCGCGGTCGCATGCATTGTTTCCTTGCTGGCGGTTGCCGGATTGCTGTGGGCTGCCGTTCCCAGTTTCGAGCCGCCGCAACTGGCGCGCATGGGCGTCGTCGGTGGGTTCTGGATACCCATCCCGCTGATGTCGCTGTGGTGGGCGCTGACCGTTTCGACGGCGGCATTCATTGCTGAAGCTGTTCGTGCGGGAATAATCGCCGTACCGGCAGGGCAGCGCGAAGCGTCCAGATCGCTCGGCTTTACGCCTTTCCAGTCGCTCAAGCTGATTGAGCTGCCGCAGGCTCTCAGGATCATCATCCCGCCGACAATCAGCCAGTATCTCAACCTGTTGAAGAATTCGTCGCTGGCCGTCGCTGTCGGTTACGACGACATCGTCAATATCTGGATGGGCGCGACGCTCAATCAGACCGGGCAAGCGATCATCGTCATCGCGGTCACCATGATCTTCTTCACCACCTTCAGCTTGCTGACCTCATTGCTGATGAACATGTACAACAGCCGCATGCAGATCAGGGAGCGGTGAGCATGGCCAGCTCCCTTCAACTCGACTTTGTCGAAAGCAGACCGCTGCCGCGCCGGCGGCGGGGCGGGCTGGATTGGCTGCGGCGAAACTTCTTTTCATCGCCGCTCAGTGCGCTCTTCACCGTTCTTGCGGTTCTTGCTTTGTCCTGGATGTTGCTGCACCTGGCCGACTGGGCGATTGTCAAGGCAAGCTGGGCCGGTAGCGACCGCAAGATCTGCGATGCCAATCCGTACGGTGCATGTTGGACGATGATCAGGGTCCGCTTCAACCAGATCATGTTTGGCCTCTTTTATGGCGGGCATCCGGACCAGATCTGGCGTCCGGTCGCGGCCTTCGGCCTGCTGCTGCCGATCGCTGGCCCGCTGTTCGTGCCAGGCTATGGCTACAAGGGGCTTCATCTGCTTGTGCTCGCCCTTGGCTACCCGGCCCTCGCCTATGGCCTTGTCAATGGCGGGATGTTCGGATTGGTCGAGGCGCCCACCTCGCAGTGGGGTGGCTTCATGCTGACCTTCATACTGGCCAGCGTCGGAATCATCGGGTCTTTGCCGATAGGCATCATGCTGGCGCTCGGACGTCGCTCGTCCTTGCCGGCCATCCGTATGATATGCATCGTTTTCATCGAAGTATGGCGGGCCAATCCGTTGATCACCGTCCTGTTCATGGTGGCCAACCTGTTGCCCCTGTTCGTTCCATCCGGGATCGATCTGGACAAGGTAGCCAGAGCGCTGGTGGCGATCACGCTGTTCCAGTCGGCCTATACCGCGGAGGCGGTTCGGGGCGGCCTTGCGGCAATCCCCAAGGGCCAGTTCGAGGCGGCCCATGCGCTCGGCCTGTCCAGGCTCAATGGCTATCGCCTGATCATCCTGCCGCAGGCGCTGAAAATCTCCATTCCCGGCATCGTCAACGCCTTCATCGAACTGTTCAAGGACACATCGTTGGTGGCGATCATCGGGCTGTTCGATTTTTTGCGCATGGCGCAAGTCGTCGTGCGCAGCCCAGAATGGCGCGGCTTCGAGCACGAGGCCTATGTCTTCACGGCGCTTGTCTACTGGGTGATCTGCTTCGGCATGTCGAAATACAGCCAACTGCTGGAAAGTCGCCTCGAAAGGGGACATGTCGATGGATGAAGCCGCCAACGCTCGCAAATGTTCCGCCGGCAAGTTCCATATTCGCTTGGCGCGTGGAATGCTCAACCAAGCGATTTCATCCACGGCCCGCTAGGAGTGCGATGATCCAATAGACGTAGATCCCGAGCTGAACGGTCAGGAGGAGGGCGCGAACCACTATCGCCGGAGGACTCGTCGAGATCATATGGGTCATCGACTGCGCGATACGGCTAACGAGCACCCATGGCGCAAGGATGTGGAGCGCCTGCATTTGACCGAGAAGCTCTGCTGCGACGACGATGGCAACGAAGACCGGAAGCGTTTCAAAGCAATTGTCACGCGCCCGCGTCAGCCTGCGCCCAAAGCCCTGCAGATCCGAACCATCTGGCGAATAGCTGTTTATGGCTTTCGCGGTGGTCGCGGTGATATAGACTCGGAAGAACGCCACTGCGAAGGTCAGAAGGACGAGCCAGCCGGCGAACCCGATCAAGGAGGCGGCGGTCGTGTTCATGGGCATCAATAGATGAAAGGGACGAGTTTTTTGACGCGTGTCTTGTATCGGCCGTAACCTTCGAATTTCTCTTGCAGCCAGCATTCCTCACGTCGTGATTTTGTGTCGAAGAAAGCGAAGAGGGCAGCTGTCGCAGCAAGCGCTGCCAAGCTCATCCACATGGTGCTCCAGCCCAGTGCGAGGACGGTGAGTCCGGTGTAGATCGGATGGCGAACGAGAGAGAAGATTCCTGCCTCAACGAGGAGTCCTTCGTCCCTCGGTCGTGGGAACGGCGAGAGGCTTCGACCAAGGCTCAACGAGCCGAGGACGACGAACGTGAGCCCGACGAGACAGAGAATAGCCCCGGCCAATGTCTCTGCGGCGCTCATAGAAGGCGATGTACCGTCCAAGCGCGGCGCGATGAGAACAAGAAGCATGATTGCCGCTTGCGCGATGACGTACCATTCCCCTCGGCTGTTATGAATCCAATCCCCGTAGCTCATCGCTTTGCCTTTGCCTGTGGTGGACGCTGTGCCCGCGCAAATCCTTCGAGCGCGGTCTGACCATAGGCGTCGGTTGCTTCGAGAATTTCATCAGATGCCGCGCTCTGTCCTGCTGCTCGCGCCAGGATCATTGACCCAATCATTAGGGCGAGCGTGCCGATGGCAGCCTCTCGCGGCGCAGATGCGCCGGTCACGCCCTGGCCGGCTTCAAATGCTTGGGAAAAGCGTTCAAACTCCTCTTTGAATGCGGATGCCGTCGCCGGGGTGTGGAGGGCTTCGATTGCAGCCATCGACAGAGGGCATCCATTGGCCGGGTCATCGCGATGAGCTGGAGTAAGATATTCTCGGAGAGCGGATCGCAGCCGGGTTTTCCATTCCAACCCTTTGAACCGCTCGAGGAACATCAGCCGACGTTCGGTCATCGTATGGCGCACTACGGCGTCGGCGAGATCTTCCTTTGACCCGAAATGGGCATAGAAGCCTCCCACGGTGAGACCCGCCGTGCTCATTACGTCGGAGACACTCGCGCCCGTGAGGCCGACGGTCTTTAGGTGTCGCGCCGCGGAATGCAAGATGTGCAGCTTGGTGGCGGCTTTTTGCTTTTCACGCTGACCCATATTATGAGTGTAATCTGAGTTGATAGTTTACACAAGCGTCGATGTCCCCAGAGCCCAGTTGGGACAACGGGACCGCCGTCAAGGTCGCCTGTTGGCTATCGAAGGCGACCTGCCGCCCCGGTCGTCTCAACACGCGCGCAGCGAGCGATAGAACCGCTTCCGCTGACTAGCCCGCCGCGATCTCGGCCGGAGGACTCGGAACGCTAAAGCCTGCGGCCAACTTGGGGGAAATACTGACAAGCCGCCCCTCACATCGCCACTGTTCCATCCGTTGCAGCGGACAGGGGTCCATGGAGGCTCGCGCTGGCCAGAGCCTTATGGGCCTGCTGCTCCGCCGCGGTCGCCATTAGCTCATGGACGGCGGACCATCATCATTCCGAAAGCTTTGCGTCGCTGCTCTCTGTCGAGTCGATGCTAGCCGGTACCGTAATTCGCAATCACGTAGTCGACGTCCTTGTCGCCGCGTCCCGAAAGATTGACCAGGATTCGCTCTGATGGCGGCCGGCCTGGGGCCAAGCGCATTGCATAGGCGAGAGCGTGCGAACTCTCGAGTGCTGGAATGATCCCCTCGGACTTCGTTACCCGAAAGAAGGCACTAATGACCTCTTCGTCAGAAATTGCACTCACTGCGAGCCGGCCCGAATCGTGCAGCATCGCGATTTCGGGACCGACGCCTGGGTAGACCAATCCTGAGGCGATCGATGTCACCTTAGCAGGCACACCGTCGTCTCGCTGCAAAACGATAGAGCGCGCACCGTGCAGGATTCCGGGCCTTCCAAAAGACAGCGTCGCGGCGTGCTCTCCAAGTTCATTCGATTTCCCAAGCGGCTCGACGGCATGCAGTGCGACGGCGGTGTCATCCAGGAAGCCAGCATATATGCCCATCGCGTTCGAACCGCCCGCGACGCAGGCGACAACATGGTCGGGCAAGCATCCGCCAGTTAGTGAAAGGAACTGGTCGCGAGCCTCTCGCCCGACCACCGACTGGAAATCGCGCACGATCATTGGAAACGGATGCGGACCGATAGCGGATCCGATCGCATAAAGCGCATAGTCGCGCTGCTCGACATACGCGTTGAAGGCAGAGTCGCTGGCTTCCTTCAATGCCGACTGGCCGGCGGTCGCCGCAATGACATGCGCCCCCAAGAGCCGCATACGGCCGACATTCGAGCTCTGCTTCTCGATATCGACCGCCCCCATGTGAACTTCACATTCCAGACCGAAATATGCAGCCGCTGTTGCCAGCGCGACACCATGCTGTCCGGCGCCTGTTTCAGCGATCAGCTTCCTCTTGCTCATCTCCTTGGCGAGGAGTGCAAAGCCGACGCAATGATTGATCTTGTGAGCGCCAGTGTGGTTGAGGTCTTCCCGCTTGACGTAAATCTGCGCGCCACCGGTCCGGCGAGAGATGTTTTCCAGGTGATGCACCGGAGTGGGCCTACCTTGAAGCCCTATACGGACCCTGTCGAGCGCGCGCTGGAAATCCTGCGACTGTCGCAGTGTTCGATAGGTATTTGACAGCTCGTTGAGCGCGGGCTTTACCTCCGGCGGATAGTGGTTTCCGCCAAACTGGCCGAAATAGCCTTCTGGGTCGGGCACGCTCGCGGAGTAACCGCCCACGGTTTCGATCA
Source organism: Mesorhizobium koreense (assembly GCF_031656215.1). Classification (NCBI taxonomy): domain Bacteria; kingdom Pseudomonadati; phylum Pseudomonadota; class Alphaproteobacteria; order Hyphomicrobiales; family Phyllobacteriaceae; genus Mesorhizobium; species Mesorhizobium koreense. The sequence continues at coordinate 3,489,806 of NZ_CP134228.1, read as the reverse complement.
TCGCGACCATCCGTTATTGGGACAAGATGGTCTACGCTACCTCGCTCTGTCTCCAACGTATTGAACAGGATTTGCGTGTCCCAGGTGGGCTCACCTAATCACGAGTCAAGAAGTCGGCTCTGCTGCCGAGACGCAGCGGCAATACGGCGTGACAGCGCGCCTGGGGGCACGCCAAATACCTTCTTGAACTCGCGCGAGAGATGGGCTTGATCGCAGAAGCCAACGATCTGTGCGACCTCGCTCAAATCAAGGCCGGCACATATCAAGTCGTGCGCCTTTGCGACGCGCACCTGTCGGATATAGTTCTGGGGAGCAATTCCCGTTTCTTTTTTGAAGGCCCGGATGAAATGGCTTCTGTGGAGGCCCATTTTGTTTGCCAGGTCATTTGTCCGCATTGCGCGCGAGCAATTGTCCTTTATGAACCTGCAGGCCCTGAAGGCTACTGACTTGGCACACAATGCCGGGCTGTCCGTTGAGACCGTGCAAGCTTGCAGAATGTTACGGAGCGCCTCTTCGATCGCCCCGCCGTCGGCGACCGGCGCGGACAGGACTTCAGCCAACTCGCGCGTCTGGCGGCTCCGCGATATCACGTCCGTCTGAATGATAATGGTGTCGCCGGCGTTCCGTTCGGCGACACATCCCGCAATGAACTCTTGCGACGGGTAAAGCGTCTCGTATTCAGCCGGCGCCTGTACGCTTTCTGCAGCATGGACTTCGAAAGGATTGAAGAAAAAAACGTCGCCAGCGCCAACGACCTTGCTCCATCGTGCAGATTGTATCCTTGCGGCTCCTGATTTGAGGAGGACAATGGAGTGCGTGCTGTGCAGATGTGGGTTGAAATGACGAGCTGTCGCTCCCGAGCGTAGGAGGCCGGTGCGCTGTAGGTCAAACTTCAGTGAAGTAACTTGCGTCACCGCCCGTCTTTCTGCTCGACGTAGACCGACTCGGAAGCTTCGGAGTTAAACGCCGATGTCCATGCATAGATATTTAGTTTCCATGTAGTCGTCCAAACCATACTTTGATCCCTCACGACCAATGCCAGACGACTTTGTCCCCCCGAACGGAGCTTCTGCCGTCGAAATCAGGCCCGTATTGATGCCGATTATGCCGCACTCGAGCGCTTCCGCGACCTTCCAGGTGCGGCGCAGATCGCGGGTGTAGAAATAGGATGCCAGTCCAAATTCCGTGTCGTTGGCGAGCGCGATGACCTCGTCGATGGAATCGAAGACAACGATTGGGGCGACTGGACCGAATGTTTCTTCGGCGAGTATTTTCATTCCGCTTTTGACGTCAACGAGCACGGTCGGTTCGTAGAAAGTTCCGCCAAGAGATGACCGACGGCCCCCAGTCAGCAGGCGGGCGCCCTTCACGAGTGCGTCCTCTACGTGGTCCTCGACCTTCGCCAGTCCTTGGGCATCAACGAGCGGTCCGATCGCGGTGCCAGGTGCCATCCCGTCGCCGACTTTCAATGCAGCACTTGCAGCCGCGAACTTCGGGGCGAAGGCGTCAAGTATCCCCCGCTGGACGTATATCCGGTTGGCACATACGCAGGTCTGACCGGAGTTGCGATATTTGGCGATGAGAGCCCCTTCAACCGCTTTATCGATATCTGCGTCGTCAAACACGATGAAGGGAGCGTTTCCACCAAGTTCGAGCGATAATTTCTTAATGTCGTGAGCGCATTGGCGCCAGAGGATTCGACCGACTTCGGTAGAGCCCGTGAAGGTCACTTTGCGAACCTTCGGATTTGTGCACAGTTCCAGACCCAGCCCTTCGGCGTCGGTCCCGGTAACGAAGCTTAGGACGCCCTCGGGAATTCCCGCCCGCTCGGCGAGCACCGCCATCGCGAGGGCGGAGAGGGGCGTTTTCTCGGACGGCCGGCTGACAAACGTGCATCCCGAGGCGAGAGCGGGACCAACTTTGCGTGCGATCATCGCATTCGGAAAGTTCCACGGCGTGATCGACCCGACCACGCCGACCGGCTGTTTCAGAACGATGATGCGTCTATCGCTTTGCGGTGGCGGGATAACGTCTCCGTACGCGCGACGTGCCTCTTCCGCGAACCACTGGATAAAGCTCGCTCCATAGACAATTTCTCCTCGTGCTTCCGCCAGCGGTTTTCCCATTTCAGCCGTCAGGATCCTCGCGAGATCCTCGGCATTCTCCAGCATGAGTGCCTGCCATCTCAGCAGAATGGCACCGCGCTCTTTGGAGCTTAACGACCCCCAAGCCTTTTGCGCCAGATAGGCGGCGTCGATGGCAGAGCGCACGTCCGCGGGAGTCATTTCGGGCACCCGAGCTATCTCTTCGTTCGTCGCAGGATTGATGACAGCGAACGTTCTAACTCCTTCGCGCCATCTACCGGCCACAAACGCGCGGCATTCAAGGAGACCGTGGTCGTTCAGCTGCAGAGGCATGATGGACTTCTCCGACATGCTAAGGTTTTGCATTCATAGGAGGGGCATATCTGCGCGGAGTTGGCGGCTGCATGGCGCCTGGAAGGTCACAGACCTCAGGTGCAGGCCGCCTGCCGTCGTAAGTTTACGCCGTCGAATTCCAATGGATGGCACGGTGCTCCAGCCACACGATGATGCCGAAGAAAGTTGCAGAAAATGTCGAGGCGACGATGATGGTTGCGTAGAGAAGCGGCGAATTGAACTCGTAGGTGGACTGAATAATCAGAGCACCAATTCCTAAGTCGGAACCGATCCATTCGGCGATGATGGCTCCTATGACCGATACCGGGGCGGTGATCCGCAATGCGGAAAACAGATACGGCAACGAGTTCCTGAAGCGCAATTTGGTGAAAATCTCGAGCTGAGACGCCGAGATAACATGCATGAGCTCAAGCTGCTGCGCGTTCACATCCCGTAGTCCGCGAACCATGTTAACCAGCATTGGAAAGAAGCAGATCATCCCCGCAATGACGATCTTCGGCGCGAATCCGGTGCCCAGTAAAAGGACGAGGATCGGCGCCTTTGCGACAACGGGGATCGTGTTGATCATCACCGCTATCGGAAATAGCGCCTCTTCCACAGCCTTGTTATACACAAAAAAGACGGCAACTGCGGCGGCAGCGAGGTTGCCCAACATAAAACCGCTAAGTGACTCGACAACTGTCGGCACAAGATTGTGCAGCAGCATCGGGTAATTCTCGTAGAGCGTTTTCAGCACGACGCTGGGTGCGGGCGCGATGTACGCTTTAACGTGAAGCATCACAACCGTCGCCTCCCAGAGCACAAGCAATGCCAGGAAGGCGATGACTGGCAGGATGCGCTGCCTCCACCTGAGATATCGGGCTCGACTCTGGAGCCGTGTCATCTCCTTGTTGTCGACGAAGTTGGCTGTTGGCGAGAGATGTGCAGCGCTCATCGTCAGTTCTCCAGCGTTGACCGCAGCATCGCCGCCAGTCGCGTGAACGGAGCAGTCTCGCGCATCTTTATGCGGCGCGGCGACGGCAGACTGACGGGAACGACTTCCTTCACGCGACCGGGATGTGCAGCCAATACCAGCACCTCTTCTCCGAGGAAGGCGGCCTCGTAAATTGAATGGGTCACAAACAGGATAGTCGTCCCCGTCTTCTCCCAGATCAGTAGCAACTCCTCGTTCAGCCTATCGCGAGTGACCTCGTCCAGCGCACCAAACGGTTCGTCCATGAGGAGCAGCCTCGGTGTCGTCACCAGGGCTCTCGCGATCGCAACCCGTTGTCGCATTCCGCCAGACAGTTCGTGCGGGTACGCATTCTCCCAGCCCGAAAGCCCCACCAGCGCGAGCAACTCGCGGGGGTCCTTGCAGCGGATAGCCTCCGCCCCCCGCCTGACTTCCAATGGCAGCCGGATGTTCTCCAAAGCGGTCCGCCACGGCATCAAGGCGGCATCCTGAAATACGAAGCCGAGGGACCGGCTCTTGCGGGCATCGGCTGGCGAGCCACCCATCACTCGGACGACTCCCTCGCTCACTGGAACCAAATCGGCCAGGACGCGCAGCAACGTCGACTTGCCACACCCGGACGGCCCCAGGAGCGTTAGGAAGCCACCAGTCCTTACAGACAAGTCGATCTCATTGAGGGCCGTGACCGTGCCGCGTTCGGTGGTGAATTTCACCGTGACTCCGCTGAGGTGAATCGCCTCCGCGCCGGCGCTTGCCGGCTTCGCGACATGGGGATCAACTTGATCAATCAGCATCGTGTACGCTCCAATCTCGTACCCGTTACCCGAGCTTCGGGCGTGCGGCTTCGGTCGCGTTCAACACGGCCGTCGTGATCAAGTTGTCTAATTTCGGCGCGCCGGAGGGAAACTGGTTCAATCCGTCGAAGAGCGCTACCTGGTCGGCCCAGATGCCGGTCTCGAAGGTCCCCCAGCCGTTTTGCCGTGTCTGCGAGTTGAAGCAGTAGCCCAGGAAGATTTTGACGCCCGCAAGCGTCTTTTCCCGGTTCAGATTGGGGTATGCTCGGATCGCGATTTCGGCGGCCTTTTCCGGATTCGTCTTCGTGAACTCCCAGCCACGCGCGGCTGCTCTGAGGTAGCCGTCCAGAAGCGGCTGATTACGGTCAACAGTATCGTGGGTCGCATAGTATGGCAGCGCGTAAAGGGGCACGCCATGGTCCCAGATGTGCATCACCACTAGGTCCTTCACCTCCGCCAACGGGCCCAGATCGGTGGTCCAACTGGTGATCACGTCCACCTGGCGGGTCATAAAGGGTGTCTTGTCGGCACCGATCGTGACGATCTCGACTTGGCTCTCGTCGATGTTATTGCGCTTCAGTACAGCCGAGTTGATTATCTTGCTTAGTTGAGGCAGTCCAAGCTTCTTACCGATCAAATCCTTCGGTTGCTTCACTGGAGCTTCCGGCCGTGAGAAATAGGCGAATGGATGCCGCTGAGCGCCGACGGCGAACGCTTTGATCGGGATGCTTTGTGACACCGCGTACATGATCGATGGGCTGGACGAAATCTGGCCGATTTGCGCTTGGCCGGACGCGACACTTGCGATGCCGTCAATACTGGGGCCACCTTGGTGAAAGGCAACATCCAAGCCTTCCTCTTCAAGATAGCCCATTTCCTTCGCGACAATGTCGCCCGTATGATAGGCGTTGATCAGCCATCCCAGCTGTACGGTAACTGATCTTGTCCCAGCTGCCCTGGCGGCGGTGCCAAACAGGGAGTTTGGCACCGCCAGCGCACCGGCCACCACCGCCGAAGTCTTGAGAAACGTCCTGCGCGTCGATCTTATCGTCCTCCCCATCGTATTTCCTCCTGTTATCAATAGCGCGGGTTCACGCGCCCATGACGTCCGCGAGCTGTTCGAAACTATCCGCGACGACATCGAAGGTTGCGCTCGGATTAAGGTCGACATTCCACTGCGGGCTGGATTCCGCCGGACGGGGCACGAACGCGGTCCGCATGCCGATCAACGCGGCGGCCTCGACGTCGAATTTGTGAGATGCGACCATCATCACTTCCTCGGGCGACAACCCGAGAAATTCCACCGCCCCTTTGTAAAGCTGCTGGTCCGGCTTGTAGCACTTGAACAGCTCGGCCGAAAATATGCAGTCCCACGGAATACCATGGAGCTTCGCCATGTTGATCAGAAGCGCCATGTTGCCGTTCGAGAGGGAGGCCAGTGTGTAGCGCTGCCGTAGGCGGGTCATTCCTGGCAAGACATCCGGCCAAGGATTGAGGCGATGCCAGGCGTGGTTGAGCCCATGAAGGTCCGTCTCGGAGATTTCTCGCAGGCCGAACTGTTCGATGAGATTCCTGAGCACGATGAGATGTAGCTCGTCGATGTTCCTCCAAGGCAACACCTTGTCGCGCACCTTGTCCATGGAAGGACGATATTGTGCACGCCAGGCGTCCGCGAATTCGACGCCGTCTATGTCAACGCCATATTTTCTCGCACACTTGGTCACCTCTGATGAAATGCTGGTGCGCCAATCCGCTATGGTTCCAAAGACATCGAAAGTGAGTGCTTTGACACCGCTAAGTTTTGTTGCGTTCATACGGTTTTCGTCCGGTGTTGTTGAGGAGATGAGCGCAAGCCTTGACGCTCTCGAATTGCGTCTTTGCCGATGGCGGTTGCGTGCCGTTCCATCATCCCAATCTAGCCGGACGAGGTGTTCGCGGATATTGCTTCTTTGATCGCTCTGTGCTGCTATTTCGGCAGCAGGAGGTGAGCAAGAGTGGCCACCAGCAGAGAGCCCCGACCTTTATCGCCGGCGTTGCTCGCCCGATATTTCAATACGCCGTCGCTGCTCTATTTCATCGCTGTGGGAGAAGGGCTCTCGATCCGAGGAGCGTCCAGGCAGCTGAACGTGGCATCATCGGCGATCGCGCGACAGATTGGGAGACTGGAAAGGGCGGTGGGATTGCCCCTGTTCGATCGTAGGGCGAGGCGACTTAGTTTGACACCAGCGGGACAAATTCTGCTCAAACATGTGCGCCAAGTCACGCGTCCGATCGAAGCCGCCGCTGATGAAATCAACCTGTTGCGCGGGCTAAAAACCGGCAATGTTCGGATTGCGACCGCCGAAAGCATCGCTCTTGCTTTTCTGCCGCCGCTTATCGCCGAGTTCAGTACCCAGTATCCTGGCATCTCCGTCGACGTCGATGTGGTGATGCTCGAGGATATTGCTCGGCTGGTAGCCGATGGGCAGGCCGATCTCGGCTTTTCTTTCGAGAGGAGCCGGGCGCCAGCGGCGACACATCGCGGTATTGGTGCGATCGTTCGCAGCGATCATCCCCTCGCCAAAAGGAGAAAGATCGGGTTCGAGGACTGCCTAGAATATCGCTTAGCCCTTCCCAAACGCGGGAACTTGATACGAGAGATCGTAGACAAAGCGTTCGACATGACTAATCGTGATTGGCCTCCTGTCGTAGAAGCAAACTCGTTGTCGACGCTGATTGAGTTGGCCAAGACCGGGGTCTTCGTCGCAATCTTGAGTGAGTTGATGCTGAAGAACGACTTGCCACGTGAGAAGTTGGTTTTCGTGCCCTTTGCGACCAACCGCCTTCCATTTAGCCGGGTTTGTCTGATCGGTAAAACCGACGGAAGCCTGCGCTTCGCCGCACGGGAATTCCACGCGCTGGCAAAAAGCATGATCGAGCGGCTGACGGCGAACTAACGGCGATTGACGCGATGGTTACCGTCTCACGCCGGCGCCTTGCGAAACGTAAGAAACAGCGCGATCAGGGTGATCACATAGGGCGCGGCGTCGGTCAATTGGTTCGGAAGACCTTGACCTTGCAGGCGCAACCCGATGGCATCCGCTATGCCAAAAGCGATACACGAAAGCAGCACGCCAGCTGGGCGGGCTCTGCCAAGCATCACCGCGACGACGGCTATCCAGCCGCGGCCGGCCGACATATTTTCAGAGAAAAGGGTCACGCTGCCGAGCGAAAGTTGGGCTCCCGCCAAACCACACAGTACGCCTGATGCCAAGATGGCGAGGCAACGGTAGCGTCTGACATTCACGCCAAGCGTTGCTGCAGCATCGGGTTGCTCGCCGACACCACGAAGGCGCAAACCGACAGGTGTCTGAAATAGCAGCACCGCGCTTGTTGGCACCAGCAACCACGAAAGATAAACAATCCAGGTGTGGCCGCCAATGACTGCCCCCAGGTTCCCGATGCGATCGAAACCAGGCACGCTGATCGGGGCCAAGCCGGGCAACGCCGGGTCAGAAAACACCCCCTGTCGCCCGAATAACAGGCGCAACAGGAAGACCGTCATGCCTGACGCGAGAACATTAACGGCGATCCCGAGAACAATGACATTGCCGCCAAAGAGGGTAGCTACTGCCAGCACAATTGCGAGACTGGCACTGAATGCTACCGCGCTGGCGACACCAAGTTCAGCATTGTTCGCGTACCAGCTTCCTGCGACTGCACCGAAGGCTCCCGCGAGCATGAGGCCCTCTAGCGCGATGTTGAAAACACCTGCGCGTTGGCACAGCATTCCGGCAAGCGCCGCAAGCAGGATTGGCGTGATGGCATCGATTGTTGAGTAGACCAACACGGCATCCACAATGGTCATCACTGTCAGGCCCCATACTTTCTTGAGGACCCGAGACAACTTGCCATAAACACGATGATCGTCGCCTGCAGAACGGCGCCTAATTCTTTTGGAATCGCCGTCGCCCGCTCCATTCCGAAACCACCGATTTGCAAGATCGAAAAAAAGAGCGCAGCAGCAATTGTTGCAGCTGGCTCCCCACGCGCCAGAAGCGCGGCCATAAGGCCCGACCATGTGTAGCCGGGGGTCAGCAACGCACCGTCCGTAAACCGGTACTGAAGGCCCGTGACAACGATAGCGCCAACCAAGCCGGCCATCGCGCCTGAACAGAACATCACGGAGAGCGCCTGCCTCTGAAGGTCGACACCGCCGTATTCGGCGAAACGGACGTTTTGGCCTCGTATTCGAAGCTCGAAGCCACCGACAGTGCGGCGGTCGAAGAAGATCAGCGCTGCCCCTATGGCGACGATGATGGCAACGCCACTCGTCAGCCCGGTTCCATCAATCTCGACCAGGCGCGCCGCCGCCTCGATTTGTGGTGTTTCGGGCATCGCACTCGTACCGTCGCGGACCGCGAAGCGAACGAGAAAGGAAGCAAGGCCGACCGCCGGATAGTTTAGTAGCAACGTTGAAATCAACATCGGTACTCGCCATCGCTGCTCGCCCCATGCGGCAAGCAGGGCGTAAAGACCCGACGATGCGGAGGCGGCTGCGAGAGCGGCTACAACCCGCAAGGCTCCCGGCACGGGAACGTACACGGCTACGAGCGCCGCCGCGAGGCCACCGATGACCAGTTGTCCGTCACCGCCGAGATTGACCATTCCGCCACGCAGCGGGACGGCTGTGGCGAGAGCCATGCCGGTTAGAGGAACGGCCCAATTGAGCGTATCGACGATGTTGCGGCCCCAGAGGGCTCCACGCAGAAGCTCGTAGTAGGCACGGGCTGGGTTGCTTCCCGTTAGCGCGACAATGAATGCGCCCGTAAGAAGTCCTGCCAAGCTCGCTGCGAGTGTCGGGTTTCGTAGGATTGCCCAGACTTGCCGTGGGACAGGATTGATCATCGGCTCCCGTCTTTCGGTTCGTGTGGCTGGCCAGCCATTAGCAACCCTAGGCGCGTTTCATCGAATTGATCACGAGGGATTTCGGCAATAATCTCGCCGCCAAACATCACGAGGATGCGATCAGACAACTTGGTGAGTTCAGCCAATTCCGAAGAGACCAACAAGACGCCTCGCCCACGGTCGCGCTGATCGAGAATTGCGCGATGTATGATGTCGGAGGCGGCAACATCGACGCCTCGTGTTGGTTGTTCCACCAGGACAATCGACGCCTCGTGATTGAACTCCCGAGCGACAACGAGCTTTTGGAGATTGCCTCCGGAAAGAATGCGGACAGGTTCGTTCTCGGATCGAATCTTGATTTCGAAGCGCGCGATTAAGTCACGAGCTAGCCGCATCATTGTCGTATGATGGAGAATGCCTCGCCTTGAAAGCGGTGGCTGTCTTTGGAATCCGAGGGAACAATTGTCCGTCGCGCTCGCTGCGGCAGCAGAGCCGGTCGCCTGCCGGTCTTCGGGTACATAGCCCATCCCCGCGTGGCGACGCGCCCGCAGTGGAAATTCGGATACGTCGACACTGCAGATCTTGACTTTACCGCTTGTAGCGCCCCGGAGGCCCGCAATCGCTTCGATCAATTCGGTCTGGCCATTGCCGGCCACGCCAGCGATACCGACGATCTCCCCGTGTCGAACGAAAAGCGAGAGCCCCGAAACCGAATTCTTGGCAGCTTCGTGAATAGTCAGGCCTTCGACCTCCAAGGCCAGACCCTCAGCAGGCGGCGCCTGGTGCATCGCCAAAACTGTCAGGTTGCGGCCAGTCATGGCTCGCGTGATTTCCTCGGGGGTGGTATTCTCAGTGGCAAGCAGCGCGGTAACCTGACCGTCGCGCAGAACCGTTATGCGGCTGCTGACGGCCATAACCTCCCGCATCTTGTGGGTGACGAGCAGTACCGTTCGCCCATCCGATGCAAAGCGTCGGACAATCGAAAAAAAGGTATCGCATTCTCCCGGGGTCAGAACCGCGGTCGGCTCGTCGAGGATCAATATTCGCGCATCTCGATAGAGCGCCTTCAAGATTTCGACGCGCTGACGAACTCCAACCGGCAACCGCCCCACAGTGCTGAGCGGATCGACCGAGAGGCCGAACCGTTCAGCCAGCGACCGCACCTTCTTGATCGCCTCGGATCGGTCGATTAGCGGCCCCCTCGCGGGTTCCGCACCATAGACCACGTTCTCCCAAACCGTCAGCGAGTCGAACAGTTTGAAGGACTGATGGACCATGCCTATCCCGTAGCTCATTGCGTGAGCCGGGGAATGCAGGACAACTTCGTTTCCTCTAATCAGTACTTGCCCAAGGTCCGGCCGCGTCAGACCGTAGAGGGTCGACATGAGCGTCGTCTTGCCCGCGCCATTCTCCCCCATGAGCGCGTGAATTTCGCCACGCCGCACTTCGAGCGATACGTGGTTCAGGGCCAACACGTTTGGGAATCGCTTGACGATGCCCTTCGCCTCAATCTCAATCAGGTGAGCTTGGTTGCGTTGCGGGCTGCTAGCAGCGCCGGACACCGCTGATCCAGTTTGCCGCATGTGCTACTGCTGCTTCATCGGATCTGCGATCAGGATCTCGCCGCCGGCGATTGCCTCTTTGGTCTGCTTAACCTTCGCAATCACGGCTGGGATCGTGGATATGACGCAGCCTGACTTGTCCACGTTCTGCTGGAGCGCCAGGACACCGACGCCGTCCTCTCGCAAACCAAAGGTCGCGTTGTGATCGAGCTGACCAGCAATCAGCTTTTCAATCGATTGGCCTATCACCGACTCAACGTTGAGCTCCATGCTGTCCAGAATAATTCCCGGCGCTTGCGGGCACTGATTGATGTCCGTACCGACCGCCAATGCACCGCCGCCCTTTGCGGCCTTGAAAACTCCCGCGTTTCCGCCCGCGGTAACAGCGAACAGACGGTCGACGCCATCATTCAGCAGAAAGCGTGTCTGCTGTTCCGCGCGCACCGGATCGCTGAACGGGTTGGCACCACCAACATATCGGGTCGCAGCTATTTCAATATCGGGACGTGCCGCCTTGGCGCCTTCGTAGGCGGCGTCTGACCAGCGGTGCAGGTAGGGAATGTCCATGGCAAGGACAGCACCGATCTTGCCTGTCTGCGAGGTCAACGCCATCTCGACGCCAGCAAGGTAGGCGCCCTCATAGGAGCGGAAACCGCTACACCAGACGTTTGGGTATTGATTTTTGGTACAGGATTCAATGATCAGGAACTTGGTCTGAGGATATCTCTCCGCGACCTCTCCGATGAGATCAGAAAATTCAAATCCGAGCATGACGACGATGTCCGCGCCATCGCGTGCCGCGGCCACTAGGTTCTGCTTGCGTGTGGTCGGGTCGCTCGCTTCGTAGGTCCTGGCCTGAGCACCAATTTTGGCCGCGGCGGCCTCGATGCCGGTCTTGCCCATTTTAAGGAAGTCATTGACCCCGATGGGATCCGGAGACACGTAAACGATGAGATTGCTGGGTTCGCACTGTGCTGGTGTGATCGGAGCTAGTCCTATCGTCAACGCCAGCACCAGTGGCCCATATCGACTCGTCATCATCTCGTCACCTTCTCTCGGAGTAAGCAGCCGACTTGAATGACTAGGGTGCGATCGCATGTAGCAGAAGGCATTTTGTTGCGACCACGTTGCTGCTGAAACAGCAGCAACGCGGCCGCTGACGGTGCCGGCCGGCTGACACGTGTTAGAGCTACGAGGTTAACGGGTGCGCAGTGTACAATTTTTGCGACTTTCGGATTCCTCGCCAGCGGGTTCCTTGACCAATGACCCGCCGAGATCGAAACCGAGCGCTATGAAGAAAAGTAAACGGGCGAAGACCGCTGCCTGACTAAGGGTGGATGCGTCAGTCCGCCGTTATCGGCGCTATCGCTGAAAGTGTGGGAGACTTCCGGAGCTTTTCCCCTACGGCCTCAGTCGGAGCGGCGCCCTCTTGCCACTCGGGGTGCTGCCAAAGTCGCAACACTGCGCGATCAAAGAAGCAATATCAGCGAGCACCCTGCGCAGCTAGATGTCGACGATTGCACGGCATCGGAATCATCAGAGAGGCGCAGGACGGCCAGATGGAGGACTACGACTTCATCGTCATAGGTGCGGGCTCGGCAGGATGTGTTTTAGCGAACCGGCTCTCTGCCAATCCGGACCATCGAGTGCTTGTCCTCGAAGCTGGCGGCCGCGACAACAACCCTGTTTTTCGGTTGCCCATGCTGATGGGAAAACTCATTTATCTAAAAACATACAACTGGGGTTATCTGACCGAGCCTCAAGATAAGTTGAACGGACGGCGAATCTACTGGCCGCGTGGCAAGGTCCTGGGCGGTAGCTCGACAATCAATGGCATGATCTACGTTCGGGGGAACTCCCATGACTACGACAGGTGGGCGCAGCTCGGCAATGAAGGCTGGAGCTATGCCGACGTGCTTCCTCTTTTCCGGCGTTCGGAGGGGCATCACGAACGTCGCAACGACTTCCATGCTCAGAATGGCCCATTGATCGTCACGCGGGGGATGGGTGAAAACGAGCTCTTCGATACATTCGTGCAAGCCGGCAGCCAGGCTGGTCATCCTGTTAACGACGACTTCAACGGCAGCGAGCAAGCAGGATTTGGTCGCTATGATTTCAACATACGGTTTGGCAGGCGTTGGAGTTCTGCTCACGCATTCCTGCATCCGGCGAGGGTTCGGCCGAATGTGACTATCGCGACGGGAGCAAGCGCCAACCGTATCGTGGTTCACAATTGCCAGGCCATCGGGGTTGAATACGAGCATCACGGGCGCGTCATCACAGCCCGGGCAAGGCAGGAAATCGTGCTCGCCGCCGGTGCGGTCAACTCGCCGCAAATTCTAATGCTCTCGGGGATCGGCGATCCGGCCGAATTGGGTAGGCACGGGATATCGGTCGTGCATTCGCTCCCAGGCGTAGGCAAGAACCTTCAAGACCATGTCGATGTCCGCGTGGACTATGAATGCCGGCGTCCAGTTTCCCTCTATCGGCACCTGCGCGTTGATCGCTTTGCCTTGGCGCTATTGAAGGGTGTCTTCGGACGAGGTGTGATCTCAACTTTCCCATACGAAGGCGGCGCCTTCATCAAGTCCGATCCAAATCTTTTGGCGCCAGACATCCAGATACACTTCATGCCTGCTTTGCATAGTTCGACCGCTGGACTCCACTGGTTGGAACGACGAAACGGGCAACCCAAGCACGGATTCACGTTCATCGTCGGGCCCGTCAATCCCGCCAGCCGCGGCTACATAGCCCTTCGTTCTCGCAATCCGCGTGATTCGGTCGCAATTCACGCAAACTATCTCACTAACCGCTCCGACATCGACGCACTGATCAAGGGTATCGCGCTTGTGCGCGAAGTGGTCGCACAAAAGGCATTCGACGATTACCGTGGGCGCGAGTTGGGGCCAGGGCCAGGCCGCACGTCTGAGGAAAGCCTGCGAGAATGGATCAAAGACGCCGCCAATACGACCCTTCACCCTGTTGGTACATGCAAGATGGGTGACGATAGAGCTGCGGTTGTTGACGCCAGGCTACGCGTTCACGGCATAGCCAGATTGCGTGTGGCCGACGCCTCCATCATGCCCATCATCACAAGCGGAAATACCAATGCCCCTTCGATCATGATTGGAGAAAAAGCATCGGAAATGATTCTCGTGGACAGTAAGCGGAATGTCTAGGCGCCGTCGGGATCTGGCTCGATCCGTCGACGGCAGCGTGGGCCGGGTCGGGCGATTCTGGGACTGTAGCCAAACGCGCGAACGAGATCGGTTGTCGGAGAGCGCTGGGATCAACGAACGAAATATTTTATCAGCATGCGTAGGTATCCGACATGACGTTGAAACCCGGGTAATATTGGCGCGCCTCCTTCGCGAGGTGGTTCCGACAATTGGGGTAGGCAGTGAGTGCGCGAACGGGCGGATCAGACGTGATCAGCCGTGCTGAGCGGCGAGTAGCTTTGACGCGCGACAAGACACGCGGTTCTGTTCGTCCCACGCGTCAAGCTCGGTGATCGGGTAGAGCACAGCTTTTCCGATCTTCACGAAGCTTGGTCCGACTCTCATCGAACGCCAGTTTCTTAGTGTGCCGACAGAGATTTCGCCACGGTAGCGCTCTGCGACCTCGTCGGGGGTTAGAAACTTGACAGTATCCATGAGCGACTCCCTTCGCTGAAGGACAAAGCGCCCGCGGCTCCTGCTTTGTGGCGGTGCGCGACGAACGGAGGTTGCCGGGTTCGCGTCGCCAGTTGGCCCGGCGACGAATGGCCAGTCACCTTCGTTCATGAATGAGAAGCACAGCTTCCAGTGTTTGTGGAAGTCGTCGCCGGACGCTGTCGTAGAGATGGATACTCACGGCCGCAAATCGGTCGGAACAAAAGCTGGATGGATGTGGAGAAAATGGCGACAAGGTGCAGTAGCAAGGAGCTGGAAAATAGTCCGTTAATGAAGGCAATTGATACAATAACAATATTTAGATTGATCTAAGCAACGTATTCGACCAATGCTCTAGGCGCCTTCCCGGAATGGGCAACAGGGATGAAGCGCGTATTCATATTATCCGTAATTGTTGCAATGCTTGCGGGCCTTGTGACCGGGCTGATAGCCCACGCTGTTTTAGATGCGGACGAGTCGGCGCGTTTTGCTGCCGTGCTTAATCAGGTCACTGGGATCTTCCTTCGCCTAATCAAAATGATCATTGGACCGTTGCTGTTGACGACGCTGATTAGCGGAATCGGCCACATCGACGACGTTTCAACGGTTGGCCGGATTGGCGCCAAGGCGCTGATCTGGTTTGTAAGTATCTCGTTCCTGGCGCTGATCATCGGGATCGCCGCAGTCAATGTCCTACAACCGGGCCTCGGCGCAACGGTTGCGGTGACTGCGAAGACGGTGGCAGGAGCGGGCGTCGGCCAAGCGCCCGACCTCGCAAGCTTTCTGCAGCACCTGATCCCGACTTCAATCTTTGACGCTCTGTCACGAAACGAGACGCTCCAGGTCGTGCTGTTTTCGATCTTCGCCGGCACCGCTGTTTCCGCCGTCGGCGAAAAGTCGCGACAACTGCTCAGCATCATCGAACAGGGGGCGGCCGTCATGTTCAAGATCACAAACTATGTGATGATGCTCGCGCCCGTGGCGATTTTTGCGGCGATCGCCGGTACTCTCTCAACGCAAGGGGGCAGTATCCTTATCACCTACGGCAAGCTGGTCACCGATTTCTATCTGGCACTGCTGATACTGATCGCCTGCATGGTGGCGATCGCCTCCATACCGCTCGGCCGCGACATCCTAGCTGTCTTGAAGGTAATTCGCTCGCCTGCGCTCGTTGCCTTCTCCACGTCAACATCGGAGGCTGCATACCCACTGCTGCTCGAAGCCCTTGAAACGATCGGGTTCGATCGGAAGATTGTAAGCTTCGTGCTGCCGCTGGGCTATTCCTTCAATATGGTTGGAGGAACCATGTATTGTGCGTTCGCGAGTATGTTTATCGCACAGGCTTACGGTATCACGATCTCCATCGATCAGCAGATCTTGATGTTGCTGCTCCTCATGTTGACTTCCAAGGGAATCGCGGGCGTGCCGCGAGCCGCGCTGGTCGTGGTGGCCGGCACATTGCCCTACTTTAATCTGCCAGAAAGCGGCCTCCTCCTGATCGTGGCAGTCGACCACCTGATGGACATGGGCCGCAGCGCAGTCAATGTCATCGGCAACGGGCTGGCTTCCGCTGTAGTCGCCAGATGGGAGCTTACGCGGCCTACGCCATCGCCGATAACCGTGAAGCCGGGCTTTTCGTCCAGTCCGCCCTAGGCGAGACCTCGCGCAAATCGTGCCCATGCGTTTCAATGACTGGGTTGGCTCATCCGACGTCCTGGCGATCTGGTCTGAAAAGGGCCAGATCGCGCAACGTCGCAAGCGCTCCTGAAAGCTCGCGGATGGACGGTGACGCCAGTGCAAGACGAACGGCGTTCGGCGCGTGGCCGGCGCCGACAGCGAATGCATCAATGCCAACAGTCGAGACCCCTCGCTTGAACGCGGCGGCGACATACTCGTCCGCGCGCCAGGTATCCGGAAGCGCCAGAACGAGATGATAGGCGCGCGGATCGCCCACGATCTCAAGCCCCGCGAGCGTCGTGCGAGCTAGCCTCTGTCGTGCAGCCGCATCGTCGCGCTTTTTGCCTTGAAGGCGCTGCGCGCTTCCGTCTGACATTAGCTGGAGTGCAGCAGAAAGGGCAAAGCCGCCCGCAGTCCACGCCCCCGATCGTAGCGCTGCTTCGATCTTCTCTTGATACCTGGGCGCAGCGACAATCATTCCCAAGGTAAGGCCAGGAGCAATGCGCTTAGATAGACTGTCGACGAGAATGACTTGATCCGGAGCCAGCGCGGCAAGCGGGGGGTCGTCGACGAGAAAGGAATAGATCGCGTCCTCGATGGCTGGCAGATCGTGGTCACGAAGAAACGATGCGATCTTGTTACGCCTTTCCAATCCCATGCCTACGCCGAGCGGGTTGTGCAGATAGGTCTGCAAATATACGGCCTTGAGCGGGGTCGCGCGATGAATTGCGGCGAGCTTAGAAGGGACGATGCCTTCGTTGTCCATCTCAATCGGCACGAGTTCAAGCTTGAGGCGCTCGGCTATTCCGAGCACGACGGGATATGTGAGCGCCTCAACACCAATTCGGGATCCGGCAGGCAGCAGCGCGTTCAAACTCGCTGCGATGGCTTGACGACCATTACCAGTCACCAGGATCTGGTCGCCCAGCGGCTGCCAGCCTCCGCGCTTGAGAAAACCGGCGACCGTCTCGCGTACGTGGCTCGCCGCCTTCGCACCGATCGGACGGAGAGCGCCCGCCAGATTGTTAGGAAGGAGTGTTTGTTCCAGTGCGCGCCCGAGGTCTTGTACTTGGCTCTCCAGAATGGGAAAATTCAATTCTAGATCGACCGGACCTGTTGCGGGATCGACTAGTGCAATATTGGCGCGTGGTGGTGCGCCGGACCGGACAAATGTTCCACGGCCGACCTCGCCAGTAATCAGGCCCTTGCGGATCAGCGTCATATAAACCCGGCTCGCAGTCGCTGGCGCAATGCCGCGCTGAAACGCGAATTCTCGCTGCGGCAGCAGCCTTTGGCCAGGTCGGAGTCTCCCCGCTTCGATATCAGCGGCGAGTTCATCCGCGATGAGTTTGTATTCAGCCTTGGGCATTGCTCCACTCCTGCAGATCAAATTGCACTGATATCAATATAATGATTGCACTGCATATCGGTGCAATTCAATATGCCGCTATGATCAGATTGCATCAATCACTTTTGGAGCTGCCAGATGCCAAACGCCATGCTTAATGGAATTGATATCGCCTATGACGACATCGGTATGGGTGGCGATGTTGTGATCCTCGTCCACGGTCATCCGTTCGACCGGTCGATGTGGGAACCCCAGCACCGCATTTTCATGGAGGCAGGCTGGCGTGCGATTGCCCCCGACCTTCGCGGCTACGGCGATACTAGTGTGACGCCTGGGAAAACGCTGCTGGGCCAGTTCGCCCAGGATATCGTTGCGCTTGCCGACCATCTCGGTGTGACGAAATTTGTCATCGTAGGCCTTTCGATGGGAGGGCAAATCGCGATGGAGGTGTGCCGCAGCTTTCCCGAACGGATCCGTGGTCTGGTACTGATAGCGACGTTTCCGCAAGCGGAGTCCGGGCAGGGCAAGGTCAATCGAAATGCGATGGCTGACCGGCTATTGCGGGAAGGCCTCGCGCCTTACGCTCACGAAGTTCTTCCGAAGATGGTGGCTCCGCGCAACATCGCTGCGCTTCCCGAGGTCGGTCGAAAAGTCTTGGAAATGATGTGCAACGCTCCTCCGGATGGAGCGGCCGCAGCCTTGCGGGGGCGGGCGGAGCGCCCTGAATACTCCCGCGTTCTGGCCCATCTTGAAGTTCCTGCGCTGGTTGTCGTCGGTGATGAGGATGCATTCACCACGCGTGCCGACGCGGACCTTATGCACGCGCTCATCGAAGGCTCGCAGCTTCTCTGGATGACGGGGATCGGGCATATGCCCAACCTCGAAGGTGAGAAGGAGTTTAACGCGACGTTTGCTGCGTTCCTCAAGTCGGTCTTCGTGCGGTCCCGGGAGATGGCGTGATGACCAGCATTTCACCAAGCAATCCGGCGTGCATTTTCGTGACAGGCGCGAGCGCGGGATTCGGGACCGCGATCGCACGACAATTCGTGGCATCGGGAGCTCGCGTCATCGGAACCGCGCGTCGGCTCGACCGACTGACGAGGCTGGCAGATGAGCTTGGTCGCGACAGGTTCCTGCCGCTCGAGCTTGACGTCCGGGATCGCAACGCGGCCGAGCGCCTGGTCGCAAAACTGCCTGCCGAATTCTCCGAGGTCGATTGCCTTATCAATAATGCCGGTCTGGCACTCGGGTTACGTCCGGCTCACCAGGCTGATCTCAACGACTGGGATGCAATGCTGGACACTAATTGTCGCGGGCTCGTGTATACGACTCGCGCGCTTCTGCCCGGCATGGTCGGCCGCAAGCGAGGACATATCGTCAATCTTGGATCGGTCGCCGGCACCTACCCATATCCGGGCGGAAACGTGTATGGGGCTACCAAAGCCTTCGTGCATCAATTCAGCCTCAACTTGCGAAGCGACTTGCACTCAACTGGCGTCCGGGTTTCTGTCATCGAGCCTGGCATGTGTGGCGGAACCGAATTCTCCGAGGTTCGCTTCGGTGGCGACAAGAACAAGGCTGCGTCAGTCTACGCCGGAATGACGCCGCTCAGCCCGGACGACATTGCAAGTTCTGTACTCTGGGTCACGGCACAACCAGCGCACGTGAACGTCAATACAATCGAGTTAATGCCGGTAAGTCAAAGCTTTGCGGCTTTTGCGGTTCATCGGGGGGCAGCTTAGTAGCCCGCGTTGGCGATAAAGGTCGGCGTCATCTCATGGCGAATACAGGTGCGAAAACCGACCAGCCCGGCGAGAAGCGAGCATCGCGACGCTCCTCGCAGGCTTCCAGTCAAGTGCTGGTTGGGCTGTGCGATTTATTCAAGATCGGCATCGGACCGTCGTCATCGCATACGATGGGGCCGATGACAGCTGCGGCGCGTTTCATCACGGGGCTGGGTCCAACCCTGGGGGATGTCCGGCGTCTCCAGGCGACGGCGTTTGGCTCGCTGGCATGGACGGGAAAGGGGCACGCGACCGATCGTGCGATCATCCTGGGGCTTGCCGGCCAGTTGCCGGAGACTGTTACCCCGGAACGGGCGGACCTGTTATTGAAGGCTATCGACGAGGCAGGCGCGATTGCGCCGCCCGAGGGACTACCGATCCCGTTCGACGCGAGGCGTGATATTGTCTTCGACAAGTCCAGGCGCTTCTCCCGGCATCCTAATGCGATGCTGTTTGAAGCATTCGACCACGCCGCCAGCCGGCTGGTGTCGGAACTCTGGTACTCCGTCGGTGGAGGGTTCGTAGAACTCGACGGTGCTATCATATCAACGACGCCAAAAATTGTCCTGCCCTTTGATGTGTCTCATGCAAGTGAGCTCCTGGCGCTTTGCCGATCCCGCAAGTGTTCGATTGTCGACGTCGCGGCGGCCAATGAAGACGCGCGACGACCGCGGGCGATGACCTATAAGGCCATCGATGATGTCGCGAGCGCGATGTTTGAATGCATTGAGCGCGGGCTCGCCGCCGAAGGCGAGCTCCCAGGCGGATTGCGCGTCCAGCGCAGGGCGCGCGCATTGTTTGCGAAACTCTCGCGCGGCAGCGAGGAAAAGGGCGCAGCGTCGAACGCAGCAATTCATTTCCTTCCGGCCTTCGCGATGGCCGTCAACGAGGAAAACGCCGCGGGGCACCGCATAGTAACTGCCCCGACGAACGGAGCCGCTGGTGTCGTGCCAGCAGTTCTTCGATATTACCGCGACTTCTGTGCAGGATCCGACCAGGGGGGTATTCGACGTTTCTTTCTGGCAGCCACGATCGTTGGCGCGATCATCAAACTCAATGCCTCGATTTCAGGTGCGGAGGTGGGTTGTCAGGGAGAAGTCGGCTCCGCTGCTGCGATGGCTGCCGCGGGGCTTGTTGCAGCCCTGGGCGGCTCAAACGAACAGGCCGAAAATGCAGCAGAGATTGCGATTGAACATCACCTGGGCATGACATGTGATCCTGTGGGAGGGCTCGTTCAGATTCCCTGCATTGAGAGAAATGCATTTGGCGCCGTTAAGGCAGTCGCAGCTGCAATGCTGGCGATGCAGGAAACCGAATCTCATCGGGTCTCGCTCGACCAGGCGATCGAGACGATGCGGCAAACCGGAGCCGACATGAATTCCAAATATCGGGAGACTTCGCGCGGCGGGCTCGCGGCTAACGTTCCCGAATGCTGACGCCGTGGCAGACAGGCCGATTGTCACATTGACGTTTGCATCGACTGTATCAGCGGCGATCCGGCCGACCATATTCGAGGCGCGATTAGTCGCGAAGACCACGGATGGATAGGAACTCTGAGCCAACTGAGAGGCGAGAGAGCGACACTCATCCTTCAACCAACCCTTCTCTGCTCGCCGGTCTCGCTGCGAATCTCGATTTTCGCTCGATATGGCATTCGATCGTGGCGGCGGAGCAGCTGAGCTTTCATCGGGCAGCTGTCGTCCTCGGCGTCAACCAGTCCGTGGTTAGCCGCAAAATCAGGGGATTAGAAGACCAACTCGGCGTATCGTTATTCGAACGCCACCACGCGGGCGTCCGACTTACACGGGCCGGCACGGAATTCATTTGCCAGGCCCGAGCCTCACTGAACGATCTCGATTATGCCATGAAGTCTGCGCGAAACGCTGGCATTGGCTCTCGAGGAAGCTTACGGATCGGTTTCCTCTGCTCGTTGGCGTCAGGTTTTCTTCGTGAGCTTGTCACAGAGTTCGCACGCGCCCACGAAGCCGTGGCAATCGAGTTGAGTTATGGAGCTAGGCCAGACCACCTTCGACAAATACGGGACCGAAGGATAGATATTGCATTTTTCACCGGAATGCCGGAGCTCGTGGATTGCGAAGCCGAAGTGTGGTGGCACGAGAGAGTATTTTGTGTCCTACCTGCCAAGCATCCACTTGCGCTCGCCCATGCCGTTGATTGGTCAGACATTCGCGCCGAACGCTTTATTGTAAGCCGTGACGAGCCGGGTCCGGATATTCACGATTATCTGATAAAGCGATTGGCAAGACTCGGTGTTCATCCGAACGTAAGGCGCTTGTGTGTTTGCAGAGAAAGTCTGATCCATCTGGTGGGCATGGGCTTTGGCGCCACCCTGACAACTGAGTCGACCACAGCTACCCCATTTCGCGACGTTGCTTTTAGGCCGATCGTAGGGCAGGGCGACATGCTGCCATGTGTTGGGGTCTGGTCGCCTAGCAATGACAATCCCGCGCTGCGTCGTTTCGTGAGCCTGGCCCGGATCTTGAAGAGAGCGAGGACCGACGCGCCTTCAGGGCAACGCCGCGAGCCATCGCGCGCGATATGAGATAATGGCGGCCACTCCACGCGACGTTTCTGTTGCGGACCGCTTGTAATCTCCGAGAGAGGAACGACTTGCCGCGGCAGGTCACGACAATCTCTGCGTCTTCTTTGCGTGACGCGCCCTTGCGAAACCTCGATCGGCGGCCATGAAGCGCTGGATCATTAGGGAGATTAGCTTCACGGGATCGGAGACAGGTCTGCCTGTCTCCTGGGCAAGGACTTCGGCGTAGGCGAGGAGCTCGCGATGGACTGCTGCCGGCAATTCCAACGTCACCTTGACCGGTTTGTCGTCTTCAAGTGCTCCAATCCTAAGCTTCGCCATCGATCATCTCCCATACGGTTCGAGGACGAGGTCGCGGGTGACGATCACGCGGACTGGAAAGCCAGGCCGGATGGTCAGGGTCGGCGCGACGTTCAACTGCCGGCGGATGATTTCCTGGCCGGCGTCGTTGATCGTGTCCTGGCCACCGTTACGGATCGCGCGCAGCAATCGATCGTCGTCATCGATCGCGAGTTCGGCGCCGACGCTGAGGAGTGTGGAGAGGCCGGCCGCCTTGGCGAGGTCCCACCAATGGTAGTCGGCACCATCCTCGAGGCCGGCATATCCCGCCGCGTCCGCCCCCGGCTGGCGCTCTAGGACGATTGAGTGGCCGTTCGGCATGATCAGACGATTCCACACCAAGAGCACTCGACGTTGGCCGAACTGCACGGCGTTGTCGTACTGGCCGATGATCCGAGTGCCCTGGGGCACGAGCAGTAGCCGGCCGGTCGGACTGTCGTAGATGTTCTCGGTCACTTGCGCCGTGATCTGGCCGGGAAGGTCGGAGCGAATGCCGGTGATCAACGCCGCGGGGATCACGGCGCCGGCTTGCAGGACGTAGGGCGAGGCCGGCGGCATCACGCGATCCGGCGCGACGGTACGGCGATCGGCGGCGGCGTTGAGGAAGGCGAGTTGCCGATCCTGCGCGCGCTCTTGTGCCGTCGGCATGTTGAACTGGCCGGGAAGCCCGAGGCCGGCCAGGTTTGCGTTCGTGGCACCGCCGCCAGGTACGGGGGCAGCGGGGATTGCCCGCGCTTCGGTCTGAAAGAAGACACGGCTCGTACGTGCGGCTTCCTGTTCGGCGAGACGACGCTGCTCCGCGGCGTCCACGGTCGGCTGGATGGTCGGAGGAACGACTGGTTGGCCACGTTTCTGGGCGTCGAGAATGGGGCGTCCGAGATCGCCAGGTAGGGGCGGACCTAGGCGCGGGCCGATATAGTCGCGTGGCAGGCCCGCAAGGCCATCGGCTGTGGGCCGGTTCGTGGTGGAATAGAGCTCCTCATTCCGGGGGCCGGCGTTGCGGGTTTGCAGCGCGTAGATGAGAGCGCCGCCAAGGCCAATCGACGCTAGCAAGCCGATCCCCGCCAGGGCTCTGCGGGACAGCCGGGTGACGCGAGGCGGATCGCCCCGCAGTCGCATAGGCGCTGCGGAATCGCGCGGGCCTTGTTCCGTGTCGGGGCGGCCAAGGTTGTCAGACTCGGTCATTACGATGGCCTCCCGTCGCTGCGCGAGATCCTGACCGTTTGTTGGCGATCACCGCTGCCGAGGCGAAGCTCGGCGGCGCCGAAGAGGCGATCGACGATCAGGATGTTCTGGTAGATGCGGCTATTCGCGATCTGAAGCTCGCCTTCCGAGCCGATGACGAACAGAGGCGGCATCTCGCCCTGGACGATGCCGCCCGGGAATTCGATGTAGACGCGCCTTCCGTCGTCGTAGACGGCGATCGGGCGCCACGGCGGATTGTCGCCGCTCAATGCGTAGCGGTAGTTACGCGCCGCGGCGGCGGGGATGACCGGCGTCGCCGGGATACCCTGACGCGAACCAGGACGTTGCGGATAGGCCCATGCCACGGCCGGCATGTACGGATTGGCGCCGGCGCGCAGCTCGAGCATGTAGATGCGGCGGTCGGTGGTGATGACCAGGTTGGTCGTGATGTCGGCACGAGTCGGCTTCACGAGCACGTGTACGCGGCGCGTAAACCCCGATCCGCTCTCGGTGTCGCCGATGATCCACCGCGCGGTGTCGCCCGCGGCGATCGGCCCGGCGCCCGTCAGGCTCTCTCCAGGCTCAAGCGCGATGTCGGTGATCTGTCCCGGGGACGTGTAGACTTGATAGAGCGCGCCTTCCGACCAGGGATAAATCTGGATGGCGTTGTAATAGCCCTCGCGACGCGGCTCGACGCGCGCGGCGGCGTTCGCATTCGTCACGCGAGCCGATGGTGAATTGGCGGCTGTGCCGCCGTGACTGGGTAACCAGGCCGGCGGAATATGAAGCGGCCGCGGGCGTTCGTCGACGATTGCCGCCGGGACGGCGGGCAATGGCGGGACATCGGAATCGTAGCTGATCTGCGGCGGCCTCTGCATGGCGCATGCGCTCAGCAGCGTGGCCGTCAGCAGCGCCGCAGGGATTGCGGATTTACGGAGAGCCGGCTTTGCGGCTCGGACGTTCTCTCGATTCATTTACCCCAGCTCCCGCGACCAATTGATCGCATTGACGTAGATGCCCAGCGGATTGGCGCGCAGCCGCTCCGCGTCTCGCGGCAGTTGCACCACGATCGTGAGGATCGCGGTCCATCGTTCGGTCGATGCGAGCTGGCCGTTGTCGTAGCGCCGCTCGGTCCAGGCCACGCGAAAGCTGTCGGGGGACGCTCGAATGACGCTCGAGATGTCCACCGCGACCTGTTGCTTCCAGATCTTGGTGAACGGGTCGTTGGCGCGCGCGTAGTCGTTGAGAGCCGCGGCGCCGCGGTCAGTCGTGAAGTCGTAGGCGCGAAGCCAGTTCTGCCGAACCACGATCGGATCGGCCGGGATCGAGCGGACCTGCTCGATAAATCGTGCGAGATGGAAGGCGACTTGCGGGTCGGTCGGCCGATAATCGGCTACCGCGGGCGCCACCGCCTGGGCCTGGCCGAGATTATCGACCTGCACGACCCACGGCACGACCGTGCCGCGCGCCGATTGCCAGACGAGTGCGCCGGCAAAAGCGGCCGACAGGGCCAGCGAGCCGAAAGCCATCAGCCGCCAGTTCTTCGCCTGCACGCGTGCCGAG
Organism: Mesorhizobium koreense; assembly: GCF_031656215.1. Taxonomy (NCBI): domain Bacteria; kingdom Pseudomonadati; phylum Pseudomonadota; class Alphaproteobacteria; order Hyphomicrobiales; family Phyllobacteriaceae; genus Mesorhizobium; species Mesorhizobium koreense. Next base: position 3,465,067 of record NZ_CP134228.1, on the reverse strand, counting down.
CCGATGCGTTCGTCCCAGACCTGTGCGGCGCGCTGATACGGCGTCTCGGGCTCGGGGGTCTTGCCGTAATGGGTGGAAGGTCGCTTGAACATCATTGGTCTCGCTGGGAAAGGTTGACGGAGCTGCCGCCGCGATGGCTGTCGCCGGCGCGGATTGCGTGCGCGGTGGCCATGACGCCGTGATTGAGCTGCTGCGAGCGCTTCATGCGGCGGGCCCAGCCGGGTGGTTCCTGCGTCCCAGCGCTCGTGGCCGCAGCGGGGTCACCGCCGCCGATCGTGCCCATCGTTGAGGAGCCTCCGGTCGCCTCGAACGCGGCCCGGCCGCCCGCGGAAAAGCTCTCTTTCATACTGTCGGCAGCACGGCCTGCAGCGCGGCGGAGTGGCGAGGCGGCTGCGCCGCCGGCAGCTCGCGCGACGCCGCCAAGACCGAAGGCGGCGCCGGCCGCGCCGGATTGTCCGGCAGCGCCCAGGCTGTAAGCCGTGACTGCGCCGCCAGCGAGCGTGGCCCCTCCGCGCGCTGCGGCGGCGGTGCCTGAGATCGCGGCCGCGCCACCGCGCAAGGCAAGTCCGCCGGCTGCACCTGCCGCGACCATTGCACCGCCAGCAGCGAGTCCTGTGCCGACTGCCGCGCCGGCGCTGAGCTGCGGGCCGCCGCTGACCAGGCCATTGGCGATTCCGGGACCGAAGATCCCGAGGCCAAGGAGTGAGAGCGCGGCCAGGACGATCGCCATTGCATCGTCGATGGTCGGGCTGGCGCCGCCGAATCCGGTCGTGAATTCGGAGAACAGCGTTGAGCCGATACCGATGGTGACGGCGAGCACCAACACCTTGATGCCGGAGCTGATCACGTTGCCGAGAACGCGTTCGGCCATGAACGCGCTCTGTCCGAACAGCCCGAACGGAATGAGGACGAAACCCGCCAACGTCGACAATTTGAATTCGATCAACGTGACGAAGAGTTGGATCGCTAGGATGAAGAACGCAAATAGGACGAGCGCCCAGGCGAGAAAGATGCATGCGATCTGGATGAAGTTCTCGAAGAACGACCAATAGCCCATCAGCCCACTGATCGAGTCGAGCAACGGCCGACCGGCATCGAGGCCGGTCTGCGCGACCTTGCCTGGGCGCAAGAGATCGGCGGTCGAGAAGCCCGTCCCGCTGGCCTTCAGGCCCAGGCCGGCGAAGGACTCGAAGACGATCCGCGCGAGGTTGTTCCAGTTGCCGATGAGGTAGGCGAACACGCCAACGAACAGGGTCTTCTTGACCAGCCGGGCGAGGATGTCGTCGTCGGCGCCCCAACTCCAGAAGAGAGCGGCGAGCGTGACGTCTATCACGATCAGCGTCGTCGCGACGAACGCAACTTCCCCGCCGAGTAGTCCGAAACCGCTGTCGATATAGCGGGTGAAGACTTCGAGGAAATGGTCGATGACGCCGGTGCCGCCCATGACGCTACTCGCCGCTCGGCGCGGCGCCTTCGCCGCGGGTCTCGCTTGTGGGCCGGCTCGCACCCGACGGGCTCGTCGAAGGTTTCGTTCGACGCATCAGGAATCGCCGGCGGCTTTCCGCCCAGGCACGGAGGCACGCCGGATCGCGAGGTCCCGCCTCGCCGAGGCTCTGGCATCGGAACAACTCGTCTTGCAGCGGGTCGGACGCACGCACCTGCTCTTGCCGCGCTGGTGTGACTTCGGACCGCTCTTCCTTCCGGGTAAGCTCGATGACCGTTGCGGTGATCGCCGCGGCGACGAACGCGATCGCTCCGATCCGGGCCAGGGTCTTGGCGTCCACGGGGCCGCCCTCAGTTGCCGCTGCTCGAGAACATGCGGGCATTGCCGGGCTGATAGCCGGACCCGGGAGCCAGGAAACGCCGGCGCTGTTCCCGCCCTTGCTCGGCTGCGGCTGCGCGCTCGGCGTCGGCCAGGGCGCGTGCGCGCCCATCGGCCGCGACCACGGCGGTCAGGTCAGCGAGCTGCTGCGCCTGGAGCGCGAGGATCTGATTGCCGGCTTGCGTCGCCTGCAGCGCGCCCGTGGCGCCCTGGCTCTGCCCGACCAGAGCCGACATCTCCATGCGGTTCGTGTCGATGTTGCCGACCACACCGGCCTGGACGCGCATCGCGTCCTGAAGGCCGCCGACGGTGTTCTGCCAACGCGTGCGTGCATCTGCGACGAGCTGCTGATCCGATGCCGAGAGCGAGGCGCTGCCGTAGGTGGTCTGGAAGGCGCGATCGATCTGCTGGACGTCGAAAGCGATGTTCTGTGCCTGGCGGAGGAGTTGCTGCGTGCGCTGAACGGACTGTTGAAGGCGCTGCAATGACGAATACGGCAGGCTCGCGAGATTGCGGGCCTGATTCATCAGCATCTGCGATTCATTCTGGAGTGAGGTGATCTGGTTATTGATCTGTTCCAGAGCGCGCGCCGCTTGCAGCACGTTCTGCACGTAGTTGGTCGGGTCGTAGACGATCCACTGCGCTGCGGCCGGCGCGACCAGGACCGGCGAAAACGAAAGCGGAAGCGAAAGAGCGGTGGCGGCAAGAAGTGCCGCGCGCGAACGACGGACAATCATGGTGAAGTCTCCAGGTTGGTGAGGTTTGGGATGAGCTCGGCGGCCCATTCGACGCCGCGCAGGCACAGCCATGCCGGGAGGAAATCCTCACGGCCATGTTCGGCGACGATGCGCTCGATGGCGGTCTGGTCGGTCTTGGAGGATGCGGCGCACAAAGCGAGCGCGACATCGGAGAGGCCGAGTTCGAAGAGCCTGTTGCCGCGTCGCGATTGGCAGTAGTAGTCGCGCTTCGGCATCGCGCGCGCGAGGATTTCGATCTGGCGATCGTTCAAGCCGAACCTGCGATAGATCGCGGTGATCTGCGGCTCGATCGCTCGCTCGTTCGGGAGCAGCAATCGCGTCGGGCAGCTCTCGATGATGGCCGGCGCGGTTGGCGAATTGTCGATGTCCGAGAGCGACTGCGTGGCGAAGACGACGCTGGCGTTCTTTTTCCGGAGCGTCTTCAGCCATTCTCTGAGCTTGCCGGCGAAGCCTTCATCGTCGAGTGCGAGCCAGCCTTCGTCGACGATGAGCAAGGTGGGCCGCCCGTCGAGGCGATCCTCGATGCGATGAAACAGATAGGCGAGCACGGCAGGCGCGGCGCTGGTCCCGATGAGGCCTTCAGTCTCGAAGGCCTGGACCGATGCTTCGCCTAGATGCTCGTGCTCGGCGTCGAGCAGCCGGCCATAGGCCCCGCCGACGCAGAATGGCCGGAGCGCCTGCTTGAGATCGTGCGACTGCAGGAGCACCGCGAGGCCGGTGATCGTGCGCTCGACCACAGGGGCGCTCGCGAGCGACGTCAGTGCGGTCCAGAGATGCTCCTTGACTTCGGGGGTGATCACCACACCCTCGCGCATCAGGATCGCGACGATCCAATCGGCGGCCCAGGCGCGTTCGGGGACATGGTGGATGCCGGCGAGCGGTTGCAGCGAGACGCTCTCGGCGGACCCTTCCGTGAGGCCGCCGCCAAGATCGTGCCAGTCGCCGCCCATCGCCAGCGCTGCGGCCCGAATGCTGCCACCGAAGTCGAAGGCGAAGATTTGCGAGCCGGAATAGCGCCGGAACTGAAGGGCCATCAGCGCCAGCAGCACCGACTTGCCGGCGCCGGTCGGGCCGACGACGAGCGTGTGGCCGACGTCGCCAACATGCAACGAAAACCGGAACGGGGTGGACCCTTCGGTCTTGCCGAACAGCAAGGGGGGCGCACCAAAGTGCTCATCCCGTTCCGGCCCCGCCCACACCGCCGAGAGCGGGATCATGTGGGCGAGATTGAGCGTCGAAATCGGCGGCTGCCGCACGTTGCCGTAGACATGTCCCGGCAGCGAGCCGAGCCAGGCGTCCACCGCATTGATCGTCTCGGGTATCGCTGTGAAGTCGCGGCCCTGGATGACTTTCTCGACGAGCCGCAGCTTTTCGGCGGCGATACGCGGGTCGCTGTCCCAGACCGTTACCGACGCAGTGACATAGGCCTCGCCGGCGTAGTCGGCGCCGAGTTCCTGGAGCGCAAGATCGGCGTCGGCCGCCTTGTTGGCCGCGTCTGTATCCAGGAGCGTCGACGCCTCGTTCGTCATCACCTCCTTCAATATGACCGCAATCGACTTGCGTTTGGCGAACCACTGCCGGCGGATCTTGGTCACCAGCTTGGTCGCGTCGGTCTTGTCGAGCAGGATGGCGCGGGTGCTCCACCGATAGGTGAAGGGGAGCCGATTGAGATCGTCGAGGATTCCCGGCGTCGTGGCGCTCGGAAAGCCGACGATGGTGAGGACGCGGAGATGCGTGTCGCCGAGCCGCGGCTCGAGGCCTCCCGTGAGCGACTGATCGGCCAGCAGCGCGTCCAGATACATGGGCGTCTCGGGGACGCGCACGTGATGGCGCTTGATCGAAATGCACGAATGCAGGTACGTCAGCGTTTCGCCGTCATCGAGCCAGGCGCATTCGGGCATGAACGCTTCAATGAGCTGCAGCACGCGATCGGTGCGATCGACGAAGCCGCGTAGGACTTCATACGGATCGACGCTTCGATTGGCCTTGCCCTCGTAAAGCCAGTTCTCGGCGCGGGCGGCGTCTTCGGCCGGCGGCAGATAACTGAAGGTGAGGAAGTAGCTCGACTCGAAATGCGCGCTCGCTTCCTCAAAGTCAGCCTTGCGCTCCGCGTCGACTAGGGCCGACGCCGCGTCGGGAAAGCGGTCTGATGGATAGGCGCCCACGCCGTGGCGCTGCGCCTCCACGAAGATCGCCCACCCAGAGCCCAATCGGCGAAAGGCGTTGTTGAGGCGACCGGCAACCGCAACGAGCTCGGCCTGCACGGCGGAGTCGAGGTCGGGTCCGCGAAAGCGTGCCGTGCGCTGGAGGCTGCCATCCTTGTTGAGGACGACGCCCTCTCCGACGAGCGCTGCCCAGGGCAGGAAATCGGCGAGGCGCGAGGAGGTGCGGCGATATTCTGCGAGGTTCATCATCTCGGCCGCCTCACACGCCCATGAAGCCGGGAACGCGCAGATGCCGGCGCGTCACCTCGACGAACATCGGGTCGCGCTTCGCCGCCCAGACGGCCACAAAATGGCCGACCGCCCACAAGCCGAGGCCGAGGAGCCAGAGGCGCAGGCCGAGCCCGAGCGCGGCCGCGAGCGTGCCGTTGAGGATAGCGATCGAACGCGGCGCACCGCCGAGGAGGATGTGTTCGGTCAGCGCCCGATGCACCGGCACCGAGAAGCCGGGCACTTCGGCGCCGTCGATGACACCCGTGGTCATACCAGCGCTCCGCCGCCGAAGCTGAAGAAGCTCAAGAAGAAGGAACTCGCGGCGAACGCGATGGACAGGCCGAACACGATCTGCACCAGCCTGCGGAAGCCGCCGCTGGTGTCGCCAAAGGCGAGCGTCAAGCCGGTGACGATGATGATGATCACGGCAATGACCTTCGCCACCGGGCCTTCGATCGATTGCAGGATCTGCTGAAGCGGTTGTTCCCAGGGCATTGACGAGCCGCTGGCATAGGCTGGCGCAGCGTAGAGAAACCCCGCCGCGGTCAGGCCAATGGTGCCGATCCGATCAAGAACCGAGCCGGCGAAAAGGCGTTGCTTGAATGATGGCTGTCGAGCCGCGGTCATGCGTGATCTCCTGCTGTGCCTGGTGTTGCGGGGGTGATGCTGTAGTCGCCGCCGGGTCCGAGGCCCTCGACGCGGGCGAGCTCGGCGAGACGGCGGGCAGCGCCGCGCCCACTCAGCACGGCGACGAGATCGATAGTCTCGGCGATCAGCGCGCGCGGGACCGTGACAACGGCCTCCTGGATGAGCTGCTCGAGACGGCGGAGCGCACCGATCGCGGTGCCGGCGTGTATCGTCCCGATCCCGCCGGGATGTCCGGTGCCCCAAGCTTTCAGAAGGTCCAGCGCCTCGGCGCCGCGCACCTCGCCGATGGGAATGCGGTCGGGCCGCAGGCGCAGAGAAGATCGCACCAGATCGGACAGCGTGGCGACGCCGTCCTTGGTGCGCATCGCGACAAGATTCGGCGCCGCGCATTGAAGCTCGCGCGTGTCCTCGATGAGAACGACGCGATCGGCGGACTTCGACACCTCTGCGAGGAGCGCATTAGTGAGCGTGGTCTTGCCGGTGCTCGTTCCCCCGGCGACGAGAATGTTGCGGCGATCGGTGACCGCACGGCGAAGTGTCTCCGCCTGGTCGCCCGTCATGATTGCGGCGGCCACATAGTCCTGAAGCGTGAACACGGCGACCGCCGGCTTCCGGATCGCGAACGCTGGGGCGGCCACCACCGGCGGCAGCAGGCCCTCGAAACGCTCTCCCGTTCCGGGCAGCTCCGCCGACACACGCGGGCTTCCGGTGTGAACCTCGACACCGACATGATGGGCGACCAGCCGAACGATGCGCTCGCCGTCGGCAGGCGACAAGTGCTCACCCGTGTCGGCCAGACCTTCCGAGAGTCGGTCAATCCAGAGCCGCCCATCGGGATTGAGCATCACCTCGACGATCGAAGGGTCTTCCAGGAAGCCGGCAATGGCCGGGCCGAGGGCCGTGCGCAGCATGCGTGTGCCGCGAAGGAACGCTTCGGATTGTTGGAATGACACCGCCACTTCGTCCCCGTTCTGTGTGGGACCGCTTCAAAGCGACCCTCGATTGGGGATGAGTAGAAGAGCCAGAAAATTGGGCGGCGCAACAACCCTGATAAGGTCGTCGTAGTGTGGCGTAGAAATACAGGAAAACGGCGAAGTCGCTAACGACTTGCGAGCTGCGTGATCGCGCCGATTCGTTACACGGCTCGGTTGGAACGTCGCCGGAGAGTTCTTGCTGGAGCCTTGTGCACCCTAAAAGACGCCCCTGGATGGCTGCGATGACCGGCTATCGCAGTCGGCTACTACACGTGCGTCCGAGCCAATCGCGTCCCCACCCTTGAATCGGCTGATAGGCGCGCCACACTTGGTTAGCCCACTGATTGACACAGTCCGCATAGTCGTCGGCGTCCGATGCATTTAGGACATCGGCTATCGTGTAGCTACCTCTTGTCTCGGGAAGCATCGGCTTGACCAGAGAGGGATTCCCATTGAGCGACTTTTGTAACGCTCGATAGGCGTCTTGCTCGCCGTTCATCTCGATGGCGACGCAAAGCCCCGCCAAATGCGCCATGAGCGATTTCGCCGACACGCAGTATTGCTGAGGATGCTGGAGGCAATAGCAATCAACGACCAGTCGATGAAGACGAGCGTAGCGATAGTCATTCATCTCTAGGCTCGCACGAGAATCAAACAGGCGTTGACAGGCCTCGCGACCTCCCTCGATCTCAAGGCCGCATCCATCACATCTTTCCTTCATAACCGCTCTCCAATCCATCTCGAAATCGGCACCACTATAAACACGTCCTTTTCCTCTATGGACCAACATTTCGGGACAACTTCGGGAGAAACTTGGATCGGCATCAACGAAGCGAGAACCGCAAAAGGCATTCGAGGTCCGGAGGGGCACACTAAGCGGAGCAACCGACCCCGGGCCAGTAACATCCGAATGCTACCGGTCGGACGACCATCGCCAGATCCCTAGGTCGAGCGATGTGTGCCTAACCCTCTGTGGGGACCTGATCCACGCCCGGAGCAAGACCCACATCGTCTGATATCTCCCGCCAGAGCTTTGGACCTTTGGCGAGTCGCCGACCGAGCGCCGCGACGAAGTCATCGTAACGCTCGCTGGCCTGTGCGCGTGCGGCCGCCTGCGCAGGCTCGGGCAGCGGCGGGTTGGTGGTCAGCCAGAAGCGGACAAAGACCGCGAGCGTCTCCACCGCGATGCCAAGGTCACGCTCCAGGCGCGCGGTGCGTCGGTCGAGCTGATCAAGCCGTTTGGTGAGCGCCGCCTCCTGGCGCTCCGCTGCGTCGGGAGACAGGAATGACGCGATAGCCGCCTCGGCAATGAGAGAGCGGGGTTGCGCACGCAGCGCGGCGTATTCGGCGAGCGCCTTGGTCACGCCCGGCTCAAGATAGACGGAAAGCCGTCGCTTCTTGTTCGCATTCGCCATGGCGTACTAAAGCTCCATGCCATCGTCGGGATCGAGCGACACCTGACGCGCTACGGCTTGCACGATACGGTTCATGCGGCTCAGCCGCGCGGCATCGTCCGGCTCGTCGTCGTTCGGATCGATCTCGAATTCGTTGTCGATCGGCGGCTTCCTCTCGATTGGTGCTGCGCGTTCGAGCTCCGGTTGGCGTCGCTTCTCGGAGCCGGTCGTGTCCTCATCGTCCGTATCGCTCACGGGCGGTGCGACCTCCTGCAGAGGTCGTGGCGGCAGGGGCCGGCCGGCCCAGTCATTCGACCGCTCGTCATCCACTTTCGTCAGGACCGGCGGCGCCAAGACGCGCGCCTGAAATCTCTGGTCTTCGAAATAGCGCGCCTTCTTCGCGCGCACGGGCGGCGTTCCCGCGACCATCACGATCTCATCGGCCGGCGGAAGTTGCATAATTTCGCCGGGCGTAAGCAGCGGCCGGGCCGTCTCGGAGCGCGACACCATAAGGTGCCCGAGCCAGGGGCTCAGCCGGTGACCCGCGTAGTTGCGCATCGCGCGTAGCTCCGTCGCGGTGCCGAGCGCATCGCTGACCCGCTTGGCGGTTCTTTCGTCGTTGGTGGCGAACGAAACCCTGACGTGGCAATTGTCCAGGATTGAGTTGTTGGGTCCGTAGGCCTTCTCGATCTGGTTGAGACTTTGCGCGATCAGGAACGCCTTCAACCCATATCCAGCCATAAACGCCAGCGCGCTCTCGAAAAAGTCGAGACGGCCAAGCGCAGGAAACTCGTCGAGCATGAGAAGCAGGCGGTGGCGGCGTGACTTCGCATGGAGATCTTCGGTCAGGCGGCGTCCGATCTGGTTGAGGATCAGGCGGATCAGAGGCTTGGTGCGCGCGATGTCCGACGGCGGCACGACGAGATAAAGCGTTGTCGGCTGCGCTCCTCCGGCGATGTCGGTGATGCGCCACTCGCAGCGGCGTGTGACGGCGGCGACGACAGGATCGCGATAGAGACCTAGAAACGACATGGCCGTGCTCAGGACGCCGCTGCGTTCGTTGTCCGACTTGTTGAGCAGCTCCCGCGCCGCGCTCGCGATGACCGGATGCGGTCCGGCCTCGCCGAGATGCGGGGTCTTCATCATCGCGGCGAGCGTCGATTCAATCGGGCGGCGGGGATCGGAAAGGAAGGACGCGACTCCTGCCAGCGTCTTGTCCTCCTCCGCGTAGAGCACGTGGAGGATGGCGCCGACGAGCAGCGCATGCGAGGTCTTCTCCCAATGGTTCCTCTTGTCCAACGAGCCCTCCGGATCGACCAGTATGTCCGCGATGTTCTGGACGTCCCTGACCTCCCACTCGCCGCGCCGGACCTCGAGCAGCGGGTTGTAAGCGGAAGACTTGGCGTTGGTCGGATCGAACAGTAAGACCCTGCCATGCTTCAAACGGAAGCCGGACGTGAGCTGCCAGTTCTCTCCCTTGATGTCGTGAACGATTGCCGAGCCCGGCCAAGTCAGCAGCGATGGAATGACTAAGCCGACACCCTTGCCGCTCCTGGTCGGCGCGAAGCAAAGGACGTGCTCGGGTCCATCGTGCCGCAGGTAGTCGCGGCCGAGCTTGCCGAGCACCACGCCGTCAGGACCGAGAAGCCCCGCAGCCTCCACTTCGTCTGGCCGGGCCCACCGCGCTGAGCCGTAGGTGTCGACGTTCTTGGTTTCGCGCGCCCGCCACACCGACATGCCGATCGCGACTGCGATTGCGACAAAACCACCCGACGCCGCGATGTAGGCGCCCTCGACGAAGATCGCAGGCGCATAGGCGTCGTAGAAGAACCACCAGGCGTAGAACGCTGGCGGATAGTAGACCGGCCAGCCGAAGGCCACGAACCATGGCTCGCCGAGCTGCGCCTGGAAGCCCAATCGCCAAGCGGTCAACTCGGTCGCGCCCCACGTCGTGGCGAGGATGATCAGCGCGACGACGAGAATCTGACCCCAGAGAATCTTGGTTGCGGACATCACACGACCCTCCTGTCCGATTGCGTCGTCACAGGCCGATCCCCCGCTTGCGGCCGAAGCTCCAATCGATCCTGCCGTCGCCGCGCGCGACGCCGGCGACGTGTCGTCCAAGATGCTGCTCGAGGGACGGCGACCACGGCACGAGCTGGAAGCCAAGGCCGTCGTTGAGCATGGCGAACCGGCCGGAGGCGAGATCGAAGCGGCGGCGATAGGTGCCGGCAACGTATTCGCCGGTGCCAGCCTTGACCGCCGCTTGGCCGGTCTCGATCGTCAGACGTTCGCGCAGGGCGTCGAGCTCGCGACTCCTCAGTGCCTCGATCAGGTTGCGGCTGAAGCTGACACCACGGCTTTGCCGCTCGGCAAAGCCTTGGCCGATGAGATGCTCCGCGCGGCGGTTAAGCGCGTCACGGACCTCGGCGCCGAAGCCACCGCCGCCGAGTGGGACCGGTTCGCTTGCGATGGCCTGGCGGTCGAGCCAGGTGGCCCCGTTGGCCGTGATCTGCTGCTCGAGGGGAAGGTCCGATCGTACAGCAAGCGCGACGCGCCGCTGGCCCTGGGCGTCGTCGAACCGGCGCAGCTCTACGATCGAGCCCGACGCAGAATCCCCAGCCGCGTTGAGATCGGCGAGCTTAATGTGGTGGGTGCGGCCATCGACGCCATCGACGATCGCAAAGGCGCTGCCCTTGAGCTCGTCGTCGAGCCCACGCGCCAGCAAGCGTCCGACGATCGGTTCGTCCAGGCTTTCACCGGCCAGCACGTAGCTCGCCGCGCCGCGTTCGATGCCGCGCTCGGCGAGGCCGTGATGTATGCGCTTGATGATGTCGCCGCGCTCGCCGAGCTCCCGCAAACTCTTCTCGGCCGTCTCGGAAACCACCCATTGGCCCGGTCCAATCTGATCGGCGAGACCGAGTGTCTCCAGCTTGCGCAGGCGGCCGACCTTCAGCGCATGGAATTCGTCGGGCTGGCGGTCGGCGCGCGGCGCGAGGTCGATGACGCCCGTGCGGTATGCATCGCGCTTGAGCTGGCGGTCGAAGTTCGTCCAGCGCTCGGCGTTGATCTGGCGCTCCAGGGTGGTGCGGATGTCGTGGTCGGTGCGCGGGCCAAGCTCCTGGGTGATCAGGTCGCGCGCGCGGTCGCGCATGCCCTCCTTGATGTAATCGCGTGAGATCACGAGGTTCTCGCCGTCGTCGCGAACGCCGCGGACGATCAGGTGGACGTGCGGGTGCTCGGTGTTCCAGTGATCGACGGCGACCCAGTCGAGCCTGGTCCCGAGATCCTTCTCCATTTGGCCGATCAGGTCGCGCGTGAACTGCTTGAGGTCGGCGATCTCGATCGCGTCATCCGGTGACACGATGAAGCGGAAGTGATGGCGGTCGTCGGCACAGCGGTCGGCGAAGTCCTTCGGGTTGGCTTCGACGGTGCCGGGACCGAAGAGCTGGGCCTTCTCCCCGTCCCGGGTGACGCCCTCGCGCCGCAGGTAGCCGAGATGCGTAGCGAGCGGTGCGCCGCGCGCACTGTGGCGGACGACACGCGCCTTCACCACGGCGCCCCGCGAGCGCGACGTAATGAGGCGGATCGCCTGCACCGAGGCGCGCTGGCCGCGGCCGAAGCGGGAGCGATGGCCGGGGCCGATCGTCCCCTTGTGGGAGATGGAGCCGCCAGCTCGCTGGGCGGCGGCGAGCGCCTGCGCGATGAAGGGTCGCGCTCGCTGCGCGCGGGTGGAGCGGATGCGGCCGGGCCGGATGCGGAAGTCGTCCTCGGCGCTCATGGCCGCGGTCCCGCACATCGCGCCAAGCGACGGAATTCATTGAGAAAGCGCCGAAGCCGCAGGCTGCGCCGGGACGGCGCACCTCGCGGTTTCGGGATGTAACCTATTGAAAAAGCACAACCGTCCTGGCGCGCACATCGCGCCCCTTTATCCTGCCATCGTGCGGTTGTGTTTGCGTGCTCCCGCCTCACCACACTCTCTGGTGCGCTGGGGCTCGCTACACCGCGATCTGGCAACAGGCGCCTCATTGCTGCGGGTCCGGACTTGCCTGCGCGACAAAGAGGCTCGTGGAGCGCGGTGAAAGCGATGCCGCGTCATGCGCTCGTGGTGTCGTCGCATCGTCACCGGGCGCGCGCTGTTCTTGCGATGGTCCTGCATTCGTGCTGCCGTTCCCGCGCACGACGAACAAAGGGGAACGGGTCCACGCGAGCGGATCGGGTGCATTCGTGGCGGCGTCATCGAGCGGCTTGCCGCCGATATGGGGCGCGAGCGAAGCGACATAGGCGCGCGTTTCGGCTGGCAGCGCGCGAACGCCCGCGAGGTATTCCTCATATCGCTGAGGGCCTGCGTTGTACGCCGCGAGGAAGCCCGGTGAGCCATAGCGGTCATACAGTTCGCGTAGATACGCGGTGCCAGCGAGGATATTGTCGTGTGGGTCGAAGGGATCGCTGCCGAGACGATAGCGAGCCCGCAGCTCAGGCCATGTATCGGGCATGATCTGCATCAAGCCCATAGCACCCGCACGAGAGACCGCGCGCACGTCGCCCGCGCTCTCGGCGCCCATGACCAAGCGTATCCATGCAACTGGGACGCCGAAGCGTCGCGCTGCCTCCGTCATGTAGTTGGCGATCGGTTGCGCCCGTTGAGCGCGCGCGACGGTGGCGTCCTGAGCATGCGCTGCGGCAGTGAATGGCCCGACGATTAGCAGGCCGGAAAGGAGAAGAGCGGCAAGGCGCCGGGCAAGCGTCGCTCGCCCGGCCGCCTCACTCCGTCTCCGCGAGATCGAGCGGATGACCATCACTTCAGTCCCGCTCCGGCCGCTTCTGCGGGCGGCTCCAGTGCAAGCCCCAGACGGATCTCGCGTCGCCCGACTGAAACAGGTTGGCGCGAATCGGCTGGCCCAGCGTCGGGTCGTCGATCTGGACGGAAACGTAATCGCCTGCCTTCTCGCCGGTGCGCTTCCAGCCAGCTCCGATCTCGGGACCGTCGCTGTCACCGAGATGGACGCGATAGTCCGGCGCATTCTCGGCGTCGGAATGCTCGGCCGGAATCAGCACCATCTCGCTGTTGACTGCGAGCGTGCGGACATGGCCGGTGTAGCCGTTCTTGGTGCGTGTAAACTCTCCAATCTGTGGCATTGAAAACTCCCTTTGAGCGGTGAAGAGGACGTGTCCGGTGCGCCGCCACCGCGTTGCGGCGCGCCATTCGAACCGGCCGTCGCCGTCCTCGTCGGTCCAGAGCGGGACCGCGCGGCCGATGATCGAGCCGGTGGTGAGTGGACCGAAGTAGCGGCCGTCCATGCTGTCGGGAGCCGCCCAGTTCATGAGGAAGACTTCGCCATCGGCGAGTCGGCGACAGCCCTGCCAGGCCGGTAGCTCGCGGCCCGCGTGGTCGCGCGCCAGCGCCTCGCCCATGTCGATGCCGTCAACCGTAATGTGTGCGCCGTCACGACAGACGCGCTGGCCTGGAAGGCCGGCGACGCGCTTCATCAGCGGCACGCCCCGCGGCAGATAGCGGCGCTCGGCCATGAAGGAGGCGAGCGGTTCAGGTGTATTGACGGCGAGGAGGTCTGTGACTTCGAGATGCTTCGCCGGCTCGATGGAATAGAGGCCGAGCGGCACGCTGGCCGATGCATTCCAGATGAGCTTCGGCGCGACCGGAAGGAAAGAAGGAACGCCAACCGCCATCACGGCGAAGTACGTCGTCATGACATAGCCGCAGCGCGTCACGGTTCGACACTCCGGCGCAGAAGGATCGCCCGATGCTGTTCGGCGGTGTAGCTGCGCGGCTCATGGCCTGCGGTCAGACGATTGTGGACATGTCGCCAGTGATGCGGCGACACCTCGGCCGGATCGATGCTGAGGGACTCGATGGCATCGATGATCTGGAGAACGCGCTCGACCTTCGGCCACCCCTCCATCTTGAGGAGGATGTCCCCGCCTGGCCGCACGAACGGGAGCGTCTGAAAATGCTCTCCGGGCGTGATCGCGCGCACGATGTCGATGCGCGAGATGGCGGTTCCATGGTCGTTCGACGCCCAGCGCACGAGGGCGAAGATGCTGTTCGATGCGAAGCTGAGCGTCCGGCGGCGCCTGTCGAGGATCTGCTCCTCCTTCTCCTTGCCGAAGCGAATCCAGTATTCGACCTTCTTCTCGATCCACGTCAGTTCGACGCGCGTCAGGCCGTCGACGGGAACCGGCGGCGGCACGAGGCGCAGATGGGGGGCACTGCTCATGGCAGGTCTCCTTCGGCTGGAGGGAATTCGCGGGCCAGCAGGTCGCGCAGCATGTCCGCGACGGTCTGCCCGCGCTGGAAAGGCGACGACCTTGATGCGGCCGCGCAGCTCCGGTGTGATGTCGATCGTCAGCCGCGCGGTGAACGTAGCGTCGTCGCCGTTGCCTTTGGCGCGTGGTTCCGGCGCTTTGATCATGCGTTCGGGGTCGGCAGGCCGCGCGATGAAGGCGCGTTTCGAGGAGCGTTGCGTCATCGCGCCAGCCTCCCGATCTCGGCCCCAAGGGCGGTGATCTCCCGCGCTGCCTGACTTGCCGCGTGTGCTTCCCAGACGGGCCGGCCGGACTGCGCGGCGTCGGCAAAGGCGACACGCTGTCCGATCTTGGAAGCGAGCAATGGCGGATCGTGATCGGCGAGCGTCAGCGCCGTTTCCCGCGCGATGATGGTGCGCATGGCACATCGGTTGAGAACGAAGCGGGCGACAAGGTGCGAGCGATAGACGCGCGCTTCGTTCAGCAGCGCGAGCATTTCGGCAGAGCCCCAGCCGTCGAACGGCGATGGCTGCACTGGAATCGGGATGACGTCGGCTGCCAGAAGCGCCGAGCGCATCAACCCGGCGACGCGCGGAGGTCCATCGATGACGATGTGATGAACATTGCGCGCCAGCTCGGGCGCTTCACGGTGGAGCGTATCGCGCGCCAGGCCGAGGACGCCGAACAGGCGTGGAAGGCTTTCGCGTGCGCGCTGCTGCGACCAGTCGCGCGCCGAGCCTTGCGGGTCGGCGTCAATGAGCGTCACGCGTTGGCCGCGTCTCGCCCACTCACCGGCGAGATGGAGCGCGAGCGTGGTCTTGCCGACGCCGCCTTTTTGGTTGAGCAGGGCGACGATCATGGCGCGGCTCGCCGGCGGCGGCACTCATGCACAGGTGTGGAGTGCGGGATTGCCGTTAGAAAGATTCCGAAGGAATCTTGGTTAGAAGAGTTACGCTGCGCGCAATGCCTTGAATCGGCGCCCAGATTCGACGATTCCGGTCCCCGATAGCACGAGGATCGGGTCCCCGATGGCACGATAGGCCGGGTCCCTGATAGCACGAGGCGATTCACAGCTTATTCCCAGCGCGAGAGCTCCTGCGTTGCTCTGGCGGAGCGAGTGCAGCGGCATCGACGGGAGCGAAGGAGAGACGTTCCGGAGCATCCGGCGGCTGCTGGATCGTCAGCCGGTAGCCAGGCAGCGTCTGCCGGCGAACGATGTTGCGCAGGTCGTAGGCGAAGTGTTTGAGCGGTGAGAGGCTGCCGGACTTCGCATGGAGATAGGCGACGTCGAAGCTCCAGCCGTAATGCTGGCGGCCGCCGTGCTTGCGCACCAGGCGGTACAGCCAGCGCTCCAACCCGCCAGTCAGGCGGAAGTACGCGCGGTCGATCGTCAGCACCAACGCGTCATCAAGGACAGCGGCAAAGAACCAGTCCGGTACGATCAGCTCGAGGCCGAGCGGACGGCCGTGCGCGTCCGCACGCTCCTTCCACTCGTTGATCCAGGAGAAGCGGTGCATCCGCCGCTCGGTCGGCTGGCGGATCGAGGTCGCGACGGTGGTCGATTGCAGGCGGTCGAGCGCGGCCTTTAGACGGTCGTAGTCGCGCGCGCTCACCCCGCGGCCGATGAAGGAGAGAATTTCGTATGGCGTGGCTGCCATGAGGCGCGACGGCCGCAGGCCGAGGTCGCGCGCCTCGACGATCTGTGAGGCTGCCCAGATCAGCACGTCGGCGTCCCAGATCGTCGCCATGCCGTGCTCCGGGACCGCCTCGACCCGGATGACGATAGTGCCGGCCTTGAAGTCGATCGGCGCCAGCCGCTTCGACTTGGCGAGCGAGAAGAACGGATAGGCCATGAGTTCCTGCGCGTCGCGCGGCGCGAGATCGCCGGGCAGCGCCCGGAAAAGATCGAGCTGCTCGGGTTCGCTATGGCGTCGCGCCCAGGACATGCCGCGCCTCTCAACGACGGCTGCGACCGGCCTGCGCCGAGGCCGAGTCGTGGCGCTTGGCCGGCAGCACGGAGCCGCGCGGGTCGGATGTCGAGGTGACCGCGCCGCGGTCGGCCCAGGCCTTGAGGTCGTCGAGCGCATAGACGACGCGCCCGCCGAGCTTCCGATAGGCCGGCCCGGTCCCGTAGGTGCGATGCTTCTCCAGTGTCCGGCTGGACAGGCCGAGGAAGTCGGCGGCTTCCGGCGTTCGCAAGAAGCGCGGCGGCAAGCCGGCGAGATTCGTCATGTCGCACCTCCGGGCATTCATTCAGGTTGCCGGCGAGTACCGGCGAGCGAAGGCCACGGTGGCGGAGGAAAGCTGCGCGGGGGGATGGCGAAGATTCGGGTGCTAAAATCGCACCCCTTCAGAATAGGGAGGCGAGGTTACTGACGGCGTCGCCGACGCAGGAGCGCACGATAGCCACCCGCGATCAGCGCGAGGCCATCCTTTACGAGATCGATCGTCACGTCGCGAAGGGCGGAGGTCTTCCAAGACGCATCGGCGATGCGGGCAGCCCCGAAGATGGCTTCGGCGATCTCGCGGTAGCTCGCGCCTTCTGTGTGTCCATCCACCGCCTGAAACATGCGCCGAAGCCGCCGACGCTGCTGCTTGGTCAGTCGGGCGTCGATCGGCACCTGACGGCGGTTAACTGCGCGCCAGAGGCGGATGACCGCATCGATGCGATCGAGGCCATCGGCGCCGAGCGGGACGAGTGCGACAACCGGGTTCGCTGGCGAGGCATCGGTTGTGAAGAAGAGTCGAACGGCGCTCGCGCCGCGGCCATGAACGATGCTCAGTCCGTCTGCGCCAGCGCGGGCGGTATTTGCGTCGAGATCAGGCGGGACAGCGCTCTCCATAGGAGGCGCTGTAGGAACTGCTTTGAGGATGACGGTGCCCGGATCAACGTCTGGGGTCCAGAAGACAGTGGTGTTAGTGGCGGCGAGCGACGGGTCGATCGCGAAAGAGCAACCCCCAACGCGGCTGGACCAGCGCGCCGAAGCGCTGGGCGGCAGCGGAGGATCCCTCGCTTTCTGCAAAATCTCGTTGGTATTTCGGGTTGCGCCTCAGCCACTCCCAGGCCAGGTCCGGCGCGTAGAGATGATCGAGATAATCGTAGATCTCGGAGGTACGCCAACGCGATGTATCAGGGCCCATAGGTTTCCTCCCCCGACCCTTGGTCGGGCGCGTGCGAAGGAGGAATACGATCGCGGGTTGAGTGGATGGCGGGAAGCGCCGAGCATGCAAGGCGTGATGCTAGGATAGCATCACGTGTGGATGTCAGGCCTCGCTCGCGAGCTGGCGGTATCCGTGCTCACGCATCCAACGGGCGCGGGCCAGGTGGCTGCGGTGTATGAGATTGGCGCGCTCGGGCTCCTTGCCGGCGTCGATGCCGAACAGCAGCGCGACCGCTTCGCGCCAGTCGGCGCCGTCGGTTTCCGCATCGAGCAGCCGCAAATAGAGCTTCATGTGAGCGCGGTCATAGCTCGTCAGCAGCGTGCTTTGCGGCGGCTCGTCTAGGAATGCCTCTTGTTTCAATTCGAGCCCCGACGGTCGGGATGTGCTGAGTGCAACGGATCGTTAACCCTACGCACACTTGTGGCCGGCGCAAGAGGAACACCGTGCCCGTTCCTCCGCCCGCTGCACTCGCGTGCGGCGTCATTTCCTGCCGTTGGCCCCCACCTTCGCGCGGACAAGCATCACTCCCTCGCCCTGGTCAGACGACAGGAAGACGATGCCATTGGCCTCAAGCGTGCGACGAACCTGGTCTTCCGTCGACTCGAAGACGGCGCGATGACCCGATTCGAGTCGTTTGAGCGCCGTCAGCGATACCAGGGCCTTGTCTGCGAGCGTCTCCTGTGTCCATCCCAGCAACGCGCGCGCGGCCCGTGATTGTCGGGCGGTGATCATGCATGATCACCTCCCATTGGGTCGACCGAGCGCGCCAGAACTACGACTAAAATAGTCGCTCTGGATAGGTTAAGCGAGCGAAAATGGACGCCAAAGACGGGGAGTTGGCCGAATCATGGCGAACTGAATCGGTCGCTCTGGCGGGTCGCCTATCTGAAGGGGGGTGGACCCCGCCCGGGGAGCCCGGGCGGGGTCTTGGGATCGCCTTACTCGCCGTTGCGGCGGTTCGGGCGGGACCAGATCAGGCTGTAGCCTTCGCCTTCCTCGTCGTCGAAGAGGTTGGCATAGATGGGAGCCGTGAACGACGGGTCGTCGAGCTTGAGGCCCAGATAGTCGCGGCCGTCGTTGGAGCGCTTGGCCCAGGCGGCGCCGATCTCGACGCGGCCCGCGAAGACGCGGTGGCTGGGGGCGTTCTCGCCCGAGCGGTTGGTCTCGGGGACGATGCGGACGTTCTTGGCCTGAACGCTGAGGGTGACGATCTGGCCGACGAACTCGTTGCCGGACTTCTTGAAGGTACCGATGGTCGCCATGGTAGTTCTCCTTGATCTCTGTTTCGAGCCCGCGCCATTGCGGCCTCGATGGTGATCGGTTGGCCGGAGGCGATCGACGCCGCACCTGCTTGCAGGCCGGAGCACAGCGGAGGATGGCAGCCCGCGAGACTTTCTTGTTTCGCGAGGAATGGGCGTAGGCCAGGGGAAGAAAGTCGATCGGCGCCATTGCGGCATAGGCGATCGAGGCGAAGCCGGCCTCCGGCCAGATCAGTCCATCAAAGAGGCCGCTTGGAGCGGTCGATCAGACAGAGAAGGATCAAGGAGATCTGGCGATCCCCTCGTGCAGCTGGAGAAATTCGACGGCAACGGTAGCCGCTGCTTCACCGTGTCGAAGCAAGCAGGATCCCGCACATGGCGGATCCAGATGATGTGCAGCGAGGGTGAGCGATCCGACCGCCGCTTTCGCGGGTTCGATGTTCGTTGCGCGGCCTGGGCCAAGCGTTCCGACGATGCCTGCGACCAGTGGCTCAGCGCGCTCCGACGTTCTGGCGCACACCAACTCGCCAACCTGTTCGATGAGGAGGAATCGCAGGCGGGCTTGGTCTAGCCTGCCATCCGGGCAGCACCGGCCTCAGGCGCCAACCACGCCCTGGCCGGATTGACCGGGCGAGGCCAGCGTTGCGAGGCGGGCGAAGGCGGTGATGCCCACGACGACGGCCCCGACCATCGAGAAGGCGACCACCCAAGTCTCCGACGGCATAGTGTGCTTCAAGATGCCATGTGTCGCGTGATAGCCGGCGATAGCCGCGGGTGCGACGAACATCGCCGCGATTATCAAGCGGAGCCAGAGAGGCTTGACCACCGTGAGCAGGAGGTGGCCGACGAGGAGTGTTGCGAGGCCGGCGACGAATCCGACGGCGATACCACCGAACCAACCTGCGCCGGTGCCGCATGCCCACACCCCAGCCGTCACGCCTGCGAACAGCGGCAGTGCATAGACGGCAAGGTAGAACAAGAGGCAGCAGAGGACGCCGATGGCGGCGATGCTGGCGAGGATACTGACGACGATCATGATGGTGGCCTCCGTGAGAGAAGCGTCTGACGGTCGCGCCTTCCACCACCACCACGGCGCGGATGGAGAATAGCAAAAATTGGAAGGCCGCGGCGAGTTGAAATCGCCGCGGCGCTCTGATTCCGGTGGTGTTGACGGCGATCACATCGGTTTATCGCCGTAGCGCCAGACGGGAACTCCGAGCTTGCGGGCTTTGTCTGCCAAGTTGTCCTGGATGCCAGTGCCGGGGAAGATCATGATCCCCAGCGGCAGCACGTTCAGCATCGCGTCGTTGCGCTTGAACGGTGCGGCCTTGGCATGTTTCGTCCAGTCGGGCTTGAAGGAGATCTGCGGTACGTTGCGGTGGTCGGCCCAGCGCGCAGCGATGCGCTCGGCGCCCTTGGGCGAGCCGCCATGCATGAGCACCATGTCCGGGTGCTTGGCGTGCACCTGGTCGAGCTTGGCCCAGATCAGCCGATGATCGTTGAAGTCGAGACCGCCGCTGACCGCGACCTTCGGGCCGGGAGGCAGCATGACCTCGGTTTCGGAGCGCTTCTTCGCAGCGAGAAAGTCACGGCTGTCGATCATGGCCGCGGTCATCGCGCGATGGTTGACGAGTGAGCCGTTGCGCGGCCGCCACGGCGAGCCTGTCTGACGCTCGAAATGCTCGCAGGCCTGGTCGCGCATGAGCTCGAAGGCGTCGCGCCGCTCGATGAGCGTCCGCCCCTCGGCGATGAGTCGTTCTAGCTCGACGGACTTGACCTCGGTGCCGTCCTGTTCGCGCTGGCTGCGGCGCTGCGCCTGTTCGTTGTCGTCAAGCTCGCGGGCGATGCGGTCGGCGGCGCGATGGAAAACGTTCGTGGTCGACCAGAGCACGTCCTCGAGATCGGGCTCGAGGCGGGTGTCGCTGAGCGTGGCGACGAGAGCGTCGAAAATGTCGGCGATGGCTCCGGCGACGAGGTTGCCTTCGGGAAGCGGTCGCGGGTCGGGTTCGTCCTGGAAGGGGCGGAAGCCGTAGAGCTGAAGCTCGGCGAGAACGTGGTCGGTCGGAGAGGACGTGTGGTGCGGTTCGAAATCGTCGTTGGTGGTCATGGGATGCTCCGTGACTGGATCTGCCGCGACCCTCGCGGCCTTCATGGCGGCGGAAGACGGCGGGCGGACCGGCTCTGCACCCGGAGCGAAGCGCAGGGCCGAAGCGCAGCGGAGGGCCGAAGGGGGCCGACTATTTTGCTTCGCGATGTAAAGGCGGCTCCGCCGCCGACGGAAAATAGTCGGCCCACGAGGTTGCCGGGCCGGGCCGTTTGCCGTCCCGATCGCCCTCTTGAAGGCCGAGGGCGCGGCTCTCTCCGGCACTTCGGAGCATCGGCCGCCGTCGAGATTGCGGACCCCGCCTTCCTCCCGGCCGTGCGTTTTACGGTCTCGTGCTCTATGCGGCCTCGGCCATGAAGCGGGCGGCATCCCGCGACGCGACCTGCGCCCGAAGGTTCGCGCGCAATACGTCGGGGCCGAGCATGCGGAGATCCTCGTTGAAGTCGCCCAGCCTCGGCGACAGCACAATCGCCTCGATGCCGTCGTGGGACGCGCGCTCGATCAGCGTCGCCATCGCACCGTCGCCGGCCGGGTCGTCGTCGCGCGCGATATAAAGCCGGTGCAGCGTGTCTGCGAACACGATGGCCGAGAGATGGGCGGCCGACAGAGCGGCGACCATCGGCATGTCGTGCAGCGCCATCCTGAGCGACAGCATGGTCTCGATGCCTTCGCCCGCCGCCATGACTTCGCCTGCCACGCCAAAGCGGACGGCGTGTCCGAGGAGATCGCCCATCGCGCGGCGCGGTGTATCGATCGGTGCCTTGCCGAATCGAACGGGATCGAAGCCGTCGGGATCGAGCCAGGTCCGGTGCGCGCCGGTGACGCGGCCTTCCATGTCGGTAACAGCGGCGATCATGGCGGGCCAGGTCTCGGTCGCGGAATGCTCGTCCGGCCGATAGTAGCAGCGCGGGTGGAAGCGGAGCGATCCGGTGCCGTGCAAAGACGTAATGCCGCGTCGGCGGAGATATGCCTCGACCAGCGTGCCGCGGATCGGTTGCGACATGGCGAACAAGCGCCGTGCTGCTTTCGGAGACCCAGTCGGAGCTGGCTGGATTCTGCCGCGGCGCACGTCGGGCTGCGGCTCCGGTTGGGGCAAGCTGAGGAAGGAGCGTGCCTCCTTCGCCACATCGGCGAAATCGACGAGGCCGCAGGATTCGCGGATGACGTCGAGAAGGTCGCCATGCTCGCCGGTGGCGGCGTCGGTCCATTTGCCCGACGCACCCTTGCCGCTCTCGGGGCCGGCTAGGCGCACGAACATCGAGCGCCCAGGCGTGTTGCGCACATCGCCCACCATCCAATAGCGACCTTCGCGACGGCCGTTGGAGAGATAGTGGCGGCACACCGCCTCGGCGTTGCGCGCGAGACGGTGTGCGAGTTCCGAAGCATCGAGCGGGGACATCACGCGTCCTCCCGCTCGCCGACGCGCGCGACCGGATAGCGATCCATCACCTTGGCGAGGATCGCGGGACCGCTGGCGTCGGTGGGCACGAACATGCGCAGCTTCCACGAAATGATCTCGTGGAAGAGGCCGTAGGCCGTGAGCCGTTCGCGCATGGTGTCGGTGAAGCCCGACAACTCGATGCGATGACCACCCATCACCCGAACGCGACGAAGCTGGAGCCCCTCGGCGAGATCGATGACGGTCTTGCCCTCGATAAGGGCGGCGAAGGCGTCGTCCGGCGTCAGCGAAGGCAGGCCGGTCGCCGTGGCGGTCGCTGCCCACGCCGGCGAGACCCTGCGCCCGATGATGCGCTCGCCGTCGTCGGTTTGCAGCCGATAGACGCGTGTCGACTCGTTCGGTAGCCGCTTCCAAATCGGAAGCAACAAACCTGCGACCATGTGGATGGTCGAGTCGGCGAACGCCGGCACCTCGTTCAGTTCCGTGGTCCAGGCCGCGGCGAAGGTCGCCTTGTCCGCCTCCTGCCAATGGCTTTCCGCCATCATGCGGATGGGGACATTCAGTGCCTCCATCGGACGGATCAGGCGCACACGGTATTCGACCTCGCCGTCGTCGAGCATGACCGACGGTGCGCGGATCTGCACAGCCGCACTCCCGGAGCGCTCATTGACAAGAAGCCGCGATCCGCGCTCGCGCAGCCGGCTCAACGCTTCGTCCAGCGTGACGGGACGATTGCGCTGGCGCTGCTGGATGGTCAGGAGGCGCGTCTCCGCGCCGGTGCCCGGATGCATGTAGATCGTCTCACGGTTGGTGACGACGAAACTTTCGGCGCGTAGCGTCTCCAGGCCGACGTCGTAGGTGCCGGCGGCGATGGCGCCCTCGATGCGGGCGTTCAACAGTTGCTCGAAGGCGGTGAATAGGACGCCTTGGAGATCGATGGTCAGCGCGAGCATGCGGTTGAGGAAGGTGGTGATCGGCGGCAGGTCATCCTTGATACCGTTCGCATCCATGAGCTTCAGGCCGGTCGCCGCTTCGAAGCGTTGAAGCGAGCAGCCTTCGATCTTGCCGCGAACGAGCAGCATGTAGAGCTGGCGCAAGGCGTCGCGCGCATAGTGGGACTCCAGATTGTCCTCCGGCCGGAAGAGACCTTGGCCGCCGGTCTGGCGCTGGCCGCGCGTGATCGCGCCAAGCGTATCGAGCCGGCGTGCTATCGTGCTGAGGAAGCGCTTCTCGGCCTTGACGTTGGTCGCGACCGGCCTGAACAGCGGGGGCTGCTGCTGGTTGGTGCGATGGGTGCGGCCGAGTCCCTGGATGGCCGTATCCGCCTTCCAGCCCGGCTCGAGAAGATAATGCACGCGAAGGCGCGTGTTCTTCGCCGTGAGCTCGGCATGATAACTGCGGCCGGTGCCACCGGCGTCACTGAACACCAGGATGCGCTTGTGGTCGTCCATAAACGCCTGCGCCTCGGCGAGGTTGGACGAGGCCGCTCGGGTCTCGACGACAAGGCGGTCGCTCTTTGCGACGCCGATGGACTTGCGGACGATGCGGCGCGACCGGCCGGTCACTTCGGCGACGATGTCTGTGCCGAAGTGCTGCACGAGCTGGTCGAGCGCGCCGGGAACGGGGGGCAGGCTCGCGAGCTTGGCGATCAGCGCATCCCGTCGCTGCACAGCCTCCCGGCTCTCGACCGGCTGTCCGTCGCGATAGACCGGACGCGACGACAGCTTGCCCTCGCTGTCGGCGAATGGTTCGTAGAGCTGCACCGGGAAGGAATGGGCGAGATAATCGAGGACGTATTCCCGCGGCGTGATGTCGACGCGAACGTCGTTCCATTCCTCGGTCGGCAGCTCGGCGAGGCGGCGCTCCATCAGCGCTTCGCCCGTCGAGACGATCTGGATGACGGCGGCATGGCCGTCTTCGAGATCGCGCTCGATCGAGCGGATCAGGGTCGGCGTCTTCATGCTTGTGAGCAGGTGCCCGAAGAAGCGCTGCTTCGCAGACTCGAATGCACTGCGCGCGGCTGACTTGGCCTGGCGGTTGAGCGTTCCCGATCCGCCTTCGCTTCCGCCGGTGATGTTGGCGGCCTGCATGGCGGCATCGAGGTTGTTGTGAATGATCGCGAAGGCGTCCGCGTAGGCGTCATAGACGCGGGTCTGCTCGGGCGTCAGCTCATGCTCGACCAGCTCGTATTCGACGCCGGCGAAGCTCAGTGAGCGCGAGGTGTAGAGGCCGAGCGCCCGCAGGTCGCGGGCGAGCACTTCCATGGCGGCGACCCCGCCGGCTTCGATCGCCTCCACGAATTCGGCCCGGGTCGAGAACGGGAAGTCTTCGCCACCCCAGAGGCCGAGGCGCTGCGCATAGGCGAGATTGTGCACGGTCGTCGCGCCGGTGGCGGAGACATAGACAATGCGGGCGTCCGGCAGCGCGTGCTGGAGGCGCAGGCCTGCGCGGCCCTGCTGCGAGGCCTCCTGATCGCCGCGTTCACCTTTGGCTCCGACCGCGTTCTGCATGGCGTGCGCTTCGTCGAAAATGATCACTCCGTCGAAGTCGGAGCCCAACCATTCAACGATCTGCCGCACGCGGGAAAGGCGTTCGCCGCGGTCATCGGAGCGTAGCGTAGCATAGGTGGTGAATAGGACGCCTTCCCGCAGTGTGACTGGCTTGCCCTGCGGGAATCGCGAGAGCGGCGTGATGAGCAGGCGCTCCACGCCGAGCGCGGACCAGTCGCGCTGCGCGTCTTCAATGAGCTTGTCGGATTTGGAGACCCACACCGCCTTGCGGCGGTTCTGCATCCAGTTGTCGAGGATGATGCCGGCCGACTCGCGCCCTTTGCCGACGCCGGTGCCGTCGCCAATCATGCAGCCGCGGCGGAAGCGGACCGCGCCCTTCGCGTCCTCGGCGGCGGCGGTCACGACGTCGAGGGTTTCGTCCACCGTCCAGGCGCCGGCGAGATAGTCGGAATGCGCCTCGCCGGCATAGATGACGGTCTCGAGTTGGGCGCCGGAGAGCAGGCTGAGGATGTTCGCGGGCAGATGAGGCCGGTAGGTCGGCTTGGGCGGCGCGACCGAGGCCATCGCCGCCGACTGGACGAGCTGCGTCGGGTGATCCTGAGCGCCGGGAATCCGGATGCTCTGGAGCGCATAATCCTCGTAGATCGAATCGGAGAGGCGCGCGCCTTGGGGCGGCGTCCAGTCGACCGTCTGATAGGTGAGCTCGATGCCGGCGGGCTCGGCCGCGCTCGTGGACTGTGATGCGGCTCGTGCGGAGCGTGCGAGGTAGCCGCGAACGGTGCGCGGCGTGGTGACAGTGGGCACAGTCAGGGAGGCATCGACCGGCAGCCGTGCCGGAACGTGCTCCGCGATCCAGGCCAGCAGCGTGGCGACGTCCGGCGCGACCCCGGGCGCGGCCGGGAAAACGGTGGGATCGTCGGCGGGGCGCTTGTCGATGACGGTCAGCCGCGTCGAAAACGTCGTGCCATGCTTGGCATAGACGCGGCCGTCGATGGCGGCTGAGAAGACGACGTTGCCGCGCTCCTGTAGCCGGACATACGCGTCGCGCCAGGTCGGAGCGTCGGGCGCGAAGTTGGCGCCGGTGATCGCGACCAGGCGACCGCCATCGGCGAGCCGCGCCAGGGCCGAGCCGATATGGCGGAGCGCGGCGTCGGCCATGCGGCCCTGCACGTTGGCCATCGCCGAGAACGGCGGGTTCATGATGACGACGCTCGGCACGATGGCGGCGTCGAGGTGATCGTGAATCTGCGCGGCGTCGTGCCGGGTCGTGGTGATCGTCGGAAATAGCAGGGAGAGCACGCCGGCGCGGGTCTCCGCCAGTTCGTTGACGACGGGCGACCCGCCCGCGATCTCCGCGAGGATGGCGAGCAGGCCGGTGCCGGCAGAAGGCTCGAGCACGCGGTCGGCTGGCGTGATCGCCGCAGCCGTCGCGACCGCGAGGCCGAGCGGGATAGGCGTCGAGAACTGCTGGAGGGCCTCGCTTTCGGTCGAGCGGCGGGTGTGGGTCGGCAGGAGGCCGACGATCTTCTCCAGCATGGGAAGAGCCAGGGCCGGAGAACGGGCCTTGCGCAGAAGCGCCTTTCCGTATTTGCGGAGAAACAGAACGGTCGCGGCCTCGCAGGCGTCGTAGGCCGTTTTCCAGTCCCAGACGCCGGACGCATCGGAGGCGCCGAAGGCGCCCTCCATTGCGGCGCGAAGAGTTGCCGCGTCGACCTGACGGCCTTGTTCGAGATGCGGAAGGAGATGGTGCGCGGCTGCGACGATGCAGAGAGCGATATCGGAGGGAGACGCAAGCTGCGACGCCGCGACCGCAGGCGCGACCGCGAGGGCGGTGCATGGGGTCATGTCGGGGAACCTCGGGAGAGCGGAACGGGCGAGCCGGCCGGCGCTCTCTCTGGACCGCTCCGGCTCAAACCCGTCCCGGTCAAGCTCTCCCTCTCGTCACGCCGCTGCCTTCACAGCGCGCCACCGCACGATACGCTGCTCCGGCGCTGCGCTTGTTCCGCCGAAATGTTTGTGGAGGTAGTAGGACATGCCGACCCCACTACATGAATTTCCGTTCGCCGACGCCGCGCAATACTATGATCGGTTCCGTGCCCCTTACCCGAAGGCGGCCTTGGATTTCATAGTCGAGGCCTTCGCTCTCAGCGAAAAGGTGCGTGCCCTTGATTTGGGGTGCGGTCCGGGCACCATCGCAATCCCGCTTTCCTATGACGCCAGGGAGGTCGTTGCCGTCGATCCGGATGCAAACATGGTCGCTGAGGCTCGACGCTTAGCGGCAGCAAAGAACCGACAGAACATCCAATGGCTTCAGTCTAGAGCTGAGGATATTGCGCTTGGAGCACGAAGCTTTCGGGTCGCCACAATCGGACAGGCCTTTCATTGGATGAATCGTGATGACGTGCTCCGGAAACTCGCAATTCTCATAGAAGACGGGGGAGGGTTGGCGCTGGTGAACCCAGGCAAGCGGCGTCCACAAGAGAGTTGGGAACCGATCGCCAATCAGACTGTCGCCAGATTCTTAGGGCCCCGCACCCGCCATCCGCAATCTAATCCTCAGGAGCCTGCAAACGAACCATCATTGCGCAGATCGCAATACTTCTCTGAATTTACAGCTCACGAGTTTCCAAGCACAATCACACGCGATATAAATTCGATCATCAGATGCGTCTATTCATTGTCGAGCTCTACTAAGCCATACTTCGGCGACAATGTTGAGGCGTTCGAAGCAGAGTTATCCGCGGCGCTGCTCACGCGCAATCCGGCTGGGGTTTTTTACGAGCAGATTGAGACGGAGGTCGTCATCGCACACAAGAAGACCTTGTAAGGGTCCCTCTGTTGGAGAATCAGGCGGCGGCACCTTCAGAAGAGCTAGGTCCTGTACGTCTAAGCCTCCTCCTCTTTTTGCCGATCGTAGGGCGGCGAGTGCCGAGCGAAATTTGGCTGCGCCGATTTCCTCGGCGAGGTCGATGTTGGCGGCGACCGACAGGCAAGCCGCATGAATGTCGTCATCCGACACAGCGTCCGGCGCGAGACCTGAGAAGTTGGGGTCGCTCTCGATGATAGAGTCGATCTGGTTGCGAACGCGGCCCTCCTGGAGCTGCGCGAGAACGTGACAGGGCCAAGTAGCCGCAACGGGCTTATCGGGATCACGAACGCCGGCAAGGATCGCTTCTGCTTTTGCGGGCTCGGGGTTTGCGCGCCCGAGCACGGCGCAGACGAGGCCGTCCTCCGCCTCAACATGGACGGGCACAAGATACTGAAAGGCGATGCGGCGCGGCGTGGCCGACCTGAGCTTGGTCATCGGAATGCTCCTTGTTGAGAAATGGCGGGAGTGGCCGAAGCCGCCCCCGCCAAGGTCGCGTCACTCGGCGGCGATAATCGCCGGGTTGTCCGCATCGGTTTCGCCGTCATCCGGTTGGTCGTCCTCATGGTCGGCGAGGAAGGCCGGGAGTGCATCGCTGCCGTCGGCCTCGCTCGCGTCCGTCGCGGTCGTCGCGTCGGGATCTGCGGAACGCAGCGGCTCGGGCAGCCAGCCGGTATCCGCGAGCAGGCGTTCGGCCTCCTTGGCCATGTCGGCTTTCTTGAGGTGGTCGATGAGCTGCGCCTTCTCCTCGCCGAGCGCTTCCCGCACGGCTTCGACGATCCGGCTTTTAGTGACGCGACCGAGATAGTTCGCCACGCTCGGGCGCCATCCAGCTTCCACCATGTCGAGGCCGGTGGCGCGCGCGAGGCGATCGGCGTCGCGCATCCGCCGGTCGAGCCCGTACTGTGAGACGCCGTTGCCGCTATAGGGATTCGGTCGCTCGTAAAGAGCATTGATCCCGTAGCTGACGCAATGCGCGAGCAGCGCGAGGCGGCTCGCGTGGTCGAGGCCGTCAATCCAGTCCCACAGCCGATCGTCGTCCTCGATCGGCATGTCCGCCTTCCAGGCCTCGACGCGCGCCTCGATCGCCCTGGCGGAGGCGCTGTCCTTCAAGTCGGTGGCCTGGACGGGGAAGTGGACCTCGCGAACGGCTGCCTCGACGGCGGAGCCGTGCGCGTTGCGCTTGAAGGCGTCGAGCACCAGCTTGTGCAGCAGTGCCGTGAGGGCGACGTGCGGGTGATTGGCGACTGATTCACGCAGCGCCAGCGTGCGATGCGCGGTGAGCTCGATGACGAGGCGTTCGGGCAGCGGCTTGACGCCATCATCGTCTTCATCGTCGTCGGCCTCCGTTTCTTGTCCGCTGATGGTGATGACGGCGCGCTGAACGGACGGTGTTGCGGAAGGATCAACCCCGCCGTCCGCTCCATCGGCCTCGGCGTCGCCGCCGTCGACGGCAACTGGCGCCTCGTCTTCGGGCCGCACATAGCCACGGTCGACCAGGATGTCGCCGTCACGGTCCACGCTGACGAAGACCCCGGCGCGCGTGATCTCGGCGGGATC
The DNA here is from genome assembly GCF_031656215.1 of Mesorhizobium koreense. Classification (NCBI taxonomy): domain Bacteria; kingdom Pseudomonadati; phylum Pseudomonadota; class Alphaproteobacteria; order Hyphomicrobiales; family Phyllobacteriaceae; genus Mesorhizobium; species Mesorhizobium koreense. The sequence continues at coordinate 3,435,912 of NZ_CP134228.1, read as the reverse complement.
GTAGACGACCGGGCGCTTCTCGAAGGCGTCGAGAGCCTCCTCGATCTCGCCCAGCCGCTGATCGATCTCGTCCGGGAGCTCGTCGGCGCCGTCATACTCCGCCTCGAGCCGATCGTATTCCGCGCGCAGCGTCTCGCGTTCGGCCCGTTCCTCGTCGCTGAGATCGACGAAAGAGCCGGTGATCTGGCGCAAGCCGTGATCGTAGCCATACGGAAGGTCGAGGTCGATTTTCACCCACTTCCAGCCTTCGCTGGCGATCTCCTCGGCCACGGTCTTGAGCCGCTCGCCGACCAGGCGATGAAGCAGCGCTGGGTCCTGGAGCCAGCCACCGTTATCGTCCTCGAACAGGTCGCGCAGCACCGCGCCTCCGGCGGAGACATATGCGTCGACGCCGACGAAGCGCGCGCGCTTGTCGGAGGCCGGGATCGTGGTCTCGGTCAGCAACTGGCGGATATGGAACGGTTGCCGATTGTACGAATGCTGCACGGCTTCCCACACCTGCTCCTGACGCTCATGATCGGGGTTGACGGTGAAGGCCATCAACATGTCGAGCGTCATGCTCTCCTGGGCATAAGCGTCGCGCAGGACGGGCGAGACCGCGTTGAGACGCAGCCGCTGCTTCACGACCTGGACGGTCGTGAGGTAGGCCACGGCGATCTCCTCTTCGGCCATGCCCTTGTCGAGCATGTCCTGGAATGCGCGGAACTGGTCGAGTGGATGAAGGCCCGCGCGCAGTACGTTCTCGGCGAGGGAGTCGTCCTCGGCGAGGATCTTCGTGTCGGACTTTCGGACGACACAGGGGACGAGTCCGTCCTTCGGGGACCGCTTGGCCTTCACCAGGCGCTCGATGGCGCGATAGCGGCGCCCTCCGGCCGGCACCTCGAACATGCCGGTCTCGTTGCCGTCCTCGTCGAGAATTGCGCGGACGTTGAGGCCCTGGACGAGGTCCTCGCGTCGGCCGATGTCGTGGACCAGCTCGTCGAGGTCGGCTTCCGGCCGGGTTCGCCGGACGTTGGCTTCCGAGAGCACGATCTTGTTGAAGGGGATGTCGCGCGAGCGCGAGAAGACGATCTTCTTGGCAGCTTTTGCCATGTCGGGATACTCCGCGACGGGCGCCGAGAGCCTCTCTCTCGGCTTCCAACCCGTCACGAAGCGAAGCGCCGCCCTCTTCCTCTGAGGACAGCGCCGCCTCCCGGCGAACCGGAGATGCGTAGAACCGGAGACACGCAGGGGCGCATCTCAGGCTTTGCGGATTTCAGGATGTGCGCCTCGCGCGCCATCGCGACGTGATGAAGCCGCTCGGCAGAGGATGCGCTCGGCCACACGGATGCTTCCCGCTTCGCGGGCGGCCACCGTCCAGACCGATAGTGGGAGGTCGCTGGCGAAGAGGACGTCGCGCTCGATGCCCATGCCGAACGGCAGGAGGATCGAAGCCATTTCCTCGAGCGAGAAGCTGCCCAGCTCGGGCAAGCCGAGGTCGGCGAGGCCGAAGAGCGTGTCCCCGTCCGCGTCCAGCTCGGTTGCTAGCCAGACGCCTTCGCCCAGCGGGTTGAAGAACTTGACCACGGGCACGTGGTCGGCCCCGCGATCACGTCCGTTGGCAAGCAGGCGCTCGCGCAGGTCGTCGGTCAGGAGGATCATGCCGCCCTCCTGTCGTTTGCGGGTTCGCCGGCTGTCTCGGTCTCGGGGAGGAAGGCGAGTAGCCAGTCAGCTGCCTTGCTCGCCTGGGATGCGGCGCGGACGATGGCGCGATTGTCCTCGCGCAGCACCTCCAGCCACGAGCCGATGTAGTCGGCGTGGCGCACGGTCGGGACGATCCCGAGCGAGGCGCAGCAGAAGGCGGCGTTCATCTCTGCGACGAGTTCTTCAAAGGCGTATTTCTTGGAGCCGAAGGAGCTGGAGAGGTCGCGGCCAAGACGGGACGCATGACCCGTCGCGTGGCCGAGCTCGTGCAGGGCCGTGCGATGCCAGTTGATGGTTTCGAAATAGGCTTGCGGCGGTGGCACCTCCACGTAGTCGTGCGCCGGCATGTAGAAGGCGCGATCGCCACCGATGCGGAAGTCAATGCCCGTCGCTTTAATCAGCGCCTCGACGCGCGGCTCGATCAGACCTGACTCCGGTGCAGGCGGCGCGACGGCGAGGTCGACGGGCAGGTCCTCGCACTGCGCGACGTTGAACACGGTGAAGCATTTGAGGAACGGAATGGCCGGCGCTTCTTCGCCATTCTCTTGCGCGCGCCGCTTTTCATCATTGGGGACAAAGCGATCGGCATAGACCACGGTGGTGCCGCGTTCGCCCTTGCGGACGTGGCCGCCGAGCGACAGCGCCTGGCGAAATGTCAACCATGTCTGCACCGGGAAAGCGTGTTCGATCACCGCGCCCCAGAGAATCAGCACATTAATCCCGGAATATTGCCGGCCGGTCGCAGCATTCGCCGGCATGGCGAGCGGCGCCTTCGCCGCCGCCGCCCCCCAGGGCTGGACCCAGGGCACGCGCCCGGCCTCCAGCTCGGCGATGATCTTATTGGTGATATCGTCGTAGAGGTTTGTTCGGTCGGCGCCGAAGCGAGCGTTGCGTTCATGTCTGGACATCGCGGTTCTCCGCGACGGGTGCCGGAGGCCTCTCCTCCAGCCCTCAACCCGTCACGGTAACCCGATCCGCACTCTCACTCTAAAGGGGGCGTTGCGGGGGCTCACCGCAGAGGGGGTCGGCCGAGACGTTGGCTCGGCCGCAGGGGAAGGCTTTCCCCTCAAAGCCTCAAATCCTCAGATGCGTAAGCCAGGATTTCAGAATGTCAGTTCGGCTTGCCGTGGTTCACTTCGCAGTCGTGCGACCTTGAAGCTGTCCGCTGGCAGGGGACGAAGAAGTTCATCCTCACGGCAAGTCCGGTCGAGCCAAGCCATACGTTGCTCGCGCCGAACAACCGCCATCTGGCGATCATGGAATGGTGCTACGTCCGCGCTCGCCTCGGTCGTCAGGATGGCATATGCCTCGGGCCAGTCGCGCGTCGCCGGCCGCCAGACTCCTGCAAAATAGAACCAGTCGCCGTCCGCGAGCGAGAAGCCGTAGTGCTTGCTTCGGTTCCGATGGCGGAACTCGGAGGTCGGCACGAGGCAGCGGTGATCGGGAAAGGTGCGCCCTTCGGCGCGGACGACGGTGAAGGCGCAACCACCTGGCTCGCGCGTTTGAAGGCCCCATGACAACTCGACCATCTCTATGTCGCCGTCGTTGCGCCGGATGACGACGCGCCGCTGCCTGATCGATGCTTCGGAATTGAAAACGCTTGCGCTCACAAGAATGGGAACATAACAAGAACAATGATCTCGTGCAAATCGGAAAGGAGACCTTGAACAGAGTGCAACGACTATCGCCTCCACGTGGACTTCGCGTCCATCGTCGAGGACTTCTCCGATCTGAAGATCAAGATCGGCTTTGCCGAGGGCCGACCCAACATCGAGGCGCGCGACGACATCAAGATCACCGATGTTGGGCCGCTCATCCGGACAGTCGAGGGCGCGCGCGGCGAAGGCGACATGGTGCAGCGGCGATGGAGCTGGCCCGGACCAAACAAGCGGCCGGTCTACAACTTTCGATCCGAGGGTCGGGAATTCTCATCGAACCGCTGCCTGATCATCGCTGACGGATTCTACGAGTTCTCCGATCCCAAGGATCCGAAAAAGAAGCGCAAGGACAAATGGCTCTTTACGAAGAAAGACGAGCTGTTCTTTTGCGTTGCCGGCATATGGCGGAAGACGCCCGAGGTCGGCGAGGCGTTCACCATGCTCACCATGGAGCCGGGCCCTGACATCGCGCCGTATCACGATCGGCAAATCGTGATCCTTGAACGCGATGCCTGGGCCGACTGGCTCGATCCATCGATGCCGGCGCAATCGCTGATCAAAGCGCTCGCGCCAGGGGCGCTTCAGGTCGAGCGGGTTGGATAGGCGGTACGCCTACCTGTTCATTCATTCGCGCAAGCGCGGGGCAGCCACTCAAGGCAAGTTCTGGTCGAGGCTCTCGAAGCGCAGTCTAGGCCACCGCTTGGACCACTGCTTCGCCAAAACTCTCGATCGGTAAATTTCCAACTTCGCCATAAAGTGCGGAGTCGGACGAATGACGAGATCGAAGAGGTCGAGCAGGCCTAGCGGCGCCAGCACTTCAATATGGTCATTGCTTAATCGCACCGCCACCGCAGTGCAGGTTTCCGGCCATCGAGCGATGGCCTGCGCCGTGCTCTCATACGGCTCATCGCCGTTGCGCAGGTGCATACGCGCTTGGTTCTTCAGCGACCAGGGCACGTCCGGCGCGAGAAAGGTGAGTGCAGCCTGGAGGTGTTCGTCGGTAGCCTGACTCATTTCGGTCTTGTCGAAATAGACGACATCCACGTCCGCGAGCGCCGTGCTCTCCGGATGTTCATGGAGGTCGTCCCAGATCGCGTTGCGAACGAAGCCCGCGCCGACCCAACAGTCCGGGAGGTGAAGTGACTCAACATGGCGCAATATGCGCAAGTGATGTGGCCGGCGCTCGATCGCAGCGATCACAGCGCCTATGGCCTCGCCATCTTTTATCCGTTCTTGAATCATAGCGGCAGTGTAACTGCTGAGGCATGCTCCGCAACGCCGGGCCGGTGTCCCGGCCGCCCCCATGACAGAATCGGCTCATCAGCGGAAGTCGCGCGTCTTCACCTTGATCTCGCAGATGTGCCCGTAGGAATCGGCAAAATCGCGCGCCCGGAAGGCTTTCGGTGGGAGCTCGCGCGGATCCCGCATCACGTTGCTGCTCAATCGCCACACAGTATTCAGCGGGCAGACTACGACGCGATTGCTCGAGGCCCTAAACTCGCAGCCGAGCGAAAGACACCTACCCAAGAATCTCATACATCTTTCTACAGCCGATGAGGAGGACGCTCAGGCCTCGAACTTGGGACCTGGACAGAATGAGCGGCCGCAGGACGAGGCCGGGCTGCGCGCGCCCGCCCAAGGGGTCACCGGGGCCCGGATCGGCGCGTGGCCGCCGACGAAGGAAAATCCGACCGCAGGAGCGCCCTTGAGGCGCGAGTCGAACCGCAGCGGCGAGACGGGCTAAGAAGGCAGACGCAGCGGCGTCAGCATAGCGCCGCTGAAGGCGGGACTGTCCCCGGCGAGCGGCACAGCGCACGAAGGATTGCGGCCCACCCGAGCTGGCGGCTCGGACGGGGTCGGTCATGTGGTGTGGTTGAACAAGACGTGAATGCCGCTTTTGCCTGTGGACGCTGCTCGCAATCGCCTAGAGTCCGTTCGTCGCAGGCCGATCTGCCCATTGTGATGTTGCTTTTGAATTCGGCGGTAGCCCGGTTAGTCTAATTGCATGATCGAGAACCGACCGGCCTCACTACTCGCTGACGCAGCATACGGCATTCTTCCGAAGTTGCCGTTTACGCTCGACTGGTCTGCAATCCCGGAATTGATCCGGGTGGCGACGCTCGATCTCGGGGGCGTTCAACCGATAACGAAAGCCATGGCCGAAGCCGCGGGCGGCGCTTTGCAGGACAAGCCCAGCGATGGAGAGATCGAGCTGTTCCGGAAACGTGGCACAAACTTTCAGATGATTTCCATCGTATTGAGCTGTGTTGCCGCGGGCGAAGTCGATGGTGTCTTGCGGGTGCGCCCATTTGCTATGAGCCTCATTCCTGCTTCGAAGCGGGAGCAAGTCACAACCCAGACAATCGATCTTGTAGCCGAGCTCGATGTAAGCGCGTGGCTGGCAACGGAACCGATGTACGCAGGCTACGATCCCTTTTTGGGAGGATGGTCGCTCTATGGGAATTTGCCAGGCTATCTGGACGGCGAAAGAAAGGGATATCTCGACGAGATTGGCATTGTGATCGATCAGTTCTTCCTAGCGACAGAGCTGGCCGAAAACGATGAAATCATGACGACGGACCTTAAGATGCCTTCCGAGCAGATGAAGGCCCGTTACGAGAAGCATCGCCGAAAACTGTTCTTCACGCCATTCAAACAGGTCGAAGCTCGGCGCGTTTGGGGCGCAGAAACGCCCATCGAATTGTTCGTCATCCAGGCGCTGGCGAGGGAGAAGCTGTTTCCCGCGTGCCAGATGCTCATTATGGACGACGGGGCAACATTTCCCTCCTTGTACCATCTCTGGAACGATGTTGAGTTCCGCCACAGCGACGGTCTGGTGACGGAGGCGGACCTGTTCTTCGAGGATGAACGTATCGCTGTGTTCTGTGACGGAGGACACCATGCGCGGGCCAAGCAAAAGGCAAAGGACGCTGTCATTACCGAGAAGCTCGCAGCACTCGGTATCCGCACGGTTCGCATTCCCGGTGATGAAATTAGGGAAGACTTGCCCAAGGCCATTTGCCGCGTGAAGGAAGTTCTCGCCCAGGATCAGCCTGCCCACTGATCAGATGGTCACCGGAATCTCAACGACCGGCCGTAACGCTTCGAGCTGGCGTGCGTACTTGCGGACGATCTTGTCGTAGAGGTCGTCCAGATGCTTGGCGTGGACGCTAATAACAAGCGCATAGGGTAGCTCTTCTTTCGGCGCAAAGCTGCGGCCCTCAAAACGCGCATTGTAGTGAACGTCGAGTACGGGGTTTCGCAACGTCTTGCCTATGAAGGTTACGCTAGTGTGCAGGCAGTTCTCCCATTTCCAGGCGTCGCGCCGCAGCTCATCTTCCATCAAGCCGCTTTGCGTTTTGCCGAAGAAGCTCTTGCTGTCGGCGTGGACCTGACTGGGATCCTTGCGCTTCTGATCATGCGGGCGGAACGTCGGCTCGAGCCCCGCTCGCGTGTAGTTGCCGGGGTGATGCGGATCGACTCCGGTCGGATAGCAGAGGGTTGCCGTGATCGTGACCTTGCCCGGAATGGCCCCGGAAGGCACTGGAATCGGAGCGCGGATGTAGCGGGTCGGGGCGATGCTGCCCTGGTAAACCACGCGCACGGTGTCGTCGTCGCAGAGCACGATGTCCTGCACGGAACGTGCGACGCGGCCGCGACCGACGTCTTCGCACGGATAATCCGATGTCTCGGCGGTGTGAACCAACAAGGCTCGGATGGCCAGCATACCCAGGCTGTCGCCGAAATGCGCGCGCACGCCCGCGCCCAGACGAAGCACTGACGGGGCGGAAAAAGATGTGCCTTCGGTCGCTTCGAAGGCTGCTGCGGGCGTTTCGCTGACCACGATGAAGGGTCGTTGCAGGCAGCCGCCGAACTCGACGAAGTCAGGTTTAACGACACCGGGGCTGCGGCCGGGGCCGACTGAGCTGTAGATGCAGCGCTGCCACTGCGCCTCCGGGCTGTCGCAAGAGCCGACGGCAAGAGCATTCACGCAGTCTGCTGGGACCTGGATGCGGTTGAAGCCTCCCTTCGCCGGGCCATCGCCGTCGTTGCCGACAGCGATCGTGGCCAGGGTCGTTCCGCGTGACAGCCGGTCGTCGAGCACTGCGGTCCAGGCATGAACGTCGTCGTCCTCGATCGGCAGGCGCGGGCCGATGCTGAAGTTGACGAACTGATATTGCTTTTCGACCAGCACCTGATCGATACGCGCCAGCACCTCGTAGAGCTCGTGCGGGTTCTGCCCAGGTGCCGTGTCGAGAACGCGGTAGTGATCGACCGGGGCATAAGGGCGGGCAACCGGATTGGCGGGGTCTATATGTCCAAACAGGAACGCGGACGTGACGCCGACCCCGTGCTTCTGGAAGTCGCCAATGGTCTTGCCGATGCCGGGCGGATCGATGGACCTCACCCATTTGCCGATCGGATGGTTTTTCGGCACGCCGCCATCGAAAATGGCCACGCGGATATTGGGATCGACGGGACCGGCACCCGGCAGCGCGATATCCTCCATCGCGACGCGGGAAGAGCGGAAAGTTGGCCGCAACATGCGCAGGGATGGCATCTGCCGGAGCGCGCGCACGGGCGTGAAGGTGGCGATATGGTCTGCGAGCTCGACCGGAGCCTCGAGCTCGACGAAGCACAACCCGCCCGCCGAAAACCGGCGGTCGAGCGGCTGATCGATGCCGATCTCCTCGAGATAGTCCTTGAACAGCGGAATGATGCCGTTCGAACCCGTCCCGCTGTCGCTGTGAAGAACGACCTCGAACACGGTCTTGCCGCTTTTCGGCAGGCGGCCTTTGATCTTGTCGCGTGGCGCCGGGGCGGCCACCTGCTCGATGGTGGGCAGTTCATTGGCGCCGGCCACATCCTCCCCCCAACGCGGCAGCGCGTTCCGCCAGGCGCGAAACGCATCTCGGCTCCCCATGACGAACAGCTCGGTAGTGATTGTCTCCTCCGGCTCGCGGCCCTTGGAGCGCTTCTGCGGGGTGATGCGGCGCGGTCGGCTGCCGACCGGCTCGAGTCCGATCGATTCGAATAGCCGCTCCGGGAAATATGACTTGGCGATGTATTCCGGATTTAGGGTGACCGTCGCCACCGCCCGGTTGTCTGGACAGGCCGCGTCGGGCAACTGGTCGATGCCGCGGACGACGCGCGTCAGCATCGGGGCGATGCGATCCCTTGCTTCGGAGAACGTGTATGGATGGCTTTTCGGCGCGCCGCCGCGGACGCCTGCAACGTCCTCGACAAGACGCTCACCCTTCCCGAGCAAAAAATTGCGCTTCGTCATGACGTATCTCTGCCGTTCTTACGATGAGTCTTCTTCACGCGCGGCGCTGTGTGGCTGCGGATCGTGTCGCGCGCGACCCCTGTGAGCTCCCGTGCCTTGCGCTGCGACAACAGGCCGTAGCCGACCAAAGACGCGGCCAGCTCAATCCGTTTTGCTCTAGAAAGGGATTTGTGGGCCAAGATGCCGGCGAACTGTTCCTCGAGCGGCGTGCCGCCGAGAGCGGCGCTTCTTCGGGCCGCAGAGAGATCCCGTTCGATATCGCTGAACGAGCGGCCGGCGAACGCCACGGCTAGCACCGCGCTCCATTCTTTTGTCGCCGGAAAATAAGGTGCGAGCGTCGCGCCGATGAAGCGCTCAATCCCGTCCCGGTCGGGCAACGGAAATTCGACATGGACCTCGAAGCGGCGCCAGATCGCCGGATCGAGTAGATCCGGGTGATTGGTGGCAGCCAGCAGCACCCCGGAGGTTGGCCAGTCGTCGATCTGCTGAATCAAGACCGTGACAAGCCGCTTCAGTTCGCCGATCTCACCCCGGTCGTCGCGACGCTTTGCAATAGCGTCCAGTTCGTCGAGAAGGAGAACGCAGTCGATGGTCTTGGCGTATTCCAGGACATGACGCAGATTGCTGCCGGTTCGGCCAAGCAGACTGCTCATTACGGCCGCTAAATCAAGAATGAGAAGCGGGCGCTTGAGTTCGCGCGCAAGCCATCGCGCGGCCATGGTCTTGCCGACGCCCGGAGGGCCGAGGAACAGCGCGGTCCTCGTCGGATCGAGGCCGGCGCGGGCGAGCGCTTGCGGATTGCGGCGTTCCTCCACGATTTGGCGCAACGCGGCCTCGAGATCCGCGGCGAGGACGGGTTCGTGATCGAGCACCGGCTCCGGCTCCACGCGCATCAGATGCAAACGCGAATCCAGGTCGACGGGGAGTGGCACTTCGGCCAGCCGGCGCAAGGGGGACGCAGGAGAGGGCAGTTCGTGCAACAGCGTCGTCAGGGCCTCGGCGAGGTGCGGCACCACAGGTTGATAGCGCTTGGCGGCGCGGCGCAACACCACCTGGACGTCCTGGGTGCGTCCTGAAAGGGCCGTACGGGCGAGCTGGAGGAAGTCGGCTTCGATATCGGTCTTCTTGTTCTCTTGGGCCATGTCACTGTCGGTTGGAAAGGAACGCACTGGATCGCCAGCATAGCGAGGGCGGACGAATTCTCCAACATCTGGTGAAAACTCGTCCACAGACCGAAATATATACGTTATTTCAACGTAATGAGCGTGGGCGAAATGGGAATGCCGTTCCACTACGTCGCGGCTCCCCCTCGTCTGAAGAAGCGATTCCAGATCCGCTGCCACCATCGCAGCGCAGGTTCGGGCTCGGCCGTGGGCCGCGGGCGAAACGCCTGCGTGCGGATGTCGAACAAGGGATCGCCGGTCTCGTCAGCCGGATGATGCGGGCAAACATGATCGCGCAAGAGCTCCATGCGAGCGTTCCGCGTCATCGTGCCCTTGTTTCCGTCGTAATCGAGAAAGACGAATTTCGGCGCGTTCGTGTACCAAGGCGTAAGCACCTGCGTCAGCAGACCCATAGCGGTCGCCGCCAGAACGCCGTTCGACCAGACGACCTGTGGCCGCGAGCCGGCCGCCCCATAGCGCTTGGCTTCCTGCTCCAGACGCTCGTCCGTGATGAAGCCGCAGCAGCGCATGCATGGCGCGCCCGGCATCGAGAGGATCACTTGGCCGCTGACCAGAAATCCCTTCTTACCCAGCTCGTGCACGTCCATGCCGATGTCGATATAGGGGATGAGATGACGGCGGGCAAAACGCTCGAGCTGCTCGCGTTCCTTGAACCCGTCGACCGCGCCGATGATGACGTCGCACCGCTTGAGATCGTCGGCCGCGTCGCGCCAATCGGCCTGCACGGAGATGATTCGGGCTTTCGGCTGAAGCCCGCGGATCAGGCGCTCGGCGATCGTCACCTTGGGCAGGCCGATCGCGACATCGGCCAGGGTCCCGCCGATCAGACGGTTGGTGTTTGTCTCTTCGATGACGTCGGGATCGGCGTTCACATATCCGCCGATGCCCATGTGCGCCGCCTGCTGCGCGAGATGCGAGCCGCCGCCGCCCAGACCGACAATGCCGATCGTGGCGGCATCAAGGATGGCGTCGCTATCAGTGCCAAGGAAGCTCTGGCGATCGAGGCGGGTCATGCGGCTCTCCAGTTCCGGATGGGCATGCCCACCTCTGCGAAGCGGGTGATGAAGGGTTGCGGCGACTTGCGGTCCAGCCAGACCTGACCGAAGGCAGCGGTATCGCTGAGCACGACAGCGCCGTGCACGGCATGCGGCGCGACCGAGACGAAGTTCGGAACGAAGCGGGCGTTCTCCCGGATGTCGACGCCGCTGAAGCCCGGGACGCCGCGGCCTCCATGGGTATGTACGTGGAAGATGGCGACGCGGTCGTTCATCGCCCACTGGCGCGCGCTGCGGATCGCCTCGGCGCTGATCATGGCGCCAACGCTCGGGTCCGGCAGATAATCCTCGTCGCGCACCGGCCGATATTCGCGCGCAAGGATGATGAGATCGTCATGCGCGGCGGCTAGGCCCGCGGAGATGAAGCCGACGCGCTCGTGCGCGAAGGCGTGCGGGCGGCGCAGGTCGGTGCGGATCGCGGCGAGCAGGCTTGCGGTGATCTTGAAACGGATATTCATGCGACGGCCCTCAAATGCGCCAACAGCATCTGCTTCCAACGAAGCGACTCAGGCACGTGATTCCAGGACGGCGCCCACCAGTTGCGCTCGATCACGCGATGCGGGTTCCAGTTGGCCCCGCGGCCTTCGATCTTGCGCTCGAAGAACAGGCGCGTGACGTAGCCGGAGTGCAGGAAGGGCACGAGCAGCAGGTCCATGCGGTAGGGCTGGTCGCCCGCCACGAACCCGAACGCCGGCAACAGGGCGACCGGCTTGCCGCCCTCCTTAAGGAGGACGGCATCCGGGTGCATGGCCTTGAGGCCGGCGAAGTCCGCGGCAGGGTCGCTCACGACGAACCCCCGCACGGCACCTGCTCGAAGAAGCGCATGCCTGCCTTGACGCGCAGCCGCTTGCTCGGCTTCAGCTCGGTGAGGTTGCCTTCCTCGCTGATGACTTCCAGGACGTAGCCTTCCTGGACGCCGAACAGGGTCTTGAGCTGCTCCGTCGTGTAGGTCCCGCGCGCGATCTCGCGGGGCTCGTTCTCGAAGAAGACCGTGATCAAGCGCTTTTCGGTCTGCAGATGCTCGGTGCCCTTCTCGCCGAGATCGAGATGGTCGTCGGCCTTGAGCTCGACGTCGTCGCCGTTGCGCTCCAGGATGATCACCTCGTCGTCGCGGACGCGACCGATGACGCGCAGCTCGGGCTCGGAGATCTTGCGGGCACCCCATTCGTAGCCGTGATCGTCCAGGGTGAAGCGGAAGATGCGGTCGTTCTGAAACGCCCGGAAGGCTTCCGTGCCCGGCGCGGTGAGATCGACGGTTTCGTCGAGGCCGATCGAGCGGGTGCCGCGGCGCATCAGCTGGATCAGGACGAAATCGCCGGCCGGCTTGAACCCCGCCTTGTCCAGGATGCGCTCGCCGGTGGGCGTCGCGTCCGAGAACTTGACGGTGGTGTTGTTGACGGTGGTGAAGAACATGCCGTCCGGCCCGGGACGGCGCGCCGCCTCCGTCTCGACATGGTGATCGCGGCCCTGGCCGCCAGTGAGTGCAGTTTCCATCGTGGGTACCTCCATCTTGGCGCCAGCCCATCGCCGGCCCGATGGTGATAAGATATGGCGGCATGCAAAGAACGTCAAGCACTTTGCAGGCGTGCTTGACATTCTTAGCATTTCGGGCTAAATACATGAACGGAATCAAGAAGTTTGGAGGAGCGAAGTCATGGCAAAGAAGAGCGCTGAGCCAGAGGTCAAGCTCACGCTTGGACAATATCTCGCCTCAATTCGCGAAGATCGCGACCTCTCACAACGCGACGTGGAGAAGGCTACCAACAAGGTCGTGTCCAACGCGTACTTGTCTCAGATCGAAAACGGACTCATCAAGAAACCCAACCCGAACATTCTGCACGCGCTCTCGGAGCTGTATGCGATCAGCTACGAGGATCTGATGGAGCGTGCGGGCTACATCGTGCCGACCCGCTCGCGCAGCGGCGGCGAACAGCGGCACGGCCGCGTCGCAACGTTCGCAGGCCATAACCTGACCGACGAAGAAGAAGCGGAGCTTGTCCAGTTCCTGGGCTATCTGCGCAGCAGGAAGAAACCTGGTGGCCAAAGCTGACGACAGTAGTCTCGACCCCGAAGAGTTGCGCGCCGTGCAGTCGGCTGCACGGCGCGCACTGGACCGTGCCTCGGCATGGGGCATCTATCCGACACCGACCTCCGTCATTCTCGAAGCGGCCAGCCTGAAAATTGCGCCTGCGAGCGCCTTTGATCCCAGGCGCATTACAGAATACCTGCTCGGCAAGGCGGAGAGCGCCGCGGTCGCGCTCAAGTCCGCGATCGCCAAGGTGTTCGGTATCTATGATGCGGGCGAGCAGCTGATCCACATCGACGACAGCGTTCATAAGTCCAAGCAGAACTTCCTCAAGCTGCATGAGGCCGGCCATCACGAGCTGCCGTCGCACCGCAGTGCGTTCCGGCTGTTCCATGACTGCGAGAAGACGCTCGATCCGGCCATCTCCGACCTCTTCGAGCGCGAAGCCAATAATTTTGCGCGGTTCGTTCTGTTTCAGGGTGACGGCTACGCATCCATGGCGGCCGATCACAAACTCGAACTTAAGACGCCGATGAAGCTGGCGAGCAAGTTCGGCGCGTCGGTCTATGCGTCATGCCGTGAATTCGCGCGCACGCATCATCGCGCGTGCGCGGTCTATATCCTCGAGCCGGTCACGTATTGCGAGAAGACTGGCGCGCGGGCCGTCGTGCGGCGCATCGAGGCATCGCCCGCCTACCTGCGGCAGTTTCGCCGCCCCGACGAGACCGAGATCACCCTTGACCATTCACTTGGCAGGGTTTTGCCGGTCGGAAGGAAGATGACACGCCCCACCACTGTGTCGATTACAGATCGAAATGGCCAGGCGCATGAATGCGTAGCCGAGGCCTTCGACACGACATTCAATGTGCTTCTACTGGTTTATCCAGTGAAGGCGCTGACGGCCGTGACTGTGATGATTCGCAGTCAGTAAGTGAATATCGTTCCGCGAAGTGGGAAATGGAGAGGGGAGACCCGGGGACGATGAATCGCCGGACCGTCATCGTTGAGGGGCCGCTCGCCTTTCGCATGAGGCGGATCGCCGCCGCGCGCCAGGCGGAAGCCGGCGTGCAGATCATGACCTTGCCGCAGCTTGCGGCGCGCCTCACCGGCGGCTTCACGCGCCCAGCGCGATCCGAGGACCTTGACCCGGCGATCCGATCGGCACTAGACGCCGGCGGTTTCGTCGAACTCGAAAGCATCAAAAACCTGCCCGGGATGACGCGGTCGGTGGCTTGGACACTTACCCGGTTGTGGAACGCCGACTTCGCTTTGGCCGACCGCGCCCATGAGAGTGCGCGGCTCCAGGATCTCATGACGATCGAGGCGCGCGTGTGCGCGGGTCTGCCGGCGGGCGTCCTGTCGCCGCGCGATCTGCGCGATGCCGCCTTGCAGCGCGTGACGCACGCGCCAGCGGTCCTTGGGACGGTGGAGCTTGATCGGGTCGTGCGCGTTGCCCCGGTTTGGCGCCCGCTGCTCCTTGCGCTCGCGCGGCAAGTGCCGCTCGCCTGGCGCAATCCCGGCGATCCCGATGCCGCCTGGTTCACCGGCGAGCTTGCCTCCGATGCGAGGCCTACACCGGCGTCGCCCGAGATCGTCTCCTGCGCCTCGCCGCGGGCTGAGGTCGTCGAGGCCCTGCGGTGGATCCGCGAGCTCATCGCCTCAGGCCGCGCCCGGCCGGACGAGATCGCGGTCTGCGCCACGGCGACCGAGGATTGGGACGATCACATGCTGGTGCTGGCGGGCGACGCCGGTTTGCCCTTGCATTTCTCGCACGGCCTACCGGCGCTGGCATCGTGGGAAGGTCAGGTCTGCGCCGCCTTGGCCGACGTCCTGCTCAATGGGTTGAGCCAGGATCGCGTTCGCCGGCTCTTCGGCCACTCCGCCGGACGCAGCCGCGGCCTCGATGCGCTCCCTCCGACCTGGGCGCAGGGCCTCCGGCCTGGCGCTGCGCTCTTCGAGCTTGAGCAGTGGCGCCGCGCGCTCGACGAAGCCCATACGCACCGCACGGACGGTGTAGACGTGCGGCCGCTGCTCATTCCAGTCCTCGAGGTGCTTGCCAGAGGAGCCGGCGCCGCAGATGCAGCCGGCGGCTTGCTGCTTGGGCGCGCCGCACGGGCGCTCTGGGTCGAGGCGCTGCGCCGCGCGCCGCCGGAAGCGCTCGAATTCTCACTGCAGGAGCTTCGCCTTCCCGATGGCCGCGATGCGGGGGCCTGCGCGGTCTGGTGTCCAGCGAGTCACCTCGCAGCGGCCCCGCGTCGCTTCGTCCGCCTGCTCGGCCTCACGACGCGATCCTGGCCACGCCGGTCCGGCGAAGATCCGTTGATTCCGAGCCACATCCTGTCGCGCGAGGCCCTCGATTCCGAGTCGCTTACCGAAGAGGACCGGCGCGCATATTCGATCATCACCGCGCAGGCCGGTGGCGCGCTGGTGCTCTCGCAGATCCGCCGCAATGCTCAAGGCGGGCTGCTGGCGCCCAGTCCGCTCGTGCCGCATAGCCCGCGCGCTACAGCGTTGAAACGCGCGCGGATCCCGAGCCATGCCTTCAGCGAAGCCGATCGCCTGCTTGCGCGGCCCGAAGAGGCGGCGAGTTCGCTCATGCTGCGAGCGGCTGACGCCTGCTGGCGCGATCGCCGAAGCCCTGCGGTCACGGCTCATGACGGCCGCGTGCGCCAGGATCATCCTGTCATCGCGCGCGCCATCGCACAGGTGCAGTCCGCAACGTCGCTTCGCCTCATGCTGCGCGACCCGCTAGGCTTCGTCTGGCGCTACGCCTTAGGCTGGCGCCAGCTGGTCGAAGACGAACAGCCCTTGTCGCTCGACGCACGCGCCTTCGGCGAACTCGTGCACGAGATGCTGAAACATACGGTCGACGTGCTCGAACCCGATCCGGGCTACGTGCGAGCCGCTCGCCATGAAATCGAGAACGCCCTCGATGCGGCGTCCGCCACCATCGCGGCGCACTGGCCGCTCGAGCGTTCGACCCCGCCAGTCCTCTTGTGGCACCACACGCTCGCGGCCGCGCGCGACCTCGCGCTGAAGGCGCTGACGCTCGACGAGGCGTTTCAGCCGGTCACGCGCAGCTGGACCGAGCTGGCGTTCGGCCGCGAGGACGATGGAACGACCCCCGCCGGGGATCTGCTGTGGCCGCCGACAGGCCAGGTGATCATCCCCGGCGCCGGGTTGCGCATTCGCGGCAGCATCGATCGGGTGGATTTCAACAGCGCGCACAACGGCGTTCGCGTCTCCGATTACAAGACCGGCGCCGAACCCGCGAAGGCCAGCGAAATCGTTCTCGGGCGCGGCGCCGAGCTGCAGCGCGTGCTCTACGCCCTGGCCGCCCGCCAGCTCGTGGCGGATAATCCGCGGGTCATTGCGCGCCTAGTCTTCCTCGGAACCGATCGACCCCGACCCTACAATCTTCCTGATGTCGATCAGGCGATCTCCGATATAAGCGCGCATCTCAGCGCGGCCGTCGATCTCTTGCGTCGGGGCGTGGCCTTGCCCGGTCCCGACGCACGCGAGGACTGGAACGACTTCGCTTTGGCGCTGCCGGCGGCGCCGGCGGTTTATTTCCAGAGCAAACAAGCAGCCTTGGGTCGCGCCTTCGGCGACTTCGCCCGGATCTGGAGCGTG
This sequence comes from Mesorhizobium koreense, assembly GCF_031656215.1. Classification (NCBI taxonomy): domain Bacteria; kingdom Pseudomonadati; phylum Pseudomonadota; class Alphaproteobacteria; order Hyphomicrobiales; family Phyllobacteriaceae; genus Mesorhizobium; species Mesorhizobium koreense. The sequence goes on along the minus strand of NZ_CP134228.1, from coordinate 3,419,386 downwards.
CGATGACGAAGCTCGCCGACGAATCCGCGCGCCTCAAGGCGCTTAGAGAGCTCCATCTGACGCTGCTGGTGGAGGCGGCGGCGGGCACCGGGAAGACCGCCCTCATGGCCGGCCGCCTGGTGATGCTGTTGATGAGCGGCGCTGAACCGCGTTCGATTGCCGCCATCACCTTCACGGAGCTTGCGGCGAGCGCGCTCGGCGCGCGCGTCCACCGCTATGTCGACGATCTGCTCGCGGGACGTGTTCCGAAACCGCTGCGGGAGGCTCTGCCCGACGGGCTGACCGACGCGCAGCGGCGCGTCCTTTCCGAGGCCGCGGGTAAGCTCGATGAGCTGACCGCCACGACCATCCACGCGTTTTGCCAGACCATCATCTGCAGCTATGCGGTCGAGGCCGATATCGATCCTGGCGCGCGCATCCTCGATGCGACGCAGGCCGAAGCCGCATTCGAGGCTGTGTTCGAGCAATGGTTCAGAAGGCGGCTGAACGGACCGCCGCGGGCCGACGATCCGATCGCTTCCTTGTCGCGGTACGATCCGCATCACGTGGCTGCCACCTTGCGAAACCTTGCGCGGTTTCGCTTGGAGCATCGCGGCGCGTTGGCGCCCGCGGCCGATCTCAGCGGCCGGCCGGACATCGACCTCGTCGAGGCCGTCGCGGATTTTCGCCGCTGGCTTTCGGCGCAGCCTGTCGAGCCCAAGACGCTCGACCTGGTCGGACAGCTCGAGACGCTGGCCGATCACTTCGCGGGCAGCTTCGCGACGGCGCCTGTCTTCGACACGCTATGGCGGCTCGCTCATCCGGCGCGCCTGCCTTGCATGCGGCGCTACACGTTCGATCTGCTGACCCCAAGGACGAAGACGGCATGGGACAAGGCCGCCGGCAAGGATCGCGGCGCCGAGCTCAACGCCGAGGCCGGCCACCACTTTGCGCGGGTGGATCACTGCTACCGCGTCATCCTCGGCCGTGTTGCGACCGCGCTGGTCGCCAAATTATCCGATGAGCTCGATGAGGTGCTCGCCGACTACGCCGCCTTCAAACGCGCAGCCGCCGTTCTCGACTTCGACGATCTCCTGGAGCGGGCGCGCGCGCTCGTGCGCGGACACGATGCGGTTCGCCGCGCGCTGGGGCAGCGCTATCGCCACATCTTCGTCGATGAATTCCAGGATACCGATCCGATCCAGGCGGAGATCCTGTTTCGCATCGCCGCTGACGACAGCCCGCTGCGGTGGCAGGACAGCAGCTTGCGCGCTGGCGCTCTCTTCATGGTCGGCGATCCCAAACAGGCGATCTACCGCTTCCGGGGCGCCGACGTCGGCTCGTACGCGGAGGCGCGGGGCGCGATTGCCCGGCGCTGGCCGAACAACATCGTCCAGATCACGGCGAACTTCCGCTCACGGCCGGGAATCCTGAGCCACATCAACCGCTGTTTCGCTACCCCGCTCTCGGCCCAAAATCAGCCGGGCTACGTGGAGCTCGCGCCAACGCTCGATCCGCCCGATCACGATCTGCCATGCGCCGCCAAGATAACGATCGATCTGCCGCCGGATTCGCGGGCGGCGCAGATCCGCGACGCGGAAGCCGAAGCCGTCGCCGATCTCTGTGCGCGGCTAATCGGCAACGTGACGATCCGCGACGAAGACGGCGCGCTAGCGCCGCTCACACCGGGCGGCATCGCGCTGCTCGCGCCGACGGGCTCGGAGCTCTGGCGTTATGAGCGCGCGTTCGAAGCGCGCGGGCTCCCGATCGCCTCCCAGGCCGGGAAAGGCCTGTTCCGCCGCCAGGAGGTGCAGGACCTGGTCGCGCTCGTACGCGTGCTGGCCGACGGCGGCGACACCTTGGCGTTCGGCGCCTTGATGCGCGGTCCGCTCGTAGGGCTCAGCGAAGAAGAGTTGCTTGACATCACCGCGGGATTGCCGCCGCTTGCAGATCGGCCCGACGCCATCCCCCGGTTCTCGCTCGCGACGGATCCCGATCACGTCGTTCATCCCGTCGCACGGCGGGTCCTCACGATTCTTCAGGACCTTCGCCGCGGGGCGCGGGCCACGACACCCGCGCTGCTGCTCGCCGAAGCCGTCGAGCGGTTGGCTGTGCGGCCGATCCTGAGCGCGCGTGAAGGCGACCGCAGCGCGCGAGCCGCCGCCAACGTCGAGGCGCTGCTCGAAAGGGCGCGGCCCTACGGCGTCAAAGGCATGAAGCGCTTCGCCCGCGACGTGAGCCGCGATTGGCGCGATGGCGCCGCATACAACGAAGGGCGCGTCGACGCCGACGGAGACGCCATCGAGATCATCACCATCCACAGCGCCAAAGGCCTCGAATGGCCGGTGGTGATCCCGATCAACACCGCAACCTTGCTCCGCTCCCGCGAGCCGTTTGTCCACCGGGCTGACGACGACACGTTGCATTGGGTGATTGGCGACGTCGTGCCGCCCGAACTGCGCGCGGCGCTCGAGTCTGATGACGAAAGCCTGATGCGCGAACGCGAACGGCTCTGGTACGTGGCTTGTACGCGGGCCCGTGAGCTGCTGATCGTGCCGGAATTGGCGCAGGCCGAGCAGAAGTCCTGGGCGCGCATCGTCGATCTCGGCCATGATGCATTGCCGGAGCTGGACGTCTCCCGCATGACGCCGGCGCCGATGCCGACGATCGCCGACCCGCCGAATATGCAGACCGCTGAGCTGTTCGCAGCCGAGCGCGCGATCATTGACGAAGCGGCCGTTCCGCTGACCTGGGTCCGGCCGAGCGATCATGATCCGGATCGCCTAGAGACGGTCGAGGCCATCACGCTCGATGCCGGCGATGCGCCCGAGGTCAATCTGCCTGTCGGCGCGGGACGGGTGCGCGGTCTTCTCTTGCACAAGCTGATGGAAGAGGTGCTGACTGGCGAGCTCATCGAAGAGGTGGGCCGCTTTGCCAGGCGGACCCGCGAGCTGCTGGCTGAGCTGGTCCTCGATCCGGACGACAGCGAGGCGCTTCCGGACGCCGATGAAATCGCGGCGACCGCCTGGCGCACGTTGCAGCTGCCCGACATCGCGGCGCTTCGCGAGCGCCTGACGCCCGAGTGGCCGATCTATGCGCTGCTTGAGGGCTCGAAGCCAAGGGCGCTCGCTGGACGCATCGATGCCATTGCCTACGCCGGAGATCGCGCCGAGGCGGTCATCGACTGGAAGAGCGACGTCGATCCGTCCGACGCGGATATTCGCCTGCATGCTGGTCAGCTCGAAGACTATTTGCGGGCAACGGGCGCGCCACGCGGCGCGCTGGTCTACATGACGCCGGGACTCGTGCGCTGGGTGGTCGGACGGGATGAGCGACAATCTTGAGTTCGGAGCCGGAGGGGGTTCCGCATCGGGGCCGAACAGGCCATCGCCGGAAAGGAGAGGTGTCAGAAGTTTGTAGGCATTTTTCTGACGCCATCGACTCTGCCGTCAGAAACAGGTATACATTTTTCTGACAGGGGTGGGGCGAGAATGGATCTCAAATCCCAGATTCAAAAGCGGATGGCTGCCCAGGCGCCGTTCGGCGTCTGGACGCCGACCGATTTTCTGGACATCGGCTCGCGCGACGCCATCGATCAGGCGCTGTCACGCATGACGAGCGCCGGAGAGATTCGTCGCATTACCCGCGGCCTTTACGATCTGCCTCGGCCCAACAGCCTGACGGGCAAACCGACCAATCCCGATCCACGCCGGGTCATCGACGCGCTGGTGCGACGAGACCAGGCGCGCATGCTGGTCGACGGCCTGACAGCGGCCAATGACCTTGGGCTGACGGATGCAGTCCCGGCCAAGATCTCGGTCCACACCGACGCGCGCCTGCGTCCGATCAAGTTGGGCGCCCAGACCATCACCTTCAAACTGACCGCGCCCAGCCGCCTGCACTGGGCGGGCCGTCCGGCGATGCGCGTCGTCCAGGCGCTGCAATGGCTGCGCGGTACGATTGACAGCGATCGCGATCGCATTCACCGCCGTCTCGCTGCGATCCTCGCCGATCCCGATCACGGCGCAGCCATCGTGGCGGACTTGCGCGAGGGGTTCACCAGCCTGCCGGACTGGATGCAGAACTTCCTGCGCCCCTTGCTCGACGAACCGCCGTCCTCCTCATCCCGGGATAAACAGACCAAGCGGCAGCCCCGGAGCCGCGGATGAATCCCGGCTTCGTCACCTTCCTTTCGGCTGCGGCGGAGGACCGCCGCGACGCCTTTCTCGGCGCGGCGCAGAACTTAGGCGCCCCGGAGCAGAACATCGAAAAGGATTTTTGGGTCTGTTGGACCCTCGATGCGCTGTTTAACGGCGCCGAGGCGGGCGGCCCTCGACTGCTGTTCAAGGGCGGAACCTCGCTGTCGAAGGCGTTCGGAGTGATCTCCCGCTTCTCGGAAGACATCGACATCACGATCTTCCGGGATGACCTGGGCGAGGGAGCGACGGTTGATGAACTGGAGGCGCTGAGCGGCAAGAAGCGGCGACGGCGCCTCGACGCCATCAAGAGCGCGAGTCAGGCCTACGTGAACGAGACGATGCGCCTGCAGGTCGAGAGGCATCTGCGCGAGACCCTGCAAGCTGCGGACCTGGAAGCTGAAGCCGGCCGAGTGGAGCTTGATCCCGACGACCCGGACCGGCAAAGCTTATTGATCTGGTATCCGAAGGTGACTGCGGCAGACGAGGGCTACGTCAGGCCGGCGGTCAAGATCGAGTCGGGTGCCAAGTCAGCCCTCGACCCGAACCAACCCGCGATCGTCAAACCTTATGTCGCCGACGTGCTCGCCGATCTCAAGTTGAGCGTGCCCGACGTCAGAACTGTGGATGCGGAACGCACTTTCTGGGACAAGATCGTAATCTTGCATGGGTTGCGGCAATGGTTCGATGCGCGTGGCGCGCTCCGCGGCGGCGGCCAGCGGATTTCACGGCACTATTATGATGTCTATCGGCTGCTCGACTCCGATGTCGGACGCGCCGCTTCGAGCGATCTGGCGCTGGGCGTCGACTGCGTGCGGCACGCCCGCATGTTCTTCAACAGTCCAGATCTGAATCTCGCGACTGCGGCGCCTGGCTCTTTCACGCTCTCGCCGAGCCGGGAAATGGCCACCGAGCTCGCGCGCGACTACGCCGCCATGGCGGGAATGATCTTCGGAAAGGCGCCCGTGCTTGGAGAGGTCCTCGGACGGATCGGCGAGCTCGAGGCGCGCATCAACCAAACCAAGGCGACTGGGGCAAGCGAACGTCGGACGGGGGGCAGAGGAGCATGAACACCGAGGCCGACACCTGTCGAAAATTTGTTGTGCCGCGCTTGCAGGCTGCAGGATGGGATAACGCGCCCCATGCGATCAACGAGCAGCGTACCTTTACAGATGGCCGAGTGATCTTCGTCGGAGGGCGTGCGCGCCGGGGCCGGCAGAAGCGGGCCGACTACATTCTGCGGTTCAGCGCCGACTATCCGATCGCCGTCGTGGAAGCGAAGGCCGGCTACAGGTCCGCCGCCGATGGTCTACAGCAGGCGAAGGAATACGCGGAGATTCTGGGGCTGAAGTTCGCAATCGCCACGAACGGCGCCGAGATCGTGGAGTTCGATTTCTTCACCGGCGTCGAAACGCTACGCACCGACTTTCCAGCACCGGCGGAATTGTGGGCGCGCCAGCGTGCGGGCCTCGGCCTAGCCGACGATGCTGCGGCCAGTCGGCTCCTCACGCCCGGGTTCCCCGACCCAGGCAAGCCGCTGCGCTACTATCAAGAAGGCGCGGTCAATCAGGCTCTCCAAGCCATTCTCACCGGGAGGCGCCGCGCGCTGTTGACGTTGTGCACCGGCGCCGGAAAGACAGCGGTAGCTTTCCAGATCGCCTGGCGGCTCTGGAGCGCTGGGTGGAACAAGCGCGGGGATTTCCGCAAACCGAAGATCCTGTTTCTCGCGGACCGCAACATCCTCGTCGACGATCCGATGGGCAAGACTTTCGCGCCATTCGGCGACGCCCGGTTCAAAATCGAGAATGGTGTCGTCAGCCAGGGTCGCGATATCTATTTCGCGATTTACCAAGCGATCGCACGCGACGAACGAAGGCCGGGCCTCTATCGCGAATACGCGCGCGACTTCTTCGATCTGATCATCGTCGACGAATGCCATCGCGGCAGCGCGCGCGACGATAGCAGCTGGCGGGAGATCCTGGAGTATTTTGAGCCGGCGTATCAGCTCGGCATGACCGCCACGCCGCTCAGGGACGATAATCGCGACACTTACGCCTATTTCGGCACGCCGCTCTATACCTACTCGCTGGCGCAAGGTATAGCCGATGGCTTCCTTGCGCCGTACCGCGTGCACCGGGTGGTCACCGACTATGACGCCGCCGGCTGGCGGCCAACCAAGGGTGAACTCGACCGATTCGGACGTGAGGTTCCCGACGACGAGTATCACACGAAAGATTTCGAGCGTGTCGTCGCGCTGCGCGCCCGCACCGAAGCAATCGCCCGACACCTCACGCACTTCCTTGCCCAAACGGACCGCTTCGCCAAGACGATCGTCTTCTGTGTCGATCAGGAGCATGCGAGCGAGATGCGCCGTGCGCTTGCCAACCTCAATTCAGATCTCGTCGTTACCTATCCGGACTACGCCTGTCGCGTCACCGCCGACGAGGGGGACATCGGGAAGGGCAAGCTGAATGCGTTTCAGGATGTGGAGACTAAAGTTCCTGTCATCCTGACGACGTCGCAGCTTCTGACGACGGGCGTGGACGCGCCGACCTGCAAAAATGTCGTTCTCGCGCGCGTCGTGGGCTCGATGACGGAGTTCAAGCAGATCATTGGGCGTGGCACTCGCTTGCGCGAGGACTACGGCAAGCTCTTCTTCAACATCCTCGACTACACCGGCACCGCCACGGAGAAGTTCGCCGACCCGGAATTCGACGGCGAACCGACCGCCGAAACGGTCACCGAGATCGACGCCGATGGCGAGGTGGTGACGACCGAAGGCGAGGAGAAGCCTCCGCAGGAGACGGTCGACGAGCCGGAAGGCGAGCAGCCGCCGAGCGGGCTGCCGCCGGACGAAGAGTCGGGCGAACCGCGTAAGTATTACGTCGATGGCGGTGCGGTGGAGGTTATTGCCCACCTCGTCTACGAGCTGGACACCGACGGCAAACGTCTCACTTGCAAGAAGCTGACGGACTGGACCGGTGAGAAGGTCCGAACGCTCTATCCGACCGCAGCGAGCTTTCGCGCGGACTGGCTCGATGCCGATAAGCGCCAGGCCGTGGTCGAAGCGCTCGCCGAGCGCGGTATCGACCTTGAGACTTTGGCGCAGGAAACGGGCCGGCCAGACGACGATCCATTCGATCTGCTCTGTCATCTCGCCTGGAACGCGCCGTTAAGGACTCGGAGGGAGCGGGCGGAACGCCTGCAGCGTGACCGCCGAGATTTCTTCGACCAGTACGGCGCCGATGCACGCGCAGTGCTCGAAGCCCTGCTCGAAAAATACGCTGATCATGGCGCAGCTCAGTTCGTGCTGCCGGGCATCCTCAAAGTGCCGCCACTCGCGGGCTTCGGCAATCCGAGTGAAATCGCGCGACGCTTCGGAGGTCCGGAGAAGCTTCGCGCGGCTGTCAACGAAATGTCCGGCCTCTTGTACGCCGCTTAGGAAAGCACCTCTGAATGCCGCCAAGTGAGAAAAAGAAGGGCAAGGCGCCAAAGACGACGGCTCAACGCCTCGACAGCGTCATCAAGTCCGCGCGCAACAAGATGCGCAAGGATCGCGAGCTGAAGACGGACCTCACGCGGCTGCCGACCCTGACGTGGCTGATGTTCCTGAAGTTCGTGGACGACATGGAAAGGGTCCACGAAGACGAGGCTGTGCTCGCCGGCGAGACCTACCGCGGCTTGATCGATCCGCCATACCGGTGGCGTGACTGGGCCGCCGATTCTGCGGGCATCACGGGACCGGATCTGCTCTCGTTCATCAATGGGGAGCAGACCGTCCGAGCCGACGGAACGAAGGGGCCGGGCTTGTTCACGTATCTGCGGAGCCTTCGCGGGAATGGCGAAGGGCGACAGCGCCGTGATGTTGTTTCAGCCGTGTTTCGTGACCTGCGCAACTACGCGACGAGTGGCTACGTCCTGCGGGACGTAATCAACCTCATCAACGACATCCACTTCGACAACACCGAGGATATCCAGACGCTCGGGCGGATGTACGAAACGCTGCTACGGGAGATGCGGGATGCGGCGGGTCAGAACGGAGAGTTCTATACCCCGCGGCCTGTGGTCCGCTTCATGGTCGACGTCATCGACCCGAAGCTAGGCGAAACCGTTCTCGATCCGGCTTGCGGCACCGGAGGGTTTCTCGCCGCAGCCTTCGATCACATGAGGCCAAGCGCCGATACGGTGGAGAAGCGCGAGATCCTTCAGCGCTCGACGTTGCGCGGCGGCGAAGACTCATCGCTCCCATTCCTGTTGGCGCAGATGAATCTGCTCCTGCACGGGTTGGAGGCGCCCGACATCGAGTTCGGAAATGCGCTGCGTTTCAAGCTGACGGAGATCGGTGAGCGTGATCGCGTCGAGGTGATCCTGACCAATCCTCCGTTTGGCGGAGAAGAGGAAGCAGGCATCCTTACGAACTTCCCTGACGATCGCCGCACCGCCGAGACCGCTCTGCTGTTTCTGCAACTCATTATGCGACGGCTGAAGCGAGGAGGCCACGGGCGAGCCGGCGTAGTCGTTCCGAATGGGATATTGTTTGGCGACGGCATCGCGGCGCGCATCAAGGCGGATCTGCTCGAGCGGTTCAATCTGCACACTATCGTCCGGCTGCCGGAAGGAACGTTTTCCCCGTACACCGATATTCCAACCAACATCATTTTCTTCGACACTTCAGGCCCCACTGGTGACATTTGGTATTGGGAACAGCCGCTTCCAGAGGGTCGGCGCAAGTATTCAAAAACGCAGCCGTTACTGTACGAAGAACTCAGTGATTGCCTTGAGTGGTGGTCCGCGCGCAGGGAAGGAGCACGGGCATGGAAAGTCTTTGGGCCTAGTCTCATCAAGCGCGATTCAGAAGGTCGCACCATTGCAGTGGATTTGGACCTCAAAAATCCTCGTGCCAAGGAGGCGGACCACCGTCGGCCTGTTGAGATCATTGAAGGCGCAATCGCCGAGCAACGTAAGTTGCTAGCTGTGCTTGACGAGTTGAGAGCGCTGGTAGTCGCTTTCGACAAAATCACTTCGGACTCGCCTCGCGCAAGACTCGGCGACGTAGCGCCACTTGTTCGACGTCAGGTTCATATAGATCCTGAGAAGACCTACACCGAGATAGGCGTGCGCAGCTTCTACAAGGGGATATTCCATCGCCGGACAATACCTGGGGCGGAGTTCACTTGGCAGAAGTTATTCCGCATCGCCACCGGCGACCTCGTATTCAGTAATTTGATGGCGTGGGAACAGGCAATCGCGCTGGCGTCAGCCGCTGACGATGGCTGCGTCGGAAATCATCGGATGCTTACGTGTGAAGCCGATCGAACGAGGTGTCTCCCGATGTTTCTCTGGTACTATTTCCGTACGCCGGAAGGTTTTGCGCAGGTTGTCGCGGCGTCACCGGGATCGATCGCACGAAATAAGACGCTGTCCGCCGAACTCCTGCCCAATATTACCGTTCCGGTCCCATCGCTAGACGCGCAGGAGTGGTTTGAAGCCCTTCATGCGAAAGCTCAAGCAGTCGAACTTGGTCAAGCCGAGGTTGATCGGGCGCTAAGCGGACTGATGCCGTCCTTACTGCACCATGCGTTTGGATGACGCGTGGCGCGTTCGGTCGTAGATGGCGAGGTGCAGCAACGCTCAGGAGAGATATGTGCGCCGTGCGGACGATATCGGGAGCTGAGGCGAGGACACTGATTGAAAGTCAGTTGGCCGCTCACGGCGACGGCGTGCTCTCCGTTCTCGGCCAATATCGGCGCGAAGACGCGGTCGCCGCATGGCATGAGACGATCCGAGGCGTGGAGGAGTTCATCAATCTCCCGAAATTCGGGGTCGCCGACGATCGGCTCCGTGCCTGGTTGTGCGCGGTTCGATTGGACGATGCGTTTGTTTCGAATCCGGGGCCGACCTGGCTAGCCGTCCGTCAGGCGCTCGCGCCACATCTCGAGCCGTCCGTCATCTCTCGCTTCACGCGGGTTATGCTCTACGCTGGTGCGATGCGCGCGGCCTTTGCCGAGCATGGCCTGGACGCCCGTAGTGCAGCCATCACGCTCGACACGATAGGCGGGGCGGTCGACTACTTTCAGTCGCGGCGACGGCACTTCGTCTCGCTGCTGTACACCATGCCCTACGCATGTTCCGGCTCGCTCGTTCTCCAGCCCTACGACGCTCTGACCGTTCTCATGCCGCAGGTCGAGCATAGCTGCATCGCCATCACCGGCTTCCATCAAAAGCTTGCGCTGCTCGAGGTTCTGCCGGATTTCAGTCTGGACGTCGACCACGTCGGCGCCATGGCGAGCCACTGCCTCGAGACTTTGGACGACTATTTTCTCGAACCGGAGCGCGCGTCGATCCATGTGATGGCGGAATTGCGTGGCGACCAGTTCACGATGCCCGCCATGGAGGCGCTGGATCGAAGGAAGATCTTTTCGGCCGCCGAACTGCGCAATGGCGTGAAACTGATCGGGGCGACCTACGAGGCCTTCGGCCTGAAGGACTCCGATTTTTCCGCAATGGGCCTGCTGGTGATCGCCTTTGCGCGCCATTGCCGCGACGACTATTACGTCGAGATCGCAAAGGAGAAGTTTCGATCGATGCTGCGGGCGCAATCCGAGCTGGACCCCATCGAGCTTGAGATACTGCTCGTCAACAAGCCTTCGGACTATGCGACGAACACCAATGCCTATCAGCCCTTCCTGGACCAGGGGGATCGGATCGTCTCGAACGTCAATCTTCTGTCGCGCTTCCTCTACGCGTTCAAGAATGTTCATCTGGGCAGCCGCCGGCGCTTCCAGATCCACGCGGGGTTCATCTTCGAGGACATGGTGAAACGCGACCTCGAACGCATGGGCTTCACCGTGACGGACATCAAGCGGATCAACCGGAAGGAATTCGATGTCGTCGCGACGCGCAACGGGGTCATCTTCAACATCCAGTGTAAGAATAACTGGATCGATCTCTCGAAGATTGAGGCTGAGCGCACGCTGTTCGTCAGATATAACCGTTCCCTGACGAACTACTATGCTCGCGCACTCAAGAAGGAGCGCGGCCGTGAAGATCTGCTGAAACAGGAACTGGGCTTGGACAAGGTCATGCATTACGTGATCAGCCGCTTTCCAGTGATCGGCGCGGACCCGGCGGTGATCAACTACAATCAGATCGATCGGCTTCGTTTCGCGGGGCGGGCGGGGGCATGACGAATCCCGCGGATATTCGCGATCTGCTCGTGCGGTTCACGGGGCCCGACCTGACGCAGACGCTTGCGCGGATCGAGAGCAAGGTGCGCGGTGTGGCAGCGAAGGATTGCGCAGGCTTTCTGGAGGGCGCCGGCGTGGGTCGGGAGGCATTGGCCGCGGCGGCCGAAATGAAGCGCCTGGCCGGGCAGGTCAATGTGACCATCCATGCGCTTGGCATCCTGCTCTGCCTTCCGCACATCCTCGAACCGGATGAGCGGGTCGAATATGTATCGCTTGGAGCCGGGAATACCGGGCGCGATTTCGATCTGGAGACCAACCTGCGGGTCGCCGAGTTCAAATTCATTCGGTGGCGGGGCGGCGCGGAGTCGATCCGCCAGAATTCCGTGTTCAAGGATTATCTGCTGCTCGCCGAGCATCCGACGGCGAAGCGAAAATATCTCTATCTGCTCGGCACCGAACATGCGCTCAAATTCCTGCGGGGCGGTCGCGCTCTGTCGAGTGTGCTGAGCCGTAACGATAAGCTGCAGAAGATGTTCGCGGATCGCTTTGGCGAGGCGTTCCGGACGGTCGGTGACTATTACGCGGTCCACGCCGGCGCTGTGCAGATCGACGATGTCTCGCCGTGGCTTTCGGAGTTGGCGGAAGAGTTGATCGCGGAGCCCGACGCTGGCGCGGACGACTAGGGGGCGGGGCGAGTGACGCGCGTGCGGCGTGCGGCGCGGCCCGCTGGCGGGCGCGTCGCGGTCAGGAGTGCTTCTTCCGCGGATTTCTGCGGTCCCATGAAGTCCATGCGATCGTCGATATAGGCGCCGAACACGCGCGCATCTTCGGATGATGGCATCGGGACCGCATGTGTGAGCGGAAGAAACGCCGTCAACGCGATGCGATAGAGCGGCGCGGCATATTCGAAGATCGTCCGTTGGGGCGTGGGGAGAAAGAGATTGCTGCGCTCGACGGGATTGCCGTGAAGGAAGTCGTTCCGGCATTCGTAGAGCACTTGATAGAGCCAGGAGGCCAATGTGCGCTTTACCTTGGTCTTGCCGCCTGTGTCGTGGACGAGCTGGCTGCACTCCGTCTCCGCCCAGGGCGTCCGCTCGATCATCTCGAACACCTTGTCGCGGTTGGCCTGGCCGCTTCCGCCGGGATGCACGAGAATCTCGAAAGCGCTGACCCAGAGGGAGACGACCCGACCGACGTCGTAGAACGTCGTATCGGTCCCGGCCGGCAAGAGGGAGGCTTGGTACGCCATGTTGAGCGAACGCATCAGCGCGACATCCTCCCAGGCAGGCTCCGCCGCTTCGTAGCGGCAACGCCAGCGAGCCATGAGCGCTGCTAGGAGGGGCTGGTCGATATCTCTTTCGCCGAGTGACGTGCGGAACAGGGCCGGCGACGATTGTCCCTTGAAGCGAGAGAGCTCATGCGTGCCGAAGATCGCCGGGGTGTTGCCGATCACATCCTCATAGTGTCGGTCGAGCATCCAGGGGTAGATCGCGAAGGCCTCGCCGAACAGCACGCGATGCCCGCGTGGATGTCGGAGTTCCTGCGCCCGGCCGTGAGTGACCGCCGAGAGCGCGATAAGGTCGCGGAAGCTCGCCAGCGCCGTCACGTCGCGAAAGATCGGAGGCGCGGCCGCGTCGAGGATCAGGACCGAGGGCTCGAACTTCTCTCCGAAATTATCTGCAAAGCGGTTGAGGAAGCGTCTGAACGAGGGATACGCCCGCTTGAGGGCCGCAACGCGAGGGTCATTCGCGGGCGCGAGCGCCGCGATCTCACAGCCGATGGCAACTTCCAGCGGAATATTCGGCAGGACGAATACCGGCGTCCAATCGGCAGCAGTCATGTGTTATTCCTGTCTCGACGGGCAAGCGCCTGCAGTCGCTGAAGTATTTGTGTTTACAATATGCTGGAACAACAATGAACGATATCAAACGGGAAGACGCAGGAGAGAAGGCTGCGAGAAGCGATCGCGCGCCGTTGACGGTTCTCGTCCGCGGCGCCGAGAAGACATTCGATAATGCAGAGCGCCTTTTTTTCGAGGCGGAACTCTTGGCGAGAGCGGGCGCGGTGGCGCGTGCCCTTTGCCTCCACCAGATCTCCCTCGAGGAGTGCTCGAAGGTCAACAACCTCGGTGCCTGGGCGGTCAGCTTGGTTCTTGGGTTGGAAGTCAATCAGAAGAAGGTGCTGGCCGCCTTCGGCCGTCACGCTGCCAAGAACAAATCGAATGCGTACATGCTGAAGGGCTCGGAGGCAGAAACCGATGCGAAGGCCCGTGGCGATTGGGAGGCTGCCGTGGAGGCGTTCAGGCAGACCCAGGATGAGTTTCACGAGACGTCGAACCGAGCCAAGAACGCCTCCTTGTACGTGGACTGGGTTGACGGTGAATTCGCCGCGCCAAGCGAGCGCATCACCAAGCAGATGCTGGCCGAGATTACGGAGCGAAACGCTGAATTTCTCGGCTATGCCCAAAACGGCCTGAAGATGCTCAGACGGCTGGAGGCGTCACCGGAAGAAATGAAGGGGTTGCTCTCGGGTTTCGTCGAACAGGCGGAAAAGCTCCGCGAAGAGAAGCCGGACGACTTTATGGCGGCAATGGAGACATTGCTGTCGGACTTCCTGGAAAAGGGAAAGCGGAAGCTAAAGGGTTAGAGACTTTTGAGAGGCCAAGGTCGAATCAGTTCCCGCCCTCGGCGACGCCGGCGTGGCGGAGCAGGTCGCCGATGCTGTCGGTTCCGATCTGACAGCGGGCGATCACACGGTCGTAGGAAATGACGTGACCCCCGCGTCCTCGTTCCGTGGTGCATATGACTACGTGCTGGAGGGCGATGCGCTCAAGGGCCGTCTTGGCTGCTGCACCACCGGGCTGGTGCAGTTCAGGCGCATCAAAGTCCGCGAGCCGCACTTCGATCCATTCCTTGGGATCGGCTGTCGCGCCGACGCAAAGACTATCTCCATCACCAACATATTGGACGACACCGGAGAAGCGGACGCCGGCCTGGCTCGGCAGCGGCGCCTCGCATGGGTCGGCATGCGCGCTGGCAATCGGGCCGAGCAGCCCGAGTATGCCGGCGACGGCGATAGTGCGACCGCTCACGCGGCTTGCTTCAATGTGTTGTTGGCCTTCTTTTTCTTGAGCAGCGCGCGAACGAACCTGTCCCACTTGGCCATGCCAGCGCGCTTTTCGACCATGTAGTGCCAGCGGTCGTAGTGCTTGGAGCTGACGTCCTGGAGGGCGTGGTTTTGGAGGCGATCGCGGATTTCCTTCGATACGCCAGCCTTGCCGGCGAGCGTTTTGAAAGTCCGGCGGAGATCGCGGTTCGTCGCATAGGGGATCACGCCGCGGTCCCGTTGACGCCAGACGAAGCTATACAGCGTGCCGTGACTGACGGGCTTCTTCGGGTCTTTGGCGGAAGGGAAGAACCAGCCGTATTCATTAGGCGTGATTGACTCGATCAGTTCGGCGGCGAGCGAGGGTACTGGGACGGCGTGGGGCTGCTCGTTCTTGGTCTTGGACCAATCGATGATCCGCTCCTTGGCGTCCCATTGATCGACGTGGAGGCGGGCAATCTCCTCGACGCGCTGGCCAGTCAGCATGATGAGTTGTACGGCGCGCGGATACGCCGGATGGACCGGCGTGTCCGGGCAGTCCAGCCAGCGGTAGAGCTGCACGAACTCGTCCTCATCGAGCCAGCGAGTGCCTTTGACCTTGGGTTCTGTCGGAATGCCCGTTGCGGGATTGAAGGGAAGACGGAACCGGCGTGAGGATTGCTGCCGATAATCGTTGTCGGACTTCATGCCCCAGCTAAAGGCGGCGTGAAGGTAGGAGCGCACATGGTCGGCCATCGACTTTGCGCCACGCTCATAGATCGGGCGGATCAGCTCGATGATTTCCTCGGCCTCGATCTCGCGGGCGAGGCGGTTGCGCCCGAGCGTGTCGGCGACCTTGTTAAGGCCCTTTTCCGTTTCCTTCCAGGACGGCTTGCCGGCTTCCTTGAGCGCCGCGACATAACCCTCGAAAAGATCAGCAACCGTGCCAAGACGCGTATCGGTCGCGATCTTGATGCTTCGGCCCTTCTGGATGACGTCGGCAAAGTCGCGCTTGTAGATCTCACGGGCCTGCGCCAGCGACATCGACGGATAGGCGCCGATCTTCTTCTTTGTGCGTTTGCCGTCGCGCCATTGCTGGGCCATCCAGTCGGCGGTGACACGCTTCGGCATGGGCTTGAGAACGAGGACGAGACGGCCGGTGCCGCGTCCTTCGCCATCGGCCAAGTTTTCTTGTTTGCGGCTGATCTCGACGCGCTTCAGTGCATGTCGGATCGCGGTGTCGGTTAGGGCGGGCATGGCGTTTCCTCCTTTCCGGAACTGGGATCGGTCGAGGAGAAACAGGGATCGCTAGCTGGGAGCGGAAGGCCGTTTTCTACCCCTATTACAGCCCCCAATTTGCCAAAACCGCCCCCACTACGCAATGCCAAAATGGCGCAATTTTGCTAGTGTTTCAGCGTGTTTGAGCGTGATCCAGCGTGATTGAAAACGGGTGAGTGGGGTGGTTATGCACGAGGATGATTGCCGTGGCCGACAGTTCCAGAGCCCGGCGTACCACTTCGCGCGGGTAGACCGGCGTATGGTCGACCGTGCCGGTCTGCTGCACTTCGTCGGCGATGAGCGCGTTCTTCTTGTCGAGGAAGAGGATACGGAATTGCTCGATCGTCTCGAAGGCCATGGAGGTGCGGCAATAGTCGATCACCTGGCCCCATGAGGTAAGCACCTGGCGACCCTTGATGCCGCTTTTTGCCATGCGCTGGGCGGCGGCGGCGATGATCTTCAGTTCGAGCGCGGCCGCATCGCCGATCCCCTTTACCTCGCGCAAAAGATGAACAGGCGCGCCCAATACCTCGGCAAGAGAGCCGAATCGCGCGATCAGCGCCTTGGCAAGCGGCTTGGTGTCGCTCTGCCTAAAGGCTCGGAACAGGATCAGCTCCAACATCTCGTAGTCGGCGAGTGCATCCGGGCCGGCCTCGAGGAAGCGGGCGCGCAGCCTTTCGCGATGTCCGTGATAATGCGGCTTTTCGGTTCGCGTCGGCTCTGTCGGCCGCAACTGCGCTTCGCCGAAAAATCCGCGTTCGTCCTCTTCGGAAGTCATGATCCGTCGCCGCACCCCCGCCGGCGAACCCATGCCGGCAGTGGTGAGCTTAAAGCATGTCTCCCGAAAGTGGGAACCGGTTTCGGGATAAAGACATGCGTAAAATCAAGAATCTAAAGCGTATGGAGAGAATCTGAAAGATCGCGACACGCCTTAGTTGCCGAGGCCGGGCCGGTCGAGGCCCGCCGGCGAAAGCGTGAAGATTTCGCACCCGTCTTTCGTCACGCCCACCGTGTGCTCATATTGCGCCGAGAGCGAACGGTCGCGCGTCACAGCGGTCCAGCCGTCGGACAGCACCTTCACATGCGGACGGCCGAGATTGATCATCGGCTCGATCGTGAAGATCATGCCTTCGCGCATCTCCACCCCCTCGTTGGGACTGCCATAGTGCAGGATGTTCGGTGCGTCGTGGAAAAGGCGGCCGACGCCGTGGCCGCAGAAATCGCGCACCACCGAACAGCGTTCGCCTTCGGCATAGGCCTGGATGGCCGCGCCGATCGCGCCGGTGCGCGCACCGGGGCGGACAGCGGCAATACCGAGCATCAGGCATTCATGCGTCACTTCGAGAAGTCGTTCCGCAGCCCGCTTGATCTGGCCGACGGGATACATGCGGCTCGAATCGCCATGCCAGCCATCGAGGATGTAGGTGACGTCGATGTTGACGATGTCGCCCTCGCGCAGCGGCTTTGCATCCGGGATGCCATGGCAGACGACGTGATTGATCGAGGTGCAGACCGATTTGGTGTAGCCACGATAATTAAGCGTCGCGGGGAGCGCGCCGTGGTCCATGCCATATTCGAAGACGAAGCGGTCGATCCTCTCGGTCGGCACACCCGGAGCGACGATGCCGGCAAGTTCGTCCAGGCACCGCGCCGTCAGATCGCAGGCTTTGCGCATGCCCTCAAAACCGGCTCCGTCGTAGAGGCGGATCTGGCCGGTATTTTTCAGCGGGGCCGTGTCGGCGTCGAGATAGGTGACCATGGATACCGGAAGGAAAGGGAGCGAACAGCCCAAGATTTGGCATTTGTCGCGGCCCGCTTCAACCCCTGTTAGCGTTACGCGCTAACCCGGTAGCGGCTTTCGCCCTGTCATCTTCCGCAAGCTCGATGCCGCGATCAGGGTATTGCGCGCATGCGCTTGGTGGATGCGGGCGCGGAGCATTTTCCGGAACGCCTTGAATATCCTCGTCATCTGCGGATGCTTGTAGGGATAGAGGTCGGGCGGGTCCATGTCGTGCACGATCATGGCGGTGTCCGTCTCGAAGATCAGAAGTTTTCCTTCCCGCGTCTCGGCGCAATCGACGGCGAAATACTCGAGACCAGCAAGTGCGGCGATGTCGGCGAGTGCCTCCCGGTGCCTTGCGGCGAAGCCTACGCTGAATGCCGCCATCAGCGCGGCTTCCTCGGCGCGTTTGGCAGCGCTTTCCGCCATGCCGGCATTCAGGTAGTGCAGCATCCAGTGCCGCCCGATTGCGACATGCGCAAGAAAGGGCCGGCCGTCGATCAGCACGATTCGGAACTTGCGGAAAAGGCCGTCGGCATCGCGATAGTCGACGAAGCGCGAGATGGAGAAATCTTCGCCTTGTTGCGTTCTGAGATAGGCGCCGACGGCGGCGGGCGTATCGAGCTTGCTCAACCCGTGGCCGGCGTGGGAGCCGACCGGCCGGGCGATGATCGGGTAGGCGCCTTCGCCCAGGAGATCGACGGGTCCGGCCTTTTCGTTGGCCAGATTGTCCAGCATTGCCCGATCGACGCGAATCGTCACCGGCACGTCGAGCCCGCGTCCGGGGGACAACGTCGTCGCCAGTTTCTCGCGCGTCAGCTTGAGCACGTCTGCCGGCCGATTCAGGACCGGTCTCGGCCAACGGTCGAGCGCTGGCTGCAACGACGCGAGGATCGGCTTGCTTTCGTCGGATTCGCCGATCCCGACCAGCAATATGTCGTGAGGCGGAACGAGTTCGGGCAGGTTCCCATCCGGCGACAGATAGAGCGTGTCGAGCGTGACGCCCGCGCCTTCGAGCAGGAACTGGACCGGCGTGTTGGCCATGAAGTCTCCCGGGACGGCGAGCATCAATAGCTTTAGTGGCGGCTCCGCGGTTCCGGTTGCGGACTGGCGAAACAGCCGGCTGATGCGAAGCGCATCCTGCTGGCAGTCAAGTCCCTCCTGCCGTTTTCCGTTCAGCATCAGGATCGTAGCGAGATCGAAGAGTGCGGCGGCATCCTCCTGGTCCCGTTCGAGGCGGGCGAGCAGTTCCGTTATAATGGTGCCATAGTCACCGCCGCCGAAGCCGATGGCGAACAGGCGCGCAAGCCCGATCGTCTCAGGCAGGGCGAGATCGTATTTGCTGATTTCCATTTTGGACTCCGCGCGATGCGGCCCGACAGGACGCCGGCCATAAGAACTGTCGGCGGCAAGATGGTCTTCGGAGCTTGCGCAGGACTGGCTCGGCGCGGAGCCCTTGGGGGAGTCTGGGGTAGGGGGAGCATTGTTCGCGAAGGCGATTTGCGGCTATGGAGTAGCGATGCCGGCTCTACAGACGGCGAAGGGACGGATCGATGAACGCGAAGCCTGCCAGCATGCGCCCGAAACCATGGACGGAAGTAGCGCCCACCCTGGTCGATGTCGCCATGGGGCGGAGGAAAGCCGACATCGTCGTGCGCAACGGGCGCTGGGTGAATGTCCATTCCGGCGAGATCGTCCCGGCGACGGACCTCGCCATTGTGGAAGGCCGTTTTGCCTATTGCGGCCCCGATGCCTCGCACGCGATCGGGGAGAATACACGCGTGGTCGACGCCGGCGGGCGCTATCTCGTGCCGGGCCTCTGCGATGCGCATATGCATGTCGAGTCCGGCATGGTGACGGTGACGGAGTTCTGCCGCGCCGTCATCCCGCACGGCACGACCTCGATGTTCGTCGATCCGCACGAGATCGCCAATGTGCTTGGGCTGGAGGGCGTGCGCCTGATGCATGACGAGGCGCTTGCCATGCCGACCAACGTCTACGTCCAGATGCCGTCCTGCGTGCCGTCCGCGCCGGGACTGGAGCATGGCGGCGCCGTGCTCGGGCCTGATGACGTGGCCGAGGCGATGACATGGGAAAACATCATCGGGCTTGGCGAGGTGATGAATTTTCCCGGCGTCGCGGCGAACGATCCGACGATGGTCGGCGAGATCGCAGCGACGGTGAAGGCAGGGCGTACGGTTGGCGGCCACTATGCCTCACCGGACCTCGGCCTGCCGTTCCATGGCTATGTTGCCGGCGGTCCGGAGGACGATCACGAGGGGACGCGCGCCGAAGACGCCGTCGCCCGCGTGCGTCAGGGCATGAAGGCGATGCTGAGGCTAGGCTCCGCCTGGTACGACGTTGCCGAGCAGATCAAGGCCGTGACCGAGCGCGGTCTCGATCCGCGGAATTTCATCCTCTGCACCGACGACAGCCATTCCGGCACGCTGGTTCATGACGGGCATATGGACCGCGTGGTGCGCCACGCCATCGAGCAGGGGCTGAAGCCGGTCACGGCGATCCAGATGGCAACACTCAACGCCGCCCAGCATTTCAGGCTGGAGCGCGAGTTGGGCTCGATCGCGCCCGGAAGGCTGGCGGATTTCCTGATCGTCTCCGACCTGCCGAAGATGGCGGTGGACGAGGTCTATGGGCGCGGCGTGCGGCTGGCGTCGAATGGGAAGCTGGAAGCCGACATTCCCGCCTATGCCTATCCGGCGGCGGCCAAGAACACCGTTCGGCTCGGCAAGAAGCTGGAAGTGGCCGATTTTGACATCGCCGCGCCGGAGGGGGCGAACGAGGTCAGGGCGAGGGTCATCGGCGTCATCGAGAACCAGGCGCCGACGCGGGCGCTGGAAGCCGATCTGCCGGTCGAGGTCGGGCACGTCGCCATGGACCGTGCGGCTGATGTCTGCCAGATCGCGGTCGTGGAACGCCATCGCGGCACCGGCGGCATCACCAACGGCTTCGTCTCCGGCTTCGGTTATTCGGAAGATTGCGCCATGGCTTCGACGGTGGCGCACGATTCGCACCACATGATCGTCGTTGGCACGAACAAGGCCGATATGGCAATGGCGGCAAACATCCTCGCCGAGAAGGGCGGCGGCGTGGTCATGGTCTCGAAGGGCAGGCAGATCGCGCTGGTCGAGATGCCAATCGCCGGCCTGATGTCGGATGAACGTGCCGAAATCGTCGCCGAAAAAGCGGCCAGGCTGACCGAGGCGATGCGGCGGATGGGCTGTACGCTCAACAACGCCTATATGCAGCATTCGCTCCTGGCGCTGGTGGTCATTCCCGAACTGCGTATTTCCGATGTCGGTATCATCGACGTGACGAAATTCGAGAAGGTCGATCTTTTTGTGTGAGGGGCGTCGGCTTCGCATGACAGGATTTACACATCGCGTCGAACAGGCGGCCGAGGCCATGCGGGCGCTCTTCCCGGAGACACCGCTTCAGCAAAGCGCCTATCTCTCACGCAAGACCGGCGCGCATGTTTTCCTGAAGCGCGAGGATTTGTCGCCAGTACGTTCATACAAGATTCGCGGCGCCTTCAATTTCTTCCGCAAGGCGCTGGCGGAAGGCGAGGGCGCTGGTCTCTTTGTCTGCGCTTCGGCGGGCAACCACGCCCAGGGTTTTGCCTTCGTCTGCCGGCATTTCGGCAAGAAAGGCGTCGTCTTCATGCCGGTGACGACACCGCAGCAGAAGATCGACAAGACAAGGATGTTCGGCGGCGATCAGGTCGAGATCAGGCTGACCGGTGACTTCTTCGACGAGTGTTATGCCGCCGCGCGCGCCTTTGCGGCCGAAACAGGTGGGCTGATGGTGCCGCCCTTTGACCACCGCGACATCATCGAGGGGCAGGCGACGGTTGCCTGCGAACTCGCCAAGCAGATACCGGCCAATCCCGATCTTGTGGTGCTGCCCGTCGGCGGCGGCGGGTTGGCCGCCGGGGTGACGGGCTATCTGGCAGATATCGGCTGGACGCCCGGTTTCCTCTTTGCCGAGCCGGCCGGGGCGCCGAGCCTCCACGAAAGTCTCGCCGCCGGAAAGCGCATGCGACTCGAAAGCGTCGACAATTTCGTCGACGGCGCGGCGGTCGGCGAGATCGGCCGCGAGAATTTCCGTCGTCTGAAGGATTTTCCGGCCGACGCGGTGAAGCTCATTCCGGAAAACCGCCTCTGCGCCACCATGATCGAGATGCTGAATATCGAGGGCGTCGTGCTGGAGCCGGCGGGGGCGCTAGCGATCGATGCGCTCAAGGATCTGCCGAGAAAGGATATTCGCGGCAAGCGCATCCTGCTCGTGGTCTCTGGCGGCAATTTCGACTTCGAGCGCCTGCCCGACGTGAAGGAGCGGGCGCTGCGCTTCGAGGGATTGAAGAAGTATTTCGTCTTCCGCTTTCCCCAACGGCCGGGCGCATTGCGAGATTTTCTCGAGCTTCTGGGCCCGGACGACGACATCGCACGCTTCGAGTATCTCAAGAAATCGGCACGCAATTTCGGCTCGGTCCTGATCGGCATCGAGACGAAGGACCGGAAGAATTTCGCCATCCTTGCCCGCCGCTTCGAGGAGGCTGGCTGGGCCTATCAGGACATCACCGACAACGAGACGATCGCGGGGCTCGTCATATGAGCGGTGCGACGGTCTACATTATCCTGTTTCGCGGCGTCGGCGGTGCGACGCAACTCCCGACCGCGAAGCTGCGGGAAAAGCTGGCTGAGGCCGGCTTCGAGAACGCGGGCACCTATATCAACAGCGGCAACGCCTATCTGAGAACCGGTATGCCACGCGGGGAGATGCTGAAGGCCGTCGCCGATATCTGCAAAAGGGAGTTCGGCTTTGACAAGCCAATCCTGGCCCTTTCCCTGGCCGAATGGCGAAAGCTGATCCGCAACAACCCCTTTCCGGAGGGCGAGAAGGAAGGCAAGACATTGCACGCCTTTGCTCTCGAAAGCGTGCCGGCCAGCGATAGGATCGCAAAACTGGAAGAACTGGCAATCGGGCGCGAGCGGTTCAAATTGGTCGGTAAGGTTCTCTACCTCCATTTGCCGGACGGATTCGGCACTTCGAAACTTGCGACCAGAACCGACAAGGTGATCGGCGTGACCGCCACCGCGAGGAACTGGAACACGGTTGTAAAGCTGCGGGAACTGGCCGAGGCCCTAGCCAGGGCCTAGCCGATCACTGGGCCTGCTTGTCGGGCTTGGGCTCGGGAGGGATTGACGTATCGGTATCCGGTGCGCTGGCCATATTCGCGGGGAACAGATAGGTCGCGACGGCGCTCAATATGAGCGTCGCGGCGGCTTGGATTTCGGGTGATGTCAGGCTCGGCGGCAGCGCGTATTTCGATCCGACCCAGCCGATCACGCCGCCGACGATGGAGCCGATGAGCTTTGAATAGTTACCCATATTGTCCTCCATGGATAACATGGAAATAGGCAGGAATGGGTCTCGGTCCACCATTTCGACACGGCGTGTTTTTTTTGCATTGCACAATAATTCCGGTTGCACTTTCCAGCGAATAGCCCCATATGCCCCGCCATGGGCGCTTGGGCCGGCTTCCGGCTTTCCCCTTCCTTGGGACTTGGTTGCGTCTGTTTTCTCCCTTTCCGATTGACGGCGAGTGGCGAAAGAGCCCCACGAGATTCGTGGGCACGACAGCGCAGCCGCGTGGGCGAATGTGCCCGCCGCCTTGTCGTTTCATCAAACAGTTTTGCGCGCGGGTTGCGCCCCGCGGCGCTTCATGCATGCGGCGGAAACGCCGCCGAAAGAAGATTATTTTGAACGAGAACACGAATACGAATTCCACTACCGAAATCTCTGGCTTTGCCCAGCTCGGCATAAGCGGCACGCTGCTTGCCGCGGCCACCCGCGTCGGCTTCGAACACCCGAAGCCGATCCAGACGCTCGCCATTCCCCCCTATCTCGCCGGCCGTGACGTGCTCGGCCTTGCCCAGACCGGTTCGGGCAAGACGGCCGCCTTCGCGCTGCCGATCCTGTCGAAAATCGTGGCGCTCGGCACAAGGCGGCTGCCGCGCACGGCGCGCGCGTTGATCCTCGCGCCGACCCGTGAGCTTGCCGTGCAGATCGAGGAGGTCTTCCGTGATCTGGCGAAGGGCCTGCATCTGTCGACCGCGCTGGTGCTCGGCGGCGTCTCGCGCGGCGGCCAGGTAAAGCGCTTGCATATGGGCGTCGACGTGCTGGTGGCGACACCCGGCCGGCTGGTCGATCTCGTACGCGAGAAAGACGTCAGCCTTGCCGAGACGCGCTTCCTGGTGCTCGACGAGGCCGACAGGATGCTCGATATGGGCTTCCTTCCGGACGTGAAGCGACTGGTGAAGGCGACGCACAGGGATCGCCAGACCTCGCTCTTTTCCGCCACCATGCCGGCGGAGATCGAGGCCCTGGCCGGCAGCCTTCTGAAGGACCCCGTCCGCGTCGAGGCCGCGCCGCAGAGCACCACCGCCAGCGAGATCGCCCAGAGCGTCGTCATGGCGCGTACGCGTCAGAAGCGCGGTATCCTCGCCGGCATGCTCGCCGACCAGGCCATGGGGCCCGTTCTCATCTTCGCGCGGACCAAGCATGGCGCCGACATAGTGACACGCAATCTGGAGCGGGACGGGTTTTCTGCCGCCGTCATCCACGGCAACAAGTCGCAGAATGCCCGCCAGCGGGCGCTGAACGGCTTTCGTGACGGCTCCGTGCGCATCCTTGTCGCGACCGACATCGCCGCGCGCGGCATCGACGTGCCGGGCATCACGCATGTGGTGAATTACGATCTGCCGGACGAGGCGGAGAGCTATGTGCACCGCATCGGCCGCACCGGCCGCAACGGCGCCGACGGCATCGCGATCTCGCTGTGCGACCCGGCGGAAACCTCCAAACTCAGGCAGGTCGAGCGGATCATCCGCATGCGCCTGCCGGTCACGGCATCGCATCTCGACCAGCCCGACCCGGCGCCGCAGCCGCGCGAGAAGCCGGCAAGGGCAGAGGGTGCCGGCCAACGCGAGCAGGATCATCGGCCGAACCGGTCGCGTCCGGCCCATAAGCCGGGCCGCAAGGGGCCTCATGGAAAGCCGGCAGGCCGGCCGCATGAGGAGAGCGGTGGCGAGAACCGCCACGCTTTGCCGAGGCAACTCATGGACAAGCCGGCGGCGAAGAAGCCCTTCCGCAACCGCAAACGCCGCGGCAATTTCCGTCGGCAGGCATCGAACGCAGCGTAAGGCGCGCCTCGTTCGTCGGGGCGTGTCGTCTCTGTCGAGCGAGGCATGACAAACTGGCGAGGCGGTTATCTCTGCTTCGCCAGCGCAATTATCCCGATCAATGCCGCCATCGCCACGACGCCCACAAACAGGCCGGATGCGGCCCCAAGGTAGGCGCCGGTGTGACCGCCGAACACGGACCCGACAAATCCGCCGACGATCAGCAGAACGAACGGTAGCAGACAGCCCGCCATTTCCAGAGCCTGCAGGGTAGGGGACGCGGAAGCGAAGCGCTGGAAGCCCCGTTTACGGCCTCAAACGAAAACGCCGCCCGATGGGCGGCGTTCCAGCATTCGGCGTCAAAACCGGATTACTTGATCTTGGTTTCCTTGAACTCGACGTGCTTGCGCGCGATCGGGTCGTATTTCTTCATCACCATCTTTTCGGTCTTGGTGCGGCTGTTCTTGCTGGTCACGTAGAAATAACCCGTGTCCGCGGAAGAGAGCAGCTTGATCTTGATGTTTGCAGCTTTCGCCATGTTGTTGGTCCGTCGATTGGAGAGATGCGCCGCATCGGCAGGGCTGTTGCCCACCACGGAAATCAGGCCGGACACATAAACGGTGTCGCTGTAAAGTCAAGAGTGGAAGTCACCGCCGAACGGGGGCCGCCGATATTCTGGAGCCGACAAGGACGATGTAGAGCGCGAAGAAAACCGCCAGCGTGATGGCGAAGCCGTTCGGTCCGAGCCGATCCATGCCGATGCCGATCGCCTGTGGTCCGGCAAGCATGCCGAGACCATAGCAGAATACGAAAGCGGCATTCGCCGAGGCGAGATCGCGGCCGGACAATTTCGAGCCGAGATGGGCAAGCCCGATCGTGTAGAGGCCGGCCACGACGCCGCCCCATACGAACAGCATTGCCGCGGTTGCCATCCAATTCGCCGAGATGAAGGGAAGCACAATCATGCCGGCGAGGCCGATCACCGCGCAACCGGCGAGTAGCAGCCTGCGGTCGTGGATGCGGTCGCTGACGAGCCCGAGCGGGATCTGCAGGATAACGTTGCCGAGCCCGACCACTGTGAGGAGCAGCGCCGCATCCGCCTCCGAATAACCGATACGGCTGCCGTAGACCGGGAAGAGGGCGAAGCCCCCCGTCTCCACCGCTCCGAAGACGAGCACGGCCGCGGTCGCCGTGGGTACCAGCAAAAGATAACGCCAGAAGCCCTGGCCGTGCCCTTCACCGTGCATTGCCGGGCTTTGGCGCCAGGCGGCAAGGACGGGGAGAGCCGCCGCGATCACCAGCGCAAAGGCGATGCCGAAGGGCAGGAAGCCGTCGCTGCCGACGCGCGCGAACAACCATGGTCCGAAGGCGAAGCCGAGCGAAAGCACGGTCGCATAGACGCCGAGCACCAGTCCGCGCCGGTGCGGCGGAGCCGACGTGTTGATCCAGAATTCCGAGAGAATGAAAAGCACGGTCAGCGCTGTGTGCAGAATGGCGCGCAGCGGAAACCACATCCAGAAGGCCGGAGCGAAATAGAAGCCGATGAAGGCGAACGCACCCGCCACGATCATGACGAGCATGGTCGGGACCACGCCGAAGCGTGTGGCAAGCGGCGTCGTGATGGGAGCGGCGGCAATGGACGCAAGGCCGGCAACTGCCGTGTTGGCGCCGATCACCGTGGCGGAATAGCCCCGATTTTCCAGAATGACGCTGAGAAGCGGCATGCCAAGCCCGATCGCGATGCCGACTGCGCTGATCGAAGCAATCGCCGCCGACACCGCCAGCCACCTGATCGCCGAGTCACCGTGCGCCGCTGCCGTCTCCGTCATCGCGGCTGTCCCCGCAGCGCTGAAAGGTCAGAGAAGTTCGCGCTGGAAGCGGTTGTGCAGCATCCGATAGAAGGGAACGGTGCCGCCGGGCCGCAAGTCCGGATCGGCTGCGAGCCGGGTTTCCAATTCGCCCAGTATGGTGCGCGTGATGTTTGGAATATCGCCTTCCTTCGCTTCGCCGAGCGGCAGCCAGACGAGTTCTTCCAGTTCGTTCGTGGGGCCGCCGTCCGGAAGCGCCACCGCGACATCGCTCCGCCACGCCGCAAGGAAGCGCGTGTCGAAGCGGCGCACGCGGCCGGGCGGAGTGATGGCGCGCGCTACCAGACGAAGCCGTTCCAGCGAAGGCTGCACGTTGTGTTCAACGAAGCCCTGCCAGCCGGATGCTCTGGTCGCAAAGGTTCCATGCGTGCCGATCAGCAGGCCGGCCTCCTCGTAGGTCTCGCGGATGGCCGACATGGCAATGGCGCGAGCCCGTACGGCTGAAACCGGGCGCAACGACCCGGTAAGCTTCATGACCTCGCCAGCGTGAAGTTCGTTCGCGGCCGCGATGCGGCTGTCGGCGGGGTCGGTGCGGCCGCCCGGGAAGACGAATTTCCCCGGCATGAAAGCATGGCTGCGGTGGCGTCGGCCCATCAGCACCTTCACACCGGCACTCGATTTGTCGAGGAGGATGAGCGTCGCGGCGTCACGCGGGCGGAGCGGCCCCTTGCCGAGGGCGAAATCCTTCGATTCGGCGTTGTCGACCTCGGTGCGCGTCATCCCGTCCATGGTGAACCTCTCAGACCCGAGAAGTTACAACTCGGGATGTGACTCTATGATGTCATCCTCGCCACCAAAGCCGTGCATGTAAAGCGCCCATTGCAGGCCAACGATAGCCCCTTTTATGGGCCTGAGCAGTGCAAGCGCCAGCGCGATGGTCAGCGGTATCCAGATGACCATATGCACCCACATCGGCAATTCGGCCATCACTTCGACCGCGAGGAAGCCGCCCAGCGTGATATGCCCGACGATCACCACCACGAGATAGGCCGGGAAATCGTCGGCCCGGTGGTGATGGATTTCCTCGCCGCAATGTTCGCAACGGTCGACCGTCTTGACGAAGGATCGGAAAAGCCGGCCTTCGCCGCAACTCGGGCAGCGGCCGAGGAATCCGCGCAGCATCGCGTCCCAAAGCGGACGTGCCGGCCTGCCAGATTGCAGTTCCCCGCCGAAAACCTGTTCTTGCATCGTCATCTCCGCCTGCCGGCGCGCCGCGTCGGGCTTTTGTTCCGCTCGCGCCGCTTCGCCTTGTGGAAGGACCGGCCGGATCCTTCTAGCGGCCGGGGCTCGCTCAGCATCTCGAACCGCATCGCCCCGGCGAGCGGCGCGACTTCCACCAGCCTCACCTCGACGGCATCGGCAAGGCGATAACCCCTGCCGGTGCGCTGCCCTCGAAGCATGTGGGAAGCCTCGTCGAAGATATAATAGTCGTCGCCGAGCGTTGAAATGGGGATGAAGCCGTCTGCGCCAAATTGAGGCAGGCGCACGAAGAGCCCGGCTTTCGTCACACCGGAAATGCGGGCGTCGAAATTGTCGCCCTGGCGTCCGGCGAGATAGCCGGCGACCAGGCGGTCGACCGTGTCGCGCTCGGCGGCCATCGCCCGACGCTCGGAAGCCGAAATGAGCGCGGAAATCTCCTCGAGCCGAGCTTCCTCGTCCGGTGTCAATCCGTCATTGCCGAGGCCGAGCGCGGCGATCAGCGCGCGGTGCACGATCAGATCCGCGTACCGGCGGATGGGCGAGGTGAAATGCGCGTAGCGCCGAAGGTTGAGGCCGAAATGTCCGATATTGTCGGGCGAATATTCCGCCTGGCTCTGCGAGCGCAGTACCACCTCATTGACCAGCGCCTCGTTGTCGGCGCCGGCAACCCGTTCGAGGATGTTGTTGAACTGTCCGGGCCGCAACTGGGCGCCGCGCGCGAGCGAAATGCCGATCGACTGCAGGAATTCACGCAATCCCTCCTGCTTGGCGAGCGAGGGCTGGTCGTGGATGCGGTAGACCAGCGCCTGCCGCTTCGCCTCCAGCGTCTCCGCCGCAGCGACATTGGCCTGGATCATGAACTCCTCGATCAGCTTGTGCGCATCGAGCCGCTCCGGCACCACTACGCGGTCGACGGTGCCGTCGGCTGTGAGCAGGATCTTGCGCTCCGGCAAGTCGAGTTCGAGCGGCTGGCGGGCGAGGCGGCCCCGGTGTAACACCTTGTAGGCGTCCCAAAGAGGCCGGAGGATAGTGTCGAGGATCGGCTTCGTCTTCTCGTCCGGCGCATCGTCGATCGCGGCCTGCGCCTGGCTATAGGCGAGCTTCGCGTGTGAGCGCATCATGACGCGGTGGAAAGAGTGCCTGAGCTTGCGGCCGTCGGCCGAGAAAATCATCCGGACGGCAAGGGCAGGGCGGTCCTCGTTCTCACGCAGCGAGCAGAGGTCGTTGGAGATGCGCTCGGGCAGCATTGGCACGACCCGGTCCGGAAAATAGACCGAATTGCCGCGCTTCAGCGCTTCCTGATCCAGCACGCTGCCGGCACGCACATAGGAGGCGACATCGGCGATGGCGACCGTGGCGATGACGCCGCCGGGGTTCTTCTCGTCCGGATCGGGTTCGGCGAAGACCGCGTCGTCATGATCCTTAGCGTCTGAAGGGTCGATAGTGACTAGCGGTACGCTCCGCCAGTCCTCGCGGCCTTTCATCGTGGCAGGCTTCGCGGCTTCCGCCTCGGCCAGGACCTCCGGCGGGAAGATATGCGGGATGCCATGTGCGTGGATTGCGATCATCGAGACCGCCTTCTCACTGGCCAGCGATCCGAGAACGGTGATCACTTTGCCGCGTTTCAGGCCGTAGCGACCGGAGGATGAAGGCTCGACCTCGACGAGATCGCCCGCCTTTGCGCCGTTCAGATATTCCCTGTCGACGATAAGTTCCGCCTGCCGCCGCTCGACCGGCTCGATGCGGAAGCCGCTGTCCGCTATCTCGCGCAGGACGCCAAGAACCGCGTCACGGCGCTTGTCGATGAGCCTGACCACCCGTGCGGTATAGGCGGGGCCGTCCTTCTCGCGGGAGGGAAAGATACGGGCAAGCACGCGGTCGCCGACGCCGGCGACCGGCGTTTTCGCGCCGCGCGGCGTGCGTAGCGCGACTACTGTCGGCGCGAGGTTCTGCTGTCCTTCGGTTTCGGCCGGGCGCGCCAACAATGCGCCGTCGGGATCGCGGGAGAAGATATCGAGGAGCGCCATGCTCGGCAGGGAGCCTGGCGTGGAAAGACGCTTGCGACGGCTTTCTAGCAGGCCCTCATCCTCGAGTTCCCGGAGCGTGTCCTTCAGCCAGATGCGGTCGTCGTTCTTCAGACCGAAGGCCTTGGCGATGTCGCGGCGGCCGGAGCGGTCCGGATTGTCGGCGATGAACCGGACAAGTTCCTCGCGGGTAGGGCGATAGGCAGCCTTGTTCTTTACCGCTGCCGGCCCCGCCGGGCGTCCCGCGCCGCTTTTCCCGCCGCCGGTGATCCTGCGCGCCAAATCTTCCTCAGCTCTTCTTCTTCCGTGCCGGCTTCTTCTTGCCGCCGCCGGTCTTGCCGGCCTTCGCCGCGATCAGTTCCAGCGCTTCCTCGACCGTCACCGACATCGGCTCCTTGCCTTTCGGCAGGGTGGCGTTGACCTTGCCCCAGTTGACGTAGGGCCCGTAACGGCCGTCGCGCACGGTGATCTTGCCGCCGCCGTCCGGGTGGTCGCCGAGGTCTTTCAGCGCCGCCGGCGTCGCGCGTCCGCCCGGTCCCTTGGCCTTCTTTTCCGCGATCAGCGAAACCGCCCGGTTGAGCCCGATGGAGAACACATCCTCGACCGAGTCCAGATTGGCGTAGGTGCCGTCGTGCAGAACGAACGGCCCATAGCGTCCGATGCCGGCGGAGATCATCTTGCCGGTTTCCGGATGCTTGCCGACATCGCGCGGCAGCGAGAGCAGTGCCAGGGCCTTCTCATGGTCGATCGTCTCGACCGACCAGCCCTTCGGCAGGCTGGCGCGCTTGGCCTCCTTGCCGTCGCCGCGCTGCACATAGGGGCCGAAGCGACCGGAACGGAGCGTGATCTCCTCGCCGGTATAGGGATCGGTGCCGAGCGCGCGGGGCTCGTCGCCATTCACGGCGTCCGCGCCATTGCCGTTCGCCTCGACGCCGAGCTGGCGCGTATAGCCGCATTCGGGATAGTTCGAGCAGCCGACGAAGGCGCCATAGCGGCCGAGCTTCAGTGATAATTGGCCGTTGCCGCATTTCGGGCAGGCGCGCGGGTCGGAGCCGTCTTCCTTGGCCGGGAAGACCAGCGGGGCCAGCGCCTCGTTCAGCGCGTCCAGCACGTCGGAGACGCGCAATTCCTTGATATCGTCGACCGAAGCGGAAAATTGCTTCCAGAAATCGCGCAGCACGTCCTTCCATTCGAGCTTGCCGTCGGAGATCTCGTCAAGCTGCTCCTCCAGCGAGGCAGTGAAATCATATTCGACGTAGCGCTCGAAGAAGTTTTCGAGGAACGCCGTCACCAGCCGGCCCTTCGCCTCGGGCATCAGCCGACGCTTC
Organism: Mesorhizobium koreense; assembly: GCF_031656215.1. Taxonomy (NCBI): domain Bacteria; kingdom Pseudomonadati; phylum Pseudomonadota; class Alphaproteobacteria; order Hyphomicrobiales; family Phyllobacteriaceae; genus Mesorhizobium; species Mesorhizobium koreense. The sequence goes on along the minus strand of NZ_CP134228.1, from coordinate 3,388,260 downwards.
TCGATCGTGACATAACCGCGATCCTCCAGCGTCTTCAGCGTCGAGGCGTAGGTGGAAGGCCGGCCGATACCGAGTTCCTCCATCTTGCGGATGAGCGAGGCTTCCGAATAGCGCGGCGGCGGCTCGGTGGTGTGCGCGGTCGCGGTGACGGAGCGGCGATTGAGCGCCTCGTCCGCCCGGATTTCCGGCAGCCGCCGGTTCTCCTCGTCCTCCGTATCCTCCTCGCGCTGGTCAGCGTAGGCAGCGAGAAAGCCATCGAAGCGCGTGACCGAACCGACCGCGCGCAGCCCGGCTACCCTGGCGCCGTTACGGGCTTCGATCTCGACGGTCGTGCGTTCGATGTCGGCCGGCTGCATCTGGCTGGCGATGGCGCGCTTCCAGACGATGTCATAGAGCCGCGCCTGGTCGGCATCGAGATACTGCCTGACGGAAGCCGGCGTGCGCGAAAAGTCGGTCGGGCGGATCGCCTCGTGCGCTTCCTGCGCGTTCTTCGCCTTCGCGGAATAGTAGCGCGGCTTTTCCGGCAGATATTTCTCGCCGAATTCCTTGCCGATCACGCTGCGCGCGGCGCTGATCGCCTCCGGCGCCATCTGCACGCCGTCGGTACGCATATAGGTGATGAGACCGGCCGTCTCACCGCCCAGATCGACGCCCTCATAGAGCCTCTGGGCGATCTGCATCGTGCGGTTCGCCGAGAAGCCGAGACGGGACGATGCTGCCTGCTGCAGCGTCGAGGTGGTGAAGGGCGGGCCCGGGTTGCGCTTGGTGGGTTTAGCCTCGACGGAGGTCGCCTTGAAAGTCGCGCCGTCGAGCATCGTCTTGATTTCAGAGGCTTGCTCGGAAGACTTTATGTCGAGCTTTTGCAGCTTCTTGCCGTCATAGACGGTAAGCCGGGCCTCGAATTCCTGGCTGCGCGGCGTGGCAAGCATGGCGGCGATCTGCCAGTAGTCCTCGCGGACGAAACGCTCGATCTCGGCCTCGCGGTCGCAGACGAGGCGCAGCGCCACGGATTGCACACGGCCCGCCGAGCGCGCGCCCGGCAGCTTGCGCCACAGGACCGGCGAGAGAGTGAAGCCGACGAGGTAATCGAGCGCGCGACGCGCCAGATAGGCGTCGACAAGTGGCGCATCGATGTCGCGCGGGTGCGCCATTGCGTCGAGCACGGAATTCTTGGTGATGGCGTTGAAGACGACGCGCCTGACCGGCTTGTCCTTCAAGGCGCGTTTCTGCCGCAGCACTTCGAGCACATGCCAGGATATGGCCTCGCCCTCACGATCCGGGTCGGTAGCGAGGATCAGCCCGTCCGCATCCTTCAACGCCTTGACGATGTCGGCCAGCCGCTTGGATGCCTTGCCGTCCACCGCCCAGGACATGGCGAAATCCTCGTCCGGGCGCACCGAGCCATCCTTCGCCGGCAGATCGCGCACATGGCCGAAGGACGCCAGGACCTTATAGTCCCGACCGAGATATTTGTTGATCGTTTTCGCCTTGGCGGGCGATTCGACGACGACGACGTCCATGAGTTGTCAGGTTTCTCGCCGCGGATATAAGAAAACCAGCGGCGCAAGCGGTTGAAAATCCGCCCTGCACATGGCCGCGCTTTGCCGTCCGGTCAAGAGGCGACATGCAATTCGAGCGCGGCAGGCAGCCTTGCACCAACCTGTGGTTGACGAAAATAGGATTGCAATCCTAGCAATAGATGGTAGGTTGAGATTATAGGTAGAATACAACTAAAAGTATATGGATGCGGTGCTCAGCTTCGGCGATGCCCTCCTCTCGGGGCTTTGCCGAGCCCTGCCTTAGGCTGTCCGCCGCATCGGCGGGTGGAGATCATGGCTTTTAACAAGCGGCGAACCGAGACACTCGATTACATGCAAAGCATGCTGGGCCAGATGCGCACCATGGCGGAAGCGGAGCGCTGCGACATGCTCACCTATCTGATCGAGATGGCCTATGTCGAGGTGAGCGACATCATCCGCGGCGAGCGCCCGGCGCGGGTGCGCGATCAGGTGCGGAATAGCGCTGCCTGATTTTCGTGGTCGCCGTATGCTGCATACGCTCCCCGCGCGGGAATTCGCGAATCAACGGCGTCCTGCCTTACTTCCTGTCGGCTGAACCGATCCTGTCTTTCTGCTCAAGATTCGAGCACGAGATTTGCGCCATGGTCGAGAGCGTTGCTGCGCTGCAACACAAGCTGACGATAGGAACCCGCTGAGCGACGCCGAACCGTCGAGGCGGGTTGAACAGGAAATCTCTTTGCGCTTTGCGTAACGGTATGTTCGGAGAAGGGCACGAAAGCGAGTCTCTTTCTCGAATTTGGGTGGGGAATACAGGGCTTCAGCATAAGACGTGCTGATCCGCCAACTTCGATTGGAGACCACAAATGAAAATCAAGAGCCTTATCCTCGGCTCCGCAGCGGCCCTCCTCGCTGTCTCCGGCGCACGCGCCGCGGACGCGGTGATGGCCCCTGAACCGGAACCCGTGGATTACGTGAGGGTGTGCGACGCCTACGGCGCCGGCTTCTTCTATATCCCGGGCACCGAAACCTGCCTGTCCATCAATGGCTATGTCTGGTTCCAGGTCGGCGCCACCAGCCGTCAGGATGCCAACGACACGCCGGGCTACTACTACAATGACGATGCTTTCCAGAACCACACGGGTTGGCAGACCGGCTCGCGTGTTCGCATCAACTTCGATGCGCGTTCGGAGACCGAGTGGGGCACACTGCGCGGCTGGATGCGCCTGCAGGCGTCCTGGGACCAGCAGTCGAAGTTCGGTGACGGCCCTGTCGGCATCGACCAGGCATGGGTGCAACTTGGCGGGTTTGCCGCGGGCTATGGCGAGAGCGCGTGGTTCTACCAGTTCAACAACTCGACGCTGAATGACGGCTCCTTCTCCTGGGGTGGCCTCTACTACGGCGATCATCAACGCGCGCAGATCCGTTACGAGTTCGGTGACAAGACCGGCTTTTATGGCTTGATCGCGCTGGAAGATCCGGAAGACGAACTCAACTACATGCCGAATGTCGTCGGTCGCATCGGCTACGGCGCGGCCTGGGGCGCGGTTGCTTTGACGGGTGCCTACGATCACGATCGCACAGGTCTCGCGGTCGGCGGCGATGCCGGCTGGGCGCTGTCGGGTTCGGCTCTGTTCAACATCCCGTCGATGCCCGGATCGGCCCTCAAGGTCATCGGTACCTACAACGGCTCGGACAGCGAGTACGGTCCGGACAGCCCGCTCGTCGGCTACACCCTGACCAATGCCGCCCATCCGGCTGGTGTCGATCTCGGTCAGCCCGAGTGGTCCGTCCTCGCCTCACTCATCTACCAGGCGACCCCGGACCTCGGCTTGATCGTGTCGGGTCAGTACTTCGGCGATGCTTACATTGCCGGCGGCGACGACACCGTAAACGGCACGTCGGCCTGGGCGGCTGAGATCTCGGCCGTATGGACCCCGGTCAAGAACTTCGAGGTTCGTCCGGAAATCGTCTACACAAAGGCCGAGCACCTAGACGGAACCGCCTCGGGCTTCCTGCGCTTCACGCGCTACTTCTGATCGGACTTGTTCCGGGACACTGAGACGCGGCGGTCATTCGATCGTCGCGTCCGGCTTATTTGGATGCTGTCGGAAGAATGTCGCAGGAGCATTGGATGGCTGGTACGCCCAACGGGACTCGAACCCGTGTTTCCGCCGTGAAAGGGCGGCGTCCTAGACCGCTAGACGATGGGCGCTCGGCAGGCGGCTTATAGAGGGCCGCTCCGTGGGCGGCAACCCCATTGCGCGTGCGCCGGCACATTTTTCGCGCCGCCTCTTTCTCGCGACGCCGACTGCTGTGGATATAGCGTCATGAAGCGTTTCAGGAGCCCGGATATCGGCGCGTCCGACACTTCGGCGATTAGCCGCCTTGCGCAGCCTCAGGCAAGCACTATGGCGTAATCCTCGATCACCGTGTTGGCGAGCAGCTTTTCGCACATGGCCTTGAGGTCGGCTTCCGTCTTGATCCTGTCGGAACCGGCTAGCTCCAGGTCGAAAACCTTACCCTGCCGCACCTGATCGACGCCGGCGAAGCCGAGCCCGGAAAGCGCATGCTCGATCGCCTTTCCCTGCGGGTCGAGCACGCCGGATTTGAGGGTGACGGTCACGCGGGCCTTGATCATGGCTGGCTGGTTCTCGCTGTATTGTTCGTGCGTCCTTCGAGGCTCGCTATGCTCGCGCCTCAGGATGAGGAAGGCTGTATTCCGGTCGATCTGGAAAGGCAGGCGTGCGCCTTGGATTTCACGCCTGAATTGCACAAACGGCCCTCATCCTGAGGTGCGAGCATAGCGAGCCTCGAAGGACGCACCGCCTGAACACTCAGTGCGGCTTGCCGCGACCGTTCGGCGAGGAGGACACCAATACCGGGCCAGCAGGGCGGGGCGGCTCGTTCTCGTTCATGATGCCGAGTCGGCGCGCGACCTCCTGATAAGCCTCGACCAGTCCGCCCATGTCGCGGCGGAATCGGTCCTTGTCGAGCTTGTCCTGCGTCACCACGTCCCACAGGCGGCACGAATCCGGCGAAATCTCGTCGGCGACCACGATACGCATCATGTCGCCTTCATAGAGCCGCCCGCATTCGATCTTGAAATCCACCAACTGGATGCCGACGCCGAGGAAGAGGCCAGACAGGAAGTCGTTGACGCGGATGGCAAGCGCCATCACGTCGTCAATCTCCTGCGGCGAAGCCCAGCCGAAGGCGGTGATGTGCTCTTCCGACACCATCGGATCGTCAAGCTGATCGGCCTTGTAGTAGAATTCGATGATCGAGCGCGGCAGCACCGTGCCTTCCTCGATGCCGAGCCGCTTGGCGAGCGAGCCCGCCGCGATGTTCCTCACCACCACTTCGAGCGGGATGATCTCGACTTCCTTGATCAACTGCTCGCGCATGTTGAGGCGGCGGATGAAATGGGTCGGGATGCCCATCCGGTTAAGATGGTTGAAGATGTACTCGGATATGCGGTTGTTGAGCACACCCTTGCCGTCCACGATCTCGTGCTTCTTCTTGTTGAAGGCGGTGGCGTCGTCCTTGAAGAACTGGACGAGCGTGCCCGGCTCCGGCCCCTCGTAAAGGACCTTGGCCTTGCCTTCGTAGATGCGGCGGCGACGGTTCATGGATCGTTTCTCTGGGTTTGCGGCCGAGCATGCCAAACCGGCGGAAGACGGCGCGGCTGCGGCCGTTGGTGGCTGTTCAATGCCGGTCTCTATCGCAATAGCGGTTCCGGCTCAATTGGCAATAGGACCCATCAACCGATTTAAGAAGGCGTAGGCGCGCACCGTTGCGGCATCTTGACCCGTTGGCGCCATTTTGATTTCTGCAATGAACGCCCATATAGGGGCGACAAATCGTTTCTGTCGCGGAGGGACCATCATGACCAGCATGGATGACCGGCAAAAAGGCTTCGAACGGAAATTCGCGTTCGATGAGGAACTCCGCTTCAAGGCGACTGCGCGGCGCAACAAGCTGTTCGGACTCTGGATCGCGGAGAAACTCGGCAAGAGCGGCGCCGATGCCGAGGCTTATGCAAAGAGCGTCGTCATCGCCGATCTCGCCGAAGCCGGCGATCAGGATGTTATCCGCAAGGTCCGGGCCGATCTCGACGGCGCAGGCATCTCGCTCTCCGACGGCGAGTTGCAACTCCGTCTGGTCGACCTCATGGCCGAGGCTGTCAGCCAGATCGAAGCGTCGCGTTCCTGATCGCGGATAACCGGGAGCGTTCGGGGCCTTTTTGTTGGGCCACGGTCTTCCGGCTGGCCCATGCATCTGATTGAATGAACCGGCATTCAACCAGATGGATACTGTCATGACACTTGCTGCGCGCCTTAGGGCAGGCGAAACCCTCTTCACCGCCTGGTCCGGTATTCCCGACTCGATAACGATCGAGACGGTGGCCCGGACCGGCTTTGACGTGGTGACCCTCGACATGCAGCATGGCGCACATCACGAGGATAGCGTCGCGCGCGGCGTCCTGCCGATCCTCAATGCGGAAAAGCATGCGGTGGTGCGCATTCCGGTCGGCCGCTTCGACATGGCGTCCCGCGCGCTTGATTTCGGGGCGGAGGCGATCATCGCGCCGATGATCAACTCGGCGGATGACGCGCGCCGTTTTGCCGCCGCGATGAAATATCCACCGCTGGGCGAGCGTTCCTGGGGGCCGACCTTCGGCCTGCCGCGGCGCCAGAAGACGCCTGACTTCAAGGCATGGCTGAAGAATTCCAACGCCGATACGATCTCCTTTGCCATGATCGAGACGCGTCAGGCACTCGACGCGGTGGACGATATTCTCGCCGTGCCGGGCATCGACGCCATCTTCGTTGGTCCCGGCGATTTCTCGATCGCCTGGACGAACGGCGATCAGATCGACACTTCGCTCGAAGACATGATGCCGGCGATCGAGCGTATCGCCAGACGGGCGCTTGATGCCGGCAAACTGACGGCCATCTTCGCTGTAGACCCGGCTATTTCCGGACGCTATGCCGACATGGGGTATCGCCTCATCGCGCTCGGCAACGAGAACACCTACATGGCGCTCGGTGCTAACGACCTGATCGGCCGGGCGCGCGCTTCGATGAAGAAGTAATTCAGGCGGGAAACAGGTTGATCCGCGCGGCCTTCCGGCCATGGTCCGTAGGATATGCAAGTGGACGGCGCTCGGCGCGGTCTCCGAAGCCAATATCGCGGAGGGCTGATCAGTCGAGCACGATCCCGGTCGGCCGGCCGGGCGCGAGCAAACGCAGCCTTTCGCCGAAGCCGAGCGTGGCGAAGGAATGCCGGAGGTCGTCGCCGCTCTGGCGGAAATGTTGCCAGCCGTCATAATGGAGCGGCACCACCAGCGCATCCGGGAAGGCGTGGGCGGTCTCGATTACGTCGTTCACGTCCATGGTCAGGTGGAACGGCCCGCGCGTCTGCGCCGAACCGGCAAACGGCATGACCAGTCCGACATCGAACCGCCGTGCGACCTCGGCAACACCATCGTACCAGACGGTATCGCCGGTGATGTAGATCGCTCGTTTCGCCATCCCTTCCAGCACGAAACCGATGACGTCGCCGGAAAGCGGCTCGATCCCTGCCGGTCCGTGGCGCGCCGGCGTCGCGGTGACGGCAAGCTGGCTGCCATCCGGCTTCGTCAGGCTTGCGCTTGCCCACGGTTCAAGCCCTTCCGCGTGGCCGCCAAGGCGTGAGGCGCCAGCCTTGGTCGTTAGCACGCGCTCCGCACTCTTAAGGAACACACGCCCCGAATTGTCGAGATTGTCGGAATGCTGGTCATGACTGAGGAGCACCGCGTCGACCGTTCCGATCTGGCCCGGCGCAACGGCAGGTCCTGCCGTCTTCACGAGCTTTACGTGAGGCAGATCGTATTCGCCCGGCTGATCGAAGGTCGGGTCGGTCAGGAGCCGGAATCCGCCGATTTCGATAAGCGCGGTCGGGCCGCCGATTAGCGTCAGGGTGAGATCGGACATCAGCTGTGCTCTTCTGAAGATTGCGGCTTTGAACGATCAAAGATAGGTGTTGCGATGGGAGGGACAATGGCTCCACGGAGCGTTGAGAAGCGGCCAGCCCGACTACAGACGCGACAGGAAACTCGCGAAGGCCATTGAGCCTTCCGGCCACGGCCCATAGCCGGCCGCGTCGTCGATGTGGCCCGCTTCGCCGGCATCGATGAAAAGCGACCCCCATGCTGCGGCGATGTCTTCGGCCGTCTCGAATGCGCAGAACGGATCGTTGCGGCTGGCGATGGTGACGGACGGGAAGGGCAGGGGATCGCGCGGGTAAGGCCCGAAGGTCTGCAGATGGCGCGGCCGGATGGAAGCGTTGGCCACGTCGGGCGGAGCCACGAAAAACGCGCCGGCGACAGGCTTCTCGAATTTATCGAGAGCCTGGACCGCCGTTGCGACGCCGAGCGAATGCGCCACGATCACGGCTGGCCTTTCGGCGCTGTTCACCGTCTCGGCAAGCGTTTGCACCCAGTTCTCGCGGACGGGCTTGTTCCATTCCGCCTGGTCGACACGCCGACCCGTTGAAAGCCGCTCGCACCAGCGGCTCATCCAATGCTCCGGTCCGGAATCCTTGAAGCCGGAAACGAACAATATCTCTGCATCTTTTACCTTCATGGCGCGCATGTAGGCTGGCCGCGCGACAAGCGCAACGCCGCCTTCACGGCGGCTTTGATGAACGGCCTGTTCGCTGTCCCGGGACTTGCCGACGCACGCGGTCCGACCGATCTTCCTGGAAAGCCGGGTAGACCGGTGTCGAAGGAGATGCAGTTGTGACTCGGGACAGTTTGCCTTTTGCCGCATCGGCGCCGATCAGCGTCTCGCGCGTTGCGCTCACGGCGCGCGATGGGGATGCGCTGGCCAAATTTTACAAGGAGGTCGTCGGCCTCGCCGAGATCGCCCGCGCGCCTGGCCGTATCACTCTTGGGGCCGGCGGCCGACCGTTGCTTGAAATCGAGGCGTCACTCAATGCCAAACCCGACGATCCACGGAGCGCCGGCCTGTTCCATACGGCTTTCCTTTTGCCGACCCGCGCCGATCTCGCACGCTGGGTGCGCTACGCGATGGAAAAGAAGATACCGATCGACGGTGCTTCCGACCATTTTGTAAGCGAAGCGCTCTATCTCACCGATCCGGAAGGAAATGGGATAGAGATCTATGCTGACCGTCCGCATGAGCAGTGGAAGTGGAACAGCTCGTCGGTCGACATGGGCACGGTGCGTCTGGATATCCCGGATCTGGTCAGTGAAATCGGCAAGAATGATGCCGGCTGGAAAGGAGCGCCGGAAAGCAGCATTGTCGGCCATGTCCATCTTCGGGTCGGCAACCCGGCGGATGCGGAGCGCTGGTGGCGTGAAAAGCTCGGCTTCGATGCGGTTGCACATTACGGCGATGCAGCCGTCTTCCTTTCGACGGGCGGCTACCACCACCATATCGGCGCCAATTCATGGCATAGCGCTGGCGCCGGCCGCCGCGATCCTGACCGGACGGGCCTGGCATGGGTGGAACTGGTGTCGAAGGATGCCAAGACCGAAAAAACGCTTTCCGATCCGTGGGGAACGGAGGTGAGGGTTGTGCCGGCGGGTTGAAGGCACCCACCAGGGAGGCTCACGGGCTGGTTGTGCCGCCCGGCTTCTTAAATTCCACGTTCATGACGACAGTGCCGTTGACGGACAGGTGCCGCCCTCTGGTCCCCCTCTCCATTATGTTGACGGAGGTCGTGATCCGCGAGATTTCGCATTGGTCGGCCACGGTTGCGAGGACCTCGGCACAACTAGCGGCCGCGATCTTGTAGAAATTACGCAGCGATCCGATTTGCTGGGCTGTGACATCGCTGGTTTCGTCCAGCGCGGTGGTCGAATTGAAAGTTGACTGGACAGTGCTTGTCTGGCCTGGGCGCATTATTTGCCGGTTGGCCATCAAATCCTGCGCGAATGCTGGGAACATGGCGGTGCAGGCCATCGCGGCGGCGGTCGTCAAGCTACGAAACATGATGCCTCCATCGGTAAGGCCTTGATTATCGCAACTCCGATTCAATTCCGCGTTACGGTTTTGGCTAAATTTGCCGGTATAGGGATTGCCGTCCACGCACCTGCTTTATGCCGCTGATCCGAACACCCGCCTGAAGATCGTATCGACATGCTTGGTGTGGTAGCCAAGGTCGAACTTGTCGCGGATTTCCTCTTCCGACAGCGCCGCTCGAACTTCCTTGTCGGCCAGCAGTTCCTCGAGGAAATCCTTGCCTTCCTGCCAGACCTTCATGGCGTTTCGCTGCACCAGACGGTAGGCGTCCTCGCGGCTGACGCCCGCCTGCGTCAGGGCCAGAAGCACACGCTGCGAGTGCACCAGCCCGCGGAACTTGTTCAGGTTGGCGAGCATGTTTTCGGGATAGACGACGAGTTTCTCGATGAGGCCGGTCAGCCGCACCAGCGCAAAATCGAGCGTCACCGTCGCGTCCGGCCCGATCATCCGCTCGACCGAGGAATGCGAGATGTCGCGCTCGTGCCAGAGCGCTACGTCCTCCATTGCCGGCAGCGCGTAGGCGCGCACCATGCGCGAAAGGCCGGTCAGGTTTTCGCTCAAGACCGGATTGCGCTTGTGTGGCATCGCCGAAGAACCCTTCTGGCCGGGTGAGAAATATTCTTCCGCCTCCAGTACTTCGGTCCGCTGCAGATGGCGGATTTCCGTGGCCAACCGCTCGATAGAGGAAGCGATGACGCCGAGCGTCGTGAAGAACATGGCGTGGCGGTCGCGCGGGATCACCTGCGTGGAGACCGGCTCCGGCTTCAGGCCGAGCTTCTTCGCCACATGCTCTTCGACATAGGGGTCGATATTGGCGAAGGTGCCGATCGCGCCGGAGATGGCGCAGGTCGCGATTTCTTCCCGCGCCCGCACCAGCCGCTCGCGGCCGCGGGAGAATTCCGCATAAGCCTGCGCCAGCTTGACGCCGAAGGTAGTCGGCTCGGCATGGATGCCGTGGCTGCGGCCGATGGTAACCGTATCCTTGTGCTCGAAGGCGCGTTTCTTGAGCGCCGCAAGCAGCGCGTCGAGATCGACGAGCAAGATGTCGCTCGCACGGGCGAGTTGCACCGACAAACAGGTGTCGAGCACGTCCGACGAGGTCATGCCCTGATGGATGAAGCGTGCGTCGGGTCCCACGAATTCGGCCAGATGCGTCAGAAAGGCGATGACGTCGTGCTTCGTCTCGCGCTCGATCTCGTCGATGCGGGCTACGTCGAATTTTGCCTTGCCGCCCTTTTCCCATATCGTCTTCGCCGCTTCCTTCGGGATGACTCCCAATTCGGCGAGTGCATCGCAGGCATGCGCCTCGATCTCGAACCAAATGCGGAAGCGGGTTTCAGGCGACCAGATGGCGACCATTTCCGGTCGGGAATAGCGGGGAATCATGAGGGGCGGCCTTTCCGGATGGCGGCTTGAGGATGCCTCCTAGCAGAGCAGGGCCGGAGGCTCAACGCTCCGACCATACCGGCAGCACGTCTTCGGCCGAAGGCGTCGCCGCATGGACCCCACGCGCAATTGCGCGCGCCATCGTGGCGCCGGCGGCGGCGTAGAGGTCGATGGCCTCGTCCAGGTTGAGCGTTCGCCCGCTCCGGCCGGTCGCCAGCGCGAAGACGAGATCGCCGTCGATGGGCGTATGCGCGGGCCAGATAGCCCTTGCGAAGCCGTCATGGGCCGCGATCGCCAGCCGCTTGGCGGCGGCCTTCGTCATCACGGCGTCGGTCGCGATGATGGCGATCGTCGTATTCTCACCCGGCCGGGGCTCTCGCGATTTGAGCCTCACATCCTGTGCGTCGGCCGGGAGGGGGTGCGCCAGGCCGAGTCCGCCGAACTCGTCGCCGATTTCAAAGGGCGCGGCCCAGAAATGGCGTGTGCGGCCGATGGTCACCGAGCCCACCCCATTCGCTATGGCGAGCGCGCCGACCGTCACGCCATTGGGCAATATGGTGGAGGCGGAGCCAAGACCGCCCTTGAGGCCTGCAGTCAGCGCGCCGGTGCCGGCACCGGCCGTACCCAGCGTGAAATCAGCGGCGACGCGTTCGACAGCCTCAAAGCCGAGATCGCGATAGGGTGGATAGCGGCCCCAGCCCTTGTCGCCGCCATTGGCCAGGTCGAATACGATTGCCGCCGGCGCGATCGGCACGCGCATCCCGGCGATCTCGAAGCCGATGCCCTTTTCTCGCAGCGCCGCCTGCACGCCCGAAGCCGCGTCGAGCCCGAAGGCTGAGCCGCCTGAAAGGACGATGGCGTCCACCTTCTCGACCAGATTATGCGGTTCGAGCAGGTCAGTCTCGCGCGTGCCCGGCGCGCCGCCGAGAACCTGTACACCGGCCACGGCTGGTTCCTCGCAAAGGACGACAGTCGTTCCGCTCTTCACTTTCTCGTCGGCTGCATTGCCAACCAGAAGGCCGGCGACATCGGTGATGAGGTTTCTGGGTCCCGCCCGGTATGCCATCGCTCAACGCACTTCCACGAATGAATTGCCGTCCCATTCGTAGAGACGATAGGGATTGCCTGTGATGTCGCCCTTGTCGTCGAAACGGATGGGGCCGATCGCCGTGTCGAAGCTGGTGGTTTCTATGCGCTTGCGAAAGTTCTTCTGCGCGTCCTGCTGCGCAAGCGCAGAAGCGGCAATCTGCAGGGCGGCGTAGCCCGGCAGCACGTAGCCTTCGGGTGCGATGTCGTCCGCCGCCAACTGGAAGAGCGCGGTCCGGTCGTCACTTACGGACCAGTCCGGAAGGCCGATCATCAGCGTTCCCCTGGCGAGCGGCACGTCGCCGGGTTCGGCCCTCAACGCTTCGCCGCCGGCGATGATCAGCTTGAGCCCGAGTTTCGCCGCATCTCGCCCGATGACGGCGATATCGGTGCGGTCGCCGCCGGCGAAGACATATTCCGCGCCGGCTTTCTTCAATCTTCCTACAAGGCCGATCTGGTTGTCCATCTGCGGGCGGTAATTGTCCGTGAAGACCGGTTTCAGTCCCGCCTGTTCGGCCGCGAGGCGGAAATTCTCCGACAACTCGCGCCCATAGATCGTGCCATCGTCGATGATGGCGAAGAGCTTGTCCGCCCACCTTTTGGTCAGTATGGCGACGACCGCCTTTGACTCTTCGTCGTCGCGCGGTGCCAGCCGATAGACCGGCCAGCCTGTCTTGTAGCGCTTGTCGGTAAGGCTGTTTGCGCGCACGCCGGGTGTGATGACCGGGATGTTGGCTTCCTTCAGGATCGGCAGCGCCGCTTCGATGGCCTCCGTGCACAGGAAGCCTACGACTGCGCCCACCCTGGCATCGACGAATTGCCGGGCTGCTTTCGCTCCGCCGTCGGCGGTGCAGCCGCTATCGGCGGTCTCCAGCGTTACGGTTGCGCCTGCATGGTTAGCGGCGGCTGTCTCGACGCCGGCCTGCAGTTGTTCGCCGAGCATCGCATCCTTACCGCTGAGCGGCACGGCAAGCCCGATAGACATTTCCGCTGCCGCGGCGGCCCCAGCGGCAATTGAAAAACCGGTGCCGAGCAGAATTGCGGTTATCATGGCTGAAGTTGTCGCGCGCATCGGCGGATTGTTCCGGCAGGTCCGTTCCGTGTCGATCACCCCGTGCTGTAAGACGCTCCGTCGCAACAAGCAACTCGCGGCCCGGCTCGACCTTGCGGCCGTCCGCTGTCGGCAGCGCCAGGTCGTTAACGCCATCCCGCCGTGGACAAGGGCGCGGATGTATGGCGAAATAGTTCCGGACGGTGGTGCCGATCCCGATTTTGCCGCATTCTCGGGTACTCCACTGCAGTGGAGATTCACATTCCGGAAGTTTTTCGCTTCCGCCAATCGAGGGGAGATTTCATGAAGACCAGAACGATTGCGGTGCTCGTCGCCGCTGCGCTTGGCGCTGCCTGTACGACAGATCCCTATACGGGGCAGCAGAAGATGTCGAACACGGCGGGCGGAGCGCTCCTAGGCGCTGCGGCGGGCGCCGGGCTCGGACTTCTTGCCGGCGGCAACGACCGCCGCAACGCGTTGATCGGCGCGGGCGTCGGCGCGCTCGCGGGCGGCGCGGTCGGCGCCTACATGGACAATCAGGAAGCGCAGCTTCGGACCCAACTTCAGGGCACCGGCGTCTCGGTGACGCGCGAGGGCAACCGGATCATTCTCAATATGCCCTCCAACATCACCTTCCCGACGGACCAGGATTCGGTCATGCCAGCCTTCTATCCGACGCTGAATTCCGTGGCGCTGGTTCTGAAGAAGTACAACCAGACGCTGATCGATGTGAATGGCCATACCGATTCGACCGGCAGCGAGCAGTACAATCTCGATCTGTCCAGGCGGCGTGCGCAGTCGGTCGCGAGCTATCTTTCGGCGCAGGGCGTAGACGGCCGCCGCTTCGCAATCAACGGATTCGGCAAAAGCGATCCGATCGCTTCCAACGCTACCGAAGCGGGCCGCGCCCAGAACCGCCGCGTCGAGATCTACCTGACGCCGATCACTTGAGTGGCCTTGCCCTCGTCCTCTCCCTCACGAAAATGGGGGAGAGGTCTTGAGCCCGAGCTTGTCGAAGGGCGGGACGGAGATGAGGCCATCTCAGCCCTGAAACGCTTCACAGTGCTTTCGCGATCCGAGCGGCCAATCGCGCATTGTTCTCAACCAGCGCGATGTTGGTGGCGAGGCTTTTGCCATCGCTCAGTTCGAGGATTTTCGAAAGCAGGTAGGGCGTAACGGCCTTGCCGCCGATGTTTTCGGCTTCCGCGGCCTTTTGCGCTGCCGCGATGTATCCCGTCATCTCCTTCGCCGGGATCTCTTCCGCCTCCGGAACGGGGTTCGCGACCAGCATGCCGCCGGTGATGCCCAGCGCTTGCCTGGTGCGGAAGAAGCCGGCGAGCGCTTCTGGTCGGTCGAGACGTAAGGGCGCGGGGTAGGGCGACCGGCGTGACCAGAACGCCGGCATGACGTCCGCGCCATAGACGACGACCGGCACGCCGCGCGTCTCCAGTACTTCCAGTGTCTTCTCGATATCGAGAATGGCCTTTGGCCCGGCCGACACGACGATGACGGGCGTGCGCGCTAGTTCGTCGAGATCGGCGGAGACGTCGAAGCTCTTCTCCGCTCCCTTGTGGACGCCGCCGATGCCGCCAGTGGCGAAGACGGATATGCCCGCCAGCGCCGCCGCGATCATGGTGGCGGCGACCGTGGTGCCGCCGGTGCGCCTTTCGGCGATGGCGAAGGCTAGATCGGCCCGCGACAACTTCATCGTATCGCCCGCCTTCGCCAATGCATCGCGCTCGGCTGCGGTGAGGCCGATCTTCAACCGCCCGTCGATCACCGCGATCGTCGCCGGCACGGCCCCTTCCTCGCTTATGATCCGTTCGACCGACGCCGCCATCTCCCTGTTCTGCGGATAGGGCATGCCATGCGTGATGATCGTGCTTTCCAGCGCGACGACGGGTGTGCCGGCGGCAAGCGCTTTGGCAACCGTCGGTTCGATGTCGATAAAGGAACGTGCGCTTTCGGAGATCATTTCATTCTCTGCTCGGAGATCGTCATCGCTCGGGCGGCTCATCCCACATCCCGTGCCGCAGGTACAAGGGCGAGTGCTTCCGCGAAAGCCGCTTCATCATAGTCGGCAACAACCGTATTCGTCTCTATCGTCAAAAGAGCGGCGGCGAGTCCCTCGCGCACGGCCTCGCGCAACTTCTCTTTGCGCATCAGCGCGGCGATCGTCGCGCCGGCAAGCGCGTCACCCGCGCCCGTCGAATCGGCCGTGAGGCGCGGGGAGGGCGGCTCAATTTCGAACAGGCCATCGGCACTGAAGCCGACGACGCTTTCCTTGCCGGCGCTTATCACGCCGGAGGTCAGGCCCGAGGCCGCAAGTGCCCGCGCCATATTGGCCGGATCATCACCGAGGCCAGCGCCCGAAAGCGCGACCGCCTCGCGCCGGTTCATGAACAGACAGGCGATGCGGGTGAGGATCGGGCGCAGGCGGACGACCTTGGCGGGCGAGATCGCGACGGCGAAGATCGGCCTTGCGCCTGCCAGGCCGGCGAGCCTTTCCAGCGCGGGCTCTGGCAGGTTGGCATCGCACAGTACCACGTCCGCTTCGGCGATCGCGTCGCGGATTGCACGCCTGCGGATCAGCTTCGCGAAGGCGAGATCGTAGAGGCTCATATCGGCGAGCCCAGCCACCACATCGCCGTTCGCCTCGATGAATGCCGTGTAGCTCGGCGTCGCGCGGTCGAGGAAAGTTGCCGAAAGATCGGCGATACCGGCTTCGCGTATGGCGCGCGCCACCGCTTCGCCAGCCATGTCGCCGCCGCGCACGGAAAGCAGCGTTCCTTCGCAACCGCGCCCGACGGCGTTGCGCAGCGCATTGAAGGCGCCGCCGCCAGCCTCCTCGCGCATGGTGCCGGGGTTCGACGCACCGGCGGCATAAGGCCCGCTGATATGGCCGCGCCGATCTATATGAGCGCCGCCGGCGGCGAACAGTTTTGTCGGCGTCATGCGGGATTGTTTCCGTTCAGGAAGCGGGATCGGGGGCCGGCGAATCGGCGGCAGGCGCGATGCGTGATGCAGTCAATTTGACAGGATAATTGCCGATTGTCCCCGCTGGGCGTACGAAACAGGAAAGGAACAAAATGACAAAATCCTTTGAAGACAATATGTTATGCCCTATTGCCAAACAAGAACAAAACAGGTACAAATATGTAAGGGATCACACATTGCCCGGCCTTCATTGACGACCAAGGGGTAGTATATCATGGCTCAGAATATGTTGCGGCTTGTCGAGGACAATTTGGTGGATAAGACAAAGGCTCTGGATGCGGCGCTTTCCCAGATCGAGCGGGCGTTCGGCAAGGGCTCGATCATGCGGTTGGGCGCCAACGAACAGGTGGTCGAGATCGAGACGGTGTCGACCGGCTCGCTCGGCCTCGATATCGCGCTCGGCGTCGGCGGGTTGCCCAAGGGCCGCATCGTCGAGATCTACGGACCGGAAAGCTCGGGCAAGACGACGCTGGCGCTGCATACGGTGGCCGAGGCACAGAAGAAGGGCGGTATCTGCGCCTTCGTCGATGCCGAGCACGCGCTCGATCCGGTCTATGCGCGCAAGCTGGGCGTCGATCTGGAAAACCTCCTGATCTCGCAACCCGACACCGGCGAGCAGGCGCTGGAGATCTGCGACACACTGGTACGCTCCGGCGCCATCGACGTGCTGGTGGTCGATTCGGTGGCGGCGCTGACGCCGCGCGCCGAGATCGAGGGCGAGATGGGCGATTCGCTGCCCGGCCTGCAGGCGCGCCTGATGAGCCAGGCGTTGAGGAAGCTCACGGCCTCCATCTCGCGCTCCAACACGATGGTCATCTTCATCAACCAGATCCGCATGAAGATCGGTGTTATGTTCGGCTCGCCGGAGACGACCACCGGCGGCAACGCGCTGAAATTCTACGCTTCCGTCCGCCTTGACATCCGCCGCATCGGCGCGGTCAAGGATCGTGACGAGGTGGTAGGCAACCAGACCCGCGTCAAGGTCGTCAAGAACAAGCTTGCGCCGCCCTTCAAACAGGTCGAGTTCGATATCATGTATGGCGAGGGCGTGTCGAAGACCGGTGAACTGGTCGATCTCGGCGTCAAGGCCGGCATCGTCGAGAAGTCGGGCGCCTGGTTCTCCTATAATTCGCAGCGGCTCGGGCAGGGGCGCGAGAACGCCAAGCTGTTCCTGCGCGACAATCCCGAACTGGCGCGCGAGGTCGAACTGGCGCTCCGCCAGAATGCCGGGCTGATCGCCGAGCAGTTTCTGGATAATGGTGGTCCGGGCGACCTCGACGACGATGCTGAGGCCGCCGGCTAGAAATCGTCCTGCTTTGATTGCTTACTTGACGAATGCCGGCGTTTGCGCCGGCATTCGCATGTTCGGGAGCCTGCGGGCTTGGTGCTCGCGGTGTTTCTGGACAGTATGAAAGCCTAACGCTACAAGGCCTGACACATTTCCGGGCGCGTGCCCGGGTACCCTTTCCAAAAGGCATGTTCATGAGTGGTGTCAACGAAATCCGGTCGGCATTTCTGGAGTATTTCGCGAGGAACGGTCACCAGATCGTGCCTTCGGGACCGCTCGTCCCGCGCAACGACCCGACGCTCATGTTCACCAATGCCGGCATGGTGCAGTTCAAGAATGTCTTCACCGGGCTGGAACAGCGATCCTATTCGCGCGCCACGACCTCGCAGAAATGCGTGCGTGCCGGCGGCAAGCATAACGACCTCGATAATGTCGGCTACACCGCCCGCCACCACACCTTCTTCGAAATGCTCGGCAATTTCTCCTTCGGCGACTATTTCAAGGAGCTTGCGATCGAGCTTGCCTGGAAGCTGATCACGCGCGAGTTCGGCCTTGCCGAGGATCGGCTGCTCGTCACCGTCTACCATACCGACGATGCGGCCGCCGACCTGTGGAAGAAGATCGCCGGCCTGCCGGAAAGCCGTATCATCCGCATCCCGACCAGCGCCAATTTCTGGGCGATGGGCGATACCGGTCCGTGTGGCCCGTGTTCGGAGATCTTCTACGACCATGGCGAGGCGATACCGGGTGGCCCTCCCGGCAGCCCGGATGAAGACGGCGACCGTTTCATCGAGATCTGGAATCTCGTCTTCATGCAGTTCGAGCAGGTCACGAGGGAAGAACGCATCGACCTGCCGCGCCCCTCGATCGACACCGGCATGGGGCTGGAGCGCGTCGCGGCCGTGTTGCAGGGCGTGCATGACAATTACGATATCGACCTCTTCCGTGCCCTGATCCGCGCCTCGGAGGAGGCGACGGGCGTCAAGGCGGAAGGAAAGAACCGCGCCAGCCATCGCGTCATCGCGGACCATCTGCGCGCGTCGAGCTTCCTCATCGCCGACGGCGTGCTGCCGTCAAACGAGGGTCGCGGCTATGTGCTGCGCCGCATCATGCGCCGCGCCATGCGCCACGCGCAGCTTCTCGGCGCGAGCGAGCCTTTGATGTGGCGTCTGGTTCCGGCGCTCCTGCGCGAAATGGGCCAGGCCTATCCGGAACTCATTCGCGGCGAGGCGCTCATCACCGAGACGCTGAAGCTCGAGGAGAGGCGCTTCCGCAAGACGCTGGCGCGCGGCCTTGGCCTCCTCTCCGAGGAGACCGAGCAATTGAAGGAAGGTGACAGGCTCGACGGCGAGACGGCTTTCCGGCTCTATGACACCTATGGCTTTCCGCTCGATCTGACGCAGGACGCGTTGCGCCAGCGCGGCATCGGCGTCGACCTCGAAGGGTTCAATGCCGCGATGGAACGGCAGAAGGCCGAAGCGCGTGCAAGCTGGGCAGGCTCCGGCGAGGCCAAGACCGACGCCATCTGGTTCACTGTACGCGACCGGGTCGGCCCGACCGAATTCCTTGGCTACGAGACGGAGAAGGCCGAGGGCGTGGTCACGGCGCTCGTCCGTGACGGCGCCATCGTCGACGAGGCGAGGGAAGGTGAAACGGTCGGCATCGTTGTCAACCAGACGCCGTTTTATGGTGAGTCCGGCGGTCAGGTCGGCGATGTCGGCATGATGTACGGCGACCGTCTCGTCATCGAAATCACCGACACGCAGAAGCGCGGCGATGGTGTCTTCGTACATGCCGGGCTGGTGAAGGAAGGCACGGTCGGTACCGGCATAGCGGTCGAGATGGAAGTCGACCGTGCCCGCCGCTCGCGCCTGCGCGCCAATCACTCCGCCACCCACCTCATCCACGAGGCGCTGCGCGAGATACTTGGCACGCATGTCGCGCAGAAGGGCTCGCTTGTCGCGCCAGACCGCCTGCGCTTCGATTTCTCGCATCCGAAGCCGATCGCGCCTGAGGAACTGGAGCGCGTCGAGGACATGGCGAACGAGATCGTCGTCCAGAACAGCCCGGTGACGACCAGGCTGATGGCCGTGGACGACGCCATCGCAGAGGGCGCGATGGCGCTGTTCGGCGAGAAATACGGTGACGAGGTCCGTGTCGTCTCCATGGGTACCGCCGAACATGGCGACAAGGCCGGCAAGCCCTATTCGGTCGAGCTTTGCGGCGGTACTCATGTGCGCGCGACCGGCGATATCGGCCTCATCCGTCTCGTCTCGGAAGGCGCGGTCGCGGCGGGCGTCCGCCGCATCGAGGCACTGACGGGCGTCGATGCCAGGCATCACCTCGACGAGCAGGATCGGCGCGTCAGGGCGATGGCCTCCGCGCTCAAGGTCGGCCCGGCCGAGGCGCTTCCGCGCCTTGAGGCGCTTATCGAGGAGCGGCGCAAACTGGAGCGCGAACTTGCCGACGCACGCAAGAAACTGGCGCTCGGCGGTGGATCGTCGGGTGCTGCCGGCGAGGTGAAAGAGGTGGCCGGCACGAAGTTCCTTGGCAAGGTCGTCGAGGGCGTTTCTCCGCGCGATCTGAAGTCGCTCGCCGATGATGGCAAGAAGTCGCTCGGCTCGGGCGTGGTGGCCTTCATCGGCCTCGGCGAAGACGGGAAGGCGAGCGTGGTCATCGGCGTCACCGGTGATCTGGCGTCTAAATTCTCCGCCGTCGATCTGGTCCGCAAGGCCTCGGCGGCTCTGGGAGGGCAGGGCGGCGGCGGCCGGCCCGACATGGCGCAGGCCGGCGGCCCGGATGGAACGAAGGCAGCGGAAGCGCTGGACAGGGTGGCAGAAGCGCTCGGTGCCTGAACGGGTGTAACCCTACTGGCCCGGACCAGCGGTGCTGCTTATCGCCTCGTCTCCGAGTGGTTCACTCCTTGCACGGCGCACGGCCTGTGTCAGCCGGTCAACATTATTGATGGGCGTTGCCGCTGGCCGGCGCGCATGAGACCCTTAAAATTGTAGTATTATTGAACGTCGACTTTCCGTCGAGGACCACCGGGATGTTCAACGCAGGCAAGAATGTCTGCGGCATCTGGTTGGGAGGACAGCGCCGCGGAATTACCTTACCGCCCACCATGCGATCGCTTCCATGCGGATGCATGCTGCTCGGAATGACTGTCGCCATTACCATTGCAGGTTCGATAGATGCGTTTGCGCATCAGGCACCTACGGGCTGGACTTATCCCTGGGCCTGTTGCCACGACATGGACTGCCGCGAGGTGAAGGCCAGCAGCATCCGCGAGGGGCCGAAGGGCTACGTGATCCGCTCTACCGGCGAGGTCATTCCCATGACCGACAGCCGGATAAAGAATTCCCCGGACGGGGAGTACCACTGGTGCTCCGTTGCCGGTCAGGACAACACCCGCACGATCTGCCTGTTTGTTCCGCCGCGGGACTTCTGAGTCCTGCTTCTCCCGATTAAACCGAGGGCCCATGGTTCACCAGGCCGCGCTTTCACGCGCCTTGCGCGGGAAGTCGGGCGGCGGCACCCTGATCTCGCAGCGCTCCTTGGCGCTCATGGCATTCAGGATGGCAAGAACCGCCCGATTCCGCAGGTCGTTCTTCGTCCGCGGACGGGAGAAAAGCTCGGTAAAGAAATCCATTTTCGGACCCCATGCTTTCCTCCCGATTCGTTACGGAAGATAAGCATTCACCAGCTTTTTTGCAGTGCAGCAAACGTATCGCTGCCTGCGGCCGAAAGGCGCGGAGAGGATGCGTGCTGCCAAAGGAACATACACAGGTCGACTCGCTACTCCATCACGGATGGGGTCTCGGCGGCGCCCTGCAGCGGCTTTTCGGGCATCAGGACCAAAAACAGGAAAGAAACGAAGGCGCATCCCGCTCCGGCAAGGAATATGACGCCGAAGGCGGCTGGCGAAGCGGTGGCGGCGCCGGCCGTGCCGACGCCCTCGCGGCCGAGCGGCAGCCCATAGCCGAGTGCGATGGCGCCGAAGGCGGCTACGCCCATCGCGCCGCCGAGCGAGCGCATGAAGGTCATCAGGCCGGTCGCGACGCCGAGATGCGCCCGGTCGACGGCGTTCTGCACCGAAATGGTGGAGATCGGGAAACTCGTGCCCCAGCCGATGCCGGCGCCCGTTGTCAGGATTTCGACTAGGAGGAGAGAAGGACGATGGACCGAGAGACCAAGCGCGACAAGGCATGCCGTGCACAACAGCATGCCGATGAGCGCGATGCGCTTGTAGTGCGTGACATGCGCGACCAACCGGCCACTGCCCATGGCGCCGGCCACCGTCCCCAGCATCAAGCCGAGAAGAGCGGTTCCGGAATCGGCTACCGAGAGATGCAGGAAAAGTTGCATGTAGATCGGAAGATAGACCGACAGGCCGATCGAAACGGCCTGCACGATGAAAAGCGCAATGGTGGCCGTCCTGACGACGGGGTTCACGAGCACCTCCAGTGAGATCAGCGGCTCGACCGTCCGGAGCAGCCACCAGGAAAGCACGGCCCACAGGAGGAGGGAGAAACCGATGAGGCCCGCGATCGGAGCCGATAGCCAGGGATAGGTGCTGCCGCCCCAATTGAGCGCCAGCAGAAGCACCGCAGTCGCCGTGACGAGCAAGAAGGCGCCGGGTGCGTCAACCTTATGCTGACGGGCCGCGACGCTGAGTTTCTTCAGCGGGTTGTTGAGGATCACCATGGCGAATGCGCCGAGCGGCAGGTTAATCCAGAAGATGAGCGACCAGTCGAGGTGGCCGGCGAAATAGCCGCCGAGAAGCGGACCCGCGACGCTGGCCACCGCCCAGGTGCCCGAGATCCAGGCCGCGTAGGCTGCCCGCTCGCGCGGCGGCACCAGATCGCCGATCACGGTCTGGGTGAGCGCGAACAGCCCGCCGCCGCCGACGCCCTGTATGGCGCGGCCGACGATGAGCATGAACATGTTGACCGAGAGCGCGCTGACCACCGAGCCGGCGAGGAAGATCAGGATCGCTGCGTAGATCGTCGGTCGGCGGCCATAGATGTCGGAGATCTTGCCGTAGAGCGGAGCCATGGCCGTCGCCGTCAGGAGATAGGCGGTGACGATCCACGGCAGATATTCGGCGTGGCCGAGCGCGCCGCCGATCGTGGGCAAGGCCGGCGCCACGATCGCCTGGTCGAGCGCTGCCAGAAGCATGGAAAGCAGTACGCCGCCGATGATGGCATTCTTCTCACGCTCGGAGATCGGCGGAGCCTTGAAGCCGGAGGCATTTTGGGCTCGAACGGGCTTGTCCATGGATCCATCCGAAACTGCCAGGGTCCGCGCGACCAACGGCAATGCGGGAGGAATTGCCGCGCGGGCGGATGGCCTGATCTATCTTCCTGGCTGTGGACCCCGATGCGGTGCCGGGGCTTCGGGCCCCGCCAGGCGGGGCTGCCGGACTACCGACCGGCTTGCGTTTCCATAAACAGCGCGCGCGGCAATAGCAGACGGGGAGGGGAGTGTCGAGCCCGCGGCCATTCGTACAGAGCCCGCTCCCGTCTGCTATTGCATCTAGAGTGGAATATTATCGTGCTTCTTCCAGGGATTATCGAGGTCCTTGTTGCGCAGCATCCTGAGCGCCCGAGCCACGCGCCGTCTGGTCGAATGCGGCATGATCACCTCGTCGACATAGCCGCGCTCCGCCGCCACGAAGGGCGACAGGAAGCGGTCTTCATATGCCTTCGTATGCGCGGCGATCTTGTCGGCGTCTGCAATGTCCTTGCGGTAGATGATCTCGACCGCGCCCTTGGCGCCCATCACTGCAATCTGTGCGGTCGGCCAGGCATAGTTGATGTCGCCTCTCAAATGCTTGGAGGCCATCACGTCATAAGCGCCGCCAAAGGCCTTGCGCGTGATGATCGTGATCTTTGGCACGGTCGCCTCGGCATAGGCGAAGAGCAACTTGGCGCCGTGCTTGATCAGGCCGCCATATTCCTGAGCGGTGCCCGGCAGGAAACCCGGCACGTCGACGAAGGTGACGATGGGGATTGAGAAGCAGTCGCAGAAGCGCACGAAGCGCGCCGCTTTGCGCGAGGCATCCGAGTCGAGGACGCCGGCGAGCACCATTGGCTGGTTGGCGACGAAGCCCACCGTGCGGCCCTCGACACGACCGAAGCCGGTGACGATGTTCTTGGCGAACGAGCCCTGGATTTCGAAGAAATCCCCCTCGTCCACCGTCTTCAGTACCAGTTCCTTGATATCGTAAGGCTTGTTGGCGTTGTCGGGGATCAGAAGGTCGAGCGAGTGGTCGTTCTCCGCCGTCGACTGCGCGCAGTCGATCGCCGGCACCTCGCTCGTGTTGGAGGCAGGCAGGAAATCGATCAGCCGCCGCATCTGCAGGAGCGCCTCGATGTCGTTGTCATAGGCGCCGTCCGCGATCGAGGATTTCGTCGTATGGACCGACGCTCCGCCGAGTTCCTCCGCCGTGACCGTCTCGTTGGTGACCGTTTTCACCACGTCCGGGCCGGTGACGAACATGTAGGAGGTGTCGCGCACCATGAATATGAAGTCGGTCATCGCCGGGGAATAGACGTCGCCGCCGGCGCACGGCCCCATGATGACCGAGATCTGCGGGATGACTCCCGACGCCAGCACGTTGCGCTGGAAGATCTCGGCATAGCCGCCGAGCGCCGCCACCCCTTCCTGGATGCGCGCGCCGCCGGCGTCGTAGAAACCGATGATCGGCGCACGGTTCTTCAGCGCCATCTCCTGTACCTTGATGACCTTCTCGGCATGGGCCTCGGAGAGCGAGCCGCCGAAGACGGTGAAATCCTTGGCGAAGACGAAGACGGTGCGCCCGTTCACCGTGCCCCAGCCGGTGACGACACCGTCGCCGGCGATCCTGGTCTTTTCCATGCCGAAATCGGTGGAACGGTGCTCGACGAACATGTCGAACTCCTCGAAAGAGCCTTCGTCGAGGAAGATCTCGATCCGCTCGCGCGCGGTGAGCTTGCCGCGTTTGTGCTGTGCCTCGATGCGCGCCAGTCCGCCACCCATCCGCGCGATCTCACGGCGGCGCTCCAGTTCGGCCAGCACGTCTTTCATGGATTTCCTCTCCCGATCGTCGAGTCTGTTTCCTGTTAGCACGTGGGCGGCGGCAGGCAAGCTATCCGCATTGCCAATACGCCCGCCTACCCGTATCAGCGGCACCCATGTCTTCTCTCGTCGAAACGGTCCTGTTCGTCTTCGGGCTTGCGGCACTCGGTTATGTCTCCGGCGTTTCCGGCTATCTGAAGCCCGCGATCGGCGATGCCGTTTCCGAATTCGCGGTGAGTGTGGCGCTGCCGGTGCTTCTGTTCCGCACGATGGCGCATGCCGATTTCCACGGCGCCGCGCCCTGGACGCTGTGGACGGTCTATTTCTTTGCCCTGGCGGTTACGTGGATCGCCGGCCACCTGACCGTCACCCGCATCTTCGGCCGTGACAGCGCCGCCGGGGTCGTCGGAGGCGTCTCGGCAGCCTTCTCCAACAGCGTCCTGCTCGGTATTCCGTTCATGCTGGGTGTCTATGGAAAGGGCGGCGTGGAGATCCTATCGCTTATCGTCTCGGTTCACCTTGCGGTGGTGATGATCGCATCGATCGTCCTCTTCGAGGTATTCGGAGGAGGGGGAAGCGCGCCCGGCCACTGGCTGGAACTTGCCATCGGCTTCGTGCGCAAGCTCTTCGGTAATGCGATCGTCGTCGGCATCCTCGCTGGCTTCGCGTGGCATCTGACGGGGCTGGCGCTACCGTCGCTGGCGGGCCGTTTCGTCGACGCTATCGCCGACACGGCCGGGCCTCTGGCGCTTTTCGCGATGGGGCTCAGCCTCCGGAAATTCGGCATTTCAGGCAATCTGCTGCCTTCAGTGACGCTCTCGGTGCTGAAACTCATGCTGATGCCCGCGATCGTACTGGCCGCCGCATGGGCATTCGGCCTGCCGCCGCTGGCGGCGAAAGTGGCGGTCGCCACCGCCTCGATGCCCACCGGAGTCAATTCCTACCTGATCGCAGTCCAGTTCCGGACTGGGCAGGGCCTCGCCTCGAGCCAGTTGACGCTCTCAACGATTGCAGCGGTGGTGACGACTGCTTTCTGGCTGGCGATAGCCCATGCCGTCTTTGGCTGACCCGGCTTGGCGGGTTTTGCGATATCGCCCGCGCCGCGCTAGGGTGCCGGCTGCGACCGAGAGCTTGCCCGGCGCCAGGCGGCGCGATATGCCAGTGGTTCCGCGGGTCGGCATCCCAGCCGACCCGAAGCTCATCGACGAGATCAGAAGGATAGGCGCTGCGTAAGGCGCCATGAAAGGAGGCTCTCATGCTTCAGAAGACTAGCCATTATATGCGTCAGGCCAATCTCATCGGCGGTGAGTGGGTGCAGGCGGATTCCGGCGCGACGATTGATGTCATCAACCCTGCGACGGGCCTGAAGATGGGCACTGTGCCCAAGGGCGGCAGGGCGGAGACGCGCCGCGCCATCGAGGCAGCGGCGGAAGCCTTCAAATCGTGGCGCAAGACTTCGGCGCTCGAACGCTCGAAACTCCTCCATAAGCTTGCTGACGCGCTTCTGGACAACCAGGATTCGCTGGCCGAACTGCTGACTATGGAGCAGGGCAAGTCCCTGACCGAATCGAAGGGCGAAATCGGCTCCTCTGCTGCCTACGTGCGGTGGTTCGCCGAGGAGGGACGCCGCACCTATGGCGACGTCGTACCGTCGCCCTGGGCGGACCGGCGCATCCTCGTCAACCGCGAGCCCGTCGGCGTCATCGCGGCGATCACGCCGTGGAATTTCCCGTCCTCGATGCTTGCCCGCAAGATCGGCCCGGCGCTCGCCGCGGGCTGCACGACCGTCGTCAAGCCAGCCTCGCAGACACCCTATTCCGGCCTTGCCTGGGGCGCGCTTTGTGAGGAAGTCGGTATTCCGAAGGGTGTGGTGAACATCGTCACCGGTTCCGCCGGCGAGATCGGCGACGAAATCTGCGAGAACCCGATCGTGCGCAAGGTCACCTTCACCGGTTCGACCGAGGTCGGCAAAATCCTGCTCCAGAAGGCGGCCGCGACGGTCAAGAAAGTTTCGATGGAACTCGGCGGCAACGCGCCTTTCCTCGTCTTCGACGATGCCGATCTCGACCGCGCGGTGGCCGGCGCGATTGCCGCGAAATACCGCAATTCCGGCCAGACCTGCGTCTGCACCAACCGCTTCTATGTGCAGGCCGGCATTCATGACAAGTTCGTGGAGAAGCTTGCCGAGGCGACCAACAGTCTCAAGGTCGGCTCGGGCCTGGAAGACGGTACGCAACAGGGGCCGCTGATCGACGGCAAGGCGGTCGAGAAGGTCGAGGAATTCGTCGCCGACGCCGTTTCCAAGGGCGGCAAGGTCATTGCCGGTGGCAAGCGCCATGCGCTCGGCGGCACCTTCTTCGAACCGACGGTCATCAGTGGCGCCACCAACGATATGCGCTTTACCCAGGAAGAGATCTTCGGCCCGGTCGCGCCGATCTATCGCTTCGAGAAGGAAGAAGACGCGGTCGCGCTCGCCAATGACACGGTTTACGGCCTTGCCTGCTATTTCTATACGGGCGATCTCGGCCGCGCTTTCCGGGTCATGGAAGGGCTGAAATACGGGCTCGTCGGCGTCAACGAGGGTGTTATCACCACGCCGGAGGCGCCGTTCGGCGGCATGAAGGAATCGGGTCTTGGCCGCGAAGGCGGCCATCAGGGCATCGATGATTACCTCGATACCAAATATGTCTGCATCGGCGGCCTGGGGCTCTGAGCTGAAGATGGGCGAGGGGGGAGAAGCCTTCGGGATTGCTTCCGATGGCGCGGCGGTCCAACGCATCCGCATCAGGGGCGGCGGTCTTTCGGCCGCCATCCTGACTTATGGCGCGGTCCTTCAAGATTTACGATTGGAGGGCCACGACGCGCCGCTGGTGCTCGGCTTCGAGCGCTTCGAGGACTACCTCGCCCACTCGCCCTATTTCGGCGCAGTCGTCGGCCGGTATGCCAATCGTATCCGCGGTGGGCGCTTCACCATCGACGGCATGCGCTATCAGGCTGACACCAACTTCCTCGGCAAGCACTTGCTACACGGCGGGTCCGCCGGATCAGGCAAACGCGTCTGGCGACTGGGAGAGCAGGGAGCCGATTTCGTCACGCTCCACCTCACCGATGTGGACGGCTGGATGGGTTTTCCGGGAACGCTGGAGGTTTCGGCGACCTACCGGCTCAAAGCCGGCGGCATCCTCCAACTTGATCTGGAAGCGACGACCGACAAGCCGACGCTCTGCAATTTCTCCCACCACTCCTATTTCAACCTCGACGATGGCGGCTCGGGCAACGTCCTCGGCCACCGGCTGATGCTGAATGCCGGCGCCTATCTGCCGGTCGATGACGAACTGATCCCGACCGGTGTTGTGCAGCCGGTCGACGGTACGCCCTTCGATTTCAAGCAAGCGCGGCCGATCCGCCGGCCAGGCGACACGGTCGACTATGACCACAATTTCTGCCTGACTTCCGCGCGCGGCCCGCTCAGGCAGGCTGCATGGGCACAGGCGGAGCGCTCTGGCGTCGAGATGGAATGCTGGACAACGGAGCCAGGCGTCCAGTTCTATGCCGGCCACAAGGTGGCGCGCGAGGTACCGGGTCTCGGGCGTCGCATGTATAAGGCGAATGCCGGCTTTTGCCTGGAAGGGCAGGTGTGGCCCGACGCGCCGAACCGGCCTTATTTCCCGCAAGCGATCCTGCTGCCGGGTGAGAAGTCCCTCCAGATGACGCAGTATCGGTTCAGGTTGGGCTAGTCTGGCGAGGCAGGCCCATCGGAGAGAGGCCGTCCGCCACGCTTTTCGAGGTCCGCGAGGAGGGTGCGGATGGCCCACAGCACTGTGGTCGAAATGGCCTCTCCATCCATGCCCCACTGGTCGCGCATCTCCCGCCAGGCAAAGCCGCTGCCGATGAACTGCAGAGCCGCGACGGCATGCGTGCGGTCGGGCTCCGGCAGCGAGGCTGTCGCTTTGGCATAGAGGGCGCGATAGGCTTCAACGCGGTCCGGCGTGATGCTGTTGCGCATCGCCCGGCCCTCGGCGCTTGCCATCGCCACCGTCGCCGCCGCGGCACGCTCGTCGAACTGGCGGTAGAGTCGGGGGATTCCGGTCGTCAGCCAGTTCGAAAGATCGGTCGGCAGTTTCCCCTGGCTAGACAGCAGCGTCCATATTTCCTTGCGTAAAGCGACCTGGTCGGGGAAGTGCCGATAGACGGTACGTCGCGAAATGCCGGCGCGGGCCGCCACATTATCGTGGTTCAATCTTTCGCCATCGGCCATCAGTGCCAGAAGCGCTTCTCCGATGCGGCTGCGGGTATCGTTTGGAATCTCTGCCTGGGTCATGAGACGCTTATAGGATGGCGACACTTTTTGTGTCAAATCCACTTGACACATTTTGTGCCATGGTGGATAAGCGCGGCCTCACATCAACCATGGAGACGCAGGAAATGATCTTTCACGTATCGATCGACGCGGACGATCCGCGACATGTGGCCGAGGTGCTCGCGGAACTTTGGGGTGGGAAGGCGGTGCCTTTTCCTCCGGTCTTGAAGGGAAGCTGGGTTGCGCTGGCGGGCGACGACCGTAACACCACGGTCGAAATCTACCCGCGTGGCGCCGAACTCTTCGAGACGGAGGGCGACGCCGATGCGCATGGCGTTGTCGGCTCGCCGGATCGCCGCTCAGCCACGCATTTCGCAATGGCGACCGCACTGCCGGCCGAACGGGTGTTCGAGATCGCCAAGCGTGAGGGCTGGCCGGTCAAGTATCGCAAGCGCGCCGGTGTGTTCGGAGTCATCGAGCTTTGGGTGGAGGGCTGTCGATTGATCGAATTGCTGACGCCCGAGATGCAGGCCGAGTATACCGGTCCGACCACCAGGGCGCTTCAGAGTGCTTTCGGGGCGAGAATGGCAGCACCGGCCGCCTGAGCGGCGCTGCTCACTCGGCGAAGGCGGAGCGCAGCACCTCGAACGGTGCGAGCGCACCGCGCACCCGCACGACGGCCGAAGCCACGCGATGGGCGCGCATGACGGCCGTCTCCGGCTCATCGCCGAGGAGGCGGGCGGCAAGATAGGAGCCGTTGAAGCTGTCGCCGGCCGCTGTCGTGTCGATTGCCTCGGTCGGCACCGCCGGCAGCAGCCTGCCGCCATCCTTGCCGAAGAGTAGCGCCGGCTCCGCGCCATCCTTCACCACGATCTCGCCGATGCCGGCGGCCTCCATCCGCCTAGCCGTGGCCTCCATGGACGCGTCGCCGTAGAGCCCCCGCTCGTCCGGAAAGGTGGGCAGCGCGATATCGCTCAGCGTCAACGCTTCGGCGAAGGCTTCGCGCGCGGCTGATTCCGATGACCACAGGCGTGGTCGATAGTTCGGATCGAAAGCTATCAGCGTGCCGGTCGCGCGCGCCTTCTTCAGCGCGTCGAACAGGGTGATAAGCGCGTCCGGTTCAAGGATTGCCAGCGTTATTCCGGAGAAATAGGCAAGCGCGCGGCCGGTGAGGCTTTCGGCGAGCGCGGCGGGATCGTTGGCAAGCTGCCTCGCGGCCGCGTCCGAGCGCCAATAGGTGAATGAGCGCTCCGCGCCTGAGAGCGTGATTGCATAGAGGCCCGGCCGCGCGCCGGCGATGACCGGGCTTTTCGCCGTCCCGATGTCATGCTCGGCCATGAAGCCGCGCTGGCGGGTCGAAAATGGATCGTCGCCGAACGCGCTGACATAGTCCGTCGTCGCATTCTCCGGCAGCAGTGCTCGCATCGTCCAGAGCGTGTTGAACGTGTCACCGGCGAACCCCATGCGCCAGGCGTCGCCGCCGCTGCCGGAAAGCTCCAGCATGCATTCGCCGATCGACGCAACGCTCAGACCCATTCAAGAACCTCCCGTTCAACAAACTCCCATTTGGGGCGGATTCGCTCTACACTTTCAGCCGTCGCATGACCATGCCACGACTGCGGGATTCGCACAGTGCGATGATGGGGAGCCGAAGATGAGCAGACGCGTCCTGATCGTACTTGTGGCTGCGGTGATCGTCGCAATCGCAGGCTGGCAACTGGCGATGCGTGTATTCATGGCCGCGCCCGACGACCTTGATCTCTCTCTCTCCAAGAAGAGCGCAACCGGGCTTTACGCCGTTTCACTGACGCCGGAACAAGCGCCGATCCGGGAAGGCGTGCTCCAATCCTTCCTGCTGACGGTAAAGACGGCGGATGGAAAGCCGGCGGACGTTTTAAGGATCGAGATCGCCGGCGGCATGCCCCGGCATGGCCATGGCCTGCCGACCGAGCCGCACGTGACTGCCGCTCTTGGCGACGGAAAACACCGTATCGAGGGTTTCAAATTCACCATGTCGGGCTGGTGGCAGCTCAGATTCACCATCGATGCGCCGCCTGGCAGGGACGAGGCGGACTTCAACATCGTTCTGTAGCCGTGAAACGCTGGTTTCCTCTCGCTGTTATCCTTGTCGCCGTTCTCGGCTTCTTTGCGCTTTTCCGTCATGGCGAGGGCAGCTTCACCGAGGCCGAGAAGAAGACGATCGCCTCGCTGGCGCTGACGGCGCTGCCGAAACCACCGCCGGACCCGAGCAACCGCTACGCCGACGATCCGGCGGCCGCCGCTCTTGGCGCGACGCTTTTCTTCGACGTGCGGATGAGCGGCCAGGGCAATGTTTCCTGTTCCACCTGCCACCAGTTGGAACATCAGTTCCAGGATGGCCTGCCGCGCGGGCATGGGCTCGCTGACACCGATCGCCGCACCATGCCGCTTTCGGGCGTCGCCTATAATTCCTGGTTCTTCTGGGATGGCCACCGCGACAGCCTTTGGGCGCAGGCCATCACGCCGATGGAGGAGCCGCGCGAGCATGGCGGAGATCGCGCCTTCTATGCGCATTTCATGAAGCGGGAATATGGCGAGCGCTACCAGCGCATCTTCGGGCCGCTGCCCGACCTTTCAGCGGTACCGGAGCATGCGAGCCCGCTCGGTCGCCCCGCCGAACAGGCGGCATGGAAGGCGATGACGGGGGAACAGCGGGATGGTGTCAATCGTGTGTTCGCAAATATCGGGAAGGCGATCGAAGCGTTCGAGCGTTCGATCATGCCGGAGAAGACACGCTTCGACCGCTTCGCCGCTGCGCTTGCGGTCGGCGCGGTCCCGGACAAGGACGCGGCCTTTTCCGAGTTGGAGGTCGAAGGGCTGAAGCTCTTCATCGGCAGCGCCAATTGTTCGACCTGCCATAATGGCCCGCGCTTCACCGACGGCCAGTTCCACAATACAGGCGTGGCGCCGGTGCCGTCGCTGCCGCCCGATCACGGCCGCGCCGAAGGCGTCAAGCTGGTCGCGGCCGATCCGTTCAACTGCCTCGGCCGGTACAGTGATGCCAGGCCGGAAGATTGCGGCGAGCTTCGTTTCATGGCCAAGAGTGGAAAAGGGCTGGAGCGCGCCTTCAAGGTGCCCTCCCTGCGCGGTGTGGCGGGGCGCCCACCCTACATGCATGCCGGCCAGATCGCCACGTTGGAGGAGGCGATCGCGCATTACGCCAATGCGCCGACCGAGCCTACGAACGGTTCGGAACTCCACGCAATCACGCTCACCGATCGTGGCCGAATGGCTTTGGCGGCCTTCCTGAAAACGCTTGGCGACTAGCTGCGGATCGGGATCAGGGCACGGATTTTCGGGTCGCGCAGATAGAGCCCGCCCCAGATCATCAGGCCGAGATAGACGCCGAAGAGCGTGTGCGTGAACAATGGGTTGCCGATCCTTAGATGCGTCTCGATAGCGCCGCCCATATAGGCGGTGAGCAGGATGGCGCCGAACACCGACGTGCGCGGGATGGCGTACAAGATTGTCGAGGCGAGCGTCAGCACGCCAAGCAGGCGCGCGAAGCCGACCGTTGCGGGAATGTCGATCTGGGCGGCGGTGTCGGTCACGATCTTGAGCGGCACCAGCTTCATCCCCCCGTCCACAAACAGGAAAAGAATGACGAGACCGCTCAGAACACGGCCTGTCCATAGCGCGCGGTCCGAGGTTTCCCCGGTTGCGATTTGCGGTTCCATGACGTCCCTCCTTGGATGCGGCAGGCCAGCGGTCGGTCTTCAGTTCAAGGACGTATGGGGACGATGCGAGCCGACAGCAGCCGCTACAGGAGTGTTCAGGAAGCCGCCTTCGTCGGTTTTGACGCCGCGGCGCCATCTTTCTGCAGCCGATCGAGCTGCAGGCGGATATGCGCGGCCTCGGCGGGTGTGTTGGCAAGCGAGATCGCCTTGCCGAATGCCTCGCAGGCTTCGCGCCCATGCCCGCCCTGCATGAGGAGCGCGCCGCGCACGCCGTGAAAATAGAAGTAGCCGTCGAGCTTCTCCGCCAGCGGTTCGATCATGACGAGTGCTGTTGCGGGTCCATGCAGTTTCGAGATCGCAACGGCCCGGTTGAGCGTCACCACGGGCGAGGGGCGCATCTTTTCAAGCGCCGCGTAGAGCTGGTCGATCTCCGCCCAGTCCGTCTCTTCGGCCGTCGCAGCGCGTGCGTGGAGGGCCGCGACCGCCGCCTGGATCTGATAGGGGCCGGGCTGCCGATGCCGCACCGCCTTGTCGATCAGCGCCAGCCCTTCGGCGATCATCGGCCGGTTCCACAGCGACCGGTCCTGGTCCTCGAGAAGCACGATCTGGCCCTGGGCATCGAAGCGCGCGGCAGAACGGGAATGCTGCAGAAGAAGAAGCGCTGTCAGTCCCATGATCTCCGGATCGGTCGGAAACAGGCGCAACAAAAGTCGTGCCAGCCGGATCGCTTCCTCCGAGAGCGGCGCGCGCATCCCCGTCGTTTCGCCGTTTGCCGAATAGCCCTCGTTGAAGACAAGGTAGATCATGGCTGCGACTTGTCTGACGCGTTCCGCCCGTTCGGGCGCGCCCGGCGCTTCGAACGGCACGTCGGCCTTGGCAATGCGCGTCTTGGCGCGGGTGATGCGCTGCTCCATCGCGCTTTCGCCGACAAGGAAGGCGCGCGCAATCTGCTTTACCGACAGGCCGGAAACGATCCGCAGCGCGAGCGCGATCTGTTGCGTGGCCGGAAGCTCAGGGTGGCAGCAGATGAAGAGCAGCCTCAGAACGTCGTCGCGATAGTCGGCGTTATCGAGCCGCTCTACAATATCGGATTCCCGGTCACCCAGATCGGAAAGCTTTTCTTCGTCAGGCAGTTCGGTCTGTTTGCTCAGGCGTCTCACCTGGTCGATACCGCTGTTGCGGCCGACAAAGATCAGCCACGCTGTCGGGTCGCGCGGCGGGCCGTTCTTCGGCCAATTCTTCAGCGCGCGCAGGCAGGCCTCCTGGAACGCCTCCTCCGCCGTATCGAGATCACGGAAATAACGCAGAAGCGCGGCCACGGCCTGCGGCCGGGCGGCGGAGAGTGCGGCGTCTATCCAGCGTATGTCGGTCATTTATGATCCAGCGGCCTTTATTCGGCTTGGGCGATAGGTCCTGACGGGACGGATTTCGTAGCTGCCGGGGCTCAGATTGGCCTTGGCGAGATCGCGGGCGAAGTCGAGTGCTTCATCCAGCGTGTCGCAATCGACCATGTAGAAACCGAGCAACTGCTCCTTGGTCTCCGCGAAAGGTCCGTCGATGACGATCGGCTCCTCGCGCCCCTTGCGTAGCGTCGTGGCCGACGTCGTCGGCAAAAGCCGCGCCACCGGCCCCATCCGGTTCCTTGCCGCTACCTTGTCCTGCACGACGGCGAGACGCGCCATGCAGACATCGTCCTCTTCCTTGGTCCAGGCGCCGACGGCATTCTCGTCATTATAGCAGAGCACGGCGTAGAGCATGGGGGCTTCCTTCCTTTCCATGACGAATGACGCGAAATCGCGCCGACACCGGCAGGCACGATTATTTCGGTAATCGGAGTTTTTTCGACCGCCCGCAAGCCGACGAGGGGAGGTCCGTATCAGATCCAGCGGCGCACGCGCTTGCAATAGTCGCGGTATTTCTTGCCGAAGCGCTGTTCGAGATGCGGTTCCTCGTACTCGATGGCAAGCTTCTGTGTGAGAAACGCCGCGACTATGGCGAGGATGATGAACCAGAGCATGCCGGCCGCAAGACCGAGCCCGATCATGAAAAGCGTGTTGCCGAGATAGATCGGGTTGCGCGACATCGCATAGGGGCCGTTCTGCACGAGATGGGCGGCCGGCCGGTCCAGCCGGATCGACGTCTTCGCCTTGTGCATCGTATGGATCGCCATTATCACCATCGCCACGGCCGCGATGGCCAGCACGATGCCGGCGACGAAGAACATGCCGTCAAGGGGCTCGCCGATCCAGGGCAGGGGGAGCCACCACGAAAGCAGGACACTCGCCAGGATTGCCGCCACGTAGAAGACCGGCGGCCAGGGGAAGTGGATCGGACCGCTCTCGACCACGCTCATTGATTGCCACCTTCACTGCCTTGCCGCTGCAGGTCCTCGTCCGTCTGCTCGGAGCATTGCAGCGCCAGTGACTGAAGCTTGTCGTGCATCGCCTCGTCCTCCCTCTTCGAGAACAGAGCGCCGAGTTGGCCCCCTACCTCCAGACGATCCAGCATACAGCTACAATAGCGTGTGCAGAACTCCTTGTCGCGGTTGTCGGCGCATCGCTCCTCGCAGGCGGCGGTGAAACGTGCCTCGGGCGGGATGGTCGGGGCGGGCAGGATTTGCGAATAGAGCCAGACGGAGCCGAACAGGATCGGCTGGTGAAGCAGATAGACCGCCAGGCTGTGACGTCCGGCAAAGGTGAACGGCCGCGCCCAGCCTCCCGGCGTCCACCCGGCCAGCGCGTCGAAGATGCCATAGCGCAGCGCAAGCTTCGCGCATGCAATGCCGATAAGCACCGGCGCGAACCACGGGAAGACCGGCACGTAATCGTTGGAATGCGGATCGAACGGCGACAAGCCTACCCACCACAGCGCCGGATGATCGAAAAAGGGCGAGCGCAGATAAAGGGGCGCCGCGATGATCCCGGCCGCGATCACGAGCGACACGATGGCCGGCACGCGCAGGAAGAGGAGTCCGATGAGGCTCGCAAGCGCGATCTCGTGCAGGATACCGAAGAAGATGAAGGCGTCCGGCGTGGCGAAGAAGGTGACGAGCGTGATCGCCGCCGCCGCAATCGCGATCATGGCGAAGCGCTTCCAGAAAGCGGGCCAGCGGATGCCGTTGCGATTGGCGAGAACCAGGCTGATGCCGACAAGGAACAGGAAGCTCGACGCTATGCAGCGGGCAAACAGCCGCCAGTCGCCATTCTCGGTCAAGCCCGGCGTGGCATAGCCGAAATGTTCGAGGTCCCAGGTAAAATGGTAGATCGCCATGGCAACCAGGGCCAGGGCGCGCGCGATGTCGATCGCTTCGATGCGACGGGACGGCCGGGCGGGGAGGGGCTCTTGCATCGGGCGCCTTTCGGGGTACATGCGTTGTTTGCAGGGCTTTGATAGCCGGTGCAAGCTCGGTCACCGGTCTTCAGGAGAGAATCACATGCACAACATCGCCGCCAATGGCGCCGACATTCCGGCGCTCGGTCTCGGCACCTGGACGCTGAAGGGCGCCGAATGCACGGAGATGGTCGCCGAGGCGCTGAAGCTCGGCTATCGTCATGTCGATACCGCCACCGCCTACGACAATGAGGAGGCGGTTGGCGCGGGTATCCGTACGTCCGGTGTTGCGCGCGGCGACATCTTCCTCACCACCAAGATCTGGCATACCGACCTTGCACCGGGCGATTTCCGCCGCTCGACCGAATCCAGCTTGAAGCGGCTCGGTGTCGACCATGTCGACCTGCTTCTCATCCACTGGCCGAACCCCGAGGTTCCGCTTGCCGATACGGTGGGCGCGCTGAACGAAGCGCGCGCAAACGGGCTCACGCGCCATATCGGCGTCTCGAATTTCCCGACCGCGCTTCTCGCCGAGGCGACCCGGCTTTCCCATGCGCCGCTCGTCGTCGATCAGGTCGAGTACCATCCCTATCTTGGCCAGTCGAAGGTTCATGCCGCCTGCCGTGCCGCCGGCATGGCGATGGTTTCCTACTGCCCGTTGCATCGAGGCGGCGATCTTCTTTCCGAGAAGGCAGTTCTCGATGCCGCGAAGGCGCATGGCCGGACGCCGGGGCAAATCGTGCTGCGCTGGCACGTCCAACAGGAAGGCGTCGTAGCCATCCCGCGCACGACGAAGAAGGCGCGGCTCAAGGAAAATCTCGATATTTTCGATTTTGCCCTGTCGGACGCCGAGATGAAGGCAATTTCCGCCCTCGCGCGCCCCGGCAGCCGGCTCTGCGATTTCCGCTTTTCGCCGAAGTGGGATTGAGAGGAAGTATCTCCGCTCCAATCTGTCTTGTGCGTCCTTCGAGGCTCGCTCCGCTCGCACCTCAGGATGAGGGAGGTAGGTGCAACTTTCGGCACCAAATTCCGAGAGACCGGAGGCGTGATATGCTCGTTGCAACGTCTCGGGGGCCAGGGGATGACGCCTACAGATCGTCCTCATCCTGAGGTGCGAGCGGAGCGGGCCTCGAAGGACGCACGGCCGGCCAACCCGCCGCTTCGCTTTCCCGCTTGTCGGCGTCGGTTTCGTGCTATCCGAATCGTCGAATGAGTGCGCAGCTTCCGGGGCGGTCATTCCCCGGATTCCCATGGCAACGCAGGTACAGCACCCGATCTGGCTTCCGGCTGTGCCGCGGCGGGGAGCGCGTACCTTCGCTGCCCTCTACGCCGTCGAATCCTTCGCCCGTGCCTCGATCTCCAGCGTCATACCTATCCAGGCCTACGACCTTCTGCATAACGAGCAGGAAGTATCGCTTCTCTATACGCTGGTGGCGCTGCTCGGCCTTTCGGTGACGCTGTCCATGCCACTCCTGATCGAGCGGTTCGCGCGACGCTGGGTCTATACGGCAGGGGCGTCGGGTCTCATCATCGGCTCGGCGTTCCTGGTCACGCAGTCGCTGCCTGGCCAGATGCTCGGCATGCTGTTCCGCGTCATGGGGGCGAGCGCGCTTTCCATTACGCTCAACCTCTACATCATGGATTACATCCGCAAGCAGGAGTTCATGCAGTCGGAATCGCTGCGCATGGCGTGGTCGACGCTCGCATGGACCTGCGGCCCGTTCCTCGGCGTCTATCTCTATACGCGCTTCGGCCTTTTTGCCGCGCATGGCGTGGTGGCGCTGTTCGCAACGATCCTGCTGGCGCTGTTCTGGCATTTCCGGCTTGGCGACAACGAGCTCATCCGGCCGGGCAGGATCCAGCCGCAGAATCCGCTGAAAAATATCGGCCGTTTCGTCAGACAGCCGCGGCTGAGGCTCGCCTGGGTGATTGCCTTCGGGCGCTCGTGCTTCTGGTCGACCTTCTTCGTCTATGTCCCGATCCTCATGGTGGCGACGGGGGAAGGCAAGCTGATCGGCGGCCTGTTCGTCTCGGCGGGCAATCTGCTGCTCTTCTTTGCACTCTTCTGGGGGCGTGCTGGGCAGCGCTTCGGTGCGCGCCGCGTTATCGCCTTCGCTTTCATGATGCTGGCGCTTTTTCTTTTCGCGGCGGCCGCCGCAGGCGAGGCGCATCCGCTTTTGGCCGGCGTGTTTCTGCTTTGCTGCGCGCTGTTCGTGATCGCTGTCGACGCGCTCGGCTCCACCGTCTATATGCGCGCAGTGCGTATGCGCGAGCGCCCGCAAATGACGGCGGTCTACCGCACCTATATCGACCTGTCGGACCTGACGCCGCCACTCGTCTATTCGATCGTGCTCGCCTTCAGCGGGCTTGGCGGTGTGTTCGCCGCGCTCGGTGTCTTCATATCGGTCTGCTGCTGGCTTACCTGGCGCTATGTGCCGAGGGCGATGTAGCAAAGCCGGTGCCGATTTCCTTGATCAGCCCGGCCAGTTGGCCAAGCGTTTCGATGCGCCGGAAGCGGGGCTCTTCCTCGGGCTCCGGCACATGCTCCAGAACCCATGTCAATTCGTGCGGAACATAGACGCCCCATGCGCCGGCCCTGATTGCCGGCACGACGTCGGATTTCAGCGAGTTGCCGACCATCATGCTCTTGCCTGCGCCGTCGGCATGGCGCGCAAAGATTGCCTCGTAAGTGGCGGGGTTCTTGTCGCTGACGATCTCGACCGCGTCGAACAGATCGCCGAGGCCGGAGGCGGCGAGCTTGCGCTCCTGGTCGAAGAGGTCGCCCTTGGTGATGAGGATCAGCCGGTAGTCTCCGGCCAGCCGCTCCAGCGTTGCCCGCGCTTCCGGCAGGGTCTCGACCGGATGCGTCAGCATGGCCCGGCCGGTTTCGAGGATGTCGGCGATCACGGTGGCCGGCACCTTGCCGTCTGTGACTTCCACAGCCGTCTCGATCATGGAGAGGGTAAAACCTTTGATGCCGAAGCCGTAATGGGCAAGATTCCGCTTCTCCGCGTCGAGCAGACGCGCGGTCAGATGGTCGCGCTCGGCATAGTCCTTCAGGAGTTCGGCAAATCGTTCTTCGGTCAGCCGGAAGAACTGCTCGTTCTGCCAGAGCGTGTCGTCCGCGTCGAAGCCGATGGCGGTAAGGGAGGCCATGCGCGCTTATCGCGCGCGAAGGCCGCGCCGGCAAGTGCGCCTACGCCGGGTGGCCATGGATCGCCAACTCCGCAAGGTCCATGCAGATGGCCAGGAAGACGCCCGTTCCCGTCATCGCCGCTCCGATGAAGAATTGCTTGTTCGCTTTCTCGAATATGTGCCGCTTCAACGATTCTATTCCCAGGAGCATCCAGAGCGCGCGGA
This sequence comes from Mesorhizobium koreense, assembly GCF_031656215.1. Lineage (NCBI taxonomy): Bacteria > Pseudomonadati > Pseudomonadota > Alphaproteobacteria > Hyphomicrobiales > Phyllobacteriaceae > Mesorhizobium > Mesorhizobium koreense. Next base: position 3,349,134 of record NZ_CP134228.1, on the reverse strand, counting down.
ATTGAATGACGATGCCGGCGATGAGAGCGAGGACGGGTGGTGCATCCCAAAGGCGCCAGGGCAGGGGATTGGCACCCCATTGGGCGAGGAAGCCAAGGGAGAAGGATAGCACGATGCCGGATACGGTCAGTGTGCCGTTGCGGAAAAGTGTTTCGACAAGTTGCTCCTTGTCGTGATCGAGATCCATGCGCTGCCTCCCATGAACATGCGAGCCCACGCCTCGTCGCACTATTGGCGACCGCCCGATTAGAACGACGCCTTTCGGCGATTTGCAACGTGAATCGTATTTCGCCCCGGTGTCGACCGGGATGACGCCGCGGGGAGAACCGTCATTCCGGTTTTTCGATGCGAACTCTTCATCGACCCCTTGAAAAAAACCTTCGACAAAATTCAATCCAGTGTCGGATCGGGTTACACTCCTTCGTCCTCCGGGTGTTCCATCCATTCAAGAGGGATAAACGACCATGCCGAACACCGTACGCCTGCACCGTGTCCTGGCGACCAGCCCGGAGAAGGTCTATCGCGCGTTCATCGAGGCGGATGCGCTTGCGAAGTGGCTTCCGCCAAACGGCTTCACTTGCACAGTGCATCACTTCGAGGCCAAGGTGGGCGGCACGTTCAGGATGTCGTTCCGCAACTTCACGACCGGTAACGGCCATTCCTTCGGCGGCGAATATGTCGAACTCGTTCCGAACGAACGCCTGCGCTACACGGATAAATTCGACGATCCCAATTTGCCTGGCGAGATGCAGGTGACGGTCGCGCTAAAGAAGGTGTCGTGCGGCACGGAGGTGAACATCGAGCAGGCAGGAGTGCCGGACGTGATCCCGCTCGAGGCATGTTACCTCGGCTGGCAGGAATCGCTGCGCAATCTCGCCAGGCTCGTCGAGCCGGAGATAAACGATTAGCGCGTCTGGCAGGACGCCGCGCCGAAGGGCTCAGAGCGCCTTGACGGCGTCCAGCACCTCTTCGGCGTGGCCGGGCACCTTTACCTTGCGCCAGACGCGGACGACCTTACCGTCCGCGCCGATCAGGAAGGTGGTGCGCTCGACGCCCATATATTTGCGTCCGTACATACTCTTTTCGGTCCAGACGCCGTAGGCTTCCAGCACCTTCTTGTCCTCATCGGAGACGAGTTCGACCGCGAGCCCATGCTTCGATTTGAACTTGTCGTGGCTCTTGACGCTATCGGGCGACATGCCGATCACGGCGGCGCCGGCTTTCTCGAATTGCGGTTTCAGGCCCGAAAAAGCGATCGCCTCGGCGGTGCAGCCGCTGGTGTCGTCCTTGGGATAGAAATAGAGGACGACCGGCTTGCCCCTGTAGGAGGAAAGGCTGAGCGTGCCGCCGCCGTCCTGCGGCAATTCGAACGCCGGTGCGATGCCACCAACAGCGATTTCAGCCATATCAATGCCCTTCTTGAACGTTACGCGAGTGGCGGACGGTTCGAAAAACTGTGAAGCCCATCATCGTTTTGCCCGATGCCGGCGATTTTTCAAACCGTTTGCAGGCGATCCATATAATACTGAACCGAGATTCGTCCATTCAGGGCCTTTCCGGCGGGAAAGCGGGTGCACTCGAAAGTACCGAAACACGAGAAGATACGCTTCGGGCGCAGCGAGACCTCAAAATTGGGTGCGCTGGTTTCGAAGCATGGGCCGGCGCTGCCGCGGCATGGTAGCCGCTTTGCCCGATCAAGGCGCAGATTTCGGGTGCGTCGCCTTCTCGGGCGGCTGGTGATCGGCCTTGCCACCATTGCCGTCCTCGCCGTCCTCTTCTTCGTTTCGCTCAATCTTTTCGGCGCCTCGCAATTCGGCAGCGAAAAGCTTCGTCAGGCAGCCGAGAGCGCTCTTACCTCGCTCGTCGGCGTCGATGTGGATGCCGCGATCGGAAAGACCAGCATCGCGTTCGACAGTTCCCGCCTGATCGCGCTGCAGGTCTCCGATGTGCGGTTAAGCGCCCACGATGCCGGCAAGCCGGTCATCGACGCCGGGCAGGTCCGTTTCGGCTTTCATTTCCTGCCGCTGCTCACGGGCCATATCAGGCTGGACAGCGTTACGATCGAGGATGCCCATATCCGACCGCGCATGATGCCTGCTCTCGGCGGCGGCGACTGGACCGAGGGTCTTCGCGATGCGCGCGGCCTGATCGAGCCCGACCTTGTGTTGAAGGCGCTCTTCGGCGAATTCCACCGCGCCTTCGACGCGGTCGGCGCTGGGTCGATGCACGAGGTTCGGCTGCATGGGGTTGATTTCCTGACCCCCGACGGGCCGATGCCGAAAGGCGTCCATATCGAGGACGCGCGCATCTCGCGCCTTTTGTCGGGCGCCCTCGGCATTTCGGCGAGCGCGCATGCGCTCGGCATGGATTTTTCAGTGGACGGCGAGGCCAAGCGGGCGGCTGACGGGCGGATCGCCGCGCTCGATCTCAATGTCAAGGCCGAAAGGCCGCAGGCAATCGGCGCGGATGCCGGCCGGACTGCGGCCGAACACGGTATTCCGCTTGAATCGGTCGGGGCCTTCGATCTTGCAATCAAGGGCATGGAAGCGGATGGCAACCAGCCGTCGAAGGTGACCTCAGCGCTCTCGTTCAGCGACGCGACGCTTGATTTCGGCGAGGATGGAAAGGCGCTTATCAGCGGCAATATCGACACCTCGCTTGTCGGAGGCTCGGACAAGATCGAGTTCAGCCGGCTGCGCATCGCCTCCGGCCATTCCGAATTCAACTTCCACGGCGCGGTCGGTCCCCTTCCGCAGGAGGGACCTGAGACGGTCGCGCCGGCCTATAGGTATGAATTCATCAGTGACGGTTCTGTTTCGGCACCGGAGGATTCGCCGGAACCGCCGTTGCCGTTCTATGCCCGCGTTGCCGGGCGTTACGACGTAAAGGCGAGACAATTGATCGCCAGCCAGATCGGTGTCAGGACGGGCCCCGGCGAACTGCTCGGAACCGCTTCGATGACCTTCGTCGACGGCGAGGCGCCGGGCGTGTTCCTGGCGATCACCGTACCGTCCATGCCGGTCCAGCACGTCAAGCAGCTCTGGCCCTGGCTGGCGGCGCCCGGTGCGCGCAGATGGGTGATGAACAACGTTTTCTCCGGTGAGGTGAAAGGCAGCAATCTTCAATTTCATGTCGTGCCTGGCCGGTTGGGCAATGGCGTGCCGCTCTCCGAGCAGGAGATTTCGGGCCATTTCGATGTCCGGGAGACGCGTTTCGATATTGCCGGTGATATCCCGCCCGTCCGCGATGGCAACGGCATTGTCGATTTCCGGGGGAACTCGGTCGATATCTCGCTCTCATCGGGAACGGTCTACATGCCTGGCGGCCGCACAGTATCCGCCAGCAACGGCACCTTCACCTTGCGCAACGTGCATCTCGATCCGGTGATCGGCGCGCTCGATATCGACGTGGCCGGCAAGGCCGACGCCGTTACCGAACTGGCATCCTACGATCCGATCAACGCGATGCGCCGGCTTGGCATGAAACCGGACGATTTCTCCGGCGACGTAACGGGCCATGTCACGGCCGAGATACCGTTGTCGAAGGACGTGCCCGCCGACAGCCTCGCCTTCAAGGTAGCACTCGACTATACCGATCTTGCCGTCGCCGAGCCGATAGACGGCCGGACCGTAAGCGGTGCCGACGGCTCGATAGTAGTCGAGCCGGACCGGGCGGTGGTCCACGCAAAGGCCAAACTGAACGGCATTCCGGCAGAAATCGAAATGACCCGGCCGCTTGCCGACGGCGGCCCCCCCAAGGCGCGCAAGATCACGCTCGATTTGAACGACAAGGCGCGCAATGCGATTTTGCCCGGTTTGAACGATATGCTTTCCGGACCGGTTTCCGTTGTGCTCGATACGCCGGAGAAGGACGGCGGCCAGCCTGTTACGGCGGACCTTAGCGCGGCCAGACTGACCCTTCCCTGGGCCGGGTGGTCCAAGGGGGCGGGTATTCCGGCCTCGGTTTCCTTCGAACTCGACACGGACGGCGACGCGGTAACGCTTTCCGATTTTCGTCTCACAGGAAAATCCTTCGGCGCCAAGGGCAGTATCCATCTGGCCGGCGACACGCTGACCCAGGCGCGCTTCACTTCGGCAAAGCTGAACGCCGGCGACGATTTCTCTGTTGCCATCGACCGCTCGTCCGCGGGTTATCAGGTCACCGTCAGGGGCGATAAGCTCGATGCGCGCTCGATCATAAAAAGCGTGCTTTCCGATCCCGACAGCGCCTCGGCAAAGACGCCGGGGGGGACCCCGGTCAAGGTAACGGTCGACGCGAAGCTCGACGGCGTTTCCGGTTTCAACGGCGAGACGCTGCATGGTGTCGGAATCACCTATGCCGGCGCCGGTTCGCGGATCGGCAATCTTTCCATAAATGCCGCGACCGGATCGGGCGCGAATGTCAGCATCGCCAACAGCGACGACGGCAACAGCCGGACGGTGGCGATGCATTCCACCGATGCCGGCGCGATCCTGCGCTTTCTCGACCTCTACGATCATATGCAGGGCGGTACGATCAGGCTCGATCTTTCCGGAGCCGGAGGCGGTCCCTTGAGCGGGCGGATCGATGCCACGAATTTCCTGATCGTGAACGAGCCGCGATTGAAATCGATCGTCGGTTCCGCACCGGCGGCAAGCGGTAATGGACGCTCGCTGAACGGCGAACTCCAGCAGGACATCGATGTCTCTCGCGTCCGTTTCGAGCGCGGCTTTGCCCAGATCGAAAAGGGCGACGGCTATCTCGTTCTATCGAAGGGAGTGCTGCGGGGACCGGAGATCGGTACGACGTTTCAGGGGACGCTTTACGACCAGGCTGGCAATATGGACATGACCGGCACTTTCATGCCGGCTTACGGCGTCAACCGCATCTTCGGCGAAATCCCGATTTTCGGAAGGATACTCGGCAACGGCCGCGACCGCGGGCTGATCGGCATCACCTACCGGCTTTCGGGCGACGCCAAGTCGCCGACGCTGCAGGTGAACCCGATCTCGGCCATCGCGCCCGGCATCTTCCGCTCGATCTTCGAGTTCCGCTGAGCGGCGACGTCAAGTCGGGCGGACAATCACGTGCTTCTTCTTGCCGAGTGACAGCTTGACGACGCCTTCGGGTGTCAAATCGGCCTCGGTGACGGCGCGGCGGTCGTCGCTTACCGCCTGGTCGTTCAGCCGGACCGCGCCACCCTGGATATGGCGCCTTGCCTCGCCGTTCGACGCCGCAAGGCCCGCCGTCACGAAAAGCGACAGGATACCGATGCCGTCCTTCAGCGCCTCTGCCGGCACTTCCACAGTGGGCAGGCTCTGCGAAAGGCCGCCTTCCTCGAACGTGGTGCGCGCCGTGGCCTCCGCCTTTTCGGCGGCATCACGGCCGTGGAGCATGGCCGTGATCTCGGTGGCCAGCACCTTCTTGGCCTCGTTTATCTCGGCACCCGCGAGCCGGCCGAGCCGCTCGATCTCGCCGAGCGGCAGCGTCGTGTAGAGTTTCAGGAAGCGCGTGACGTCGGCGTCTTCGGTGTTCCGCCAGTACTGCCAGAAATCGTAGACGGAGAGCATGTCCGCATCGAGCCACACCGCGCCGGCCGCGGTCTTGCCCATCTTGGCGCCCGAAGCCGAAGTGAGCAGCGGCGAGGTCAGCGCGAAAAGCTGCGCGTCTTCCATGCGGTGGCCGAGGTCGATGCCGTTGACGATATTGCCCCACTGGTCGGAGCCGCCCATCTGCATTCGACATCCGTGGCGTCGGTAAAGCTCGACGAAATCGTAAGCCTGCAGGATCATGTAGTTGAATTCGAGGAACGAAAGCGACTGCTCGCGGTCGAGCCGGAGCTTCACGGATTCGAACGAAAGCATCCGGTTGACCGAAAAATGCCGGCCGACATCGCGCAGGAATTCGACATAGTTGATGTCCATCAGCCAGTCGGCGTTGTTGACCATCAGCGCGTCATGCGGGCCATCGCCGAAGTTGAGGTATGGCGCGAAGTTCTGGCGGATACCGACGAGGTTCCGTTCGATATCCTCCGGCGTCAGCAGCTTGCGCGCCTCGTCCTTGAAGGACGGATCGCCGATCATCGACGTCCCGCCGCCCATCAGCGCGATCGGCCGGTGCCCTGTCTGCTGCATCCAATGGAGCATCATGATCTGGATGAGCGAGCCGGCATGCAGGCTCTTCGCCGTCGCGTCGAAGCCGATATAGGCCGTTACCGTCTCCGTGGCGAAAAGCCGGTCGAGCGCGGTCTCGTCCGAGATCTGGTGGATGAAGCCGCGCTCGGAAAGGATGCGGAGAAAGTCAGATTTGAAGTTTGTCATCGGCCCGTCCGGAAGCGCCCGCAGGCGGCAAAAGTGGCGTAGCGTGGAAAGTGTCGCGCCTTTAGCATCCGAAGACCTCGAATCACAAGGATCGCCGATCAGTGAAGCCAATCTGCGCCATCGGGCTGATGAGCGGCACGTCCATGGACGGCATCGACGTAGCAGCGCTCAAATCGGACGGCGAGACAATCTCCGAGATCGGGCCGGGGATTTTCGTTCCATATGCATCCGCGTTCCGCCGGAAACTGGAGGGTGCGCTTGAGGTGGCGAAGTCGATCCGACGGCGCGAAGAACGGCCGGGCAACCTCGCCGAAATCGAGAGGGAGATCACGGAGCACCATGCGGCGGCCGTCGAGGCGTTCCTGGCTTCCGCGCCTGCCGGATGGGAAAAGCCGGAAGTCATCGGCTTCCATGGGCAGACGGTGCTGCATCGTCCGCAGATCGGGCTGACCGTGCAACTCGGCGATGGGCCGATGCTGGCCAGCCGGACGAGGCTCCCCGTCATCTACGACATGCGCGCCAACGACATGGTGCTGGGCGGCCAAGGCGCGCCGCTGGTTCCCGCCTATCATGCGGCGCTGGCGCGTTCGCTGCCGCCGGCGCTTGCCGGTCGCTATCCGATCGTTTTCGTCAATATCGGTGGCATCTCGAACATTACCTTCGTGCCCGTGACAGGCGATCCAATCGCCTTCGATACGGGGCCGGGCAACACGCTGATCGACCAATGGGTGGCGGCCCATGGCGGCGTTCCGTTCGACGCGGACGGGGCGATTGCAGGCGAGGGGCACGTCGTGGGCACGGTCGTCCGCCGTTATCTGGAAAATCATCCGTTCTTCGACCAGCCGGGCCCGAAATCGCTCGACCGCAACGACTTTACGCTCGACGCGGCGTCTGGATTGGAACTAGCGGACGGCGCCCGCACGCTTGCCGCCGTGACCGCCAAGGCGATCCTGAAAGCGGTGGAGCATCTTCCCGAACGGCCAAAACTCTGGATCCTCTGCGGCGGCGGCCGCAAGAATCCCCACATCGTCGCCGATATGAAGGCGGGAGCGGGGGATGCGGAAGTGGTGCTGGCAGAGGATGCCGGGCTGCGCGGCGATTTCACAGAGGCCGAGGCGTGGGCCTTCCTCGCCATCCGCTCTCGGCGCGGCCTGCCGCTGACCTGGCCGACGACAACGGGATGCCGGGAGCCCGCGACTGGCGGCGTTTTGGCGAAACCGGGCTCAAACCCATAACAAGCCGCCTAGCGGCCGGCGCGCTCGCTGTATTCGTGGACGATTTCGGCCATTTCATGCGAAGCCGCGTCGTCCCTCTCGTTGTTGAGGCCCCGGACCACGCCCTCGCGGTCGGCGGGCGGGCGGTTCTGGCTGACTTTCCATTTGCCGATGAGCGAGACGATTTCGATCTCTATCCCGATGATGCCCTTGATCTGCGCCTCGATGAATGGCTCGGGCGCATCCGCCACATGCCAGGGATCTGTCCGGCCGGCCTCATGCGTCCCGGTCAGTTCGTTGATCTGTCCGGCAAGCCAGTCGCGGCCGTCGATGATCCGGGCGTGCCCGCGCGCCTGCACGATGGCGTAGTTCCAGGTCGGTACGACCTTGCCGGTCTCCTGCTTCGTCGCATACCAGGATGGCGTGATATAGGTGTCGACGCCCTGGAAGACGACGAGCACCGGCTCCTGAGGGCGCTCGGCGAGCTGCCGCCATTGCGGGTTCGCCTTCGAAAGATGGCCTCTTAACCTGCCGTGGGCTCCGTGATCGGCGTCAAGCAGGAACGGAATCGGGTTGGCCGTCGGGCCGTCCGCTCCGTTCGAGATCAGGAGTCCGAGCGGATGCGCGCGCATCAGCGCGTGAATAATCTCTTTTCTCGTTTCGGCATGGTGCGGCGGCTGGTACATGGTTCGGACTCCGTTGCCGCTAAGATAGCCCGGCCTCAACGGATGCGCTTGGGCCTCGGCTCCGCAAGCTCTCCAGCCAGACGCCGATCGAGATAGTCGCTGCATTCCTCGATGAGGAGTTCCGCGTCGTTGGCGAAGAAGTGATTCGCGCCGGGCAGCGTCTTCTGGGTGATGGTGATGCCTTTCTGCGCGTGCAGCTTGTCGACAAGTCCTTGCACGTCCTTCGGCGGCGCTACCTTGTCGGCATCGCCGTGAATGATGAGGCCGGAAGACGGGCAGGGCGCGAGAAAGGAGAAATCATACGTGTTCGGCTGCGGCGCGACCGAGATGAAGCCCTCGATCTCAGGGCGCCGCATCAGAAGCTGCATGCCGATCCACGCGCCGAAGGAATAGCCGGCGACCCAGCAGCTCTTCGAATCGGGGTGCAGCGACTGCACCCAGTCCAGCGCTGCGGCTGCATCGGAAAGTTCGCCCGTGCCGTGGTCGAATTCGCCCTGGCTGCGGCCGATCGAGCGGAAATTGAAGCGCAAGGTGGTGAAATTGCGCTTCTGGAACATATAGAAGAGGTCGTAGACGATCTTGTTGTTCATCGTCCCGCCGAACTGGGGATGTGGGTGGAGCACGATCGCGATCGGCGCGTTCTTCTCCGTGGAAGGCTGGTATCGACCTTCCAGACGTCCGGCGGGGCCGGCAAAGATGACCTCGGGCATGCTGTACTCCGCTTGTCGCTGCCGGATTTCGAACCCCGGCCCGGCGAACTGATTTAGGTGCGGCCCAAAGCGCCTTGACGCCTCGAAGCCACCCTCATAGAAGCTAGTTTAGAACCATTCAAAAACGGGTGGTCCGGCCAGACAGGACCGCCGCATCGACAGAGCGGGTAAATAGGATGTCTTGCTCTGCGATTTCAAGGAAATAACGCCATCCATTGAGCAAAGGTGGCGTCTTGGAGCTATATTGAGCGACTGATGGCGAAGCCTCGCGCCTATCTCGACTGGAATGCCAGTGCGCCGATCTCCGATCAGGCGCGCGGGGCGATGCTTGCCGCGCTCGATCTTGTCAATGCCTCCTCGGTGCATGCGGAGGGCAGGGCCGCCCGTCATCTGATCGACGAGGCGCGCGGCGATGTAGCCGCCCTCGTCGGCGCCAAGGCGGAGAATGTCGTCTTCACCTCAGGCGCGACGGAGGCGGCCGCCACGCTGCTCACGCCCCGCTACCGCATGGGCCGTTCGCCGCTTGCCGTCTCGCAGGTCTATGTCTTGGCGGCCGATCATCCTTGCGTGCTCTGCGGCGGGCAATTTCCTTCGGACCGGGTTACGGTCATCGGTGTCGACGGCAACGGGGTCGTAGATATTTCGGCGCTGAGCAATGCGCTCGCCCGGCACGACAAGGGCGGGGGGCTGGCTCTGGTCGCCATGCATGTCGCCAACAACGAAACCGGCGTTATCCAGCCGATTGCGGAGATCGGCAGGGTTGCGCGTGAAGCCGGCGCCATCGTCGTGCTCGACGCCGCGCAGGCCGCTGGCCGGATTCCGCTCGATATTTCAGACGGCTCGGCCGATTTCCTGATAATTTCCTCGCACAAGATAGGCGGGCCGAAGGGGGCGGGTGCCATCGTCGCTGCATCGGGCCTGATGATGCCGGCGCCGCTTTTGCCGGGCGGCGGCCAGGAGCACGGGCACCGGGCCGGCACCGAGAATGTCGCGGCAATCGCCGGTTTCGGCGCGGCGGCCCGTGAAGCGCATGCCGCCGTCGCGGATATGGGCACCATACGCGCCATACGTGACGCCATCGAAGCAGAGATCGTGCGGCTGGCGCCGGATGCCATCTTCTATGGCCGGGGCGCGGAGAGGCTGCCCAATACGGTTTTCTTCAGCCTGCCCGGCCTGAAGGCCGAAACGGCGCAGATTGCCTTCGACCTTGCGGGCGTGGCGCTCTCGGCTGGCTCGGCCTGTTCGTCGGGTCGCGTCGGGCCGAGCCATGTGCTGAAGGCAATGGGACATGACGGAGAGGGAGGGCTGCGCGTCTCGATCGGGCCGCGCACCACCTCCTCGGAAGTGGAATTGTTCAGGGCGGCGCTTGCGGGCATCGCCGCGCGGCGCAATGCAAAAAGGGAGGCGGCCTGAACGCGGCTACTGCATCGGCCCGAAACCGGAATCGGTTTCGGTAAGCACGATGCAGCAGGTTTAAAGTGTTAGAGCGTCCTTTGTGCGTCCGAATGGACGCACGGCGCTCTAATGCCGCAAACAGTGCAGTAGAAGGCGGATTAATAGCTTGATCGGACCGTGTCCGAAGGGGTGTTATTCCGCCATGCCGCACACTAGATAAGCAAGGGCCGCCGAACGGCTCTCTGCGATTTCGACAACTGCCGGGCCTTGACCCCGGCGAGGATGGAGAACGCCAATGCCTGCTGTGCAGGAAACGATCGAGCGCGTACGCAAGATCGACGTCGATCAGTACAAATACGGTTTCGAGACGATCATTGAGTCCGACAAGGCCCCGAAAGGCCTCAACGAGGACATCATCCGCCTGATCTCGAAGAAAAAGGACGAGCCCGAATGGATGCTCGAATGGCGGCTCGGCGCTTTCCGGCGCTGGCTCACCATGGAAGAGCCGAACTGGGCGCGGGTGAGCTATCCGAAGATCGATTTCCAGGCCATTTCCTATTATGCCGCGCCGAAGAATTTCGGCGGTCCGAAGTCGCTGGACGAGGTCGACCCGGAATTGCTGAGGACGTACGAGAAGCTCGGTATCCCGCTCAAGGAGCAGGAGATCCTGGCCGGCGTGCGCAAGCAGACCGAGCCGAGCGAGCTTGACGAAAACCTGGACGACAACGTCTATCAGTCGGGCCGCGTGGCGGTCGATGCCGTGTTCGATTCGGTTTCGGTGGTGACGACTTTCAAAAAGGAACTGGCTGCTGCCGGCGTCATCTTCTGCCCGATCTCGGAGGCGATCCGCGAGCATCCGGAACTGGTGAAGAAATATCTCGGCTCCGTGGTTCCCACGAGCGACAATTTCTACGCCACGCTGAATTCCGCGGTCTTCACCGACGGTTCCTTCGTCTATGTGCCAAAGGGCGTGCGCTGCCCGATGGAGCTTTCCACCTATTTCCGCATCAACGAGCGCGAAACCGGCCAGTTCGAGCGCACGCTGATCATCGCCGACGAAGGCGCTTACGTATCCTATCTGGAAGGCTGCACGGCGCCGCAGCGCGACGAGAACCAGCTTCACGCCGCCGTGGTCGAACTGATTGCGATGGACGATGCCGAGATCAAATATTCCACCGTCCAGAACTGGTATCCGGGAGATGCCGAAGGGACGGGCGGGGTCTACAATTTCGTCACCAAGCGCGGCGACTGCCGAGGCGACCGCTCGAAGATTTCGTGGACGCAGGTGGAGACCGGCTCGGCCATCACCTGGAAGTATCCTTCCTGCATCCTGCGCGGTGACGATTCACGCGGCGAATTCTATTCGATCGCCGTGTCCAACGGTCACCAGCAGATCGATTCGGGCACCAAGATGCTGCATCTCGGCAAGAACACGACGAGCCGCATCATCTCCAAGGGCATCTCCGCCGGCAATTCGAACAACACCTATCGCGGCCAGGTTTCCGTGCACCGCAAGGCGACAAACGCGCGCAATTTCACCAACTGCGACAGTCTTCTGATCGGCAACGAATGCGGCGCGCATACCGTCCCTTATATCGAGGCGAAGAACGCCACCGCGCGGCTCGAGCACGAGGCGACAACCTCGAAGATCGCGGAAGACCAGCTCTTCTACGTCATGCAGCGCGGCATCCCCGAGGAAGAGGCGATCGCGCTGATCGTCTCCGGTTTCGTCAAGGACGTCATCCAGCAATTGCCGATGGAGTTCGCCGTCGAAGCGCAGAAACTCATCGGCATCTCGCTCGAGGGGAGCGTGGGCTAGTGACTTCCGACCCGTGGTTTGCGCCGAAGGCGTATGGTTACGGAGCTTCGCCCGCGAATTGGAAGGGCTGGCTGGCGACGGCCGGCTTTTGCACGGCCCACGCGATCGCAGCGTTTATTTTGATCGGCTGGTCGGGAGCCAATCGACAACCCGAAACCTGGCAATGGGTTCTTTTCCTCGGGCTGGAAGCCCTTTTGATATTGGGCTTCGTTTGGCTGGTGAGGGTCAAGATGGCCGGCGAATGGCGCTGGCGCTGGGGTAGCGCGCGATAGCTGGGAAATATCCCTGCCTACGCCATCCGCCCACAATGAACTGAAAGAAGAAAAATGCTTGAAATCAGAAACCTGCACGCCCGCATCGCCGAGACCGGCACCGAGATCATCCGCGGGCTGAACCTCACCGTCAAAGCCGGCGAGGTCGCCGCGATCATGGGGCCGAACGGCTCCGGCAAATCGACGCTCTCCTATGTGCTCGCCGGCCGCGAGGACTACGAGGTGACCGACGGCGAAATCCTCTACAACGGTGAATCGATCCTCGATCTCGATCCGTCGGAGCGTGCCGCGAAGGGCATCTTCCTCGCCTTCCAGTACCCGATGGAGATACCGGGCGTGGCCACGATGGAATTCCTCAAGGTGGCCATGAACTCGCAGCGCAAGGCGCGCGGCGAGGAGCCGCTGAAGGTGCCGGAATTCCTGAAACACGTGCGGGAGGCGACTGCGTCGCTGTCGATCGACATGAACATGCTGAAGCGGCCGCTCAATGTCGGCTTCTCCGGTGGCGAGAAGAAGCGCGCCGAGATCCTGCAGATGAAGCTGCTCGAACCGAAGCTCTGCGTGCTCGACGAGACCGATTCCGGCCTCGATATCGACGCGCTCAAGATCGTGGCCGACGGCGTCAACGCGCTGCGCTCGCCGGACCGCGCCATCGTCGTCATTACCCACTACCAGCGCCTACTCCAGTACATCGTGCCGGACAGCGTGCACGTGCTCTACAAAGGGCAGGTGGTGAAGTCCGGTGACAAGGGCCTCGCGCTCGAGCTTGAAGAGAACGGCTACGCCGGTGTGATCGAAGAAGCGGCCTGACCGGCGGGATCGAAAGATGAACATTCAAACAACCCAGACTCGGACGGCGGCGGAGAAGGCGCTGATCGACACTTTTGCCACGCGCCTGCCGAACCTGCCGGGCGATGCGTCAGTCACTGTGAAGCGCAAGGAGGCGATTGCGGCGCTTGAAGCGCGCGGCCTGCCTAACCGCAAGATCGAGGCGTGGCATTATACCGATCTGCGTCGACTGCTGACGACAGTGCCGGCTTTCGATGCCCGGGCCGTCGCCGTGTCAGCGGCGCCCCTGCTTGAAGGCTCGGTCGTGCTGCCGATCCTGAACGGCAAAGCCGGGAAGGCCCCGGCCGTCCAAGGCGTGACGATTGCGCCTGCCGCAGAAAAGCTCGCCGACGGCAGTTTCGCGCCGGCTCTACAGCCCACGACCGACGACGACGCGGTCGGCGCCATCAATGCGGCACTCGCGGCGGATGGCTGGTTCCTCGACATCGCGGACAATGCAGCGCTGGCGACGCCCATCGAGCTCCAGAGCGCACAGGCCGGCGGCCAGGTTCATACCAGGCTGGCGGCGCGTGTCGGCGACGGCGCGAAAGCGACCGTCGTGGAGCGTCACGTCGGCACCGGCGACGCGCTTGTTTCCTCGGTGACCAATATCGTCGTCGGTGACGATGCCGAACTCCGCTGGCTGATCGTCCAGGAACAGCCGGTCGGGGCCACCCATCTCGGCCAGTTCAACGCCTGGATCGGCAAGAACGCGAAGCTGACGCTGTTCGTGATGAACCTGGGCGGCAGGCTCGTGCGCCAGGAAATCCGCGTCGATGCCAAGGGCGAGGGCGGCGAGTTCACGCTGCGCGGCGTCAATATGCTCGCAGGCTCCACGCATTGCGACGTGACCATGGTGCTTGACCATTCGGCTTTCGGGACGAACTCGACCGAGGTGATCCGCAATATCGTCACCGACAAGGCCGAAGGTGCTTTCCAGGGCCAGATCAGGGTGGCGCAGCAGGCACAGAAGACCGACGCCAAGATGGCCTGCAACACGCTGCTTCTTTCCGACGAAGGCGGCTTCTCGGTGAAGCCGGAACTGGAGATTTTCGCCGACGACGTCGTTTGCGGCCATGGTGCGACGGTTGCCGAGATCGACCGTAACAGCCTCTTCTATTTGATGGCGCGCGGCATCGACGAGAAGACGGCGCGCGGGCTTCTGGTCAAGGCGTTCCTCGCTGAGGTGATCGAGGAACTGGACGATGAAGCGATCGTGGAAGCGCTGGAGGCGAAGCTCGACGGCTGGTTCGCTGCGCATGGGTGAGCGGAGCGAGCCTCGAAGGACGCACTGAATCACGGAAGCGGAAGACATGGATCAGAAGGTCGAGAACAATACCTACGACGTCGAGGCGATCCGCCGCGACTTTCCGATCCTGTCGCGCACGGTTCATGGCAAGCCGCTCGTCTATCTCGACAACGGCGCCTCGGCGCAAAAACCGCAGGCCGTGATCGACGCCGTTGCCCATGCCTACCGCGAGGAATACGCCAACGTGCATCGCGGCCTGCATTTCCTCTCCAACGCCGCGACCGATGCCTATGAAAAGGCACGCGAAACTGTCCGCCGCTTCCTGAATGCCGAGAGCGTGGAAGAGATCGTCTTCACCGGCAATGCCACCGAGGCGATCAATACGGTTGCCTACGGCTTCGGTATGCCGAGAATCGGCGAGGGTGACGAGATCGTGCTTTCCGTCATGGAGCACCATTCCAACATAGTGCCGTGGCATTTTATCCGTGAGCGTCAGGGCGCGAAGCTCGTCTGGGTGCCAGTGGACGATGACGGCGTGCTGCATGTCGAGGAATTCGAGAAGCGGCTGACGGAGAAGACGAAGCTCGTCGCCATCACCCATATGTCGAACGTGCTCGGAACCGTTGCGCCAATCAAGGAGATCGTCCGCATCGCGCATGAGCGCGGCATTCCGGTGCTGGTGGACGGCAGCCAAGGCGCGGTCCATCTGCCCGTCGATGTGCGCGATCTGGGCTGCGACTTCTATGCCTTCACCGGGCACAAGGTCTACGGGCCTTCTGGTATCGGCGTGCTCTACGGAAAAAAGGAAATGCTGGAAGGGATGCGGCCATTCAAGGGCGGCGGCGAAATGATCTTCGACGTCACCCAGGACGTGGTGACCTACAACGACCCGCCGCACCGCTTCGAGGCCGGCACACCGCCCATCGTGCAGGCGATCGGGCTGGGTGTCGCGCTGGAATACATGGAAGGGATCGGCCGCGAGGCGATTGCCGCCCATGAGGCGAGCCTGCGCGACTATGCGCATGAGCGCCTGCATGGCATCAACTCGCTGCACATCTATGGCAACGCGCCGGGCAAGGGAGCCATCGTCTCCTTCAATCTGGAAGGCATCCACCCGCACGATGTGTCGATGGTGATCGATCGTTCCGGCGTGGCCGTGCGCGCCGGTACCCATTGCGCCCAGCCGCTCCTGCAGCGCTTCGGCACGACTTCTACCTGCCGCGCCTCTTTCGGCCTATATAACACGAAGGCGGAAGTGGACGCGCTCGCCGAAGCGCTGGAAAAAGCCCGCAAATTCTTTGGATGATGCCATGGACGACATGCCCACGAAGATGACCGAAGAGGCCGCCGCTGCGCCCGCGAGCCCCTATTCGGCTTCGGCTATTCCGGCGGACGAACTGGCGCGGCTGACCGACGATATCGTTTCGGCGCTGAAGACCGTCTACGACCCTGAGATCCCCGCCGATATTTACGAGCTCGGCCTGATCTACAAGATCGATATCGAGGATGACCGCTCCGTCAAGATCGAGATGACGCTGACCGCACCCGGCTGTCCGGTTGCCGGCGAGATGCCGGGCTGGGTGCAGAACGCGGTCTGCGCGGTCGAAGGCGTTTCGGATGTGGACGTCGAGATGGTATTCGATCCGCCATGGACGCCCGACCGCATGTCGGAAGAGGCGCAGGTCGCGCTTGGCTGGTATTGAGCGAGCGTGCCTGGGCACGCCCGCTCGAAGGATATCGAATTAGTGGATGATCTCCACGATCTTGCGGGTCTGCGGATCGACCAGCACGGTCTGACCGTTGACGACCATGTAGTCATACTGGACCTGCATATCCGGCACGTCGAGCTGACGGATTTCAACGGTGTCGGGCACCACCGTGCCGACCTCTACCGCCGTATCGGAGGGAAGCACCACCGGTGCCGGGTTCTGCTTGATGACATATTCGTGGATGACCTTCTGTTGCGCCGGCGCGATGACGACGGTGTCGGCAAGGGCGAATCCGGTGCCGGCAGCCAGAATTCCGGCGGCGAGAAGGCTGGATACGAGCGTTTTCATCGGTCTCTCCTTGGGTTGAGGATGCCCGTTAACCCTGGAGAAGGGCCGGAGGTTCCAAGTTTTGAACGGGTGTGCGGAAATGTGCGGGCTTGCGTCCACCGCGCTTTCGCACCATTTTCAGCGTAGAGGATTCACACCACGGGCCTTTAACCCGTAGGCGATGGAGACAAGAATGGGCAGATTTCAGGTCATGAGCATGACGGATGCCGCGGCGACGCGCGTGCGCGAAATCGTCGCGTCGCGCGAAGGTGCGCATGGCGTCCGCGTCGGCGTCAAGAAGGGCGGCTGCGCGGGTATGGAATATACGGTCGATCTGGTGACGGAACCCAACCCAAAGGACGACCATATCGAGCATGCCGGCGCCGATGTGTGGGTGGCTCCGGAGGCGGCGCTGTTTTTGCTTGGCACCGAGATGGATTTCGAGGTGACGAAGCTTCGCACCGGCTTCACCTTCCGCAATCCGAACCAGACTTCCGCCTGCGGCTGCGGCGAATCGGTCGAATTGAAGCCGGCAGAGCTGAAGGCGCTCGCCGAGGCGCGGGCAGGGGCGGCCTGACGGCCGCTAATCTACCCACAATCCCCGCTTTTTGTGCCAGTCGGCAATCGAATCCTCCGGGTAGAGCTCGAAGGTTGCGTCTTTCTTGTGAATATCCGGCTCCACCCAATTCGCCTTGTATTTCAGCATCAAGTGAACCTTTTCCGGCGGCTCCGGTAAATCGGTATCGATCGCCGAGGCGAAGGGGTGGACCAGGTCAGGCCAGGTCGGGTCGTAAAGCCACAGCGCGGTTCCGCATTCGCGGCAGAAATTGCGCTCGCCTGTCGAGGTCTCGCGGATCGAACGCTCGTCATCCTCGATTTTGGCGCGATAGACGCCGAGATGCTCCTTGCCCTCGATCTCCAGCGTTCGGGCATCCGCGCCGAGATTGATGGCGTAGCCGCCGCCTCCCTGCTGTTTGCGGCAGATCGAGCAGTAGCAGAGCTGATAGGGCACCGGCGTGTGGCTGGAGACGGTAAAGCGGACGGCGCCGCAGTGGCATGAACCTTCGAGTTTCATCGGCATGGCCTTCCCTTTGTCAGCTTGCGGCAGGAACCTATAGTTGATGCGCGCTGCCGGCATGACAAGGCATTCGGCCTCGGGCATGATCGGCGGATGGATAACGATGCGATCGCCGATCTGTTCGCCGGCCTCGGGCCTGTCAGTATCCGCCGGCTTTTCGGCGGCAAGGGCATTTATTTCGACGGCGTCATCGTGGCCATCGTGCTTCGCGGTGAGTTGATGCTGAAGGCGGACGCGGTCAGTGCGCCCGATTTCGAAGCCGCGGGCGCACGCCAATGGACCTACACAGGATCGCGTCATGGCAAGCTCGTTGCCATGCCCTACTGGACCGTTCCGGACCGCGCGGTGGACGATCCGGAGGAATTCGCGGTGTGGGCAAGGAAAGCCTACGAGGCAGGCCTGCGGTCAGGCAACGAGGCGAAGGCAGGTTAATTTCCCTGCCCGCATCAATCCGCCATCACCATCGCCCAGTAGCGGCGGCCGTTGCCGTCGCTCACATAGGCCAGCCCGAAGCGCCTGATCCGCGCGTCCAGCATGTTTTTCCGGTGCGGCGGCGAGTGCATCCACACATCGAGCACCTTGGACGTGTCGAACGCGCCATAGGCGATGTTCTCGGCGCGCAGACCGTGGATCTTGTCCTGCTTCATGCGGCTGACGAAATCCCGGCCAAGGCGTGTCGTGTGCTCCATTTCGCCGGAGCGCGCCATGTAGCCCGCCTGTTGAAGCGCCGCCTTTTCCAGAGCCGCGTCGGCTTTGAGAGGTTCGACGCCGTTCTCCTGCCGCAATTCAGCGACGGTGGAACGGGCCGATGCCGAAACGCCGGCGCCCGGACCGGCCTTATGGACGGTCCCGCAAGCGGCAAGCGTAAAAGCCATGAAGCCGGCGACGAGGAGGCCCAGGCAGGATTTCGCTGTTGTTTTCCTCAAGCCCCAGCCTCGTTCCACAAGCTCATCCGTATGCGCATTCTGGCCGGATGCGGCTTAACAATCTTCTACGCCGGGCAACGCCCGCCGGTGATCGGTTCGGATTATCGGGAAATGGCGGATGGGCTCAGGCAGCCTTGCCGATTTCTACGAAATGCGACAGCGGCAGTACCATGACCAGGCGGCCCGAAGCGTCTTCGACTTCGTATTCGGTGCCCCACACGATGGCCTGGCCTGAACGAGCCGCCTTGTCGACCAGTGCGTTCGCATGGGCTTTGGCGGCGTCGATCGCACTCTCGAGGTCCGGCAGAGGGGTTCCCGCGGCGTCCCTGATCAATTTGTCGCCTTCACGAAGGTGGAAAAAATAGCGCATCGATGGAGTTCTCCAGGTGGGTGCCTGAGGCGGGTGTGCTTGAAACTCTTCGACGGCCGAAATGTTCCGCCCGACGGGACCTTCTTCAGCGAACGGCGCGAGTCGAAGGAACGATCACGCGAGGTGATACGACACGACGACGCGGGCGCCGTCCTGTCAGCCCGTACAGCATCATGAGCCGCTCCTCGTCGCGGGTGCCACGCTGGAATTGCTGGATTACGTTCGCTGCGACCTCGCCGGCCTCGCGGCTGCCGATGTCGATTGCCCGGTCGGCGCAAATCCTATCGAGGATACGCTGCGCCAGCGCCAGATCGGATGGGCCAAGAAACGCGTCATGAAATGTTCTGGGAGCCATGGAAACCTCCAAGGGCGATATGCCTCCGCCCCTTAAACGACAGCTTGTCGGCGGGGCCGGTTGGCCGTCGCCATTCGCTACCTTTTCCCTTCATATGAAGTGCTGCAATTAAGTATGACATAGAGGGCGAAAATTCGGCAGCGAGGGGCCTTTCCGGTAAATTCGTGATAACCGTCGTTGCAGTCGGACAGACCCTCAGAAGAAACAGTCGGTTACAGGAAAACGAATGACGCCGCATCTGGAAGCAAAGCTCGGAGACTATGCGGAAACCGTGCTTCTGCCGGGCGATCCGCTGCGCGCGAAATGGATCGCGGAGACTTTTTTCGAGGATGCGCGGCAGGTGAACGGCATCCGCAACTGTCTTGGCTTCACTGGAAGTTACAAGAGCCGGCCGATAAGTGTGCAGGCGACCGGCATGGGCCAGCCCTCGACGGCGATCTATGCTCATGAGTTGATCCATTTCTTTGGTGTGAAGACGCTGGTCCGCGTGGGCACCTGCGGCGGCATCCATCCGAGCGTCAAGCTGCGCGACGTGATCCTGGCGCAGACGGCCTCGACCGACAACGGCATGAATCGTGCCGCTTTCGCGCCCTTCGAGTTCGCGCCCGCTGCCGATTTCGGCCTGCTTCGCGCGGCAGCCGGCGAAGCGGAGCGACGCGGCATCAAGGCGCATGTCGGTGGGATCGTATCGAGCGATCTCTTCTACGGTCCGGAGGGACGCTATCAGGTGCTGACCGACCACGGCGTGCTAGGTGTCGAGATGGAGGCCAATACGCTTTATACGGTCGCCGCCCGCGCTGGCGCCAAGGCGCTCGCCATCTGCACGATGAGCGACTGCCTCATCACCGGCGCGGCGCTCGACCCGGCTTCGCGCCAGTCTTCGCTGACGGAGATGGTGACGCTTGCTCTGGAGGCCGCCTTGGCGGCTTGAGTGGTACCTGCCGATATGCGGCGTGAATGCCCTCACATGCCTTTCACGTATTTCCGCCAATCGTGCTCTTCGCGGAAGCCCAGCACCTCGCGCGCCTTTCGGTTGGAGAGCGGTGCCTCGAAGCCAGGGATTTCGCGGGCGATCGGCGTTGCGGGCGCATATTTCTTCAGGAATTCCATCGTCGGCATGTTTGCCGTGATCGTATCGTTGACCGCGTTGAACACCTGGAAGCCGAGTCCGTCCTTCTCGAGGCACAGATGCACGATCTGCCCGAGATCGCGCGCGTCGATGTAGCTCCAGGCGTTGCGCTTGCGCGACGGAGGATTTGCCAGGAATTTGGAGAACATGCCGTATTCGTGCGGTTCGATGACGTTGCCGATCCTGAGCGCATAGATGTCTGCGCCGCTTCTCATGGCAAAGGCGCGAGCCGTCTTCTCGTTGAGCACTTTCGACAGCCCGTAGCTGTCCATCGGGTCGATGTCGTAATCCTCCTCCAGCGGGAAGGAGTGGAAGTCCTTGTCGCCCTCGGCGAAGCAGACGCCGTAGGTCGTCTCGCTCGACGCGATCACGATCTTGCGGATGCCGAGCTTAGCCGCCGCCTCGATCAAATTATACGTGCCGATGGTGTTGACGCGGAACGTTTCGTTGTCCGGTTCGATCAGGACGCGCGGGATGGCAGCGAAATGCACCACCGCGTCGACAGGGGCGGGGCCTTTCCCCGTCTCGTAGCCGTCGAAGCCGAAATGCATCGACAGCGCGTTGAAGATCTGCCCGCTGTCGCACACATCGGCGATCAGCGTGTTCACGCCGGGATAATCGAGCGGTTTGAGATCGACGTTCAGGACTTCGTGACCCCGCCCGACCAGATAGGGAACGACGTGTCGCCCGGCCTTGCCCGTCCCGCCCGTGAATACGATCCGCTTCGCCATCTCATGCATTCTCCAGCTTCTCTGCCATTGGCAATGATGGCAGAACAGCCACCGGCCCGGCAAGCAGTCTGACGGCGTTGCGGCGCGTCCGGCTTTGCTCTATTCAGTGCCGGGCAAAGGAGACCGGTCCGGCAATGAGCCTCGTCGACACGATCCGCAATGCCTTCGTTCCTGTTCGCCGTGAAGGCTACCCGTTCATTGCCGCCTTCGCCGTCGCCTCGCTTCTGCTTGGCGCGGCCTGGACGCCGTTCTTCTGGATAGGCCTCGTGCTTACCGGCTGGTGCGCCTATTTCTTCCGCGATCCACAGCGCGTGACGCCCGCCGACGACCGCTGGGTGGTGAGCCCCGCCGACGGCAGGATCAGTTCGGTCGGCCCTGCCGTGCCGCCGCGCGAGCTCGACCTCGAAGCCGGCGAGATGATCCGCATTTCCGTGTTCATGGACGTGTTTTCCTGCCACGTGAACCGTGCTCCGGTTCGTGGGCGTATCACCCGCATCGAACATCGGCCCGGCAAGTATCTGAACGCCGAACTCGACAAGGCAAGTAGCGAAAACGAGCGCAACGGCCTCGTCATCGAGAGCCCGAACGGTGTCGTGGCTGTCGTGCAGATTGCCGGGCTGGTCGCGCGACGCATCCTGTGTTGGGCAAGCGCCGGCGACGATATCGGGATAGGCGAGCGCTTCGGGCTGATCCGCTTCGGCTCGCGTGTCGATGTCTACCTTCCGGCCGGTGCTACGGTGCGCGTGGCCGTCGGCCAGACGGCCATCGCCGGCGAGACGGTGCTGGCGGAATTCGGCGGCGAGATCACTCCTCCGCTTGTCCGCGTATCATAGAAAACAGAGATGGTAGGCCCTTTTCCACCCTTCGAGCCGCACGGCATGGGCGGTCCGCGCATACGCGAAATACCGCTCCGGATGATCGTGCCCAACGTCATCACGGTGCTGGCGATCTGCGCGGGTCTGTCGGGCATAAGGCTCGCCTTCGAAGGGCGCTTCGAGACAGCCGTCATGATGGTGCTGGTCGCCGCTTTCCTCGACGGGATCGACGGCCGCACGGCGCGTATGCTGAAGGCGACGACGAAGTTCGGGGCGCAGATGGATTCGCTTGCCGATATCGTCAATTTCGGCGTCGCGCCGGCGCTCGTTCTTTATGCCTACGTGCTTGAGGGCGCCCGTGGGCTCGGCTGGATCGCCGCGCTCATCTTCGCCATAGCCTGCGGGCTGCGCCTCGCGCGCTTCAACGTGATGGGAGAGGAACAGAAGCTGCTTGGGCGGCACGCGGACTATTTCGTCGGTGTGCCGGCGCCGGCCGGCGCCGTATTGGTGCTGCTGCCGGCCTATCTTGGCTTTCTCGGCGTCGAGCGGACAAATGCTTTCGCCTATGTCTCGACTGTCTACGCCTTTCTGGTGGCGCTGCTTCTGATCAGCCGCCTGCCGGTTTATTCCGGCAAGGGGATCAGCACCAAGGTCCATCGCGATATCGTGCTGCCGCTGATACTGATCGTGGTGCTCTACGTCTCGCTGCTGGCGAACTACACCTGGGAAACGCTGTCCGTCTCGGCGCTGATCTATCTCGGCAGCCTGCCGTTCGGCTTCCGCGCCTATTCGCGCCGCGCGGAAAAGGAAGGGATTGGCCTGGAACCCGGGGTGGGGGAGGAGACCGAAACCGTGCCCGGCCCTGCCGATGAGCGCGGCGAGGACAACGCGCCCTGAGAGTTGAAAGCGGGCTTCAAGCGGCCCTGGCGCGGCCTCTTTGGCTCCGGGCGATGTCGGAGACGCGAGAATAATCGATCTTCCCAGCCTCCGTCCGGGGAAGTTCCTCGACCTTGACGATTTCGGCGGGCAGGGCTTTTTCAGAGTAGCCAGCGGCCGCCGCCGACTGCTGCAAGGCGTTGCGATCGGCATCGCTCGCGGTCGTCACCAGCACGATACGGACGGCCTTGCGCCTGTCCGTAACGGAGACCGCCGCGTGGCGTGCATGCGGCCATAATGCATTTGCCAGCGCCTCGATCTTGTCGAGCGATACGACTTCGCCTTCTGCTGCCACGACCCGCTCCGCACGGCCGTGGAGCGTGAAGAATCCCTCGCGGTCCGCCGAAACGGCTTCGCCGGTATCGTGCCATCCGCCGAGTGGCGGCTGTGGAATGCCCGGTGCGTCGCCGTGCAGGTATCCGAGCATCACGTTCGGCCCGCATATCCACAGGCGCCCGCCATCGGTCAGTCCCTCCATCGGTTCCAGCCGGATATCCATGCCAGGCAGCAGCCTGCCGGCGGTTGAGACGCGGTTGTGGGTCAGGCTGCCTGTCGCGATCGCTCCGCCGGCCTCGGCCATGCCGAACGCCTCCAGTATCGGTATGCCGATACGATCGGCCCACAGCCGCACGGTGTCGGGTCGCAGGCCTGAGCTGTCGGCCATGGCCGTCCGCGGCTTGGTGGACTCGGCTTCTGCTGCTTCGGCGTAGGTGGCCAGAAACGCATCCGTGCCGAGGACTATGGTGGGATCGGCCGCCGCGCGGAATTTCGGATATTGTGCCGGAGCCGCGGACGGCGGGACAAACCGCGTTTCCGCCCCAGAAAGCAGGGGAAGGAGCAGGCCGGCCACCGGGCCGAGCCCGTCCGATAGAGGAAGCGCGTTGAGAACCCTGTCGAGCGGCGAGACCTCTATCCTTGCGGCGAGCTGCATGACGTTCGTCAAAAGGTTGCGATCCGACAAGATGACGGCTGAAGGCTCCGAGGCGCATTCCGTCTTGAAGAGCACGACGGCCGGCCTGCTCGCGCCTTTTCTAGCAAGCGGCTGGTGCCAGAGCTTCCGCGCGCCAAGCCTTTCAATCACGGATGCCGATCGCTCGATGTCCTCCAGCCGGATCACTCGGATTCCGTGCTCCTCCAGCGTTTTGATGAGACCGGCGAGCCCGGTTTTTTCGATATGGCGATGCGAGGAAAGAACCGTCTGTATCTCCGCCGTTTCAAGCGCCTTCACCATCCTTTGGGCGTCGGCATCCGGGTCGGGAAGCGCAGCCACGCCGCCGCTCGCGTTCAGGGCAAGCAGCGAAACGGCAGGTTCCGGCCCGCCTGGCAGCAGGAGGGCAACCGTCTCACCCTTCCTCGTCATGGCCTCCAACCGTTTTCCGATGCGCCGTGCGCCGGCCAGAAGCTGGCGATAGGTGAGCGCCTGCGCGCCGTCGCCGAGGACGGTGCGGTCGTGGCCGAAAAGATCGGCGGAGTCGCGCACGGCGGAGAACAAAGTGCGCGAGCAATTGGCGGCCATGAACCGCGCGGTCGCGCAATAGTCGAAAAGCGCGTTCGAGGCGGTCGCCGGAGGGTGGCTCGGCCGCTCCCTCAGTTCGGCGATGGTAGTCGGGGTCAGCGCCGTGATTACAAGCTTCGACAGGAACTTGCGCGGCGCTTTTGCGGCCGGGGACAAGGAGAACCAGGAATGGCGGGAGCCGCCGACGAATACCGGCACGATCTTCGCGTCGGACTTGGTGGCGATCCGCGCGACCGCCCGGTAGAGCCGGAAGGCCTTGGCATCCGGCTCGACTTCGTCGGGCAGGTAGACCGCCAGCCGGCCTTTTCCGCGCAAATGCCTGACCAGCCGGCGGCTGACGAAAACATGGTGGGCCTTGAACTCGATGGTGCGCGCAAGCTCGCGCCACGGCTCAAGCCAGATGGACTGGGCCGATTCCTGGTCGAGGATGTGCAGCGTCTCGGGCGGCAGCAGCGACAGCATCAGGGCCGGGTCGAGACGGGACTGGTGCAGGACCACATAGATGACTGGCGATTCGGCCTTGCGGGCAGCCGGCAGCAGGCTGTCGTCGATCCGATACGCGATCTTCAACGGCACATAGAGGATAGCCTGATGGAGGCTGAGGCCCAGCCGCGCAACAAGATAGAGCGCCACGGCTAGCCATATCAGAATGACGCCGAAGAGGACTGCAACGGTCTGGATCATGCCACACCTCCCAGCAGTTTGGTTCCCCTGATCCCCACCGGACGGATATAAAGGGTAATGGAAGATGCGCGCGCGTCAACAGCGCAAATGCACGGCTGTGGACAGCTTGCGCCGCCAGGCCGGTTTCAGCCGGTTCAGCAAGGGGCTTGCTGTTATTCGAACCCCTGGTCCGAAGTCGGGACGCACTGCATGACCCAGTTTGCCTGTGCGGCGTTCTTCTGGAACTCGGTCACGGCCGCCATGCAGGCGTCGCGGGTATCGAAGGAATTCGGCATGACGACCATCCCGCCCTGCGGGCTGGATACGACAAGCCACCAGACGAATGTTGCCGCGGCAGCCATCACTTCCTCCTGAAAGCCGTTGTTTCCCGAACAGATATTCCCGGGGGTCGAATCGACGATGACGGATTATCTCGAACCTTGGGACATTAACAAGGCGTTCGTTGGCCGCCACAATACGATCATGACACGTATCGGCTTTGCGAACGGTGCGTTCGCCTTTATGACGGTCAGCGCGATAAGCTTGACAGCAATACTGTCCTATATGCACCCGGTACGGAAGACAGGAGACGAATGTGGCATTGAAACTTCAAACCATCATCGTGAGCACGCGGCCGGGGCGGAAGGGTCCGCCCGTCGGGCGCTGGTTCCACGACTATGCCGTGGCGAATTCCAAGTTCGACGCGGAGCTTCTCGACCTTGCCGATTTCAACCTGCCGGTGCTCGACGAACCGGAGCATCCGCGTGCAAAGAAATACGTCCACGAGCATACGAAGAAGTGGAGTGCGACGATCGAGCGGGGCGACGCCTTCGTCTTCGTGACGCCGGAATACAATTACGGCCCTCCGCCGTCCTTCATCAATGCGGTTTCGTATCTCAGCGCCGAATGGAACTACAAGCCGGCGGGCTTCGTCAGCTATGGCGGCGTGTCGGGCGGCCTGCGCGCTCAGCAGATGGAGAAGCAGACGCTGACCACGGTGAAGGTGATGCCGATCCCGGAATCGGTGAGCATCCAATTCTTTGGCCAGCGCATCAAGGACGACGTTTTCGAGCCGGCGGACATGATGGTCGATGGCGCTAAGGTAATGCTTTCCGAGCTTCACCGCTGGGCGGCCGCCTTGAAGACGATGCGGGCCTGACGATCTGCTCCCGGCCGAATCCGGCCGGGAGGTGAGGCGGCTTCCAACCGAGGGCGTCGAGGCGATCAGTCTATCGCGAAGCAGTAGAAGAGGCCGTCGCCGCCGGTGCCTTTCAGAGCGTCCTGGCTGCAGCCGCCACGCGAGGCGTGCGAGGAGTTCCAGGATTTGGCGGCGGCGGAATCGTCCAGCCCGGTGCGGTCGGAGTGGCCCATCATCGCCGCGCCGTCCGCGCCGCTCATCGTCCAGTTGCCGCAGGTCTGGTCGGCGATCCTCGTGCCGTCCGGCTTCGACCCGGTCAGGATGTCATGACGGTTCGGCTTGTCGCCGCGTCCGTTAATGACCTTGCCGTTTTCGTCCAGCGCCGTCTGCTTGGTGAGATTGTTGGCGTCGCTGTGCAGCGAAGCGACATCATCGGCGATCTTCTCGCCCTTGGCATTATACCAGGGGCCTTTGCCGATCCGGTCGAGCGCGTCGTTATCGGAGGTCGATAGATAGGCATGCCAGGTCTTGCCGTTGGAGCCCGCCGCCTCGGCGAGCGTCTGGCAATGCTTGTCGGCGCCGGCGAGACCTCCCAAATCGGCGCCATTGCCGGAGCCTTGGCTCGTGACGAAGAAACTCATGGGCGCATTCTGCGCCGCTGCGCCCGTCGCGATCATCGCCACGGCCGCTGCCAGAAACAGTAATCTTGACATCGTGATACCTCCCGGTGACCTGCCGCCCGTATGCATCGTACATTAGATCCCGGGCGGATAAAACGTCGCGCCAACGGATAAGGTCGACAGTGCCAGGGAGATGCTTCATTGCTGGCCCGCCGCGCTGAAGACGGCGGATGTGGCCTCGGCGGCTTTGACCGCGCTTTCTCAAGTCGGCAGGACGTATTCCTTGAACCGGTCTTCCCGTACTTCGAACAGTTTGCCGGTTTCGGTTAGCGCCGGGCTCGCCAGCGAAAGGATCTTCGCGGCTACTTCGGAGGGGTTCGGCAGCGTATCGGGATCCTCGCCGGGCATCGCCTGCGCACGCATGGCGGTGCGGGTGGCGCCGGGATTGACCGAATTGACCCTGAGCGGCGTGTTCTTCGTCTCCTCCGCCCAGCACCGAGCCATCGTCTCCACCGCCGATTTCGAGGCGGCGTAGGCGCTCCAGAAGGCGGGCGTCGAATGCACCGCGCCGGAAGAGAGCAGGATGGCGCGGCCGGCGTCGGATTTCTTCAAAAGCGGTTCCAGGGAGCGGATCAGCCGCCATGTCGCCGTAACGTTGATCGTCATGACCTTCTCGAAAGTCTTGGCCTCGATATGGCCGATCGGCGAGATAACACCAAGGATGCCGGCATTCGCCACCATGATGTCGAGCTTGCCCCAGCGCTCGAAGATAGCGCCGCCCAGCCGGTCGATGCCGGCCATGTCGGTGAGGTCGAGCGGCACCAGCGTCGCCTGACCGCCGGCGGACGTGATCTCGTCGTCCAGTTCTTCCAGCCCGCCGACCGTGCGCGCCACGGCGATGACATGCGCACCGGCGGCGGCCATCTGCTTTGCCAGTTGATAGCCGATGCCGCGCGATGCGCCGGTGACGAGCGCGATGCGGTCGGAAAGGTCGGGAATTGTCGTCATCGGGAAACCGATCTCAAGGAGCCTGTCTTGCGACCCCGATAGTATGTTTCCGCGGCAAACGGAACCCGGCGGCGGGAGAATGCGGCGCTATGTCGGGATCGGATGGCATCGTACGTCCTTGGGAAAGTCGAAACCATTTCCCGAGGAGGGGACGATATGAGAACGATCGCAATCCTGGCCGCGCGGCTGATCTTCGCGGCGGCATTCCTGATGGCGGCTTCCTTCAAGTTCGCCGGCATGGCCGAGACGGCGGGCTATATTGCCGCGGCCGGCTTCCCGTTCGCGCTGCCACT
Organism: Mesorhizobium koreense; assembly: GCF_031656215.1. NCBI lineage: Bacteria > Pseudomonadati > Pseudomonadota > Alphaproteobacteria > Hyphomicrobiales > Phyllobacteriaceae > Mesorhizobium > Mesorhizobium koreense. The sequence goes on along the minus strand of NZ_CP134228.1, from coordinate 3,321,048 downwards.
GGCATGGATCGCCGCGATCTTCGAAGTGGCGCTTGTGCTGGCCTTTCTCACCGGTGCGTACTTCTCGGAAGCGGCATTGCTGGCCGGAGCCTATGTCATCTTCCTCGCCTTTTCCTTCCACGGCCCGTCTCGCTGGGAAGGCAACCAGAACGAGTTCGGCTTTTTCGTCGACCATTTCACCTTCCTGGCCGGCCTCCTTTTTGCGGCCGTGCATGGGCCGGGCAACGTGCTGGCGCTTCACAGGAGCGTTTTGAAAGGGTCTGGCGTGGCGGCCTGAATGATTGACGATGCCGGTAACCGGGATGAGCGCCAGGTGTTGATCGGCGGGAAAGGGGACCTATATTGGCGATGCCGGGGACGACCCCGGCATTTTTCCGACAATTCGGATGGGGACGACCTCATCGCCTTTTTTGAAGGAGACGAGGATGGCTTGGGCCCTGTTGTTTGCTGCCGGCCTGTTCGAAGTGGGATGGGCGGTCGGCCTGAAATATACCGAAGGTTTCACACGGCTTCTGCCGAGCTTGGGAACGGTGCTGTCGATGATCGTCAGCCTCGGCCTGCTCGGCCTTGCGCTGCGCACGCTGCCGCTCGGCACGGCCTATGCAGTCTGGACGGGCGTCGGTACGGTCGGGACGGCGTTGCTCGGCATCGCGCTTTTCGGCGAACCTGCAACCGCGATGCGGCTCGCCTGTATTGGGCTGATCGTGGCGGGGATCGCTGGCCTCAAGCTGCTGGCGGGGTAAGAACCTGCGGTCAGCTTCCGGCCGCCAACAGCGACAGGGTGCGGACATTGTCCGCGCCCTCGTGGTCGGCGAGCCTCGTCGGATATTGCGTGGTGAAGCAGGCATCGCAGAATTGCGGCACCTCGTTGTTGCGCTGGGCCTCGCCGACAGCCCGGTAGAGGCCATCGATCGACAGGAAGCCGAGCGAATCGACGCGGATGAATTCGGCCATTTCCTCGATCGACATGCGCGAGGCGAGCAACTTCGACGTTTCCGGCGTGTCGACGCCGTAGAAGCAGGACGAGCGCGTCGGCGGCGAGGCGATGCGCATGTGCACTTCGCGCGCGCCCGCGTCCCGTACCATCTGCACTATCTTCTGGCTGGTGGTGCCGCGCACGATGGAATCGTCCACCAGCACCACGCGCTTGCCTTCCATGATACGGCGGTTGGCGTTGTGCTTCAGCTTCACGCCCATATGCCGGATGGAATCGGTCGGCTGGATGAAGGTGCGGCCGACATAATGGTTGCGGATGATGCCGAGTTCGAAGGGTAGGGCGGCTTCCTGAGCGAAGCCGATTGCCGCCGGCGTGCCGGAATCGGGCACCGGCACGACGAGGTCGGCCTCGACCGGATTTTCCCGTGCGAGTTCCGCACCGATGCGCTTACGCACGTCATAGACATTGCGCCCCTCGACCAGCGAGTCCGGCCGGGCGAAATAGACATATTCGAAGATGCAGAAACGTGGCTTCTGTTCCTCGAAGGGAAAACGGCTCTCGATACCCTTGCCGTCGATGATGACGAGTTCGCCCGGCTTCAGGTCGCGCACGAAGCGCGCGCCGATGATGTCGAGCGCACAGGTCTCCGAGGCGAGAATATACGAGCCGTCTAGGTCGCCGAGCACGAGCGGGCGGATGCCGAGCGGATCGCGGCAGCCGATCAGCTTCTTGGACGACAGCGCGACCAGCGAGAAGGCACCTTCGAGTTGCCTGATCCCGTCGATGAAACGCGAGATGAAGTCCTTCTCCCGGCTTGTCGCGACGAGGTGCAGGATCGTTTCGGTATCGGACGTGGAGGTAAAGATGGAGCCCTGCTTCTGTAGGGTGCGCTGGACCGTCATGGCGTTGGTGATGTTGCCGTTATGCGCGACCGCGAAGCCGCCATCAGCAAGCTCGGCGAAGAGCGGCTGGACGTTGCGCAGGCCCGCTCCACCGGTCGTCGCGTAGCGCGTATGGCCTATCGCGCGCGTGCCTTTCAGGCGTTCCAGGACCGTCGGCTTGGTGAAGGTGTCGCCGATCAGCCCGATATGACGCTCGATATGAAACTGCGTGCCGTCATAGGAGACGATACCGGCCGCTTCCTGGCCGCGATGCTGGAGCGCATGCAGGCCGAGAGTCACGATCGCCGCGGCGTCCTGCCGGCCGAAAATGCCGAACACACCGCATTCGTCGTGGAAAGCATCGCCTTCCGAGGCCCCATTTGCGGCCATTGTCCGATCATCCATATCCGCCATCCGCATGGCCCTTCAAATGCGCATGGATGCGCCGAATTGCAAGTCGCCGCCGCTCAGCCGTTCGTCTGGCCGCTATCGGCGGGCGCTGCATCATTTCCGCCGCCGCTGTCGTCGTCACCGCCGCCATTGTCCGGCGTCGTATCCGGCGAAAGGCGCTTCAGGATCGAGTTTTCCGCATCAGCCGGCAGCATCGCCTCGATCCGGTTTCCGATGTTCTCCAGGAGCGGCCGTGATTTCGCTTCCTTCACCCAGAGCGGCGGGTTGTCGCCGACCAGCCAGTTGAAGAACATCAGCGCTACCGCCACCACAAGGATGCCGCGCGCTGCGCCGTAGAGGAAACCGAGCGTCCGATCGAGCGCGCCGATGCGCGAATCGATGATGAAATCGGCAAGCTTCATCGTAATCACCGTCACCACGATCAATGCGATGAAGAAGACGATCGCGGCCGATGCGGCCATCGCGATTTTTTCATTGTCGATATGAGGCTTGATGTAGGGCAGGACCGCCGGATAGAAGAAATAGGCAGCCGCCGCGGCCGCTATCCAGGATGCGACCGACAGGACCTCGCGCGAGAAGCCGCGTACCATTGCGAGCATCGCCGAGACCAGCGTGAAGCCCACCAAGATCCCGTCAAGCAGCGTAATCGGCATTGCGGCTGTTCCCCACTCTTCCTATTCGCCCGGAATGCGTCTCAAGCGCGCTTCCGGCTGCTTTCCACCGCCATTTGTCCCGGCGATGCGGGCGACGAGATCGACCAGCGAGGCAGGCTGGAAGGCATTGGCCGAAATTTTCCCCGCGAGTTCCTCGCCTGACCGGGGACACACGGCCTGACTAAAGCCGAGCTTTTCGGCCTCCTTGAGACGCTGCTGGGTATGCGCCACCGTCCTTACCGCTCCCGACAGGCTGATTTCGCCGAAATAGACGCATTCCGCCGGCAGGGCAAGGCCGGTGAGCGACGACACCAGGGCCGCCGCGACCGCGAGGTCGGCGGCGGGCTCGGCGATGCGGTAGCCGCCGGCGACGTTCAAATAGACGTCGTGCTGGGAGAAGCGCACGCCGCAATGCGATTCGAGCACCGCCAGCACCATCGACAGGCGCGAACCGTCCCAGCCCACTACCGCGCGGCGCGGCGTGCCCAGCGGCGAGGGAGCGACGAGCGCCTGAATCTCGACGAGGATCGGCCGCGTCCCTTCCATACCGGCGAAGACCGCGGCGCCCGGTGCCGCCGCCGCGCGTTCGCCGAGAAAGAGTTCCGAAGGGTTGGGAACCTCGCGCAGCCCTTTGTCCGACATCTCGAAGACGCCGATCTCGTCGGTCGGGCCGAAGCGGTTCTTCACCGTGCGCAGGATGCGGTAGTGGTGCCCGCCTTCGCCTTCGAAATAGAGCACGCCGTCGACCATGTGCTCGACCACGCGCGGGCCGGCGATCTGCCCCTCCTTGGTGACGTGGCCGACCAGTACGATCGCAGCACCTGTGGACTTGGCGTATCGGATCATGGCCTGCGCGGCCGCCCTGACCTGTGTGACCGTGCCGGGCGCCGAATCGGCCATGTCCGTCCACAACGTCTGGATCGAATCGAGGATGACGAGGTCCGGTCGCCTGCCGTCGGCGATGGTGGCGAGGATGTCCTCGACATTGGTTTCGGCCGCCAGCTCGACCGCCGAATCGGCGACCCCGAGGCGCTGCGCCCTCAGCCTGATCTGCGCCACCGCTTCCTCGCCGGAGACATAGACGATGCGATGGCCCTGCCGGGCGAGCGCCGCCGCCGCCTGCGTCAGAAGGGTCGACTTGCCGATACCGGGATCACCGCCGACGAGAAGCGCCGAGCCCCGCACGAAACCGCCGCCCGTCGCCCGGTCGAGTTCGCTGATGCCGGACGCGATGCGCGGCGCATCCTCTATGTCGCCGGCAAGCGATGTGAGAACGACCGCACGGCCCTTGCGCGCGGAGCGCATCGCCTGCGGGCCGGAGCCAATGCCGCCCGAGGTACCTTCCTCAACTAGCGTGTTCCACTCGCCGCAGGCATCGCATTTGCCAGCCCAGCGCGTATGGACCGAGCCGCAATTCTGGCAGATGAACTGGATCCGGGGCTTAGGCATCGGTCACCGCCCCGACCACGCGCCGCTGCCAGCGATGGCCGAGCGAGGTCAGTAACTCGTAGGCGATCGTGCCAGCGGCATGCGCGGCCTCGTCGATCGGGATATTCGGGCCGAAAAGCTCGATATGATCGCCGGGCTGCACGGTGTCCGGTGCGCAATCGGTGACATCGAAGAGCGTGAGGTCCATGGTGACGCGGCCGAGAACCGGCACGCGCCGCCCCGCGACGAAACCGTACGCGCCTTGCGGAATGGCGGCGCGCAGCGGCACGCCGGCGCCGGAGCCTGAACGGTGATAGCCGTCTGCATAGCCTACCGCGGCGACGGCGATCGTCGTGCCGCGTTCCAGCATGGCATGCGCGCCATAGCTCGCGCTCTCGCCGGCCCTCGCATGACGCACCTGCACGATCCGGGCCTCGGCGGTCACCACCGGCCGCAGTGGCTTTGATGCGCCGTTGACCGGCTGCCCGCCGTAAAGCGCGATACCTGGTCGAGTCAGGTCGAAGCGGGTGATCTCGCCGAGGAAGATGCCAGGCGAATTGGCCATGCTCGCCTCGATGCCGCCATAGGCCTCCCGCACCCGCCGGAAGGCTTCCACCTGTTTCAGATTCAGCGGATGCATCGGCTCGTCGGCGCAGGCGAGGTGGGTCATGAGAAGCACGGGTTCCAACGCTCGCGTAAGCGCGTTCTCCCGCGCATAGGCTAGCGCGCGCTCAACCGTGAGGCCGAGCCGGTTCATGCCCGTATCGACATGAATGGCGCAGGGGAGGGCGGCGCCCTCGGTCCCGCAATGCGCTTCCCAGATGGCGATATCACGCTGCGTGTTGAGCACGGGAATGAGGCGCGCTTCGGAATAGAAGGGCGCGGCCTCGGCTTCGAACAGGCCTGCCAGCACGAAAATACGTGCATCGGTAGCAAGCCTGCGCACCGCGATACCCTCTTCCGGCAGTGCGACGAAGAAATCCTCGCAACCGGCGGCAAGAAGTGCCGGCACCACGGTTTCTATGCCGAGGCCGTAGGCGTTCGCCTTGACCACGCCGGCGGTGCGGGCACCGTCCGAAAGCTCGCGGAGCAACCGATAGTTGGCGATCAGAGCAGAAATGTCGATGGTGAGCCTGCCGCCGGCGAGCCGGGGATCGGCACCCGAATGGCTGTTGAACTCCGTCAATTTTCTACTCGAACCGTTCCGGCAGATGGCTGTCCTCGGCGAGGTCGAAGAAACGGGTGAATTCGCCCTGGAAACCCATCTGCACCGTGCCGGTCGGGCCGTGGCGCTGCTTGGCGATGATGACTTCAGCCTTGCCGCGCGCCTCGTTCATCTCGCCTTCCCATTTGAAATATTCCTCGGTTCCGGGCTTCGGTTCCTTGTTCTTGAGATAATATTCCTCGCGAAAGACGAAAAGCACTACGTCTGCATCCTGCTCGATCGACCCGGATTCGCGCAGGTCGGAGAGCTGCGGCCGCTTGTCGTCGCGGCTTTCGACCTGACGCGACAATTGCGACAACGCGATGATCGGGACGTTGAGTTCCTTAGCCAGCGCCTTGAGGCCAGTGGTGATCTCTGTGATCTCCTGTACGCGGTTCTCGTTGGCGCGTTTCGAGGAGCCGGTCATAAGCTGGATATAGTCGATGATGATGATGTCGAGTCCGCGCTGGCGCTTCAGGCGGCGGGCGCGGGCGGTAAGCTGCGCAATCGAGATGCCGCCGGTCTGGTCGATGTAGAGCGGCAGCTTCTGCATCATCTGCGAGCAGGCGACCAGCTTCTCGAAATCCGTTTCGGTTATCTCGCCGCGCCTGATCTTGGAGGAGGGGATTTCGGTCTGCTCGGAAATAATGCGAGTCGCGAGCTGTTCCGACGACATTTCGAGCGAGAAAAGGCCGACTACACCGCCATTCGCCGCCTTGAAGGAGCCGTCCGCCTGCGGCGCCGGCTCGTAGGCGTTGGCGATGTGGAAGGCGATGTTGGTGGCGAGCGACGACTTGCCCATGCCTGGGCGGCCGGCGACGATGACAAGGTCCGAGGGCTGCAATCCGCCCATGCGGCTGTCCATGTCGCGGAAACCGGTGGAGATGCCGGAAAGATGGCCGTCGCGCATATAGGCGGCGTTGGCCATGTCGACGGCGGTCTTCACCGCGTCGGTGAAGCTCTCGAAGCCGCCGTCGTAACGGCCCGTCTCGGCAAGCTCGAAAAGCCGGCGTTCGGCATCCTCGATCTGTTCCTGCGGCGCCATGTCGACCGGCGCGTCATAAGCGATGTTGACCATGTCCTCGCCGACGGTGATGAGCGCGCGGCGCGTCGCCAGATCGTAGATGGCGCGGCCGTAGTCGGCAGCGTTGATAACCGTCACCGCCTCCGCCGCCAGCCGTGCCAGATAATAGGCGACGGTCATGTCGCCGACCTTCTGGTCGGCCGGCAGGAAGGTCTTTACGGTCACCGGGTTGGCGGTCTTGCCCATGCGGATGAATTCCGCCGAGACCTCGTAGATCTTCCGATGCAGCGGCTCGTGGAAATGCGCGGACTTCAGGAAATCCGAGACGCGGTAGAAGGCGTCGTTGTTGACGAGGATGGCGCCCAGAAGGGCCTGTTCCGCCTCGATATTGTTCGGCGCTTCGCGATAGAGCGGCGTTTCCGCCGTGCCGAATTTTATTGCCGCTTCCGCCATGGTCTCCCGTCCTTCGCCCGGCCCCTGCCGTATCAGACAAGGTTAAGGGCGGGTGCAAATTCGAACCTCCTTTACCGATCTCCACAGGGCAGGAAATCGGTGGAAAGAAAGCTGATTGACTCGAATCGAAGATACGATTCTAACATCTGCGACAATGAGAACAAAACAGGAAAATAGACCGGCGGCTATTGATTGTCCATGCGTCCTTCGAGGCTCGCTTTGCTCGCACCTCAGGATGACGGAGGGCGATAGTGGCGGCCCTCATCGCCAGCTACTCTTGCGCCGGATTTCAAAGTTGTTCGCCGTCTGATCCTTCCGAATTAAAGGTGCTTCGCACCTATCTTCCTTATCCTGAGGTGCGAGCAAAGCGAGCTTCGAAGGGCGCGCGGCATCGGCGCTACTTGCTTTTCGCCACCTTCTTCGGGCGCGGCCGGGCTGGCTCGGCAGGCGCCGTCACGCCATGCGCCATTTCGTGCATGGCAAGCGCTTTCTCGGCCTTGCCCATATAGTCGCGGGTCATCGGCAGGGCGTCGTTCCTCCTGGTGATCTGGAACTGGAAGTTCACCATGTCCTGCCAGCGGAAGGCAGCTTCCGATCCGGCGAGATAGAACTCCCACATACGGCAGAAACGCTCGTCGTAGATGGCTTTCGCGCGGTCTCGGTTGGCCATGAAGCGCTCGCGCCAGTTCTTGAGCGTCTCGGCATAGTGCAGTCGGAGCACCTCCACATCGGAGACGACGAGCCCCGCGCGCTCGATATGCGGCAGCACTTCCGACATGGCCGGGATATAGCCGCCGGGGAAGATATATTTGCGGATGAAGGGGTTGGTGGCGGAAGGCGGGCCGCTGCGGCCGATCGTGTGGAGCAACATCACGCCGTCCGGTTTCAGAAGCGTCGCGCACTTCTCGAAGAACGCCTTGTAGTAGTTGACGCCGACATGCTCGAACATGCCGACCGAAACGATGCGGTCGAACCTCTCGGACAGGCTGCGGTAATCCTTGATCTCGAAATGCACGTGGCCGTCGAGACCTTCGGCGCGCGCGCGCTCCGTCGCGACCGCGTGCTGTTCGGTGGAAAGCGTCACGCCAAGCACGTCCGCATCGAAGTTCCTTGCGAGATAGAGCGCCATGCCGCCCCAGCCGCAGCCTATGTCGAGCGTCGTCTGGCCCGGCTTCATCTTCAGCTTGGCGGCGATATGGCGTTTCTTGGCAAGCTGCGCTTCCTCCAGCGTCATGTCGGGGCGCTCGAAATAGGCGCAGGAATATTGCAGGTCGGCGTCGAGGAAGAGCTTGTACATCTCGCCCGACAGATCGTAATGGCGCTGGACGTTGCGCCTGGCGCGCGAGGCGGTGTTGATCTGCTGCAAGCCACGGATCGCCACGCGCATGGCCTCAACCGCCCGCGTCAGGCTCGGGTTGATGCCTTCCATGCCCATATTCTCATAGGCGATATGGAGGAAGGAAAGCACGTCGCCTTCCAGCACATCGACTTCCCCATCCATATAGGCTTCGGGCAGCGCCAGCGTCGGGTGCAGCGCCACCGCGCGCTCGGCGTGAGCGGTCTTGAAACGGACATGCACCGGCTCGCCGCTGCCGTCTCCGAACTGGTAGGTCTTTCCGCTCGCTGCGGTGATCCTCAGGTTTCCGGTCCGTATAAGTCGCTCGATAATGCGCCGTAGCAAAACATTCATGGCAAAATTCCGGCTGTCCCCGATTCAAGATAGCGCGTTATTGTGCGTCATAAAGGCACGGCTTGAAAAGTTCTGCGTGGCACAAAAAAGCCCGGGCGAAGGCCCGGGCCGTTGGTCCAAAAAAGTGGCTCAGGGCCTGCTCTAGGGCTGGCTGGCCTCTTCTTCCGCTGCGCTGCGCTGCTCTTCGTCTTCTTCCGAATCCGGGTCGAAGAAGGCATCGGGCCGGGCGTTCTCGTTGATATCCTCGCCGTAGATCGCTTCGGCGGAGGTGAGGTCTTCGCCCTTCGCCTGGCGTTCCGCCTCGTCCGCGGAGCGTGCCACGTTGAGCGTGACCGTGACCTCGACCTCCGGATGGAGCGCAATGGCGACATTGGTCAGGCCAATCGACTTGATCGGCTGGTTGAGCTCGACCTGGTTGCGGGCGACATTGAAACCTTCGCCGGCCAGGAGGTCGGCGATGTCGCGCGTCGAAACCGAGCCGTAGAGCTGGCCCGTCTCGCCGGCGGAGCGAACCGCCACGAAGCTCATGCCGTCAAGCTTTTCGGCGATCTTCTCGGCCTCGCTCTTGCGCTCGAGGTTGCGCGCTTCGAGCTGGACGCGCTGGGATTCGAATTTCTTCTTGTTGGCTTCGTTGGCGCGCAGCGCCTTGCCCTGCGGCAGCAGGAAATTGCGTGCAAAGCCGTCCTTGACCTTGACGGTCTCGCCCATCTGGCCGAGGCGGGAAATGCGTTCGAGAAGAATGACTTCCATCTTCCTGTTCCTTTGTTCTTTCAGCCCGAGGGCCGACGCGCCGAAAAGGTCAGGAAGCTTGGCGGCATCGCAATGCCTGGTTCGCTGTCCTGCCTGTCCGGCAGTTAGGGGCGAATAGAAATTACGTCCCAGCCCGGGATTTGATCGGCCTCGTCCGCGCCCGTCGCGGGGAGGGGAAACGGGCGGTCATGCCGCCCGTCTCCAGAATTACATCGCCCGGATTACTTCACAACGTAGGGAAGCAGGCCGAGGAAGCGGGCGCGCTTGATCGCCTTGGCGAGTTCGCGCTGCTTTTTCTGGCTGACCGCCGTGATGCGCGACGGCACGATCTTGCCGCGCTCGGAAATGTAGCGCTGCAGGAGGCGCACGTCCTTGTAGTCGATGCGCGGTGCGTTGGCGCCCGAGAACGGGCAGGTCTTGCGGCGGCGATGGAAGGGACGCCGCGTCGGAATCTGATTGATGTCGACCATTATGCCGATGCTCCTTCAGCCTCTTCGCGCGGGCGGCGCGGTCCCCTATCGCCTCTGTCACCTCCCCGGTCGCCGTCAAAGCTGCGCGGCGGGCGGTCGTCACGGTCGCGGCGCGGGGGGCGATCGCCCCGGTCACCCCGGTCACGGTCGTCGCGGTCGCGCTTCTGGAGCATGGCCGACGGGCCTTCCTCGTGGTTCTCGACCTTGATGGTGATAAAGCGGAGAACGTCCTCGGACAGGCGCTGCTGGCGCTCCATCTCGTTGACGGCAGCCGCCGGAGCGGTGATGTCCATCAGCGTGTAGTACGCCTTGCGGTTCTTCTTGATACGGTAAGTGAGGGACTTCAGGCCCCAGTTCTCGACCCGGCCCACGCTGCCGCCGCCAGCCTCGATCACGCCCTTGTACTGTTCGACGAGCGCTTCGACCTGCTGCGGCGAGAGATCCTGGCGGGCAAGAAATACGTGTTCGTATAATGCCACTATCATTCGCCTTTCTTCGTTTCGCTGTCGGTCCCGGCGGCTAAAGCCTCTGCGATCTGTCCACACCGCAGGGCGGCGAAGAAGGCGCATATCGAGACGGTCGAGAGCGGAGACACGGGAGGCGGAAGTCCGTTTCGGCTTCACGACGGAAGATCGCGGTTGCCCTCGATCTTCCGGCCCTCCGTTCAGCCCCCAGCTGGGACCGGCAGAATGCGCCGCATATACAGGTTTTTGCCGCAAGCACAAGGCCCGCGTTGGATCCGGGTACATTTGGGGGTTGCGGCGGGAACGGTCATAGCGCAATTTCCGCGACTTCGGATTCCGACCGTATGCAGAACGTAGAGGGAAGCAGACCATGCCGATCGTCAATCGCATTGCCGAGTTCCACAAGGACGTCACCGAGTGGCGCCGGGATATCCATGCCAATCCCGAACTGCAGTTCGACGTCCACCGGACGGCGGCGCTGGTGGCGGAAAAGCTGAAGGAATTCGGCGTCGACGAGATCGTGACCGGCGTCGGTCGCACCGGTGTGGTCGGCGTCATCAAGGGCCGCAAGTCGACGAGCGGCAAGGCGATCGGCCTGCGCGCCGACATGGACGCGCTTCCCATCCAGGAGATCATCGACCATCCCTATAAGTCGAGGAACGCCGGCGTAATGCATGCCTGCGGCCACGACGGCCACACCGCGATGCTGCTGGGCGCCGCACGCTATCTGGCCGAGACGCGAAATTTCGACGGCGACGCGGTGGTCATCTTCCAGCCGGCGGAAGAGGGTGGCGGCGGTGGCCGCGAGATGGTCAACGAAGGCATGATGGAGCGCTTCAACATCACGGAGGTCTACGGCATGCACAATTCGCCGGGCATGCCGGTCGGCCAGTTCGGCATCCGCTCCGGCCCGATGATGGCCGCCGCCGACATGTTCGTCATCGACATCGAGGGCAAGGGCGGGCATGCGGCGAGGCCGCAGCGGGTCATCGACACTACTCTGGTCGGCGCCCATATCATGACCGCGCTTCAGTCGGTCGTGTCACGCAATGTCGATCCGGTCGAGGCGGCGGTCATCTCGGTGACCACCTTCAAGGCCGGCGACGCCTTCAACGTCATTCCGCAGACGGCGCGGCTGACCGGCACGGCGCGCACGCTTTCCCCCGAAGTGCGCGATCTGCTCGAGGAACGCATGAAAGAAGTCGTAGCGCATACCGCCGCCGCATTCGGCGCGCATGCCACCTGCGACTATCAGCGGCATTATCCGGTCCTGTCGAACCATGCCGAACAGGCGAGCTTCGCCGCTTCGGTCGCGCGCCAGATCACCGACAGGGTGGACGAGAACACACCGCAGGTGATGGGCGGAGAGGATTTTTCCTTCATGCTGGAGGCCCGGCCCGGCGCCTTCATCTATATCGGGCAGGGCGATACGCAGTATCTCCACCACCCGGAATACGACTTCAACGACGAGATCATCCCACTCGGCAGCTCGTATTGGGCGAAGCTGGTGGAGACGGCGCTGCCGGCAAACTGAGGGATTTTCCCGTGAAAAAAAACGGGAGGCGGCGCGACCGTCTCCCGTTCTGATGTCCGCGTAGAGACGCCGCTGACTATTCTTCGTCGCCGAACAATCCCTTCCACACCAACGCCCCGATAATGCCGCCGATGATGGGCGCCACCCAGAAGAGCCAGAGCTGGCTGAGCGCGGGGCCGTCGGCGAAAATTGCCGTGCCCGTCGAACGCGCGGGATTGACCGACGTGCCGGTGATGGGCAGCGAGCCCAGATGGATCACGGTGAGCGTCAGGCCGATTGCGAGCGGCGCGAAGCCGGCCGGCGCCTTTGGGCTGGTGGTCGCCGCGATGACGAAAATGAAGAAGGCGGTCATCACGATTTCCACGATCAATGCCGCGAGCATCGAATAGTGGCCGGGGGATGCCTCGCCATAGCCGTTGCTGGCGAAATTGCCGATGGTGAAGTCGCCCTTGCCGGTCGCGATCAGATAGAGCAAGCCGCCGGCGACAATGCCGGCCACCACCTGCGCGATGATATAGCCGATAAGGTCCCCGATCGGCATGCGGCCGGCGACGGCCATGCCGACGGAGACCGCCGGGTTGAAATGCCCGCCCGAGATGTTGCCGACCGCATAGGCCATCGTCAGCACGGTCAGACCGAACGTCACCCCGATGCCGAGCATGCTGATGACCGTGCCGTTGCCGAATGTCGGCCCGAACAGCACATAGCCGCAACCGCAGAAGACGAGCCAGAAAGTTCCAAGAAATTCCGCCGCGAGTTTCTTTTGCATATTCCCTCTCCAGTAACAGTGCGTTACGGGCGGGAAACTACGCTGAGTCGCTGGTAAGGAGAAGTTGGCCCAGGATAAGGGTGCGATCGGTGCCGGAGCTTACCGCTCAATCCGGATAAGTTTCCATTGTCTTCACCGCTGCCGGATCGGTCTTCAGCTTTAGCCGCTTCTTGTCGAGAAGGGTGAATTCATCGAGCGGAACGACGACGTTGAGGTCCTTGCCGGGCGAATAGCCGCTGAAACCCTTGAAGTCGACGCCGAGCGCCGCGGGAGCACCACCCTTGGTCAGGACGTCCTCGACCTCGCCGATCCTGTCGCCGGCGGCATTGACCACATCGAGATCCTCGACATCGTCGGCGCTCATGCCGAAGGCCGGCACCACGGCGCTGTCGGCGGCCTTTCCCCAGCCGCCCTGCGCGAGCGCGGCGGCTGAATTGCTGGAAAGAAGAACCGCCGCCATGCCGGCGACAGCCATTAGCCTGTCGATCGTCTGCATGAAAAACTCCCTTTTACCGCTATGAACGCCGCAGGTAAGAAAGGTTGTTTCCTTTGTCGGGTGAATGCGCTGGTGGGCGTCAGCCCATGGCCTTTTGCAAATTCTCGTCAACCTTGTCGAGGAAGCCGGTGGTGGAGAGCCAGCGCTGGTCCGGGCCGATCAGGAGCGCGAGGTCCTTGGTCATGAAGCCGCTTTCGACGGTAGCGACGCAGACCTTCTCCAGCGTGTCGGCGAACTTCTTCAATTGATCGTTGCCATCGAGCTTGGCGCGGTGCGCCAGCCCGCGCGTCCAGGCGAAGATCGAGGCGATGGAGTTGGTCGAGGTCTCCTGACCCTTCTGATGCTGCCGATAGTGGCGGGTGACAGTGCCGTGCGCGGCTTCCGCCTCGACGGTCTTACCGTCCGGCGTCATCAGCACCGAGGTCATCAGGCCGAGCGAGCCGAAACCCTGCGCCACCGTGTCGGACTGCACGTCGCCGTCATAGTTCTTGCAGGCCCAGACATAGCCGCCCGACCATTTCAGGCTCGACGCGACCATGTCGTCGATCAGCCGGTGCTCGTAGGTCAGCTTCTTTTCCTTGAAGGCGGCGGCGAATTCCTTGTCGAACACCTCCTGGAACAGGTCCTTGAAGCGGCCGTCATAGGCCTTGAGGATCGTGTTCTTGGTGGACAGATAGACCGGATAGCCGCGCAGCAGGCCGTAGTTGAGTGAGGCGCGCGCGAATTCGCGGATGGATTCGTCAAGATTGTACATGGCCATCGCCACGCCCGAACCGGGCGCGTCGAACACTTCGTGCTCGATCACCTTGCCGTCCTCGCCGACGAACTTGATCGTCAGCTTGCCCTTGCCTGGAAAGCGGAAATCGGTGGCGCGGTACTGGTCGCCATAGGCGTGGCGACCGACGATGATCGGCTGTGTCCAGCCGGGCACCAGGCGCGGAACGTTCTTGCAGATGATCGGCTCGCGGAAGATCGTACCGCCCAGGATGTTGCGGATGGTGCCGTTGGGCGACTTCCACATCTTCTTGAGGTGGAATTCCTCGACGCGCGCCTCGTCCGGGGTGATGGTCGCGCATTTGACGCCGACACCGTATTTCTTGATGGCCTCGGCGGCCTCGATCGTCACCTTGTCATCGGTGGCGTCGCGGTGTTCGACGCCGAGGTCGTAATATTTGAGGTCGATATCGAGATAGGGGTGGATGAGCTTGTCCTTGATCGCCTGCCAGATGATGCGGGTCATCTCGTCTCCGTCGAGTTCGACGACGGGATTGGCAACTTTGATCTTGCTCATGAAAGGCTCCGGAACAGGCTGAAAAAGCGGGCGAACGCCCGAGGTCCGCGCCCCTATAGCACCCGTTGCCCGATACGCAAATGGCGCTCGATCGTTGCTCCTACTTGTCATATATCTTTAAAATAGATATGTTAGCTAACATATTGAATATAATGAAATTGGTGATGAGCCATGAAGACATTTACGCTTACCGAACTCAACAATAAATCCGGAGAGGTTGCCGAGGCCGCCTTTCGCGGTCCCGTCGACATAACCAGCCGCGGTAAGCGCAAATTTGTGCTCATGACGGCCGAGGATTTCGACCGCTTGAGAGAACTTGGCGCACAGCGCGCTTACCGCACCGACAGATTGAGCGGCGAGGAACGGAAACTGTTCCTCGCCGGGCTTGACGAGGTCGCGGCCCGCGACGGTGGCGATGACTGAGATCACACACGGCAGTGTGATCCTCTACTCTTATTTGTGGGCTCACGGGCAGGATCGCGGAGAAGAAAGCGGGCGCAAGGCACGCCCGACTTGTGTGATGATCATCTTTCGGGGGCAAGACGGTGTGGAGGCGCCGCTTCTATTTCCCATAACAAGCCGCCGGCCCTTGCCGAGCCGTAGAGCTGTCGAGATACCCGAAACAGAGGCGCGCCGGGCGCGGCTCTACACGCCCGCATGGGTGATCGTCGACGAATTCAATACAGACGATCTGCGAGCCTCATTCGCCATTGAGGATAGGGAGCCTCTCGGCACGTTCAGCCGCAAGTTTATGGCAAGAATTGCTGCGGAAGCTGCGGTCGCCATTCGCGCCGGCGGGACGCGTGCTATCCCTCGCCGCTGATGCATCTTCATTTTCCCCTCCGGATGTGGCACGAGGCGCGGCAGGGACTATGGCATTGACGATCATGGCAGGCACGGACCGCGAGCAAACCCTTTTGACCGATGGTCCGGCGATCATCCTCGTCGAACCGCAGCTTGGCGAGAATATCGGCATGGTGGCGCGCGCCATGGCCAATTTCGGCCTGTCTGAACTGCGTCTAGTCAATCCTCGCGACGGCTGGCCGAGCGAGAAGGCACGTGCGGCGGCAAGCCGTGCCGATCACGTCATCGACAATGTCGCAGTGTTCGACGACCTCGCTTCGGCGATTGCCGACCTCAATTTCGTCTTCGCCACCACGGCGCGCCAGCGTGACAATTTCAAGCCGGTACGCGGTCCGGTCGAGGCGGGCAGGGCGCTGCGTTCCCGCTTCCTCGTCGGCGAGAAGACCGGCATCCTGTTCGGCCGCGAGCGGTTCGGCCTCTTCAACGAAGAGGTCGGGCTCGCAGACGAGATCGTCACCTTTCCTGTCAACCCCGCCTTCGCATCGCTCAATATCGCGCAAGCGGTGCTGCTGATGGCCTATGAATGGATGAAGTCGGGACTGGAGCACGAGACCGACACGGCTTTTGCCAGCCCAGAAATGCGGCCGGCACCTAAGGAATATCTGGTCGGCTTCCTTACGCACCTTGAGGATGCGCTTTCCGCGCGCGGCTATTTTCGGCCGGCGCCTAAGAAGCCGAAGATGATAGACAATCTCCGTGCCGTGTTGACGCGTCCGGGTTTTACCGAGGCCGAGATCAAGGTGCTGCGCGGGGTCGTCGCTTCGCTCGACTATTTCTCGCCGAAGGAGCCGCGCGGGGCCGGCTATCCCGAACGCAAGGCCAGGGCCGACCGGAAAGCAGGCGCCGGACGCGGCGATCATGACTGACGCTCCGATCCTCTTCTTCGATTCCGGTATCGGCGGGTTGACCGTGCTGCGCGAGGCGCGCGTGCTGATGCCCGGCCGGCGCTTCGTCTATGTCGCGGACGACGCCGCCTTTCCCTACGGCAATTGGGAGGAGGCCGCGCTACAGGAACACATCGCCGGTGTTTTCGGGCGGCTGTTGGAAAGGCACCGGCCGGCGATTTCCGTCATCGCCTGCAACACGGCATCGACGCTCGCCATCGCCGACCTGCGCCAGCGCTTTCCCAAGGAGCTTTTCGTCGGGACCGTGCCGGCGATCAAGCCGGCGGCGGAGCGGACGCGCTCGGGCCTTGTTTCCGTCCTTGCCACCCCCGGCACGGTCAAGCGGCAATATACGCGCGACCTCATTCGCCAATGGGCATCGAAATGCCATGTGCGCCTCGTCGGCAGCGTCAATCTCGCGGCACTTGCGGAGGCTTATATGCGCGACGGTTTCGTCGACGAGGCGGTTGTGAAGACGGAGATCACGCCCTGCTTTATGGAGCGCGACGGCGGCCGCACCGATATCGTCGTTCTCGCCTGCACGCACTATCCGTTTCTCGTCAATCGCATGCGTAAGACCGCGCCCTGGCCGGTAGACTGGATCGACCCGGCCGAGGCGATCGCGCGGCGGGCGCTTTCGCTGCTGCCGCCGGACGGTGTGGCCGAACCCTCCCATGGCGACGATGTCGCGATCTTCACTTCGGGGCGGCCCAATCCCGCGACGCGAAGACTGATGCACGGCTTCGGATTGACGGTGGAAGGCTGAGGGTTCCGGTACCGGGGAACTGCCGGCCAAATCGGGCGTTGCTCCTGTTCATCGAAACGCAGGAGTGAAAGCCATGCCAGCGAAATCGAAAGCGCAGCAGATGGCCGCCGGCGCAGCGCTGTCGGCCAAGCGCGGCGAGACCAAGAAGAGCGAACTCAGGGGCGCGTCGAGGGAAATGTACGATTCGATGAGCGAAAAGCAGCTTGAGGAGTTCGCGGAGACCAAGCGCAAGGGCAAGCCGGAGCACGTCTCGAAGAAGAGCTGAACGCTTACATCAATGAAGTGCGTCCTTCGAGGCTCCGCTGCGCAGAGCACCTCAGGATGAGGGAGGTGGGGGCAGCTTTCCGGCATCAAGTTCTGAGACGAGTTGGGGATACGCCGATTCCGATAGACTCGAAGCGTGATACTCACGATCTAGGGTGACGCCTATAGACCTCCCTCATCCTGAGGTGCAAGCGGAGCGAGCCTCGAAGGACGCGCCGGAAACATCGATCTACTACCGGCACCGGCAATCAGAAGCGCAAGAAACGGAATGCTGCCGGAGGCGCTTTTCCGGTAGCTTCATTGAAGATTTTCGATGGAGCTGAAAATGCCGAAATACAACGCGGGAAAGCTGGTGGCGGCGCTCGATTGGTCGGCCATTGCGCGCGAACTGAACGAGGTCGGCGTCGCGACGACCGGCCAGCTTCTGAGCGCGGAACAATGCACTGCGCTGCGCTCGCTTTACCCGGATGACAGCCGCTTTCGCAGCCACGTCGTCATGAAGCGGCACGGTTTCGGGGAGGGTGAGTACAAATATTACGCTCATCCGCTGCCGGAGATCATCGCCTCCCTCCGCGAGGCGTTCTATCCGCATCTCGCGCCGATCGCCAACGAGTGGCATCGCCGGATGGATATCGACCGCCATTTTCCCGCAAGCCTGCAGGCCTTTCTCGATGAATGCCACGCCGACGGACAGGCGCGCCCGACGCCGCTTCTGCTGAAGTACGGGCCCGGCGACTATAATTGCCTGCACCAGGATCTCTATGGCGAGCACGTCTTCCCGATCCAGCTTGTCATCCTGCTGAGCGAACCGGGCACCGATTTCACTGGCGGGGAGTTCGTCATGACCGAGCAGCGGCCACGCATGCAGTCGCGCGCGGAGGTCGTGCCGCTCTCACTTGGCCACGGCGCGCTTTTCACCGTCAACGACCGGCCGAAAACCGGTTCGCGCGGCGATTACCGGGTGAAGATGCGCCACGGCGTCAGCCGGGTCCGAAGCGGCGGGCGCTATACGACGGGCATCATCTTCCACGATGCCGCATGAGAGGTCTTCGGGGCGGGGCTATGCCTTGGCCGCTGCTTTCTGCGAGGCCTCCACCGCCGACAGCGCCGTCATGTTGACGACCCCGCGCGAGGTGACCGATGGTGTCAAGATGTGGGCCGGGCGGGCGGTGCCCAGCAGGATCGGCCCGACATGCAGTGCATCCAGCATCGCCTTGACGGTGTTGAGCGTGATGTTGGCAGCGTCGAGGTCGGGGAAGACGAGCAGGTTCGCCTCACCCTGAAGCGTCGAATGCGGGAAGACGCGCTGGCGCTGTCTCTCGTCGAGCGCCGCGTCGCCATGCATCTCGCCATCGGTCTCGAGGTCCGGCGCTATGCGCTTCAGGATGGCCGCCGCCTCGCGCATCTTGAGCGCCGAAGGCGAATCCTTCGAGCCGAAATTGGAATGCGACAGGAGCGCCGCCTTCGGCTCCAACCCGAAGCGCCTGATCTCTTCCGCCGCGAGGATGGTGAATTCCGCGATCTCGTTCGCGCTCGGGTCCATGTTCACATAGGTGTCGGTAAAGAAGGTGATGCCGCGCTGCGAGATCAGCATCGACAACGCCGCGAGATGGGATGCGCCCGTCTTGCGGCCAATGATGAGGTCGACATTGCGCAGGTGCCGCTCATAGCGGCCTTCCAGTCCGCAGATCATCGCGTCCGCCTCGTCGCGCATCATGGCGAGCGCGGCGATGATGGTCGTGTTGGTGCGCACCATCGTGCGCGCCGCCTCCTGCGTCATGCCGCGCCGTCCGGCGAGCCGTATCAGGAGGTCGACATAGTCGCGGTAGCGCGGGTCGTCCTCCGGGTTGATCAGTTCGAAATCGGTTCCCGGCCTGATCTTGAGGCCGTAGCGTTTAAGCCGTGTCTCGATGACATGCGGGCGGCCGATCAGGATCGGCGTGGCGATGCCTTCCTCCCGCACCACCTGTGCCGCGCGCAGTACGCGTTCGTCCTCGCCGTCGGCGTAGATCACGCGCTGGGCGCCAGCTGCCTTGGCCGCCGAGAAGACGGGCTTCATGATGAGGCCCGAGCGGAACACGAAGCGGTTCAGCCGGTCGATATAGGCGTCCATCTCGGCGATCGGACGCGTGGCGACGCCGCTTTCGGAGGCTGCTTCCGCCACCGCCGGCGCGATCCGGAGGATCAGGCGCGGGTCGAAAGGCGAGGGGATCAGATAGTCCGGCCCGAAGGTCGGCGTCTCCTCGGAATAGGCGCGCGCCGCCACATCCGACGGCTCCTCGCGCGCCAGATCCGCGATGGCGCGCACCGCCGCCATCTTCATTTCCTCGTTGATGGCCGTTGCGCCGCAATCGAGCGCTCCCCTGAAGATATAAGGGAAGCACAGCACGTTGTTGACCTGGTTGGGGAAGTCGGAGCGCCCGGTGCAGATCATGGCGTCCGGCCGGGCCTTGCGCGCCGCTTCCGGCATGATCTCCGGCACCGGGTTGGCGAGCGCCAGGATCAGCGGCCGTTCGCCCATCTCCGCCAGAAGTTCAGGCTTCAGCACGCCGGCTGCCGACAGTCCGAGGAATACATCGGCTCCGCCGATCACATCGGCGAGTGTTCGCGCATTGGTGTCCTTGACGTAAGGGTCCTTCCAGCGATCCATCTCCTCAACGCGGCCCTTGTAGGCGACGCCGTGGCGGTCGGTGACCCAGATATTGTCATGGCGCGCGCCAAGCGAGACCAGCAGGTTGAGGCAGGCGAGCGCGGCAGCACCCGCGCCCGAAGTGACAATCTTGACTTCGTCGAGCTTCTTGCCGGCAAGCTCCAGTCCGTTCAGAACAGCCGCCGCGACGATGATCGCCGTGCCGTGCTGGTCGTCGTGGAAGACAGGGATGGCCATCCGCGCCTTCAGCCGCTCCTCCACCTCGAAACACTCGGGCGCCTTGATGTCCTCGAGATTGATGCCGCCGAAAGTCGGTTCCAGCGCCGCCACCGTCTCGACCATCTGATCGATTTCCGGCGCATTGATTTCGATGTCGAAGACGTCGATGCCGGCAAATTTCTTGAACAGGACGGCCTTGCCCTCCATCACCGGTTTCGATGCCAGCGGCCCGATATTGCCAAGCCCAAGCACGGCCGAACCGTTGGAAACAACGCCAACGAGATTGGCGCGACTGGTGTAGTCCGCGGCAAGCGCGGGCTCGTCGCGGATAGCAAGGCAGGGCGCGGCCACGCCCGGCGAGTAGGCGAGCGCCAGGTCGCGCTGATTGCCGAGCGGCTTGGTCGCCTGGATCTCCAGCTTGCCGGGGCGGGGGTGCTTGTGGAAGAAAAGCGCCGCTTCGTCGAGATCGGAGCGGATCGGCTTTTCTGAAATAGTGTCGCTCATGGGTATAGCCGTGGGGTGGCCGGACGTCTTTCACCCCCCTCTGTCCTGCCGGACATCTCCCCCTCAAGGGGAGAGATCGGCGGTCTCCACCTCACTGCGTTCCTTACAGCGGTGAAGGGTGGCCCAAGCAGTGCCGCTGCGTAATCTCCCCCCTTGAGGGGGAGATGTCCGGCAGGACAGAGGGGGGTGAGAAGGAACGCCATGTCGTCTTGTTTATCCTACCGAGCTACGACCTTCTGCGCCTGTTCGCCGAGCCCGGCAATCCCGAGACGGATGGTGTCGCCATTCTTCAGGAAGACGGGCGGCTTCATGCCGAGTCCGACGCCGGGCGGTGTCCCGGTGGTGATGATATCGCCCGGTTCGAGCACCATGAACTGCGACAGATAGGAAACGACATGCGCGACGGAGAAGATCATGGTCGAACTGCTGCCGTTCTGCATGCGCTTGCCGTTCACGTCGAGGAACATGGCAAGCTTCTGCGGGTCGGCGATCTCGTCCGTCGTGGCGATCCACGGGCCGACCGGACCGAAGGTCGGGCAACCCTTGCCCTTCATCCACTGGCCGCCGCGCTCGATCTGGAATTCGCGCTCGGAGACGTCGTTGCAGACCGCATAGCCGAAGACGTGATCGAGCGCGTTCTTCTCCTCGACATAGTCGCAGCGTTTGCCGATGATCACGGCAAGCTCCACTTCCCAGTCGAGTTTCTTCGAGCCCTTGGGCATCAGCACGTCGTCGTTCGGGCCCGAAAGGCAATTCGGCGCCTTGGAGAAGATGATCGGCTCCTCGGGGATCGGAGCGCCGGTTTCCGCCGCGTGATCGGCATAGTTCAACCCGATGGCAATGAAATGCCCGGTGCGTGACAGCGGTGCACCGAACCGTGCCCCCTTCGGCGCCAGCGGCAGAGAGGAAAGGTCGGCCTGTTCCAGCTTCTGTTTCAAGGAAGGGGAAATCGTCTCGGGCGAAAAATCGCTCACCAGCGAGGACACGTCGCGAATGGCACCGTCCTTGTCGATCACGCCAGGCTTTTCGCGCCCCTTTTCTCCAAATCGCACCAGTTTCAAAGCTATATTCCTCTCTTTTGATGTTTCGAATGAGAAATCGGCGCCGGTCAGAACGCGCTGTTGAAGAAGCCGCCGTCCAGGATCAGGTTCTGGCCGACGATATAGCCCGCCTGCGCCGAGCAAAGGAAGGCGCAAGCCTGCCCGAACTCCTCAGCGGTGCCGAGCCGCCCGGCCGGGACGGTTCCTCCGATCCGTTTCTTCTGCTCGTCCTCGGATATTCCGGCCTTTTCCGCGCCGAATTTCAGCGTGGCGCGGATGCGGTCGGTATCGAACTTGCCCGGCAGGATGTTGTTGATCGTCACGTTCTTCGACGCCACCGTGCGGGCAACGCCGGCGAGGAACGCAGTCAGCCCGGCGCGTGCCCCGGAGGAAACGTCGAGGCCCGGGATCGGCTGATAGACCGACAGCGAGGTGATGTTCACGATCCGCCCGAAACCACGTTCCGCCATGCCGTCGATGACGGCGCGGATGAGCTCGATCGGGGTGATCATATTCTGCTCGACGCCGGCAAGGATCGCGGCACGGTCGATCTGGCCGAAGGGCTTCGGCGGCGGTCCGCCATTGTTGTTGATGAGGATGTCGGGCGTCGGACAGGCGGCAAGCAGCGCTTTCTGGCCCTCGGCGCTCGAAACGTCCGCGGCGACCTCGGTGACGTCGACGCCGAAGCGATCGCGGATTTCGTTCGCCGTTGCCGAAAGCACCTTTTCGTCGCGGCCGTTGACGACCAGGTCGCAGCCGGCTTCGGCCAGCGCCATGGCACAGCCGCGTCCTAGTCCGCGACTCGACGCACACACGATTGCCTTGCGGCCCTTTATTCCCAGATCCAAAGCTTTCCTCCGTTGCTTGCCGGGCACGCTAGCCCGATCGCCGGCTTTCTGACAATCGGCATAACCCTTGAGAGTCTTTTGCGCCAGAACGCAACTGGACCGGCGAATGATGCCAGGGTGTTTTCCCGCGGAAGGGAATTGCCGTTTTGAAGCATGCGTCACCGTGCTATTGCGTCGAAAGCGTCCGCGGCCGTTCATGGCCGCGCGCTCAGGCTCCCGATGTCGCTGCAAACCCCGGCATACGATCAGAAACTGCCGCCGCTGTCGCCCGCGCAGCAGGTGAACCGCGCCATTTCGAATTGCGCATGTCGCTGCTCTTCGTCACGGTCTTCATGCCGAACGGCTTCTATCTGCCGTATTTTCCGCTCTGGCTGCGTGAGTCCGGCTTCGGTCCGGAACAGATCGGCATCCTGCTGGCGCTTCCCATGTTCGTGCGGGTCGTGACCGGGCCGACGATCTCGGCGCTGGCCGACCGCGCGCCGGACCGCGTGCCGGTGCTGATGCTGCTCGCGCTTTGCTCGGCGGCAGCGGCCTCCGGCTATTTCCTGCCGCCGGTCTATGCGCTGGTTCTCGCCATTTCGCTCGTCTTCTCCTTCTTCTGGGGGCCACAGGGCCCGCTTGCCGATTCGCTGGCGCTGTCCGGCGTGCGCCGCTACGGCTCCGAATACCCGAAGATGCGCGTCTGGGGATCGGTGGCCTTCCTCACCGCCAACATATGCGGCGGCTGGATCATCAACCGCACGGGCGTAGCGGCCTTCCCATGGCTTCTCGTCGGCGCGCTCGTCAGCATCGCCTTCATGTGCTTCATAGCGCCACGCCTCGGAAGGCCGCGGCGGCCGGCGCTTGATCCGGTCGAGGTGCTGCCGCGTGCGGCGCCGGTATTCCGGAATCCCTATTTCGTGCTTTTCCTGCTCTCCTCCGCGCTGGCGCAGGCGAGCCACGCGCAACTCTACACGTTCGGTACCATCTACTGGGAATCGGTCGGCATCGGCGGAACGGCGATCGGCTTCCTGTGGGCTTTCTCGGTGATGGCGGAAGTTGTGATGTTCACTGTCTTCCGAAGGCTTTTCGGCCGTTTTCCCTCCTCTGTCGTTCTTGCGATCGGCTCCGTCGTCGCGATAGCGCGATGGACACTCTTTCCCTTTGTCGATCCGCTCGGCCTGGGGCTTGCCGGGTTTTTCCTTGTTCAGGGCATACACGCCTTTTCCTTCTCCGCCGTGTTCCTGGCGACGCAGAAGATGCTCGCCGAGACGGTTCCCGAAGAACGGATCGGCGCGGCGCAGGGTGCGGCCTATTTCGCCAACAACACGCTCCTCGCAACGCTCACGCTGGCGGCCGGCCCGCTCTATCGCGCCTTCGGGCCGGAGAGCTTTGCGACGATGGCAGGTGTCGCAGCGGTCGGCCTCCTCCTCGCTCTGGCGTGCGTGAGGCTAGCCCCAGAGCGCGGACGCGGGCGGCAGGACGACCGAACCATTATAGACGAGGCCGGGTGATCGGTCGGCAGCAAGCAGAAGCGGACCGTCCAGGTCGACGAAATCGGCGTCCTGCGCCACGACAAGGGCAGGGGC
The DNA here is from genome assembly GCF_031656215.1 of Mesorhizobium koreense. Taxonomy (NCBI): domain Bacteria; kingdom Pseudomonadati; phylum Pseudomonadota; class Alphaproteobacteria; order Hyphomicrobiales; family Phyllobacteriaceae; genus Mesorhizobium; species Mesorhizobium koreense. The sequence goes on along the minus strand of NZ_CP134228.1, from coordinate 3,296,986 downwards.
CATGCCGAGCGACGTGCCGACCATGCAGCCGACCATGACGCCGAAACCGAGGGCGCGGGCCTGCCGGCGCAATTCCAGCGCGGCGGTGAGGCCGCCGGCCTTGTCGAGTTTGATGTTGACGGCGTCATAAAGCCCTTTCAGCTTCGGTAGATCACCGGCGAGGTGGACGCTTTCGTCGGCACAGACGGGCACCGGATGGGCGATCTCGCGCAGGATGGCATCCTTGCCCGCCGGCAGCGGCTGCTCGATCAATACGGCGCCATATCGCGCGGCGGCCGCAAGGTTTTCCTCGATATCCGCTTCCGACCAGCCCTCGTTGGCGTCGACGATGAGGCGCGCGCCTGGCGCTGCCTCCACAACCGCGCCGAGACGCTCGGCCACCATTTCCGCGCCGAGCTTCACCTTCAGGAGCGGGCGGTCCGTGTGAACGCGCGCCTCCGCCGCCATTTCTTCCGGGAGACCGAGCGATATCGTTACGGCGGTCGTCAGCGGGCGCATGGAAGGCTGACCGGCTGCCTGATGCGCGGGCCGGCCGGAGAGCTTGGCTTCGAGGTCCCAGAGCGCGCAGTCGACTGCGTTGCGCGCCGCACCTGCCGGCATGGCGCGGAGCAGCGATTGCCGATCCATGCCGCCGGCTACCTCGCCGTTTATTTTCTCGATCGCGCTGTGAACGGAAGCCATCGTCTCGCCATAGCGGGCGTAGGGCACGCATTCGCCACGACCGGCATGGCCGCCCTCGCGGATCGTGCAGACGATCACGTCCGCTTCTGTCTTGCTGCCGCGCGAGATGGTGAATGCGCGCGCCAGCGGAAAACGCTCGGAGCGAATCTCAAGTGAACGCATCAATGGACCTCATAAGGGCGAAAGGCTGCAATCGTGCGAATCATTCTACTGATTGTGGCGAGAGAAGCGCCTTCGCGGATGCTGCGATCAATTGAAAAACGGCAGATATAGTGGCCATCTCCACACATATTGCCGGGCTTTGACAAGCGGCGCATTGCCCCTGCCGAGAATTGATTTCCTTTGGCCTTGGGTTGCTCTAAGACCGGTTGCATGTTCGGCAACACGTCAAGGAAAAGCGGTAACGCCGCCGATGCCGGCGAGGAAAGCCGGCCGCAGGTCGCCGTGACCGAGGAGGGTGGCGTCCGCGAGGTCATGCTTTCCGGCGTGTGGACGACACGCACGGTGGCGGAGCTCGATGCTGAGCTACGCGAGTTGGAAACGGCGGAGGATGGCGGGAAGATCAGGCTCGACCTTTCCGGGGTCGAGAAGATGGACACCGCCGGCGCGTGGATCGTCGAGCGCTTTCTTGCCGCATCGGCCGCGCGCGGGATGGAGATAGAGATCGCCGGTCCGTCGGAGGCGGTCTCCACCCTGTTGTCGGCGGTCCACGAGGCCGCAAACGAGAACGAGCCGACACCCGCGCCAACGCGAGGTTTCGACATTCTGGGATTCTTCGAGGCCATCGGCCGTGCGGTGTATGCCGGCCGCGACGATTTCCTGATGGGCATGAACATCCTCGGCGCCACGATCCGTGGCTCGCAGATGAAGCTCGGGCGCGGCCATGGCGTCAATATCGCGGCGATCGTCCACCAGATGGACCGGATGGGCGTCGGCGCCATTCCAGTCGTGGTGCTGATGTCGTCCATCGTCGGCGCCATTGTCGCGCAACAGGGGGCCTTCCAGCTCCGCTATTTCGGTGCGGAGATTTTCACAGTCGACCTCGTCGGCATCCTCGTCTTGCGCGAGATGGGCGTGCTGTTGACCGCCATCATGATCGCAGGCCGTTCAGGCAGCGCCATTACGGCCGAGATCGGCTCGATGAAGATGCGCGAGGAGGTGGACGCGCTGACCGTGATCGGGCTGAACCCGATCGGCGTGCTGGTGTTCCCGCGCCTGGTCGCGCTGGTCATCGTCCTGCCCTGCCTGACGATCACCGCCAATTTCGCGGCCATCGGCGGTGCGATGGCGGTGGCATGGCTCTATTCCGGCATTCCGCCCGAAGCCTTCCTCGACCGCATGCGCGACGCGATCGACCTGAACACGATATGGGCGGGTCTCATCAAGGCGCCTTTCATGGCGATGATCATCGGCATCATCGCTTCGGTCGAGGGCATGAAGGTCGGCGGCAGTGCCGAATCGCTCGGCGAGCGGGTCACGGCGTCGGTCGTGAAGTCCATCTTCGTCGTCATCGTCGTCGACGGCCTCTTCGCCATGTTCTACGCCGCGATCAATTTCTGAGCGGGCGGGCGATGAGCGAAGCGGAAAAGCCGGAAAGCGGCGCCACTGAAAAGACGGAAGGCAACGGGGATATCGTGCTCGAAGCGCGCGGCATCGATGTCGCCTTCGGCAAGACGCAGGTCCTGAAGGACCTGTCGCTCGATGTCCGTCGCGGCGAGATACTGGGCTTTGTCGGTGCTTCCGGTGCCGGCAAGTCGGTGCTCCTGAGAACCATCCTTGGCCTCAACAAGAAGCAGGCCGGCACGATCCATGTTTTCGGCGTTGATCTGGACAAGGCGAACGATGCGGAGCGCATGCAGGTCGACATGCGGATCGGGGTGCTTTTCCAGCACGGAGCGCTGTTTTCGGCACTCACCGTCAAGGAGAACATCCAGATCCCGATGCGCGAATATCTGGATCTGCCGCAGAAGCTGATGGACGAACTGGCCAAGCTGAAGATCGAGCTTGTCGGTCTGGCGCCGGACGCGGCAGACAAATACCCGTCGGAACTGTCCGGCGGCATGATCAAGCGCGCGGCGCTTGCGCGCGCGCTCGCGCTCGATCCCGATCTCGTCTTCCTTGACGAGCCGACCTCCGGCCTCGATCCGATCGGCGCGGCCGAATTCGACGAACTGGTGGCGAAGCTGCGCGATACGATGGGGCTGACCGTCTATATGGTCACGCACGACCTCGACAGCCTGTTTTCGGTCTGCGATCGCATCGCCGTGCTCGGCAACAAGAAGGTGCTGGTCGAAGGGACGATCGAGGACATGCTGGCCAGCGAGGAGCCGTGGGTGAAATCCTATTTCCGCGGCAAGCGGGCGCGCCAACTCGATCTCAAGACGCGGCCGAAGCTCGGCCATCCCACCCCGCAGCAGCCGGAAAACAGGGTCTGACGCATGGAAACACGCGCCAATTACGTAGCCGTCGGGATTTTCACCGTCCTTGCCATTCTGGCCGCGTTCGCCTTCGTCTACTGGACCGCCCGCATGGGGTCATCCGGCGAGACGGCGCTTCTCAGGTTCCGCATCGCCGGTTCCGCCGCCGGGCTCGGGCGGGGCAGCGCCGTTCTCTTCAACGGTGTGAAGGTCGGCGATATCAAGCGCGTCTATATCGACCCGACCAACCTGAAATTTTCAGTCGCCGATGCGCAGGTGAACCGTGATACACCGGTGACGACGGCTTCCGAGGCGAATGTAGGCATCGCCGGCCTGACCGGACAGGCGAATATCGAGATTTCCGGCGCCGGCAAGGAGGCGACGGGAGTCGCCGCCGAGAACCTTTTTGAAAAGGCGGAAAAGGCAGGCGAGGTGGCGGAGATCAAGACCAATCCGTCCGCCGTCACCAACCTGCTAGAGAGTGCGCAGGATATCTTCAAGCACGCCGATACCGTTCTCTCCGGCCTTCAGGATTTCGTGAAGGACGCGCGCGGGCCGCTGACCCGGACAGTCCAGAACGTGGAGGTTTTCTCCGAAGCGCTGAAGAAGAACGCCAGCGGCGTCGACGGTTTCCTCGCCAGCGCCGGCAAGCTTTCCGACACGCTGAACGGGGTCTCGGGCAAGCTCGGCGGTACGCTCGATTCGGCCAAGCGCATTCTCGATTCGGTCGATCAGGAGAAGGTCTCCCGCGTCGTGGCGAATATCGACACGTTCACGGAACGGTTGAAATCGGCATCGAACCAGCTCGACCAGATCATGGCCAGTGTCGATTCGACCGTGAAGTCGGTGCATGAGCTTTCCGATAGCGCGAAGGGCACGCTCGCCAGGGCGGACAAAGTGATCGACGCCGTCGATCCCGGCCAGGTCAAAGCGGCGATCGACAATATCGAGCATGCCAGCCAGACAGCCAACGCAGCCGTTTCCGCCGTGGCCAAGACAGCGGACAAGATCGGCAATCATGCCGACGACGTCGATGAGATCGTCAGGAACGCCAAGGATATCTCGCAGAGGCTGAACGATGCTTCCGTCCGCGTGAACGGGGTGCTTGCCAAGGTCGACAAGCTGCTCGGCTCTGGCGACGCGAACGGTCTGATGCGACAGGCGAGCGACACGCTGAAATCGTTCAAGCAGGTGGCCGATACGCTGAACGCGCAGCTTGGGCCGATTACCGCCGGTGTCGCGCGGTTCTCCGGGCAGGGCCTGCGTAATGTCGATGAACTCGTGGGCGAGATGCGTCGGGCCGTCACGCATATCGACGAAGCTGTGGACAGCCTCGCCCGCAATCCGCAACGCATCATCACCGGCGGCGATAGCGGCACGGTTCCGCGTTATAACGGGCGGGCACGCCGTTGACTTCGGGGAGGGTGCCCCGCAAAACCGAAAGTTGCGGCAAGAGGGACCACCGCATCGCGGCCGGTGGCGGAGATCGGATGAGATTGAAAACCTGTCTGGCAGCGACGGCGCTGGTCCTGTTCCTTCCGGGATGCGCGCTTCTCGGCGGTGGCTCGCGCCCGCTCGATACCTATGACCTTTCCGCGCCGAAGGCGGCGCCGGGCAAGCGCGCGCACCGGCTTCAGGTACTGATCGCCAATCCGACCGCGATAAAGGCCTTCGACAGCCAGAACATCGTGATCGAGCCGAGGCCGGGCATGATCGAATATCTGAAGGGCGCCCAATGGGCCGATCGGCTGCCTCAGGTCATTCGGGCACGGCTCGCCGAGACCTTCCAGAAATCCGGGCGCTTCGGAGGCGTCGGCCAGCCGGGCGAGGGGCTTGCGATCGATTACCAGGTCATCGCCGATATCCGCTCCTTCGACATAAGGGCGGACGGCAATGAGCGGGCGGATGTCGAGCTTTACATGCGCATCCTCAATGACCGCAACGGCGTTGTCCGCGCCGAAAAGCTGTTCTCCGCGACTGCACCGGTCTCGGGCGCGGGAAACGACGCCTACGTCCGGGCGCTCGATCGCGCCTTTGGCCAGGTGGCGAACGAAATCCTCGTCTGGTCCGCCTCGGTCATGTGAGCGGAAGGCTGTCGGTGCGGGGAGTATAGCTTTGAACGTGGTCAATGCGACGGCGACCCCCACTCCGTCCGCTTCGCGGCCACCTCTCCCCCGCTCGACGGGGGAGAGGAAGCGCCGGCCGCAACGTAGCGTTCCTTCCTCTCCCCTTTTGAGGGGGAGAGGTGGCGCGCGAAGCGTGACGGAGTGGGGGTAGCTCCCAGCCCGGTGGAGGTAGTCCCCATCCCGCAATCGACAAAAAAGGCCGCCCCGAGAGGCGGCTTTTTTCATTCCATCCCGAACGGGCGGCGGAGCAAGCCCGCCGCCTTATCTCCCGATCAGTTCAGCCGTCCGGCGGCGTGGGCCAGCATGGTGTAGACCTTGCCCGTATCGGAGGTGAGATAGGTCTGCGCCATGATGTTGTCGCGATCGCCACGGCCGACATCGTCCAGCAGTTTCTCGAAATCGTCGCAGTAGCGGTCGACGGCTGCGCGGAATTCGCTGTCTGACTGATATTTACGGCGGATTTCGTCGAAGGTCTGCTGTCCCTTCAGCGTGTAGAGCCGACGGGTGAAGACGTTGCGCTCGCCGCGCCGGTAGCGGTCCCAAAGCTCGACCGAAGCGTCGTGGTCGATGGCGCGGGCGATATCGACGGAAAGCGAGTTGAGCGATTCCACCACATGCAGCGGCGTGCGCGGCTGCCCGGCTCCGCGCGGGGCGGCTTCCGCCGTCCGGCTTGCGGCTTGTTCTTCACGCGATGCGCCGCGCAGGAGATCGCGCACCCACCCACCGCCGGAGGGTGCCGGAGCCTCCTCGCGCGGGGCGGGTCGGCGCTCAGCCTGCTGGGCGGGACGAGGGGCGGGTTCCGCCGGCGCGTTTCGCTCGCGCACGAAGGCGGGCGCAGTGGTGCCGGCGCTTGCAGAGGGGGCGCGCGGTGCTTCGTAGGAAGGCTGGATGGGAGCAGGGCGCACCGGGCGAGGTGCCGGCCGTTCGGAAACATCAAAGGTACGACCGGATTTTGCAACGATATCCGACAGTTCCTTGAGCGCGTTGATCTGCTCGGAGACGGCACGGCGCATGGCAGTGGTCGATTCCTTCGTTTCCTGCGGCAGGTCGAGCACGCCCTTCTTCAACTCCGCGCGGGTCTCTTCCAGTTCCGTCCGGATGGTGCTGGCCGTGCGCTTCATTTCGACGGTAGCGTCGGCAAAGCGCTGCGCCGCGGAATCGACCACCTCGGAGATCGCGCTCCTGATCTGCTCGGTAGATTCGCGTGTCCTGCCTTCGGCTTTCTGGAGCGCGCGGCCGACGAGATCCTCGAAGGACCGCATGACGCGTTCGATGTCCTCCGACTTCTTGACCAGCCCGACCGCCAGTTCCTCCAGCGCCGTCTGCCGGTCGTCCAGCGTCGAGGCGAGGTTGGTCTGTGCGGATCCGAGAAGGTCGGACGCGCTGGCCAGCATCCTGCCGTGCTCGTCGAACCGGGTCGCGATCGCCGCGATCTCCTTCAGCGTCTGCGAGGAGAGTTCGTTGAGCTTGCCGGTGTTGGCGTCGATCAGGCGGGCGGAGCTGGAGAAGGTCTGCGCCGCCTTTTCCGTCGTCGCGGCGAAACTCTGCGTCGATCCGGAGAGTTTCTCGTCGATGCCGGAAAGGTTTGCGGTTGCCTTTTCGATGAGTTCGGAAAGCTGGGCGTTGGAGCCGGCAAGCCGGCCGATCAGGTCGCTGACGGTTTCCGAAAGGCTGTTGCGCGAGCCTTCCACGGCGGCGAGCGTGTCGGCAGTGCGGCTGGCGAGCGCGTTGACGAGCGCGACGTTTTCCGAGCGCAGGCGCTCGGTCGCCCGCTGCGTCGCATCCTCGAGGCTCTTCTGCAACTCTCCGCCGCTGGCGGCAAAGCTGTCGATCAGCGGCTTTGCCGTGTCGTCGAGAATGCGGGCGATGTCGCTGGAACGCGCGGCCAGCATGGAATTGAGCTCGCGCGTGCGCTCCTCGATCGTCTTTGCCGCATCGTTCGTCCGCTGGCCGATATGTTCGTTGACCGCGGAGAACGTCTCGGCGATGGCGTTGGCGCGCGAGATGAGCTGGCGCTCCGCCTGCGCGACCTTTTCCTGCAGTTTCTCGCCGATCTGGTCGGCGCCGGATGCCAGCCGCGTTTCCGCGTCGCTGATCTGCCCGCCGAGACGGCCGGCCAGGTGTTCGGCGCTTGCCGAGAGCATGCGGTCGATCCCGTTCAGCGCTTCCTCGATCGCCTCGGCCCTCGCATTGAGTTCGGCCGATGTCTGGTGCGTGCGCTGGATGATGCGCTGGTCCGCTTCCTCGAAGGTTCCGGTGACGCTGGCGACATGGGCAAGCAGAGCCGTCGCGGTCTCTTCGGCGCGTACGACGAGCTTCCTGTCGGCGCCGTCGAAGGCGCTGGCGATTTCGGTCGTGCGGCGCATCAGCGCGTTGGCCGTCTCTTCGGCGCGAGCGACGAGCTTCTGGTCGACGCCGTCGAACGTGTTGGCGATTTCCGCCGTCCGCTCCACCAGGGCCCTTGCGGTCTCCTCGGCTCGGGCGGAAAGCTGCGCGGCAATCTCCTCCACACGACCGGCAAGGCGCTCGTCCGTCTGGTTGAAGGCTTCCAGTATCTCGTCGGATTTGGCGCGCAGCGCATCGGCCGCTTCGCCCATGCGCGCGGCAAGCCGGCGGTCTGCTTCCTCGAAGCTCGAACCGATCTCGGAGGCGCGCGCGGCAAGCGCGTTGGCGGTCTCTTCCACACGGCTGACGAGACGCTGGTCCGCATCGTTGAACGCGCGGTCGATGTCGGCGGCGCGGGCGGCAAGCGCGGCTGCGGTCTTTTCGGCGCGCTCGGCGATCTGCCGGTCGGTATCGGTGAACGCCTTGCCGGCTTCCTCGTTGAGCAGACCGGTGACTTCCAGAACCCGTTCGCGGAGAGCACCGGCGACGGTTACCGCCGTGTTCTCGAGAACGTGACGCACATTGTCGACGCCGGTCTCGAGCGCGCTGCGCATGCTCGACGTGCGCTCTTCGATGACGCCGGTCTGGCGGCGGAAGGCTTCCTCGATCCTGTCCACATCGACGGAGAGCGCTTCCGTGATCTCGTCGCGCGAAGCGGCGATGCGCTCGACATGCTGCGCCAGGATTTCGTTCACGCTGTCGCGCGTTTCGGCAAGCTTCTGCAAGTCCTGGTCGAGCTTCGAGGACAGAAGGCTGCGGCCCTCCGTCACCTTGTCCAGATGGCCGCGTACCGCATCGTCGATTGCCGTGCGCGCCTGTTCCAACCGTTCCAGGTCGCCGTCGATCGTGCCCGAAAGCGCGTTGCGGCTGTCGGCCAGTCGCAGGACGTGCGTCTCGATCGCGTTCTCGATCTCGCCACGCATGCCGGCAAGCTTCTGCAGCTCTTCCTGAAGCATCTCGCGGACCTGCGAGCGCCCTTCCGCGATCTGGCCGACATGGCCGGCGATGACGCTGTCGACCTCGTCGCGCGATTGGGTAAGCTTGGCAAGATCGTCCTGCAATGCCGCCGAAAGCCGTTCGCGGCCTTCGCCGAAATGGGCAATCTGGCGTTCCACCGCCGCATCGATCTCAGCACGCATCTCGCTGATCCTGGCGAGGTCGGCGGCGATCGTCTCGGCCACGCCGTCGCGGCCCTTGGCGAGCAGTTCCGTGTGGCCGGCGATGATCCGGTCGATCTGACCGCGGGAATCCTCGATCCTGGCAAGATCGGCCTGGAGCGCGCTCGATACCGATTCGCGGCTGGCGGCCAGACGCTCGCCGAATTCATTGACGCGGGCTTCGAGCATGGACGAGGTCGAGTTGACCAGTTGCGAAAGCTCGCTGCCGATGGCGATGCGGCCGTCGTCGATGGCCGTGGCGATCTCCTGCTTGCCGCCGGTGAAGGCGGTGGCGATCTCGCGCGCCCGCTCGACCAGCGAATCGTTGATCTGCCGCGCGCGCGCCTCGAGCGCGGCGTTGAGGCGCTGCGTACCGGCGTCGAGCGCCTCGGCGCGCGTCTCGAACTCGCTGATGAGCGACTGGCCGCGCTCCGACAGCGTGCGCTCGATGGCCGCGAGCCGGGCGTCGAACTCGCCGGTGAGGCTGTCGGTCGCGCCGCCGAGCAGCGAAACCATGCCGTTGGTGCGTTCGTCGAGGATATCGGAAAGCGACCGCGCTGCTTCCTCCGCGCCCTGCCGGAGCGAGGCGACACGCGTGTCGAGAAGGCTGGCGAAGGCCTCACCGGAGGTGCTGATCTGGTCGGCGATCGTGTCCATGCGCTCGACGATCCCTTCATGGATCGTCGTGCTGGAATCGTTGATGCGGTCGATCAGCCGATCGCCGGCCTCCGAAATGGTCGACGTCAGTCGGGAGGAGGCGCCGAGGATATTGTCGCGAATGCCCTGGCTCGCCGCGCCGAGTTCACTGTGCAACTGCTCATGCGCGCCGGCGATGGACGCCCGCACGCGCTCGGCATGGCTGACGACGGCGTCGCGCTCGTTGCCGAGCCCGTCGACCAGCACGCGGATACGCGCTTCGTTATCGGAATAGGCGCGCTCCAGTTCATTGACTTCGGTATGAACCAGCGTCTCCAGTTCGACGGCGCGGGCGAGCGTGCGCTCGATGCCTTCGCCCATTGCCTGAACCTCGCGGCGTACGGCCTGGCCGACGGTCATCACGCGGTCCTGGGCAAGGTGCTCCGGCTCGGCGAGCCGGAAGGCCACTTCGGTCATCGAACGGGCGACCATGCGCATTTCCTGTGCGCGACGGATCATCACGGCGAAGCCCCAGAAGAGCACAATCGGCACGATTATGCCGATGCCGAGCGCGATGGCGTAGGGCGCGTCGAGAAGCTGGTCCACGGAGCGGATCTGCCAGATCTTCGGCGCGTAGAGCAGATGCCCCAGCATCAGCCCGCCGGCGATCCAGGCGACCGACAGGAGCGCGACGAACCAGTAGACGGTGCCGGGCGCGCGCCGGTTCATCTGTGCCAGAACGGTACGGTAATCCTTCTGCCGATCGTCATTGGCGGGCAGCCGCTCGGCGGGAGAGGCGGCGCGGTCGGGCTGCGGCTGGGCGGCTTGCGACTGTGCGGCGGGCGCGGGCTTGGAGGGCCGCAATTCGGCCGCGACCTTCGCGCGCGGCTCGTCCCTGGGAGCCGGCTGGTCGATCTTCTTGGGAGCAGCGCTTGCCATCACCTGCACTGGCTCGGCCGGCGGCGCGCTCTCTTCCTTCCTCGACTTCGCGGCGACCGCGTCCTTCTGCGCTTTTTCCTCGCGGGCAAGCTCGTCCGCGGCGCGCGAAATCTGGGCCTCCAGTTCGGCCATCGAGGCGGCGATATCGAGGTCGCCGTCCGAACCGCCGTGGCTCAGGTCTATATTCAGCGCTTCTTCGAGTTCGCGAGCTACATCGCTGTCGATGTTCTGGAGGGTAGAGGTTTTGCGCGCCATGCCGCCGGAATCCTGTTTTTCTCTAACGCGGAGCCGCCCCGAAAGACCCCTCGTCCTCCGCGTATGAGGCTTATTTTTGACCTACGATGCCTCAGCGTATCGTAGTGAGACACCGGCTTAAAGGAAACCCGCATTTCCCGCGATGGGTAAAAGTTTAAACATAGGGTTAATGAGGGCGTGATCCCCCGAAAAATCGCCACGTCGCGAGAACCTCTCGTTAAGATCTGCATTAACGCGATGTGCATAGAAGCCGCATAGCGTCGATTGCGGGTGGAAAAGCTAAAGAAGGGCCGGAGGGCAAAGGATGACGAAGGACGGGACGGAAGCCGTCGCTTTCGCGAAACCGGGGGGCGAAGCATGCGGCGCGGCGCGGACAAGGCCGATCGACCTCGCCCATCTCGCCCGCCAGACGCTCGGCGACCGCACGGTCGAAGAGGAAGTGCTTTCACTCTTCATGCAGCAGGCGGGAACGGTCTGCGAACAGATCTCGGCCGCCACGCCGGACGAACGCCGCAAGCTCGCCCACGGGCTCAAGGGTTCGGCGCTTGGCGTCGGTGCCTTCGCGGTGGCGGAGGCCGCTTCCGCGCTCGAGGGCGACCCGGCATCGAAGCTGTTCGTCAAGACGCTGTCGCGACGCGTCGGCGAAGCACGCGAATTCATCGCTGCGATCAGCCGCTGAGGCGCATCGTTCTCTGAGATCGGGCGATCACGGTCGCACGGTCCGCGATTTCATGTCGCCCTTGCATGTCGCTCCGGGGCGGTTGACTTGCCGCAGGGAGTGGTTATCTCGGCGGCAACACGAAATTGGAAGATTTTTCGGCCGTTACGGCCGGCGCCCCCAGATCGCTCTTCGGAACACTTCATGACCAAGATCACCATCATCGCCTTTGACGGCACGCCGTTCGACCTCGATGCCGAGAACGGCTCGACGGTGATGGAGAACGCCATCAGGAACGGCGTTCCCGGTATCGAGGCGGAATGCGGTGGGGCCTGTGCCTGCGCCACCTGCCATGTCTATGTGGATGACGCGTGGACCGGTGAGGTCGGCGAACCGGAGCCGATGGAAGAGGACATGCTCGACTTCGCCTATGACGTACGGCCGAATTCGCGCCTTTCCTGCCAGATAAAGGTGCGCGACGAGCTCGACGGGCTGATCGTGCGTGTTCCCGAGCGGCAGGGATAGGCCGCAGGCGGATTTCCCGTATCCCATGCCGGTTCCGGAACAGCATCGGGCGTCGGGCGAGCGCAAATCCGAACCAAGCCAGATTTTGCAGGGCCACGCGGCCGGGACGACAAGATGAGCGACATCACTAGGACAGACATTCTCGTTATCGGCGCCGGCCCGGTCGGCCTGTTCGCCGTTTTCGAACTGGGCCTGCTGGACCTCAAATGTCATCTGATCGACATTCTCGACCGATCGGGCGGCCAGTGCGCCGAACTCTACCCCGAGAAGCCGATCTACGACATTCCCGCGTGGCCCTCGATAACCGCGCAGGGCCTTGTCGACAAGCTGATGGAGCAGATCGAACCCTTCGGCCCAACCTTCACCTTCAACCGCATGGTTTCCGGGCTGGAAAGGCTCGAGGACGGTACGTTCCGCGTGACTACGGATGAGGGCGAGGTCTTCGAGGCCAAGGCGATCGTGATTGCGGCCGGTGGCGGTTCGTTCCAGCCGAAGCGTCCGCCGATTCCTGGCATCGAGGCATATGAAGGCACGAGCGTCTTCTATTCCGTACGGCGCATGGAGGACTTCCGCGACCACGACATTCTGATCGTCGGCGGCGGCGATTCCGCGCTCGACTGGACGCTGAACCTTCAGCCGCTGGCGCGCCGGCTCACTCTCGTCCATCGCCGGGCGGAATTCCGTGCCGCGCCCGACAGCGTCAACCGCATGTTCGCGCTGCACGAGGAAGAGAAGATCGGCTTCGAGATCGGGCAGGTGAGCGGACTGAAGGGCGAGAACGGCGAATTGCAGGCGGCAATCGTCAAGGGACCGCATGGAGAGGTCGAAATTCCCTGCACGCGCATGCTGCCCTTCTTCGGGCTCACCATGAAGCTCGGCCCGATCGCCGACTGGGGGCTGAGCCTGCATGAAAACCTGATCCCGGTGGATACGGAGAAGTTCCAGACGTCGGAACCGGGCATTTTCGCCGTCGGCGACATCAACTGGTATCCGGGCAAGCTGAAGCTGATCCTGTCCGGCTTCCACGAGGTCGCGCTGATGGCGCAGGCGGCCAAGCGCTACATCAGCCCCGGCGAGCGCATCGTCTTCCAGTACACCACCTCCTCCACCAGCCTGCAGAAGAAGCTCGGCGTAGTGGGATAGGTGCCGCGCCCGCCGTTGCTTTGCCGCCGGTTCATGGCATTGTAGGGAATCGGTGAAGCCAGCCGTGTAGCGCGGGTGACGGAGCAGGGCGAAAGGCGTGGATCGCATCTGGGTCAAATCCTATCCGGCGGGTGTGCCGGCCGATGTCGACATCGAACAATACAGCTCCGTTGTCGCGCTGCTTGAGGATAGTTTCGCAAAATACAGGGATCAAAAGGCTTATGTCCTGATGGATAAGGCCTTGACCTATGGCGATATCGACCGGCTCTCGACAGCCTTCGCCGCCTACTTGCAGGGTCTCGGGCTGAAGCGGAACGACCGGGTCGCGATCATGATGCCGAACGTCCTGCAATACCCGGTCGCTGTGGCGGCCGTGCTCAGGGCCGGTTTCATCGTGGTCAACGTCAACCCGCTCTACACCGCCCGCGAGCTTGCACACCAACTCAAGGATTCCGGCGCAAGCGCCATCATTATCCTGGAGAATTTCGCCCATACGCTGGAAAAGATCATCCGCGAGACGCCGGTCAAGCACGTGGTGCTCGCCAGTGTCGGCGATCTTCTTGGCTTTCCCAAGGGCGCGGTCGTCAATTTCGTCCTGCGCAGGGTGAAGAAAGTCGTGCCTGCTTTCTCGCTTCCGAACGCCGTCCGCTTCAGCGTAGCGGTCGCCAGGAGGACCGGCAAAGCCTTGAAGAAGCCGGAAATCCGTCCGGACGACGTGGCCGTGCTGCAATATACGGGCGGCACGACCGGCGTTTCCAAGGGCGCGGTGCTGCTCCATCGCACGATCATTGCCAATCTGCTCGCGTCGGAAGCCTGGATGATGCCTGCGCTGGAACGCCGGCCGATCTCGGGCCAACTCACCTTCATCTGCGCGCTGCCGCTCTATCATGTCTTCGCCTTCATAAGCTGCGCGTTGTTGGCACTGCGCGCCGGGGGGCTCAACGTGCTGATCCCGAACCCGCGCGACATTCCGGCGACCGTGAAGGAGATGGCGAAATACCGGTTCCATGCCATCCCCGGCGTCAACACGCTTTTCAACGCGCTTGCCGACAATCCGGATTTCAAAAAGATCGACTTCTCGCAGCTTCGCATCGCCAATGGCGGCGGCATGGCGGTGCAGGAGGCCGTGGCCAGTAAATGGCTCGCCGTCACCGGCTGCCCGATCGTGGAAGGCTACGGCCTTTCCGAGACATCGTCCGGCGTCACCTGCAACCCGACCGATTCGATCGCCTATACCGGAACCATCGGGCTGCCGCTGCCGAACGTCGATATCCGTATCATCGACGATGGCGGAAACGACGTGCCGCTCGGCGAACCCGGAGAGATCGCCATCAAGGGGCCGCAGGTGATGGCGGGATACTGGCAAAGGCCGGACGAGACCGCCAAGGCCATGACGGCGGATGGTTATTTCAAGTCGGGCGATATCGGCACCATGGACGAGCGCGGTTATATCCGCCTGATCGACCGCAAGAAGGACATGATCGTCGTCTCCGGCTTCAACGTCTATCCGAACGAGATCGAGGCGGTCGTTGCCGCGCATCCGGGGGTGATGGAAGCGGCTGTGATCGGCGTGCCGGATGGGCATTCCGGCGAGGCGGTGATGCTGTTCGTGGTGCGCCGCGACCCAAAGCTCACCAGCGAGGACATCGTCCAATATTGCAAGGCGAATTTGACCGGCTACAAGCGGCCAAGACATATCGAGTTCCGCGACAGCCTCCCGCACACCAACGTCGGCAAGGTGCTGAGGAAGGATCTGCGCGAAGAGGCGCTGAGGGCAATGGGGCAGCGGGCATGAACGGCAGCGGCGAAATGCGCTTCACGCCTGGCCGCGGCTTCGCGGACATGGCGGCGCTGGTCGGCTCCGATCTTGGCGTATCGAACTGGATCGAGGTCGACCAGACCATGATCGATCTTTTTGCCGAATGCACCGGCGACCGGCAATGGATCCATATCGATGTCGACCGCGCTCGCCGCGAAAGCCCGTTCGGTGCGCCGGTGGCACATGGCTACCTGACACTCTCGCTCATCCCGGTGATGGCCTACGAGATCGGCGCGGCACCCGAAGGCGTGGCGGCCTCCATCAATTACGGCCTCGACAAGGTACGTTTCCTGACGCCGGTCAAGGTCGGGTCACGGGTCAGGCTGCATTCGCACCTCATCTCCTTCGAGCGCAAGGCGCCCGGCCAATATCTCATGAAGCAGCGCCAGACGATCGACATCGAAGGCGGCGACCGGCCGGCGTTGATCGCCGAGACGCTTTCGATGTTGGTCGCGGGTTGATCCAGGGCTCTCGGGGAAAGAATTTTTGGCCCGGACAGGAGGGCTGGTTGTGACCGATCAGATTCGTTTTGACGATGGATCCGCCTATGAGCGGATGATGGGCGTCTGGAGCCAGCTGGTTGGCACCGCCTTCCTCGACTGGCTCGCGCCGCCTCCGGATTGGCGCTGGGCTGACGTGGGTTGCGGCAATGGCGCATTCACCGAGCTTGTTATGGAGCGCTGCGCCCCTGCCGACATACAGGCCATCGACCCGTCGGATGGACAATTGGCCTATGCACGGCGACGGATCACGTCCGCAAAGGTCGAATTCCACAAGGGCGATGCCATGGAATTGCCCTTCGAAGACAACAGCTTCGACGCCGCTGTGATGGCGCTTGTGTTGTTCTTTGTGCCCGAGCCGGCGCGCGGTGTGGCCGAGATGGTCCGCGTGGTACGGCCCGGCGGCTCCGTTTCGGCCTATCTGTGGGACATGCTCGGCGGAGGCTTTCCGATGGAACCGATACAAGCCGAACTGCGCGCTGCCGGTCTCAATCCGGTTCGACCGCCAAGCGTCGGCGTCTCGCGAATGGATGCGCTCCGGCAGGCATGGGTCGACGCCGGTCTGGACGACGTGAAGACCACGGAAATCACGGTAAGCCGTACGTTCGACGATTTCGACCAGTTCTGGTCGATCACGACCAGCATCGGGACAAGCCGGTCGCTGCTTGCGTCGCTGCCTGCCGATGAGGTGGGGCGCCTGAGGGAGCGCGTGCGCGCGCGCCTGCCGGCGGATGCGGCTGGCCGGATAAGCTATGAAGCGCGCGCCAACGCGATAAAGGGCCGCGTGCCCATCGCGGACTGAGGAGCCGGCATTCTTGCGGTTTGGCGGATCGCTGCAACGCTCAGGATAGCCAGTCCCTGAGCCTCGCTTTCCTTATGTCCTGAAGCAGGCGGACAAATCCTTCTGCCTGGAATTTCGCCGTAGCGCGGCCCTTTTCGGCGGTCGCAGCCGCCGCGTTCCCGACTACGCCATGCGGGTTGAGGTCGGCTGCGACCCAGGCGAAGGCGTGCTTGCCGGTTTGGCGCAGTAGATCGAATTCCTGTTCCGCCTCTAAAACGCGGGAAGGAAAATTCTCCGCCTTCGACATATCGACCATTTCCGGCCGGAAATGCAGCATCAATGACGTTTCTACGTCGCCGCCATGGATTCCGTAGCGTTCCTCCCAGGCCGAAAACAGACCCTCCGGCCGGCCGAAGCGCTCCCAACTCGTCTTCACCGCCATCATGGCGTGCCGCACGCGAAGCTCGCGGGTGACAATGCCCATCACCTCCTCGTTGCCGCCATGCGAATTGACGAAGACGATCTTGCGGATGCCCGCGCGCGCGATCGAAGCTCCGAGCTCCGTCCATGCCTCGATCAGTACCGTGGGTGAAAGCGTCAGCGTGCCGGGTTCGAAGATGTGCTCGTTCGATTTGCCGACCGCCTGGATCGGCAGGATGCGGACATCGAGTTCGACAGGCAACTGCGCGATCGTCTCGGCGAGCATGCCTTCCATGATCGCCGTATCGGTAGAGACCGGCAGATGCGGGCCGTGCTGCTCGATCGCGGCGACCGGTACTACCGCGATCACTGCCTCGGCATCGATGTCCGTGAATTCCGGGGCCCGGAAATCCCCCCACCAGACCCGGCGCTTGCTGTCGGTCATGCGGGCCTACATCGTCGCGCCGATCTGCCAGGGCACGAACTCGTTGTCGCCGTAGCCGAGTTCTTCCGACTTGGTGCGCTTGCCCGACGCGACGGCCAGTATCTCGTCGAATATCTCGTGGCCCTTCTCCGCCAGTGTGACGCCGTCGAGGATGTCGCCGCAATTGATGTCCATGTCGTCCTTCATGCGCTCGTACATGGGCGTGTTGGTGGCGAGCTTGATCGACGGCGTCGGCTTGTTGCCGTAGGCGGAGCCTCGGCCCGTGGTGAAGCAGAGGATATTGGCGCCGCCGGCCACCTGACCGGTTGCCGAGACCGGGTCGTAGCCCGGCGTATCCATGAAGACGAAGCCTTTTTCGTTCACCTGGTCGGCATAGTGATAGACAGCGTTGAGCGTGGTCGAGCCGCCCTTCGCCGCCGCGCCGAGCGACTTCTCCAGGATCGTGGTCAGCCCGCCGAGCTTGTTGCCGGGGGAGGGGTTGTTGTTCATCTCCATCTGGTTGCGGGCGGTATAATCCTCCCACCAGTGGATGATCTCGACCAGCTTCTCGCCGACCTCGCGGTTTTTCGCCCGGCGCGTCAAAAGATGTTCGGCGCCATAGATTTCCGGCGTTTCCGAAAGGATCGCCGTGCCGCCGTTCTTCACCAGAATGTCGGCTGCGATACCGAGCGCCGGGTTGGCGGTGATGCCCGAATAGCCGTCCGAGCCGCCGCATTGGAGCGCCAGCGTCAGGAGCGAAGCGGGCAGGGGCTCGCGATGGACGGCGTTGACGGTCGGCAGCATCTCCTTGACGAACTCGACGCCACGCTCGACCGTCTTCCTGGTGCCGCCGACCTCCTGGATGGTCATCGTGCGGAAGGTGTCGCTTTCGGTCACGCCATAGGCTTCCTTGAAGCGTGGGATCTGGAAGCCCTCGCAGCCGAGGCCGACCATGACCACGCCGCCCATATTCGGGTTGGTGGCATAGCCCCATGTCGTCTTCTTCAGCGTGTCGAAGATAACGCCGCGATAGTCGATAACGCAGCCATTGGCCTGCTTCAGCGCCACGATGCCGTCGATGTTGGGATAATCGTCCAGGATACCCGAGCGCTCGATCTCCTTGGCGATGAAGCCGGCCACGGTGGTCGAGCAATTCACGCTGGTCAGGATGCCGATATAGTTGCGGGTGCCGGCGCGGCCGTTTCCCCTGAGATAGCCCTGGAAGGTCGCCTGCTCGGAAACGGGGAGGACCGCTTCCGGCCGCGCCTCCTCGGCGAAGCGGTAATCGCGCTCGAAATCGTGCATGTAGACATTGTGCTCATGAACCCAGTCGCCGGGTTCTATCGTCGTCTTGGCGAAGCCGATGATCTGGCCGAATTTGCGGATCGGCGCGCCTTCGGCGATGCGCGTAATCGCGATCTTGTGGCCGAAAGGAATGCGCGCCTTGGTGACGACCCCGCTGCCGACATCCGCGCCGGGTTCGATGCGGCTCGCCGCGACGATCACGTTGTCCTCGCTGGAGAGACGAAGCGTTTTGGGGAGTTCTGCGGTAACGGTCATGACGGGCGTCCGGTCGGTCGGGTGTTTTCAACGAAGCGCGGGGTTTGACGCGCGGCTAACAAGTAGCCTTTCGAAAGAGATGTAGATAGTCTTTCACTGAAAATGTAGCCTGTTTCGACGCGACGCGTCGAGCGGGCACGAGGAAAGGAACCGAGAATCCACATGAAGAACAAAACGTTTAGGACGCCTTCGGGCAACGATATCACTTTCACCGAACTCGGCTTCGGCTCCGCCTCGATCGGCAATCTTTATCGCGCCTATACGGAAGAAGAGGCGCAGGCGACGATGAATGCGGCCTGGGACGCCGGCATCCGCTATTTCGACACCGCGCCCTTTTACGGTCTCGGCCTTGCCGAGACGCGCATCAACCATTTCCTGCGCGGGAAGCCTCGCGATTCCTACGTGCTTTCCACCAAAGTCGGCCGCCGGCTCGGCCTCTGCAAGCCGGAAGAGCGGGCTGGCATCGGCAAATTCTTCGATACGCCGACCCGCCGCGAGATATTCGACTATTCCTATGACGGCATCATGCGCTCGGTCGAGGATTCGCTGGAACGGCTCGGCATCGACCGCATAGATATCCTCTACGGCCACGATCTCGACGTCTACACGCATGGTAGTCAGGAGGCGGCCGACCGGCGCGTCGCTGAATTCATGGCCGGCGGCTACAAGGCGCTCCTGAAATTGCGCGAGGAAGGCTCGGTCAAGGCGATCGGCGCCGGCATCAATGAGTGGCAGGCCTGCCAGAAGCTGGCGGAGCAGGGCGATTTCGACCTATTCCTGCTTGCCGGCCGCTACACGTTGCTCGAACAGGAATCGCTCGAGACCTGCCTGCCACTGCTCCAGAAGCGCGGCATCGGCGTCGTCATCGGCGGAGCCTACAATTCCGGCATCCTTGCCACCGGGCCGAAACCGGGCGCTTTCTTCAACTACGATCCCGCCCCGCCGGAAATCCTCGACCGGGTGACAAAGATCGAGGCGGTCTGCAAGAAGCACGGCGTCAAGCTGGTGCAGGCGGCGTTGCGCTTCCCGCTCGTTCATCCGGTCGTCGCCTGTGTCATCCCCGGTGCCGCGCGTGCCAGCGAGGTGGCGCTCAATATGGAAACGCTGGCCGCGGCCATCCCCGCCGCGCTCTGGGCCGACCTAAAGGCCGCCGGCCTCATGCGCGCCGCCGCGCCGGTGCCGGCATAGCTGAAAATCACTGTGCATGTGGAGAGTCTTGTATCCCCACCCCTAGCCCCTCCCCACAAGGGGGAGGGAGACCTTGTGCCGGCCAGTCCGCCGGTTTGGCGGAAACGGTGATGAAAGCGTCTCCCTCCCCCTTGTGGGGAGGGGACAGGGGTGGGGGTATCGGGACGCACCGGAAATGATCCGAGGAGAAATCAGCGATGCGCATCGATGCCCACCAGCATTTCTGGAACACGGCGCGTGGCGACTATGGCTGGATGGCATCGCTGCCGCCGGACGCGCCGATCCTGCGCACCATTCTGCCGCCTGTGCTTGAGCCGCATCTGAAGCGCTTCGGTATCGACCGCACTGTGCTTGTCCAAGCCGCGCCGAGTGTCGAAGAGACGGAATATATGCTGGGCCTCGCCGATGCGACGGATTTCGTCGGCAAGGTGGTCGGTTGGGTCGATTTCGAGAAGCCCGAGGACAGCAGGCACCTGGAGCGGTTGGCGAAGCATCCGAAATTTTCAGGCGTCAGGCCGATGATCCAGGACATTGCTGACCCCGACTGGATGCATCGGCCGGACGTGCAATGGGGCTACCGGGCGCTGATCGACCTCGACCTGACCTTCGACGTGCTCGGCTATCCGATCCATCTCGACAATTTCCTGCGGCTCTTCGATCGCTACCCTTCAATGCGCACGGTGGTCGACCACTGCATGAAGCCCGTCATCCGCGAAGGGCGGTTCGACGACTGGGCGGCCGGTATGGAGAGGATCGCACGGCAGACGCCGGTGTTCTGCAAGCTTTCCGGCCTCGCAACAGAAGCCGCGCCCGGCTGGACGATCGAGACGCTGCGCCCCTATGCCGAGCACGTGCTTGCCGTATTCGGGCCGGGGCGCGTCATGTGGGGATCGGACTGGCCGGTGCTGGAAATGGCGGGTACCTATGAGGGCTGGCGCAAAGCGGCCGAAGCCATCGTCGGCAAGGGACCGGCATTCGACAAGGTGTTTGGCGGAACGGCGGCGGAATTTTACCGCATCGAGTGAACGGCAGCGCGCCGGCGGTCAGCCCAAACCCGGCTTTTTCCGACCTTTGGGTGCTCCCTCGCACTGACGCCGCTGGAGCGAATGGTTCATGGCGTCGATACGCCCGAGCGCCTTGCGCGCCTCAAGCTGGTCCTTGCTGCGGAAATCGGGCGCCAGAAATGCGCCGAGCGGCTCGTGCTTCAGATAGGGCCTTTCGCCGGGCTTTTTCCCTTCGGGCAGGGCGTCCGGCGAACCGTAGCGGGCCACCAGCGTGTTGCGCTGGGATATCAGTTCCTTGCACGGAATATTGTCGAACTGGGTCGAACTGACGACCTCCCGGTTCGTGTTGCCCACCATGTCGGCGCAGGCCGTGAGTGAAACGAGCGCCGCCGCGGAGACGGCGAGCATGACGATCCTGCCTGTACCCGGCATTATCGGCGGCTTTGCTCCTCGCATCGAACGGCTCCTGCGCGAATCTGTGGCGCTTCGCGCCGGGAACGCAACATGCCGTACAATTGCGGGATGTGCAAAGCAAACAGATGTGGCTGTCAGGCAGCGCCGGCGAGTTCCCGCATCGCCTCCGCCGCGATTTCGAAGGAGCGGACGCGCGCGCTGTGCTCGAATATCTGGCCGGTGACCATGATCTCGTCAGCGCCGGTCGCCCTGGCGAAGTTTTCCATGCCGCGCCTTACCGCTTCCGGCGAGCCGACGACCGTGCAGGAAAGCGCCTGGTCGATCATGGCTTTCGCCATTGGCTCAAGCGTTTCGTAATAGCCGGCGACCGGGGGCGGAAGCTGGCCGGGGCGGCCGCTTCGCAGGTTGACGAAGGCCTGCTGCTGTGAGGTGAAAAGCAGGCGCGCCTCCTCGTCGGTCCCGGCGGCGAAGACGTTGAGGCCGAGCATGACATGCGGCTTCTGAAGCTGTTCGGACGGCTGGAAGCGTTCCCGGTAGATTGCCGCGGCGCGTTCCATCTCCGCCGGCGCAAAGTGCGAGGCGAAGGCGTAGGGCAGGCCGAGCATGGCGGCAAGCTGAGCGCCGAACAGGCTGGAGCCTAGGATCCAGATCGGAACGTCGAGGCCCGCGCCCGGCACGGCGCGTACCCGCTGTCCCTCTTCAACGGGCTGGAAATAGCCCATCAGTTCGACCACGTCCTGCGGGAAGGCGTCGACGTCGGAATGGAGGTTACGGCGCAGCGCCCGAGCCGTCAGCGGATCGGTGCCCGGCGCACGGCCGAGGCCGAGATCGATGCGGCCTGGAAAGAGCGATGCCAGCGTGCCGAACGCTTCAGCCACCATCAGCGGTGAATGGTTGGGCAGCATGATGCCGCCTGCGCCTACCCGGATGGTCGAGGTTCCAGCCGCGACATGGCCGATGACGACCGAAGTCGCAGCACTTGCGATGCCCGGCATGTTGTGGTGCTCGGCGAGCCAATAACGCCGGTAGCCCAACCGTTCGGCATGCCGCGCGAGATCGAGCGTGTTTTTCAGCGATTGCGCGGCATCAGAGCCTTGCGGGACGGGCGAAAGGTCGAGGACGGAGATCGGTATCATCGCGCGAATATAGGGACAGGTGCGGGGACTGCAATCATGTCGCTTACGAGAGCGATTGCGGCAGATTGGGAGACCGGAATGGTCCAGGTCACAAATAAGTCGGATATTCAGGAGTTTGTATCGAGGAGGCGCTGGCGCTTCGATTGCAGGGCCATTTCCTTGCAAGCCCGGCAAATAGCACAACCGATGCGGGCGCAGCGGGGTGCCTGGAATGGTAGTCGACTGGAATGAGACGCTCGCCAAGCAGGCGAGCCTTGTAAGGCAGATGTCGCAGAATGTGCTGGTGGCGCTGGCCGGGGCAAGCCTGACGCCGGAGCAGGTGTCGGAGATCGACGCTTCCGTGCGACGGTGCGCAGCGAATTTCGATCGTATCTCCTCGATGATGGACGGACAGGGGGTGGATCGTTCGTCGGCGGCGAAGGCCGAGGCCATTCGCGGCATGTGGCAGAACCTTTGCCTGGTCACGACCGATCGCCTGCATCATGCGCAGGCGGCGAACGAGGAGGGCGGCAAGCCCCTTCGCCTTGACGAACAGGTATGAGCGCCGGACGGCGCCAAGCGGCAACCTTTCTCGCATCGACCGCTTCCTGGCCATGCGTCGCGGCGTCTGCGCACGCGAGACGCTTGACAGATTTGCACTGAAATGGAATTAATATTCCACTCAATTGCAGTAATGGTATAAAAGTTCCATTATGTGCCGAATTGGGAAGGGGCGGAGCTTGCCGCGCCGCGAGGCGGGGGTAAGATGCGGCGCCTGAGTGTATTCAAGGGAGGATTATCGATGAAATCTGCTTTGCTGCGCGGCGTGCTCATGGCCGCGGCGATGGTGGCGGCGGTGGCGACGACCACTTCTTCCGCGCTCGCCGACAATGAGCGTTTCGTCTTTGTCAGCCATGCCCCGGATTCGGATTCGTGGTGGAACGTCATCAAGAATGCACTCAAGAACGCGGAGCACGACGAGGGCGTGAAAGTCGAATATCGCAATCCGCCGACCGGCGACATCGCCGACATGGCGCGTATCATCCAGCAGGCGACTGCTTCCAACCCGAATGGCATCGTCACCACGATCGCCGATTTCGACGTGCTGCAGTCGGCCATCCAGGGCGCTGTGGCCAAGGGCATTCCGGTCATCACAGTGAACTCCGGGACCGCCGAGCAGTCGAAGGAACTCGGTGCGCTGATGCATATCGGCCAGCCTGAATATGACGCGGGCAAGGGTGCGGGCGAGCGTGCCAAGAAAGCGGGCGTCACCCACTTTCTCTGCGTGAACCACTACATCACCAACCCCGCATCGGTTCAGCGCTGCCAGGGCTACGCCGACGGTCTCGGCGTGAAGCTCGGCGACCAGATGGTTGATTCCGGCATCGACCCGACCGGAATCTACAACAAGGTCAAGGCGTTCCTTGCCAGCCACCCGGATACGGACGGCATTATAACTCTTGGGCCGAATTCGGCGGATCCGACGATCAAATATCTCCGTGACACCGGCTCGCGCTCGAAGTTCAAGAGCGTGATCTCGTTCGACCTAGACGGTGATATTTCCAAGGCGATCAAGGACGGCACCATGGACGCGGCGATCGACCAGCAGCCCTATCTGCAAGGCTATCTGCCGATCGTCTTCCTGACGCAGTATGTCCGTTACGGCGTGATGCCCGCGAACAACGTCAATACCGGGCCGGGCTTCGTGACGAAGGACAACATCGCCCTGGTCGAGAAACTCGCCGGCGAATATCGCTGAGGCCTGGTTAGGCGGGCGTCGAGACGCCCGCCTTTCCTTTCCCAACGGACGGGTGCCTGCCGGGCACTACCTGGGATAAGACGCGAGGTTAGAAATGGCCGGACAAACCGATCCGGGCACGGCCGCGACACCGATCGTGGACGTGGTCGACGAACGGCTCAGCCGTCAGTCCTGGTACCAGCGGTTGATGAGACGGCCGGATTCCGGCGCTCTTGCCGGGGCGATCCTGGTTCTCCTCTTCTTCGTCTTCACGGCCGGCGACACCGGCATGTTCGCTTCCGACGGCATCCTGAGTTGGATGACCGTCACGGCGCAGCTCATGATCATCGGAGTCGGCGCGGCGCTTCTGATGATCGGTGGTGAGTTCGACCTTTCCGTGGGCTCGATGATCGGGTTCACCGGCATGATGATCGCCATCCCGACGATCTATTTCCATGTGCCGGTGGGGCTTAGCGTCATTCTCGCCTTCGTCGTGGCGATGGCGATCGGTGCGCTCAACGGCTACATCATCGTGCGCACCCGCCTGCCGTCCTTCATCGTCACGCTGGCATCGCTCTACATCCTTCGAGGGTTGACCATCGCGCTCTCGATCATCTTCACCAACCGCACCATCGTCAGCGGGTTGAAGGAATATTCGGACAACAGCTTCGTGGCCTCGCTGTTCTCGGCCAAGCTATTTCCCGGATTCTTCCAGTGGCTGGCCGATAACGGCATCATCAATAAGCTGCCGAACGGCGCGCCGGCAGTTGCCGGCATTCCCATGCTGATCGTATGGGCCTTCGTCATCGCTGTGATCGGGCACATCGTCCTGACCAGGACGCGGATCGGCAACTGGATATTCGCATCCGGGGGCGATGCCGACGCGGCGCGCAATGTCGGCGTTCCGGTCAGCGCCGTGAAGATATCGCTGTTCATGGTGACGGCCTTTTGCGCGACCGTCTTCGCCGCCTGCCAGGTGTTCGAATTCGGCTCGGCCGCAGCCGATCGCGGCCTTTTGAAGGAGTTCGAGGCCATCATCGCGGCTGTCATCGGCGGCTGCTTGCTAACCGGCGGCTATGGTTCGGTGATTGGAGCGTGCCTCGGCGCGCTGATCTTCGGTGTCGTGCAGCAGGGCATCCTCTTCACCGGCGCGCCGAGCGACTGGTTCCAGGTATTCCTCGGCGCGATGCTTCTGATCGCGGTCCTGTTCAACAGCTCCATCCGCCGGCGCGTGACGGGAGAACGCTGATGAGCACGGCCATGCAGGCTGCCGTCGCCGAAAAGGATCAGCCCGAAGGCTGGGGGCGTCCGCTGATCGAGGTGCGGGATCTGGTCAAGCATTTCGGTCCCGTCGTCGCGCTCGCGGGCGTCTCGCTCACGGTAAAGGCCGGAGAGGTGCATTGCCTTCTCGGCGATAACGGCGCCGGCAAGTCGACGCTCATCAAGACGCTGTCGGGTGTGCACAGGCCGACTGGCGGCGACTTCGTGGTGGACGGCAAGCCGGTATCTTTCTCGAGCCCGCGCGACGCCCTCGACGCCGGCATCGCCACCGTCTTCCAGGATCTGGCGATGATCCCGCTTCTCTCCATCACCCGCAACTTCTTCATGGGCCGCGAGCCTGTGAAGAAGGTCGGCCCGTTCTCCTTCATGGATATGGGTTATGCCAACAAAGTCGCGCGCGAGGAGATGCGCAGGATCGGCATCGACGTGCGCGATCCCGAGCAGGCGGTCGGCACCTTGTCGGGAGGCGAGCGGCAATGCGTGGCGATCGCGCGCGCGGTGCATTTCGGCGCCAAGGTGCTGATCCTCGACGAGCCGACCTCGGCGCTCGGCGTGGCGCAGACCTCGATGGTTCTGAAATTCATCCGGCAGGTGAGGGCGAAGGGCCTTGGCGTCATCTTCATCACGCACAATGTCCGCCATGCCTATGCCGTCGGCGACAAATTCACCGTGCTCAACCGGGGCCGCACGCTCGGCACCTTCACCAAGACCGAGATCAGCCTTGACGAACTGCAGACCAAAATGGCTGGTGACAAGGAATTGCAGGACCTTTCCGAGGAACTCGGCGGCACGGTATAGCCATCATCCTGTGCTCGACCTGCCGTCGCAGACGCGGCGGCATCGACACTTCCATAGTAGGGACATTCCATGACAGTGAGATTCGGGTTGCTGGGCGCGGGACGCATCGGCAAGGTTCATGCAAAGGCAATCGCCGCCAATCCGGTGGCGAAACTCGCCGCGGTCGCGGATGCGGTCGAGAAGGCCGCGTCGGATCTTGCCTCGACTTACGGTGCACAGGTGTGCACGATCGAGGCGATAGAGAAATCCCGAGATATCGACGCCGTCGTCATTTGCACGCCGACCGACACCCATGCCGACCTGATCGAGCGCTTCGCGCGTGCCGGCAAGGCGATCTTCTGCGAAAAGCCGATCGACCTCGATATCGGCCGCGTCAAGACCTGCCTGACGGTAGTGAAGGAGACCAAGGCGACGCTGATGGTCGGCTTCAATCGCCGCTTCGATCCGCATTTCGCCGCCGTGCGCAAGGCGATCGACGACGGCGCTATCGGCAATGTGGAGATGGTGCAGATCGTCTCGCGCGATCCGGGCGCGCCGCCTGCCGAATACATCACGCGCTCGGGTGGCATCTTCAAGGACATGACCATCCACGACTTCGACATGGCGCGCTTCCTGCTAGGCGAGGAGGCGGCCACCGTGACGGCGCAGGCCTCGGTGCTGGTAGACAAGAAGATCGGCAAGCTGGGCGACTATGATTCTGTGAGCGTCATCATCACGACGAAGAGCGGCCGGCAGTGCACGATATCCAATTCCCGCCGCGCCTCCTATGGCTACGATCAGCGCATCGAGGTGCACGGCTCCAAGGGCATGGTGGCGGCGGAAAACCAGCGTCCGGTGTCGATCGAGATCGCCAACGGCAGCGGCTATACGCGGCCGCCCCTGCATGATTTCTTCATGACGCGCTACACGGAAGCCTATGCCAACGAGATCGCGAGCTTCATCGAGGCAGTTGAGAAAGGGCGCAAGGCGCAGCCGAGCGGCGAGGACGGAATGATCGCGCTCGCCATGGCGGAAGCGGCGCTGCGCTCGGTGAGGGAAGGTCGCACGGTGAAGATGTCGGAGTTCGACCTATGAGCGCGGCCGATTTTTCACACCGCAACGAGGACGCGCGTGCTCTCGTCACCGGCGGCGGGCAGGGGATCGGCTTTGCAATAGCCAAGAGGCTTGTCTCTGAAGGATGTCGCAAGCTGGTGCTGGTGGGGCGCTCGGAGGAAAAAGGCCGCAATGCCGTGGCCGAACTATCGGCCTCCGGCGCGGATGTACGTTTCGTCTCCGCCGATCTTGGCAAGGTCGAGGACTGTCGGCGTGTGATCAAGGAGGCGCTTGCCGCGTTTGGAACGATCAACGCGCTCGTCAACGCGGCCGGCTCGTCGGAGCGTGGCTCGCTCCTCGATACGACGCCGGAGGTGTTCGACCGGCTCTTCGCCATCAATGTGCGTGGGCCGTTCTTCCTGATGCAGGGCGTGGTGAAGGCGCTGATCGACGCCGGCGTGCCCGGCTCGATCGTGAACGTGCTTTCCATGTCCGGCCATGGCGGCCAGCCCTTCCTCGCACCCTACTCATCGTCCAAGGGCGCGCTGGCGACGCTGACGAAGAACGTGGCTTACGGCTTCCGCTCGAAGCGCATCCGCTGCAACGCGGTGCTGCCAGGCTGGATGGATACGCCGGGCGAGGACGAGGTGCAGAAGAAATGGCATGCCGCGCCCAATGACTGGCTGGCGCAGGCGGAAGCAGCCTCGCCCATGGGCCAATTGGTCAAGCCGGATCAGCTCGCGGACCTCGTCTGCTATCTCTTGAGCCCGTATTCGGGTGTCGTCACCGGCTCGCTGATCGACTACGACCAGAACGTGGTGGGTACATCGGACTAGGACGCCCGCGCCCCGTGGTTCGAGCCGGTCAGGCGCGCCTTAGGATCGTCAGCTTCAGATCCGGATGGCCGACGAGCGCGAAGGTGACCTGTTCGTAGCGCAGGAAGCCGTCGACGGGGTGGTGGAAGGTTCGCTCGCCACCTTCGCGGCCGAGCACGGCGTGGTCGCGCCAGTAGCGCGCGAACAATTCGCTTTGGCGGTTGAGGCCATCCACCAGATCGCTGATCTCGGGATCGGTCAGATACGAACTGACATCGGCGCGGAATTCGGCAATCACGCGCTTGGCCCTTGTTTCGTAATCGTGGATGAACGAGCGGGCAGCCGGTTCGAGAAAGATGAAACGTAAGAGGTTCCGGTCAGCCTGGCCGTCCAGCCATCCCGTGAAGAGATGCCGGGCGGGGGCATTCCAGCAAAGCGCGGTCCAGGCGCGGTCGAGGATATAGGCCGGCGTCGTGATGAGATCGACCGAGGCGAGGGCCGCTGCCGGCGCGCTCGTGCTTTCACGATGCGGCTGTTCGGGATCGCGCTTCGAGGCAAGTTCGAACAGATAGACCCGCTCGGCTCGGCCGAGCCTAAGTGCTGCCGCCAGCCGTGCCAGCGCCTGCGGCGAAAGGGAGATTTCCCGGCCCTGCTCCAGCCAGGTGTACCAGGTGACGCTCAGGCCGGCGAGCAGCGCCGCCTCTTCGCGCCTGAGGCCGGGCGTGCGTCGCCGTCGTCCGGCCGGTAGGCCCGCATCCTGCGGTGTCAGCCTCTCCCGCAACGAGCGAACGAAATCGCCGAGTTCACGCCGCTGTCCTGCCGTCTGCGCTGTCACCATATTGGGATTTATACCAGTATAAAGATGGAACTGAAACCGGTATCGACCCTGTCGTATCCGGTTCCGGATCATCGAGAAGGAACAGCCGCCATGTCGCAGACCAGTCACGAAACCCTGGTGGGAAATCAGTTCGGCTCGCGCGCTGAGGCCTATCTGAAGAGCGCCGTGCATTCGCAAAGCGACGATCTCGCGGCGCTGGTGGACGTGATGAGGGGACGAAAGGCCGCTCGCGTGCTCGATCTCGGCTGCGGCGGCGGCCACGTCACCTTCAATGTGGCACCGCTGGTCCGGGAAATCACCGCCTACGATCTCTCGTACGAGATGCTGGAGGTCGTCGGGAATGCGGCGCGGGAGCGCGGCCTGACCAATGTGCAGACGCGGCAGGGAGCCGTCGAGGCGCTGCCGTTTGAGGATGCGAGCTTCGATGCCGTGGTGAGCCGTTTCAGCGCGCATCACTGGTCCAGCCTCGATGCCGCGCTTTCGGAAGCAACGCGGGTGCTCGAGCCCGGCGGGTTCTTTGCGATGGTCGATACGGTAACGCCCGGCGTGCCGCTGCTCGACACTTACTTCCAGTCGATCGAACTCTTGCGCGACTGTTCGCATGTGCGCAACTACACGCGCTCGGAATGGGAGGCCGCGATCGCCCGAGCCGGGCTGCTTCCGGGCTCCGTCCAAGGCTTCCGCATGCGCCTCGAATTCCGTTCGTGGGTGGAGCGCATGCAAACACCGGAAATCCAGGTGAAGGCAATCCGGGCGCTGCAGACGAGTGTCTCTTCGGTCGCAACTTCCCATTACGAGACCGAGGCCGACGGCAGCTACAAAATAGACGTGGCGCTGTTCACGGCGACGAAGCGGGCCGACTGATCGAAAGCGTTACGCCACGATTTCCCAGCGGCCGCGCTCGAAGGAGCGGGCCATGGCGTGCACGGCCCGCTCGATCTCCAGCCCGTCGTCGAAGCCGATGCCCAGCGTCTTCTCGTCGCGGATTCGGCCGATCAACTGCCGGCATTCGATGATCTTCAGTTCGTTGAAGCCGAGGCCGTGGCCCGGGGCGGGGATGAAGCGGTCGTAGGGCGGGTGCTGCGGCCCGGCGAGAATGGTGCGATAGCCCTGTTCGCCCGGCCGCCCGGATGCCTGGTAAAGCTGCAGTTCGTTCATGCGTTCCTGGTCGTAGAGGATAGAGCCGCGCGAGCCGAATATCTGCAGCGCGATACGGCCCTTGCGGCCCCAGGCGGTTCGGTTGACCATCAGCACGCCTGAAATGCCTTCGTGCAGATGGAAGAGTATGCTTGCCATGTCGTGGTTTTCCACCGCGCGGCGGGCGCCGCCCTCTGTCGGCCGGTCGGCATAGGGCTTGTCCATGTCGCACAGGACACGCGTCATGTTGCCGAAAAGCGTCTGCAGGATGGAGAGCGGATGCACGGCGAAATCGTCCAGCGCGCCATAGCCGTTGGCCTTCTCGTTGCGGGCGGCGAAGGGCGCGTCCGGGTCGGCCATGAAATCCTCGTCCATCTCGACGCGGACATGGTTGACCGAGCCGATCGCGCCTTCCGAGAGGAGCTTGCGGATATGGCGGACCATAGGGTTTTGTATGTAGTTGTAGCCTAGCATGGCGACCCGGCCGGATTGTCTAGCCGCCTTGGCCATGGCCTCGGCCTCGGCAAAGCTCGGCGCCATCGGTTTCTCGCACCAGACATGCTTGCCGGCCTCAAGTGCCGCGATCGCCATTTCGGCGTGGAACTTGTTCGGCGTAGTGATCGAGATCACGTCGATCTCGGGATCGTCGATCAGATCGCGCCAGTTGCCGGTCGCCTTCTCGAAGCCCAATTCGCTGGCGCGCTTTTCGGCCAGCGCTACACCTGCCTCCGCAAGGTGGACGAGGCGTGGTCGCGGCACGTCGCCGAAGACCGGATGAACGGCATTCCAGGCGAGAGCGTGGCATTTGCCCATATAGCCGGTGCCGATCAGGCCCACTCCGATGCGATCCATGCTTGTTTCCTTCAACATATGGGTGTGCGCAAAACTACACGACGAAACCTAAGGCGCTTCGCGCAATCGTCTGGAATCATATTCTTTTACGGGTTTCTTCGCCGCCCCAGACACGCAATTTGTCCACGTTTCCCGCGACCGCGCAACCACCCCTCGCCATGAATAAACCAGATCGTCGATTGATGGAATGTTTATTCTATTTGCTGTAGCGTGGTGACGGGAGAGGAAGGAAAGTGCCGATGGATGAGGCCGAAACGCCACCGCCGCCGCGCGATTTCGAATCGCTGCGCGCCATGATCATCACGCGCCGCCAGTCGCTGCCCAAGCGGTTGGCGCAGGTCGCGGCGCATACGCTGGACAGTCCCGACGAGATCGCCTTCGGCACGGCGGCAAGCGTCGCCGCAGCAGCCGATGTCCAGCCTTCCACGCTGGTCCGCTTCGCACAGCATTTCGGCTTCGAAGGCTTTTCCGATCTCCAGCGGGTGTTTCGAGACCGGCTGAAGGAGCGGACCAATTCCTATGAGGAGCGCCTAGCGGCGCTTCGTGCCGGCGCGCGCGCGGGTTCGCATGAGAGCGCCGTCCTGGACGGGTTCCTCGATGCGGCGCGCCACTCGCTCGACAAGCTCTCGCATGCCGTGGAGGCGCCGAAGCTTGAGCGCGCCGTTGCGATTCTCGGCGGAGCGCGTACCATCCACCTGATCGCGCGGCGCCGCTCCTATCCGATCTCCACCTACATGGCCTATGCCTTCGGCAAGCTCGGCATTCCCTGCACGCTGGTCGGTTCGCCGCTCGGCATCGATGCGGAGATGCTGGCAAATGCGGGCGAGGGGGATGCCGCGCTCGCCGTCAGCTTCTCGCCCTATGCATCCGAAACAGCGGAGCATGCGCGCATCCTCGCAGGGCGCGGCGTACCGGTGATCGCCATCACCGACAGCGCCTTTTCACCGCTTGCGGAATGCGCGACGGAATGGTTCGAGGTGGCGGAGGCGGATTTCGCCGGCTTCCGCTCGCTTTCCGCGACCATGGCGCTCGCAATGGCGCTGACCGTCAGCGTTGCCGAGCTTCGCGCGGAACTGGCGACCACAGAAAAGGAATAGACATTCCATATTGACTTGAACATGGAATTTACATTTCATATTGACGGGGCCACGCAACCGTTGCACACGTTTGCAAAACCTATGATCCCCGGAGGAGCACATGGCCAGGGCTGAAGCCTCGAACGGGCAGGGGCAGCTTGATGTCATCACCATCGGCCGCGCTTCCGTCGATCTTTACGGCCAGCAGATCGGCTCCCGCCTCGAGGACAGTACCAGCTTCGCCAAATCGGTGGGCGGCTGCCCCGCCAATATCGCTATCGGCACCGCGAGGCTCGGCCTGAAATCTGCGCTGGTGACGCGAGTCGGCCAGGAGCAGTTCGGGGCTTTCATCCGCGAGCAGATGGTGAGGGAAGGGGTGGAAACTGCTGGAATCGTTACCGACCAGGCACGGCTGACGGCGCTAGCCTTCGTTTCTGTCGAAAACGACAAATCCTTCCCGCTCCTCTTCTATCGCGAGAACTGCGCCGACATGGCGCTCTCGGAGGACGATATCGACGAGGCGTTCTTTTCGCGAGCCCGCGCGGTGGTCGTCACCGGCACGCATTTCTCGCGCCCCAACAGCGATGCCGCGCAAAAGAAGGCGATCCGACTGATGCGCGGGAAGGGCGGCAAGGTTGCTTTCGACATCGACTATCGTCCGAACCTGTGGGGCCTTGCCGGCCATGCCGCCGGTGATGAGCGCTACGTCAAGTCCGACCGCGTCTCGCAGCATCTCAAAACCGTGCTGCCCGATTGCGACCTGATCGTCGGCACGGAAGAGGAAGTGCTGATAGCGTCGGGCGAGGACGATCTCCTGAAGGCGTTGAAGACGATCCGCGCGGTCTCCGATGCCGTCATCGTGTTGAAGCGTGGCCCGATGGGCTGCATCGTCTATGAAGGCGCCATCCCCGATGACCTCGAGAATGGCATCGTCGGGCAGGGTTTCCCGATCGAGGTCTACAATGTGCTGGGCGCCGGCGACGCCTTCATGTCCGGTTTCCTGCGCGGATGGCTTGGCGGCGAGAGCTTCGAGACGGCGGCGACATGGGCCAATGCCTGCGGTGCCTTCGCCGTTTCCCGGCTGCTCTGTTCGCCGGAAAGCCCGACCTTCGAGGAATTACGGTATTTCCTCGAGCACGGGTCGAAGCACCACGCGCTGCGCAAGGACGATGCGATCAACCACATCCATTGGGCGACGACGCGGCGCGGCGACATTCCGCTCCTGATGGGGTTCGCCTGCGACCACCGCTCACAGTTCGAGGAGATGGCAGCGCGCGTGGGAGCCGATCCGGAGCGGATCTCGGCCTTCAAGGTGCTGGCAGTGAAAGCGGCGTCGAAGGTGGCCCAGGGGCGACGCGGCTACGGCATGCTGATCGACGAGAAATACGGCCGCGAGGCCCTGTTCGAGGCGACAAGGCACGATTTCGACTGGATCGGCCGGCCGGTGGAACTGCCGGGCTCGCGGCCGCTCCGCTTCGAGTTCGGTCAGGATATCGGCTCGCAGCTTGTCGAATGGCCGGTGACGCACACGATCAAATGCCTGTGCTTTTACCATCCCGACGATACGGCCGGGCTGAAAGAAGAACAGCAGCAGAAGCTCGTTGCGCTGTTTCAGGCATCGCGGAAGGTCGGCCGTGAATTGCTGATCGAGGTCATCACCGGCAAGAACGGCCCGCTCCGCGACGACACGGTCGCGCAGGTGCTCGACGAACTCTACGCACTCGGTATCCGGCCGGACTGGTGGAAACTCGAACCACAGGCTTCCAAGGCGGCCTGGACGAATATCGAGGCGACCATTTCGCGCAACGATCCATGGTGCCGGGGCGTGGTGCTGTTGGGGCTCGATGCCCCCGCCGCCGATCTCGAAGCGGCCTTCTCCGCGACCGCCGATGCGTCTATCGTAAAGGGGTTCGCGGTCGGTCGCACCATCTTCGGCCATGCGGCCGAGGAATGGCTGGCCGGGCGGATGGACGACGAAGCCGCGATTGCCGAGATGGCCGATCGCTTCGGCCGGCTGACGAAGGCGTGGCTCGCGACGCGCAAGCGCGCGGCGGCCTAGCGGATCGCCGGCGAGGCGGGAGGCGCAAGGAGGACAAATGACCAGCAAAATCCGCCTGACCATGGCGCAAGCGCTCGCCCGCTTCTTGACGCGCCAGATGACGGAGATCGACGGCGAGAAGGTGCCGCTCTTCGGCGGCGTATGGGCGATCTTCGGGCACGGCAACGTCGCCGGCATGGGCGAGGCGCTCTACCAGGTGCGGCGCGACCTGCCGACCTATCGCGCCCATAATGAGCAGGCGATGGTCCATGCGGCAGTCGGCTTCGCCAAGGCGAATTTCCGCCGCCGCATGATGGCCGCGACGACCTCCATCGGCCCCGGCGCGACCAATATGGTCACGGGGGCGGCCCTTGCGCATGTCAACCGCCTGCCGGTGCTGCTTTTGCCGGGTGATGTCTTTGCTACCCGTATTCCTGACCCTGTGCTTCAGCAGGTTGAGGATTTCGGCGACGGCACCGTCTCGGCGAATGACTGCTTCCGTCCCGTTTCCCGCTATTTCGACCGCATCGCCCGGCCCGAGCAGATCGTGCCGGCGCTGGCCCGAGCGATGGCCGTGCTGACCGATCCGGCCGAGTGCGGGCCGGTGACGCTGTCGCTCTGCCAGGACGTGCAGGCCGAGGCCTTCGATTATCCGGAAAGCTTCTTCGAGGAGCGGCTGTGGCTGCCGCGCCGGCAGCGGCCGGACGAGCATGAGTTGCAGGTGGCCGTCGAGGCGCTGCGCAGCGCCAAGGCGCCGCTCATCGTCTCCGGAGGCGGCACGCTCTATTCGGGGGCTTCCGCCGCGCTCGAAGTACTGGCTGGCAAGTCCGGCATCCCGGTGACCGAGACGCAGGGGGGCAAATCGAGCCTGCCCGACGGCAACCCGCTCAATATGGGCGCGATCGGCGTCACCGGAACATCCGCCGCCAACCAATTGGCGGAAAAGGCCGATGTCGTGCTGGCCGTCGGGACACGGTTTCAGGATTTCACCACCGGATCCTGGGCACTCTTCCGTAATCCGGACAAGACCATCATCGGGCTCAATGTGCAGCCCTTCGACGCCTTCAAGCACCGTGCGCTGCCGCTTGTCGCCGATGCCCGCGTCGGGCTGACGGAACTTGCCGAACATCTCGGCGGCTGGGCGGCGCCCAAGGCGTGGACGGACAAGGCCAGGAAGGGCAAGGCGGAATGGCGCAAGGCCGCCGACGCCGTCACCGCCTCGACCAACGCGCCGCTGCCATCGGACGCGCAGGTGATCGGCGCCGTTCAGCGCGCCATGGGCGACGGCATCGTACTGGTGCATGCGGCCGGAGGTCTGCCGGGCGAGTTGCACAAGCTCTGGCAGGCGGACTGGCCGGGTTCCTATCACGGCGAATACGGCTATTCCTGCATGGGCTACGAGATCGCCGGCGCGCTCGGCGCCAAGATGGCGCGGCCCGACGAGGAGATCGTGGTCATGCTCGGCGACGGCTCCTATCTCATGATGAATTCGGAGATCGCCACTTCGGTCATGCTCGGCTTGAAACTGACCATCGTGCTGCTCGATAATCGCGGCTTCGGCTGCATCAACCGGCTGCAGATGGCCACCGGCGGCGCCAACTTCAACAATCTGTTGAAGGATGCCCGCCATGACATGCTTCCGGATATAGATTTCGCCAAACATGCCGAAGGGCTCGGCGCGCTATCCGAGCATGTCTCCTCGATCGGCGATCTCGAAGCGGCGCTGAAACGCTCGCGTGAAAACGACCGCACGACCGTGATCGTCATCGACACCGATCCGCTCGTCTCGACGGATGCGGGCGGGCATTGGTGGGATGTCGCCGTGCCGGAAGTCAGCGTGCGCAAGGAAGTCAACGCCGCACGCAAGGCTTATGAGAAAAACAGGCAGACGCAGAGCGTCGGCGATTAGCTGCTACCCTCCCGCAGGGAGGTGGAAATCTGGAGAATGACATCTTGAAAGCCAAACTGGGCATGTCCCCCATCGCATGGTGGAACGATGATCTCGTGGAACTATCCGACGACGTTTCACTTGAGGAGTGCTTACGCCAGTCGCGATCGGCCGGTTTCACCGGCATGGAGAAGGGGCGGCGCTTTCCGGACGATCCGGCCGTCATGCTGCCTATCCTGAAGGCGGCTGACGTAACGCTTTGCGGGGGGTGGTTTTCCGGAACGCTGGTGAACGAGGATTTATCGGCCAACAAGGAACGCATCCGGCCGATGATCGAGCTTTTCAAGGCGGTCGGCGCGCCCTGCATCGTCTATGGCGAGGTCGGCCGCTCCATCCAGGGCGACCGTTCGAAGCCGCTGGCGCAAAAGGCGGTGCTGTCGGACGACGAGATGAAGGCCTATGCACGCAAAATGACCGAATTCGGCGAATGGTGCGCGGGCGAGGGCATGCCGCTCGCCTACCATCATCACATGGCGGCGGTGGTGCAGTTCGAGCGCGAATTGGACGCCTTCATGAACCACTCCGGCGAAGGCATTCCTCTGCTGCTCGACGCGGGACATTTGGCCTTCGCCGGCGGCGATGTGCTCGCCGCCATCGACCGGCACCACAAGCGCATCAGCCATGTCCATGTGAAGGACGTGCGCATGGATGTGATCAAGGGGCTGGACTGGAAGAAGCAGTCCTTCCTCGACGCCGTGGCGCTCGGCGCCTTCACGGTGCCGGGCGACGGCTCGCTCGATTTCGGCGCTATCGTGCGAAAATTCGCCGATTACGGCTATGAAGGCTGGTTCGTGGTCGAGGCCGAACAGGACCCGAAGAAGAACCCGCCCTTGAAGATGGCTCAGATCGGTCACAAGGAACTGATGCGGGTGATGACCAAAGCGGGCTATGAGGTCGAGACGCAAGGATTCCCGAACTGACGAAATCGCCAATCGAGAGGCCGCGCTGAAGTGTTGAAATCGGACGCCGACCATCCCTTCTTCCGGCCGCTTTGGCGGCGGATCGCCGTTTTCGTGGTCTGCCTGGTGTGGTCGGCACTGGAATTTTACGGCGGCTCGCAGAATTGGGGCGTCATCGCCCTGGGGTTCGCCGGCTACGCCGCGTACGCCTATCTGTTCCGCTACAGTCCGCCGGACGAGAACAAGAAGCCGCCCACCAAAGAGTAATGAGCGAGGAAGACATGCCGAATTTGCTGGTGAAGCCAAACGGGAAGCATGGGCGTGTCACCCATGTCACGCCCGAAAACGCCGGCTGGACCTATGTCGGTTTCGATCTCTTCCGCCTCAGGCCGGGTGAAAAAGCGGAGGCAGAGACAGGCGACCGCGAGGCCTGCCTTGTCTTTATCACCGGAAAGGGCAAAGCGGAGGCCGACGGCAGTGGTTTCGGCGAGTTGGGAGGGCGCACATCGCCCTTCGAAGGCAAGCCTTGGTCGGTCTATGTGCCGGCGGGCTCAAGCTGGAAGGTGACCGCCACGACAGATCTTGAACTCGCCGTCTGCACCGCGCCCGGCCGAGCCAAAAGCCATCCCGCGCGGGTCATCCGGCCGGACGATCTCGGGCAGGAAACGCGCGGGAAGGGGACCAATACGCGCCATGTCACCAACATCCTGCCGGAGACGGACAAGGGCGCGGATTCGCTTCTTGTGGTCGAGGTGATCACGCCCGGTGGCCACACCTCGTCTTATCCGCCGCACAAGCACGACGCAGACAATCTGCCGGCCGAATCGCAACTGGAAGAAACCTATTACCACCGCATGAACCCGACGCAGGGTTTTGCCTTCCAGCGGGTCTATACGGACGACCGATCATTGGACGAGGCGATGGCAGTTGAGGACGGCGATGTCACGCTTGTTCCGCGCGGATACCATCCCTGCGCGGCCTGCCACGGCTACGACCTCTACTATCTCAACGTCATGGCCGGCCCACGCCGCACCTGGAAATTCCACAATGCCGCAGAACATGAGTGGCTGTTGAAGGCGTGAGGCGGGGTGCGCTTCATCCTCGCTTGTGCGTCTTTCGAGGCTCGCTCCGCTCGCACCTCGGGATGAGGGAGGTCGGTGCTGCTTACCGATCCGGTTCTGATGGTTTGGAACGGATCGCTATGCTGGACGCGACACTTCAGAACTTGGGCTGACATGTAAAAGCCGTCCTCATCCTGAGG
This sequence comes from Mesorhizobium koreense, assembly GCF_031656215.1. Taxonomy (NCBI): domain Bacteria; kingdom Pseudomonadati; phylum Pseudomonadota; class Alphaproteobacteria; order Hyphomicrobiales; family Phyllobacteriaceae; genus Mesorhizobium; species Mesorhizobium koreense. The sequence continues at coordinate 3,259,126 of NZ_CP134228.1, read as the reverse complement.
TGCGAGCGGAGCGAGCCTCGAAGGACGCACCACAATTTGCCGCCCCAAAATGGCAATAACCCTACACCGTTACCGGCTGGCGCACGCGGTCCTTGCTGCCGAAGATGCGCAGGTAGCGCTCGACCTCCTTCGGATCGCCGGTCGCTTTCTCCGGATTGTCGGAGAGCTTGACGGCCGGATGGCCGTTCGCCTCGCTTACCTTGCAGACCAGCGAGATGGCTCGAAGCTGATCGTTACGCTCAGGCGCGCAATCGACGAAATCGTTGGTGAGGTTGGTGCCCCAGCCGAAGCTCAATCGCGCCTTGCCGCGAAAATGGAGATAGGCCTTCTCGATTGTTTCGACGTCGAGCGCGTCGGAAAAGATGAGGAGCTTCTTTCTTGGATCCTTGCCCTTCTCCTTCCACCATTCGATGATTTTCTCGCCGCCTTCGATCGCTGGCGCACTATCGGGGCGGAAGCCCGTCCAATCGGCGACCCAGTCGGGTGCGTCCTTCAGGAAGGCGGCGGTTCCGAAGGAATCGGGCAGCACGATCAGCAGATTGCCGCCATAGTAGCTCTGCCAGTCGGTCAGCACCTTGTAGGGAGCGGCGCGAAGCTCCTCGTCGTTGCGGGCAAGCGCAGCTAGGACCATCGGCAGTTCGTGCGCGTTGGTGCCGAGCGCTTCGAGATCGGTGTCCATGGCGAGCAGCACGTTAGAGGTGCCGGTGAAAGCGGCGCCGATACCTTCCTTCAGCGCCTCGACGCACCAGCGCTGCCAAAGGAAGCTGTGGCGGCGGCGGGTACCGAAATCGGAGATTTGCAGGTCCGGATATTTGCGCAGCCGCTCGACCTTGGCCCACGTCTTGGCCTTGGCGCGGGCATAGAGCACGTCGAGTGCAAACGGCCCGAGCGAGCGCATGGCCGCGCGCGAGCGCAACTCGTTGATGATGGCGAGCGCGGGGATTTCCCACATCGTGGTTTCGCTCCACGGCCCATGGAAGTTCAGTTCATACTGGCCGTCGCGTCGTAGAAGTTCGTATTCGGGCAGGCGGAAGCCGGCGAGCCAGGCGAGGAAATCGGGATCGAAGATCTGCCTGCGGCCGTAGAAACTGTTGCCGGCGAGCCAGATCATCTCCTTTTTGGAGAAACGGATGGTGCGCGCGTGGTCGAGCTGGGCGCGCAATTCCGCTTCGTCGATCTCGTCGGCGAGGCGGACCGAGGCGGTGCGGTTGATGAGCGTGAACGTCGCCTGCACGGTCGGGTAGAGCCCCCAGATCATCTGCAGCATCAACAGCTTGTAGAAATCCGTGTCGAGCAGGCTGCGGATGATAGGATCGAGCTTCCAGGTGTGGTTGTACACACGTCGAGCGATATCGGTTCTGGCCATGCGCCGTCCATCCCTAAACGGTAGAGCCTCGGAAGCCGGGTCCGGCTGTAGTCGTTACAGCACCGCCGGCTTGTTTCTCGCGCCATAGGTGGTGGAGGGAGGGCTGCTGTCAATGTCTGTCAGCAGTCCGCCTCTTGGCCCAAGGCTGCCTGCTTGTTCGCCGGTTGTGCAAGGAATAAGCATGACGCGGATAAATGACCAGGACGCCCATGGCCGCGACACCGCCGATCCGGACAAAATTTTTCTATGGCTGGGTCGTCGTGGCGGTCGCCTTCGTCTCCATGGGCATTGCGGTCAACACACGTACCGCGTTCTCGCTGCTCTATCCGCCGATCCTCGATGAATTCGGCTGGGAACGCGGCGCGACAGCGGGTGCCTTTTCGCTCGGCTTTCTGGCCTCGACCGCGGCGGTGCCCGTTATCGGTATGATGATCGACCGCTACGGCCCGCGGCTGGTTTTGCCGCTGGCGGGATTCCTGATGGCGGCCGGACTGGTGGGCGTGACCTACGTGACCACGCCGTTGCAGTTCTCTCTCACCATCGGCCTTTTGACGGTTGGCGGCTCCATGCCGCTCACCTATATCGGCCATTCCATGTTCCTGCCGAACTGGTTCGTCCGGCGTCGTGGGTTGGCGATCGGCATTGCTTTTTCGGGCGTCGGCGTCGGCTCTATCCTGATGCTGCCGCTGCTCCAGGTCGTCATCGAGGCGAGCGGCTGGCGCGCGGCCTGCCAGATAATGGCGGTACTCTGCGCGCTGCTCATACCGCTCAATTTTCTGTTTCAGCGCAAGAGTCCTGAGAGTTTCGGCCTGTTGCCCGATGGCGAGGGTTCAGGGCCGGACGAGCAGATGCTTGCGCCTTCGACGATCGTGGACAAGGAGTGGGTGGATCGGGATTGGACGCTTGCGCATGCGATGCGCACGCCACGCTTCTGGTGGGTTGCCGCCGGGTTCTTCTGTGCCCTCTACGCCTGGTACACCGTGCAGGTCCATCAGACGCGCTATCTGGCCGATGTCGGCTTCGGTGCGGGCGAGGCGGCCTTCGCGCTGGGGATGGTCGGCCTTTGCGGCGTTGTCGGCCAGATAGGGATCGGTCATTTCTCAGACCGCATCGGCCGTGAATGGGCCTGGACGATCGGCATGTCGGGCTTCATCGTCACGGTCCTGGCGCTGCTTGCACTGGACCATAACAAATCCCGGCTCCTGATGTATCTGATGGTCGCATCGCAGGGCCTGATCGGCTATGGCGTCGCTTCCGTCTTCGGCGCCATGCCGGCCGAGCTGTTCGCCGGCCGCCGCTTTGCCACCATCTTCGGCATGCTCAGCGTCTTCGGCAATATCGGTGCCGGCGTCGGACCATGGCTGACGGGCGATCTCTACGACCGGACAGGAAGCTACCAGAGCTCCTTCGTCGTGCTGCTTGTGCTTTCCATTGTCTCGATTGGTTGCATCTGGATGGCTGCGCCGCGCAAGGTCAGGCTCGTCGCCGGCCAGGCCGCCCGCCGCGCGGTGGTCGCGACGGGCGGCGGCTGAGCTCGGCCTTAGTTCCAGACGATTTCCGGCTTCTCGCGGAAGGCGAAGCGTTCCAGATGGCTGGCGATGACATGCTGGACGCGCGACAGGCCGACCGTTGTGCCGGCGGTAGCGGTCAGGCTCAGCATGTTGCCGCTTGAGGCGAGCGCGCAATTGCCGAAATCGAAGACGATCGTGCCGCGTTCCGGCGTGAAGCTCACTGCGACCTTGTGGCCGAAATGCTTGCAAAGCTGCTGCAGGTAACCGCTCGCCCTCTCGCTTATGACGATCGCGGAAGAGGTGAGCAGGAGTGGCTGTGTATCCATTGTCGTTCCTGTTTTCAGGTTTGTTCTTCAGACGGTTCGAGGGGGATCGCGCCGCACCAGTGCGTCGAGTTGGTCGGCCGCCCGATTGAGTATTTCAAGCGCCTCCTTCTGCTTCTCGGAGGGAGCGTCGACGATCTCGGTCAATGCGGCGCGGACACGACGGCGAACGGCATGGAACTCGTGCCGCATGGCGTGCCGCTCGTCGCGGCGGCCGCGCCCGACGGGTCCCTCGTCGGACCAGTCGAACCACTCGCGCGCCTTCGCCATCTTGCGGCCGAAGCGCTCGATCTGTTCGAGCACGCCGTCGACCATCTCGCGATTCTCTTCCAGATGCGCGCGGCCGGCATCGGTGATGGCGAATACCTTCTTGTTTCCCTCCGTGGACGAGGTCGCGTAGCCGGCTTCTTCGAGGAAGGTGAGCGTAGGATAGACGACGCCGGGGCTCGGGCTGTAGATGCCGCTCGAAAGCTCCTCCAGCGCCTTGATGAGATCGTAGCCGTGGCGCGGGCCTTTCTCGATCAGCGACAGGGCGATGAGGCGCAAATCGCCGTCGGCCAACATGCGGCCGGCGCGGAACATGTTGCCGCCGCCTCCGCCGAAACCTTTGCCGAACGGTCCGAATCCGTGACGTCCGCCGAAATTGCGGGACATGAAGCGCATGAGGCCGTCGTCGCGGCCCCGATGGTCCCGGCAGTGATGATGCATGACGATTTCCTCGTTATGTCTTACGATACATCTTAAGATAACGATGCGGTGCTGTGAGTCAAGATATATCGTAAGATATGTCGAGAATTTGGCGCGTCGGCTCTTTGAGGAGGCGTTAACCGGTGGCGGGTAGGCTTTACCACCCGAAAGCGGGCCATGCGGGCGGGTGAGAATTGGGATCGGTGCGCGACTTCGTTTCGTTTCTGGAAGACCTTGTGGAGCCGCCCGCAAAACCGGCGACGCACGACGAAGACTTTTCCGATGATGCCGTGGCCGCTCCCTCGATCCCGTTCGGTCTCGTCGGAGGCAACTCCGCTGACCAGCCGTCCGGCAGCGGGCCGGAAATGGCCACGGTCGCCTATCTTGGTCTCAATGCGGGATGGGCAGGCAGGGAGGCATTGCCGGAAACCGCGCCCGACGCGATCTCCCGCGAGCTTGCGCTGCATCGCATTGCCGACGCGAAATCGCTCGATCGCCTGAGGCGCGAATTCGCGTTTAGGAACCATCCGGACCGGGTGCGGCCGGAATGGCGCGACGCCGCCATGGCCCGGATGCAGACCGCCAACCGTCTGATCGACGAAGCAAAGCAACGCCTCGCCGGCAAGCGCGGCTGAACGGCGAGCGCCTGACCTCTCTCACCCTGAGGTGCGAGCGGAGCGAGCCTCGAAGACCGCACCCACCCGAACCGCTCTCCAAATCGTGAAGGCGGTTGCCGGGAGAGGGATTTTCCGCGCTCGTGCGGCAGGCTAGATTCCGGCCATGGTGCCGTGGTCCGGCCTTTGGCGAATCCTGCTTGCCGCTGCTTGTTCGCTTCCGGCAGCGGCATCGGCGCGGGCCGCAGAGACTGTCGACGTGCAACTCGTCCTCGCGGTAGACGTGTCGCTTTCCATGTCGCCCGACGAACTGGAGATCCAGCGTCGGGGCTATGCCACGGCGATGGCCGACCAGAGCGTGATCGACGCCATCACCGACGGTGCCTATGGACGGATCGCCGTCACCTATGTCGAATGGGCCGGGAAGGATACGCAGCGTGTCATCGTTCCGTGGACCTATATTGCGAACCGCGCCGACGCGGAGGCTTTCGCCGGCAAGCTCACCGAGGAGATCCCGCACTCGGCGCGGCGCACCTCCATCTCGGGCGGCCTTGCCTTCTCGGCCGATCTCATCGCCGAAAGCGGCATTCAGGCGATGAAACGGGTGATCGACGTTTCCGGCGATGGGCCGAACAACGAGGGGTCGCCGGTGGAAAGCACGCGCGACCGGATCGTGGCGCAGGGCGTCGTCATCAACGGCCTGCCGCTGATGACCAATAGCGGTTTCGTGAGCACGTTCGATGTGCCCGACCTCGATATCTATTACAGGAACTGCGTGATCGGCGGGCCGGGTGCCTTCATGTTCCCGGTGACGGGCTGGGAGCAGTTCCCCGAAGCGGTGCGCCGCAAACTCGTCATGGAACTTGCCACCGTGCCGATGCATTTTCCGGTTGTGAAGGCCGCCGCAGACCCCGATTACGACTGCATGATCGGCGAGAAGATCTGGAACAACCGTCCCTGGAACCTCAACGCGCCGTGAGCCGGCCCGTTCGATGATGCCGACCTTGCGCCGCCAGTTGACAAGGTTTGCGGCGGTTGTACGACTACGCTCCTCATCGTTTGAGTTAAGGGGAACTTCCGTGAAAAAGACAATAATGTTCGCCGCCGCGCTGTTGGCTTCGGCGGCACTTTGCATGCCCGCATCCGCCGAGACGAAAGTCGCTCTAGGCATGAGCGGCTGGACCGGCTTTGCTCCGCTGACGCTTGCCAAGGAAGCCGGTATCTTCAAGAAGAACGGCCTCGACGTGACGCTGGAGAAGGTACCGCAAGCGAGCCGTCCGCTCGCCATCGCCAGCGGCTCGCTGCAATGCGCCGCAACCACCGTCGAGACCTGGATGGTGTGGAACGCCAGCGGCGTCGCCACCAAGCAGATATTCCAGCTCGACAAGTCCTACGGTGCGGACGGCCTCGTCGTGCGCAACGACATCAAGACCGTCGCCGATCTGAAGGGCAGGACCGTCGCCGCTTCGGCACCCGGCACCTCGCCTTACTTCCTGCTCGCCTGGATCCTGGACAAGAACGGCCTCTCCACCAAGGACGTGAAGGTCATCAACATGGAACCGGACGCGGCTGCACAGGCTTTCCTGGCTGGCCAGAACGACGCGGCCTCCACCTACGAGCCCTTCATCTCCTCGGTGCGTGACAAGCCCGATGTCGGGCACATCCTTGCCACCACGCTCGACTATCCGATGATCCTCGATACGGTCGGCTGCACGCCGGACTTCCTCGAGAAAAATCCGGGTGCGGCAAAGGCGCTTGCCGACAGCTATTTCGAGGCGCTCGAAATGATCAAGAAGGAACCGGAAAAATCCTACAAGATCATGGGCGCCGACGTGAAACAGTCGGCGAAGGAGTTCGAGGATTCGGCGAAATACCTGAAATGGGCCGACCGTGAGGAGAACAAGAAGTTCTTCACTAAGGAGTTCCAGGACTTCTCCACCTCCGCTGCGAAGCTCCTGCTGTCGATGGGGTTGATCAAGGAGATGCCCGACGTCTCCAAGCTTGTGGATACGAGCGCGGTACAGTAGGGCTGGCCGCAATAATCGGCGCGGCGCCGTTGTTGCGCCGCGCTTCTCATCCGGGAAGTTTCTGATGATGCGGCCCCTCGAACCGGTTTCGCCGATGCTGCGCGTCGTGCTCGGCATCGGCTTCTTCGTCCTGTTTGTCGCCTTCTGGGCGTGGATGACGCTCGGCGGATATGTCAATCGCGTCTTCCTCGCCGACCCGTTCAGCATGTTGCACGACGGCTGGCGGCTCCTGGTCGAGGACAATTTCGCGCTCGATATCCTGATCACGGTCTGGCGCGTGGTTGGCGGCTTCGTTCTGGCTTCAATCGTCGCCGTGCCGCTCGGCATCCTGATGGGCGCATGGAAGCCTGTCGAGGCGCTTCTGGAGCCTTTCGTCTCCTTCGCGCGCTATCTGCCGGCCTCGGCCTTCATCCCGCTCCTGATCCTGTGGGCGGGGATAGGAGAGGTCGAAAAGCTGCTGGTCATCTTCGTCGGCTCTGTTTTCCAGCTCATCCTCATCATCGCCGTTTCGGTCGGCAATACCCGCCGCGATCTCGTCGAGGCGGCCTATACGCTGGGCTCGTCGAGCGGCGGCATCGTCAGGCGCGTCATCGTTCCGGCGAACGCGCCGGCAATCGCGGAGACGCTGCGGCTGGTGCTCGGCTGGGCCTGGACCTATGTGATCGTCGCCGAACTGATCGGCGCGTCGTCCGGCATCGGCTACATGATCATCAACAGCCAGTCGCGGCTCGCGACGGGGCAGATCATCTTCGGCATCATCGTCATCGGCCTGATCGGCCTGATCTCCGACGCCGGCTTCAAGGCGCTCAACCGCTGGCTCTTTCCATGGAGCCTCGCGTGACCAAACTCACGATAGAGAATGTCAGCCGCACCTTTCCCGGCACGCATGGCGGGCAGCCGGTGAAGGCGCTGCAGCCGGCCAACCTTTCCGTCAACGCCAACGACTTCATCACCATTCTCGGCCCGTCGGGCTGCGGGAAATCGACGCTTCTCAGGATCATCGCCGGTCTCGACACGCCGAGCACCGGCCGCGTGCTGCTCGACGGGCGCACCGTGACGCGGCCGGGCCCGGATCGCGGCATGGTCTTCCAATCCTATACGCTGTTTCCATGGCTTACCGTCGCCGACAACATCGCATTCGGCCTGCGCGAGAAGGGAACGCCGGAAAGGGAGCGGCGCGACACCGTCGCCTCCTATGTCGATCTCGTCGGCCTCAAGGGCTTTGAGAACCACTGGCCGAAACAGCTTTCCGGCGGCATGCAGCAGCGCACCGCGATCGCCCGCGCACTCGCCAACGATCCGGAGATCCTGCTTCTCGACGAGCCCTTCGGCGCGCTCGACAACCAGACGCGCGGGCTGATGCAGGAACTTCTCCTCGGCATATGGGAAAAGCGCAAGAAGACGGTGCTGTTCGTCACCCACGACATCGAGGAAGCGATTTTCATGGCTTCGCGTGTCATCGTCATGTCGGCGCGGCCGGGGCGCATAAAGTCCGACGTCGCGGTCGACCTTCCGCATCCGCGTCTCTACACGATCAAGACCAGCCCGGAATTCTCCGCGCTCAAGGCCCGGCTGACCGAGGAAATACGTGTCGAGGCGATGCGCACGGCGGAGGTGAGGTAGCACACGTAAAGAGTGCGTCCTTCGAGGCTCGCTGCGCTCGCGCCTCAGGATGAGGACTGCCGGCGCCTGCCTTCCTCATCCTGAGGTGCGAGCCCACACCGACTTTCGTGAAAAGCCGCCGCATATCCGGGCGAGCCTCGAAGGACGCACTCAATCCGACTAAGCCGCCAGTAGCTGCTTGCGGTCGATACGCTCCTGCTGCGGCGAGCGGGCGTAGAGTTCACGGTAGCATTTTGAGAAGTGGGACGCAGAGACGAAGCCGCAGGCAACTGCTACTTCCACGACAGGCAGCGACGACTGGATGAGCAGATGTCGCGCCCGATCGAGCCGGATCTCCAGATAATAGCGTGCCGGCGAGCGGCCCATCTCCTGCCGGAAGAGCCGTTCGATCTGACGCCGCGAAAGGCCGACATGGTCGGCGATCTCGATCAGAGAAAGCGGCTCGGACAGATTGGCTTCCATCAATTCGATGATGGTGAGGACCTTTGAATTCTGCACGCCGAGACGGGCGCGCAACGGCAGGCGCTGGCGGTCGGTCGGGCTGCGCACGCGGTCGGTCAGGACCTGCTCGCAGATGCGGTTGACGAGGTTGTCGTCGAAATCGTCGCCGATGAGCTTCAGCATCAGGTCCAAAGCGGCGGTGCCGCCGGCGCAGGTATAGATGTTCTGGTCGACCTCGAAGAGGTCGGCGAAGACGTTTGCCTTCGGGAACGCCTCGGAGAAGCCGGGCAGGTTCTCCCAATGGATGGCGCATCTCTTGTTGGAGAGCAGGCCGGCGGCGGCAAGGATATAGGCGCCGGTGCAAAGTCCGCCGATCGCCACTCCGCGATTATATTCCTCGCGTAGCCATGCATGGATGGTCTTGCTGCCTTGGTCCTCGACATTGACGCCGCTGCAGACGACGACCATCGAAGGCCGGTCCTGCCCGGACATCTTGCGCCGCTCCTCGTCGAGCGACGTATTGACGGCACAAAGCACGCCGTTCGACGCGGCTACCGGCTTGCCGTCGGCGCTGGCCAGCCGCCAGCGGTAAGCTTCATAGCCGAGCATCCGGTTGGCGATCCTGAGCGGCTCCAGCGCCGTCGCGAACGCCACCATCGTGAAATCATTCACCAGGAAGAAGACCAGCGATCTCTTGGTTTGCGCTTTCGCGGTCATCCAAGCCTCCACGAGGCGAGCGGCCCGCTGACATGATGTCGCGATCAGAAAAATCGTCAACAGGAAATGCCTGTCCTGTCAATGGATTGAGCAGGGCGCAAACGGGATATTCGTTGCGTTTCGAGAGGGGATGAGACGGAATGTCGCGGCTGTCGCAAACAAACAAGGCCCGCCTCTTTCGAGACGGGCCTGCGTTCATTCGATGCGGCTCTCAGAGCCCGATCGGGCTATTTCAGACAAGGATACCGAGGCGGGCGCCGGCCATCGCTCCGGTCTGGCCCGGCATCGTGCTTGCCAGGCGCTGACGCTCGAGAGCGGTCGCGATGTTGGAGGACTTGCGGTTCCTGCGGAAGCGAGCGAAGAATTTCATGACACATCTCCATGCTTTGGTTCACACGGAGCGGCCAACGTTTTTTGGACGGGCTGCTCGGTTGATGTTGCTTACATAGTTATGGTGCGGCGCAAAATAAGCGGCAAAAGCGAAGTGCAGGATACGAAAAGCGACATCGTGCATGAAACCCGGCTCAGAAAATTCGGAAATACCGTTAGTTAACAGTCGGTTACTCCAAGTCTCCCTGGCGCTATGCGCGACGTTCATGGGGGTTCCTCGCTTTTCGCATGGCATTGTGCGACGCACAACAGCCTGCATCCCGCTTTCCCGGTTCACATTCCGCCGTAACGCCCGCGTTCGCGGATCAGGCGGTCGTGGACGTCTTCATGGGCCTGCGGCCAGCCGATATCCTTCTGGACATCCGGCGGCAGGCTGCTGATCATGCGCTCGGTGCGGGCGGCGTCACGGCGGGCACGGAAACCGGCCACGTAGTGATCGAAAGCGTTGAGTATCGACATTTTGGCCTCCTTGCGACTGTGGGATCCGGCGGGTTTGCCGATCCTTGCTGTTGACAAGATGGTGCCGAAGTGAGATTCAATCAAACGAAATGAAATGAAGCAATCATTCAGCAATATTGAATGATGGAGGTTCGCAATGAACGCCCCACTCAACCACCCGATGCCGCTGCTTGACCTCGATGTCCTGCGCACCTTCGTCGCCATTGCGGAGACCGGCAGCTTCACGCTCGCCGCCAGCGCCGTCTTCCGTACGCCGTCCGCCGTTTCCATGCAGATAAAGAAGCTGGAGGAGCAACTCGGTCGGTCGGTTTTCACGCGCGACGCGCGTTCCGTGGCGCTCACCAATGACGGCGAGATGCTGCTTGGCTTCGCGCGGCGGCTCCTCTCCATCAACCGCGAGGCGGTGTCCAAATTCGTCATGCCCGATATCAGCGGCGTGGTGCGGCTAGGCTCGGCGGACGATTTCGGCGAGCGCATCCTGCCGGTGGTGTTGAAGCGGTTCGCCGAGACGCATCCGTCGATCGCGGTCGACGTCACCATCGACCAGAGCGTCAATCTTCGCCGGCGCATGACGGAGCGGCTGCTCGACATCGCCCTGATTACCAATTCGTCCGGGACCGGCGGGGCCGATTGCGAGGTGCTTTTCACCGAGCCGATCGTGTGGGCCGGCATGAAGGGCGGCTGTGCCCATCTGCGCGAACCGCTGCCCGTGTCGCTGTGGGAAGAAGGCTGTGCCTGGCGGGCAGGCGCGCTGGAGGCGCTCGGGCGGGAAGGACGCAACTACCGTGTCGCCTATATGAGCGCACACACGGCCGGCCAGCGCGCGGCCATCCTGTCCGACCTCGCAGTGGCGCCGCTGCCGAAATCCTTCATCGGCGACGATCTGGTGGAACTCGGGCCGAGGGATGGCCTGCCGAAGATGGGCGAGTACAGCCTTGCCATGATCGTGGCGCCGGATGCCGACGCGCCGGTGAAGGCGGCCGCCGATCATATCCGCGCGGCCTTCGAGGCGTTCCGCGAAACCGGCCGGTTCTAGGTTCCGGTGAGCACGATGCGGGAATACAGTATCGCGGCGATCCCCGCCGATGGGATCGGGCCGGAAGTCATCGATGCCGGCATCACCGTCCTCAAGGAATTGGCCGGGCAGCGCGGCGATATCAGGCTGGATTTCGATCTCTTCGACTGGGGCACGGACTACTACAAGCGTCACGGCGTCATGATGCCGGCGGACGGGCTGGACCGGCTCCGGAAATTCGACGCGATCTATTTCGGCGCGGTCGGCGCCGTCGACGTGCCGGACCACGTGACGCTCTGGGGGTTGCGTCTGAAAATCTGCCAGGGCTTCGACCAATATGCGAATGTCCGGCCGACCCGGATCCTGCCTGGGATAGCCTCGCCGCTCAATGGTGTGGAGGCAGGGGACCTCGACTGGGTCATCGTGCGCGAGAATTCCGAGGGCGAATATTCCGGCGCAGGCGGGCGGGTCCATCAGGGCCTGCCCGAGGAAGTCGGCATGGACGTAGCCGTCTTCACCCGCGTCGGCGTGGAGCGCATCATGCGCTATGCCTTCCGGCTGGCGCAGTCGCGGCCGCGCAAACTCCTGACGGTCGTGACCAAGTCCAACGCGCAGCGTCACGGCATGGTCATGTGGGACGAGATCGCCGAAAAGGTGTCGCGCGACTTCCCGGATGTGACCTGGGACAAGATGCTGGTGGACGCCATGACCGTGCGCATGGTGCTGAAGCCGCAGAGCCTCGACACGATCGTGGCTACCAATCTGCACGCCGACGTGCTTTCCGATCTTGCGGGCGCGCTTGCCGGCAGCATCGGCGTCGCACCGACAGCCAATATCGATCCGGAACGGCGATTTCCCTCGATGTTCGAGCCCATCCACGGCTCGGCCTTCGACATTGCCGGCAAGGGTATCGCCAATCCGATCGCCAGCTTCTGGACCGCGGCCGAGATGCTAGGCCATCTCGGCGAACAGGAGGCGGGGGATCAACTCATGCGCGCCGTCGAGCGCGTCTGCGAAGCCGGGATCATGACGCCCGATGTCGGCGGCAAGGCGACGACGCGGGAAGTCGCCGAAGCAGTCTGCAATGCCCTGCGGGGACGCAATATCCTGGGTTGAAGGCTGACAAGCGAGGCCCCCACTGACGGCGGGACTGACGGCGGGCCTCCAAGGCGCGAGTGGCTTACGCCGCCTGATCGGTCGCGAGCGGGCGGGTCATGCGGCGGACTTCCTCGTCCGTCAGCAGGCCGCCAGCGCGCAGGAGCGCGGCGAAGCGGCCGTTCCGCGCGGCAAGCTCGTTGAAGCTGCCGGCTTCCACCAGACGCCCCTGATCGAGGAAGATCACGAGATCGGCATCGCGGACCGTCGAGAGGCGGTGGGCGATGATGAAGGTCGTGCGGTTGCGCCTGATCTCGTCGATGGCGTTCTTCACACGCTCCTCGGTCTCCACGTCGAGCGCGCTCGTCGCCTCGTCGAGTACCAGGATCGGCGCGTTCTTCAGGATGGCGCGGGCGATCGCGATGCGCTGCCGCTCGCCGCCCGAAAGCTGCGTGCCGCGCTCGCCGACGACCGTGTCGTAGCCCTCGCTCTTGGCGAGAATGAAGTCGTCCGCGGCGGCCGCGGCCGCGGCTGCATGGACGTCCTGGTTGCCAGCGTCCTCGTTGCCGACGCGGATGTTGGCCTCGATCGAGCGGTTGAACATGCCGGCATCCTGGAACACCGTCGCGATCGAGTGGCGCAGCGACTTCTTGGTAACCGAGCGCGTATCGACGCCGTCGATCAGGATACGTCCCGATTTCGGCTCGTAGACGCGCTGCAGGAGGTTGATCAGTGTCGTCTTGCCGGAGCCTGTCGGGCCGACAATCGCCACCGTCTGGCCGGGCTGCACGTCGAAGCGGATGTCGTGGACGCCCTGGCCCGAGCTTGCGAATTCGTAGGAAACATCCTCGAAGCGCACATGGCCCCTGACGTTCTCAAGCTCGATCGTTCCGTCGTTCTCAAAAACGGTATGATCGATCGCCTCGAGCGCATAGAATTTTTCGAGCTTGGCGCGCGCCTCGAAAATCTGGTTCACAAAGGCGTTGATCTGGTCCAGGCGGCTGATGAGCAGCGTGGCAAAGCCGGTAAAGGCGATGACGTCGCCGACCTTCATTTCGCCACGGGTGACCAGATAGGCGCCGAGAAGCAGCACGACCATCATCGAGATCGTCGAGGCGACCTTGTTCATCGCGCTTGCCAGCGCCCACCAGTCGAGCACGGGATACTGCGCGTTCAGGAGCTTGCGCGCGAATTCCTCGAATGCGCGCGTTTCCTGTGCCACGCGATTGTAGCTCTGCAGCACGGCGATGTTGCCGATGGAGTCGCTGACATGACCGAAGACGGCGTTGTGGTGCGATTCCACCGCCGTCTGCCCCGCCTTGGTGCGGTGCATGACGATGCGGCCGGTGATGAAATAGAGAATGCCCAGCATGACGAGCACGGCGGAAAGCCGCACGTCGAGCACCAGCGCCGTCGGAATCATGAAAAGCAACGCGACGGCGGTCGAAAGGTGCTGGCGCATGAATTCGAGCCAGAGGCTGAACAGCGCGTCCATGGCGCGTACCAGCGTGTGGAGCACATTGGAGGAGCCGTTGGCCTGGTGCCATGCGAGCGGCATGGTGATGATGCGCTCGAAGGAATTCCCCATCACCTCCAGCCGGCGCCTGTGGGCAAGCCTGTCGGCGCCGCGCGCCACCCATACAAAGGCGAAGATGTTGAAGATGCCGAGCGCGGCCCACATCAGGAGCGTGGAAGCAACAGGCTGGTGCTCGGACACGCCTTCGATGACCCGACCGAACAAGACCGGTTCGGCCACGGTAACAAAGGCCAGCACGACGTTCGCGGAACAGATGAACAGTACCGGACGCTTGGCAGGCGCGAGATAGCGCAAAGCCCTCAAGTAGATTTCAACTAATGACACTTCGCCTACTCCCCGGCTGGCGATAAGATTGTGCGCCGCAGCATCCGGAACACCTTGCCCGGTTCCAACGCAAGGGAAAAATGGAGATGGATGGCGACCGTTCCATGGCAAAAGGAACAATAGTTGCGTGGTCCCTGTAATATTCCGTGATCAGCTAAGCTTTTGAGATAAAACAAAAACTGCGTCCGGAAGTCGCGGTTAAAAAGGGGCTCGCACCAGAGGTTGGCGACGGCTGTCCGTTTACCGCCTAGCGGTAGCGTCCAACTCGTGCATTCGCTCGCCATCGATCGGGAGTTGCCCTGACTGGAAATGCCTGCCCCGTTTGGGAAAATGCCGGGAGGAACTTTCCGTTGCGTCAGCTTTTTGCAAGGCAGCCATGCATTTTTGTCGGGCCATCGCCCGACTGCGAAAAGGCCGGTTCCTCACCGCGGCGGCTCGCCTCCGCTGCGATGCGGTGCTAGACGCAGCGGCGAAAGGATCAACAGCCGATGGCCGGTGTAGAACAATTGACGGTGGAACCAGGCGAGGCGGGTATGCGCCTCGACCGCTGGTTCAAGGCGCACTATCCGGGGCTCGGCTTCGGCCATCTGCAGAAGTTGCTGCGCTCCGGTCAGGTGCGCGTCGACGGCCGCCGGGCCAAGTCCGACACGCGCATCGAGCCCGGTCAGGTCGTCCGCATCCCGCCGCTGGAAGTGGATCGCAAGGAAGGACATGCGCTGACGGCGAAATCCATCCGTGGCCAGGATGACGGCGACGTGCTCGCCAAAATGCTGCTTTTCGAGGACGACAAGCTGTTCGTGTTCAACAAGCCGGCGGGACTGGCGGTGCAGGGCGGGTCGGGCGTGACGCGCCATGTCGACGACATGCTTGAGGCCTGGCGCAACAAGAAGGGCGAGAAGCCTCGCCTCGTCCATCGCCTCGATCGCGATACGTCCGGCGTGCTGGTCGTGGCGCGTACGCGTCTCGCCGCCATGAACCTCGCCAAGGCCTTTCGCGAGCGCGTGACGAAGAAAGTCTACTGGGCGCTGGTGAAGGGCGTGCCGAAGAAGCGGGAAGGGCGCGTATCCTCCTGGCTGGTCAAGGAACCCGGCCCGGAGGGCGACCGTATGCGTGTGGCCAGACATGGCGAGCCCGATGCCGACCATGCCGTCTCCAACTACCGCGTGGTGGAGCAGGCCGGCATGACGCTTACCTGGCTGGAGATGGAGCCTTATACCGGACGAACGCACCAGCTTCGCGTCCATGCCGCGAGCATCGGCTGCCCGATCATCGGTGATCCGAAGTATTTCGAGGCCGACCAGAATTGGGAGTTTCCCGGCGGCATCCAGAATCGCCTGCATCTCCATGCCCGCCGCATAATCATCCCGCATCCGGACGGCAGTGGCGTGGTCGATGTGACCGCCCCGCTGCCGCCGCATATGGTGCAGAGCTGGAACCTGCTGGGTTTCGACGAGGCCGACGCGGAGAGCGAGGGCTGACCTCGCCATTGCCACCGCCTATATTCGGGAAATTCGGCTGCCCACGAACTGGAGATGCCCATGCGCGACTTGCTGAACGATCTGGACGCGAGCCGGTATCTTTCCGATCCTGACCCGGTGAAGCGCGCGCGCAACCAGATGAAGGCGGCGCTGCCGAAGCGCTTCTACAAGGCGGTGACGACGGCGGAAGAAGAAGAGAGCGGCCATGTCGTCAAGCTCGACGGCCGCTCGGTGCGGACGCCGGCTGGCGCCGTGCTTGTGCTGCCGAATGCGGCCGTGGCGAAGCTGGTTGCGGACGAATATGCCGCGCAGGAAGAACTCATCAATCCGCTGACGATGCCTGTCACGAGGCTCGCCAACACGGCCTTCGACGGCGTTTCCTCAGCGGCGGATGCCGTGCTGGAGGATGTGCTCAAATTCTCCACGAGCGATCTTCTCTGCTACCGCGCCGGTGCGCCGGAGGCGCTGATCGAGCGCCAGGCCGGGGCCTGGGATCCGGTACTCGACTGGGTGCGCTCCGAGCTTGGCGCGCGCTTCCTGCTCGCCGAAGGGGTGATGCACGTGGAGCAGCCGCGCGAGACGATCGGCGCGGTCGCGATCCATCTGCGTAAGCGCGCGGAGCCTTTCCGGCTCGCCGCCATTCATCTGATGACGTCGCTAACCGGCTCGGCGCTTCTCGCACTCGCGGTGGAGGCGAAGGCGCTTGATGCAGAGACGGCATGGACGGCTGCCCATATCGACGAGAACTGGAATATCGAGCATTGGGGCGAAGATCCCGAGGCGACGAAGCGGCAGGCGAACCGCAGGCGCGACATGATGGCGGCCGCGGCGCTCATCGAGGCACTCGACGCGAATTAGCTCTGCAGCCTGAGCAGCACGGCGCCGGAGAGCGTCACGAAGACCGAGACGATCTTCGCCAGGTTGACGCGCTCCTTCAGGAACAATGTGCCGATGATGAGCGCGAAGACGAGGCTGGTTTCGCGCAGCGCTGAAACCAGGGCAATCGGCGCCTGGGTGAAGGCCCATGTGATCAATGCATAGGCGATGAAGGAGAGCGGCCCGCCGATCCACAGCGACCGCCGGCATGCCGTGAACGCCACGGCCACAATGTTGCGCCGGAAGAACGACATGCCGATGCACATCATGGCGCAGTTCAGGATCGCGGCGGTGCTGTAATAAGCCACGCTGTTGCCGGCAAGCCGCGCGCCGATACCGTCGTTCAGCGAGTAGGCGGAGATGAAGAGGCCGGTGACGAGCGCCAGCGTGCAGGACACGACGTTCAGCCGGCCGTCGGTCTTTGCTGTCAGGACGAGGCTGATGAGGCCGAGTCCGATGGTCGCTACCGCGGCGGTTTCAAGCGGCGTGAGCGTTTCGCCGAGGACGACGCCGGCCGCGGCTGCCGTTATCAGCGGCGCCACGCCGCGCGCGATCGGATAGACCTGGCTCAGGTCGCCCACGCGATAAGCGCTCGTCAGGAACAGGAAATAGCCGGTGTGCAGTACGGCCGAACTTGCGACCAGCGGCCATGCCTCCCGTGCCGGCAGGCCGGTGTACACGAGGCAGACAAGCCCCATCAAGGCGCTGCCGATGGATACCGCAAGCGCGCCGGCCATCTTGTCGGGCTGGGATTTTAGAAGCGCGTTCCACCCGGCATGGAGCAGGGCGGCAAACAGGATGGCTATCAGGACGGGCGTGGACATGGCTCGGATTTTCAATCGCGACGAATGTTAGCCGGCGTCGATACGGCAATCCACCTTTGCAGCATATAGCCATCGCGGGCAAGTTCATGGGCCTGCGCTGTAAATGTTGTCCGATAAAAGCGAAAAGCCCCGCCATTGCCGACGGGGCTTCTCCGGATGCTCGGTGAGCGGTCGGTCAGACCGAATAATACATGTCGAACTCGACCGGATGCGGCGTCATGTCGAAGCGCAGCACCTCGGCCATCTTCAGTTCGATGAAGCTGTCGATCTGGTCGTCGTCGAAGACGCCGCCGGCCTTGAGGAAGGCGCGGTCCTTGTCGAGGCTCATCAGCGCTTCGCGCAGCGAGCCGCATACGGTCGGGATCCGCTTCAGTTCCTTCGGCGGCAGGTCGTAGAGGTCCTTGTCCATCGGCTGGCCCGGATGGATCTTGTTCTTGATGCCGTCGAGGCCGGCCATCAGCAGCGCGGCGAAGGCGAGATAGGGGTTCGCGCCCGGATCGGGGAAGCGGACCTCGACGCGCTTCGATTTCGGCGAGGCGCCGAAGGGGATGCGGCAGGACGCCGAGCGGTTGCGCGCCGAATAGGCGAGCAGCACCGGCGCCTCGAAGCCCGGCACCAGCCGCTTATAGGAATTGGTCAGCGGGTTGGTGAAGGCGTTGATCGCCTTGGCGTGCTTGATGACACCGCCGATATAATAGAGACAGCTTTCCGAAAGGCCGGCATATTCGTTGCCGGCAAACATCGGCTTGCCCTCCTTCCAGATCGACTGATGCACGTGCATCCCCGAGCCGTTGTCGCCGTAGATCGGCTTCGGCATGAACGTTGCAGTCTTGCCGTAGGCGTTGGCGACCTGATGGACCACATATTTGTAGATCTGCGTCTTGTCGGCGTTGCGCACCAGCGTGTCGAACTTCATGCCGAGTTCGTGCTGGGCGGCGGCGACCTCATGATGGTGCTTTTCCGTGCGCACGCCCATCTCGGTCATCACCGACAGCATTTCCGAGCGCATGTCCTGGCAGGCGTCGATCGGCGGAACCGGGAAATAGCCGCCCTTGACGCGCGGGCGGTGACCCATGTTGCCGGTCTCGTAATCGGTGTCGTCGTTCGACGGCAGTTCGTTGGAATCGAGCTTGAAGCCGGTGTTGTAGGGGTCGGCCTTGTATTTCACGTCGTCGAAGATGAAGAATTCGGGCTCCGGCCCGACATAGACGGTATCGCCGATGCTCTCCGCCTTCATGTAGGCTTCTGCCTTCTTGGCGGTGCCGCGCGGGTCGCGATTGTAGGATTCGCCGGAAACCGGGTCGAGGATGTCGCAGAGCACGACCATGGTCGACTGCGCGAAGAACGGGTCCATGTGGACCGTGTCGGTGTCGGGCATCAGTACCATGTCGGACTCGTTGATCGCCTTCCAGCCGGCGATCGAGGAGCCGTCGAACATGACGCCGTCGGCGAACATGTCCTCGTCGACCTCGGCGATGTCCATGGTCAGGTGCTGGAGCTTACCCCTCGGATCGGTAAAGCGCAGGTCAACGAACTTCACCTCGTTGTCCTTGATCTGCTTCATGATGTCGTCTGCAGTCGTCATTCTATGTTTTTCCCTGTGACAGTTTGATTTGCGCTACGCCGCCTCTCAGACGGCGTCGATCCCGGTTTCGCCCGTGCGGATGCGGATGACTTCCTCGACATTCGACACGAAGATCTTGCCGTCGCCGATACGGCCGGTCTGGGCCGCCTTGCGGATAGCCTCGATCGCCGCTTCCACCATGTCGTCGCCGAGGACCACCTCGACCTTCACCTTGGGCAGGAAATCCACGACATATTCCGCCCCGCGATAAAGTTCCGTGTGGCCCTTTTGCCGACCGAAGCCCTTGGCCTCGGTCACCGTGATGCCTTGAAGCCCGACCTCCTGGAGCGCTTCCTTCACCTCGTCGAGCTTGAAGGGTTTGATGATCGCCTCGATCTTCTTCATTTCAGGTCTGCTCTCCATTCGGTTGAGACGGCTGCGGTACCGGCTTCGCCCAAAGCTTAGCATGAAGCGTGCCAAACCGTTCGGGAGCGGTTGCTGTCGCTGGGTGGTGTCGCGGCCAGGACTGATACGTCATTCCGGCGCTAAAAGCGATTATTTGGCGGCCGTTCCGCCTTAGCCTGCAGATGTTCCTGATTGGAAACAGGGCATATTGCCTATTTTCTAGGCAGACTGGCCTATGTGCGGCCGCTTAGGGAGCGCCGGCGCAAGCCGCCGATGATTGCGGCAACGCCGGAAAGCGCCCTATGGTCACCACGATCCCCCACGGTCGGATCGGGAGCGAATGAACGATGACGCATGAACTGCTGATGCCGGATGAGATGGCCGAAGTCGACCGGCTTGCCATTGGGGCGGGGCCGCTCGCCGGCATCGAACTGATGCGCCGGGCCGGCGCGGCGGTGGCAGCGGCTATTCTGGAACGCTTTCCCGACGCCGCTGCCGCTCACGTCCTTTGCGGGCCGGGCAATAATGGCGGCGACGGCTATGTCGTGGCGCGCCTGCTGGCGGAAGCCGGCATGGAGGTCCGCGTCTGGAGCATGGCGGCGCCGAAGCCCGGCACGGATGCGGCCGGCGCCGCCGGCGAATGCCCGGTAGTGCCACAGCCGCTCGGTGAATTCCGCGCTGGTGCCGGTGAGGTGGTGATCGACGCGCTTTTTGGCGCGGGACTTTCCAAGCCAATTGCCGGAGTGGCAGCGGATGCAATCGCCGAAATCGAGCGTTCCGGTGCGGCTGTGGTCGCCGTCGATCTTCCCTCCGGCATTTCCGGAGCGAGCGGCAAGATGCTCGGCATCGCGCCGCGCGCGGATTTGACCGTCACGTTCTTCCGGCTGAAGCCGGGGCATTTGCTTTATCCCGGCCGCGACTATTGCGGGGAGACGGTGGTAGCCGACATCGGCATTCGGGACGAGATTCTGGAAAAGGTCCTGCCAAGCACCTTCGAAAACCTCCCGGCGCTCTGGATGCACGCGCTGCCGTTTCCGGACGTCGATACGCACAAGTACAAACGTGGCCATGCCTGCGTCTTTTCAGGCGGGCCGTCGGCGACCGGCGCGGCGCGGTTGGCTGCGATGGCCGCGGCGAGGGTCGGGGCAGGGGCGGTCACGGTGCTGTCGCCTGCTGCAGCGATGCTGGTCAATGCATCGCACCTGACCGCGATCATGCTGGCGAAGGTGAGGGATCGAGACGATCTCAATGCTTTCATCGAACGGCGCAAGCCGAACGCTTTCGTGCTGGGGCCGGGCTTCGGCGTCGGCGAAAGGACACGCGAACTGGCGCTCGCGATACTGGAAAACGGGGACTGCGGCGGGCTGGTGCTCGACGCCGACGGCATTACCTCGTTCAAGGATGCGCCCGCCTCTCTCTTCATCACAGCCGGCTCGGGACATGCGCCTCCGCTCGTGCTGACGCCGCATGAGGGCGAGTTCGCCAGGCTTTTCCCCGGGCTTGCCAAGGACGGGGCCCTCTCCAAGCTCGACAGGGCGCGCCGGGCGGCGGAGCGCTCCCACGCAGTCGTCGTCTACAAGGGGCCGGACACGGTGATCGCCGCACCTGACGGACGCGCGGCCATCAACGCCAACGGCACGCCCTTCCTCGCGACGGCGGGATCAGGCGATGCGCTCGCCGGCATAACCGCCGGACTACTCGCGCAGGGCATGCCGGCCTTCGAAGCAGCCTGCGCCGCGGTGTGGATGCACGCCGAGGCCGGCAGCCGTTTCGGGGCCGGGCTGATCGCGGAGGATTTGCCGGGTCTGCTGCCGAGGGTGCTGGCGGAGGTTTACGGGGCTGCTTCGTAGCCCTGTCGCGCGTCGTCCCCGATGGCAGGCTTTGTGCGTCCTTCGAGGCTCGCTTCGCTCGCACCTCAGGATGAGGGAGGTGAGTATTCGTCATCCCAGGTCCTGAGGCATTGGATATGGCGTTGTTGAGGTCCGGCAGCTTGCCAGAAAGCGGCACGGAATGTTGAAGCCACATCCCTCATCCCGGCGCTGGAGTGCTCGCTCCGTCTCTCTCGTCTGGCGCCATGGCTCCGTCTCCCTCATCCTGAGGTGCGAGCGAAGCGAGCCTCGAAGGACGCACCGCAACAACGGCCGGCGCTCGACTGACTACGCCCTGACCCGCTCCGCTTTCGGATCGTACATCGGTTTCAGCGATGCTTCCGCCGGGAAGCGTTCGCCGGCGATCTCGATCTCGTAACGCGAGCCGAGCACATCAGCCGCGCTCTCGCCCTCCGAGGGCACATAGCCAAGACCGACCGCGCCGCCGAGATGATGGCCGTAATTGCCGGACGTGATCGTGCCGACGATTTTTCCGTCGCGCAGGATCGCCTCATTGTGGAAGAGAAGCGGTTCCGGATCGGTCAGCCGGAACTGAACCAACCGGCGCGACAGGCCGGCATCCTTCTTGCGCAGCACGGCGTCGCGGCCGGTGAAATCGCCCTTGTTCAGCTTTACCGCGAAGCCGAGCCCGGCTTCCAGCACATGGTCCTCGTCGGTGATGTCGTGACCGAAATGGCGGAACGCCTTCTCGATGCGGCAGGAATCGAGCGCGTGCAGCCCGCAGAGTTTCAGGCCGGTCTCCGCGCCAGCTTCCGTGATCGTCTCGAAGACATGCACCGCCTGCTCGGACGGGACGTAGAGCTCCCAGCCGAGCTCACCGACATAGGTGACGCGGTGGGCGCGGGCGAGGCCCATGCCGATCTCGATCTCCTTCGCCGTGCCGAACGGGTGCGCCTCGTTGGAGAAATCGTCGGGGCTGATTTTCTGTATCAGTTTCCGCGCGTTCGGCCCCATCAGGCAGAGCACTGCTTCGGCCGCGCTGACATTGGTGACGACGGCGAACTCGTCGCGGAGGTGTTTTCTCAGCCAAGCGAGGTCGCGCTGGAGCGTCGCGCCCGGTACGATGAGCAGGAAGGCGGTCTCCGATAGCCGCGTGACGGTCAGGTCGCTTTCGATGCCGCCGCGCTCGTTCAGCATCTGGGTATAGACGATGCGGCCGGCGGGCACGTCGAGGTCGTTGCCGCAAAGGCGCTGCAGGAAGGAAAGTGCGTCGCGGCCTTCCACTCGGATCTTGCCGAATGAGGTCATGTCGAAGAGGCCCACGCCGTTGCGAACGGCCAAATGCTCCTCGCGGTTGTTCTCGAACCAGTTCTGCCTGTTCCACGAATATCGGTATTCGCGCTCCTGCCCTTCGTGTGCGAACCAGTTGGCCCGCTCCCAGCCGGCGACTTCACCGAAGACCGCGCCCAGTGCCTTCAAGTGCTCGTGGAGCGGCGAGCGCCGCACGCCGCGCGCGGACGCCATCTGCCGGTATGGGAAATGATCGGCATAGAGCAGACCGAGCGTCTCGGAAACGCGCTCGCGTAGATAGCGGCGGTTCCTCTGGAACGGCTCGACGCGGCGGATATCGACTTCCCAGAGATCGAAGGGCGGCTCGCCATCGTTGATCCATTGCGCCAGCGCCATGCCGGCGCCGCCGGACGAGACGATGCCGATGGAATTGTAGCCGGCGGCGACCCAGTAGCCGGAAAGTTCGGGCGCCTCGCCAAGATAGTAGCGGTCGTCCGGCGTAAAGCTCTCCGGCCCGCAGAAGAAGGTGTGGATGCCGGCCGTGCCGAGCATCGGCAGTCGGTTGACGCCCATTTCCAGGATAGGCTCGAAATGAGCGAAATCTTCCGGCAACTGGTCGAAGCAGAAATCTTCCGGGATGCCGTCCATCCCCCACGGCTTGGCTTTCGGCTCGAAGGCTCCGAGCATCATCTTGCCGGCGTCTTCCTTATAGTAGGCGCATTCGTCGGGCACGCGCAGCACCGGCAGGCGGCCGAGGCCTTCGATCGGCTCGGTGATGAGATAAAAATGCTCGCAGGCGTGGAGCGGGATCGTGACGCCCGACTTCGCGCCGAACTCGCGCGCCCACATGCCGGCGCAGTTGACGACGATGTCGGTCGCGATCTCACCGCGCTCGCCGTCTTTTTTCCATGAAACACCGGCGACGCGGCCGTTCTTCACCAATACGTCCGAGACCTTGACGCCCTCGACGATCTTCGCGCCGCGCTGCCTTGCGCCCTTGGCGAGAGCCATGGCGATGTTGGCCGGGTCGCATTGCCCGTCGAGCGGCAGATGGACGGCGCCGACGACGCCGTCGATGTTGAGATGCGGGTACATCTCCTTGACTTCTGCCGGCGAGATTTCACGCACGTCGATATCGAAGGCGCGGGCGACCGTTGCCTGCCGATAAAGCTCATGCTTGCGCTCCTCGGTGAGCGCGACGCTGATCGAGCCGACCTGGCGCATGCCGGTGGCGATGCCGGTCTCGGCTTCGAGCTTGACGTAGAGATCGGCCGAGTATTTAGCGAGCCGCGTCATGTTCTTCGAGCCGCGCAACTGGCCGACAAGCCCCGCCGCGTGCCATGTGGTGCCGCAGGTAAGCTGCTTGCGTTCGAGAAGAACGACGTCCTTCCAGCCGAGCTTGGTCAGGTGATAAGCGACGGAGCAGCCGGAAACGCCGCCGCCGATGATGACGACGCGGGCACGGGTGGGGAGGTCGCTCATGAAGCGGCCCTTGATTTGTTCTCACCGGGATAGGCGGAAATGAAGCGCCGCAGCCGTTTTGCTGCCTCCTTGAGCAATTCGTCCGGCTGGCAGAGGCTGATGCGGATATGGCCTGCCGCCGCCTCGCCGAAACTGGAGCCGGGCATGACCCCGACCTTCTCGGCTTCGAGCAGCGCCCAGGCGAAACGCTCGCAATCAGGCTCGACGGCGCGGATGTCGAGCATGACATACATGCCGCCTTCCGAGCCGCGCACCGTGACTGCGTTGAAGCCGCGCATCTCCCCAAGGAAGATATCGCGGCGCGCGGCGTAGCGCGCGGCGATCTCGTCCACGCCGTAGCGGTTCTCCAGCGCCTCGATCGCGGCGCGGCTGACGAAGTCGTTCAGCCCATAGGTGGAGACAAGGTTGAGGCCGATGGCGAGACGGATCAGGTCGGCCGGGCCGGTCAGCCAGCCGATGCGCCAGCCGGTCATGCCGTGGCTCTTCGACAGGGAATTGATGACCAGCGTCCGTTCCTTCATGCCGGGCAGCGCGCGCGGCGACAGATGCGGCTCCGCCCCGGCAAGTGTCCAGTAGACCTCGTCGGAGAAGAGCCAGAGATCGTGCTTGCGGCAGATCTCCGCGATCCCCTCCAGCGTCCCGCGCGTATAGACGGCGCCGGTCGGGTTGTTCGGGGTATTGATGAGGATGGCGCGGGTGTTCGGCCGGACGGCCTCCTCGACGGCCTTCGCGTCAGGCTGGAAACCGTCCTCAGCGCGTGCCTCGACCACGGTGAAGCTCGCGCCGGCGGCGCGGAACGTGCCGGGATAAGTCGCGTAATAGGGCGCCACGACGACCGCATGGTCGCCCGGATCGAGCGTCGCCTGAACGGCGGCGTAGAGCGCGGACTGGCCGCCGGGGGTGGCGAGCACCTCGCCAGCTGTCGTCGGTACGCCGGTCGCCTCGCTGGCGATCTTCGCCATGGCTTCGCGCAGGGGCGGCAGGCCGGGCAGTTGGGTGTAATGATGATGGCCCGAGCGGACGGCCGTTACGCAGGCCTCGACCGTTTCCGACGGCGTGTCGAAATCATGGTCTCCGACCGACAGCATCAATATGTCCTCGCCGGCCTGATAGCGGGCAAGGGCTGCGAAATGCACCTCCCAGCCGTCCTTGCCGGAAGGGCTTATGCCGGAAATGCGAGAAGAGGGTTTTGGCATGTTGTCAGGCTCTTATTCTTTCGTTTGTCGGGTCCCAGACCGCCTGGCCGGGCTGTACAGTGGCGGCGAAGCGCTCGCCGAAAATCTCGACCTCCACCCGCGTTCCCGGCTCTGTCAGGTCGGAGCGCAGCATGCCGAGCGCCAGCGACTTGTCCACTCTGTGGCCCCAGCCTCCTGACAACGTCTCGCCAACGATCTTTTCACCATGCCAGAGCGTCGACATGTAGGGCGCGTCGCATTCGCCGGGATTGTCGAGAACCAGTGTCGCGAAACGCTTGGTTACGCCCTTCTGTTTTTCCTTCAGGAGCGCGGCCTTGCCCTTGAAATCGGGCTTATCCCATTTGACGAAGCGGTCGAGCCCACCCTGAAGGATGGTGTAGTCGGTGGAAAGGTCCTGCTTCCAGGCGCGGTAGCCTTTCTCCAGCCTGAGCGAGTCGAGCGCGAACATGCCGAAGG
Organism: Mesorhizobium koreense; assembly: GCF_031656215.1. Lineage (NCBI taxonomy): Bacteria > Pseudomonadati > Pseudomonadota > Alphaproteobacteria > Hyphomicrobiales > Phyllobacteriaceae > Mesorhizobium > Mesorhizobium koreense. Next base: position 3,233,597 of record NZ_CP134228.1, on the reverse strand, counting down.
GTTTCAGGCCGTGACCTTGGCCGGCTTCCCATATTGCGTCGAAGATGGAGGGCGTATCGGCCATATGCGTATGGATTTCCCAGCCGAGTTCGCCGGCGAAGGAAACGCGCACGAGCTGAAGCCAGCGATCCGCGATCCTGCAGGATTGATGCGAGAGCCATGGAAGCGACAGATCGCCGTCGCAGATTTCAGCGAGGATTTTCCGTGAATTGGGACCGCTCAGGATCTGGCAGGAAAAGGCTTCCGTCATGTTCTTGAGCGATAGTTCCGTTTTCTCCGGCAAGTGTTTCTGGAGCCATTCGAAATCGTGAAGTTCTGCGGCTGCCGCCGTGATGAGGAAGAAGAAATCTTCCTCCAGCGCCATGATCGACATTTCGGTGACGATGCGGCCGTCATCGTCGGCGAAATAGCCGAGGCCTATGCGACCGGGCTTCGGGACCACGCCGGTGATGAGCGAGGACAGCCACACGCGCGCGCCGTCTCCCTGCAGACGGAACCGCGAGAAGCCGGGAAGATCGAGGATGCCGGCGGCATCGCGCACGGCAAGGCACTCTTCGCGGATACGCTCCTGCCAGGGGCCGTCGCGGCGGAAGGTCTGGGTCGAGGCTTCGGAGATGTCGTCGCCCGGTGCCGCGTACCAGTTGGCGCGTTCCCAGCCATTATAGGCGCCGAATTGAGCGCCGAGATCTGCGATCCGGTCGTGGATAGGGGAGAGTTTCCTGTTCCGCGCGGCCGGCCATGTGTGACGCGGGAAGTGGATGGCATATTCGTGGCCGTAGACTTCCATGCCCTTGGCAACGGCGTAGTCGGGAGCCGACGCGAAGGCGGTGAAGCGGCGCGGATCGCACGACCACATGTCCCATTCCGTACGGCCCTCCGTGACCCATTCGGCCAGTACCTTGCCGGCACCGCCGGCTTGCGCGATGCCGAAAGTGAAGACGCAGGCCTCGAAGGCATTGGGCACGCCGGGCATCGGCCCGATCAGCGGATTGCCGTCCGGCGCGTAGGGGATCGGGCCATTGATGACCTTGGAGACGCCTGCCGTGCCGAGGATAGGGATGCGCTCGGCGGCGTCGTTCAAATACCATTCCAGTCGGTCGAGATCGTCGGGGAAGAGCTGGAAGGAGAAATCCTCCGGCATCGGGTCGTCGGGCGAAGCCCAATGCGCGCGGCAACCTTTCTCGTAGGGGCCGAGATTCATGCCGTATTTCTCCTGCCGCAGGTACCATGACGTGTCGACGTCGCGGAGCAGCGGCAGCTTGTGGCCGGCTTGCTGGGACCACGCCTTCAGTTCCGGTATTTCCTCGAACAGGATGTACTGGTGGCTCATCACCATGATCGGCACGTCGCGCCCGAACATCCGCCCGACTTCGCCGGCGCGATAACCTGCGGCATTGACCACATATTCGCAGCGGATTTCGCCGTCCGGCGTCGTAATGACCCATTCGCCCATGTCGCGCCGCACCCCCGTGACGGGGCAGAAGCGGACGATCGTCGCGCCCATATCGCGCGCGCCCTTGGCCAGCGCCTGCGTCAGCTGCGCCGGGTCTATATCGCCGTCGCTCGGGTCGTAGAGCGCGCCGGCGAGCCCGTCCGTCTCGATGAACGGGTAGCGGCTCCTGATGTCGTTTTCGCCGACGATCTCGATCTCCATGCCCTGGTAACGGCCCATGCCCCGCACGCGCCGGAACTCGCGCATGCGTTCCTCGGTGTGGGCGAGCCGCAGCGAGCCGGTGACGTGGTAGTTCATCGGATAGCCGGTCTCGGCCGCGAGCCCGCGATAAAGCTCGGTCGAATAGCGCTGCATGTTCATGACCGACCATGAGGCGGAAAAGGTCGGCACATTGCCGGCGGCATGCCAGGTCGAACCGGAGGTCAGTTCGTTCTTCTCGAGAAGCACGCAGTCGGTCCAGCCGGCTTTTGCCAGATGATAGAGCGAGGAGACGCCGATCGCGCCGCCGCCGATGATCACCACGCGCGCGGTGGGCGGGACTTTCGCCATTTTTTCTCCTCCTTTGGTCATGATATCCGCGCGGCTCGAAATTTCGAATACGCCTTCCCACGCCCGGCTTTTCAAGCGATCTTTGGCCTTGGCAGAGGCGAATCGCTGGCTCTGGCATTGCTTCGCAGGCGCGAAGGCGGCAAAAGTCGGCCAGATTCGGACCTCGGACCGGATCGCGGACGGCTCGAAGGGACATGAAATGCTGGCGCCGGACAACAGGAACCTGACGCAGGACGAGGAAGCGGCGATCGTCGACGAGGCCATCACCTCGCGACGGTCCGTGCGCGCATTCCTGCCGGACCCGGTGGACGAGAAAATCATCCGCGAAATCCTGGAAGTCGCCTCGCGGGCGCCCTCCGGCACCAACATGCAACCCTGGAAAGGCTATGTCGCGACCGGCGAGACCAAGCAGAAGATCACCGACGCCGTCATGAATTCCGGCATCCGCGCGGAAAAGGCGAAGTGGGACGAATACAAATATTATCCCGACAAGTTCTTCGAGCCTTACTATGCGAGGCGCCGCGCGGTGGGATATTCGCTTTACGGCGCGCTTGGCATCGGCAAGCGCGACGTCGACCAGATGCGCGCCCAGCATGATCGCAATTTCGTCTTCTTCGACGCGCCGGTCGGCATGATCTTCACCATCGACCGGCGGCTGAACCAAGGCTCTTGGGTCGATCACGGCATGCTGTTGCAGTCGATCATGATCGCCGCCCGGGGCAGGGGGTTGCATACGTGCCCGCAGGCGGCGTTCGCGCCCTATCACAACCAGATACGGCCGGTTCTTGGCATACCGGATGAAGAGATTGTCGTGTGCGGCATGGCGCTCGGCTACGAGGACACGTCCAAGCCGGAGAATACTCTGCGCACCGAGCGCGAGCCGGTCGACGAATGGGTCAAATTCTTCAAATAGCAGGCTTTCGCGCTTCCTGGCAGTCGATACGCATCGAGAAGCGGCTTTCTTCGACGGGCCGTTACAGAGCTTGCAGGGGCGGTCCGCTTTCGCCATTGCCCCCCATCCCCGCATCGCCTAAATAGCGCGCAACTCTCCTTTCAGTCCCAACCACAGGAAAAGCGCGCGTGGCACGCCAGTTCATCTATCACATGTCGGGCCTCTCCAAGGCTTACGGCACCAAGAAGGTGCTCGAGAACATCCATCTGTCCTTCTACCCGGACGCCAAGATAGGCATCCTCGGGCCAAACGGCGCCGGCAAGTCGACCGTGCTCAGGATCATGGCCGGGCTCGACAAGGAGTGGAGCGGCGAGGCCTGGCTCGCCGAAGGCGCGACCGTCGGCTACCTGCCGCAGGAGCCGCAGCTCGACCCGGCGCTCGACGTGTTCGGCAACGTCATGGAAGGTGTCGCCGCCAAGACCGCCATCGTCGAACGCTATAACGAACTCATGATGAACTATTCCGACGAAACGGCCGACGAATCGGCGCATCTCCAGGACGAGATGGACCGGCTGAATTTGTGGGACCTCGAGCAGCAGGTGGAGATGGCGATGGAGGCGCTCGGCTGCCCGCCGAAGGACGCCGACGTCACCAATCTCTCGGGCGGCGAGCGCCGCCGCGTAGCGCTCTGCCAGCTTCTGCTGCGACAGCCAGATCTCCTGCTGCTCGATGAGCCTACCAACCACCTCGACGCCGAGACGACGGCGTGGCTCGAAAAGCATCTGCGCGCCTATCCGGGCGCCGTGATGATCATCACCCACGACCGCTACTTCCTAGACAACGTCACCGGCTGGATCCTCGAGCTCGACCGCGGCCGGGGCATCCCCTACGAAGGCAACTACACCGCCTATCTGGACGCCAAGGCCAAGCGCCTGAAGCAGGAGGGCCGCGAGGACGACGCGCGCCAGCGGGCTATCGGCCGTGAGCGCGAGTGGATCGCCTCCTCGCCCAAGGCCCGGCAGTCCAAGTCGAAGGCCCGCATCAAGGCCTTCGAGGAGCTTCTGGACGCAGCCGACAAGCGCCGCCCCTCCGATACTCAGATCGTCATCCCGCATGGCGAGCGGCTCGGAAACGTGGTGATCGAGGTGGACGGCCTGTCGAAGGGTTTTGACGATACGCTCCTGATCGACGATCTCGAATTCAAGCTGCCGCCCGGCGGCATTGTCGGCGTCATCGGCCCGAACGGCGCCGGCAAGACGACGCTCTTCAAGATGATCACCGGGCAGGAAAAGCCCGACGCCGGCTCGGTTCGCATCGGCGAGACCGTCAAGCTCGGCTATGTCGACCAGAGCCGCGATACGCTCGATCCGGCCAAGACCGTATGGGAGGAAATCTCCGGCGGTGCCGAGGTGATCAAGCTTGGCAAGCACGAGGTGAATTCAAGGGCTTATTGCTCCTCCTTCAACTTCCGCGGCGGCGACCAGCAGCAGAAGGTCGGCAATCTCTCCGGCGGTCAGCGTAACCGGGTGCATCTGGCAAAGATGCTGAAGAACGGCGGCAACGTGCTCCTCCTCGACGAACCGACCAACGACCTCGATACGGAAACGCTGGCAGCACTCGAAGACGCGCTCGAAAGCTTCGCCGGTTGCGCCGTCATCATCAGCCACGACCGTATGTTCCTCGACCGCATGGCCACCCACATGCTGGCCTTCGAAGGCGACAGCCATGTCGAATGGTTCGAGGGCAATTTCGAGGACTATGAGGCCGACAAGGCGCGGAGGTTGGGCCCAGAGGCGCTCAACCCGCACAAGATGACGTATAAGCGGCTGACGCGGTAGGAGGCTTCTTCTCGGGCGCGTTCCTAGCCGAGATACGCGCGCGAGAAAAAGACCAGGGTCACGCCTGCCGTCCAGAACAGTGTCGCCACGCAGGCCACATGGGCGGGGACTGCGCGGCCGATCTTGGCGCCCGCGAAGCCGCCGGCCAATCCGCCGACCAGAATCGCCAGCGTCTCCGGCCAACGAACCGCGCCGGCGAACGCGAAGGTCACGACCGCGATCGTGTTGGCGGCGCTGACGAGCAATGTTCGCGGGCCGTTCAGCATCTTTATTTCGTGTTCGCCGAGAGCGGACCACGCCGCTACCATCATCAAGCCTACGGCGCCGCCGAAATATCCGCCATAGGCGCCGAGCGCGAACTGGATCAGCACCACCGGGCCGCGCCGCCCGTTCAGGCGGCCTTGCAGCGCCGGCCCGATCCGGCGCCCGAAGGCAAGCGCGAGTGTCGCCAGCAGAAGCATCCAAGGCAGGATCACGTTGAAGGACGAGGAGGGCGTCCACAGCAGAAGCAGGCTGCCGGCGAAGCCGCCCGCGAGCGTTACGGCCAGCATCAGGCCCGTTCCGATTCCGCATATGCGCTGCCTGCCTTCGTGATAGGTCCAGGCGCTTGCGGCGCCACCGGGCCATAGCGCCACCGTGCTCGACGCATTCGCCTCGACCGAAGGTACGCCGACGGCGATCAGTGCGGGCAAGGTGACGAACGAGCCGCCGCCGGCAAGGGCGTTCATCAACGCGCCGACAAACCCGGCACCAAGGAGGAAAAGATCATGCTCCATCTCACGAAAATGCTCCCGACGGGCTTTTCGTGCCAGCGGGCTTTCACGATGGTATCCTTCGGATATAACGAAGCCTATGGTGCGTTTCGATCTGACCGATCTTCGCCTATTTGTCGCCGCCGTCCGCGGCGGCTCGATCACGCGTGGAGCGGAAACCGTGCATCTGGCTCTCGCTTCGGCCAGCGAACGCATCAGCGGGCTTGAAGCGGCCTTTGGCGCTTCCCTCCTGGAGCGTGTTCCGCGCGGCGTGCGGCCGACGCAAGCCGGACTGGCTCTGCTCGCCCATGCGGAGGATATCCTGGCTAGCACGGAGCGGATGCGGGACGAACTCAGCGGCTTCGCAAAAGGAGCGCGCGGCCGCATCCGCCTTCTTTCCAACACCGGCGCGCTACTCGGCTTCCTGCCGCGCGCAATGGGGCGGTTCCTGTTGGAGCACCCAGGCCTCGATATCGATATCGAGGAGCAACCGAGCACCGAGATCGTCAGGCTGGTGACCGAACGCGCGGCCGAATTGGGTGTCATCGCCGATGTCGTGGATGCCGGCGGGTTGAGCCTGCATCCGCTCGTCGAGGACAGGCTTTTTCTCGTGGCGGCGTCGTCCCATCCGCTGGCGAGCGGAAAGGACGTCACATTTACCGATCTGCTGCGCGAGCCCCTCGTCGGTATCATGGAAACCGCGCTCGATCGTCACCTGGCGGAGCACGCCGTGCGACGTGGCGCGCGCCTTTCCTACCGCGTTCGGCTTCGCGGCATAGGTGACGTCTGCCGCATGGTCGAGGCCGGGGTAGGTGTTGCCGTTCTGCCGGAAAGCACTCTGCCGGAACTGGAGGGAATGGCGGTGCGTGCCGTACCGCTGGCCGAGCTATGGGGGCACCGCCGGCTGGCCTTGTGCTGCCGCCGCCAGGACGAACTGTCGCCCCATGCCCGGCTTCTGTTCGAACATCTCCGTGCGGTTGCCACGAATTCGAGCCAGGGATGAACGAAAGTGAGAGTTATCGCCGGCATCCGACGATTGGTGGATGTGTTTTCTTTGTACCGTCATTTGGATTTCCGGGCAGCGCGAAGCTCGGAAGACCTGGGGCGGCAAACCACACCCTGCGCGTCGTCCCGGAAGGCAGCCCGAACGCTGTGAGGGCGGCCTGTCCGAGGCCTATTCTGGAAGGGCGCGGAAGCGTGGCGGCTCCCCATTCTCGGCGATTGTCGGAAGGGTCGATGAAAACGCCGTCATTCCCGACCTCGTGAGCGACTGGAAGGAGCGGGGAGTGTCGGGAATCTAGGCCTGAGCGATGGTGTGGCGAGCCGGAGGTTCAGAACGGGTTCGCCTCAGGCATGGGGGTGTTCGTCCGCAAGGCCACGGCATGGATTCCCGACACTCTCCGCTCCTTTCAGTCGCTCACGAGGTCAGGAATGACGAAGTGGTTGGTCTCCCGCCAAACGTGGACAGGATCGCGCCTGCCTGCCTCCGGAAGCTGCTGATCTCCGCGCTTTCCATATTTTCTTCGTCTTTCTTTCTCCACGCCCTCTGCCCTTCATCCATACTCCCTGTCAGTTCCTCCCATCGGGAACACCGATCATGACGGTGATTGCGTGGAGAGGAGCCGGCGCCTCCGCCGTGATGCTGACGTGGCATCATGGCCGGGGAGGTTCCGCCTGGAGGTTCCCCTGGGGGCACTATGACCCCTGCGTGCCGGTAGAAGGTACACAGACCCCGGGACGAGCGCTGAACCTGTTCGGAGTGACTACCCTTCGGCAGGTTCAGGGTGAGGCTCGGGGAGCAGCGGAACAGGCGGGAACAGAAATCGCCGGCGGGGCGCGATTGTCGCGCCACCTATTTCAATTCGGAAGGCACGGCATCGCGCCCCGCTTCCCGGTTTCTTGACAATGGCCAGGGCCGACAGGCAGCGTGGTGAGCACCAAGCATGGGCGATTACGAACACGGAAGTGCTCCAACGCCCGTGCCGGCCATCGCATCCTCGCCTTGCGGCCCGGTGCATTCCGCCCCACAAGAAACAGGACCACGAAAGGAGGATCCGAATGCTCTATGCCGGCGGGTGTTTGTGCGGGAAGGTGCGTTACCGGGCGAAGGCAGCTCCGGTCAACGAGCGCGTCTGCCATTGCCGGCTCTGCCAGAAGGCGGTCGGCGCGGCCTTCAACGCACGTCTGCTCTTTGCTGGCGCCGATGTGGCGATCGAGGGGCCGGCGCGCTGGTCGCACTCCTCGCCCGATCTGCAGCGCGGTTTCTGCCCGGAATGCGGCACCACCCTCTTCACCCGGCGCCTGTCGAGCGGGACCGTCGGTGTCGGCTCCGGTACGCTTGACGACCCGTCGCTGTTTCGGCCCCGGATGCACATTTTCATCTCGGCGAAACAGCCCTGGCTCATCCTCGAAGACGGGTTGCCGCAATATGAGGAATGGCCACCCGCATGAGGCAGGCGACCGTGCGCCGTGGATGGAAGCGGAAGCCGGCTTGCCGTAACGCGTCGGCCCGGTATGCTCGGCGCCGAATAAGGGGAGAGCAGGGCGCATGTTCGAAATCCTGACGGTCGTCATCGGCATCCTGCTGGCGCTCGCCGTGGCGGCGATCATCGTCGTGCTCTATCTCTATTTCGTCACGCGCCGCATCGCCCGCCGTGCCGAGAAGGCAGTGCCGCCTGCCGGCAAGTTCATCACCGTTGACGGCAACCGTATCCACTATGTCGAGCAGGGCGAGGGGCGGCCGATCCTCTTCATCCACGGGCTCGGCGGTACGCTCCATCATTTCCTCTATCCGGTGATCCGCAATTTCGGTCCCGGCTATCGGCTGATCGCGCTCGACCGGGCCGGCTCCGGCTGGTCGACCCGCACCGACGGCAGCGACGGGCGGCTGATAGATCAAGCCAAGGCCGTTCACCGTTTCATCGAGACGCTCGGGCTGGAGAAGCCCTTGCTCGTCGGCCACTCGCTCGGCGGAGCGATCGCCTTGCAGACGGCGCTCGACTATCCGGACGACGTGTCCGGTCTGGCGCTGATCTCGCCACTCACCCATTTCGGCGGCGGTATCCCGGAAGGGTTCCGGCCGCTTTTCATCACCTCGCCCCGGAAGCGGCGACTGATCGCCTGGACGGTGTCGGCGCCGCGCTCCATCAAGAACGCGCCGGCCGTGCTCGACTTCGTCTTCGGGCCGCAGCAGCCGCCGGAAGACTACGCGGTGGCGGGTGGCGCCATGCTCGGCCTGCGGCCCAGCCATTTCTACGCGACCTCGACCGATTTCTGCAGTTCGGGGCGCGATCTGCGGCGATTGCAGGCACGCTACGGCGAATTGCGGATGCCGGTCGGCATCCTCTTCGGCGACGCCGACCGCGTGCTGAACTACGAACAGCACGGCCTTGCCATGGAAGGCAAGGTGAAGGGGCTCGACCTCGAAATCGTCTCCGGCATCGGTCATATGCTGCAGCATGCGCTACCGGAACAGACGGTGGCCTTCATCCGTCGCATCGCGGCGCGTGCGTTTGCGGCTTGATCGGGACGCCCGCCTCGTCTACCCGTTTCCCGGCGCTGGCGTGGCGGAATTGGTAGACGCAAGGGACTTAAAATCCCTCGGGCCTTGCCCGTGCGGGTTCGATCCCCGCCGCCAGCACCAGCTTCAACTCTTTCCGTAACAATTCGGCGCGTCGGAACCCCTTCGTCGAACCGTCGTTATGCGGCCAAAGGAGTTGGCCATGCCCGATCCGCGCCCACCCGATCCGCCTGCGACACCGCCTCCGCCGCCCAGCTGGAAGCCGGACGTCAAGGAGCCCGACCCGGATTTACTGCCCGACGAGGAGCCGAACCCCAATCCGGACGAAAACCGCGAGCCGCCGAAACGGGCCGGCACGCAGCCGCGCCCGATACCGAATCCGATCCCGCCGCGCCCGGAGCCGTTTCCAGGTCCCGACCCGGAGCCGCAACCGCCGGTCCGCGACATGTTTAGGCGACCCGCTTCATGAAGGCCATCGCTCCGTGCGGCGCGCGCACCTTGCCCGAGGTGATGAAATAGATGAACACGTCGCGCGGCTTGACTGGCGCATGCGTCGAGGGATCGGCAAGCGGCAAATCGTCGGGCGCCTTGCCCTCGGCCCACAGCTTCGCCCGTGCGGCCCATTCGTCCAACGCCTTTTCGGAATAGCAGGTCGGGATGTCGTCGGAGCCGGTCTGCAGGCGGGCATAGACGAAATCGCCGGTCACGTCGGCGATGGCCGGATATTTCTCATGGTCGGCATAGACCACCGCGACGTCGTGCTTGCGCAGGAGGGCGGCGAATTCCGGCACGACGAAGGAGTCGTTGCGCACCTCGACCGCGTGGCGCAGCTTCACGCCGTCCTGTTTCTCGGGCAAGAGCGCCAGGAACGCGCCGAAATCGTCGGGGTCGAATTTCTTGGTCGGTGCGAACTGCCAGAGGATCGGCCCGAGCTTGTCGCCAAGTTCGGAGACGCCTGAGCCGAGGAAGCGCCCGACGGATTCGCCCGCCTCCGCCAGCACCCGGCGATTGGTGGAAAAGCGGATAGCCTTCAGCGAGAAGACAAAACCTTCCGGCGCGTCGCCCGCCCATTTGGCGAAAGTGGCCGGTTTGAAGGTCGAATAATAGGTGCCGTTGACCTCGATGGTCGGCACAGCCCGAGAGGCATGATGCAACTGCTTCGCCTTCGGCAGCTTGTCGGGATAGAAGGACGTATCCCATGGCTCGAAGGTCCAGCCGCCCATGCCTGCGCGGATCGTTCCAGATTTTGCCACGCTGCTACTCCTGAATCGACGGGGCGAATTGATGCGGACGCGAGGGTGCGCGGGCGGACGACGCTTGTCCACCCGGAATGAAACATTGCTGACATATACCCATAGCCGTGGGGCGTTCATGAGGTGTCGGGTTTTTCCAGCGCCCAGAACGCCAGGCCGTGGGTGACGTCAAGGATTTCGTGGACCTCGTGGCGGGGCCCGCTATTGGCCGGGCGATGGCCGGGCGGGCGACCGGGACGCAACGGCCAGACACGGCGATTACCCCTACCCCTAGCCTTGCCGGGGAGAGCCACTTGTCTCGCCCGTCCTTCGGACCCCCACAAGGGGGAGGGGGACTTGGGATCAACGCCAGCCAGCCCCGCCATGGCGATGAGCATGGCCAGCACGCGCTTCAGTGCCTCCCGGTTTTTCTCGATCGCAGCATCCCAGTTCATCGAGCGTCCTCCGGACCCATTCAGGGCGGCGGGATTTTAGCGCTGGGTGGAGGAGGGTGGATAAAAGGGGCGAGGGAAATCACGCGCTTCGTCATCCCGGCCGCTGCCGAGCGGCCGCAGGCCGCGCGGCGAGAGCCGGGATCCATGCCCGAACGAAAGCGGCCGGGCGCGAACGCCAAGGTTCCGGACCGCTGCGTTATTCGGCAAAGGTTCCGGCATGGATCCCTGGGTCGCGTTCCGCGGAGCCTGTCCTCGGGCTTGCCGAAGACAAGACCCGGGGGCTCCACTTGCCCCAGGACGACGACCCTGGCCGTTCCTCCGCTTGCAAAATATAACGCGTTGATGCGCTATCAACCGCCGCAACCACCTAAACGGGAACAGGATCCGGCGGATGATACGAACACGAATTTCGCAGGGCGCCTGACATGGCCACGACTTCTCGCCCCAGAACCACCGGTATCCGGCAATTCCTCGATCCTGAGCAGCAGCGCGCTTGGATAGAGGGCAAGGCCGACTTGCCGGACGCGGGCGAGCGCTCGGAATCCCTGGAGCACCGCTTCAAATATGCCGTCCGGTTCGAGAAACTGCTTCGTCGCCCGCAGGCAAAGGAAGTGCTGGCGATCCTCGGAATATACGGTCCGAACTGCATTCCGATCCCGCGCAGGACAGAGCGCACCTACTGGTCGGTCTCCTGCCTGCCGTCGACCTCGGACAAGCCGCTCATCCGCGTCAATGCGAGCTGGATGGAGCTTTTCACGCTCTATGCCCGGGACGACGACCTCGGCGCCCGGTTCATCCTGCACCTGTCGGATTTCACCACGGATGGTTCGGCCACGCCGGACCGGCTGGACGAGTCCTTTCTCGAGCAGAGCGTCGCGACGCCGGAGAATGTCAGCCATTTCTTCCCGCGCGGCGCCGACATGTTCGTCGTCAAGGTGCGCGGCGCCGCCTCGATCCGCCAATTCATTGCGAACCCCCGCGCCCTGCGCGCCATCCGCACGTTCAACCTCACGCACATGAACCGGGGGCGGAACGCCTACCAGGCGAGCCATTGCTACAGCATTGCGGACACCATGCTGGGGGAGTGAGGGGTTCGGGGGGTCCCTTCTCCCCCTGTGGGACAAGGGAAGGGTACCGAACCTTCGTTGATCTTAGCTAAGTTCCTAGCTATATTGCAGGGATGGCCACGATCAACATGCACGACGCCAAGACGCAGCTTTCCGACCTCGTCGCTCGCGCCGAGGCCGGCGAGGAGATCGTCATCGCGCGCCGCAACAAGCCGGCGGTGCGGCTGGTGCGAATGCGGACGAGCGGCGAAGTGTTGCCGCCGGTCGAGATGGAGCCGTGGGAGCACGCACCGGATGATTATATCCACAAGGATGACATCGCCGCCTATTATCGGCGCTTCCCGCAAGAATGGGACGATATGGTCGGCCGCGTCGGCTTTGGCGAAGAGACGCCGGCCGGTTACGATGCCGGCGGCCTCCGTGAGGCGGTGGAGCAGGGCAGGGAATACACGATCATGAAGAATGGCAAGCCGGTGGCAAAGGTGGTGCCAGTGGAAAAGAAACCGCGCGTGGCCGGCCGCTTCGCGCATCTACGCGGCAGCCTGCCGCCCGACCTGTTTGACCAGCCGCTGACGGATGATGAACTAGACGCCTGGGAAGGCAAATATTCGGACGACGGCGGCCGGTGAGGGCTCTGCTCGATACCCACGCGCTGTTCTGGTGGCTCTATTTTCCCGAACTCCTGCCGGTCACGGTGCGAGAAATCCTTGCCGATCCGGATGCACGGATATTCGCAAGCGCCGTGTCCGCCTACGAAATGTCCTACAAGCATCACCGGGGACGCTGGCCGGAGGTGGAGCCTCTGGTCGGCGCCTTCGAGGAGGTGATCGCGGCTGAGGGGTTCGACCTTCTCCCGCTCTCCGCCAGGCACGCGATACGGGCGGGGGCGTACGGCCGCGAGCACCGCGATCCGTTCGACCGGATGCTGGCCGCTCAGGCGGTGGTAGAGGGGCTGACGCTGGTGTCGAAGGACAGGTGGTTGGGGGAGTTGGGCGTGGAGGTGGTGTGGGTGTAGATCGCCTTGCGAAATTTTGCTTGATTTGCACGTTTCACATTACGGCGAGGGGTAAGACGAACAAATGAAATATGTGTCACCTTCGATACGGGAAACGGCGTTCAACTGTCCTCATTGCGGCGCTCTCGCGAAGCAATTTTGGTATGACGCCTACGTGAAGGGGCGGAAAGACGATTATCCTCTTCCGACATTTATCTCTCGCGACGATGACCGCGACTTTTCCGATATTGAGGACAAGGAATTTCGCGCCATGATGATCAAGTGGCGCGATAAGAGGAAAGCTGGAACACCCTTCTTAGAAGAACTGTCGGACAGCGACTATGTCCGAATTCAATTTGAAAATTTTCAAGTTTCCAAGTGCTTCAATTGCGACGACATTTCCATCTGGATTTACGACAGAATGGTGTATCCCCAACGAGGAGAAGCACCGCCCGCAAACCCCGATCTGCCGGACGAAATTCGGCGCGACTACGATGAAGCCAGCACGATCCTAGACCTTTCGCCCCGTGGTGCAGCGGCCTTGGTGCGCCTCTGCATTCAGAAGCTATGTAGAGAGCTCGGCCAGCCGGGGAAGAACATCAATGACGATATCGCGGCGCTTGTGAAGGCGGGACTAGATAGTCGTATTCAGAAAGCGTTGGACGCCGTCCGTGTAATCGGAAACAACGCCGTTCATCCGGGAAGCATTGATCTCCGTGATGATCAGGCAACGGCCGAGAGCCTGTTCAGTCTGCTAAATTTGATAGCGGAAAAGATGATCTCCGAGCCGAAGCACGTTGATGAGGTTTATGCCACGCTTCCCCCGAACGCACTTGCTGCGATAGAGGCGCGCGACAAGAAGGTCTAAAAAAAATGGCGCGTATTTGGCGGTACATCCTTCGATAAACGCGGGCAGGATAATGGATCAGAATTCAATAATGGAACAACTAACGCAAGTGTATCACGATGCGATGGCGTATTTTGGTCACGCTGGTGACTACCTGAAGCAAAATGGGGAGTGGAAAGAAGACAAGGACGATAGCCCCTTTAGCTATTACTCAGACAGATATGTGGACTACTGGTCCAAGTTGCCTACAGAGGTGCAGGCAGAAGCTCATTCTTTGGCTTCGCGCTTAGCGGGACTGGCCCAGCAGATCGCTCCTGTCATCCGACGTTCGCCGTTGCTGACAGAGGTGGACGAACGCGCAGCTGGTCACGCGCTAAAGGGGATGCGGTCGGCACTGAAGTTTCGTGACTTCGGCTGGCGTGATGTTGAAGTTCTGCACGATGAGGGATCAGTTCTTGGCCTTCAACCGGCCCACGAAACTACTGACATTTCTGACCCTGATAAGGCTAAACAGGATTACACCTCGTGGTTCAACGGGCTCGTCGACCGCTTGGAGCTTGCTGATTTAAAGCCACCGGAGGGGAAGGAACTTCTTGTCGGCGGTACCGGGGCTGTTGCGGCGGGCATTAGGCCAGATACCGCGTTCATACTGATGTGGATTTCGCCGGAGCATCCCGAACTGGAAGATGCGTGCAATAAGATAAAGGAGTGCTTCAAACGCTTCGGCATAAAGGCGCTCCGAGCCGATGACATCGAGCACGAAGACATCATCACCCAACGCATACTTGACGAGATCAAAACAGCGGAGTTCTTGATAGCGGACATCACGGGCGAAAGGCCGAGCGTGTATTACGAAATAGGATACGCTCACGCGCTAAGCAGGCGGGTTACGATGTACAGAAGGGCTGGAACTAAAATCCATTTCGACATCGCCGCCTACAACTGCCCTGAGTACAAGAATCTCACCTCCTTGGAAGACATGCTTATGAAACGGCTTGAGGCGCTTACTGGTGGACCTGCGAAAGGAGTATGACAGCGTGACACAATGGGACGTCGATTGCTCGACGTCCCATAGGTTTGATTTCAGATTAGTCGGCCATATTTTTCTCACAAGCGAAACATGCTTCGCCTCGATGGTTTTCATAGGCTTCCTTGAGGAGGTCAGTGTAATCGCGGGCTTTCATATCGGCAGCCCATGGAACCGGCCCCTTAGCGCCACGGTTCCGGTCGTTCATGACCTGTTTGTAGAAGTCATCTTCGAGGTCCCAAGCAGCTCCGCCGAAAATGGTGCCGTGAGCCTCACAGCTTTCCAACCTTCCGATGGCCACTAGGTAGGAAGCAGCCATCGCTAGATTCTCTTCATGCTCCATCATTGCCGCCTTAGCGCCACCCATGTTTTTCTCCTTCCCTGAAACATAGCGCAAGTATCCGCCCCGCAGAGCAGCCCATCTAGATGGGAACGGGCATATAGCTAAACAAGAGGCGGCCGGGGTGTAGCCGGTCAGGATGGACCCCCCGCGCCCAGCCCGAGGATGAGCCGCGACTAGCGATGTGCCGTCAGCCTTACTCCGCCGCCTCTCTCTTCCTCCCCGGCCGACGCTCCATCAGTTCCTTCAAAAACTGCCCCGTATAGCTGCGCTTCTCCGCCATCACGTCCTCGGGCGTGCCGGAGGCGACCAGTTCGCCGCCGCCGTCGCCGCCTTCGGGGCCGAGGTCGAGGATCCAGTCGGCGGTCTTGATGACTTCCAGGTTGTGCTCGATCACGGCGACCGTGTTGCCCTGGTCAACCAGCTCGTGCAGCACTTCGAGAAGCTTGGCCACGTCGTGGAAATGCAGACCGGTGGTCGGCTCGTCGAGGATGTAGAGCGTCTTGCCGGTGGCCTTGCGCGACAGTTCCTTGGCGAGTTTTATCCGCTGCGCCTCGCCGCCCGAAAGCGTCGTCGCCTGCTGGCCGACATGGATGTAGCCGAGGCCGACCTTGGCCAGCGTCTGCATCTTGTCGCGCACCGCCGGCACGGCGGCGAAGAATTCGGCCGCTTCCTCCACCGTCATGTCGAGCACGTCGGCGATCGACTTGCCCTTGAACAGGACCTCCAGCGTCTCGCGGTTGTAGCGCTTGCCGTGGCAGACGTCGCAGGTGACGTAGACGTCGGGCAGGAAGTGCATCTCGATCTTGATGACGCCGTCGCCCTGGCAGGCCTCGCAGCGGCCGCCCTTGACGTTGAAGGAGAAGCGGCCGGGCTGGTAGCCGCGCGCCTTCGCTTCCGGCAGGCCGGCGAACCAGTCGCGGATCGGGGTGAAAGCGCCGGTATAGGTGGCCGGGTTGCTGCGCGGCGTGCGGCCGATGGGCGACTGGTCGATGTCGATCACCTTGTCCAAAAACTCCAGACCCTCGATGCGGTCGTGCTCGGCCGGATGCTCGCGCGAACCCATGATGCGGCGCGAGGCGGCCTTGAACAGCGTCTCGATCAGGAGCGTCGACTTGCCGCCGCCCGAAACGCCGGTGACGCAGGCGAAGGTGCCGAGCGGGATTTCGGCGGTGATGTTCCGCAGATTGTTGCCGCGCGCGCCGACAATCCGGATGCGCTTCTTCTTGAGCGGCCGCCTTTCGGTCGGGATTGGGATCTCGCGCGCGCCGGAAAGATACTGGCCGGTCAGCGAAGCGGGATTGGCCATGATCTCGGCCGGCGTGCCTGCCGCCACCACGCGGCCGCCATGGATGCCGGCGGCCGGGCCGATGTCGAAGACATGGTCGGCGGTCAGGATGGCGTCCTCGTCATGCTCGACCACGATCACCGTGTTGCCGATGTCGCGCAGGTGCTTCAGCGTGTCGAGCAGACGGGCGTTGTCGCGCTGGTGCAGGCCGATGGACGGCTCGTCGAGCACGTAGAGCACGCCGGTCAGGCCGGAGCCGATCTGCGAGGCGAGCCTTATGCGCTGGCTCTCGCCGCCCGACAGCGTGCCGGAATTGCGCGACAGCGTGAGGTAGTCGAGGCCGACATCGTTGAGGAAGCGCAGGCGCTCGCGGATTTCCTTCAGGATGCGCGCGGCGATCTCGTTCTGCTTGGCCGTGAGCTGGCCGGGCAGGTCGGCGAACCAGGCATTCGCCTTGCGGATCGACATGGCGGTGACCTCGCCGATATGCAGGCCGGCGATTTTTACCGCCAGCGCCTCGGGCTTGAGGCGAAAACCGTGGCAGGCGGGGCAGGGCGTCTCCGACATGAAGCGCTCGATCTCCTCGCGCATCCAGGCCGAATCCGTCTCCTTCCAGCGACGTTCGAGATTCGGGATCACGCCCTCGAAGGTCTTGGTCGTCTTGTAGGCGCGCAAGCCGTCATCGTAGTTGAACGACACCTGCCGCTCGCCGGTGCCGTTCAGGATGGCGTCCTTGCCCTCCTGCGGAATGTCCTTCCACTTGTCGCCGATCTTGAAGCCGTAGGCGGCGCCGAGCGCTTCCAGCGTCTGCGTATAGTAGGGCGAAGTCGATTTCGCCCATGGCGCGACGGCGCCGCCCCGCAGCGTCAGGTTCTCGTCCGGAACGATCAGCATCGCGTCGATGGCGCGCTGGCTGCCGAGCCCGTCGCAGGTCGGGCAGGCGCCGGCGGGATTGTTGAAGGAGAAGAGCCGCGGCTCGATCTCGGGGATGGTGAAGCCTGAGACGGGGCAGGCAAATTTCTCCGAGAAGAGAAGCCGCTCATGCGTCTCGTTCTTCGACTTGTTGGCGGCGCCGCCTTCCGCCGTTTCCTCGGGCGGCAGCGGCCTATCGGCCATTTCGGCGATGGCGAGCCCGTCGGCGAGCCTCAGCGCCGTTTCCAGCGAATCCGCCAGGCGTGTGGCGATGTCCGGGCGGACGACGAGCCGGTCGACGACCACGTCGATGTCGTGCTTGTATTTCTTGTCGAGCGCCGGCACGTCGGCGATCTCGTAGAAGGTGCCGTCGACCTTGACGCGCTGGAAGCCCTTCTTCTGCAGCTCGGCGAGTTCCTTCCTGTATTCGCCCTTGCGGCCGCGGACGATCGGCGCGGTGAGATAAAGCCGCGTGCCTTCCGGCAGCGCTAGCACGCGATCGACCATCTGGCTGACGGTCTGGCTCTCGATCGGCAGGCCGGTTGCCGGCGAATAGGGGATGCCGACGCGGGCGAAGAGAAGCCGCATATAGTCGTAGATCTCGGTGACCGTGCCGACGGTCGAGCGCGGATTGCGCGAGGTCGTCTTCTGCTCGATGGAGATGGCCGGCGAGAGACCGTCGATCTGGTCGACGTCCGGCTTCTGCATCATCTCGAGGAACTGCCGCGCATAGGCCGACAGGCTCTCGACATAGCGGCGCTGGCCCTCGGCATAGATCGTGTCGAAGGCGAGCGAGGATTTGCCCGAGCCCGACAGGCCGGTCATCACGGTCAGGCTGTCGCGGGGGATGTCGAGATCGACGTTTTTCAGATTGTGCTCGCGGGCGCCGCGAACCGAAATCATCTTATGCTCGGCCATGCTGCCGCTTTCTCGTCCGGGATGTCGGGATGGCCGGGTGGGAAGCCGGCCAGTCCTCATGTAGGTATTTTTGCTGCCGCGTCGAGCCGCGCGCCACGCTCCTGCCAAGGTTTATCCCCTTTGCGCGGGAAGGGGCAAGCGCGAAGAACAAAGGCCGAACGGGCTGCTGACACCATTATGGCAGGAGCTTTAAGACCGCAAGCCTGATCACATTCGCTGTAATATTAGCCGAAGAGTTTGACGAAGCGGGTGATCGGCACCAGAATAAGGGTGTCTCGATTGATGCGGTTCGCCGTCATCCGGACCTTGCGAGGCGCCGCAAGCCGCGTGGACCGGGCATCGATGGACGTTGACGCAACGGACAGAGGAGCGAGGCATGAATCCACCGGACAGTCTCCTTCGGCTCTGCCGAAGCGCAGAGCCGCGGCAGGCTTAGGCCGCGCCCCAAGGGTAAAGCCGAGGGCGTTGAGTCGGCTGTCGATATCCCCCACATCGTAGAGACTATTGGTCGGATCGGCGGCTGAACACCGCGACGCATCCGAGAGTTAACACCGGCAGGATGGCCGGCGAATGATGGTCAAACCACAAGAGCCCCGCGCGACCGGGTGAAACCGGCGGCGGGGCCGAGTTTTTGTAGACCGAAGCTGCGGCAGGTTTGGCTGTGCGTCCTTCGAGGCTCGCTTCGCTCGCACCTCAGGATGAGAGAGGATGGTGGTCTTCATCCCCAATTCTGAAACACCCCATCCGGCATATTGAAACTCGGGCAATCTAGTGGGACTTAGCGGACCTCAGAAATTGGTGCTGGAGCGTCAGCACTATCCTCCCTCATCCTGAGGTGCGAGCGAAGCGAGCCTCGAAGGACGCACGGTAGCTCCCATAAATCCATTGCCGCAGTTCACGCCGCGAGGTTGTCATCCCTCGTGTCGTAGACATGGTCGACCAGGCCCCACGCCTTCGCTTCTTCGGCGGTCATGAAGTAGTCCCGGTCGAGCGTTCGTTCGACTTCCTCGACGCTGCGCCCGCAATGCTTCGCATAGAGCGCAATCATCCGCTTCTTGGTCTTAACGATGTCCTCGGCATGGCGTTCGATATCGGACGCCTGGCCCTGGAAGCCACCGAGCGGCTGGTGGACGACGACGCTGGAATTGGGCAGCGCGATGCGGCGGCCGGGCGTTCCCGCCATCAGCAGGAAAGACGCCATCGAGCGCGCCGTTCCGATGCAGACGGTCGAGACCGGGCATTTGATGTAGCGCATCGTGTCGTAGATGGCGAAGCCGCTGGTGACCATGCCGCCGGGCGAGTTGATGTAGAGGGCCACTTCCTTGTTCGGATTGTCCGACTCCAATGACAGCAACTGGGCGCAGACCAGCGCCGCCATATCGTCCTCGATCGGGCCGTTGACGAAGATGATGCGCTCGCGCAGCAGCCGGGAAAAGATATCGAAGGCGCGCTCGCCGCGGCTCGACTGCTCGATCACCATCGGCACGAGATTGTTGGACATGGCTCTCTCCTCAGGCCGCAAGCGCCGTCACTGGCGCGTTCGCGGCGATCATCCGCATGCCCGACCGTTCCGCACCGAGCGACATGCGCATGCCGGAGACACCGGCGACACGCAGCGTCGGCAGGGCAGGGCGGGCGAGGCCGCTATGGACGATGGTCAGGCGCGTGCCGCCGGCTTCGGTGCCCGCAAGATGGAAACGCACCAGGCTGTCCGGGCCACCTTCTTCGCGCCAGGAATAGCTGAGTATGTACGGTGGTTTCGCATCGACGATCTCACACTCGATGGCGTGGTCCTCATCCTGCAGGCTGAAGGCGTGGCCTTCTTCCGGCCGGATGTCGTTCGGCGCCAACCAGCGTTCGACGATTTCAGGCACGGTCAGAGCGCGCCACACCTTCTCCGGCGACGCGTCCAGTTCGGTTTCGAAGCGGACCTCGTCTTCACGATCGTTACTATTCATTGGTCCATCTCCTTCAGAACTTCCTTCAGTTTCTCCACGCGTTCGGGCCAGAAAGCCTGGTAGCGCGCGACCCAGTCGATCAGCGGCGCGAGGCCGGCGGGTTCGACCCGATAATAGGAGAACCTGCCCTCCCGGCGTTCGCATACCAGTCCCGCACCGCGCAGCACGGCAAGATGCTGCGATACCGCAGGCTGCGAGACTTCAAGCCCCTTGCGCAGCTCCGATACACTCATCTCGCGATCGGCAAGACGCTGATAGACGGCTCGACGCGTCGGGTCGGCGAGCGCACGAAAGACTTCCGATTCGGCTTCGTTCATGGAAATAAATAAGCATGCGCTTATCAGATAAGCAAGGGCTTATTTGGTGTGCCGGCTTGGCCGAACCCGCAGGTCAAGCTTGCCTGTCAGGCTAAGGAGATCAGCGGGAAAGCTGGATAAGCTCGCCTTTTTCGGCGTAGCTGTCCAAGAGTTGTCGCGATTGGCGGTGCCTTGTTGCCCTCAGAATTTTCCCGCAACCTGTAATTGGATCTGCTCAGGACCAACACCGTCTTGCCCATCGACGGTGAAGCCATAGTCGGCGCCGAAGGTCCATCCCGTACCAATCCGCATATCGGTCCCGAAAGTGATGGTAGCGTAGTCGCGAGCGGTGTCGGCCGTCTTCAGAAGGTAGGACGGGCTGCCGGTGATGTTCGCGTAGGACAGTGCAAGGCTGCTCCCGCTGGCGAAATCGTGCCCGTACTCAAGGCGCAGCTTGGGTGTCATGCTGCCCCAGTCCGTCGGAATCTCATAGGCGAGCCGCAGTCCGACGATGCCGGTCAGCATATCGATGGATTGGCTCCCGTATCGGATTGCCGACCATTCGGTGCTGTCTTCGCTGAAGGCGTCGAGGTTGCTGTGCGAAGCGCTCAGCCGTGCATATGGCGATATGAAAAAGCCGCCCAGCTTCGTCTCGTAGCCCGCCGTCAGCGATCCATAAACCTGCCGTCCGTCACGCGAGCCGTCGAAGATATCGCCGGACGACGAGTCGAAACGCCTGGAGTTGAAGTGAAGCCAGCCATAGCCCGCTACCCCGTCGACAAAGACGCCGTTTGAAGGATGGAAGCTTCCATAGATCGCCGCGCTGTAGGCAAGACCATTTGTGCGCGTTCCATCATCGCTGATGAAGCTCTGATCGTAGCCGATGCCGGCAACAAAGCGATCGCTGAACTTGTAGTCCATTCCGGCGCTGATGCCGAAGGTCGTGAAGTCGAAATTCTTGCTGTCGTCGGTGAAATCGGTCGAGCCGAAATTGACCGAACCCGCCGTCCAGAAGGCGAGAGAGCCGTCCGCATAGGAGAGCAGGCGTCGTTGCTGTGATCGGCCGTCTTTTGATGATGCCCGTTTTTCCTGCCTTTGCCCGTGGACCCGCCAGACAGGCCGCCCTGTGAGGCCCCTTCTTCCGACAAGCCGGGGATCTGGCCGGGGTTCTGATTGAGATCGTCCTGTTCCCGCTGTTCCTGGGTGCTTTGACGATTGTCGCTCAGATTTATCCCCCAACTGTTGGTGAGACATCCGCCATGATGCAGTTGTTCGAGATGACTGTTGAAATTGTCGATCTCCATTTGCGCAAAGCGCTTTGTCGCTTCGACTTCCGCGTTCGCGACACCCGCCACGTCCGGATCCATCGTCGGATCGGGCAATGCGGTAACCGAGAACGTGACCGTCGCCGGAGCCGAGGTCGCGTAGGCGTTCGAGAGCGTGTAGGTCGCAACCGCAGTGCCGGAGAAGGTGGCGGACGGGGTGAATTTGAGTTTGTAATGACCGCTCGCCATCAGCGATGCCATGACCATCCCGCTCGCGTCGGCCGTGTCACCGAGCGTGATGACGGCCGTTCCCGCCGACGAGGGCGAGAGCGAGACCAGGGTCGCCCCGGTGAATGGCCCGCCTGTTGCGGTCGAGGTGAGATCGACAGTGGCGGTTCTGCCAGCGGTTGCCGAAGCGCCAAGCGAGGGGGCGACAATCGCCGGAGCTGAAACCTTGAGGGTATACGCGGCGGTTCCGCTAAAGCCCAGTTGATCGGTTACCGTTACCGTGAAGCTCGCATTGCTTAGCGCCGTCGGCACGCCGCTGATCTGGCCGGTCGAAGAATTGAATGTCAGCCCGGAAGGCAAGGATCCGGCGGTCACCATATAGGTGTAGGGCGCCGTACCATTCGAAGCTGCGATCGTCGTCGAGTAGTTTGAGCCCGCGGTCGCTCCGGGCAGGGAGCCCGCTGCCGGTGCGAAGACAAGAGGCGGCCTTGCCTGCACGGTGATTGTCACGGTGGCGGGAGCCGAAGTGCCGCCCGCATTGGCCGCCGTGTAGGTGAAGCTGTCGCTACCGCCGAAAAAGCTCGCGGCCGGCGTATAGGTCACCGTCGTCCCCGAGACCGCCGTTGTTCCGTGGCTAGGGGCGCTGGCGACCGTGATGGAGGTGACGCCCACGCCGGTGATCGAGCCGGACAGGTCGATGCTCGCCGGAGTGTTGTAAGGCGTCGTGACAGATTTCGCCGCCACGGTCGGTGCTGGCGGGGCGCCAACGGTGACAGTCACTGTGGCAGGCGCCGATGTGCCGCCCGGATTGGTCGCCGTGTAGGTGAAAGTATCGGTGCCGCCATAGAAGGTCGAGGATGGCGTGTAGGTCACTGTCTCGCCGGACACCGAAGCGGTGCCATGTGCCGGCGGCGTGCCGATCGCGACGGAGGTGACATTCACGCCGGTGATCGAGCCCGACAGGTCGATAGTCGCAGCGGTGTTGAAAGGCGTCATCACCGCCTTCGCGGCGGCCGCCGGCGCCGACGGCACGCCGACTGTGATAGTGACGGTGGCGGGGGCCGACGTGCCGCCCGGATTGGTGGCGGTGTAGGTGAAAGTGTCGGTGCCGCCATAGAACGTGGAGGAGGGGGTATAGGTCACCGTCTCGCCCGATACCGTCGCGGTCCCATGGCCGGGGGCGCTGGCGACCACGACAGAGGTGATGTCCACGCCGGTGATCGAGCCCGACAGGTCGATGCTCGCCACGGTATTATAAGGCGTCCCCACCGCTTTCGCAGCGGCCGCCGGCGCCGACGGCGCGCCGACAGTGATAGTGACGGTGGCGGGGGCCGACGTGCCGCCCGGATTGGTCGCGGTGTAGGTGAAAGTGTCGGTGCCGCCATAGAACGTGGAGGAGGGGGTGTAGGCCACCGTCTCGCCCGATACCGTCGCGGTCCCATGGCTGGGCGCGCTGGCGACCGCGACAGAGGAGATGTCCACGCCGGTAATCGAGCCGGACAGGTCGATGCTCGCCACGGTGTTGTAGGGAGCGGTCACGGATTTCGCTGCCGTCGTCGGCGCCGCGGGCGGCGACACTGTGATCGTCACTGTCGCCGGCACGGACGTGCCGCTGGCGTTGGTGGCGGTGTAGGTGAAGCTGTCCGGCCCGAAATAACCGGAGGCCGGTGTATAGGTGATCGAGGTGCCGCTGGCCGTGGCTGTGCCATGGGTGGCCTGTGTACCAACGGCCACCGACGTCGGCGCACCGCCGGCAACGTCAAGTGTGATCGGGTTGTTGGCGCTGTTGTAAGCCACGGTCGCGTTGGCCGGGTTCGCAACTGGCGGCTGGACTTTGATCGTTACTGTCACGTCTGCCGGCGCCGACGAAAACGGTCCTGTGCCAGTCGAGCTGTCAGCCGCCACGACCTTGAAGGCGAATGTCCCGGCCGCGCTCGGAGTACCGCTCAGTGTTCCATTGGCAGTCAGCGTCAGCCCGGCTGGCCAGGTACCGCTAGCAACGGTATAGGTATAGGGTGCCGTGCCGCCGCTCGCTCCCGCGATGGACTGACTGTAAGCGACGTTGACAGTGCCGGCCGGCGGATTGGCGGGCGTGTAGGTGATGGTCGGCGGCGACACCGTGATCGTCACGGTCGCCGGAGCGGACGTACCGCCGGCGTTCGTTGCGGTGTAGGTGAAGCTGTCCGGACCCGCGTAACCGGCGGTCGGCGCATATTTGATCGAGGTGCCGCTGGCCGTGGCTGTGCCATGGGTGGCCTGCGTGCCGACGGCCACCGACGTCGGCGCACCGCCGGTAACGTCAAGTGTGATCGGGTTGTTGGTGCTGCCATAGCCTATGGTCGCGCTGAGGGGATTGGCCACCGGCGCCTGGACGTTGATGGTCACCGTCACATTGGCGGGAGCCGATGAAAACGGACCCGTTCCGGTTGAACTGTCCGTGGCCCTGACCGTGAAGTTGAATGTCCCCGCAGCGGTCGGCGTGCCGCTCAGCGTGCCGTTGGCGGCGAGCGTGACACCAGGCGGATAAGAACCCGAGGCCCGGGCATAGGTATAGGGCGCCGTGCCGCCGCTCGCGCCCGCGATCGACTGGTTGTAAGCGACGCTGACGATACCGGCCGGCGGATTGGCCGGCGTGTAGGTGACGGTCGGCGGCGAAACCGTGATCGTCACCGTGGCGGGCGAGGACGTCCCGACGCTGTTGGTGGCGGTGTAGGTGAAGCTGTCGGGGCCGGCATAGCCGACGGTCGGCGTGTAGGTGATCGAGGTGCCGCTGGCGGTCGCCGTGCCGTGGGTGGCCTGGGTGCCGACGGCCACCGACGTCGGCGTGCCGGTAATGCTCAGTGTGATCGGGTTGTTGGTGCTGTCGTAAGCCACCGTCGCGCTGACCGCATTGGCGACAGGGGGCGGCATGTTCTGCACGGTGATGGATAGATTGTTGGCCGAGAAGAAATGGCTCGGCAGGCTGCTGTCCGTCACGCGTACGGTGAAGTTTGTGGTGCCCGTCGCGGTTGGCGTGCCGCTGATTGTGCCATCGGGCGTCAAGGATAGACCAGGCGGAGGCGTGGTGCCGCTGTCCATCGTATAGGTGTAGGGAGGTGTTCCTCCGGACGCGGTCAGGGTGAAGGAATAGGGGGAATTGACGACCGCATCCGCGGGCGTGTTGGTGACGTTGACGCTAGCTGGCCCGATCGAGATCGAATAGCTCGCCGTACCGGTAGTGCTTGCGTTATCGGTCGCTGTGATCGCGAACGAATAGGTGCCCTGCGTGGTGGGCGTACCGGAAATGGTATTGCCGCTGAGTGTCAGGCCGGGAGGCGGGGAACCACTGCTGACGGAGAAGGTATATGGCGTGGTCCCGCCGGATGCGCTCAAGGTTTGAATGGGATAGGCGACCGCCACGGTGCCCGAAGGCATGGTCGATGGCGAGATGGTGATGGACGAGGTCTTCGCGGCAATGTGCACCGTCACGGTAACGTTGTTGGTGCCCGTGCCGTCGTCGAACGCGAAAGTGTCCGTCGTGGCGCCGTCACCGTTATTGCTATAGCTGATCTGCGAGGCGGCATGGTTGGTGATCGTCGCCGTGCCGTGGCTTGCCGGTGTCGTGATATCCCCAATGCCAAAGCCGGCGACGCCTTGGCACGACGTGGCGTCGATGGCGATCGTGCCGCCGGATACCATCGGGTTGGTCGACGGCGTGGTATTCGCGCCGGGCACGCTCATAGTGGTGCAGGCGGCGTTCGCGGCGCTCGGCAGTAATATCACCAGCGCGAACAACGTGAGGCACAAGCGCAGCGCGCTGATCGCGCTCGTAGGGCGCATCGTTGCAAATCTGTGATGACTGCTCCAAATCGCCCGCGCCATCTGGCGCACAGGCGTCGATGTCACGCCGAGCAATGCCAGAGAATAGCGTTCCACCAGCCGAGATTGGCCGCGTTGATGCGATCGATCCTGAGTCATTGCCCCGCCCTTCCCGCCGCACAGCAGGCGCCGCACTGAGGAAGGCATTGGGCAAGATGTCCGCTGCTGTCTTGGCTACCTCAACATCGTCGGCGCCGCGTCGAAGCGCGGGCCAGCGAGGTTGGTTCCCCCCATGAGACGAGTGGCGGTTGTACACGAACCATTGTTCGATTCAAAGGAATTTGCGCACGTATGCCGATAATATGCAATCGATGAACGCGATGCTTGCAAGGCTGTATCGTGACCGATGCGAGCCTGCGGAATGCCCCCGATTGGGGTAAGATTTCGAGCGACGAGAGGAAGTTCTTTATCGCGGTATCGTTCCTTGGCTTGACTGTCGGGAAGAGGTTTTGTAGAACAAATATAGAACAGAAATGAACTGTGGACGGGCGCGGGCCGTCGCATCGACTCGCCGGCCTGTCGGTGCGAAGAAGGCTCGGTTTCGGACAAGCGTGGAGAAGCGTCATGGCGGGTAGCGTGAACAAGGTCATACTGGTCGGCAATCTGGGCGCCGATCCCGAGATCCGCCGGCTGAATTCCGGCGATCCGGTCGTCAATCTGAGAGTGGCCACGACTGAGACCTGGCGCGACCGGAACAGCGGCGATCGGCAGGAACGTACCGAATGGCACCGGGTCGTCATCTTCAACGACAACCTCGCCAAGGTCGCCGAGCAATACCTCAAGAAGGGCATGAAGGTTTATATCGAAGGCCAGTTGCAGACACGCAAATGGCAGGACCAGTCGGGGCAGGAGCGCTATTCGACCGAAGTGGTGCTGCAGAAGTTCCGCGGCGAGCTTCAGATGCTCGATTCACGGGGCCAGGGCGGCGAGGGACAGGTCGGCTACAGCGGCGGCGGCCAGAACTATGGCGGCGGCGAACAGGGCAGGGGCGGTTCCGATTTCGGCCAGTCCGGTCCAGGTAACCGTGGCAGCGGCGAAGGCGGCGGGTTCTCGCGCGACCTCGACGATGAGATTCCGTTCTGACGAATTGGCAGTGCCGGCGTAAGCCGGGTGCCGTCTCTACTCGGCGGGAGAACCCGTTATTGGGCTCAGTCGGTGCAACAGCTTGTTGAACCGGCTCCATTGTTCCGGGTTTTCCTTGCGCAATGTTGCGCAGGCACGTCCGGCTAGCTTGCAGGCCGCTTCCGGCTCGCCGGCTTCGGCAAGCGCCTTGAGACCTGCTACGAGGATTTCGCACAGTTCGGCTGTCGGGCGCGCGGGACTTTGGACGATGGCGGAGGGGCTATTGTCGGACATGGGGCGCCTCAATCCATGATGCCGAAATGGCCCTTCGCCTCGGGGCTCATCATCTCGGGCGCCCATGGCGGGTCGTAGGTGAGATTGACCTCAACCGCTTCGACACCCTCCACGGACCATGCCGCGTCGTTCGCGCCTTCCTTGAGGTAGTTCGTCGCCGGACAGCCGCGCGTCGTCGTGGTCATGATGATGTCGACGTCATGACCTTCCGTCCTGACGTCGTAGACCAGCCCGAGATCGACGATGTTGTAGCCGAGTTCCGGATCGATGACGAGCCGCAGCGCATCCGTGACTTTTTGCGCCAGCGGGCCCCGGGTCGCCGAAGCGCGGTTGGCCGTGGCCTTTGCCGGTTCCGAAAGAACCGGTGCGCCCGACATGAAATGCTCCATGATCACGCCGAGCAGCGCCGGCTTGAGATGCTGCCAGTCGCCGCCGTCTTTCGTGACGGTGATGTAGTCGAGCCCGAAGGAAAGCGCTGTCACGCCGGGGATTTCGAAGAGATGAGCGGCAAGCGGCGAACGGGCGGCCGCGGCTCCGTCGGCCATATCGAGCGGCCCGTCGGAAAGTACTTCCCTGCCGGGCAGGAATTTCAAGGTGGCCGGATCGGCCGTGGCTTCGGTCTGGATGAACATTTCGGTTCCTTAAGGCATGAGGACGATGGAGCCCGTCAGGCCGCGGCGTCCCGGTGTCCACCGATACGTATTAGGATCTTGTAGGTTGTGCCGTCCGGCTCGAAGGCTCCGCGCCATGCATGGCCGCGTTTCCCCAGTTCCGGCAGAAGGAAGATCGGCTCACGGCAAAGAAGCGCCGACAAAACCTGCCCCTGTTCCATTTTCTCCAGCGCGGCCAGGATGCGGACCATTGGTTCGGGCGGGTCGAGGTCGCGATTGTCCATCTGCTCAACTGGCTCGGGCCATCCCGCCGCGTCCGATGCGGCGGCCACGGCAACCGGTTCGGCGGGCGCCGTGGTGCCCGAGCGCCGGAACAGCACCTCCCAGTCGCCGCCGTCGAGTTCGTTCGCCTCATAGCTGAAGCCCTTGCTGCCGAGGACGTGGAACAGCGGAACGGGCTTGAACGTGGCGTAGAGGCGCAGGCCCTGATCCGGCGCGAGTGTCTGAACGGCCTCCATGATTTTCCCGAAGGGCTCGCCACCCTCGCGAAGGATCGGGCGAACGTCCAGTTCTGCAAAAGTCTCGGTCATGAGGAAATCCTCCTTGTCATCGGTTGGGGCTTGGCATGCACACGAGGAGATGCGGCCGGCCGACGCCTTCGGGCAGGCGAGCGGCGGCCGTTATATTCGACAGAAGCCGGGTGCGTACGAGTTGCGCGGCAATCGCCAAGGTGGCGACGGTCATGATGGCGGCGGCGAACCGGAAAGGGACGGGCTGGCCGACCAGGAGAGCAAGGGTGGCACCCCAGACCGCGAGGTAATAGACGACGAACCAGTTGCGCGCCCGCGCCTCGACCACGAGGTCCTGCACTCGCGGCGTCGCCATCTTGCCGAGGACGGGACCGTAGCATTCGAGCCATGTGAGGAAGGCGACGATCTTGTACAATTTGGCGAGGCCGAGCCCGCCCAGCCACCCAAAGGCGACGAGGAAGACGAGTGCGCCTACCTGTTCGGCGAATCTGCCAAGAGCGAGCAGTGCGGCCGCCAGAACGATGGACGCTGCAAGGGAAGCGAGAGCGAACGCGGCCATTCGGCTGTTCAGTTCGATGATGCGGCGCTTGCGGGCCCGGTAGAGATGGACGGCATCGGCGAGGTAGAGCGCGATCGCGACTGCGCCGAGGGCGCC
Source organism: Mesorhizobium koreense (assembly GCF_031656215.1). Classification (NCBI taxonomy): domain Bacteria; kingdom Pseudomonadati; phylum Pseudomonadota; class Alphaproteobacteria; order Hyphomicrobiales; family Phyllobacteriaceae; genus Mesorhizobium; species Mesorhizobium koreense. The sequence goes on along the minus strand of NZ_CP134228.1, from coordinate 3,204,756 downwards.
GCCTAGAAGAAGCGCGGGAAAAACGGACATATTGCCAAGCAGCGATGCGAGGCCGCCCAATATGGCTACGGCAAGCGCGCTGGTGCCGAGCCAGAAGACGGCTTGCGGTCTCCGCCCGTTCAGTTCGGGCGCCAGCATGAACATCGCGAGCAGGCGATAGCTCACGCCGATCGCCGCCAAGGTAAGCCAGCCGCCAAGGCCGGCCGAGACATGGAGGGGAAGCCCGTAACCGGCAATCGCAAGAAGCGCGTCCGAATGCACCGTCGTGCCGAAGACAAAGCTGAATATCGCGCCAAGTGTGACGGTTGCCGCCAGGCAAATGAGCGCCACCGCGACGAAACGTGCTTGCAGCGGCAGCGGACGCGCCTGCCAGAGCGTGCGGCCGAGATTGTAGAGGACAAGCGCAAAGCCGATCGCGAGCGAGATGGCGCCATAAGGAAGCAGCGAAGGTGCGAAATCGATCGCGCCGGCGAGTTGGAGGAAGCCGGCGAGCAATGCGCCGAGCCCCGCCAGCAGGAATAGCAGTGTCGGGAGCGGCAGCGTGTTGCTGTAAAGGGAGCGCGCGACAAGGACAGGGACGAATTGGAAGAGCGCGCCGCACAGGAGGAGGCTCAGCCAGCCGATTGCGATAAGATGAACAAGAACAAGTGTCTGCGGCGCCTGAATGGGGACGGCTGGAAAGCCATAGCCGGCAACCATGAGCACCTCGCCCAGAAGGAGCGAGATAATCGCCACGGCGAAATAGGCCATGGTCCAGCGCGAGAGTGAGACACCGATCATAACGGCAACCCGGAAGAGCGGCGCCGGCCGGACCGGCGCCGCGAATGAAACGAATTATGCGGCCTTGGCGTGCTTGCCGATCTCGACGCGCCAGACCTGCGGCCCCCGCTCGACATAGGTCCAGGAATACTGGTTGGGGTATTCGGCCTCGAGTTGATAATAGAGCGGCTTGGGATCGTGATCGTTGACGAGAATGAACGACGCGCCCGGTTGCAATGCATCGACGAGCTGGAAGATCTTCGCGTGCCGCTGGGCGGGAATGAGGCTGCGGACGTCGATGATCTCGGCGCCACTTGATGCTTCGGTCATAGGGCTTTCTCCTTCGTTTGAAGAGGTGTCGGTTTCGCCGGTCGGGCCCCGCCGGCGGTGCTTAGGCGGTTATCGTGAAGCTCACCGAACGAGTGTCGATCCTAAAAGATACATTGTCAATATATCTTTTAAGAGTTATGGAGACAGCCAACGTAACGGCGTTCCTGGCGCGCTTTCGGGCATGTCCGGATGTCGGCGGAACGAAGCGGCCTCTAATGGACGAGGTGAGAGAAATGACGGAAGTGGTGATGGAGAGGTTCCGGATGGCCGCGAATGGCGTGCGGCAGGAAATCGGCCCCGAGGACCGGGAGTTGCTCGCCTACTACGAGTCGCTGGTCGCCTCCGACTATGATCGGTGCCATCCGGGTGATTCCTTCGAGGCGATGAAGCTTCGTGCCCGCTTTTCGAAAGAGGATCAGGGCCTTCTGAACGAGTGGATGGCTCTTGCCGCCGCGAGAGCCGCAAAGCTTCCGCGCGGGCGACGGGCGGCCAAGGTGGATCAGGCCGCCGCGTAAGACGCGGCGTCGTGACGGTATCGTCCCGACAAAAAGACGCATTGAAAATATTTCTTTTGCGCGCGACGACTGCACAACCCCACTGGGCATCCAATGACATATGTGGTCACCGACAATTGCATCAAATGCAAGTTCACCGATTGCGTCGAAGTCTGCCCGGTCGATTGCTTCTACGAAGGCGAGAACATGCTCGTCATCCACCCCGACGAGTGCATCGATTGCGGCGTGTGCGTTCCCGAGTGTCCGGCCGAGGCGATCTTCCCGGATACCGACCCGACGGTCGGGGCGGACTGGCTGCGGCTCAACCATGAATACGCGGACAAATGGCCCAACATCACGCGGAAGAAGCCGCCGCTGCCTGACGCGGACCAACTGAACGGCACCTCCGACAAGCTTCGTTTCTTTAGCCCTGAACCAGGAGAGGGAGACGCCTGAAGGCCCCCACACCGCTCATCCCGGGCGGCGTATGAAAGGAAAAGAAAATGCGTTATTCATTCGTGGCAATCGCGGCCGGCGCCCTGGCATTGACGGTGATCGGCGGTGCGCAGGCGGCCGAGGTCGAGGTCAAGATGCTCAATCACGGCGCCAGCGGCGCCTACGTTTTCGAGCCTGACCTGGTCCGCATCCAGCCCGGAGACAGTGTCCATTTCGTCGCGGCGGACAAGGGACATGACGCCGCCAGCATCGACGGTATGATGCCGGCAGGCGCCAAGCCGTTTACCGGCAAGATCAGCCAGGACATAACCGTCAAGTTCGATGTTCCCGGGGCGTACGGCGTCAAGTGCCAGCCGCATTATGCGATGGGGATGGTCGCGCTCGTCGTCGTCGGCACGCCGACCAATCTCGATGCGGCCAAGGCCTTCAAGACGCCCGGCAAGGCGAAGGCGAAGTTCGCGGACCTTTTCAAGCAATACGCCGCGAGCGCCAAGTAACAGAAGGCCATTGCATCTGGGCTCGACGTCAGTCCGGCGCGTCCTCGTCATCGAAGAGGACGCGCTCGGCGGCTCCGTCGAGGTCCTGATATTGACCGCTTCTCATCGACCATAAGAACGCGCCGAGCCCCACCGCGCCGAGCACGAACGATATGGGGATGAGATAGATGAGGATGCTCATTCTGCGGGCTGCGTGGCGGCGTTTGAAGGAGCGGCTTGGAGAGAAGGCCGGTCCAGCGCCTGCTTGAAGGACTTTGCCCTGCCGTTGAGGCGCATGGCGTTCGCTACGACGATCAGTGACGATCCCGACATGGCGAGCGCGGCGGCAAGCGGCGTGACGAAGCCGGCGATCGCGAAGGGCAGCGCGACCGCGTTGTAGAGGACGGCGAGCGCGAAATTCTCCCGGATCAGCCGGCGGGTGCGTCTGGCGATGACGAAGGCGAAAGGCACCGCTTCGAGGCTGTCGCGCGTGAAGACGAAATCGGCGGCGTTGCGGCCGACATCGACAGCGCTGGAAGGAGCCATCGAAACATGGGCCGCGGTTAGCGCGGGTGCGTCGTTGAGCCCGTCGCCGATCATGAATGTCTTGTGCCCGGCTTCAGCCAGTGCCTTGAGCCGGGCGAGCTTGCCGTCAGGCCGGATGCCGGCTTCGAATCGTTCGACACCGATTGTATCGGCGAGATCCCGAACAGCCGCTTCATGGTCGCCTGAAAGGATTTCTACGCCGAGCCCTGCATTCTTCAGCGCGCCTGTCGCTTCCTTCGCGCCGGCCCGTAGCCGTTCGTGGAAGGCGAAGGTCGCAACGAGGCATCCGTCCCTCGACAGGACGCTGCAAGGATAGCGAAGCGGCACTGAAACCATTGCCGGATCGTCGAGCGCCCAGTCGGCACGACCGAGACGAATGACGGCCCCATCGAACCGCGCTTCCAGGCCGTGCCCCGGCATTTCCCTTATATCGGTTGCATGCGGTTTTGTTCCGCCGCACGCCCTATGGGCGGCGACAAGCGCAAGCGACTGGGGATGGCGCGAATGAACGGCCAGCGCCGCTGCGAGGCTTAGCGCGTCGGGATCGGCGCGGTCAGGATCGACAAGTTCCGGGCGTCCGGCCGTCAGCGTGCCGGTCTTGTCGAAGACGACCGTGTCGGCCTCGGCGAGGCGTTCGAGCCCCGCTCCGTCCTTGACCATGATGCCGCGCTCGAAGAGCCGCCTTGCGGCGATCACCTGCACGATCGGCACGGCGAGACCAAGCGCGCAGGGGCAGGTGATGATGAGCACGGCGACCGCGACCGTGGCGGCGCGGTGGTAGTCTCCGGTGGCGAAAGCCCAGCCGAGGAAGGAGAGGAGCGCCGCTGAGTGCACCACCGGTGCATAGAGGCCGGCTGCCCGGTCGGCGAGGCGGCGATAGGCGGAGCGACCGGCTTCTGCGGCCGTCATCAGCCGAACCATTTCCGCCAGGAAGGAATCGTCTGCCGTGGCGGTCGCCTCGAGCCTGAGCGGGGCGGTCAGGTTCAGCGTGCCGGCCTCGACAATGGCGCCGGCTGTGATGGCGACCGGCGCGCTTTCGCCCGTCACCAGCGAACGGTCGAGTTCAGAGGCGCCGGCGAGCACCCGGCCGTCGACCGGCACCCTTTCACCGGCCGCGACCAGGATATTCATGCCGGGCTCGATCTTACCGACCGGCACATAGGCGCTGGTTCCGTCCTGATACTCGACCGTTGCGCCGCGCGGCGTGAGTTTCGCGAGGTCGCCAACCGCCGTGCGCGCCTTTGCCCGCATGACATGGTCAAGCGCCCGTCCGATCAACAGGAAGAAAATCAACATGACGGTCGCGTCGAAATAGGCATGCGGACCGCCATTGCTCATGTCGTAGAGGCTCATGGCGAAGGCGAGCGATACGCCGATCGAGATAGGCACGTCCATGTTGGTGCGGCCGTGGCGAAGCGCTGCCCATGCGGACCGGTAGAAGATGCGGCCCGAATAGAGGAGGACCGGCAGCGCGATTATCGCCGAGAGCAGATGAAACAGGTTGCGAAGCTCGGGCCCCGCGCCGGCCCATACCGATACCGAGAACGCCATAATGTTGGCGGAGGCGAAGCCCGCCACGGCAAGCGCGCGGATGAGTTCGGCTAGCGTCTTGTCGGTGCCGCCGCCGGCCTCGCTGTCCGCAAGATGCGGGGCGTGTCCGATGGCGGAAAGCGTTTCAGCGATCTGTGGTGGGGTGCCGCCTTCAGGCCAGCGGACCGTGACGCTTTTCGTCGTCAGGTTTGCGCGGGCCTCGGCCACGCCCTCGAGGTTTCCGAGTGTCCGCTCGATGGTCCTCAGGCAGCCGCCGCAATGGATGGACGGGACCGACAACCGCACCTCGCGCAAATGGCCCGCGACCGCGCGGCTGGCGAGCAAGAGTTCCTCGCGCGAGGGCAGGGCGCCATGCCCGCTCCCGGCGGGGGTTCTCTCCGTCGCTTCCGGCGCATGGCGGTTCATGCAAGGGCTCCGACGGCCTCCCCGTCGGCTGCCTCGGTACGCGGTCCCCGCATCGCCGAAAATGCGTGCCACGTGGCATGGCCTAGAACGGGGAACACGATGATGAGGCCGATGAGGCCGGTAAGCACGCAAAGGCCGAAGAGGCAGACGATGATCGCCGCCCAGGTGAGCATGACCGGAAGGTTGTTCCAGACGAGTGCCATGCTCTGTCCCATGGCCGTCAGCGCGTCGGTCCGCTCGTCCAGCAATCGGGGAACGGCAAACACGCTGATAGCGAAGGAAAAGGCCGCGAACAGGCCGCCGATCAGGCTGCCGACGATGAGAAGCGCCCAGCCGGAAGGTGTGCCGATCAGGACCGGGACGATAGTATCGAGCCCGGAGAATGGGCGGAGCCCGAAGAAAAGCGCGTAGATCAGGATGGCTGAGCGGTTCCACAGAACCATAAGCAGACAGAGAAGCAGGCCGACAAAGACGATCTGGCCGCCCGACCGGATCCTGACGAATAGCATGTTCGCGAGCGTGACGGGCTCGCCGGCCGCGAGACGCCGGCTCTTCTCATAGAGTCCCGTGGCGGCGAGCGGCGCGATCACCAGAAAGCCCGAAAGCGCAGGAAACAGGATGTAGTCGTAGCCGAGATTGAAGATCGAGTAGACGACCAAAAGCGAAACGGCGAAGACGGCGATGCCATAGATGAGGCTCAATCCCGGCTGCCGGACAAAATCCCGCCATCCGGCCGAAAGCCAGCCGAATGCGGCCGCCGGCGGCACATGGCGACGCCAATCCCTCCTTGTCGCGGGGATCGGCGGAAGGACCGGGGGAAGCTGCACATCCGTATTTCTTGCGATCGCCATGATGATCCTCCCTGGTCAGCAGGATGATTGCGCAGCACGGAACCGGCCGTCCGGCCCCGGCGCCTTGAGATGGGCCACGCAATCGGGCTGTGAACTTACCGACCTCCATATGAGATGCGCGTTGGCGGCGGCGAAGAGGCCGATCCCCGCGAAGACCGCCAGCGCCACTTTGGCCCGTGTCCCGATTCGCGCGGTCATGGTGAAACACGTCCGAGATCGAGGACGTAGAGCGTCAGGATCTTGCGATCCGCATCGCTGATCCGGTTTTCCCATGTCGGCATATGACCCTGCCGTCCGTCATAGACCGAATTGTAGATGGACGCCTCGTCACCGCCGTAGAGCCAGAAATCGTCGGTCAGGTCGGGGGCGCCGACCTCCGTGTTGCCCTTGCCGTCCGTGCCATGGCAGGCGACGCAATTATCCTCGAACACTTTCTTGCCTGCAGCCACTTGCTCCGCGGAGGTCTTGCCCTCTCCGCCCGGATGCGAGAGCGAATAGACATAGGCGACAACGTTGGTGATCGCCGTATTGTCCAGCATGCCGTCCTTGCCCCATGCCGGCATCTGGGCGGCGCGGCTGTCAGGGTGCTCGGAATTGATGCCGACACGGATGGTTTGGAAGACCGCATCCGGTGTACCGCCCCAGAGCCAGGCCTTGTCGATCAGGTCGGGGAAACCGGGGCCGCCCGTCGCCTTGACGCCATGGCAGGCGGCGCAATTGTCGCCGAAGAGGGCGTGGCCCGTCTCGCGTACGTCCTTCATGAGCGCCGGGTCGGCCTGGATTGCGGCAAAATCCTCTTTTTCGATCCGGTTCATCCAGACGGAACGTTCCTCCTTTGCGGCTTGCAAATGGGCGGCCACGTCCTTGCGGACATCGTCGCCGAGCAGGCCCTTGGTATAGGTTGTGCCCAGCGGCCATGCCGGCATCAGGATCCACCAGAGTATGGAAAACGCCACCGAGCCGATCAGGAAGGCCCAGATCAGCCAGGGAACGGCGGTGTTGAGTTCCTTGATGCCGTTCCATTCATGTCCGGTGGTGCCGTGACCCGTATAGGGGTCGCGTTCGATCACTCCCATGGCCCGCTCTCATCGTTCATGATGCTGTTCTTCGCGCGGGTGAAGCGCTTCCGGTTGCCCGGCCAGAAAGTATAGGCGAGCACGCCGATCGACAGCGCGATCAGGTAGAAAAGCCCCCACGACTTGGCGATGGCGACCAGGGTTTCATGCGCCGGTCCGGTCATTTGATCCCTCCGGTCACTTCCTGCTTATGGGCCGCGTCGGTCAGGCGGCCGAGGATCTGGAGATAGGCCACCAATGCGTCCATCTCAGTCACTTTTCCGGCGTCGCCGTCGAAGACGCGGATGTCGGTGGCTTCACCGTATCGCGCCTTCACGCCTTCGGCCTGCGGGCTGTCGGGCGCCGCCTGGCCATAGGCGTCGCTGGCCGCGTTCGCCACCATTTCGTCGGTATAAGGAACGCCGAGTTCCTTCTGCGTGGCCAGGTGCTCGGAGAGGTCGTCGATACGCAGTTCAGTGCGCTTCAGGAACGGATAGGCCGGCATGATCGATTCCGGCACGACGTCGCGCGGATTGTTGAGATGCTCGGCCTGCCACTGGTCGGAATACTTGTTGCCGATGCGCGCCAGGTCCGGGCCGGTCCGCTTCGAGCCCCACAGCATCGGGTGATCATATTGCGACTCGACCGCGAGCGAGTAGGGGCCGTAGCGCTCGACCTCGTCGCGCAGCGTACGGATCATCTGGCTGTGGCACGCGTAGCAGCCCTCGCGGATGTAGATGTTGCGACCGGCGAGTTCGAGCGGCGTATAGACACGCATGTCGGGCGCTTTTTCCACGGTCTGATGAATCGTGAAGAGCGGTGCGATTTCCACGATGCCGCCGATGCTGGCGACCACGATGATGCCGATGGCAAGGCCAATCGAGTAGCGCTCAAGCTTGTAGTGGGTCTTGAACATGGCCGCTCATTCCCCCGCTTGCAGGATAGGCCGGGAGGGTTCGGCTGTGACAGGTTTGTCGGCACGCGTTCCTTCAACAGCCGGGACGGCGCGCATCGTCATCCAGATGTTGTAGGCGCCGACAGCCGTGCCGATGAGGAACAACAGGCCGCCGAACGCGCGGGCGATATAGTAGGGATGCATGGCGATGAGGGAATCGACGAAGGAATAGGCGAGCGTGCCGCTGTCGTTATAGGTGCGCCACATCAGGCCTTGCGTGATGCCCGAGTTCCACATCGCGAAGACGTAGACGAAGGCACCGGCGATCGCGAGCCAGAAATGGACCTCCACCAATGCCGGCGAATACATCCTCTCGCGCTTCCACAATTGCGGAACGAGATAGTAGAATGCGCCGAAGATGATCATCGAGTTCCAGCCGAGCGTTCCGGCATGGACATGGGCCACGGTCCAGTCGGTATAGTGCGACAGCGAGTTGACGGGCCGGATGGCGAGGAAGGAGCCCTCGAAGGTCGCCAGCCCGTAGAAGACCGCCGCGACCATCATGAAGCGCAGCGTGGCGTCGTCGCGCACCTTGTGCCAAGCGCCGTTCAGCGTCAGCAGCGCATTGGCCGCCGCAATCCATGACGGGACGAGAAGCATGACGGAGAAGGTCATGCCGAGCGTCTGCACCCATTGCGGCAGCGCCGTATAATGCAGGTGGTGCGAGCCGACCCAGATATAGAAGAAGGTGATGCCCCAGAAGCCGATGATCGACATCCGGTAGGAATAGATGGGACGGCCGGCGCGCTTCGGCAGGTAATAATAGAGCATGCCGAGGAAGCCCGCAGTCAGGAAGAAGGCGACTGCGTTGTGGCCGTACCACCACTGCACCATGGCGTCCTGCACGCCGGCGAAGAGGCTATAACTCTTGGAGCTTCCCAGAGAAATCGGCAAAGCGAGGTTGTTGACGATGTGGAGCATCGCCACCACGAGGATGAACGCCAAGAAGTACCAGTTGGACACGTAGATGTGCGGTTCCCTGCGCCGCGCGAGCGTACGCAGGTAGAGCACGAAATAGGTGACCCAGACGATGACCAGCCAAATGTCGGCATACCATTCCGGCTCGGCATATTCCTTGGACTGGGTGATGCCCATCGGGTAGCCGGTGACGGCGAGCAGGCAGAAGAGATTGTAGCCGGCGAGCACGAACCAGGGGCTTAGCTGGTCCGGCATGCGCGCCCGTGAAGTGCGCTGCATGACATGGAAGGAGGTGGCGATCAGCGCGTTGCCACCGAAGCCGAAGATGATGCCGGTGGTGTGGATCGGCCGGAGCCGCCCGAAGCTCGACCATGCCCCGTCGAATCTCAGGTCAGGATAGGCAAGCTGCCAGGCGACCCAATCGCCGAAGACCATGCCGACCAGCGCCCACACCATGGCGATGACGATGCCGACCTTGATCGGCTCGTCGAAATAGGACGACAGCCGTTCGGGCGACGGTTCGGGATCGTAATAGCCGCGCAGGATGAAGAAGGCGCTGCCCAGCCCGGCAAGCAGGATAAGGAGGCCATGCGTGCCGATCGGATCGTGCCGGCCGGCTGCCGCCAGGACGATGCCGCAGAGCGCGACAAGGACGGAAATGAGAAGCGCGATCTGGCGCTCGTTGATGGTCATCGTGGAAATCATGCGGCCACCATTTCCTCGAAAAATCCGGCGCGGACAACACGCCGATCATTGCTGCTCGAGCTGCGCTCGCGCCGCCCGAAAAACATATATTGCCCGTATATCTTAAGGGTATGGCTGACGGTATGGAGCTTTTTGTCGCTGCCCCGAAGCCCCCGAAACAGACCGGATGTCGGCGGCTTTCTTGAAGCCGTTTCCGTCCGTCCGCCCGGCACGCTGCCGGCAACCCAGGGGCCGGCGGCCGGCCTATTGCACCAGCGGAGAGGCGCTTGCTGCAAGATCGACCCCCTCTATCTCGGCACGGCCGGCCAGCAAGCTGACATATTGGCGCAGCGCCTTCTCCTCCACCGACGCGCTCAGTCTTTCCGCAATCCGGTCGCGTGCCATCTCGAAGGGCAGTTTCTTCCCCGGAAGGCGCTGGTCTATGGCGACGATATGGAAGCCATAGCGCGTCTTGACCAGTTCGCGCAGGATACCGGTCGGCCCCAGCTTGAACAAGGCGGCCTCGAATTCCGGCACCATGTCGCCGCGCCCAATCTGGCCGAGATTGCCGCCCTGTTCGCCGGAGGGGCAGTTGGAAAGCTCGGCTGCAAGTTCGGTGAACCGGTCCGGCTCGGCGAGCAGCGTGTTCAGAGTCTCCTCGGCCCGCGCCCTGATCTGCGGCACGTTCACCTGCGGCGTTATCTGGAACAATATATGCCGCGCATGGACGAGGTCGCCGCTTTCGAACTCCGCGGGGTTCCGTTCGTAGTAGCGGCGGCATTCGGCGTCGGTCGGCTGCGGCGTCGTCACTTCCTTGTCCAGAAGCGCCTCGATCGCCGCCTCGATCGTTTCCTCGTCCTCGTCGGCCGGGCCAAGCAGGCCGATCGCGATCGCGCGCTGTCTCAAAAGCTCGCGCGCGGCAGCAAACTCGGCCGGGGCATCGGCCTCGACTGTAACCGCCATGCCGTTGACCGAGAGGATCATGACCGCACCGGTTGGTCGGCGCGGGTCTTCGGCGTGCGCACGATCTGGTAAGGACGGAACAGATAGGCGAGGGCGCCGGCGCCGCTCCAGATATGGATCATGCGGGTGAAGGGCGAGACGAGGAAGATCGTGAAGCCCAGCAATATGTGCAGCTTGTAGGTCAGCGGCACATGCAGCATCAGCGCCGCCGCCCCGCCGTCGAGCGTCACGATGCCCTTCACGTAGCTGGTCAGCGTCTCGAACAGCTCGCCGTCCATGTGGAAGGCCGAGAGCGGCACGGTGAGCAGGCCGAGCGCTAGTTGCAGCCACAGCATGAAAGTAATGGCGATATCCCATTTGCGGCTGTTCAGTCGGATACGAGGATCGGTCAGCCGTCGATGGATGAGGATGGTCAGGCCGACGATGGCGGTGAGCCCGGCGATGCCGCCCACCACCATGGCGAGAAGCTGGTGCATGACCGGCGACAGCGCCCAGTCGACCGCCCAATGTGGTGCCAGGAAGCCGGCGAAATGGCCGAGGATGACGATGATGACGCCGTAATGGAAGAGATTGGAGCCCAGCCGAAGCTCGCGCTTGCGCAGCATCTGCGAGGAATCGCTCTTCCATGTGTAGGGCTCGCGGTCGAAGCGGATGAGGCTGCCGATCAGGAGCACCACGAGGCAGATATAGGGGTAGACCCCGAAGAGCAGCGTGTTGACGTAGGAATTGGTGAGCATGGACCTTCCTCCTCACATCGTGGAACCGCCGCCTGGTGTGGCGGCATCGGCAAAGGCGGGGCGCTCGGCCCAGTCGCGGTCGAGCGTTTCCGGCTGCTCGGCGACCGGCTTCACGCCGGCCGTATCGACGGGCTTTTCGCCGGCGATGACGAGAAGCGCCTGCGGCACGGCCGAGTAGGAACTTTGCCGGGCGATAAGCGACCGGGCGATAGACCGGACGATATGGGCGCAGTCCGCCAACATGTCGCGGGCTTCCGCCATGTCGCGTTGGCTGAGATATTCGAGCACGACCGGCAGGTAGTCCGGCAGCTCGGAACTGTTCAGTTCGAAGCCGGCCGCGGCGTAGAGCGCCTTGAGTTCGACCATCGCCGTCCCCCGGTCGCGGCCGTCACCGTGCAAGTGTTCGAAGAGATGTAGCGACAGCGCCCGACCGCGGTCGAAGAGATCGACATAGCGCTCCTCCGCCGCAAGCAGATTGCCTTCACCGATCTCGTCGATCAGGGCGAGCAGCTTTTCGCGCTCATGCGCGCCGACGAGCGGCGACGCCCGCACGACTTCCGCGATCTCGGGCAGGGCTTGCCGCATCTCCTCGCTCGGGTAGGAGAGGAGCGCGCTGAAGGCCTTGAAGATCAGCATCGATCGACCCTCACGTATCGAGCGGCCGCATGGGGTTCAGCTTGCGCCGCCCCATCTTGCCGCCGAAGAGGGTGGAGTGCGGCGGGCCGAAATCGCAGCCATTGCCGAAGGAGAAGCCGCACGAGCCTTTCAGCCCGTAGGCGTCCTCCGCTTCCTCGCGGTGGCTGGTCGGGATCACGAAGCGGTCCTCGTAGTTGGCGATGGCGAGATAGCGGTGCATCTCCTCCACCTGCGCGACCGAAAGCCCGGCCTGTGCCAGCACAGTCTCGCCGTCGCCCTCGCCGAGCTGGCGCTGGCGGAAATAGATGCGCATGGCCAGCATTCGCTCCAGCGCCGAGACGATCGGCGCCTCGGCGCCGGCGGTAAGAAGATTGGCGAGATAGCGCACCGGGATGCGTAGCGAGCGCACGTCGGGGATTTCGCCGACCGTGTCGATGGCGCCGGCATTGGCGTGCGACTGGATAGGCGAGAGCGGCGGCACATACCAGACCATCGGCAGCGTGCGGTATTCGGGATGGAGCGGGAAGGCGATCTTCCAGTCCACCGCCATCTTGTAGGCGGGCGAGCGCTGCGCCGCCTCGATCCAGTTGTCGGCGATGCCGCCCGCGCGGGCCTGCTCGATAACGGCCGGGTCGTTCGGGTCGAGGAAGAGCTTGAGCTGCTCTTCATAGAGGTCCTGCTCGTCCTCGACGGAAGCCGCCTTCTCGATGCCGTCGGCATCATAGAGCAGTACGCCGAGATAGCGGATGCGTCCCACGCAGGTTTCCGAGCACACGGTCGGCTGGCCAGCCTCGATGCGCGGATAGCAGAAGATGCACTTCTCCGCCTTTCCCGAGGTCCAGTTGTAGTAGATCTTCTTGTAGGGACAGCCCGAAACGCACATGCGCCAGCCGCGGCACTTGTCCTGGTCGATCAGGACGATGCCGTCCTCCTCGCGCTTGTAGATCGAGCCGGATGGACAGGAGGCGACGCAGCTTGGGTTGAGGCAGTGCTCGCACAGCCTCGGCAGATACATCATGAAGGTGTTCTCGAACTGCCCGTAGATGTCCTTCTGCACCGCCTCGAAATTGTAGTCCTGAGAGCGCTTGTCGAACTCGCCGCCGAGGATCTCCTCCCAGTTCGGCCCCCATTCGATCTTCTCCATCGGCCTTCCGGTGACGAGCGACAGCGGCCGCGCGACGGGCGTTGTCGGCAGCTCCGGCGCCTTCTGCAGATGCTCGTAGTCGAAGGTGAAGGGCTCGTAATAGTCGTCGATCTCGGGCAGGTTAGGGTTGGCGAAGATCTTGGCCAGAACGGCGAGCTTGCCGCCCTGCTTCGGCACGATCTTCCCGTTCTTCTTGCGCTGCCAGCCGCCCTTCCAGCGCTCCTGGTTTTCCCAGTCCTTGGGATAGCCGATACCGGGCTTGGTCTCGACATTGTTGAACCAGGCGTATTCCATGCCCTGCCGCGAGGTCCAGACCTGCTTGCAGGTGACGGAACAGGTGTGGCAGCCGATGCATTTGTCGAGGTTGAGCACCATCGCAACCTGTGCGCGGATCTTCATGATGCGGCCTCCTCGGCAATCGGATCGACGGGATTGGAGCGGTCGAGCCACTCGACCTTGACAAGTTTGCGCAGCACGACGAACTCGTCGCGGTTGGAGCCGACCGTCCCGTAGTAATTGAAGCCGTAGGAAAGCTGCGCGTAGCCGCCGACCATGTGGGTGGGTTTCAAGACCGTGCGCGTCACCGAATTGTGGATGCCGCCGCGCTGGCCGGTGATCTGCGATCCCGGCACGTTCACGATCTTTTCCTGCGCATGGTACATCATGCACATGCCTTCCTGGACACGCTGGCTGACCACGGCACGCGCTGCGATCGCACCGTTCAGGTTGAAGAGTTCGATCCAGTCATTGTCGACGATGCCGGCTTTCTTCGCGTCCGTCTCCGATATCCACACGATCGGCCCGCCGCGCGACAGCGTCAGCATGATGAGATTGTCGGTATAAGTGGAGTGGATTCCCCATTTCTGGTGCGGGGTGATGAAGTTGAGGACGATTTCTTTTTCGTCGTTCGCCTTCTTGCCGAGCATGGCATTGGCCGTGCGCGTATCGATCGGCGGTCGGTAGACGGCGAGGCTTTCGCCGAAATCGCGGAACCAGCGATGATCCTGATAGAATTGCTGGCGGCCGGTTATGGTGCGCCACGGGATAAGCTCGTTCACGTTCGTGTAGCCGGCCGTATAGGAGACGTGCTCGCTCTCGATGCCGGACCATGTCGGCGAGGAGATGATCTTGCGCGGCTGCGCCTGGATGTCGCGGAAGCGGATTTTCTCGTCTTTTCGGGTGTCGGCAAGATGGACGTGGTTGCGCCCGGTGATTTTCCCCAGCGCCTGCCACGCCTTAACTGCCACCTCGCCGTTGGTTTCCGGCGCGAGATACATGATGGTTTCGGCGGCATCGATGTCGCTGTCGATGCGCGGCCGGTCGTCGGTCGGCCCGCCGTCGTTGACGCGACGGTCCAGCGCCCCAAGCCCTTTCACCTCGGTCTCGGTGTTCCACGAGATGCCCTTGCCGCCATTGCCGAGCTTGTCGGCGAGCGGCCCGAGCGCGGTATAGCGGCGGTATGTGTTGGGGTAGTCGCGCTCGACCACCGCAATCTGCGGCGCGGTGACGCCTGGCACGAGATCGCATTCGCCCTTCTTCCAGTCCTGCACCTCGAAGGGCTGGGCAAGCTCGGCCGGCGTGTCGTGCTGGACGGGGGTCAGCACCACATCGCGCTCGACGCCGAGATGGCCTTCCGACAGTTCGGAAAAGCGCTTCGCGATCGCCTTGTAGGTCTCCCAGTCGCTCTTTGATTCCCATACCGGATCCACCGCCGCCGAGAGTGGATGGATGAAGGGGTGCATGTCGGAGGTGTTGAGGTCGTTCTTCTCGTACCAGGTGGCGGTCGGCAGCACGATGTCGGAGTAGAGGCAACTCGTCGACATGCGGAAATCGAGCGTCACCACGAGGTCGAGCTTGCCTTCCGGCGCCGGGTCGCGCCACTCGACCTCGGCCGGCTTCTCGCGGCCTTCCTCGCCGAGGTCCTTGCCTTGCAGGCCGTGCCGCGTGCCGAGAAAATGGCGCAGGAAATATTCGTGCCCTTTGCCCGAAGAGCCGAAAAGGTTCGAGCGCCAGATGAACAGGTTGCGCGGGAAGTTGACCGGATTGTCAGGGTCCTCGCAGGCCATGGCAAGCTCGCCGGATTTCAGGCCGGCGACGACATGGTCCTTGACCTCGCTGCCCGCTTTCTCCGCCTCGGTTGCGAGCGTCAGCGGATTGACGTTGAGTTGCGGTGCCGAGGGCAGCCAGCCCATGCGCTCGGCCTTGACGTTCAGGTCGATCATCGAGCCACGGTAGGGCGCCGGGTCGGCAAGCGGCGACAGCAGTTCCGACACGTCGAGCTTCTCGTAGCGCCACTGGTCGGAATGCGCGTAGAAGAAGGAGGTGCCGTTCATGTGGCGCGGCGGCCGTACCCAGTCGAGCGCGAAGGCGAGCATGGTCCAGCCGGTCTGCGGCCTGAGCTTCTCCTGCCCGACGTAATGCGCCCAGCCGCCCCCGGAGACGCCCACGGTCCCGCATAGCATCAGCATGTTGATGATCGAGCGGTAGCCCATGTCCTGGTGGTACCAGTGGTTCATGCCTGCCCCGATGATGACCATCGAGCGGCCCTTGGTCTTCTCGGCATTCTTCGCGAAGCCGCGCGCGACCTCGATCGCATGGGCGGCCGAGACGCCGGTGATTTTCTCCTGCCAGGCGGGCGTGTAGGGCACATTGTCGTCGAAGCCCTTGGCGCAATCACCGCCAAGGCCGCGGTCGAGCCCGTAATTGGCGCAAAGGAGGTCGAACACGGTTGCCACGTAGCTCTCGCCGTCGGCGAGCTTGATGCGTCGCACCGGCACGTTGCGCAAAAGCACGTCGCCGCCCTGGTCGTTGCCGGCGAAATGCGGATGCGGCGTACCGCCGAAATAGGGGAAGGCGACCGGCAGCACATCGTCGCGCCGGTCGATGAGGGTGAGGCCGAGCCTGACGTCTGTGCCGGTCTCGCCGTCCTTCTCTTCGAGGTTCCAGCGGCCCTTGGGCTCGCCGTCTGCTGGCCAGCGATAGCCGATCGAGCCCTGCGGCACGACGAGGTCGCCGCTTTCCTCAGCCACAGCCACCGTCTTCCAGGCGGCGCGGTCGGACTTCGGCGTCTTGCGGCGCGACTTTTTCTCGCCAACGAGGTCGCTATGGCGCAAATAGCGGTCGGGCACGAAGCGGTCGCCGTCCTTCCTCAGCCGCACCAGCATCGGCAGGTCGGTCAGGCGGCGGCAGTAATCCTCGAAATATGGCGTCTTGCGGTCTAGGAAGAATTCCTTGAGCACGACATGACCCATCGCCATGGCGAGCGCGGCGTCCGTGCCCTGCTTGGGATGCAGCCAGAGATCCGAGAGCTTCGCCACCTCGGAATAGTCGGGCGTGACGGCGACGACATTGGTGCCGTTGTAACGCGCCTCGACGAAGAAATGCGCGTCGGGCGTGCGCGTCTGCGGCACGTTGGAGCCCCAGGCGATGATGTAGCCGGAATTGTACCAGTCGGCCGATTCCGGCACGTCGGTCTGCTCGCCCCAGGTCTGCGGGGAGGAGGGTGGCAGGTCGCAATACCAGTCGTAGAAGGACAGAAGCGTGCCGCCGATGAGGCTGAGATACCGCGCGCCCGAAGCATAGGAGACCATCGACATGGCCGGGATCGGCGAGAAGCCGACGACACGGTCCGGGCCCCATTTCCTGATCGTATGGACATTGGCGGCAGCGATCATCTCGGTCGCCTCGGCCCATGTCGAGCGCACGAAACCGCCGCGACCGCGGATCGCCTTGTAGGCTTTCGCCGTCTTCTCGTCGGCGGTTATGGCGGCCCACGCCTCGACCGGTCCGAGCGTCTTGCGTGCCTCGCGCCACGCCTTGACGAGGCGGCCGCGTATCATCGGGTATTTGATGCGGCTGGCGCTATAGAGATACCAGCTATAGGAGGCGCCGCGCGAACAGCCGCGCGGCTCGTGGTTCGGCATGCCCGGACGGGTGCGCGGATAGTCTGTCTGCTGCGTTTCCCAAGTGACGACACCGCTCTTGACGTAGATTTTCCACGAGCAGGAGCCGGTGCAGTTCACGCCGTGGGTGGACCGCACGATCTTGTCGTGCTGCCAACGCTGTCGGTAGCCTTCCTCCCACATGCGGTCCTCGTCGCGCAACTCGCCATGGCCGTCGGCGAAGGATTCGCGCCGCCGGGAAAGGTAGGTGAGGCGTTCGAGGAAGTGGCTCATATGGCTGTTCCTTTCCCGTGGGCGTCAGGCTTCCGATACTGAGGAGGGGGCTGTCTTCTCGCCCATGACATTTTCCCCCATGACAGGCGCGCGCCGCACCTCGGTCAGGTAATTCAGGGTGAGCGACACCCA
The DNA here is from genome assembly GCF_031656215.1 of Mesorhizobium koreense. Lineage (NCBI taxonomy): Bacteria > Pseudomonadati > Pseudomonadota > Alphaproteobacteria > Hyphomicrobiales > Phyllobacteriaceae > Mesorhizobium > Mesorhizobium koreense. The sequence continues at coordinate 3,187,489 of NZ_CP134228.1, read as the reverse complement.
CACGATGCCGTAAAGCAGCATGAAGCAGCTTGAGTTGAAGCCGAGTCGGTCGAGGATGGCGCCGAACATGATCGGCAGGAGAAAGCCGCCGAGGCCGCCCACCATGCCGACGATGCCCGCCACCGCGCCCATGTTCTCCGAGAAATCGTCGCCGATATATTTGAAGGTCGAGGCCATGCCGCAGGCGAACGCGATGCCGAGCACGAAAAGCAGCATGGTGAACAGCCATGTCGGCAGCGCGATGCCGAAGCTGATCGGTTCGCGGATCGTATGGATGGTCAGGTCGGTCTTCGGATAGGAGAGCAGGAACAGGCAGATCCAGGCGATCCACAGCACCCACCAGGTAACGTTATGCGCCCCGAAACGGTCGGAAAGCCAACCGCCGAACGCACGGAAGGCGCCTGCCGGCAGCGCGAAGCAGACGGCGAGCAGCGAGGCCTGCGCGATCGAAAGCCCATATTCCGACTTGAAATACTGCGGCATCCAGATCGACAGCGCCGTGAAGCCGCCGAAAACGATCGAATAATACTGGCAATATTTCCACACGCGCGGATCGCGCAGCACCTGAAGCTGCGAGAGCATCGACGGCGAGTTTGCGGCCCGCGCTGGATCGGGCGCGGAAAAGACCCAGAAGATCGCCGCCGTCACGATCAGCGCGACGGCATAGACCTTCGGCACCATCTGCCAGCCATAGGCGTCGATCAGCCATGGCGCTATGAACATATTGAGCGCCGCGCCCACCGTGCCTGCGCCGAAGAAGCCCATGGCGAAGCCGCGCTTTTCCTTCGGGAAGAAGCGCGCCACATAGGGCGTGCCGACCGAGAAGGAGGCGCCGACCAGCCCGAGTGCGAGGCCGAGCAGGATGAAATGCCACAACGCCGTGGCGTAGGAGGAAATCCAGACGGGAATCGCGCAGCCGATGAGCAGCGCCAGCATCAGCCGGCGGCCGCCGAGCCGGTCCGTCCAGATACCGAGGGGGAGGCGGAAGAGTGCGCCGGTGAGCACCGGGGTGGCGGTAAGCAGACCGAACTCGGTCGAACTGAGGCCAAGCTGCTCGCTGATCGGGATGCCGGTCACACCGAACATCATCCACACGGCGAAGCAGATGGTGAACGCCCAAGTGGTCGCGAGCAGAACCGCAATGTTCCCGGATCCCGACATCGAAGCCTCCGGCGTCAGTCTTCACGGAACGATACGACTCGGGATCATTCCATGTCTTTGCGCTGGCGCAAAGAGCAAATGGACGCGGTGCGAGTAACGGCCGTGCGCCGCAGCCTTTGGGCGAGCCGGCAGCTCGGTCGTTTGGCGCACCACGCGACACCAACGCCGGTGATATTGGCTGAGCGTGAGAGGGCGACGGCAGATTCTGTTTTTGCACGCCGTTCACGGATTGTGACGATTCAGCAACACCTTTGCGTTAAGCTTTGCGCTAGGACGGCAAGGGGGCGGCTCGGCCCATTTCCCGCCATAAACCCAGCGCACCTCCGAAAGCTCAGGTGCGACGGATTGAGGCACCGGGGGGAATGGTCGCGAAAGCCGCGGCGGGAAGTGTGATGGACGCGAAGGCGATTTCCAAGGCGAATTTGCCCAGCCGGCACGTGACGGTTGGCCCGGAACGTGCGCCGCATCGCTCGTTCCTGCACGCCATGGGATTGTCGGCCCACGAAATCAACCAACCCCTTGTCGGCGTAGCAAGCTGCTGGAACGAGGCGGCGCCGTGCAACATCTCGCTGATGCGCCAGGCGCAGGTGGTGAAGAAGGGCGTCGCGGCCGCCAACGGCACGCCGCGCGAGTTCTGCACCATCACGGTGACCGACGGCATCGCCATGGGCCACCAGGGCATGAAGGCGTCGCTCGTCTCGCGCGACCTCATCGCCGACTCCATTGAACTCACCATGCGCGGCCATTGCTACGATGCGCTTGTGGGGCTCGCCGGCTGCGATAAATCCCTGCCGGGCATGATGATGGCGATGGTTCGGCTGAACGTGCCTTCGGTGTTCATCTATGGCGGCTCGATCCTGCCGGGCAGCCATCGCGGCCGCCAGATCACCATCCAGGACGTGTTCGAGGCGGTCGGCCAGCATTCGGTCGGCGCTATGTCCGACGAGGAACTGGTGGAGGTCGAGGAGGCGGCCTGTCCCTCCGCCGGCTCCTGCGGCGCGCAGTTCACTGCCAACACGATGGCGACGGTGGCGGAGGCGATCGGGCTGGCGCTGCCCTATTCCTGCGGCGCGCCGGCACCCTATGAGATGCGCGACCGCTTCAATTTCGCCTCGGGCGAAAAAGTGATGGAGCTTCTGGCGCTTAACATCCGCCCGCGCGACATCGTCACGCGCGAGGCGCTGGAGAACGCGGCCGCCGTGGTTTCCGCCACCGGCGGCTCGACCAATGGAGCGCTACACCTGCCGGCGATCGCGCACGAGGCCGGCATCAGGTTCGACCTCTTCGACGTCGCGCGCATCTTCGAGAAGACGCCGTACATCGCCGACCTCAAGCCGGGGGGCAAATATGTCGCCAAGGATATGTTCGAGGCCGGCGGCATCCCGCTCCTGATGAAGACGCTTTACGAGCACGGCTATCTGCACGGCGACTGCATGACGGTCACCGGCCGCACGATCGCGGAAAATCTGGAAAAAATTGCCTGGAATTTCGATCAGGACGTGGTCCGTCCCGCCGACAAGCCGATCACGAAGACCGGCGGTGTCGTCGGCCTCAGGGGCAATCTCGCCTCCGAAGGCGCGATCGTGAAAGTTGCGGGCATGTCGAAGCTGAGATTCACCGGGCCGGCGCGCTGCTTCGACAATGAGGAAGACTGTTTCGATGCGGTGACGCATCGCAAGTACAAGGAAGGCGAGGTCCTCGTCATCCGCTATGAGGGGCCGAAGGGCGGCCCCGGCATGCGCGAGATGCTGGCCACGACCGCGGCGCTTTACGGACAGGGCATGGGCAACAAGGTGGCGCTCATCACCGATGGACGCTTCTCCGGCGCCACGCGCGGCTTCTGCGTCGGCCATGTCGGGCCGGAGGCGGCGGTCGGCGGCCCGATCGCGCTTCTGCGCGACGGCGACATCATCACCATCGATGCCACGACCGGCGAGTTGTCGGTGGATTTGAGCGACGCGGAGCTTGCCGCGCGCCATAGGGAATGGAAGCCGCGCATCACGGACTACCAGTCCGGCGCGATTTGGAAATATGCCCAGACGGTCGGCCCGGCGCGCGACGGCGCCGTCACCCATCCGGGCGGGGCAAGAGAAACGCACTGCTATGCCGACATCTAGCCCGAAGCGGGCCGCCCTTTTCGTAACGATCATGGCCGCCGCGATTGCGGTGAGCGGGTTTGCGCACGCCTTCGACGCCAAGAGCATCGAGAAAGAGAAGAAGAGCCCCTGGGCCGTCTTCCGCCTCGGTTTCTCCGCCTACAAGAAGGGCGACAAGGAGGAGGCCGTCGAGGCCTACCGCTACGCCGCCGACAAGGGGCAGGTGGGGGCGAGCTGGAAGCTGGCGAAGATGTACGCCGACGGCGATGGCGTGGAGCGTGACGATTACCAGGCCTATAAATTCTTCCGGCAGATCGTCGAGGACGATGTCCGGCCCGGCAGCCCGGACGAAAGCTATGTATCCGACGCGCTGGTCGCGCTCGGCAATTATTCCCGGACCGGCATCCCCGACTCGCCCGTATCGCCCGACCTTTCCGCCGCGCAGGACTTCTACATGCGTGCCGCTGCCACCTACCGCAATCCGGTGGCGCAGTTCGAACTCGGCAAGATGTTCCTCAACGGCGACGGCGTGAAGGCCTCGATCAAGCAGGCCGGGCGCTGGCTGCAGCTTGCCGCCGAAAAGGGCCATGCCGGCGCACAGGCCACGCTCGGCAATCTGCTCTTCCAGAGCGGCAAGATCGTGCGAGGACTTGCGATGATGACCGAGGCGCTGAGCCACGCCCCGGCGTCCGACCTGCCATGGATCCGCCAGATGCAGGAGGAAGCCTTCGCGCTTGCCGGAGAAGGCGACCGGCGCACGGCGATCGCGCTTGCCGACAGCATGCGCGAGGGCGATAGCGACGGCAAATAGCCGCCGTCGCGGATACGTAGCGGACAACACACAATAGATTTCAGGATCGCCTGATCGACGCTCGCACCCGCAACTGCGGTGCCGGTGTCGTCATGGGGCCAGCGGCAACGTCCTCACCTGTCTCGGCCAGCGGGCATCCGTCCTGCAATTTGATCCATGAGGAATTGTTGAGAACCATGCCGCATTGCGCGAGTTGCGGTCCGGATGGCAGGCGAAGGCAGGCGATTTCGCCGTGATGGAAGACCCGGCCGTTGGCCATGCATTTGCAGTCGGCCATGGCTACCGATGCCCAGAGGAGCGCCGGGAAGAACAGCCAGAGGGCCATCGCCGCCTTCATGGACGGCAAGTATAGCATCTTTGGCGGTGGTGGAGAAATCCGTCGCTACGCCGCCTGCTCCAGGCTCAGCTCGATCGCCACCGGGACGTGGTCCGAAGGCTTTTCCCATGTACGGACATGCTTCTCGACCGAGGCGGAGACCAGATGGTTCGCGGCCTCCGGAGACAGCATCAGATGGTCGATGCGGATGCCGTTGTTCTTCTGCCAGGCGCCGCCCTGATAGTCCCAGAAAGTGTAGGTGTCCGCCGCATCCGTCACCGAACGGACGGCGTCCGAAAAGCCGAGATTAGCAAGGCGGCGGAAGTTCTGCCGCGTCTCGGGCTGGAACAGCGCGTCGCCGAGCCAGTTCTCGGGATGCCTTGCGTCCGCCGCTTCGGGGATGACGTTGTAGTCGCCGGCAAGCACCAGCGGCTCCTCCAGCGCGAGCCGCTCGCCGGCCCAGCGGTTCATCCGCTCCATCCAACCGAGCTTGTAGGGGAATTTCTCGGTGTCGACCGGGTTGCCGTTCGGCAGGTAGAGCGAAACGACCCTGAGCGCCCCGGAGGAAGTCGAGAAAACGCCTTCGATGAAACGCGCCTGTTCATCGCTGTCGTCGCCCGGAAGGCCGCGATTGACCTCGTCGAAGCGCAACTTGGATAAAAGCGCGACGCCATTGAAACCCTTCTGCCCGTGCGTCTCGACATGGTAGCCGAGCGCTTCGATCTCGGCGCGTGGAAACTGGTCGTCCACCGACTTTATTTCCTGCAGGCAGGCGATGTCCGGCGTGCTCTCCTGCAGCCAGTGCAGGAGGTTACCGATACGCGCCTTGACGCCGTTTATGTTCCAGGTGGCGATTTTCATGAAAACCAAACGAATTATTCAAGTCATTCTTGATGGTACCGGAAGCGATACCGGGTAATCCTGCACCATTGCTCCGGGAGAGGAAACCCGATTCGGGTGGAGGGAGTGAAAAAGGGAGGGACTTCATGTCATCGCCAACGCACTCCTTGGACGAGGTGTTGCCTGCTCCACGTCTTTTCGTACTCGGCCTGCAGCATGTTCTCGTCATGTATGCCGGCGCAATCGCCGTGCCGCTCATCATCGGCCGGGCATTGAAACTCGCGCCGGAGGATGTCGCGTTCCTCATCTCGGCCGACCTTTTCGTATGCGGCATCGCGTCGATCCTGCAATCGCTGGGCGCGACGCAGTGGTTCGGCATCAAGCTGCCGGTGATGATGGGCGTCACGTTCGCGGCTGTCGGACCGATGGTCGCGATGGCGGTTGCGCATTCAGGCACCGACGGCGCGCGCATGATCTTCGGCGCCATCATCGGCGCGGGCATCATCACCATGCTGATCGCGCCTTTCGTCAGCCGGATGCTGCGCTTCTTCCCGCCTGTGGTGACCGGCACCATCATTCTCGTCATCGGGGTGTCTCTGATGAAGATCGGCATCAGTTGGATCTTTGGACTGCCGGTCGGGCCGACCGCACCGAAGATCGTGTCGCCGGAGCATGCGGCATGGCTGAAGGCGGTAACGGACGCCGCCGGCGCGGCCGGTTCGGCCGTGCCTGCGCCGCCGGCGGGCGTGGCGCTCGCGCCGTCGCTGCCCAATCCCGCCTATGCGCCGCTGCAGAACATCGTGCTTTCGCTGGTCGTGCTGGCGATCGTCATAGGTGTCGCGCGTTTCACAAAGGGGTTCCTGTCCAACATCGCCGTCCTCATCGGCATCATCGCGGGCGGGGTCATTGCCGCCGGACTCGGCCTGATGCATTTCGAGAAGGTGGCGAGTGCAGCCTGGTTCGCGCCGATCCGGCCGTTCCATTTCGGCATGCCGATCTTCGACCCGGTTCTCATCGCCACCATGGTGCTGGTGATGATCGTCGTCATGATCGAATCGACCGGCATGTTCCTGGCGCTTGGCGAGATGACGGGCAAGAAAGTGACGCAACCCATGCTTTCCTCGGGCTTGAGGATGGACGGTCTTGGCACGCTGCTCGGCGGCATCTTCAACACCTTCCCCTATACGAGCTTCTCGCAGAATGTCGGGCTGGTCGGCGTGACCGGTATCAGGAGCCGCTTCGTCTGCGTCGCCGGCGGCGTGATCCTGATCGTGCTCGGCCTTATCCCGAAGATGGGCGCGCTTGTGGAAGCCCTGCCGACGGTCGTGCTCGGCGGCGCCGGCATCGTTATGTTCGGCATGGTGGCGGCGACGGGCATCCGCATACTGGGCGCCGTCGATTTCAAGGGCAACCGCAACAACCTTTTCGTCGTGGCAATCGCGCTTGGCTTCGGCATGATCCCGGAACTTGCACCGAGCTTCAACATCTGGCTGCCGAAGGTGATCGCGCCGCTGATCGGTTCGGGCATCCTGCTGGCCTCGGTCGCTTCGGTGATCCTGAACCTCGTGTTCAACGGCGCGACCGGCAAGGCCGACGATCTGCGCACCGCCGCGATGTCGGCAGAGGCCTAGAGCATTTTGCAGCCAGACGGAATCGGCTGGCGTTGCACAAATGCGGCTAGGGGAACCAAGCCGGAGCAGCGGGACCGTGTTCGTCAGAACGCCCGCTGCTCCAGGCCGAACGTCATCCCGGCTTCCGGCTACCGTAAAACGGCAGTCGGAAGGCTGGAATGATGCTGTAGCTCAGATGCTTACAGCCGGTTGCTCGTCATATTCATCATGGAGGCGCAACCAGTTCATCGTATTCGGGTGCGTTTCGTTGCGGCCGAGCGGTGCCATGTCGAGCCAGTTATAGGCGCCGATCAGGATGTCGCCGCCACGCGCACGCGCCATGAACGTGCAGTAGATGGTCCCGTCCTCGTCCTTGTAGAAGGCGGTTATGCCTGGCCAATCCCTTGAGATGAAGTCGGGCCCGGTTTCGAAATCCTGGAAATTGTAGACGACAGATCCCGAAGCGACCTGTTCTTCCGAGAACGACACCTGGAAGTCGAAATTGAAGTCGCTCGGGCCAGATGACACCCAGTCGAATTTCCAGCCCATCCGCTCCTTGTAGGGAAGGAATTCGGCGAGCGGCGCACGCGAGGCCACGACCAGCGAGATATCGTGGTTTCTCAGATGCTGTTCGGCGCCGTCGATGTGGTCGCACAGGAACGAGCAGCCCTTGCAACGATAGTCGGCACCGGGGCCGAACATGAAGTGATAAACGAGTAACTGGCTGCGGCCCTTGAACAGGTCGGAGAGCGTCTTGCGGCCCTCGGCCGTGTCGAAGAGATATTCTTTCTCGACTTTCACCCACGGCAGCCGGCGGCGCTCTTCCGACAGTTTGTCGCGTTCGCGCGTGAACGCCTTCTCGCGCGCCAGATGTGCCTTATGCGCCTGAAACCAGTCGTCCTGGGATACGATGTTGTGTGGCTGCATGGCTTTTTTCTCCGAGTTTTGCTTTACCCGATCATAGGACGCGCCGAATCTGTCATGACCGACAGGGCTCGCAAAATTTCTTGCCGCGACAGCCATTCCCTGGGCGGCCGCATCTGTCATTTGCCGCCACTTTATCGACACGCTAATTGGAATAGACTGGCATTGGGGCGGCTGTTGAACGGCCGCGGGGCATTTTCGGTACCGGAGAAGGAAAACTGGCTCGGCTTTTCGTCCTGATCGGCGGCCTCATCGTGCTGGCGCTGACTGCCGCATTGATCGGGCCGTATTTCATTGACTGGACCTCGTATCGGGCCGATTTCGAGCGCGAGGCAAGCCGCATCCTGGGCCGCCAGGTAAAGGTCGAAGGCGCGGCTACGGCGCGCCTGCTGCCTTTTCCCTCGGTGACGTTTTCGGACGTGCGCGTCGCCGGCGCCGATCCTTCCCAGCCGGCGATGACGGTCGATGAATTCTCCATGGACGCGGAGCTTGCGCCCTTCCTTCGCGGCGAGGTCCTGATCTTCGACATGCGGCTCGACCATCCGCATGTGACCGTAACGGTCGGGGAGGATGGAACCGTCGATCTTGCGTCCCGCGCGCCGGCCCTTTTCGACCCGCGCCAGGTGACGCTGGAGAAGGTGGCGGTGAAGGACGGCGAGATCACCATCCATCATCGCGCCGGCGGCCGCACCTACGTGCTTTCCCACATCGATGCCGACATCTCCGCCGCGTCGCTCGCAGGCCCCTGGAGGTTCGATGGCACGCTTCAGGCGGACGGTGAACCGGTCACGCTTTCGCTATCGACCGGCAGGGTGGACAGCGATGGCCATTTGCGGGTGCGTATACGCGCCGATCCTCGCGATTATCCGATCGCTCTGCAGACTGATGGCGATATCGGTCTGGACAAGGGTGTGGCGCTCTACAAGGGTGATTTCCACCTGGATATAAGGAATGCCGGTACCGAACAGCCGGCAGGCAATTCAGACGACGCCAACAAGGACGGAGCCTTCAAACCGAAGCCACCGGCACCCTACCGGCTGACAGGCGATTTCCATTTCGACCACAAGCGGCTTTCGGTGGAGAAATTCCGTTTCGAGACCGGTCCGGTCGACGACCCCTATACTGCGGAGGGCGATGCCTTCCTCGATATTGGGCGCGAACCCGGCTTCGGCATCACCGCCAACGGCTCGCAAGTCCGTTTCGACGATGCGCTCGGCAATGGCGATGCCGCACCCTCCGGACTTACGTTCCGCGACCGGATCGCGGCTTTCGAGCGCGTGGTGAAGGCGCTGCCAAAGCCGGGCATACCGGGCAAGATCGACCTCAATCTTCCGGCGATCGTGACCGGCGATACCACGGTTCGCGAGGTCAAGCTGTCCGCCGAACCGGCCGAGGGCGGCTGGAAGGTGGGGGCGCTCGATGCCACCTTACCGGGGCGCACGACGCTCGAGGCAAACGGCTTCCTTCGCACCGGCGGCGATTTCGGCTTCTCCGGCTCGCTGCTCCTGGCGGTAGCGCAGCCATCCGGCTTCGCGGCATGGGTCGCGCACGACGTGGACGAGGCGATCCGTCGGCTTCCCGCCGCGGGCTTTCAAGCGAAGGTGGATATTTCGCCGGAGAAGCAGGTCTTCCGCAATCTCGAACTCATCCTCGGCGACGCGCGCTTCAAGGGCAGCCTGGAGAACGACGAACCGGCCGACGCCAACCCGTCCATGGTGGTGAAGCTCGACGGCGGCAAGCTCGACGTCGAGGGGCTCGCCGCCTTCGCGTCCTTGTTCATCAGCGATGAGGGCAGGACGCGGCTTGCGGACCACGATATCGACCTGTCGCTCAAGGCAGGGCCAGTCATGGCCGCCGGGCTCACCGCCGATTCGGTCGACGCCGGTATCAGGCTGTCTGGCGGTCGACTCGAGATCGACAGGCTGAGCATTCAGGGCCTCGCCGGCGCCACGATCAGCGCCACCGGCGAAGTCAGGGATCTCGCGACCGCGCCGACGGGCAATATCGACGCCTCCATCGTCTCGGTCGATCTGGCGCCCCTGGTGTCACTGCTGGCCGAGCGTTATCCGGCAAATCCGCTGGTCGCCGGCCTCAACCGGCGGGCCGAGGGCTATGGCGGGCTTTTGACGGACGCGGAGATCGACGTCGTCGGCAGTGCTGCCGCCGACAAGGGTGGCCAGACCGGCGTCGCGCTCAGCGCCCACGGCCATGCCGGCGGCAGTCGTTTCACTCTTTCCGCTTCCGGTAAGGGAAGCAGGAAGGCGCCGGACAAGGCAAACATCTCGCTCAACGCGTCGCTCTCCAACGATGAAGCCGCACCCGTCTATGCGCTCTTCGGCCTGCCTGCACTGCCGATCGACGCGGCGGGCCGCGCCGAGGTCTCGATTGCGGCCAAGGGATCGCTCGCCGACGGCGTTGCGACGTCGCTCAGTGTCGCTGGCGAGGGCTTGCAGGCCTCCTTCGACGGCAAGGTCGGAGAGGCGGATGACGGCATTGCGGCCACCGGCAAGGCGAAGCTTGTCGCGAAAGACATCCAGCCCTGGCTCATCACCGCCGGTGTTGGCCTTCCGGGAATGGGGTTTGGTCTGCCGGTGACGCTGGCCTCGAAGGTGACGCTCTCCGGTAGCACGCTCGGGCTCGATGGGCTTGATGGCTCCATTGGCGGCGGCGCCGTTGCCGGCAACCTCAAGGCCGGCCTGAAGGACGGCCGTCCCGATTTCACCGGCTCGCTCTCGGCCGATACGATCGATCTTTCGCTCGCCGCCGACATGCTGTTCGGCGGCGAGGCATTGCGGAGCGAGGTCGGCGGCTGGCCGACGGCGCCGTTCAACACCAGACCGCAGCCTGCCTTCACCGGCGATCTCGACCTTACGGCAAAGACCGTGCAGGCCGGTGCTCTCGCCACCGTGCATGACGCAAAATTCAAGGCCAACCTCGAAGCCAACGGACTGAGCGTATCGGGACTGTCGGCGAAGCTCGATGGCGGCGATCTGTCGGGCCTGTTCGAATTGCGCAACAATGGCGGGACGGCGCTCTTTTCCGGGCAAGTGAAGCTCGATCGTGCCGATCTGGCGCGATTGCTTGCGGGTACGGGCCTCAGTGGTAACGCCGATCTCTCGGCTTCGGTGACCGCGAACGGCAAGTCTCTCGATGCCATGGTGGCCTCGCTCGCGGGCTCTGGCACCTCATCGTTCCGTGCCCTCGCCATCCCCGGCATCGACACCGAGGCGCTGCCGGCGATCCTGGCTGGCGCCGACCGCATCGGCAAGGATATCAATGCCGGCAAGACCGCCGCCTTCGCGCCCGCATTGGTCAGCGGCGGCCGTTTCCCGGCGGGCGAGGGAACGCTTGCCTTCACCATAGCCGAAGGCGTGCTGCGCGCCCCGCCGCTCAGGCTGGAAGGCAAGGGCGCGACCGTCACGGTTACGCCGTCCTTCGATTTCAACAAGGCATCGGCTGCCGCCGGTGGATCGATTGCCTACAGCCCCGGTGACGAGGCGCTGGTCGGCTCGGAACCAGATGTGAATTTCAGCGGCTCGGGTCCGCTTGCCGCCATGAAGTTCAGGCTCGACACGGCGCCTTTGGGCCAATTCCTCACGCAGCGCGCGCTTGAGCGTGAAGAAGCACGCGTCGAGGCCATGCAGGCAGCTCTTCTCGAAAAACAGAGGCTGCGGCGCGAAACGGCTTACTATGAAGACCGCGACGCAACGCGGAAGCAGCTTGTTGAGGCAGCGCAGGAACGGGCAGCGATGCAGGCGGCTGCCAGAGCCGCGGCCAAGGCCGAAGAAGTCCGCCAGGCGGAGGAGGCACGTCAGAAGGCCGAAGCGGAGGCGAAGCAGAAAGCGATCGAGGAAGCCAAGGCGGCCGCAGCCGTAAAGGCAGCGGAAGAAGCACGCCAGAAGGCAGAAGAGGAGGCTGCCGCAAAGGCCGAGGAAGAGGCCAAACGCGCTGCGGCGGAAAAAGCGGCAGCCGAGGCCGCTCGGAAGGCCGCCGAAGAGGCGCGCCAGAAAGCCGAAGCGGAGGCGAAGCAGAAGGCGATCGACCAGGCAAAAGCGGCCGAGGAAGCGGAAAAGGCACGCAAGCAGAAAGAAGATGAAGACTCGCTGGAAGACAGGATACGGAAGCTTCTCGACAGCGACAAGACAGGCGAGGGCACCCAGCCCACCGACAAGAAACCCGATCCGTCAAGCGTCCCCGCCGGACAGGATAAGAAGACCGGTACCGGCGGCAACGGGAATGACAAGCCCGCCACAACGGACACCGCCGGCAAGTCGGGCGAGCCGGCCAGCCAGCCGTCCAAACCGGCAACGGCCAACGGCTTCAAGGATTTGCCCGGTGTCACTAACATCTTCCGTCAGGGCAATATGTCCTTCAGGAGTCTCGGGACGTCCAATTGAAACTCAGCCTTTCCTTACGGCATCGAGCACGAAGAGCCTAAGCGCCGAGGAGAGGTTGGTGTCACGCGGCCGGCCCTCGTCGATTGCCGCGATAAGGGCGGCAAGCGACGTCGAACGTTCGGTCGTGATCCTTTCCAGCTCACCCTGGAACGCATCCTCCAGAGAATAGCTGGTGCGATGGCCGCGGATGGTGACCGAGCGCTTGCGGACGGGGCTCACTGATCGACGCCGGGCTTGCCGCGGAAATGGCCTTCAACGAAAGCCCGATCCTTCTCCTCGGCCGCACGGTCGCGCTGCTTCTCGAATTTCGAACGGCCATGGATCGCGCGCTGTTCCGAAGCGCGTGCTTCCTGATCGGCGCGGACCTTGCGCTTGCGGGCCATTCGCAGATTGACGATCTCCGCCACGATCCGGCCGCCTATTTCTTCCGGAAGGCATCCAACGAAACGACGTCCGCGCCCTTGTTGCCCTCGGCGGCGGGCTTGTCGTTCTTCCCGGCCTTGGACTTTTCTTTTTTCTCGGCAGGCTTGGCGGCGTCCGAATCTTGCTTCTTTGGCGTGCGCGGGCTCTTCAGCGTCTCGACTTCGGCGGTTGGAGCCGCCGGTTCGGCGGCATCGGCATCCTGCCTCGGGTCGAATTCGAGTTCGAAATTGGCCGAGGGGTCGTAGAAGCCGCGTACGGCGGAGAACGGTATCTCCAGTTTCTCGGGGATATCGGAAAAGGAAAGCCCTATCTCGAAGCCCGTCTCGCTGACCTTCAGATCCCAGTACTGGTATTGGATGACGATGGTCATCTGCTCCGGGTAGCGCTCCTGCAGGCGGCTTGAGATGCGCACGCCCGGCGCGTTGGTCATGAAGGTGATGAAGAAATGATGGTTGCCCGGTAGCCCGGTGCGCGCGACCTCCGTCAATACCTTGCGCATCACGGCGCGCAGGGCTTCCTGAACGAGAATGTCGTAGCGAATGTGATCTTCGGCCATGGATCGCCCGGGCTTCCGCGTGACTCTGACGGAGCCTACCTCTAATCAAGCTTCGCGGCGGCGTAAACCTTGTATCGGCCACCGCGCGCAAGCATATAAGCGCCTCGCCCGATTCCATCCAAGCAGCTTCGGCCAACATTGCAAGCGGCGGAAGGAAACTTGGTATTTTTTGTAGCATGTGTCGGGCAGGCGTTCGGCCGATCGTCTATCAGGACAGGCCGCGCTGCCCGCGCGAATTTAACCGGAAGCGGTGACATGACAGCGAGATTCCTGCGCATCGCGATCGTGCTCGGCCTTATCTCGGCCGTAGGGCCATTCGCGATCGACATGTACCTGCCGGCCTTGCCCTCGATCGGCAGCGACCTTTCCGCGTCGAGCGGCGCGGTGCAGATGACGCTGCTCGCCTTTTTCCTGGCCGTCAGCGCCGGGCAGGTCCTTGTCGGCCCGCTCTCCGACATGATCGGCCGCAAGGCGCCGCTCTATGGCGGGCTCGGCCTCTTCGCGGCAGGCGGCGTTGGGGCTGCGCTGTCGCCGACCATCGAATGGCTGATCTTCTTCCGCTTCGTCCAGGGTCTTGGCGCCTGTGCCGGCATGGTCGTGCCGCGTGCCATAGTGCGCGATCTGCATACCGGATCGGAGGCGACGCGGTTGATGTCGCTCCTGATGTTGGTGTTCAGCGTCTCGCCGCTGCTGGCGCCGCTGACCGGCAGCATCATCATCGGCCATCTCGGCTGGCGGGCCATCTTCTGGACCGTGACCGGCGCGGCGGTCATCGGCATCGTCCTGCTTGCTCTTTTTCAGGCGGAAACCCGACCGCCGGAGGAACGTATCGGCAGCGGCATCCGTACCGCGATCACCAGCTACTGGTATCTGTTGCGCGACGGCCGCTTCCTAGCGCTAACCTTCATCGGCGGTTTCGGCATATCGAGTTTCTTCGTCTATCTGTCGAGCTCGTCCTTCGTCTTCATCGACCATTTCGGCCTGAGCCCGTTCCAGTACAGCCTGGCCTTTTCCTTCAATGCCATCTCCTTCTTCGCCATGGCACAGCTTACGGGGATGCTGACGGAGCGCTACGGGCTGGAGCGCGTGGTGCGTGTGGCTGTCGCGGGCTATCTGGCTTTCATGGCGCTGCTCTTCGTGGTCACGCTTGTAGGCATCGACAGCGTCGAGGTGCTGATGGGGTTGCTCTTCATCGGCTACGGCTTCCTTGGTCTCGTGCTGCCGACGACTTCGGTTCTGGCGCTCGACGATCACGGGCCGATCGCCGGCGCGGCCTCGGCGCTGATGGGAACGCTGCAATTCGTCGTCGGCGTCCTAGCCATGGCGTTGGTCGGCTATTTCTCCAACGGTACGGCGTTGCCGATGGTGGCCGGTATCGCCGGCTGTGCGCTCGTCGCATTCCTGCTTGCGCAGTTCGCGGTGGGCCGGCGAGGAGGCGCCGCGAGGGAAGGAGCGCCGGCGGAATAACGGCGCTCTAAAGACTGATGCGGGCGAGAATGAAATCCGCGCGCGCATCGATCGGTCCTTGCGGTACTTCCACCAGATCGTAGCCAAGGCGCGAATAGACCGCGATCATCGCGCGGAACGTGCGCTCCGCTTCCTCGAAGGACTGCTTGCGTTCAGCATCCTGCCTGAAGATGTCCGGCCATGGCGGCAGGATAAAAACACCGCGCGCGTAGCGATACGTGTCGACGGCATCCATTGCAGCGTCCGACACCGGCAGGTTGCAAAGCTCCAGGTAACCGACCACGTCGGGCACGCCCCGATCGAAGAAGACAGGGCCGCTCGCTTCCAACGCTTCGGCGTAGTTGCACAGGTCGAAGGTGAGCATCCGCTCAGCAAAAAGCTGCCGATCAGTCCAGGGCAGGGCCTTGCCGCCGACCGCAAGCTGCTCGCGGATCACCGTACGACCGGCTTCGGGAGTCGTGGCATACCCTCTCGCCTTCAGTGCGTCGATGAGAGTGGTCTTGCCAGATCCCGGGCCGCCGGTAAGGACATGAAAGCGATCGATCGGATCTCGCACGGTGCCTCCGATGCGAAAAGGAAACGCGGCCGCGCCGAATTACGGGGCCAGCGAGACGGGATTGAAATAAGGGGAAGGGAAGTGGAGGCTTCTGTTGCCAGGTGCCTCCGAACCCCGCCTAGCAGTGCGAACCGCTAGGGCTTAATTTGAAGCGTTCGCACTGCTTACGCAGCGAGACGAGCTTCCGCATAGTTGTCATTAGCAACTATAGGTTTAGCCCGATAACGGTGGTACAATGCCGGGCGAAAGTCCGATCTTTACACCTTCGTCGATCCTGTTTCGCCCCCATCAAAAGCCGCCATGGAAGGCTGCGGCGGTTTTTGGTGGAGGCGCCGGGTACCGCCCCCGGGTCCGAACGGCTTATTGCATCGGCAGTTTATCGCCATAGCCGGACAAGCCGGCAGGCCGAATATAGGTGCGACGGCCGCGCATGGGAAGAGGGCTAGCGCATGCCGTACCCTTCCACATTGACTCGAACGGCCAGTTTTCCGACATTTCCCGCGCGGGGACGTTCGCGGCTTGCCTTCGACGGAGAGAGGCCGCCGCTTCAGACGAGGAGGCCATGAAATGGCGGACTACATCTCGGACGTAAGGAAATACGACGCCACGGCGAGCGAGGAGATCGTCGGCAAGATCGTCAAGCATCTGGGCATAGCGTTGAGGAACCGTGATTCCTCGCTCGTTTCCTGCTCGGACCCGAAGGAACTCGAGCGCGTGAAGACGAGCTGGTGCGGCAAGAAGCTCGGTGTCACCGACGATGCGAAGGTGGACGGCGTGTTGGAAAAGGTCTGCGAAACCATGGCATCCGACAACACCAAGAGCCGTGTGACCTTCTATTATCTCGCGGCCAAGCATCTGGGAAAGCTCTCGGCGCTTTAAGCCGCTGGAAGCCAGCGACCAAAACATCCAAATAAGGCGTTCAAGACCGCGCGCCGGCTTTGCCTGCCGGCGCGTGAGGCGACTATAGTCGTCCTCTCCGAATCGCGCGGGAGCGCCTATGCGCCAATATCTCGATCTGCTTGCCCATGTGCTGGAACACGGTGCCGACCGGCCAGACCGCACCGGCACCGGCACGCGCTCGATCTTCGGTCACCAGATGCGCTTCGATCTTGCCAAGGGCTTTCCGCTCCTCACCACGAAAAAGCTGCATGTGAAGTCGATCGTCCATGAACTTCTGTGGTTCCTCGCGGGCGATACCAATATCCGCTACCTGAAGGAGAACGGCGTTTCCATCTGGGACGAATGGGCCGACGAGAAAGGCGATCTCGGCCCTGTCTACGGTTACCAATGGCGTTCATGGCCTGCGCCGGACGGCCGTCACATCGATCAGATTGCCAATCTTCTGAACGATTTGCACCGAAACCCTCATTCGCGCCGGCTGATCGTGTCGGCCTGGAACCCGGCGTTGGTGGACGAGATGGCGTTGCCGCCCTGTCACTGCCTATTCCAGTTCTATGTCGCGGATGGGCGGCTGTCCTGCCAGCTCTATCAGCGTTCCGGCGATATCTTCCTCGGTGTGCCTTTCAACATCGCGTCCTATGCGCTGCTTACCGTGATGGTGGCCCAGGTTTCCGGCTACGAACCGGGCGAGTTCATCCTTACGCTGGGCGATGCGCATCTCTATGCCAACCATTTCGAGCAGGCGCGTGAACAACTCCAGCGCACGCCGAAGAAGCTGCCGACGCTTTGGATCAATCCTGAAGTGACGGACCTCTTCGCCTTCCGCTACGAGGATTTCCGCATCGAGGACTACGAGGCCGATCCGCATATCCGCGCCAAGGTCGCGGTGTGAGGGGTCGGTCGATGGCAGACACGCCGCTCAAGGTCGGCATTCATGTGGCGATCGCGGAGAACGGCGTGATCGGGCGCGCCGGCGGGCTGCCGTGGCGGCTTTCGACCGATCTCAAGCGTTTCAAGGCCGACACGATGGGCAGCCCGATCATTATGGGCCGCAAGACGTTCGAGAGCGTCGGCAGGCCGCTGCCGGGCCGGCTGAACATCGTCGTCACGCGGCATAAGGATTGGCATGCGGAGGGTGTGGAGACCGCTCCTTCGCTGGAGGAAGCGATGCGCCTTGCGCGGAAGCGCGCGGCAGGGATGCCTGAGGTACGCGAGATCTGCGTCATCGGCGGTGGAGAAATTTTCGGCGATGCCTTGCCGCTGGCGGATACGCTGCACGTGACGCATGTCCTTGCGGCTATTGACGGCGACACTTTCTTCCCGGCCATAGACCCGGCGACTTGGACCGAAATCTCCTCGGTGGATGTTCCCTCCGGTGAGCGCGACAACTATCCGACGCGCCATGCGGTCTATGAGCGTCGAAGCGCCGCATGAGTTTATAGGCCTGACAGCCTCGAATCCTTACCATATCGAAGATTGCGTGCCTTCCGCGCGTTGAAAGGGCATGGCGGCATCCCTATAAGAACACGAACGCATATGCCGCGCCGTCCGGTGGAGGCAATCGGGACCGAGAGGGAATTCATGCCCTGGAGCAATCAGAGTGGCGGCGGCGGGCCATGGGGAGGCGGCGGCAATGGTGGCGGTCCGTGGGGCCAGGGGCCGCGTGGAACCGGCGGCGGCGGTCCGCAAGGCACCCCGCCCGACCTCGAGGCCATCCTGCGTCGTGGCCAGGACCGGCTGAAGAGCGCTTTTCCCGGCGGTGGCGGCGGCTTCGCCATCGGGGTCCTGATCGTTGCCGTTCTGGTCGTCTTCTGGGCCTTCAAGTCGGTCTACACCGTCCAGCCCGACGAACTCGGACAGGAACTCTTCCTCGGTCAGCCGAAGGAGGCGGTCGAGGAACCCGGCCTGCATTTCATGTGGTGGCCGCTGGAGCAGGTCCAGATCGTCCAGACACAGCAGATTCGGGAGGCGATCGGCAGCTTCTCCAACAATTCCAGCGACGAGAGCCAGATGCTTTCGGGCGACCAGAATATCATCGACGTCGATTTCACCGTCATCTGGCGCGTGAACGATCCAAAGAAGTTTCTCTTCAATATCGACGACCCGGAGCAGATGGTGCGCAGCGTCGCGGAAAGCGCGATGCGTGAATTCGTCGGCCGGACACCCGACGATGAGGTGCGCACCGGCGGCCGGCAGAAGCTGGAAGAATCGGTCCAGAAGGTCACCCAGACCACGCTTGACGCCTACAACGCCGGCATCTCCATCGTCGGCATCCAGCTCGAAAAGGCCGACCCGCCACCCGAGGTCGCCGACGCGTTCGAGGAAGTTCAGCGCGCCCAGCAGGATCAGGACCGTTTCCAGCGCGAGGCCGACGCATATTCGAACAAGAAGCTCGGTGATGCCCGCGGCGAAGCCTCGCGTCTCCGCGAGGAAGCGCAGGGCTACAAGCAGAGCGTGATCGCCGAGGCGCAGGGCGAGGCCGCACGGTTCGTCTCCGTCTACAATGAATACAAGAAGGCCGAGGACGTGACGCGTAAGCGGCTTTACCTCGAGACCATGGAAAAGGTTCTTGGCCACACCAACAAGATCATCATCGATGAGAAGAACGGGCAGGGGGTCGTGCCTTATCTGCCGCTTGACCAGTTGATGAAGCAGGCCTTGCCCAAGCTTCCGTCCCAAAGCCTGACGAACGGCCAGGGGGTGTCGAAATGAGCCGACTTCCGTTTATCGTCGGCGCTCTCGTCGTCATCCTCTTCCTCGTCTATTCCTCCATCTTCATCGTCACGCCGACGCAGCAGGCGATCGTGCTGAGATTCGGCGAGATTACCCGCGTCGAGGCGAAGCCCGGCATCTACTTCAAGGTGCCGACCCGCTTCATCGACACCGTGCAGTTCGTCGACAGCCGCATCCTCAGGCTCGACATCGACAATCTCCGCGTGCAGGTGAATGACGGTCGGCGCTATGTCGTCGATGCGTTCGTCGCCTTCCGGATCACCGACCCGTTCAAATTCCGCAAGACCGTCTCGGGCAATCTCGACCTGCTGGAGGCCAACCTGCGCACGCGGCTCGATGCGGCGCTCCGCAGCGTCTACGGCCAGCGCTCCTTCGAGGATGCGCTGTCGGAGGAACGCCTGCAGATGATGCTCGAAGTGCGCGACCAGTTGCGCCCGCAGGCCGACGTGCTCGGGGTGGAAATCGTGGACGTGCGCATATTGCGGACCGATCTGTTGGCCGAAGTCTCCACGCAGACCTTCGAGCGCATGAAGGCCGAGCGTCTCGCCGAGGCCGCGCAGATACGAGCCCGCGGCACGCAGGCTTCGATCCGTATCAAGGCCGAGGCGGACCGCGAAGCGACGGTGACGGTCGCCGAGGCGCAGCGCGACGCCGACATCCTGCGCGGCGAGGGCGATGCCGAACGCAACAAGGTATTCGCCGACGCCTATCAGCGGGATCCGGATTTCTTCCAGTTCTACCGTTCCATGAAGGCCTATGAGACCGGGCTGGGCGGAAATGGGACGACGATGGTCCTGTCGCCGGATTCGGAGTTCTTCAAATATTTCAACGACGCTTCCGGGCTGCTTGCCGCCTCCAACGCTGCAAGGAATAGTGCCGGGGCGTCGGGGACCGCCGGTTCATCGGAAAAATCGGGCCAGACGCGTAGCCCGGCGTCCAACCAGTAGGCGGGGGCAGGCGCGTGCATGATTTCCTCGACGCGATCGGGCTTGTGCTCGTGCTCGAAGGGGTTTTCTATGGGCTGTTGCCTAATTTCGCCAAAAAACTCGCCGAGCAGGTGAAGAGCGTGCCGGAACCGACGCTGCGCATCGCCGGCTTGGTTTCGGTGGCGGCCGGCGTCGGCATCGTCTGGCTCGTGCGCCGGTAACGCGGTATTTACGGCTCGATACGGCCTAGAGTCCCAAACGCGCCTCAATTCATGTCAGAATGGCTGAGGCGGGGTGCCGGCCGGCTGCGTAGCCTGCCTGGCGAAAGCTGGAGATGTTTGCGCATGGCATGGATCGATTTCACGCGCGCCTCGCGCATGACGGCGGTTGCCGCGGCCGCCGTGCTCACGTTCGGCATGTCCGGTGCGCCGGCCCAGGTTCAGCCGTCGAAACTTCCCGGCGGAGGGCCGACTTCGGTCGCCGACCTTGCTGCCGGCTTGCTCGACGCCGTGGTTAATATCTCGACCTCGCAAACCGTCAGCGGCGGCGAATCGCCCGACAGCGTTCCCATGCCGAAGCTGCCGGAAGGCTCGCCATTCGAGGATTTCTTCAACGACTTCTTCAAGAACCGCGACGGCGATAACGACAACAATCCCCGCAAGGTGCAGTCGCTCGGATCGGGTTTCGTCTTCGACGCCGCCAAGGGGCTGGTCGTCACGAACAACCATGTGATCGCAGATGCCGACGATATCGAGGTGAACTTTTCCGACGGCACCAAGCTGAAGGCGACGCTGGTCGGCACCGACAGCAAGACCGACATCGCGGTCCTCAAGGTCGATCCTGCCAAGCACAAGCTCAAGGCCGTCAAGTTCGGCGATTCGGAGAAGATGCGCATCGGCGACTGGGTGATGGCGATCGGCAACCCGTTCGGGCTCGGCGGCACGGTGACGCTCGGCATCATCTCCGCGCGCAATCGCGACATCAATTCCGGCCCCTATGACGATTACATCCAGACCGACGCGGCCATCAACCGCGGCAATTCCGGCGGACCGCTGTTCAACATGAACGGTGAAGTGATCGGCATCAACACGGCCATCATCTCACCGTCCGGCGGCTCGATCGGCATCGGCTTCTCCATCCCCTCCCAACTCGCCGCGGCAGTGGTGCAGCAGCTTGCCGAATATGGTGAAACGCGGCGCGGCTGGCTTGGCGTCCGCATCCAGCCGGTGACCGACGAGGTCGCCGAAAGTCTCGACCTGCCATCCGCCAGGGGAGCTTTGGTCTCGGGCGTCATCAAGGGCGGGCCCGTCGACCACGGCGAGATCCTGCCGGGCGACGTGATCGTCAAATTCGACGGACACGACATCAAGGCGATGCATGAATTGCCGCGCGTCGTGGCCGAGAGCCCCGTCGGCAAGGATGTCCAGATCGTCGTCATCCGCAAGGGCAAGGAGCAGGCGGTTCTGGTCAAGCTCGGGCGGCTGGAGGACGGCGACAAACTCGCCAGCGCGGAGGAAAGCCATTCCGACAGCGCCGCTCCCGACCAGACAGACAAGCAGGCGCCCTCCAATACGGTGCTCGGCATGTCGCTGGGCGAGCTTGACGACGCCACGCGCGGGAAGTTCAAGATCGCCGCCGATGTTGCCGGCGTGGTCGTCACGGATGTCGAGTCCGATTCGGTGGCTGCCGAGAAGGGTATCGCGGCCGGCGATGTGATCACCGAAATCACGCAGCAGACGGTTTCGAAGCCGAAGGACGTGTCCGAGCGGATCGCGGCGCTGAAGAGCCAGGGACGGAAGGCCGCGCTCCTGATGCTGGCTTCGAAGAGCGGCGAACTGCGCTTCGTGACGGTGCGGATCGACGGGTAGCGGCGCCGGCTACGGCTTCCTTTGCCGTGCCTTCCAATCTGCGCGGGACAGGCGGTAGACGGCATGGCGGCGGAGATGTGCATAGTCTTCGCCGATCGCCGGATGATCGAAATCCGAAGCCGGATCGGCCTTCATGCCGATACGCTCCATGACGGCGGTCGAGCGCCGGTTGGCGGCGACTGCGAAGGAGACGATTTCGTCCAGGCCGAGCGTTTCGAACCCGAAGGCAAGCCAGGCCTCGGCCGCCTCCGTCGCATAGCCCTTGCCCCAATATTCCGGTGCCAGCCGCCAACCGATCTCGATCGTCCCCTTGGGAAACATCGGCAGGTCGTGCGGCCGGCTTAGTCCTGCAAAGCCGGCGCATCCGCCGGTTTGAATTACTTCCATGGCAGCGAAGCCGAAGCCGTCACGCTCGATGGCTGCCTGCAATTCGTCCATTTTCGCATCCGCCTGCGCCCGGTCGCGGCGGAACGGGAAGAATTCCATGACGACAGGATCGGAATTGATGCGGTGGAAGAGATCACGGTCGCGTTCTTCCCAGCTACGCAGCAGGAGACGCGGGGTCCGTATCGGCTTCATCGGACGAATTCCGATTGCCTGTAGCCCTGGACGTAGAGGAGGGCGGTGAGGTCGCCATGGTCGATGCGGATGCGAGCTTCGGCCGCCACCGAAGGCTTGGCGTGCAGCGCAACGCCCGATCCCGCCAACCGGATCATGTCGAGGTCGTTGGCGCCGTCGCCGACCGCCATCGCATCGGCTGGCGTCAGCTTGAGCCGCGCGGCGATCTTCACGAGTGCATCCGCCTTCGCCTGCCGACCCAGGATCGGCTCGGCGACCTTGCCGGCCAGTTTTCCGCTCTCCTCAAGAAGACGGTTGGCGATGTTCTCGTCAAAGCCGAGCCTGGCGGCGACGGGGCCGGTGAAGGCGGTGAAGCCGCCGGAGACGAGCGCGGTATGGGTGCCATTGGTCTTCATTGTCGCAATCAGCTCGCGGCCACCGGCGGCAAGCGTTATGCGTCTTTCGAGCACTTGCGCGATGACTGCGACGGGCAGGCCTTTGAGGAGGAGCACGCGCTCCCGCAGTGCCGGCTCGAAGGCTATCTCTCCGTTCATGGCACGCCGGGTGATGGCGGCGATGTGGTCCTTCATGCCGATCTCGTCGGCCAGTTCGTCGATGCATTCCTGGTCGATCATGGTGGAGTCCATGTCGGCGATCAGAATCCTCTTGCGCCTCCCGCCGGCGGGTTGCACGACGATATCGACAGGCTCCGCGGCAAGCGCCTCGCGCAGCCGAAGCTCGGCCGTCTCGGCATCGGCACCCTCGGGCAGGGCAAACTCACAGGCCGTTCTCTCCGCCAGCCAGCCGATCGCACTTGCACTGACAGCCTCCATCGCCATAGTGCCGATCGCGGGCGTCAGCCGGCCCGGGCTGGAGATGAGCGTCGCGATGAGGGACATGGGATTATCACGTTGATCGGAAAGGCGATCCTGATAGCCGGGCCGACCGCCAGCGGCAAGTCCACGCTGGCGCTGGAAATGGCCAGGCAGCGCGGCGGTGTCGTCGTCAATGCGGATTCCATGCAGGTCTATTCGGTGCTGCGCATCCTGACGGCGCGCCCAGACGAGGCGCAAACGCACATGGCGCCGCATCTGCTCTACGGTCATGTTCATCCGCGCGAAAACTACTCGACCGGGCAATGGCTGCGCGATGTCCGGGAACTTGCCGAGACCGATGTGTTCCGCGACCGCATCCCTGTTTTCGTCGGCGGCACGGGACTCTATTTCCGCGCCTTGTTAGGCGGCCTCGCGCCGATGCCGGCCATCCCGCCAGACGTGTCGGAGCGATGGCGCCGGGCGCTTGCGGAGGAAGGCCCTCAAGAACTCCATCGCGTGCTGCAGAAGGAGGACGCCGAAGCGGCACGGAAACTGAAGCCGGCGGACGGCCAGCGTATCGTGCGTGCGCTGGAGGTGCTGGAGGCTTCCGGCCGATCGATATTGGCCTGGCAGGCTGAAGCGCCCGAAGCGCTGATCGATCAAGATGGTGCCGAGATGATCCTGCTCGACCCGGAGAGGAGGCTGCTGGTCGAGCGCATAGAGAAGCGTTTCGACGGCATGATCGAGGAAGGCGCGGCAGCGGAGGTGGAGGCATTGCTTGCGCTTCGTCTCGACCCGAAGCTGCCCGCCATGAAGGCCATCGGCGTGCGCGAAATCGCCGCAGCGCTCGATGGCCGGCTCCGGATGGAAGAAGCGATCGCGCGCACCAAGGCCGCGACAAGGCAATATGCGAAGCGGCAGGGAACGTGGTTCCGGCATCAGATGGGTCCGAAATGGGAGCGGCGAGCCGGCTGACCTTTTGTCACGCCGACACATCCCTTAGTCTGGAAGTTCCCCCTTGCACTCGCGGAATGGTTGTGGAAATTAACCTCACGTAAGGCGCTTGGCGGCATAATCGCAGGCTGCATCGGCGTGGGAAAGATATGCGCTTCCACAAATCGGAAACGGCGTTCTTCGTGTTCGTTGCCCTCGTGCTCTTCGCAGGGGGGATCATCCTGCACGCCTATAGCGTACTGCGCGCCAACCCTGATTCCTTCTATGCCGCTGAAAGTTTAGCGCGTGTCGCTTATCTGAGCAGGCTTCTGTTTGCGACCGGCGTGCTGCTTTCGACCGCGCTCTTCTTCGGCATGTTCTTCATCTATCCGCTGATCCGCATCCAAGTGCGCGAGGAGGGGAAGCTTCGTGCCATGACCGCTTCGCTCAGCGCGCGCTCTGAAACGCTGGAGCATGCGGCGCTGACGGACGGCCTGACGGGCACGCAGAACCGGCGCTATTTCGACGACGCGCTGCGCGAATATCTCGATGAGTTCCGCCGCATCGGCAAGCCGGTCGGCCTGATGATCCTCGACCTCGACCATTTCAAGCAGGTGAACGACAATCACGGACACGATGTCGGCGACGAGGTGCTGCGTGAAGTCGCCTCCTGCCTCAAGGACATGACACGCTATCACGACGTGGTGGCGCGGTTGGGCGGCGAGGAGTTCGCGGTGGTGGCGCCGAACATGAGCGAAGATCAGTTGATGAAGTTCGCCGAGCGTATCCGCAAGGCGGTCTCCAACCTGACCGTCGTGAGCGGCAATGTCCGGCTCAAGGTCACGTCAAGCGTCGGCATAGCCGTCTGGGACGGCCGTGAATCCGCCGAGGATTTCTATCGCCGCGCCGATAAGATGCTCTACGAAGCAAAACGCCTCGGCCGTAACCGGGTCTGCGCGTAGCCTGTGTTTGTGTTGGGACCGTCCTTCGAGGCTCGCTCCGCTCGCACCTCAGGATGAGGGAGGTTTGCGCCCGTCATCCCGAGTTCTGAAGCATTTCATCCATCGTATTGAAGTCCGGCAACCTGTCAGAAACTGGCTCTGAGGGGTTCGCCCCTCCCTCTCTCATCCTGAGGTGCGAGCGAAGCGAGCCTCGAAGGACGCTGGAAAGATCAGGCCAGCTACGAACGGTTAGGGCGCCGCCAGAGCGTATCGGTGGCGCGGCGGCCGTAATTGAAATCCGAAGGCTCCTCCGGAACCTGGAAGGCGGGTTTCCTGTAGCTCGGGTCGCCGGCCTGCGCCTGCTGCGGCACGAGTTCGCCCTCCACCGGCGTCGGCTGCCGCTCTGCCGTCACGTTGCGCAGCTTGCTGACGATGGCCGCGAGATCCACGTCATCGTCGGCCAGCCCGTCTTCTGCCACCATCTCTTCCTTATATGTCCCAGGTATCCGCGCCGCATCGAGGCGCTCGAACTTCATGCGCATCGTCGTGGCGACGCCTTCGCCGAAGGCGATGGCCTCGCGCTGCCCCATGGAGGAGAGGAAGGAGAGCGCCGATTGCGAGGAATCGGCAATCGCCGACCGGATGATCTCCTGGTCGCGCTCGTTGGCAAGCCGCATGGCGAACACGGTCGAGCATTGCGAAAGGATCGTGGTGTCGAGTTCGCCCGGCCGTTGCGTTACGATGCCGAGATAGCAGCCATATTTGCGGCCTTCCTTGGCGATGCGCGAGAGCGCGTGGCGTGTCGGCGCGAAGCCAAGCTTGGGGTCGGACGGCATATAGCGGTGCGCTTCCTCGCACAGAACGAGCAGCTTCAGCTTGCCGGCGCTCCACAAGGTCAGGTCGAAGGCAAGGCGCGCGAGCACCGAGCAGACGGCGTTGACGACCTCGGACGGCATGCCTGCCATCTCGAAGCAGGTCACCGGACGGCCTTCCAGCGGCACGCGGAAGATGCGGCCTATCGTGGTGTGGATCGTGTCCTCGATGAGATGCGAGTTGAACATGAAGCGGTAGCGCGGATCGTTGATCGCCGCTTCCAGACGCGTGCGCAGCGCCCGGTAGAAAGGGCGCTCGAGCTTGCTGTCCAGAAGGCCCATGCGCTCGTCGATCAGCCTCAGCAGGTCCGTGATGCGGTAAGGTACGGGCGTGTCGGCCGTAATGGAGGAATCGCCTCCGCGGCGGACCGAGACATGCGCACCGCCGTTACGGTAATTCAGCTTCGCTATGGGAACGATGTCGCGCAGTAGATCCACCTCTTCCGGGACCGGTTCGCGCCCGCGATAGAGCACCTCCACCAGTTCCTCGAGACGGAAGAGCCAGAAGGGAAGGTCGAGGCTCGACGTGTCGATCCGGATGGCCTTGTCGCCGAAGCATTGGGCGAATTCGTTGTGCGGGTCCATGATCAGGATACGCAGGTCGGGCCGGGTCTCCATCGTCTTGTGCAACAGAAGCGAGACCGCCGTCGATTTGCCGACACCCGTCGTGCCGACAACGGCGAAATGCCGATCGAGCGTGGAATTGATCGAGATGCGCGCCTGAATGGTCTCGTCCTGCGACAGGTTGCCGATGGTGACCGAATCGCTGCCGGAGACGTCATAGACGGCATGCAGGTCCTTGGCCCGGATGCGATGGGCCATGGCGCCGATATGCGGATAGATCGTCACGCCACGATCGAATTTCGACGTGCCGGCCGCGGGATCGTCGCGCACTTCGCCGATCAGTTCGACATTGACCTCGATGCGGTTCTGGCCGTCATCCTCCCAGGTGCGGTCCGACTTGTCGATGGAATAGACCAGACCGACGGTACGCACTTCGCCGAGATTGATGGAAATGAGCTTGCCCACCGTCCAGAGCGCAGTGATGGTACCGTCCTCGGCGTCGGCGTAGGCCGCGAGCATGGCGCGGGAACCGTCGCACTGGATGACACGGCCGAGGATGCGCTTGTCGTTCTGCGAGCGGTCGCGCCGTTCCTGGCTGGTGGCCTCTCCCTCGATGCTTTTCTCATCCACGAACATGCGCCCCTTGCCCTCTTGTCGCGGTTTGGACGACAGACCCTAACCGATCCGGGTTAAAGCGATGTGCGGTTAGATGGTTGAACGGCGGTTAAGAGGTGGCGCGGGTTTTTATCTTTTCATTGCCCGATTGTCTTCTATAATGGACGTATGTCCATTTTAATTGATAACGCAGGGCAAGTATTGGCCCACCGGGTGAAGAAGGAGCGGGAGGCGCGAGGCTGGTCGCTGGCGGATCTCGCGGAGCGTTCCGGTATCTCCAAGGCAATGCTGAGCAACATCGAGCGGGTAGCGGCGAGCCCGACAGCCGGAACGCTGGCGCGTATCGCTTCGGCCTTCGGTCTGACGCTTTCCGGCCTCGTGGCGCGCGCCGAGCAGGATGGCGGGCAGGTGCTCCGCGTCGCCCAGCAGCCGGTCTGGCGCGATCCGGAGACGGGCTATGTCCGCCGCCATGTTTCGCCGCAGTCCGATATGCCGACCGATCTGGTACATGTCACCTTGCCGGCAGGCGCGTCGGTTTCATTTCCGGCTTCGTCCTACACTTTCGTTCACCATTATATCTGGCTGCTCGGAGGAAGGCTCGATTTCATCGAGGGTGAAACGAGGCATGAATTGCAGCCTGGCGATTGCTTGAAACTCGGCGCGCCGGTGGATTGTACGTATCATGCGCCGGGACCGGACGATGCCGTTTATCTCGTCGTTGTGATGCGCCAATGAGAAAGGCTCGCATCGGCGACAATGGCGGGCCGCCTCTCGACGACTACAAGGGACCACCCTGGGGCGACGGCGATGCCTTCGTCTTCCTCGCGTGGCGCGCCGCGCGCAAGGAGGCCTTCACACGCGGCGGGCCCGCGATCATGCTTCTCAGGCAGGAGAGGGCGGAGAAGCTGGGCCTTACCTGCGAGGAATACACCCTTGAGATACTGGAACGAGGCCGGCACCTTCAGGTCGAAGACGTCGAGCGCATTGCCGAGATCCGCCACAAGCGCCGGCGCAAGAAAGGTCGTTGACATTGCCGGGCATGGCCCCTTAAGGTTCGCGCCCATGAAAACGACCCTCATTCTCGTACGATCGCGCATGGGCAAGGCGGTGTAACCGCCGGGCGACAGCCACTCATGCGCAGACACAGGCTCCTCCGGGGGCCTTTTTTATTGCCCGCAACAGGACTAAACGCAGAAAAGCCCGTGAAGAAGTCACGGAAGATACGGGACCGATCCGATGAACAAAGAACATACCGAAACCGGCCGGCGCGAGATGACGGGGGCCGAAATGGTGGTGCAGGCGCTGCGCGACAACGGCGTCAAGCACCTTTTCGGTTACCCGGGCGGCGCGGTCCTGCCGATCTATGACGAGCTTTTCCAGCAGGACGACGTCCACCATATCCTCGTCCGTCATGAGCAGGGGGCGGGTCATGCGGCGGAAGGCTATGCACGCTCCACCGGCAAGGCAGGTGTCATGCTGGTTACTTCCGGCCCCGGAGCGACGAATGCCGTGACCGCGCTGCAGGACGCGCTGATGGATTCCATCCCGCTGGTCTGCATCACCGGTCAGGTGCCGACCGCGCTTATCGGATCGGACGCCTTCCAGGAATGCGATACGGTCGGTATCACGCGGCCCTGCACCAAGCACAACTGGCTGGTGAAGGACGTGAACGACCTTGCCGGTGTCCTTCACGAGGCCTTCGTCGTCGCGACTACGGGACGGCCTGGTCCGGTCGTCGTCGACGTGCCGAAGGACGTGCAGTTCGCGACCGGCATCTATACGCCGCCGCAGACCGCGCCGCGCGTCTCCTACCACCCGCAGGTCGACGGCGACATGGAAGCGATCAAAGCCGCGGTCGAACTGATGGCCGAGGCGAAGCGGCCGGTCATCTATTCGGGCGGCGGCGTCGTCAATTCCGGCGCGGAGGCTAGCCAGCTCCTGCGTGAACTGGTCGATCTCACCGGCTTTCCCATCACCTCGACGCTGATGGGGCTCGGCGCCTATCCCGCAAGCGGCAAGAACTGGCTCGGCATGCTCGGCATGCACGGCGCCTACGAGGCCAATATGGCCATGCACGATTGCGACGTGATGCTGTGCATCGGCGCGCGCTTTGATGACCGCATCACTGGCCGCATCGATGCTTTCTCGCCCCATTCACGCAAGATCCACATCGATATAGACCCGTCCTCGATCAACAAGAACGTCCATGTGGACGTGCCGATCATCGGCGACGTCGGCCGGGTGCTGGAGGACATGGTGCGGCTCTGGCGCGCGACCGCCCGGGCCGACAAGAAGGCGCTCTATCCCTGGTGGGAGCAGATCGCCCGCTGGCGCGCGCGGGATTCCTTTGCCTACGCGGCCAACAAGGATGTCATCATGCCGCAATTCGCCATAGAGCGGCTCTACGAGGCGACGAAGGGGAGGGACACCTTCATCACCACCGAAGTCGGCCAGCATCAGATGTGGGCGGCACAATTCTATGGCTTCGAGAAACCGAACCGCTGGATGACGTCCGGCGGCCTCGGCACGATGGGCTATGGTCTGCCGGCGGCGTTGGGCGTCCAGATCGCCCATCCGGATTCACTGGTCATCGACATTGCCGGCGACGCCTCGGTGCAGATGACGATCCAGGAGATGTCGAGCGCCGTGCAGCACAACGCTCCGATCAAGATCTTCATCCTCAACAACCAGTATATGGGCATGGTGCGCCAGTGGCAGCAATTGCTGCATGGAAACCGGTTGTCGCATTCCTACACCGAGGCGATGCCGGATTTCGTCAAACTGGCGGAAGCCTATGGATGCCATGGCATTCGCTGCGACAAGCCGGACGAACTGGACGACGCCATCGCCGAGATGATCTCGGTGAAAAAGCCGGTGCTGTTCGACTGCCGCGTCGCGGCGCTCGCCAATTGCTTCCCGATGATCCCGTCCGGCAAGGCGCATAACGAGATGCTCCTCCCCGACGAGGCGACCGACGAGGCGGTAGCCAACGCCATCGACGCAAAGGGCAGGGAACTGGTGTGAGTTGTGGTAAGACGCGGTAAGACGTATATTGTCTTACAGTGGCTTACTTCGGAGACGGTCAATGAACGTGCGGGCCAGGATTTCGAGCAAAGGACAATTGGTGCTGCCGAAGGCGGTTCGAGAAGCATATGGACTTGGGCCGGGATCGGAAGTGGACATTGAGAGCGCGGGCGATTCGATTGTCTTAAAGCCACTTCACAAGAAGGCGCGTCGCACATACACGATCGACGAGGTCGCGGGATTTCTTAAATACGACGGTCCGCCGGTGACGGTCGAGGATATGGAACGAGGCATATTGGAAGAAGCCAAGCGAAAGTGGAATGCCGAGCGCCGTTGATACCAATGTTTTGATCCGCTTCCTCGTCGATGATGGCAGCGAGCATGTTGCGGCGACGCGTCGTGTGTTCTCGGAAGGCCATGTATTTGTGCCGCTGAGTGTGATGCTCGAAACCGAATGGGTGCTAAGGAGCAATTTTGGTTTCAAGCGATCTCAAATCTGCGATGCGTTCGACCGGCTTCTGGGATTCACTTCGATCCGTATACAGGAAGTATCTGTCATCGAAATGGCGATAGCTTCTTGCCGAAAGGGGATGGATTTCGCGGATGCGCTTCACTTGCACTCCACCGCAGATTGCAATCCGTTCTACACGTTCGACAAGAATCTGATCCGCAAGGCGAAGCGAACGGCCCCCGTTTCAGTGGTTCGCCGGCCATAACATCCATGAAATTACTCGCCAAATTCGGGAGACATCCATGAACGCCCACCTTCAACCAACCGGCTCCGCCTATTTCATCACCAAGGACACGGCAAAGCCCGAGACGCATACGCTCTCCGTGCTGGTCGATAACGAGCCGGGCGTCCTTGCCCGTGTCATCGGCCTGTTCTCCGGCCGCGGCTACAACATCGACAGCCTGACCGTCTCGGAGACGGAGCACGAGAAGCATCTTTCGCGCATCACCATCGTGACGCGCGGCACACCGCATGTGCTGGAGCAGATCAAAAACCAGTTGGAGCGCATCGTGCCGGTTCACCGGGTGGTCGATCTCACCGTGGTGGCGCACGAACGGGGGCAGGAGCGGCCGCTTGTGCGTGAGCTTGCCATGGTCAAGGTCGCTGGCACGGGCGACAACCGAGTCGAGGCGCTGCGTCTGGCGGATGCCTTCCGCGCGCAGGTCATCGACGCCAACACCGAACACTTCATCTTCGAGATCACCGGCCGAGTCTCCAAAATCGAACAGTTCATCGCCATCATGAAGCCGCTCGGTGTCGTAGAGGTCTGCCGCACCGGCGCGGCCGCGATGAACCGCGGGCCGGAAAAAATGTAGTTGTATGCATGGCGGGTCGCCTGCCGAAGCTGTGGCCCGGATCGGTTTAACCAGTTCAAGGCGCTGCTTTGGCTCGACCTCGCCTTCAAGGCGGTTGCTGTCGAATGACAGAAGTTGAGATCAGCCCTATAACTGATTGAAACATAATAACAAAGTTTTGATCCTGCCGGCTACGCTTCGGGTGTAGAATGGACCCGAAGAAATTCCGCTCGGCTGTCAGGCGGATGGCGTGCCTTCGCGCGACAAATAGCGGTCGTCCTTAGCGCAGCATTAAATTGCTGTAATGGATGCATTTTTCACTTTTCGGACGGAAAATTCGTCTATCTATGGGCAAGGCGCGCTGCGGAAGGGATGCATCGTGCGTGTCTCGCCTGGATAATTTGTCGGTCGTCCTCGTAGCTCGGGGGCGCTTGAAGGTCTTGGACATGCGCCGCGTCGTTATCGTAAGTGCCCTTATCATTGTGTGCGCCGCAGCCGGCTTCTGGTATTTCGCGCCACGGGAAATGGTGCCGCTTAGAGCCGCGATGAGCTCCAGGTTATCGGCCGTGACGGCGGCCGTAGGCATCGGATCGGAAGCGGATGCCAAGCCTGCCTCACGCGGGCCGCAGGGGGTCGCCGTGCTGACGGCCGTCGCCACGACCGCGGATTTCCCCATCCGGCGCTATGCGATCGGCTTCGTTTCGTCGCCGGCGGTCGTCGATGTCAGCGCCCGAATTTCCAGTCAGGTCGTCGACGTCCATGTGAAGGACGGCCAGATGGTGAAAGCCGGCGATCTCCTGTTCACGTTGGACGACCGGGCGCTCAAGGCCGAACTTGCCAAGGACCAGGCGACGCTCGCCAAGGACCAGGCGCTGCAGGCGAGCGCAGAAGCGGACCTCAAGCGCGCCAGCGACCTCATGGCGCGCCAGACCGGCACGAAACAGGCCTTTGATCAGGCGGATGCGGCAGCGAAGGCGGCGGCAGCCACCGTGGCGGCGGATCAGGCCACGATCGACGCCGACAAGGTCCAGCTCGGCTTTGCCACCATCAAGGCACCGATCACGGGCCGACTCGGCGCCATCAAGATAACCAAGGGCAATCTCGTCAGTACCGGCAGCAACAACAGCAATTCCTCGCCGCTGGTGACGATCACGCAGATGGATCCGCTCGAGGTGACCTTCAACCTTCCCGAGACGGACCTGCCGCTCCTGCGTAAGGCGCTCTTATCGGACAAGCCGGCACAAGTCCGTCTCTATCGCGACGACGACAAGACGCCGTTGGGGGTCGGGGCGCTCGAATTCGTGGATTCGACGGTCGATCAAGCTTCAGGCACGGTCCAGGTGAAGGCGAGCATGCCCAACAAGGACCTGACGCTCTGGCCCGGCCAGTTCGTGGATGTAGCGCTCGACGCCGGTGTGATGCCGAAAATGGTCTCCATCCCGACGGTTGCGGTGCAGCCCGGCCAGAACGGCTCATTCGTCTATGTCGTTGGATCTGGCAACAAAGTCGAGACACGCCCTGTCGAGATCGCACTCACCCGCGGTGAGAACAGCGCCGTGGCCAAGGGAGTCAAAAGCGGTGAAAGGGTTGTGACGGACGGCCAGACGCGACTCAAGCAGGGCACGCTGGTTCGGGACGAAGGAAACAAGGGCACCGCCGGCGCGCCACGGAAAGTGGCGGACGATCTTTCGGGGGACGGTAGCGACCGATGATCTCCGAATTCTGCATTCGAAGGCCAGTTGCCACCCTTCTGATGTCGTTCGCCCTTATCCTGGGCGGCCTCTTCGCTTACAAATTCTTGCCTGTCGCGGCGCTGCCGCAGGCCGAATTTCCCGTTATCAACGTCTCGGCTTCGCTTCCCGGAGCGTCGCCGCAGACCATGGCGACGTCGGTTGCTACACCGCTCATCAAGCAGTTCGCGACCATTGCCGGCATCGACTCGATATCGACGACCAATGCCCTCGGCTCGACGTCCATTGTCATCCAGTTCGATCTCGACCGCGACATCGATGCGGCGGCGGCGGACGTGCAATCGGCGATCGCGCGCACACTGAGGCGCCTGCCGCCGGAGATGGTCGATCCGCCGAGCTACCGGAAGGTCAACCCGGCGGACGCATCCATCCTGATCCTCTCGCTGGTCAGCGACACCATCCCGCTGACCGACCTCGACGCCTTCGCCGAGAATGTCATCTCGCCGTCGCTCTCCACCATCGACGGCGTGGCGCAAGTGCTGATCTTCGGCCAGCAGAAATACGCTGTCCGCGTCCAGATAGATCCGACGGCACTTGCCGCGCGCGGCATCTCCATCGACCAGCTCCAGCAGGCCATAGCCTCGGCCAACAGCAACACGCCGCTCGGTACGCTCTCCAATGACCGGCAGCAATTGACGATCACCGCCAATACGCAGCTTGACGATGCGGCCGCCTTCTCCAACCTCATCATCGCAACCAGGAACGGTCGCCCGGTGCGGCTGGGCGAGGTGACGCGCGTCATCGATTCGGTGGAAACGACCACGACCGGAAGCTGGTATGACGGAACGCGAGCGGTGCTTCTCGCCATCCAGCGCCAGCCGGACGCAAACACCGTCGATGTCGTCGATCGCGTCAAGGCGCAACTGCCATCCTTCCAGGACCAGATGCCGGCCGCCGCCAGCATCAAGCTCCTCAACGACCGCTCGACGTCCATCCGCCATGCGGTGGACGATGTCCAGATCACGCTGTTGATCACTATCATCCTGGTGGTGCTGGTGATCTTCCTCTTCCTGCGCCGGATAACCGCGACGGTCATCCCGGCTGTCGCCGTGCCGATCTCGCTGATCGCAACCCTCGGCGCCATGTATCTGTTCCATTTCTCGATCGACAATATCTCGCTGATGGGCCTGACGCTCGCGGTCGGCCTTGTCGTCGACGACGCCATCGTCATGCTGGAGAATATTTTCCGGCACATGGAAGAAGATGGCCTGTCCGCCTTCGAGGCTGCTCTCAAGGGCTCTCGCGAGATCGGCTTTACGATCATTTCCATCTCCATCTCGCTGGTCGCGGTCTTCATCCCCGTGCTTTTGATGGGCGGCGTGATCGGCCGTATCTTCAACGAATTCGCCGTTGTGGTGACCGTCTCGATCCTTGCCTCGATGTTCGTGTCGCTGACACTGACGCCGATGCTTTGCTCTCGGCTCCTGAAGCTGCCGAAACGAGAGGATAACGCGAAGGAGGAAGGCGGGCGCCACAGGCATAACCTCTTCCTGCGCGGCTATGACTGGCTGCTCACGCTATGCCTCAGGCACCATCTCGTCATTTTCGTGGTCTTCCTCGGTACAGTGGCCATGTCGGTCTGGCTGCTGCAGATATCGCCCAAGGGCTTCTTTCCCGAAGAGGATATCGGCCAGCTTTCCGTGACCACCGAGGCGCGCCAGGACATCTCCTACGACGCGATGGTGAAGCTCCAGAAGCAGGTGGCCGATGTATTCTCCCATTCGCCCTATGTCGCGCACGTAGCCTGGTCGGTCGGCGGCGGCTCCGGGCGCGCGCTCAATCAGGGCCGCATGTTCATCGAGTTGAAGGCGAAGGATCAGCGCCCCGATCTGGAGACGGTGCTGTCCAACCTCAGGCGGCAACTCGCCGACGTGCCGGGGATCAGCACATATATGCAGCCGGTGCAGAATCTGCGCCTCGGGTCGCGATCCTCCAAGAGCCAGTACCAGCTAGTCGTGCAGGCGCTGGACCAGGATGTGACCAACGAGTGGGCCGAGAAGCTGGCTGACGCGATGGGACAGGATCACGCGGCCTTCACCGACGTTACGACCGACCTCCAGAACAACGCGCTGCAGGCGACACTCATCGTCGATCGTGACAAGGCGGCGACGCTCGGCGTCGACACCGACACCTTGCGCTCCAGCCTCTATGGCGGCTTCGGCACGGAACAGGTCTCCACGATCTATGGTTCCGCCGACAGCTATGCCGTCATCATGGAGCTCGATCCGCGTATCAACTGGTCGCCCGAGCGCATGCTTGCCATCCAGGTGCGCACCGCGAGCGGCAGTCTGGTTCCGCTCGGCGCTTTTGCGCATGTCGAACGCACCGCCGGCCAGTTGACCGTGAACCAGCTCGGCCAACTCCCGGCCGTCACCATCTCCTACAATCTGCCGAGGGGCGTCGCGCTCGGCGAGAGCGTGCAGCATATCAACGCGCTTAAAGAGAAGATCGAGATGCCGAAAACAGTCTCGACCACTTTCTCGGGCACCGCGAAGACCTTCGAGGATTCGCTTGCCAACCAGGGCTTCCTGATCGCCGGAGCGGTCTTGACGATCTATATCGTGCTCGGCATCCTGTATGAGAGTTTCATCCATCCGCTGACCATCTTGACGGGCCTGCCGGCGGCGGTGCTCGGCGCTTTGATCGCGCTGAAGTTCGCCGGCATGGACCTCTCGGTCATCGCCGTGATCGGCATCCTGATGCTGATCGGCATCGTCAAGAAGAACGGCATCATGATGATCGACGTGGCGCTGGTGCTGCGACGCGAGGGCAGGCGCCCGCGTCAGGCGATCCACGACGCCTGCATGATGCGTTTCCGTCCGATCATGATGACGACGCTGGCCGCGCTCATGGGCACGATCCCGATCGCGCTCGGCACCGGCGCCAGCGCCGAATTGCGCCAGCCTCTCGGCGTGGCCGTCGTCGGTGGCCTCGTCGTGTCGCAGGCGCTGACGCTCTTCATCACGCCGGTCATCTATCTCTACATGGAATGGCTGTCCGAATGGCTGCTTTCCTTTGGCCGCAAGGGGAAGGGCGGCGATGGCACCGCAATCGAGGATCATGCGGAGCCCGGCGATGTCGAGCCGCAGGAGTTGAGGCCGGCTGCGGAATAGCCACGGCATATCGACGCTTGCCAATCGACTTCCAGCATGTTCTCTTTATGTTCTGTTTAGCCGAACAGCGACGGTGCAGGACCTTGCCTGAACGATCCGCCTTGACGCACGCTTGCCTTGCAGCCACGAATCCGGTCTGACGGAGTGATGGACTTTTCCCCGCAGCAGGACGAGGCGCTGAAGGCCGTGGCGCACTGGCTGAAAGCCGGAAGGCCGCAGATCTTCCGGCTCTTCGGCTATGCCGGCACCGGCAAGACGACGCTGGCGCGCTATTTCGCCGAGCATGTCGACGGGCAGGTGCAGTTCGCCGCCTTCACCGGCAAGGCGGCGCAGGTGCTTCGCTCTAAAGGCGCGGTCAACGCGCGCACCATCCATTCGCTGATCTATCGGCCGCGCGGCGAGGAAGCGGTCGAGGACGAGGTCACCGGCAAGACCTCCATGTCGCCGACCTTCTCGCTCAATCGGCAAAGCCCGATCGCGCGCGCCAAGCTCGTCATCATCGACGAATGCTCGATGGTCGACGAGACGCTCGGCCGCGACCTTCTTTCCTTCGGAACGCCGGTCCTGGTACTCGGCGACCCGGCGCAGCTTCCGCCGATCTCCGGCGGCGGCTTCTTCACCGAGCACGAGCCCGACATGCTCTTGACCGAAATCCACCGGCAGGCGCGTGACAATCCGATCATAAGGCTGGCGCTCGACGTGCGCGAGGGCCGCGAATTCCTGAAGGGCGACTACGGCACAGCGCAGGTGATCGGCAAGGAAGACGTCACGCAGGAACTGGTGCTCTCCGCCGACCAGGTGCTCGTCGGTATCAACCGCACCAGGCGGCGGTACAACCAGCGCCTACGTGAACTGAAGGGCTTCAATGCGGCCTATCCGCAAGCGGGCGACAAGCTGGTCTGCCTGCGCAACGACCCATCGAAGGGCCTTCTTAACGGCTCGCTGTGGAAGGTGATGACATCCTCGCGCGAGACGGTGAAGCCGGGCATCAACCTGCTCGTCTCGCCGGAGGAGGACGATCCCGACCGTGGCGTCGCCAAGATCAAGCTCCTGAAGGCGACCTTCGAGGACCAGGAGACCGAAATCCCCTGGCAGACTAAGAAGCGCTACGACGATTTCGACTATGGCTACGCGCTGACCGTACACAAGGCGCAGGGTTCGCAATGGAACGACGTCGTGCTTTTCGATGAGAGTTTTGCGTTCAAGGACACGCGCCAGCGCTGGCTCTATACGGCCATCACCCGCGCCGCCGAGCGGCTCACCATCGTTCGCTAAGGCTTGTCTCCCGAAAGCGGGAACCGGTTTCGGGAGACAAGATCAAGAACCTGAAGCGTATGGGCGAATCTGAAAGATCGCGGCACGCTTTAAGGCGGGCGTCAGCCTGCCACGCCAACGGCCGCTCTCGAGGTGCCGCGTTTCGCAGCAAATACGTAGAGCATCAGCAAGGCGCCGATCAGGATGACGAACGAGCCGGCGATTACTACCGCAGGACCGCCGCCGGCGTCGACGCGGATCTTGCCCGCAACCAGTATCACGGCGCCGATCTGATAAATCCAAAGCTGATATGGCGCCATCCGCGATTCGGCCATCGAGGGGTAGAAGCGGTACATGATGCCGAAAATGGCCGAAACGACAAAACCGACCAGCGCCATATGCGCGTGCGATTCGGCAAAATTGAACTTTTCGTTTGCGCCCAACCAGATGCCGAAGACCATTCCGGCTATCAGCCACAGCAAGGATAACAGAAAATACGTCTCGTCGATTTTGCGCACGAAATCCCCCCCTTTGGTTGCACGAGGATAGAATCCCTCACCGCAAATGCTACTCCTCAATGCGGGTGCGGACCAGCCGGCCCCAGCATCAATCTTTTTGCATTTGAAGCTAAGCAATCAGGCCTTCTGCACTACCTCCGATGCGCCGATCCATGCCCAGGCCGCGGTCTCCTCCGCCGGGTCGAAATGTTTCATCTCGACCCGGAAGAAAGGTTTGAAAGCGGCGATCACAGCGCCCATCCAGCCCGGTCCGCCGACGACCGCGTAGCGCCTGATGTGCTTCAGCGCGTGCGTCTTCCCGAGAAGTCGGAAATCCTTCATCGCCGCGTCCCAATCTATGCCTTCGTAGTCCTTGATCCGCACCAGCATGTCGATCTTGTCATGGAGCGAATAGGCCCCTTCGAGAAGGCCGTAGATGTTCTCGACGTCGGATGCCGCGATATGGCCGACGACGTCGAAGGCGAAGACATCTTCCCGGTCCGTGTCGAGCCGGCGGATGGAGGCAGGAGGTTTCCGTATGCCCATGGCTTTCCCTCTTTTTTCGAACGTGGCCCTACTGGAACAATCGAAAGGGCCTGTCCGTTCCACCAAAACGCAGTATACGGTCCGTATCATCCTGATTTCGGACAAAAAAGCGTATGCCTGCCAAGCTATCCGTCAATATGAATGCCGTCGCGCTGCTCAGGAACCGGCGCGACTTGCCATGGCCAAGCGTTACCGGCCTGGGACGTATCGCGCTGGAGGCCGGCGCGCACGGCCTCACCGTACATCCGCGCCCGGACGAGCGCCACGTGCGCCGCAGCGACGTACCCGAAATCCGGGCGCTCATCGATGACGAATTTCCCCGTGCCGAGTTCAATATCGAGGGCTACCCGACGGGTGACTTCCTGGCCCTTGTCGAAACCATCGAGCCCGAGCAGGTAACGTTGGTGCCCGACGACCCGGAGCAACCGACTTCCGACCATGGCTGGGATTTTGTCGCCAACCGCGACATGCTGAAGGCTATCGTAGCGCGACTGAAGCGCACTGGTGCTCGCATTTCGCTCTTTTCCGATCCGGATGCAACCGAAGAGCAGATCGCCGCGGCGAAAGCCACCGGCGCCGACCGGATCGAGCTCTATACAGGCCCTTATGGCGGTTGTTACGACACTGTCAAAAAGGCAGGGAATGAGTTGGAAAGGCTCGTGAAAACGGCAGGGCTTGCGCGCGCCGCCGGGCTTGAAATCAATGCCGGGCACGATCTCACCGTCGCCAACCTGCCAGCGCTTGCCGAACGCATTCCGTTCCTGGCCGAGGTTTCTATTGGCCATGGCCTGACGGCGGACGCACTGGAATACGGCATGGCGGAAACGGTACGGCGTTTCCTCAAGGCTTGCGGGTGGTGAAACGACCCCGGTCGGCTTGAAAAGCTTGAACGGAATGCCACGGCTTCCCAGATTAACGCGGCATCCCTGCCGCCATGGCTGTGACGCCCGCCGCCGGTCGCTTTTGGCGAAATTGTGACTTTGCGGTTGATATTGCACTGCAACATAGAATAAAGAGGCCCCGCGCCAACCGGGGCCGATTGCATTTCATGGATTCATCTCAAAACGGCAGCATGCTGCCGGAAGCGGTCGATGAAGGCCAAAAACCGGAAGGGGGAGATACCCAGTCCGCGCTCGTCCTCGGTGCGCTCGGCGTCGTCTATGGCGATATCGGCACGAGCCCGCTCTATTCCTTCCGTGAGGCCCTGCGGGTAGCCGGCTCCGACGGCACGGTTCTGCGCGAGGACGTGCTCGGCGTGCTCTCGCTGATCGTGTGGGCGCTGACCCTCGTCGTGACGGTCAAATACGTCACCTTCGTGCTACGCGCCGACAACAGGGGCGAGGGCGGCACGCTGTCGCTGATGTCGCTTGCCCGCAACAGTTTCGCCCGGCGCCCCACGTTGATCCTGGGCATCGGTGTGGTCGGTGCGTCGCTGTTCATGGGCGATTCGGTCATCACACCCGCCATTTCGGTCCTGTCGGCGGTCGAGGGCCTGGAAACGGTGACGCCGGCCTTCCAGCCTTATGTCGTTCCGATCACGATCTTCATTCTGCTCCTGCTTTTCATGGTGCAGCGCTTCGGCACCGGCGCGGTCGGCAAGGTGTTCGGGCCGATCATGTTCGTATGGTTCCTGACGATCGGCCTTTCGGGCCTGCGCCATATCGCCGACGACCTCGGTGTGCTCTGGGCGATCAACCCCTGGCACGCGGTCGCATTCCTGGTCTCCAATCCGGGCCTGTCCTTCGCGACCGTTGGCGCCGTCTTCCTGGCGGTCACGGGCGCGGAAGCGCTCTATGTCGATCTCGGCCATTTCGGCCGCCGGCCGATCGTCACCGCGTGGCTGGCGATCGTCTTTCCGTGCCTGCTCCTGAATTATTTCGGGCAGGGCGCCTTCGTCCTGTCGCGCACCTCCATGCCGGAGAATGTGTTTTTCGACATGCAGCCGGACTGGGCGCTCCTGCCGGTGGTCGTGCTCGCCACGATGGCCACGGTCATCGCCAGCCAGTCGGTCATCGCCGGAGCCTATTCGCTGGTGCGCCAGGCCGTGCAGATGAACATCCTGCCGCGCTTCGGCATCCTGCACACGTCCGAGACGCAGTCCGGCCAGATCTATATTCCGCGCGTCACCTGGATCCTGGCCGTCGGCGTCATCCTGCTCGTGCTCGGCTTCGAGCGCTCCGGCAACCTGGCCTCGGCCTACGGCATCTCGGTCACCGGCGAGATGGTGGTGACCGACATCCTTCTCTTCATCGTCATGCGGCGTATCTGGAACTGGCAGGTCGCCGCCGCGGTGTCCCTCATCCTGGCCTTCCTGGTGGTGGATACCGTCTTCCTCGGCGCCAACATCATCAAGGTGGCGGAAGGCGGCTGGGTATCGCTGTGCATCGCGGCGGCCATGTGCCTCATCATGTGGACCTGGATACGCGGCAGCCGCTACCTCTTCGAAAAGACGCGCAAGTCGGAAGTGCCGCTCGGCGTCATCGTCAAGGAGATGGTGCGCAAGCCGCCGGTCGTGGTTCCCGGCACCGCCGTCTTCCTCACCGGCGATCCGGAATCGGCCCCGACCGCGCTGATGCACAGCCTGAAGCACTACAAGGTCCTCCACGAAAGCAACGTCATCCTGACCATCGCCACGGCGCCGACGCCTCTGGTGCCGGAAGACGAACGGGTCGAGATGGAAAAGATCAACGATCTTTTCATGCGCGTGAAGATCACCTTCGGCTATATGGAGCAGCCGAACCTGCCGAGGGCGCTCGCGCAATGCCGCAAGCAGGGCTGGAAGTTCGACATCATGACGACCTCCTTCTTCCTGTCGCGGCGCTCGCTGAAGGCGTCCCGGCACGCCGGCATGCCAGTCTGGCAGGACAAGCTCTTCATCGCACTGGCGCGCAACGCCGCCGACGCGACGGAATATTTCCAGATCCCCACCGGCCGCGTCGTCGAGATAGGCACGCAAGTCGTCATCTGAGCGGGGCTCGATCGGAGTCCCGGCGGCGAAGCATGCGCAAGGGTGATCACCGCGTAGCCATCGCGATGAAGGTTGTCCTGTCACAATCAGGTGGTTATATGGATTTCATAATGGCGCCCCGAACGGGGGCGGAAGGCGGCCAAGAAATGCTTAATGCGCCAGACACTATGATCGCCGGAATGTCAGGCGGGTGCGCTAAGTATTGAAGGAAGCCTGCTGGAATGCTTTTTCGCCGCCGCAAGCCGGATAGCCTTTATGACAGGGTGCGTACCCTTGTCTGGCCGCGGCGTTCGTTCTCCCGTTCCTGGCAGTACATCTCGAAGCGCGTATTGCGGCTGACCGCTTCTCCGCATTCGATCGCGGCCGGTGTGGCGGCCGGCGTTTTCGCTTCCACGACGCCGTTCCTCGGCTTCCACATCATCATGGCGACGATCATCTGCTACCTGATCCGCGGCAATATCATCGCCGCCGCGATCGGTACCACCTTCGCCAATCCGCTGACGCTGCCCGTGCTCTGGGCCGCTACGCTCGAGCTCGGGCGGTTCATGCTCCATGGAACCTTCAAATACGAGGGCCCGCCGCTCCATCTTGGACATCTGCTCAGCCATGGAAGCTTCGCCAGCATCTGGGATCCCTGGCTGAAACCGATGGCGATCGGCAGCATTCCGATCGGGTTCGTGCTGGCGC
The DNA here is from genome assembly GCF_031656215.1 of Mesorhizobium koreense. Classification (NCBI taxonomy): domain Bacteria; kingdom Pseudomonadati; phylum Pseudomonadota; class Alphaproteobacteria; order Hyphomicrobiales; family Phyllobacteriaceae; genus Mesorhizobium; species Mesorhizobium koreense. Next base: position 3,145,462 of record NZ_CP134228.1, on the reverse strand, counting down.
TCGGCTTCTATTTCGTGACGCGGATGGCTACCAACGCCTTCCGCAGGCAGCGGCGCAAGCGGCTGGCCGAGCGCGCCCGGCGGCGTGCCGCTTCGGCGGCCGGGCTGGACGTGCATATGGCCGCCTCCTGATGATCATCGGTCTCGGCAGCGACCTCATCGACATCCGCCGGATAGAGCGGACGCTCGAACGTCACGGCGAGCGCTTCACCGCCCGTATCTTCACCGAAATCGAGCGGGCGAAATCGGACCGCAGACGCGAGCGCGCCGCCTCCTATGCCAAACGTTTCGCGGCCAAGGAAGCCTGCGCCAAGGCGCTCGGCACGGGGCTCGCCCGCGGCGTCTTCTGGCGCGACATGGGCGTGGTCAATCTGCCCGGGGGCAAGCCTACCATGCGGCTTGAGAACGGAGCGGCCGCGCGCCTTGCCGAACTGACGCCGGTCGGTCATCGCGCCGTCGTCCACCTCACCATCACCGACGATTACCCGCTTGCGCAGGCTTTCGTCGTCATCGAGGCGCTATCCGTCGAACAAGGGCCATAGTTCGCCGCTTCATCGGCCACCACCGTTGCCCCCGCGGCGGCGAGGGACTAAGACGAGCCATTCGAGACTGAGGACGACATGAGCGTGACCGATAAATCGCAGAAGAAATCCGGTGGCCTTGGCGAAACCGTCAGCGTCATCATCCAGGCGCTCGTCCTTGCTCTCGTCATCCGAACGCTACTGTTCCAGCCCTTCTCGATCCCCTCCGGCTCCATGCGTCCAACGCTGCTCGAAGGCGACTATCTCTTCGTCACCAAATGGGCCTACGGCTATTCGCGCTATTCGCTGCCGTTCTCGCCCGACCTCTTTTCCGGCCGCATCTGGGGAGCCGCGCCGAAGCGCGGCGATGTCGTGGTGTTCAAGTTCCCGCCCGATCCGTCGCTCGATTACATCAAGCGGGTCATCGGCCTGCCCGGCGACCGCATCCAGATGAAACATGACGAGCTCTACATCAACGGGGTCGTCGTACCGCGCAAGAAAATCGGCCAGATCAACAACCCCGACATCACCGAGGTCGACCGGCCCGTCGATGTCTATCGGGAAACCCTGCCGAACGGCGTCTCCTACGACACGCTGGACCTGACGCCGAACGGACTCGGCGACGACACGCGCGAATTCGTCGTGCCGCCGGGGCATTATTTCATGATGGGCGACAACCGCGACAATTCCAGCGACAGCCGCTTCTCGGTGGGCTACGTGCCGGCGGAAAACCTCGTTGGCCGCGCCAATATCATCTTTTTCTCCATCGCCGGCGAAGCAAGCCCGCTCGAGATCTGGAAATGGCCGTCCGAACTTCGTGCCTCGCGCCTTTTCACCATGATCCGCTAGTGCCTATTATGGCAGGATGGATCGGACGCACTTGAACGGGAAGGAACTGGCACGAACGCTCGAAGAGCGCATCGGCTACGCGTTCCGTGACGAAAGCCGCCTCAAGCGCGCTCTGACCCATGCCAGCGCACGCGGCGGCAAGGGCGCCGACTACCAGCGGCTCGAATTCCTCGGCGACCGCGTGCTCGGCCTCGTCATCGCCGAAATGCTTTTCCTGGAATATGAAGGCGCCGACGAGGGCGAGCTGTCGCTTCGTCTCAACGCGCTGGTGAACGCCGAGACCTTGGCCGACATCGCCGAGGAGATCGGCCTGATCGACCTCGTGCGCGCCGGCAGCGATATCAAGACCTTGTCCGGCCGCAAGCGCATCAATCTCCGCGCCGACGTGATGGAGGCGCTGATCGCCGCGCTCTATCTCGACGGTGGCTTCGAGGTGGCGCGTGATTTCGTCCTCAAGTACTGGCAGCCGCGTTCCCGGCTGGCCGGGGCCGCGCGGCGCGATCCGAAGACCGAGTTGCAGGAATGGGCGCATCAGGTGTCGGGGACCGCGCCTTCCTATGCCATCGAAAAGCGCGAAGGGCCGGATCACGATCCGGTCTTCACGGTCAGCGTCCATGTGAACGGCTATACGCCGGCCGAGGGCAGCGGCCGGTCCAAGCGCGAGGCCGAGCAGGCGGCGGCGACCGCGATCCTCACCCGCGAAAAGGTCTGGCACATCGCCGGAACGACTGAATGACCGAAGAGACCGTATCCCGGGAGGCGACCCGCTCCGGCTTCGTGGCGCTGATCGGCGCGCCCAATGCTGGCAAGTCGACGCTGCTCAACCAACTGGTGGGCGCCAAGGTCTCGATCGTCACCCACAAGGTGCAAACGACACGCGCCATCGTCCGTGGCGTCGCCACGCATGGTTCGGCGCAGATCGTCTTCGTCGATACGCCCGGCATCTTCAGTCCGCGCCGGCGTCTCGACCGCGCCATGGTGACGACCGCATGGGGAGGCGCGAAAGATGCCGATCTGGTGCTGGTACTCCTCGATGCCGAGCGCGGTATCCGGGGCGATGCCGAGGCCATGCTGGCGGCGCTTTCCGATGTCCGCCAGCCGAAAGTGCTTATCCTCAACAAGATCGACCGCGTGAAGCACGAGAAGCTTCTGACGCTCGCGGCCGACGCCAACGCCAAGGCCGGTTTCGAGCGAACCTTCATGATCTCGGCGCTCAAAGGTTCGGGTTGCGACGACCTTCTGGATTTCGTCGCGGAGCGGCTGCCGGAAGGACCATGGTACTACCCGGAGGACCAGATCTCCGATCTCCCCATGCGCCAGCTTGCCGCCGAGATCACGCGCGAGAAGCTTTATCTGAGGCTGCACCAGGAACTGCCCTATTCCTCCCATGTGGAAACGGAAAAATGGGAGGAGAAGAAGGACGGCTCGGTGCGCATCGAGCAGGTGATCTATGTCGAGCGCGACAGCCAGAAGAAGATCGTGCTCGGCCACAAGGGCGAGACCATCAAGGCGATCGGGCAGGCCGCGCGTAAGGAGATCGCCGAAATCCTGGAACAGAAGGTGCATCTCTTCCTGTTCGTGAAAGTGCGGGAAAACTGGGGCGACGACCCCGAGCGCTATCGCGAGATGGGGCTTGAGTTTCCGGGCTGAAAGGCCAATCTCCAGTCATGGAATGGCGCGACGAGGGAATCATTCTTGGCACCCGCCGGCATGGCGAGACGAGCGCCATCCTCGAGGTGATGACCGGCGCGCATGGCCGCCATCTCGGCCTCGTGCGCGGCGGTCGCGGCCGCAGGATGCAGCCGGTCCTGCAGCCGGGCAATCGCGTCGAGCTTTATTGGCGGGCGAGGCTGGACGAGCATCTGGGCGTCTTCCAGGTCGAACCGCTGGAGCTTAATGCGGCGCGGCTTTTCGACAGCGCGGTCGCCGTCTTCGGCCTGCAGACCCTTGCCGCGCATCTGAGGTTGCTTCCGGAGCGCGATCCGCACCGCACGCTCTACGAGACGCTAGGCCTCGTCATCGGACATCTGGACGATCCCGTCTCGGCGGCGGAACTCCTGATCCGTTTCGAATTGCTGGTTCTGGACGAACTCGGCTTCGGGCTTGACCTGTCGCAATGCGCGGCGACGGGCTCGCACGAAGACCTCGCCTATGTCTCACCGAAGACGGGCCGCGCCGTCTCGCGGGCGGCGGGCTCCCCGTGGCAGGACAGGCTCTTGGCCTTGCCGGCTTTTCTCCAGCGAGGCGGCGGGCGGCGCGGCAGTCCGGCGGAGATCGACGTGGCGTTCCGGCTCACCGGGTTCTTCTTCGGGCGGCATGTCTACGAGGCGCGCGGCATCGAGCCGCCGGAGGCCCGCGCCGCCTTCCTGTCGGCGCTCAGCCGACAGTTCGCGAATAAGGGGGAAAGTGCCGCATGAACGAGGTGGAGCTTTATCCAGGCAGGGTTTCGCGCCTTGGTTTCGGTACGATCCCGCGTGCCGATCTGGTGAAATTCTCCGGGCTCGAACTGCTCCAGCGCGTCGTTGACGGGCACTATCCAGCGCCGACCATGGCGGGGCGGTTGAATTTCGCGCTGACGGAGGTCGCCGAGGGTAGGGCGGTCTTTCACGGGCTACCGGACGAGAACCATCTCAATCCACTGGGCACGGTGCATGGCGGCTGGGCGGCTTCCATCCTCGATTCAGCACTTGGCTGCGCGGTCCACACCATGCTGCGCAAGGGCGAGGCCTATACCACCGCCGAATTCAAGGTGAACCTGACCCGCCCGATCACGCCGCGCACGGGCGAGGTCGTCTGCGAGGGACGGGTCATCCATAAGGGGCGCACGCTTGCCGTCTCGGAGGCAACGCTGAAGGACAAGGACGGCAAGCTCCTCGCCTTCGGTACCGAGACCTGCTCGATCTTTGCTGCGGAGAATCTTGCCGGCCGCGCCGACTGACGATCACCTACTCGGTAGGCGCGAATTCCAGCCTCGGCACCGGCTTTTCCACGATCGGCCAGTGCACGATGGCCGCGCCGATGGCGAGTGCGACGCTCAGCCACCACACGCCGTCATAGCTGCCGAAGGCATCGCGCAGATAGCCGCCGAGCCACACGCCGAGGAACGAGCCGACCTGGTGCGAGAGGAACACGACCCCGCCCAGCATGCCGAGATAGCGCGTGCCGAACATGACGGCCACCAGACCGTTGGTCGGCGCGACGGTTGCAAGCCAGAGCAGCCCGGTGATGACGGCAAAGCCGATGACCGTCACGGGTGAGGGCGGCAACAGGATGAAGGCGACGACCGCCGCCGCCCGCGCCAGATAGATCAGCGACAGGAATATCCGCTTCGAATAATGCTGGCCGATATAACCCGAAGCCAGCGATCCGATAATGTTGAAGAAGCCGATCAGCGCCAGCGAGATGACGGCATAGCGCGGCTCGATGCCGATATCGCCGAGATAGGCGGGGAAATGGACCGTAATGAAGGCCAACTGGAAGCCGCAGACGAAGAAGCCGGCGGTCAAAAGCAGGAAGGAGCGATGGCCGAGCGCCTCACGCAAGGCATCCCGCATCGACTGCTCCGCTACCGCCTGCGAAACCTGACCGGACTGCGCAGTGCCCTTAAGCGGGATTGCCAGGAACGGTATCACGAGCATGGCGATGCCGAGATAGACAAGAGCGTTCACCCAGCCATAGGCATCGATCAACCCCTGGCTGATCGGCGCGAACAGGAACATACCTGCGGAACCCGCCGCCGTGCCGAGACCGAAGACGAAGCTGCGCTTATCGGGCGAAACGTTGCGCGCGAAGGCGGCGAGAATGATGCCGAAGGACCCGCCGGCGACACCGAGGCCGACAAGCACGCCTGCTCCCAGATGGAGCATTTCCGGCGTGTGAGCCGTCGCCATGAGAAAAAGGCCCGCAGCATAGATGACGGCGGAGAGCGCCAGCACGCGCCATGTGCCGAAGCGGTCGGCGATTGCGCCGAAGATCGGCTGTCCGAGACCCCAAAGCAGGTTCTGGATCGCCATGGCCAGCCCGAAGGTGGTCCGGTCCCAGCCGCGATCGGCCAGCATCGGCAACTGGAAAAAGCCCATTGCCGAGCGCGGGCCGAAATTGATCGCTGCGATCAGACAGCCGCAGATGATGATCAGCCAGGGGAAGCTGGACACCAGGCGGGTGGGAACGGTCGAGGTAGCCATTGCGGGATTCTCCGGCGGGGAGCGGCGATCCTAGTGATATCTTCGGGCCAATCAAACGAATAGGTTGCGACGTACGCTTCAATTTTCCTGATGCATAAGCTGCCCGCTATCGGTTGCCGCGTCCCTTTCCCACCTTGGCCGTTGGAGCATCCATGGCCGTATCCGAAATCCCGATTGCCTGCGTCCCGATCACATGAACGTCGCGCTGCGGAACCGCTATCGAAATACCTGCCTTGGCGAACGCTTCCCTTGCAGCCTTGAGGAGAGCCACCTTGGTAGCCCAGTTATCCGAAGAGGTGGTCCAGTAACGCAGCACGACCACTATCGCGCTCTCGCCGAGTTCCTTGACATAGGCAATCGGCGCGGGGTCCTTAAGGACGCGCTTTTCTGCTTCGGCGAGGCCCGAAAGCGTGCGCAAGGCGAGCCCGATATCGCCCTCGTACGAGATGCGGACGGTGCATTCGTCCAGCCGGCGTGGATTGCGCGAATAGTTCGTCACCGCGCTGTTCCAAAGCTGGCTGTTGGGCGCCATGACGTAGAGCCCGTCCCAGGTCCTGAGCTCGGTCGCGAACAGGCCGACCTCCAGCACCGTGCCGGCAAGGCTGCCCACCGCGACATATTCACCGACGCGGAAGGGCCTGAGCACCAGGAGCATGATGCCCGACGCGATGTTCTGCAGCGTGCCCTGCAAGGCGAGACCGATGGCGAGGCCGATCGCGCCAAGGGCGGCGATGATGCTCGCCGTCTGCACGCCGAACTGGGCCAGAACCGTAATGCCGACAAGGATCAGGATGGCGTAGCGCAGTATTTTCGAGAGGAAGATGCGCAGGGTCTCGTCGAAACCGCGAACCCGCTTCAGGCCTGCGAACAGCCATCTTTCCGCCAGCCCGGCGGCGATGTAGCCGACCACGAGCAGGATGATTGCGCCCAGGACCGAAAAAGCATACTGGGCGGCAAGGGCGCCGGCCGCCTGGACAGCGGACTGGCCCGCCTCGACAAGACGATCTGTCGTGGCTTCCATAAGACATTTCCTTTCGCGTGTTTATCGACGGGCAATGTTGCGAATTTCGCAAATAATTGGCGCGTAATCGTGTTCCCGGCAATCCGGCGCAGGCGAAAGCGGTCCGGATGTGGGTGCGGATACCGGCAACCGCCGTCAATCTTCACGGTCGTTCCGGCCGCCGCCGATATCAGCCACAATTTGGCCCAAATTCGAGAGCGTAGCGCGAGATGCTTGCGCGGAAGAAGGCTACGCAGGCGTCCGCACGGGCATATGGCCTTCTTCCTACACGGAACAATCGTTCAATCATGAACGTCCGAATCCGCGCCGCGCTTACTACAGACATAAATGCGCTTGTAGCGATCGAGAACGCCGCCTTCGCGACCGACCGGATCTCGCGTCGCTCTTTCCGCCTTCTCATCGAAAGAGATACGGCCGCCGTACTGGTCGCCGAGGCGGGCGACGACCTCACGGGCTATTGCGTCGTCCTCTATCGCAGAGGCAGTGTGGTGGCGCGCCTCTACTCGATCGCAGTTTCGCCGGAGACGAACGGACGGGGCGTGGGCAAGGCCCTGCTCGAAGCCGCGGAAGATGCCGCGTTCGAAAATGACAGGCTGATCCTTCGGTTGGAGGTGCGTGAGGACAATCCGCGCGCCATCACCCTCTACGAGAAGAACGGCTATCGCCCCATCGGTAAGCAACCCGACTACTACGAGGATGGTGCGACCGCGCTGCGCTACGAGAAGATGCTGCGCGGCGACGTGCCGTTCGCGACGACCGTGCCCTACTATGAACAATCCGAGGAATTCACCTGCGGCCCGGCCTGCCTGTTGATGGCAAAGGCCGCTTTCCAGCCCGGCTTCGTGCCGGACGCGGTGATGGAGGTCAGGCTGTGGCGCGAGGCGACGACGATCTTCATGATGTCGGGACCGGGGGGCTGCGAGCCTTTCGGGCTGGCGGTGGCCGCTTATGAGCACGGGCTGGCGCCAGAAATCATCGTTTCCTTCTTCGGTGCCCTTTTCCTGCAATCGGTCCGCAGCGACGAGAAGCGTCGCGTCATGGAACTGGCCCAGGTCGATTTCCGCAACCGTGTCGACGCCTACGGCGTTCCGGTCGAATACCGGAATTTCGTGCTCGACGATATCCGTCGCGCACTTGCCGGAGGACGTCTGGTCATGGTGCTGGTGAGCGGTTTCATCATGTTCGGCAAGAAAGTGCCGCATTGGGTGCTGGCCATCGGCGACGACGGCGACCATATCATCCTGCACGATCCGTGGGTCGAGGACGAGCGCGGCGAGACGGAAACCGACGCGGCGAGCATTCCGATACCGTATTCCATCTTCATGGCCATGGCGCAGTACGGCCGCGAAGGCCTGCGCGCCGCCGTCATTCTGGGAAGGCGACAATGAGCTGGGTCATCCTGACAGGCAGGCAAAGCGATCTCGACCAGTTTGCGACCCCCCACAAGATCATCACCAACCGGGACTATCTCGCCCATCCGGCGCTGTTCCAGAGCCAGCGCCCCAAGGTCATCAACCTCTCCAACCATTACGGCTATCAGAGCCGCGGCTACTATGCCTCGCTTCTGGCAAGTTCGCGCGGGCATCGGGTCATTCCGACCGTGGAGACGATGATCGACCTTTCCGAGCACAAGCTCTACGAGAGCACGCTTCCGGAACTCGAGCAGGCGCTCAACAAATGCCGGAAGGAACTCGGCGGCAGTTTCCCGCCCTCGATCACCGTGTTCTTCGGCAACGGCCCGGTGAAGGCGCTCGACCGCTTCTGCAAACTGCTCTTCGACTGGTTCCGCGCACCGGCGCTCGAAGTGAAGGTCAAGGACGGGGAATGGGCCTCGATCACGAAGATCGGTCTTCTGCCGCTTGCCCGCATTGCGCCGGCGGACAAGCCGCGTTTTCTCGAGGGGCTTGAAAGCTATACGCAGCGCGAATGGCGCGACAGCAAGGCGCGAACGCCCGCGCGCTACTCCTTCGCCACGCTGATCGACCCGCACGAGGTGCTGCCGCCTTCGAGCGTCCAGTCGCTGAAACACTGGTCGCGCGTGGCAGAGAAGATGGGCGTGGAGGTCGAGCCGATCACGAAGAAGGATCTGGCCAAGCTCGCGAACTACGACGCGCTCTTCATCCGCGAGACGACGACCATCGCCAACCACACCTATCGCTTCGCCCGCCGTGCGCAGCAGGAGGGCATGCCGGTGATCGACGACCCACTGTCGATGATCCGCTGCACCAACAAGGTCTATCTCAACGAACTGATGGCGCACAACAAGGTGGCCGTGCCGCCGACGGTCATGATCGCGGGAATGAACGATCTGGAACTCGCCGCCGACACACTGGGCTTCCCGCTGGTGCTGAAAATCCCCGACAGCGCCTTCTCGCGCGGCGTGAAGAAAGCGGCGGATTTCGAGGAGCTCAAGCGGCTCGCCCAGCAATGGCTGGAGGATTCCGACCTCCTCATTGCGCAAAAATACATGCCGACCGAATTCGACTGGCGCATCGGTGTGCTCGGCGGGGAGCCGCTTTTCGCCGTGCAGTACCTGATGGCCAAGAAGCATTGGCAGATCGTCAACCACGACCGCCGCGGCAAGCCCGACGAAGGCGGGTTCCGCACCTTCACGCTCGAGAATACGCCGCCGGCGGTGATCGATACGGCCGTGCGCGCCGCGCGCTGCATCGGCGACGGCCTCTACGGCGTCGACCTGAAGGAAACGCCCGACGGCGTCTTCGCCATCGAGGTGAACGATAATCCGAACCTCGACCATGGCTGCGAGGATACAGGCGAGAAGGATCAGGTCTGGGCCCGCCTGACACAATGGTTCATCGACCGCCTCGAACGGCAGGGGCGGTGAACGTCAGCCCCTGGCGAGCAGCGTTTCGATCGCTTTGAAGCGCTTCAGGAACGCCTTCTCGACCGATTTGACCGAACGCGGCGTAAAATCGAAACGGTCGGCGGCGATGCCGCGCGGGCGGCCGAAATAGCGCACGGCCTCCGTCATCGAAAAACCGGCAAGTTCCGTTGCCTCGAAATAGGCGGCGATCTGATCGGCGCGCTTGATCGCCTTCCGCGTCGCTTCCTCCGTTTCCGGCGGCAGGCCGAACCGGATATGGATCACGTGCTGAAGCCGCCGCTCGACGTCCTTGTAGCCGCCGCCGACGACCGATTTGAACGGCGAGATCATGTCGCCGATCACGTATTCAGCAGCATCGTGGAGAAGGGCTGCGAGCCGGTCGCTAGGGGAGGCGCTGGCGAAAGTCGCGGCGAATATATGCTCCACGACAAGTGAATGCTGGGCGACGGAAAATGCGTGATCGCCGGACGTCTGGCCGTTCCAGCGGGCGACGCGCGCCAGCCCGTGGGCGATATCGCCGATCTCGACGTCAAGCGGCGAGGGGTCGAGCAGGTCGAGCCGCCGTCCCGAGAGCATGCGCTGCCATGCGCGCGGCGGGGCGCCCTCACGGTCGGGCATCAGGCGTTGCCGGTGCCGGCATCCGCCGGCTGCGGATAGGTGAATTTCGCCCATTCAGGGATCGACGGCGTGATAGGCACGTCGCCGGCCATGATCGGGTCGCCCCCATCCAGGGCGTCCTTCACGCGGTCGATCCGGACGATGGCAAGTCCTCTATTACCCGACACCGAGCCGAGCGTACCGATGGCGCGACCGCCAGCCGTGATCTCGACGCCTGGAGCGGGCAGGGGGCGATCGCCTTGAACGATGAGAACGCGCCGGCGCGCCGTGCCACGATGCTGCATGCGCGAGACGACTTCCTGCCCGACATAGCAGCCCTTCTGGAAGCCGATGCCGCCGACCTGATCGAGCAGGACATCGTGTGGGAAAGCATCGCCAAGGGCATAGTCTGGGCCGCTCTCGGCAAGGCCGCTCGCGATACGATAGGCGTTCCAATCGCCTTCCGTGGCATCCGCCGGGGGCAGGGGCGGGTCGTAGTGCCGTAGGATCGTCCCGCCGAAACGGCTGTCGGCAAGTCCCTTCCGGCCATGCGGCAATACTCCCTCCTGTTCCCAAGTGACGGAAACGGGCATCACCGGCGCCTTAGCGATCTCGACCTTAGCCCGCAGCCGGTAAAGCATGAGCCGCCGCATCAAATCGTCCGCAACATCCGTGCGGCATTCGAGGCGGAACACGCTTTCGTCCGCGCGTGAGATGAGGAAATCGAAAAGGATCTTTCCTTGCGGAGACAACAGCGCGGCGGAACGGACCTCATCGTCTTTCAGCGTCGTGAGATCGGCGGTGATCAGGTTCTGCAGGAAATGTTCGGCCTCGGGACCGGAAACGGTGAGGATCGCGCGGTCTTCGAGATGGGCGACGGGCATGGCGCAGTTCGTTTCGCTGTTGTTCGCGGTCTAGGTATGCCCGGCGCGCGGAGGGGGCAAGAGTGTGCTGCTGCGGGTAAGCCTCGAGGCCGGACTACAAGTCGGGAGTTACCCCCACTCCGTCCCGCTTCGCGGGCCACCTCTCCCCCTCAAAAGGGGAGAGGAAGGGAGGCGTTCGACGCGGCGCATGAACCCAGCTTCCTTGATTTGCGCTACAGCCTGCCTCTCTATCGCGCCGTCTACCACTCGCCGGTGTTCGGCATCGACTTCCAGGGCTCGGCGGGCTCCAGCGGTTCGCCCTCCTGCAGAAGTTCGATCGAGATGTTGTCGGGGGAGCGGATGAAGGCCATATTGCCGTCGCGCGGCGGCCGGTTGATGGTGACGCCGGCATCCATCAGCTTCCGGCAGGTCTCGTAGATATTGTCCACCTTGTAGGCGAGGTGGCCGAAATTGCGCCCGCCCTTGTAATCTTCCGGATCCCAGTTGAAGGTTAGTTCGACCTCGGGCGCGCGTTCGGCCCGCGCGCGATCCGCATCTTTCGACGCGGCCAGGAAGATCAGCGTATAGCGGCCTTTGTCGTTGTCGAAGCGCCGCGTCTCCACAAGGCCGAGCTTGTTGCAGTAGAAATCGAGCGATTCCTCGATATCGCGGATACGAACCATGGTGTGAAGATAGCGCATGTCCTTGCCTCGCTTTGTTTGCTGTTGGAGACATAGAGCGTCGGGCAGGGTCACGACAACCGTAACGACCCGCGAAGGCCCCTTTATTGCAAATCTGTTGAATAACGAAAAATCGCGCGAGGTGACTTGTGCGCCCCGGGAATGGCGGTGTTATCCTTGCGGAAAGAATCACATCGCGTTTCAGTAGCAGAAAAGGGGTGCGTTCGGATGGGGGACAAGGCCTCTTCGGGGAGGCAGGAAGGCGTGAGCGACGATTTCGGGGGCCGTGAAGGCGCCGTCGAAAACGAAGATCTCGCCGAAGTCTCCGGCGCCATCAAATGGTTCGACGTAGCCAAGGGCTATGGTTTTATCCTGCCCGATGCAATCGGTTTGCAGGCGGGCATGGGCGATGTGCTTCTCCATGTCACCTGCCTGCGCCGCGACGGCTTCCAGACGGCGCTGGAGGGCGCCCGCGTGGTTTGCCTCGTCAAGCGCGGCGAGCGGGGCATGCAGGCCTTCCGCGTGCTTTCCATGGACAATTCCACCGCTACCCATCCAGCCGAGCACGGCGAGCAGCGCACGCACATAACCGTGACACCGGAAAGCGGCCTTGAGCGGGCTCTGGTGAAATGGTTCAACCGCACCAAGGGCTTCGGCTTCCTGACGCGCGGGGAGGGCACGGAGGATATCTTCGTGCACATGGAGACGCTGCGCCGCTACGGGCTGACGGAATTGCGTCCGGGCCAGGTCGTGCTGGTGCGCTTCGGCCGTGGTGAGAAAGGCCTTATGGCTGCCGAAATTCACCCCGATATGGGGACCTTGCCGATTTCGCACTGAAAATCGGCTTCGGCCGAGGGCGAACGATGACGGCGCGGGTTCAGCTTTTCTCGACACGTATGCTTTTCGCAGCCGGGATGGCGCTTTTAGCCATTGCGCTGCTGCTGTCGCCGGTGCGCGCTGGCGAGGCGCCGATGATCCTGCCGACCGACCCGACGCCGCTCATCGTCGACGGCGCAAACGGTCCGCATTCCTTCTCGATCGAGATCGCGAACACGCCGCAGGAACAGGAGCAGGGGCTCATGTACCGGCGGAGCATGCCGGACGACCACGGCATGCTGTTCGCCTTCGACCAGAGCGAACCTCTTGCCTTCTGGATGAAGAACACGCCGATGCCGCTCGACCTCGTCTTCGTCAGCAGTCGCGGAGAGGTGAGGGCGGTTCGTCAGGGAACGCCGTTTTCCACTGATATCATCTCGCCGAACGAGCCCGTGCGTTTCGTCCTTGAATTGAAGGCCGGCATAGCCGAAAAGGCGGGCATCTCGGACGGGGTGGTCATGCGCCATCCGGTCATAGAAGCGGCCTCGCACGACCGATGACGGGCATGGCCGCCACAGCGGGGCGCCATGCAATTTTTCGATCATGACGGTTTCAACCTGGCGTTCATCGACCAGGGCAATGGAGAGCCGGTCCTGCTCATCCACGGCTTCGCATCGAGCCATAGTGTCAACTGGGTGACACCCGGCTGGGTGAAGACGCTGACGGAGGCGGGATACCGTGCCATCGCCTTCGACAATCGCGGCCACGGTGCATCGTCGAAAAGCTATGAGCCGGAAGACTACCGCGCGCAGAAGATGGCCGGCGACGCAGCGGCGCTGCTTGATCATCTCGGCATCCCCCGCGCCCATGTCATGGGCTACTCGATGGGCGCCAGGATTGCCGCCTTCATGGCGCTCGATTATCCGGAGAAGGTGGCGACACTGATCCTCGGTGGGCTCGGCGAGGGAATGGTGAAGGGGGTCGGCGACTGGGATCCGATCGCGGACGCCCTGCTCGCCGACGACCCGGCCTCGGTAACCCATCCGAGGGGCCGCATGTTCCGTACCTTCGCCGATCAGACGAAGAGCGATCGCAGGGCGCTTGCCGCGTGCATCGAGACCTCGCGCGACCTGATCGGTGCGGACGAGGTCGCCGGCATCTACCAGCCGACGCTGGTGGCCGTCGGCACGACGGACGACATCGCCGGTTCGCCGACGGTGCTCGCCGATCTGATGCCGCACGGCGATGCCTTCGCCATCGAGGGCCGCGACCACATGCTTTCCGTTGGCGACCGCACCTTCAAGAAAAGAGTGCTGGAGTTCCTGCGTGAGCACCCGATCTGATCCGTCGGAAAGACCTGCCGTCGGGTTTGGAGTGTATCAGGCCGTTCCGCCGGCGCTCTGGCGTGCCTCCGCCGAACGGCGTGCTACGCCGGAAGCCACGATGATCAACAGCAGCGTCAGCACGTAGAAAACGATCTGGATACCCTGAGGCTGAGCGACGTAGCCGACGACGATGTGCAGGAATTGGCCAAGAATGCCGTCCTGCGACAACAGCCAGGACGTGTCCCAGACGCGGTTGCCGAGCGGCGGCAGCCATCCGGTCTGCGCGAGGAAGGCGGCTGCCTGCGCGGCAAGGCCAGCGGCGAGGAGCGTGATGATCACAGCAGTGACCTTGAAGATGTGACGCATCGAAATCCGGGCAAGCCCGGAATAGATCAGCCAGCCGATGACAACCGCCAGGACCATGCCTGCCAGCCCTCCGGCGAGCATCGAGCCGGTGTCGGAGGAGCCTTCCGCGGCGATGCCGTAGAGGAAGAGCACCGTTTCCGACCCCTCGCGCAGCACCGCGACTGCGGTAACGACGGCCAGTGCCGAGAGCGGCCTTGCGCCCGAGCGCACGTTATCGCCCAGTTTCCGCGCACTTGCGGCCATTTCGCGACCATGGCTCGACATCCAGGCCTGATGCCAGGTAAGCATGGCGACAGCCGCCAACAGCACCGCGGCATTGAAGAGATCGCTGCCGGACCCTTCGAAAAGCCCGGCGATAGCGTCCGCGAATATTGCCACGACGCCGGCGCCGAGCAACCCAACGACGAATCCCCCAACGACGTAGGCTGTCCGGCCGGCGATACCCCGGCTTGCAGCCATAACGATCGACACGATCAGGGCGGCTTCAAGCGATTCGCGAAAGACGATGACGAGCGTGGAGATCATGGCGGCGTCTATTTGGCCGTGAGAACGCCCTGCGCCGTGCTTTCATGGCGCTCGCCAAAGAATTTATAGGTGCCGGCTTCCAGCGGACCGATATAGACCGATATCGTCTTGCCGGCTCCGACGATTTTCTCGACGTGGAAATCGTGACTTTCGAATTCCTCGGCCGTCGTATCGGCATTGATGACCGTCAGCTTGACGCGAGTGCCTGCCGGGATTTCGGGATTGGCCGGCTCGAACTTGTGATCCTTGATGGTGATCGTCAGTTCATTGTCCGCGGCAAGAGCCGTTGTCGTCGCCATGGGCGGCAACAGGCCAAATGCCGCAACAGCGAGCGACAGCATCAAAACAGGAATACGATGGAGGTGAAGACGTATAGCGCGCGGCAAGATGTTCATTGTCCCTCTCTGTCAGGGGTCAAGGCCCTGCGATCAAGTCGCAACAAAGGCACCAGTAGCAATGGCCGATACGAAATTCAACTGAAAACCAACAGTTTAGAGTGACTCTAAAAAGCAGAGCTTAAAGTATAGAACAATTCTAAACTGGACTAGCGTCTTCACATTTTCGCCTGCTCCGACGATGTTCGAACCGAGCGGGCAATTCCCGCCTCTCCAGGCTCACCGGCGTGATAAATCGGCTACTGGGTTCGCCCTGCGAGCAACGAATTATTTTCCACGCCGGCTTGAATCCGAGCACATCAAATCCATTTGAAGCATGCTTAAGGAAATTGCGGTTCAATCGGCGTTTGCGATGGACTATGACAACAGCCACACGGTGGATGGACCGCAAGCGGAAGGAAAAGCGCCGATGAATATCCGCAACATCGCCAGAAGCGCCGGCCTTCAGGCCGTCGACCCCATCTGGAACGCGGTGCGCGAGGAAGCGACGGAAGCCGTGGAACGCGATCCGCTGCTCTCCGCCTTCCTTTTCTCCACCATCCTCAACCAGCAAACGCTGGAAGAGGCGGTGATCCATCGCCTGTCCGAGCGGCTCGACCACGCCGATATGGGCGCGGACATCATCCGGCAGACCTTCGCGGAAATGATGAGGGACGATCCGGACTGGAGCGCGGTGGTGCGCGTCGATATCCAGGCCTATTACGACCGCGATCCCGCCTGCGACCGCTTCCTGATGCCAGTCCTCTATTTCAAGGGTTTTCACGCGATCCAGACGCAGCGGCTCGCCCATTGGCTGTGGGTGAAGGGGCGGCGCGATTTCGCGCTCTATCTGCAAAGCCGCTCCTCCGCGGTCTTCCAGGTCGATATCCATCCGGCGGCGCGTATAGGCAAGGGCATCTTCATCGATCACGCCACCGGCGTCGTCGTTGGCGAGACGGCGGTGGTGGAGGACAACGTCTCGATGCTCCATGGCGTTACGCTGGGCGGCACCGGCAAGGCGGGCGGCGACCGGCATCCCAAGATTCGCTACGGCGTGCTGATCGGGGCGGGCGCCAAGATCCTCGGCAATATCGAGGTCGGCCATTGCTCCAAGGTGGCGGCCGGCTCGGTGCTGCTCACTTCGATACCGAACAACAAGACGGTTGCCGGCGTGCCGGCGCGGATCGTCGGCGAAGCGGGTTGCGACGAGCCCTCGCGCGCCATGGATCAGTTGCTGGGTAACCAGGATCACGCTTTCCCCAACGGTTGAAAGAAGCCTGTCGGGCTTTACATGGTGAGGACCGGCGTGCCAGAAGCGCCCCATAATAGCGCTTCGGCCTACGGCCGACTGTCACCGGAGAGTATACTTGAAGCCCGAAGAAATCAGGAAACTGGACGCCTATTTCAAGCGGACGTTCAACAACGCGGCGCTTGAAGTGAAGGCGCGGCCGCGCAAGGACGATTCGTGCGAACTCTATATCGGCGACGAGTTCCTCGGCATCATCTTCAAGGATGATGACGACGGAGAGCTTTCCTACAATTTCTCGATGGCGATCCTGGACGTGGACCTGTAGCGCTATTCCGCCGTCCTTATGAAGGACCGCGCCTTGGCTGTTACGGCTGCGTCGAGCGATTGCCAATCGGCCAGCAATTCGCGCGGAAAGCGATAATTGAGCGAAAGCCCATTGCCCGTCAGCACATCGCGCTGGCAAGGCGCCAGAGATTCCTTTCCAGCCGCTCCGGCAAGACATCTCGCGACGAAAGGTTCGGCGTTCGTCCGCGTACCCACTGCCAGCACCTCGTTCAAATAGCCGGTTTCGGGCTTGAAGTCATAAAGCGTGATGCCGTTTCCTTCGGATATGCCCGGCTCGACGATAAGCGAGCGATAGATCGGCTCGAGGCGGCCGCTCATGTCGTGCGACATGGTTTGCGGCTCGAAGGACAGGAAAAGGATGTCCTTGCGGCCGTTGGTGCCGTTGAAATCGGCCCGCGCCGCATCGGAATAGCCGCCCAGGTCCGGCCAGTGCAGATAAAGGTCGAGCCTCGCCGCCACGCCGTCATGGCGTGCCTTCGCAAAGCGGATCGCATTTGCCGGAACGGAGAGCACATTGTTGCCGATGACGATCTCATGCAAGGTTGGATCGTCCGAATAGCCGCCCATGGAGATCGACGGGCCGAGCCATCGGCCCACCGTCGCGATAAGGGCGGAGGCGAGGGCAAGCGCGATGAAGACATAAAAGGTCCGCACCAGGAAGGTCTGGTCGATGCCTCTTATGTTCGTGCGCCCGGCCGAATCGACATGCTCCGCCATCTAAACCCCCGGCGCGGCGTCTACCGGCTCTGAAGTTGCGCCACGCTCCTCTGTCGGCGACCTTGCGGACTTATGGTAAATGCCGGGTAAATGGACGCTGCCCGGCGCGATGCGGCTTGTCAGCGGCCGCTCCGGCCTCTTACCTTCCTCGCGTCATCTCAGCCGGAAGGAATCGCCGATGCCGCTCTATGCCCTGAAGGATGTCGCGCCGAGGCTGGACGAACCCGGCTCGAACTGGATCGCGCCGGACGCCACGATCATCGGCAATGTCAGGCTCGGGCGGAACGTCGGCATCTGGTTCGGCGCCGTACTGCGCGGTGACAACGACCCGATCATCATCGGCGAGGATTCAAACGTCCAGGAACACACGGTCATGCACACCGACATCGGCTTTCCGCTTACCGTCGGAAAGGGCTGCACCATCGGACACCGCGCGATGCTGCACGGCTGCACCATCGGCGACAACAGCCTGATCGGCATGGGCGCGATCGTGCTGAACGGCGCCCGGATCGGCCGGAACAGTCTGGTCGGGGCAGGGGCACTCGTCACGGAAGGCAAGGAGTTCCCGGATAATTCGCTGATCGTGGGATCGCCGGCGCGGGCGGTCCGTACGCTCGACGAAGAGGCCGTCGAGCGGCTTCGCTGGTCCGCCGCGCACTATGTCGAGAACGGCAAGCGCTTTCTGGCGGATTTCCGGCCAGCCTGACCGAACCCCGCGCTTTCATGAAAAAGGCGGAGCCGGCCCGGGACATGGGCCGGCTCCTGAGCCCGGTCGTTGGGGACGGGGAGGGTGGGGACTCGACCGGGCTTTCTGGTCCGCGCTGATCGCGCGGAGAACTTGTCACATCCGGCGGCGCCGTTTGGCCGGCGCCAGCCGAAACTCGATGCTACCGCACGCTGCCGACCGCGACGGTCGGTGCGCGATCGTCCCGAACCGAGACCCATTCGCCGGAGTCGGTTTCGGACTGTCGCTTCAGGTATCGATACTTGGTGTCCGTCCAGGCCAAGACACGCGGCTCCAGATTGTCCAGGATATAATCGCCAAGGCTGGTGTGCACGGTCAGCACGGCATGGCCGTCGCCGTTCGGCTGCCGCACGACCGTCAGCAGCACATCCCCGGCCGGCACGCCCTTCTCCATGAGCTCGCGGCGCTTCTCCAGCGCATAGTCCTCGCAGTCGCCGTAGCGGCCGGGATAGGACCAGACCTCTTCCTTGCCCCAGATCTCCATGTCGGTCCTGGGGATGACGCGGGTGTTCACGCCGTTGTTGATGTCGATCATCTCGGCCCACAGCTGGCGCGTCAGTTCGATCGGCGCTTCCTTGGGCGTGCGCTCGTTGCATTCGTTCGGCAGCCGCTGGCAGAATTCGTAGTGGCCGACAGGCTGTGACGTCAGATTGCCGGTCGGCATGAAGGAGCGTCCCGCATTCGCCGTTCCCGTCCATGACGCGAGCGATAGTGCCATCGCCGCTATGAGCCCGATGCCTCGTCCCGTTATCATTGTGGTGTCTCCCCGTTTGAGACCACAATGACAGAGACGGATTTATTCCACGCAAAATCCGATAGTATAGTTTGAATTCAATACGCATTGAATGAGAGTTGTTATTGAATAGAATAAATATAGATTTTATCTAAAATTGTATTCTTCGCCTTAATCTAGCAGAAAACCGTCGAGGTCGCGCTTCAGGACGGCCGGCCGAGATGACGGCAGCCATGCAGGCAAGGGCTATTCCGCGCAACAAAAAAGGCCGGCAGAGCCAGCCTTTCCAGGGAGCCGCTATCGGGTCCGTTCTATCACGATGCCGTTTGCCGGAAAGCGGCGTCCAGCATTTCGGGCCGCTGCACCACCGCGAATTCGATGGCGATGCCCTCGTCGAAGTGGCGCACGACCTGGCCGCGCATCGTGCCGAGCGTCACCTGCACGCCGAGCGCCGGCTTGACCTCGATCTCGACAGCGGCGCCGGACAGCGACAGGTCGATGATGCGGCACTGGTATTGCCGCCCATCGGAGAGTTTGAGTACGCTCATCGGATTACGCGGCGCCACGCGTTCGTGACGGCGGTCCTCGGGCAAGTCGAGCTCGTGCTTGTTGGCGAGCCATGTAAGCTGCGCTGCAAGCTTGTCCTTCTTGCGGTCCGACGCGATGACGGTCATCGCGAACCCGTCCTGCAGGCGCCGTGTGATAACGCCTTCAACGCGCCCGATATGGTCGATATAGGCGATGACCTTCTCGCCGGGTTCGCCGATGCGGTCGGTGCGAAGCGCTACGTTGCCCGGCGACATGTCGACCACCTGGCAGGAATGTTCGGTACGGTCCTCAAGCATGAAGCGGCCGTAGATCTTGACGCGAACGCGCTGAAAACTCCGCCTTTCGACGCGCGACGGCGCGGTATCGATCGCCGCTGACCTCATATTCGCCCCTGACCGGTTCCATCCTCGCGAGCAGGCGAGAATCTCATGGAAAAAATAGAACTTTTCCGGTTAACAAGCGGTAAGTTGAGGCGTCTCTTTCTTGATCAGGTTTCGCGGCCGCCTTCGAAGACAACGAGGTGGCGGATGCGACGCCCGTGCCCTCCCTGGCCGGCGCCCGCGACTTCATCGGCGCTCGGCGCCATGGCCGGCACCGCGACGGCCGGACGATTCTTCAGGAACATGGGCTCGCGATCCGGGTCGACGACTCGGATCGTATCGATCCGGCATTCCACGACCGGATCGGCGCCAAGCCAATAGGGCTTTTCCACGGCCGAGGCGATGCCGAGCGTCCGCGGCGCTTCCTCGCCGGCGTCGAGCGGGAGCAGAAGCAATTCAAACGGGTTGGTGCGGCCGTTCCGGCTGCGACCCTCGAAGGCGATGACGACCACGGCCTTGGAATGGAAGGCGCTGTGCGCCAATCGCGCGATCAGCCGCTGGTCCTTGAAGGCCCAGAGCGAGGGGAGGGCGAAGCCCTTCAATTCACGGCCGAAAACGGCACACAGCCTGGTGCCCGCCAGGCGGAAGACTGCCTCGCCCCGGCTATCCTTCTCAAGGATGAACGTGTCGGCAAGCAGCGTCTTTATGTCGGCCGGCTCGATATCGGTACGTCTCGGCGCCGGCCGCTCGTCCCTCAACCTGTCCCAATATTGGAACAGCTCGATCGATTCGCGTTGTTTCATCCCGCCCGCTCCAAACCGCGATTGCATTCCTGTCCCATCGGTGAACAGCGAGTCGCCTTCCGATGAACTACATGCGTTCCGCTGCAGGTTGCGTGCCAGCCGGATATCGACTTGTTCACGGGCGGGGGGCATTAAGGTTAACAATTGGTTTCGATTGCGGCGCTGAAAGCTCCATGGCACACGCATCCATCGGGAGACGCTGCTTACAGCACTGTATTCGACCTTCAGTCAGATTTTCGGGGAGCGTGGGGGCTCGTCGGGGCCGTTCGGAGCAAATTCCGGACGGCTTCTTTTTTGGGCGGTTTTGCGCAGCGGGCGCAGGTGCCCTATCTGTCGGGGTGACTCGATTCTCCGAAAGCCTCTGTCTTGAGCGATCCCATCATCGACGAACCCCGCCCTTCGAGCGAATCCGAAGACGAACTGGCGGAACAGGAGCGTGAGCCTTTCTTCAACCTTTCAGGCACGATCCTCTTCCTGATCGCAGCCTGCGTGGGCGTCCATCTCTTTCGGCTCTACGTGCTCACGCCGCCGGAAGACATGGCTTTCGTCCTCCATACCGCTTTCATTCCGGTGCGCTATACGGGGCCGTATGTGCTCGATCTCTACGCCTTCACCAGCCCCATCACCTACGCCTTCCTGCACGGCGGATGGACACATCTGGGCGTCAACATGATCTGGCTGGCCGCGTTCGGCTCACCGCTGGCCTACCGGCTCGGGGCAGGCCGGTTGCTGGCCTTCTGGGTATTCACGTCGCTGGCGGCGGCGCTCCTCCATTTCCTTGCCCATCCGGACAGCGCCATGCCGGTGATCGGCGCGTCGGGCGCGATCTCGGGCATGATGGGTGCCGCCTCGCGCTTCGGCTTCCGCATGGAACGCCTGAACGGCCGGCCGGCATTCGCGGGCCGGATGCTGTCGATTTTCGAGGCGTTCCGCTCGCGTGCGGTGCTGGCTTTCCTTGCGGTCTGGATGATCGTCAACCTCGTCACCGGGCTCGGCTTCGTGTCGCCCGGCATGACCAATCCAGTCGCATGGGAGGCCCATATCGGCGGCTTTCTGGCCGGTTTCTTCTGCCTGGCGCCTTTCGTCGGGCGAGCGCCTGACCGGGAATCTTGAAAAAGCCGCCGGCCGGGTGCACCATATCGCTGCCGGGGAGGGCGTGAATCGGGCATTCGAGGAGGACGCCGATGACCGTTAGATCCATCCTGGACGAGAAGGGCCGCGATGTCTTCACCATCGGGCCGGACGAGACGCTGACGGCTGCGATCCGGCTCCTGGCAGAAAAGCGGATTGGCGCCGTCGTCGTGCTGCGACCTGACGGCGGGATCGGCGGCATCCTTTCCGAGCGCGATATCGTGCGTGCGCTCGCCGAAGGCGGCGCCGGAGCACTGACAAAGCCCATCAGCGCGTTCATGACCTCGAAGGTTCAGGTGTGCCGCGAGGAAAATACGGTCAACGACGTCATGGAAGTCATGACGCGTGTCCGTTTTCGCCATCTGCCGGTGGAAAAGGAAGGCAGACTCGTCGGTCTCGTATCGATCGGCGACGTGGTCAAGCGCAGGATCGAGGACGTCGAGCGCGAGGCCGAAGACATCAAGGCATATATCGCGACGGCGTAGCGGCGGGTGCCGGTGCCCTTCAACCAGAAGCGGCGCGTGTCGAGGAATAGCCTTGACGCTACGGAATGGTTACCGGTCTTCCGCCTTCAGCTTCGCTTCAGCGGGAAACAGGCATGACGCGCATTTGGCTGGCCGGCGAAAGCGTGGATAGGCCCATGTGGACGGTTCCCGTAACCCTCTGATCCTGCTGCCTTCCCGCATTTTTCTTCTCTCGTTTCTCCACGCCTCCCGCCCTTCGTCCATAATCCCCGTCAGTTCCTCCCATCGGGAATACCGATCATGACGGTGATTGCGTGGGAGGAGCCGGCGCCTCCGCCGTGATGCTGACGTGGCATCATGGCCGGGGAGGTCCCGTCTGGAGGTTCCCCTGGGGGCACTATGACCCCTGCGTACCGGTAGAAGGCACACAGACCCGAAGCAGAAGAGCGCTTCGGGAGCAGCGGAACAGGCGGGAACAGAAATCGCCGGACGGGCGGCCGCAAGGTCGCACGTAAATTGCTTAGATGAGCGAGCCTGCGGCCGCCCGTCTTTCCCGAAGGATCAATGGCCAGATCGGAAACGAGGCGTGGCGAGGATGGGGTATGTGCGATCACAAATGCGGATAGCCCTGTACCCCTTCGCACCCCCCTCTGTCCTGCCGGACATCTCCCCCTCAAGGGGGGAGATCGGCTGGCATCGCGGTCTCCGCCTAACCTTCGGCATTGCAGAAAAGGGAGCCAAGAGCGCGGCGGGCTGATCTCCCCCCTTGAGGGGGAGATGTCCGGCAGGACAGAGGGGGTGCGAAGGAGCAGAAGACGAGAAGGAGTCCATAGGAACAATGAGCTTCAAGCAAACCCACCCCCAACGCTCGACCAGGCGTCGCGTCCGTTGGCACGCCCCCGCGGAGCGGCGTACGGGCGTGAGCGAAAACAAACCCGCGTGAGCGAAAGGAAACAGGGCCCAAAGCTTGCGTTGCCGGAAGCTTTGCAATAGCCAACAGTCGAGATTTCCATCCCAATCGGACTTTCCATGACCATCGTCGACGCCCGCACGCCTGATCCGAAACGCCTCGTTCCCGGCGCCACCGGCGACTGGGAGGTGATCGTCGGCATGGAGGTGCATGCCCAGGTCACGTCGAACGCCAAACTCTTTTCCGGCGCTTCGACCGCCTTCGGCGCCGAGCCGAACGCCAATGTCAGCCTGGTCGACGCGGCCATGCCCGGCATGCTGCCGGTCATCAACGAGGAATGCGTCAAGCAGGCGATCCGCACTGGCCTCGGTCTGAAAGCGGAGGTCAACCTGAAGTCGGTCTTCGATCGCAAGAACTATTTCTACCCGGACCTGCCGCAGGGCTACCAGATCTCCCAGTACAAGCAGCCGATCGTAGGCGAGGGGACCATCGTCGTCTCCGTCGGGCCGGACCGGCAAGGCAATTTCGAGGATATCGAGATCGGCATCGAGCGGCTGCATCTGGAGCAGGATGCCGGCAAGTCGCTGCACGACCAGCACGCGACCATGTCCTATGTCGACCTCAACCGCTCGGGCGTGGCGCTGATGGAGATCGTCTCCAAGCCCGACCTGCGTTCCTCGGACGAGGCCAAGGCTTACCTGACCAAGCTGCGCTCGATCCTGCGCTACCTTGGCACTTGCGACGGCAATATGGATGAGGGCTCCATGCGGGCCGACGTCAACGTCTCGGTCAGGCGGCCGGGCGAACCGTTCGGCACGCGCTGCGAGATCAAGAACGTCAACTCCATCCGCTTCGCCGGGCAGGCGATCGACTACGAGGCGCGGCGGCAGATCGGCATCCTCGAGGACGGCGGCACGATCGACCAGGAGACGCGGCTTTTCGATCCGAACAAGGGCGAGACACGGTC
This sequence comes from Mesorhizobium koreense, assembly GCF_031656215.1. Classification (NCBI taxonomy): domain Bacteria; kingdom Pseudomonadati; phylum Pseudomonadota; class Alphaproteobacteria; order Hyphomicrobiales; family Phyllobacteriaceae; genus Mesorhizobium; species Mesorhizobium koreense. The sequence goes on along the minus strand of NZ_CP134228.1, from coordinate 3,121,564 downwards.
CATGCGTTCCAAGGAAGAAGCGCACGACTACCGCTATTTCCCCGATCCGGACCTCCTGCCGCTCGAATTCGACCAGGCCTATGTCGATGCGCTCGCGGTCGGGCTCCCGGAACTGCCGGACGCAAAGAAGGCACGGCTGATGGAAAGCCTCGGTCTTTCCGCCTATGACGCATCGATCCTCGTCTCGGAAAAGGCGATTGCCGACTATTTCGAGAAGGCGGCGGAAGGGCGGGACGGCAAGGCGGTCGCCAACTGGGTTATCAACGACCTTCTGGGCGCCTTGAACAAGGCCGGCAAAGCCATTGAAGAAACGCCGGTTTCGCCCGATCAGCTCGGCGGGGTTCTCGACCTCATCAAGGAAGGGACGATTTCCGGCAAGATCGCCAAGGACCTGTTCGAGATCGTCTGGAACGAGGGCGGCGACCCGAAGGCGATCGTCGAGAAACGCGGCATGAAGCAGGTCACCGACACCGGCGCCATCGAGAAGGCGGTGGACGAGGTGATCGCGGCCAATCCCGACAAGGTCGAGCAGGCCCGGGCCAAGCCGACCATGGCCGGCTGGTTCGTCGGGCAGGTGATGAAAGCAACCGGCGGCAAGGCCAACCCACAGGCGGTCAACGCGCTGGTTCGGGAAAAGCTCGGCATTGAGGAATAGGGGAAGGGCGCTTGCTCAGAGATGCCGTGTTTCCACCGGCACCGATCCCCAATCGTCATTCGCCCCGTCACAATAGACGACCGGAGCCTTCACCAGTTCATCGATGTCGACACCGTCCAGGCAGGCGACGTTGATATTGTAATATTTCGATCCGCTCATATTCGGCACATCCACCCACTCGAAAGGATGGATGCCGCAATGTCGGCAAAAGAGGTGATGCGCTACGGCATTTCCGCCTCGATAGTCGGCAAGCGCGCTTTCGCCGTCGAGCAGGCGAAACGCTTCCGGAGCGACCTGGACCGACCAAAGCCGCATCCTGGCACAGATCGAACAATTGCACTTTGTCGTACCGGCGGCGATGTCGATATCGGCTTCGAAGCGCACCGCGCCGCAATGGCAGCGTCCGGAATAGATTTTCAGCACGGGTCCCTCTTACGAATTTCGGCGGACGGTGAACGATCTGTCAGCCAGCGAGGTTATTTCAACTGGGGGCGTAGTAGCTAGATTGCACACGGGCGGCGGCGATCCGCCGAAGAGATTCTAATACAGGAGATGGATGATGGCGAAGATACTGGTGCTCTATTATTCGAGCTGGGGCCATATGGAGCAGATGGCGAAGGCCGCTGCCGAAGGCGCGCGCGAGGCAGGGGCGGATGTGACGATCAAGCGCGTGCCCGAACTGGTGCCCGAGGAAGTGGCCAAGGCCGCCCACTACAAGCTCGACCAGGATGCGCCGATCGCCAAGCCGCTTGAGCTGGAGAATTATGACGGCTTCATCTTCGGCATTTCGACGCGCTATGGCGGCATGGCCGCGCAGCTCAAAAATTTCCTCGACCAGACCGGCCCACTCTGGGCGAGGGGCGCGCTGGTGAACAAGGTCGCGACCGTCATGTCCTCGACGGCGACGCAGCATGGCGGGCAGGAAATCGCGATCGTCGCCACACAGGCGTCGCTCCAACATCACGGCCTCATCATCGTGCCGTTGTCCTACGCCTACCAGGGCCAGTCCGGCGTCGATGTCGTCCGCGGCGGTTCGCCCTACGGCATGACGACGATGTCGGACAGCGACGGCTCGCGTCAGCCCTCCGCGCAGGAACTCGAAGGCGCGAAATTCCAGGGCAAGCGCATGGCGGAGATAACCATCAAACTGCATGGCTGAGATTGGGGAGGCGGCTTTGCAGGCCCCTGCCTGCGAGAACGCCCGCCGGCCTGTCTGGAGAGCGCAGGCCGGCCTTTCCATGAGAATAGTGCGTGGTCAGCTGCGGGCGCGGCGTCGGTCGCGGCGACCACCACCTTCGGCGGTCGCGCCGCTCTGGTTGGCCGGCTTGTTGCGCATCGGCCCGATGCGGGTGACTACGTCGGCGACTGTCGGGCGCTCGGCCTTGTGGTGGCCGTCCAGCGCCGCGCGCATCGCCTTCAGATGCTCGAAGGAAGTGCCGCAGCAGCCGCCGATGATCTTGGCGCCGCCGTCCACCGCCAGGCGGACATAATCCGCCATCAGTTCCGGCGTGCCGGAATAATGGATCTCGGCTCCGCGGAATTCCGGAATGCCGCAATTACCCTTGATGATGACGGTGGCGTCGGGTGCGCGTTCGGTCATGTCGAGCAGCGAGGCCAGAATGTCGGAGGCGCCGACGCCGCAATTGGCGCCGACGGCGACCGGCTTCTCGGCAAGACCGTCCACGACACCGTGGATATCGGCCGGCGCGAGGCCCATCATGGTGCGGCCAGCCGTATCGAACGAGCCGGTATAGGTATAAGGCAGCCCGACGCGGATCGCGGCTTCAGCAGCCGCCTTGATCTCGCCCGGAGCCGACATGGTCTCGATCCAGGCGACTTCCGCGCCGCCTTCCTTCAGTCCCGCGATCTGCTCGGCGAAAGCGTCCACCGCGTCGTCGAAAGTGAGTTCGCCAAGCGGCTCGAGCAGCGCACCGGTCGGGCCGACCGAGCCGGCGACGATGACACGGCGCCCGGCGCCTGCGACCACCTCGCGGGCAATCTCGGCGGCTCTGCGGTTCAGTTCATGGACACGATCCTCGGCATTATGGAGCTTCAGCCTGTAGCGCGTGCCGCCGAAGGAATTGGTGAGGATGATGTCGGCGCCCGCGTCGACGAAGCCCTGGTGAAGTGCCCGCACCCGCTCGGGATACGTCTCGTTCCAAAGCTCGGGCGCCTCGCCGGATTCGAGCCCCATCGCAAACAGGTTGGTGCCGGTGGCGCCGTCGGCAAGCAGTACACCCTTCTCTGCGAGGAGAGCGTCGATCGGGTTGTTCATGAGGGTGCCTCGGATCACCGATAATCGGATAATGATATAAAGAAGTCCTTATATCATGTCAACGAAATCCAGTCTTTTACGTCTTCAATTCACGGGCAGATTGGCGGCGAAGGATGCAGTTTCATGTGAGTTGACTTCCGCGGCGCGGATCAGATTGTCGAAATGACGGGTCAGGCTGCGGATCGCTTCGGTGGCGTTCAGCACCAGATAGAGGTCGCCCGCATAGATGGCCGCGCGATAGGGACCGAAGATCGTATAGGGAATCGAATAGCGCTGCCGCCCATCATAGAGGAACAGGCGGAAGGTCGGGTAAAGGTCGTCCAACAGGCGCGCCATGTGCTGCAACTGTTCCCGGCGAGCCTCGCGCGAGAGTCCTTCCCAGACGCCAAGCCCGCGCGCGAATATCTCCAGCGTGTGGCGCGGCATGCAAACCTCCATGTCGGTCTCTGGCCGGCGATTGTAGTCGATACGGTATTGCGTCTCGACGATCTGGGAGAGCCTGTTCTTGTTGGCGATGCCGGCCTCGTATTCGATCACCTCGTCGGTGCGCAGGAGATCGGGGACGCCGGCTGGCACGTAGCGGATCTTGGTGCCGGCTGCCTCCGCGTGCCATTTAGCGAGCAAGGTCCGGTCGAAGCCTCCGAAACCTTCCTCAATCTCGAAACTGGCGCGGATTTCGCCGGTCAGCGCCTCATCGTGGCTGAGGCCAAGCAGCCAGTCGAGGGAAACCCTATGCGCCGCCGCAATATTGAGCAGCGTTTCGGCGCGGGGAAGGCGGGTCGAGGCGCCGGAAAGAAGCTGTGAGAGGGCGGACCGGTCAATACCGACATCGGACGCGAAAGCGGATTGGTTCTGCCCGGAGCGGTCGAGAAGCGTCTTCAACCGATCGCGGAAGACGACCGAAAGGTCGCGCTTGTCCATAGCTTTTCCTTCAAATTGTTTACTGGACACTACATCCGTTTCTCAAGGTGCGCAAAATAAACAATTCACGTAGATTGTCGCGTTGAAACACCGGGGCACTCCTGACAACCTCCTGTCAGGATCAACAGAATCGGGTGGCTGGAAGCGAATGGGAAAACGGGCAGGGGGTGTTTCGGCATCGAAGCGCGGGGGCGCTCGGTCCGTGGAATGGCCGACCGTCTTCCTGATCGGCGCATGCTATGCCGCCTGGGCAAGCGCCGGGCTCTTTCTCTGGCCCGGACATGGGGTGCTGGCGATGGCGATCCTGACGATTGCCGTCGCCATGCAATCTTCGCTGATGCATGAGGCCTGCCACGGTCATCCCACGCGCAAGGCCTGGATCAATGAAGCGCTGGTCTTCCTGCCGGTCGGGCTGGTGTGGCCGTACCGTCGCTTCAAGGCGCTGCATCTGCGTCACCATGCGGATGAGAGGTTGACGGACCCGTTCGATGATCCTGAAAGCTATTATCGCGCCTTGTGGCAGCACGAGGAACTGCCTCGCGCCATGAAATCCCTTCTGCGCATCAACAATACGATGATCGGCCGTTTTTTCCTCGGTCCGTGGCTTTCGGCAGTCGGTTTCGTCTTTTCGGATTTCAGGCTGGCCGTGGAGGGTGATCGTGCCGTGCGCCGCGCCTGGCTGCATCATGCGATCGGACTGCTCGTCGTGGTGCCGGTCATCGTGTTCGCTTTCGGCATCCCGCTCTGGCTTTATATCTTGGTGCCGGCATGGTTGGGGCAGTCGCTGATCGCCATCCGCACCTTCGCCGAGCACCAATGGTCGGAGCAGCCGGAGGGGCGCACGATCATCGTGGAGCGGTCACCGCTGGCCTTCCTCTTCCTCAACAACAATCTGCATTTCGTCCACCACCGCAGCCCGACCATCGCCTGGTACAGATTGCCACGCCTCTTCCGCGAGCGGCGCGAAGAGTGGATCTCGATGAATAATGGCTACGTCTATCCGAATTACTGGTCGCTCTTCCGGAAATTCGCGCTGAAGGGGAAAGAACCAGTCATTCATCCGTTCCTCCGCCGCAGCCCGGCGCCCGGCCGCGCTTTCAGGCCAAGAGTACACGCGCGTAACCTGAACGGCCTTGGAACTGCCCCTGTGCCGGCCGAACCGCCGAAGGAATGAGGCGCCAGCCGGCCATTCCACCACGACCGCGCTTGCGCTCCTTCATATCCATAGCAAAATGTACGGCATGAGCGAATTCGTCGCCGCGCTGCCCATGTATGACTGGCCGGAGGTACGCAAGGAAACCGACCTGCAGTGGGCGCGGCTTCGCGATGCGTTGCGCGCGGCGGGTTTCCATGCACCGGAGATGCTGGCGCGGCGAAACTCAGATCTGCCCACCGTGCCGGGCGGTATTCGGGACAAGGCGGGGTTAGTGGCCGCGCCGGATCCGGCAGCCCTGCCGTCGGATGCATTCGACCTGTCGGTGCTCTGGCGCCATCCCAAACTATTGTTCGCGCAGGCCTGCTGGGGGCCGATGGAATCCGGCCTTGCCCCGTTCGTGGAGGCGATCGGCCAACCGGACTATTCGCGCTTCGAAGGCGGTGACGGAATTTTCTATTCGAGCGTAATTCTGATGCATCAGGAGCAAGGCTATTCCGTCGCAATGTCTCCGGGCGAGGGCAGGGCAATGCTGCCCGTCGGGACATTGCGTGGTCGGACGCTTGCCTTCAACAGCAGGGATTCCATGTCCGGCTATCTCGCGCTCGAACGCGATCTCGAAACAATGGGCGAGGGAATGGCGATCTTTTCGGACGCGATCGAGACCGGTGGCCATCGTGCCTCGATCAAGGCCGTGGCGGGCGGCCGGGCCGATGTCTGCGCGGTCGACTGCAGAAGCTGGGCGATGGCGAAGCGCTTCGAAAGTGCTGCCGATGCGCTTGTTCCGGTCGGCTGGACCGCGCGCCGCAAAGGCCTCCCCTATATTACATCGGCCTTATTGCCAAAGGAGGCGATCGAAGCGGTTCGAGCGGCGATCGACGGCCAGATGGTCGAAGCCTGAGGGCACGGATCAGGCGCGGACCGCGATCTTCATGAAATCCGGCATGTCTTCGCCGAAGCCGAGCGGCGCGTGGAAATCGTCACTCTCGCGCGCCCTATTCCGACCCCGGGGGCCTTCCTTGTGCGGCTTGTCGTCGTCGCCACGGGAACGTGCGTTTTCCCCGTGCCTCTTCTGCGAAATGGCGGGCGTGGGCTCGACAGCTACAGCCTCGACGGCAGATCGATCAGCGGCTTCATGTCGTTCGCGAACATGGGATCCGCGCCGCCCTCTCGTGTCGCCATCGGCCTTCTTTGTGCCCCGGCCCGAACGGCCGCGACCCGAACGCGGCGCTTCTTCCACCTCCTCGGCAGCAAGGGTGGAGAGATCGCCGTCATGCCATTCGATCTGTTTGCCGATCAGCTTTTCGATCGCGTCGATATGCTTGCCATCACCTTTGGTCGTGATAGTGAAAGCCTTGCCGGAACGGCCGGCACGCGCGGTGCGGCCGATGCGATGGACATAATCCTCGGCGTGGATGGGCACGTCGAAATTGAACACGTGGCTGACATCGGGAATGTCGAGTCCGCGGGCAGCCACGTCGGATGCGACCAGGTATTTGAGCTTGCCGTCGCGGAAAGCCGAGAGCATCGACATGCGCGCGCGCTGGTCCATGTCGCCGTGCAGCGCGCCGGCGTCGAAGCCGTGCTTGGTCAGTGAGCGGAAAAGCTCGGACACTTCGACCTTGCGGTTGCAGAAGATGATGGCGTTCTTGAGCTCCGGCTCCTCGACATTCAGCAAATTGCGCAGCGCCTCACGCTTGGCCCACGGCTTGGTCCCGGATTTTACCAGCCGCTGCATGACGTTCTCACCGGTCGAGGCGGCTCGCGAAACCTCGACGCGCACGGGCGCCTGCAGGAACTGCTCGGTGAGTTTGGTGATCTCCGGCGGCATGGTCGCGGAGAAGAACAGCGTCTGGCGGGTGAAGGGGATGAGCTTGCAGATGCGCTCGATGTCGGGGATGAAGCCCATGTCGAGCATGCGGTCGGCCTCGTCGATGACGAGGATGTCGACACCGGTCAGGAGCAGCTTGCCGCGCTCGTGATGGTCGAGCAATCGGCCCGGCGTGGCGATCAGCACGTCCGCCCCGCGCTCCAGCTTGCGGTCCTGCTCGTCGAAGGAAACGCCGCCGATGAGCAATGCGACGGTCAACCGGTGGTTCTTGCCGTATTTGGTGAAGTTTTCCTCCACCTGCGCGGCGAGTTCGCGCGTCGGCTCCACGATGAGCGTGCGCGGCATACGCGCCCGCGCCCGGCCTTTTTCCAGCCGGCTGATCATGGGCAGGACGAAGGCCGCTGTCTTCCCTGTACCCGTTTGGGCGATGCCCAGCACGTCCTTGCCTTGCAGCGCATGCGGAATCGCGCCGGCCTGGATCGGCGTCGGTTGCGTGTACCCCGCGTCGCTGACGGCTGCGAGGACCTTGGGTGAAAGTCCGAGTTCGGAAAATGTCAGCGCTTCCGAAGCGCTATTGTTGTCTGATGACACGTTTGTCGGCTGTCTTTGCTGTTATGCGCCGCGGCCCCGGCCACTTGAACGCGATCCCGGCGCTTGCTTCAATCGGCAACGATCGGATTGGTTTCCGGCGTTACGTTCGGATCGCCATGTTGTCAATATAGTATGCTATCGGCGCTGTTGAACCCCGACGCAAGCAAAATCAAGGCGCTGGGTTAATTTGCAGGGCAGTTATGCGCCAACAGGCAAGCAATTCGGCACCAATTATCCGATCAATACCGGAATTGCTCCCTCAGGATGCGCTCGCTCCAGGAATGGCTGGGGTCGAAAAGCAACGTCGCCCGGGCGGTGGGCGACTCGTGCACCGTGACGCTCGTCACCGACTTTACTTCCGTATGGTCGGCGGCCGCGTTCACCGGACGCTTTTCAGATTCGAGAATATCGAAACGGACGGTCGACTTGTCGGAAAGGAGCGCCCCGCTCCAGTTACGCGGACGAAACGGACTGACCGGCGTCAGCGCCAGTAGCGGCGCGTCGAGCGGCAGGATCGGCCCGTGCGCAGAGAGATTGTAGGCCGTCGATCCGGCCGGCGTAGCCACCATGACGCCGTCGCAGTTCAATTCGCCGAGCCGGACCTTGCCGTCGACGGTGATGCGGATCTTGGCGGTCTGGTAGGATTGCCGCCACAACGCTACCTCGTTGATGGCGAGCGCGGAGACGGTCTCGCCCGAGGCCGTGGTGGCGGACATCTCGATCGGCCGGATCGTTTCCGATACGGCGGCTTCGATGCGTTCCGGCAGGTCGTTCTCCGAATATTCGTTCATGAGGAAACCGACCGTGCCCCGGTTCATGCCGTAAACCCGCCTGCCGCTGTTCATCGTCTCGCGCAGCGTCTGCAGCAGGAAGCCGTCCCCGCCGAGAGCGACCACCGTGTCCGCCTCGTCGATCGGCGATTGGCCATAGCGCCGCACGAGATCGTCCGCGGCCTCGCGGGCATCTTTCGTGTCGGCCGATACGATGGCGATGGCTTTGACGCGGCTATCCATTTGCTCCGTCTCGACGGCGGTTCGGGCCGGGTCCGATAACATGCCGGAAGCGGGCTTGAAAAGGCGAGACCGTACATTGCCGATGTGGCGGAAGAGGTGGGATTCGAACCCACGGACGAGTTGCCCCGTCGCTGGTTTTCAAGACCAGTGCCTTAAACCGCTCGGCCACTCTTCCATATAGCCCATAGACGCCGCTCCGTGACGCCTGCCAGCCAATCCGGCCGGGGCATTCCTCGCTGCTTTATCTTGCTCCCGATCGAAGCGTCAACATCGCGGACATGTTCCAGGGCGCACATGAAGTAGTGGCCGAGCATAATGATTTCCATCACCGCGGAATATCGGTAGATCGCGGAAAGGATTCATGCCACATTCTTGCCGGTTTCCGGCCATAGTCGATTAATCGCGTTTCAATTAATTTCTGACAGAAGCGTAACGGGGAGCGGGGCTTGGTTGTCCGGCGCGCTTCGAAGATCAGATAAGGACGAGGCGGTTCAGCGTCTCGCCGGATCGAAAAAGGGGACCGCCAGGGAATGGTGTTCGAGACTACGCGCCGACGCCTCGAGTTTGCGTCGTCCGTGCTTCTTGTCGCCGCATCCGGCGTATTGCTGGCAGCGTGCAACACGACCGGACCGACCGCATCGAACCAGAAGCAATCCAAGGAATATTTCGCCGAGGCTGAATATGGCGTGCCGGCGAGCCCGCGCGTGACCACCAAGCGCTCGCGCCTGCCACGGCGCGAAGGCCGCGCCCAGGTCGGCAAGCCCTACATGGTGCACGGCAAATGGTATTACCCCAAGGAAAACCAGAACTATAAGGCTGTCGGCGCTGCTTCCTGGTATGGCGACGCCTTTCATGGCCGTCTCACCGCCAATGGCGAGGTCTATGACATGGACCGGTTGACGGCGGCGCATCCGACCATGCCGCTGCCGAGCTATGCGCGGGTGACCAATTTGAAGGACGGGGCTTCGGTGGTAGTGCGCGTCAACGATCGCGGGCCTTATGCCGACGGCCGCGTCATCGACCTTTCCAAACGCGCGGCGGAGATGCTCGATTACAGCACGGCCGGCGTCGCCCGCGTGAAGGTCGAATATGTCGGCCCGGCACCGCTTACCCCGAACGACGACCGCTACCTGATGGCTTCTTACCATCCCGGTAAGGACGCGGTGCCTCTTCCGGGAGACGACAGCGGCGTGATGATCGCGATGAACGGCTCGACGCCCAGTTCGGGCCACAGTGCGGTTCCGTTCCCTGGCAAGTTGAACGACGTTCGCATGCCGTCGGGTACCCCGTTGCCACAGCCTGTACCGCAGGTGCAACTCGCATCCGCCTCGGCCGGCGTCGTCGACGCCGGCGATCCAATCCTGCCGGCGTTCGGGCCGATCGTGCCGGAACGCCCGGCCGTCGGGCTGGCCTCCAATGGCGCGAACGAAGTGCTTCCAGTGCTCGGTTACGCCGACATGCGCGTATCGCGAGCCGCGGGTGCCCTCGATGCTTTCGCAGGCAGTCAGAAAACGATGACGCCCGCCGATATCGTCGCTTCCTGGGACCGGTCACAGCCGGCGAAAACGAGTGCAGGCGATGAGGCAGATTATGTCGCCATCGGCACTTTCGCCAGCGCGGCGGACAGTTCCAGGCAGGCGGACTACCTTTCGGCCTATGGTCGCATTCAGGTGGAAACGGCGAAAGTCGGTGCGCGGACTTTCTACAGCGTCAACCTCTATCCGGATGGTCGAGCATCGATCGACGAGATGCTCAAACAGGCTTGGTCACACGGCGCTGGCGACGCCATGACAGTCCGCGACTGAGCGTCGCCGCGTTCACCATCTTGCCCCTAATCGATTGATCCGACGGCGTATGCGCTGTTACCTTCGCCTTGCGACGGGGCAGGGACATGCCCGGTCGCGGCTGATTTTTGGCATGGGCGAAAGGTGATCCCGAGCGAGGCCGGGATCATTTCGGCGGCCGGAACGCGGATGATCGGACGGGTACAGGTGAGGACACATCTGTTGCGATGGGTATCGCAGTCGGCGGCGCTATTGCTGCTCATGGCCTGCTGGACTTCCGCCGCCCAAGCGCAGCTCTTTTCGACGCGTGCGCCCGAAGCCTACATGATCGACGCCGAGACCGGCACGATCCTGTTTTCCAAGGACGCTGACAAACCCGTCCCGCCCGCATCGCTCGCCAAGCTGATGACGCTGGAACTCGTCTTTCACGCCATCAAGAGCGGGAGGCTCAATCTCGACGATCCGTTCTACATCAGCGTCAATGCCTGGAAGAACGGCGGCGCGGGTTCCGGCGGGTCGACCATGTTCGCCAAGGTTAAATCTTCTGTCCGACTGGAAGACCTCATCAAGGGAATGGCCGTGGTATCGGCCAATGACGCATGCATCGCGGTCGCCGAAGGCATGGCCGGCTCGGAAGAGAATTTCGCCAAGCTCATGACGGAACGCGCCCGCACTCTCGGCTTCGATCACATGGTCTTCAAGAACTCGACCGGGCTGCCGGCGGACGGCGAAGTGGTGACCGTCAAGGAATTGGCGCTGCTTGGCCTGCATATCTGGCGGGAATATCCGGACCTCTATCACTATTTCGCTCTGCCCGATTTCACCTGGAACAAGATCAAGCAGCGCAACCGCAATCCGCTTCTGGAAATGGATATCGGCGCCGATGGATTGAAGACGGGGCATACCGACTCGGCCGGCTACGGGATCGTGGGTTCGGCCGCGCGGAACGGACGGCGCCTCTTCGTCGCCATGAGCGGCATGTCGAGCAGCGGCGAGCGCGCCGAAGAGGCGCGCAAGATGCTCGATTGGGGGATGCGGGCATTCGAGAAATCGGAACTTTTCGCGGAAGGCGAAACGGTTGCCGAGGCATCCGTTTTCGGCGGTGCCCAATCGAGCGTTGCTTTAAAGGCGAAGGGGCCGGTGTCGATCTTCGTTCCGCTCACCAACCGCGACCAGCTAAAGGCGCGCGTCGTCTATACGGGGCCGTTGGTCGCACCGGTGGAGGAGGGAACGCCGGTCGGCAAGCTGAAGGTCTGGATCGGCGACACGCTCAGCCAGGAAACGCCGCTCTACACAGCAGACGCGGTCGGCAAGGGCACGATCTACCAGCGCGCGACCAGTGCGCTCGAGGAACTGGCAATCGGCTGGCTACGCTGAGAGCACATACCCGCATGGATTTTCCGCGCCGCACCGCTTAATTACAGGATGCGGGCCTCGGCCTCCACCAATGTCGGGTAGCTGAATTGACGCGCGGATTGTTCATAACGTTCGAAGGCGGCGAAGGGGCCGGCAAGTCGACCCAGATCGCCATGTTGGCGACAACGCTGCGCGCCTCCGGTTATGAAGTGGTGGTAACGCGCGAGCCTGGCGGGTCGCCGGGCGCCGAAGCGATTCGCCATGTGGTGCTCTCCGGCGCGGCGGAGCCATTCGGCCCGGAAATGGAGGCCGTCCTGTTCGCGGCCGCCCGCGCCGACCATATCGACCGCACGATCCGACCGGCGCATGCGCGCGGCGCGATCGTTCTCTCGGATCGTTTCGTTGATTCTTCGCGTGTCTATCAGGGCGTCACCGGAGGCCTCGATCACTCTTTCATGGAGACGCTGGAGCGCGCCACCGTGGAAGATATGATGCCGGATCTGACGCTGATCCTCGATATCGACCCGGAGGAGGGTATGCGCAGGGCCGGCGCGCGACGTGGCGCGTCCGAGGCGGACCGGTTCGAGAAGGAAGGGCTATCGCTCCACAGGCGTCGGCGCAAAGCCTTTCTCGAGATCGCGAAAGCCGAGCCGAAGCGGTGCAAGGTGATCGACGCGTCACGACCGGCCGAAAAGATCGCCGCCGAGATCGCCAATGCCGTCGAAGCGGTGATCGAGCGGAAAGGTCTTCGCGCGGCTGAGAAGGTAGACTGAGCGATGTTCGAACGCCTGGCCCCCGAACAGTATGACAGCATTCCCGGCGTGCCGGAGCCGTCGGAGAATTCCCGGCTTGTCGGCCATCTGGAGGAAGCGGGGCTTCTGGCGGGTGCCTATCGCGCCGGCCGGCTCCATCATGCGATCCTTTTGACGGGCCCGCTCGGCATCGGGAAAGCGACGCTCTCGTTCCGGCTTGCCTATCACTTGCTGAAATATCCGAACTCGTCGGAAGCGCCTGAAACGCTCGAAGACGCCGATATTTCCTCGCCGCTTTTCCGGCAGATCGCCAGCGGCTCGCACCCGTCGATCCTGCATCTCACGCGGCCTTTCGACGACAAACGTAAGGTTTTCAGGACCATGGTCACGGTTGAGGAGATTCGACGCGTGAACCGCTTCCTCTCCATGACCTCGCATGACGGAGGCTACCGCATCGTCATCGTCGATTCGGCGGACGACATGAATACAAGCGCCGCCAACGCGCTTTTGAAGAGCCTGGAAGAGCCGCCGGCACGGACGATCTTTCTCCTGATTTCGCATTCGCCCGGCCGGCTTTTGCCAACCATCCGTTCGCGCTGCCAGGCGGTGCGGTTGAGGCCGCTCGATGGGCAATCGTTGCGCAGGGTGCTTCAGACGCTCGAAACCGATTTGCCGGCCGACCCGGCGGCACTCGACGCTCTAGCCATCCGCGCGGAAGGCAGCGCCCGTACGGCGATCCTGCTCACGCAGTTCGGCGGACTGGAGATCGGCGGTACGCTCGACCGGGTGCTCGCGTCCAACCGCTTCGATCTCGTGGAGGCGAACCGGCTGGCGGAAGCCGTGAGTGGTCGCGACCAGACGATCCAGTTCGGTATCTTCAACCGCATGGCGCTCGACGCCGTGGCCGAAGCGGCCGGCAGCGCCGCCGAGGCGGGGGAGATCGAGCGGGCAGGGCGACTTTCCGACCTGTGGAGCGAAGCAAACCAGCGGATCAATGAGACCGGTATCTACAATCTCGACCGCAAGCAGCATGCGGCCGGCTTGCTCGGTCGAATGCACGAACTCATGCGTGGCTGACACGCCAAGCGGGATTGGCAATCGCCTTCCCGATGCGTTATCTGACCGCCATTCTCTCTTTCCGGAACCGTTTCATGCCCGCCGAAAAATTCTACATCACCACGGCGATCTCCTATCCCAACGGCAGGCCGCATATCGGCCATGCCTACGAGTTGATCGCGACCGACGCACTGGCGCGCTTCCAGCGTCATGACGGCAAGGAGGTCTTCTTCCTTACCGGGACGGACGAGCATGGGATCAAGATGCTGCAGACCGCGCGCAAGGAAGGCATCACCGCTCGCGAGCTCGCCGATCGCAATTCCGAACTCTTCCGGCAAATGGCCACGCTGCTCAACGCGTCGAATGACGACTTCATTCGAACGACCGAGAAAAGGCACTATGAATCCTCGCAGGCCATCTGGAAGGCGATGGCCGCGAATGGCGACATCTACAAGGGTGGCTATGCCGGCTGGTACTCCGTCCGCGACGAGGCCTATTACGGCGAAGAGGAAACGGAGTTGCGCGAAGACGGCGTGCGCTACGGGCCGCAGGGCACGCCAGTCGAATGGGTCGAGGAGGAAAGTCATTTCTTCCGGCTTTCCGCCTATCAGGACAGGTTGCTCGACCTTTACGAGCGCGAGCCCGGCTTCATCGGCCCAACAGAGCGCCGCAACGAGGTGATGAGCTTCGTCCGCTCGGGACTGAAGGATCTCTCCATTTCGCGCACGACCTTCGATTGGGGCGTGCCGGTACCCGGTGACGAGAAGCACGTCATGTATGTGTGGATGGATGCACTCACGAATTACATTACAGCCGTTGGCTATCCTGATGAGAAATCACATAAATGGCGATTCTGGCCGGCGGATGCGCATATCATCGGCAAAGACATCGTGCGGTTCCATTCCGTCTACTGGCCGGCCTTTCTGATGTCGGCCGGGATCGAATTGCCGAAACGGGTCTTCGGCCACGGCTTCCTGTTCAATCGCGGGGAGAAGATGTCGAAGTCGGTCGGCAACGTGGTCGACCCGTTCGCGCTGGTCGAGCACTATGGGCTCGATCAGGTGCGCTATTTCCTGCTGCGCGAAGTGCCGTTCGGGCAGGATGGCAGCTATAGCCACGAGGCGATCGTAAACCGCACCAACGCCGACCTTGCCAACGATCTCGGCAATCTGGCGCAGCGGTCTCTCTCGATGATCGCCAAGAACTGTAGCGGCAAGGTGCCGGAAAGGGGCGAACTGACGGAGGCGGATCGGGCCATCCTGGAGATGGCGGATGCCGCGCTCGACACGGCGCGCAAGGCGATGGCCGAACAGGCGATCCATATGGCGCTTGGCGCGATCTTCGGTGTCGTTTCCGAAGCCAACCGCTATTTCGCCGGGCAGGAGCCTTGGGCGCTGCGTAAAGCCGATCCGGCACGCATGCAGACCGTGCTCTACACGACCGCGGAGACGATCCGGCGGGTGGCGATCCTCTGCCAGCCTTTCATGCCAGGCTCGGCGGCGAAACTGCTCGACCTGCTATCGGTTGCGCCTGACCAGCGGCAATTCGTCGATCTCAATGAGGATGGAGCGCTTATACCGGGAACAGCCTTGCCGGCACCGCAAGGCGTCTTCCCTCGCTACGTCGAGACCGAGCCGGCATGACGATGCTCGTAGACAGTCATTGCCATCTCGATTTCCCGGATTTCGCCGAGGAGCGCGATGCCGTCGTCGAACGGGCCGCAGCGGCCGGGATCTGGATGATGGTAACGATCTCGACTCGCGTGAAGCGCTTCGAGAGCGTTCTTTCGGTGGCGGCGGCATACGAGAATGTCTTCTGTTCGGTCGGCACGCATCCGCATAATGCGGGTGAAGAGACGGACGTGACGACCGACGAACTGATCCGGCTTTCGACGCATCCCAAGGTCGTGGCGGTCGGTGAAGCCGGGCTGGACTATTTCTATGACCGCTCGCCGCGTGACGTGCAGGCAGTGGTGTTCCGCCGTCACATCGCGGCGGCGCGTGAGACCGGCTTGCCGCTGGTGATCCATTCACGTGATGCTGATGCCGACATGGAAGCGATCTTGCGCGACGAAAGAGGGAAGGGGGCTTTCCCTTTCATTCTACACTGTTTTTCGTCAGGGCAAGCATTGGCGAGGGTAGGTGTCGAACTCGGCGGTTATGTTTCCTTTTCCGGCATTCTGACCTTCAAGAAATCGGAGGAGCTTCGGGAAATCGCCAAATCGATCCCGCATGACCGGCTGCTTGTGGAAACCGACGCGCCCTATCTTGCGCCGGTGCCGTTTCGCGGAAAGCGCAACGAGCCGGCCTATGTCGCCCACACGGCAGCGGTGCTGGCGGAAACGATCGATATGAGCGCCGAGGATGTAGCGGCGCTGACGACCACGAATTTCTTCCGCTGCTTTGCCAAGGTGCCGCCCGCCCCGGCCGGGGCCGCTTGAACGTGGCCGATAGGCTTCGCCTGACCATTCTAGGCTGCGGTTCGTCGCCGGGTACGCCGCGTATCACCGGCGACTGGGGCAATTGCGACCCGGCAAACCAGAAGAACCGCCGGCGACGTGCCGCGGCGATGGTCGAGCGCATCTCCGAAACCGGCACCACGACGGTTGTCATCGATACCGGACCCGATTTTCGGGAGCAGATGATCGATGCCGGGGTGAAGCACATCGACGCAGTGCTCTACACGCACCCGCACGCTGACCATATCCATGGGATCGATGATCTTCGCGGCTTCGTTCTGGCGCAGCGCCGGCTGATGGACGTGTATGCCGATCGCCCGACGCTGGATAGGCTCAAGGCGGCCTTCGGCTACTGCTTCGAGACGCCTCCCGGCAGTTCCTACCCGCCGATTCTCAGAGCCCGGACGATCGCGCACGATGAAGATGTGGTCATAGAAGGAGAGGGGGGTCCCCTCACCTTCGAGCCGCTGCCACAGATCCATGGCGACATCATCTCGCTCGGATTCCGTATCGGCGACCTGGCCTACTGCCCCGACGTAAGCGATTTCCCCGCCGAAACCTTGCCGGCGCTCGAAGGGCTCGACGTGCTGGTGCTCGACGCCTTGCAGTACAAGCCTCATCCGAGCCATCTTTCTCTTGCGGAAGCGCTGGAGTGGATTGAGCGCCTGCGGCCACGGCGGGCTGTTCTTACTCACATGCACATCCCGCTGGACTATGAGACGGTATGTGCGGAGACGCCGGATGATGTCGATCCGGCGTTCGATGGGATGCAGATAGAATTGCATTATAATTCAATTAGCTGATTGGCGGTATTCATCTATGTCTGGAAGCATCGAACGCGTTAGCCAGGCCGCACTGGACGCAGGATTGGAAATCGAGATTCGCCGGATGGGCGAATCGACACGCACCGCGCAGGATGCGGCTAACCAGTGCGGCTGCGCGGTTGGCCAGATCGTCAAGTCGCTGGTCTTCGAAGGCGAAGACACGGGCCGATTGGTGCTCTTCCTCGTTTCAGGCGATCGACAACTCGATCTGGCGAAGGCCGCAGGTTTGACCGGCGAAAAGCTGAAGCGTGCCGATCCACGCCGTATCCGCGAGGAGACCGGGTTCGCTATCGGCGGCGTTTCGCCCATCGGCCACAAGGTCATCATAAGAGCCTATGCCGACCGAACGCTTCTTGATCATGACGTGATATGGGCTGCGGCCGGAGCACACGACGCCGTGTTCTCGTCGGAGCCGAGCGCATTGATCGCTGCAGCAGAAGCAACGGTACAGGACATCACGGCGTGATTTACTACGGTGGACACGGCGGATCGTTGATTTGAACCTTCGGGCCCTCAATCCGGATCGATACCGGCGCATGCCGTGGAAGAACGGCCGCGGTGAAACCGTTGAGATTGCAATATTTCCTCCAGACGCCGATCTCGAAACTTTCGAATGGCGGATCAGCTCGGCGTCAGTCGCTTCGGATGGCCCGTTCTCGAGCTTTTCCGGCATCGACCGGACGCTTTGTGTCCTGTCCGGAAAAGGGATTTTGCTGAGCGTCGGCACCGGCGAGCCGCAGGCTATCGGCCCGGACACCGCGCCGTTTTCCTTTCCGGCCGATATTGCGGCCGTAGCACGGTTGATCGACGGGCCGATCATCGATCTCAATGTCATGACGCGCCGCGCGGTTTGGCGCCACACAGTTTGCCGGCGGAAGTTGCTACCGGGTGATGTCTTGAATCTTGAAGCCGCGCAGACAATCGTCTTCTGCCAAAGCGGCGCTATGACGGTGAAGGGTGGAACTGGATTACTGCTCGCGCCGCCAGGTGCGACGCTCATCATCGAAGGTGATGTCGACCCGCACGAATTTCAGGCGACCGAACCGACGATTGCTTTCGTCATTAAGCTTGAGCAGAAAAACGGATGAGCCTGTGCGGGAGGCGCACCAACACAGTCGGCAGCTAGTTCCATAATCTATCTTATGCGACTTATGGGTTGAGCCAACCCCGCCTGCTTGTGGAGAAGCATTGACGTCCTCGCGTCGGTTGTGGGCTTGCTATCGCGGTGCGGATAAGATCGAGACATGCAAGCCTCGAAAGACATCTCCCGCCTGATCGAGATCATGGCGGCGCTCAGGACGCCCGGCACCGGCTGTCCTTGGGATCTTGAGCAGGATTTCACCTCGATCGCGCCGTATACGCTTGAGGAAGCGTACGAGGTCGCCGACGCGATCGAGCGACATAACATGGACGATCTGCGCGACGAACTCGGCGATTTGTTGCTGCAGGTCGTCTTTCACGCGCGCATGGCCGAGGAGCTTGGAAATTTCGCTTTCGGCGATGTCGTCGAGGCAATCACGAAAAAGATGATCCGCCGCCACCCGCACGTCTTCGGGCCTGATGCTGTGCGCGGTGCCAAGCTCGCCAAGGGCATGTGGGACAGGATCAAGGCCGAGGAAAAGGCGGAGCGGCGCCAGGCACGCATCATGCGCGGTCTCGAACCCGAGGACCACGGCAAGGGCTTCCTGGATGGCATCCCGCCGGCCCTGCCCGCACTGGTGCGTGCACTGAAACTGCAGCAGAAGGCAGCCCAGGTCGAATTCGACTGGAAGGAAGCAGAACCGATTCTCCAAAAGATCGACGAGGAGTTAGGTGAACTGCGTGAGGCCGTCCAGAACGGCGACAGCAATGCCATAACGGACGAATTCGGCGACGTCCTGTTCGCGCTTGTCAACTACGGGCGGCACCTCGGCATCGATCCCGAAGCGGCGCTCAGGCAAACCAATGAAAAATTCCGCAGCCGCTTCCACTCGGTCGAACGACGGCTGAGCGAGACCGGTAGCAGCCTCGATGCCGCGACGCTGGAAGAAATGGAAGCGCTGTGGCAGCAGGCAAAGAAGGTTAGATGAAGCCCACTACCCTTTGATTCGGTGGGCTAATCGTCCTTCAATCTCGCTCTTTGCGGAAGCAGTAGCCAGAATTTGCATGGATACGCTGCCGTCATCGTTATCGTGCCGTTTGAGAACGGTGCTTCTGCGATAGACGAGATCGGCAAGGCCAAGCATGTCGGGCGGCAGTACCACTTCGATGCGTTGCAATTCGCCGGCGATCCGTGTCTCGATATGATCGAGCAGGATAGGGACACCCTCGCCCGTGATGGCCGAGATCGCCAGCGGCGGAACATGGTTCATCCCGACAGAATCCTCCAAAAGCTCTCCGTCGTCGCCGTTCAGCCTGTCGATCTTGTTCCACACTTCTACGACATGCATCGGGTCGGTCGCATCGACGCCGAGGTCGGCAAGGATGCGTTCCACGTCAGCCGCCTGTGCGGCTGTATCCGGGTCCGAGATATCGCGCAGATGGAGCACCAGATCGGCCTCGACGACCTCTTCCAGCGTGGCTCGGAACGCGGCGACGAGATGGGTCGGCAAATCGGATATGAAACCGACCGTGTCGGAAAGGATCACGACCGTGCCATGGGGCAGCCGAAGGCGGCGAAGCGTCGGATCGAGTGTTGCGAAAAGCATATCCTCCGCTGTCACATCCGCTCCCGTCAGCCGGTTGAACAGCGTCGACTTGCCGGCATTCGTGTAGCCGACGATCGCGACGATCGGGTAAGGCACCTTCCGGCGCTTGGCGCGATGCAGTTCGCGTGTGCGGCGGACCGTTTCCAGCTCCTTTCTGAGCTTGACGATCTTCTCCTGCAAAATGCGACGGTCGGCCTCGATCTGCGTCTCGCCCGGCCCTCCAAGGAATCCTGCCCCACCGCGTTGCCGTTCGAGGTGGGTCCAGCTTCTGACCAGCCTTCCCTTCTGGTAATTGAGGTGCGCGAGTTCGACCTGAAGCGTCCCTTCCCGCGTGCGCGCCCTCTCCCCGAAAATTTCCAGGATGATGCCCGTTCGATCTACGACTTTGGTGTTCATCGCCTTTTCGAGGTTGCGCTGCTGTACCGGCGTCAGCGGATGGTCGACAATGGCGAGGTCCGCTTTCCGATCGGTGACAATGGCCGCCAGTTCTTCGATCTTGCCGGGCCCTATCAGGGTCGCAGGCCGGGCCGTCGCTACGTTCACTATTTCGTGATGAATCGGCTCGAGGCCGATCGCCCGGGCCAATCCGAGCGCTTCCTCCAGCCGTGCTGTCGGTGATCGAGCGGACGATTCGGCGTCCTCGCGCTGGCCGCGCGCCAGTACCGGCACCACGACGAGCGCCCTGCCCGTTCCGGAATGCCGTTGGATCGGAGCACGCGGATTTTCGCCGCGAAATCTATCTCCGTGTGCCGTGCTTTTGGGCAATCAGGATTCCCGAATGTTCTCCTCGCTGTCGAACATCTGGACCGGCTGGCTGGGCATGATCGTCGAGATGGCGTGCTTGTAGACAAGCTGGGAATGGCCATCACGCCGCAACAGTACACAGAAATTGTCGAACGACGTCACTACGCCCGTCAACTTCACGCCATTGATCAGGAATATCGTAAGCGGGATCTTGTTCTTTCTTACGGAGTTGAGGAAAAGGTCCTGCAGATTTTGGGTTCGTTCCGCCATTTTTGTTATCTTTCACGTGTCCCCGTTACCATACGCACTATAGCGCAAGATCAGCCGGGCGGAGTCAACCGCATGGCTCAAGGCTTTGCTGCCGGTTTAGACAAGCAAAACGAGTTTGTGCGCCGCACCGCAGCCTATGCGGTTATCAGGCCACGGTTTTTTCCGCAACGTCAAAAAACGCCTCACGTAACGTCAAGCAGACGGTCCCAGGATGGCCGTTTGCAACAGGTCTGCCGTCGATTTCGACGACCGGCATGACGAGCGAAGTCGCCGACGTGATGAAGGCTTCGCGTGCCGCTTTTGCCTCTTCCACGCTAAAGGGCCGTTCTTCCACGGTCAGGCCGAGTTTGCCGGCAACATCCATGACGGTCGCCCTGGTGACGCCCCGCAGGATGCCGAAATCCGCCGGCCGCGTCACGAGCCTGCCTTCCGGGGTCACGATCCATGCATTGGTCGAGCCGCCTTCCTTCACGGTGCCGTCGGGGTCGACGAACCATGCTTCCTGCGCGCCTTCTTCTTTGGCCTTCTGCTTGGCAAGCGCGTTGGGCAACAGGCCGACGGTCTTGATATCGACGCGCTCCCAGCGGCTCTCCGGAACGGTGATGATCTTGACGCCGTTCGCGGCACGCCTGGCGGCGGCGGCCGGATCGATGCACTTGGCCGTCACCACCATCGCCGGCTTGACCGAAGCAGGCGGGAAAACGTGGTCGCGAGGCGCCACGCCTCGGCTCACCTGCAGGTAGACCATGCCGTTCACGATGCCGTTGCGGCGGATCACCTCGCGCAACACGGTCTGTAGCGCGGAGCGGTGCATGGGCCACGCGATCCGCAGTTCGCGAAGCGAACGGTCCAGGCGATCGAGATGGCGCGTCATGTCGATGACGTAGCCGCGTGCCACCTCGCATACCTCGTAGACAGCGTCCGCGAACTGATAGCCGCGATCCTCTACATGCACCATGGCTCGGGCGTGCGGGACGTAGCGCCCGTTGACATAGGCAATGCGCGGCATGAAATCACCCTCAAGCGAATAGCACGATAGTGAGTAGCGAATGGCGAATAGGGGAACAAGCCGAAAACCGCCATTCGCAAACATCGTTTAATGGGCGGTCGCCTATTCGCTATTCGCCTTTCATACCCCCAGCGATTTGAGCTTCCGGTGCAAGGCCGAACGCTCCATGCCGATGAACTCCGCTGTTCGCGAGATATTACCGCCGAAGCGGTTGATCTGGGCGATCAGATATTCCTTCTCGAACATCTCGCGTGCCTCGCGCAGCGGCAGCGCCATGATGTGCTGGTCCGACTGGCTGGGGGCCCGGGGCATGACGTCGCCGATTTCCTGCGGCAAGAGGTCGGCCGTGATCGGCGCATCGGCATCGTCGCCACGCGCCAGGATCATCAGGCGCTCGATATTGTTGCGGAGCTGACGGACATTGCCGGGCCAATTGTGCGCCTGGATGACGGCAAGCGCGTCGTTGCCTATGCGGCGCGGCCTGATGCCGGCTTGGCCCGCGATCTGGCGCATAAAGAAGTCGACCAGGAAGGGGATGTCCTCGCGCCTTTCCGAAAGCGGCGGCACCATCACCGGGACCACGGCCAAGCGGTGATAAAGGTCCTCGCGGAATCGGCCCTCCGCGATCAGCCCCTCGAGGTTCTGCGCGGTAGAGGAGATGATGCGGACATCGACCTTGACCCGCTTCGTACCCCCTACCCGCTCGAATTGCTGATCGACGAGAACGCGCAGGATCTTGTTCTGGGTCTCGCGTGGCATGTCGGCGACCTCGTCGAGATAGAGGATGCCGCGATGGGCTTCCTCAAGCGCGCCGACCTTGCGCTCCGAACCGTTCGATTCGGTTCCGAATAGCTCGATTTCCATCCGTTCCGGCGTGATGGTCGCCGCGTTGAGCGATACGAACGGACCGCCCGCCCGCAAGGACTGGGCATGGATCGCGCGCGCCACCACCTCCTTGCCGGAGCCGGAAGGTCCGATGATCATTACGCGGCTGTTGGTCGGCGAGACGCGCTCGATTGTCTGACGGAGCTGGCCGATCGCCGTGGATGTACCGAGAAGCTCATGGGTGTCACCGCTGCGCTTCTTCAGATCGCTGACCTCGCGCCTTAGCTTGGATGTCTCCAGAGCGCGCTCGGCGATCAGGATCAGCCGGTCGGCCTTGAACGGCTTCTCGATGAAATCGTAGGCGCCGCGCCTTATCGCCGACACCGCGGTTTCGATGGTGCCATGGCCGGAGATCATCACTACCGGCAGATTGGGGTGAAGCGTCTTGATCTCGTCAAGCAGCGCCAACCCGTCGAGCCGCGATCCCTGCAGCCAGATGTCGAGAAAAACGAGACGCGGCACGCGGTCCGCGATCGCGGCCAGCGCGCTGTCGCTGTCGTGCGCGGTACGCGTCTCGTGTCCTTCGTCGCTCAGGATTCCGGCGACGAGTTCTCGGATGTCTTCCTCGTCGTCGACGATAAGAATATCAGATGCCATTTCCGATCTGTTCCGGTTCGTTGTGGGCCGCCCCGCCCTCTGTTTCTTCCGCCCTTTTCTCCATCGAAAGCGGCAGGACAAAGCGGATCATCGCTCCCCTGCCCCCATGGAATTCCGCTGGAGCATCATGCAGTTCCAGCCGCCCTCCATGGTCCTCGACGATCTTCTTCACGATGGCGAGCCCGAGCCCGGTGCCCTTCTCGCGCGTCGTCATGTATGGTTCCAGAAGGCGCTGCCGGTTCTCGCGCGGCAGGCCCTTGCCGTTATCGGTCACGCTGACCACGGCCATGCCGTCCCTGGCGCTGGCGACTATGCGGATGACCCCCGGCTCACCTCCCTCCCGCTCCACGGCCTCGATGCTCTCGGCGGCGTTCTTGATGACATTGCCGAATGCCTGCGCGAGAAGCCGGCTGTCGAAGGTACCCATCAGCTTCTCCGAGCCGAGGTCGCGTTCGAAGGCGATGTCGGGCCGGCTGACTTCGACAAGGAACGAGGCTTCGCGCAGCGGCTCCCTGAGATCGAGCATCTTCATGTCCGGTTTCGGCATGCGGGCGAAGGAGGAGAATTCATCCACCATGCGCCCGATGTCGCCGACCTGGCGAATGATGGTGTCGGTGCACTGGTCGAAGATTTCACGGTCCTCGGTGATCACCTTGCCGAAGCGCCGGCGGATGCGTTCGGCCGAAAGCTGGATTGGCGTGAGCGGGTTCTTTATCTCGTGGGCGATGCGCCGTGCGACATCGGCCCAGGCGCTCGTACGCTGGGCTGTGACCAGATCGGTAATATCGTCCACGGTGACGACATAGGACCAGTCGTCGGAAAAGGAAGCGGAACCCGCTTCGCGCTGCTCCGGCGTTACCTGAACGTTGAAGGTACGCTCGGCCCCAGCACGATAGAAGGTGACCTGCTCACGGTACACGGGTCTCCTCGACGACCGGGCGATCTGGAATACGCGCCCGACATCCGGGAGGACGGAGGACAGGTTCTTCCCGACCGACGCCTTGTCCGATATCGCCAGCATGGTCTCGGCGGAACGGTTGACTATGGTGATCACGCCTTGCGAATCCACCCCGATCACCCCGGCCGTGACGCCCTCCAGCACCGCTTCTGAGAAGCGCCGCCTTTCGTCGATCACGTCCTTGGCCGCAATGAGTTCGTTCCGGTGCGACTTCAACTGCGCGATCATCGTGTTGAACGTGTCGCCGAGGCTGGCCACATCGCCATCGGAAGCGCGGACTGGAACGGAAACGTCGAGATTGCCGGTCGATACCTCGTCGGCGGCGCCGATAAGCTGGCGGATCGGGCGTACAAGGCGATCGGCCACCGCGATGCCGGTCCAGATCGCCGCCAGCACGACAACCAGCGTCAGGCCGAGATAGAGCAGCGCGAATGCGATCTGCGTGACGCGCCTGTTGGCGCCGAGCGCCTGGTAGTCGGCGACATTGGCCTTCACGATCTGCCGCGCGCGGATAACCTGCGGGTCGACCAGCCGGATCGTATAGAGATAGACGTCCGGTATCTCCCTGAGCTTTACGATGGAGCCGACGATGTTGCGGATTCTCGGCTCGATCAGCACCGGCAGCCCATCGGCTGCCTGATGAACCGCCTGGATGGGCGGCTCCGGCATCGGGAAGTCGGATTTGGTTTCCGCCTCGATGACGAAGGAGCCGTCAGACTTGATTAGCGCCGCGTCGGCAAGCTGGCGCCCCGTTGCCTGCTGGCTCATCAGGTTGCGAAAGCCGTTCCGGTCGAGATCGTAGAGGGAACGCGCCTCGTCGAGCACGTAGGCCATGGAAAGCGTGGTGCCCTGCAGGTTCTGGGCATTCTCCCGCACATAAGCCTCGGCAATGGAAAGCGAAGAGTTGATGATGGTCTTCGTGCGGATCTCGAACCAGCGATCGAGGCCGACATTCAGGGTGATCGAAGCAACGATCGCGACGACCACGGCAGGGATGATCGCCACCAGCGAAAACAGCGAAACGATGCGCACATGCAGCCGCGCCGCCGCCTTGCCCCGGCGCCGGGCGGTGACGATGCGATGCGCTTCCCGTACGATGAGACCGGCAAGGACAAGGATGAAAACAGCGTTGACGCCGATCAGGGCAAGTGTCGTGTTTTCATCGGGAACGATAGGCGTGAGGCCCGTCAGGATTACAAACGAAGCCGCCGCCGTCAGCAGGGCACAGACAACCGCGATCACGCCGGGCAGGATGAGAACCCGGCGCCTCTCATGGCGCGACGCCTCGGAAATCAGATTGGAATCGCCGAAACCGGCCTGTGCTGCCATGTCCTGCTACGCTGTCTCGCCTGCGTGGCACTTATGCAACGCATTGTGGCGAGAATACAACAAAGCCAGCCCGGGCGTAACTAATCGCCTCTTGATCCACGATAAACGTTCACGCCGAGTTCGCGGATCTTCTTGCGCAGCGTATTACGGTTCACGCCAAGCAATTCCGCGGCCTTGATCTGGTTGCCCCGGGTCGCCGTCATGGAAGCAAGAACAAGCGGATATTCGACCTCCGCCAGGATTCGCTGATAGAGGCCGGGCGGCGGCATCTCACGCCCGAACGATGCGAAATAGCCTTGAAGATAGCGCTCCACCGCCTGACCGATGGTGATATCGTCGGCCGTCGCCCCTTCACTGGCGGCAATGGCGGCATCCTCGCCGGTCTTGAGTTCGGCCTCCATGATCTCGGTCGATATTTCGTCCTGCGGATAAAGCGCCGCCAGACGACGAATGAGGTTTTCCAGTTCGCGGACGTTGCCCGGCCATGGATAACGCTTCATGCGTTCAAGTGCGCCGGCGGCGATGCGCTTGGGGTGCAACCCTTCCCGTTCAGCCTGCTGGAAGAAATGGCGGACAAGGTCTGGAATATCTTCCGACCTCTCCCTGAGAGGCGGCAGCCGGAGCGGCACCACATTCAAGCGGTAGAAAAGGTCCTCGCGGAAGAGGCCCTGATTGATGAGCGTACGCAAATCCTTGTTGGTCGCCGCGACGATGCGCACATCCGTCCGGATCGGCGTGCGGCCTCCGACCGTCGTATATTCGCCCTGTTGCAGCACTCTCAGCAGTCGTGTTTGCGCCTCCATCGGCATATCGCCGATCTCATCGAGAAAGAGCGTTCCGCCCTCGGCCTGCTCGAAGCGGCCGATCGACCGCGCCTGCGCGCCGGTAAAGGCGCCCTTTTCATGACCGAAGAGCTCGGATTCGATGAGATCACGTGGAATGGCCGCCATGTTGATGGCGACGAACGGACCGCTGCGACGCCGGCCGTATTCGTGAAGCGCGCGCGCCACCAATTCCTTGCCGGTGCCCGATTCACCCGAGATCATCACGGTCAGGTCGGTCTGCATCAGCCGCGCCAGCACGCGGTAGATATCCTGCATCGCAGGCGAGCGGCCGACGAGCGGCATCGATTCCGGCTGCTCCTCGACTCGCAGGTCGCGGCCGCCGCTTCTTGGTTCCGATAGTGCCCGGCCGACGATATTGAGAAGTTCGTTCAGATCGAACGGCTTCGGCAGATATTCGTATGCGCCATGTTCGGAGGCTCGGATGGCCGTCATGAACGTGTTCTGCGCGCTCATGACGATGACTGGCAGTTCGGGCCGCATCTTCTTGATACGGGGCAACAGGTCGAACGCATTCCCGTCCGGCATGACGACGTCGGTGATGACAAGATCGCCCTCACCTGCCGCCACCCAGCGCCAGAGTGTCGTTGCATTGGAGGTGATCCGGACATCGTGTCCGACGCGTGAAAGCGCCTGGTTGAGCACGGTGCGGATGGCAGCATCATCGTCGGCGACGAGGATCTGTCCGTGCGCGCTCATTGCCCGATCTCCATGGTGCCTTCGGCATCCGCCGCGCCGGGGGCTCCCTTCCATGCTGGCATCAGGATGCGGAATGTCGTGCCGCGCGGCGACGATTCGCACTCGATAACGCCGCCATGCTCACCGACGATCTTCGCTACGAGCGCAAGGCCGAGACCCGAGCCGTTCGGCTTTGAAGTGATGAAGGGGTCGAAGAGGATAGGCAGCAGATCGTCCGGAACGCCGGAACCATTGTCATGCACACAGAATTCGAGCGGCAGCGACACGCGATCCTGGGTCCCCGGCACTGAAAGCCGGATCCCCGGCCGGAACGCGGTCGAAAGCGTGACCTCACCGCCCTCCTCGCGGCCGATCGCTTCCGCCGCGTTCTTGACCAGGTTGAGAAAGACCTGGATGAGTTGGTCGCGGTTGCCAAAGACTGGCGGCAGCGAAGGATCGTAATCTTCCACGATCCTGATATGGCGGGCAAAACCATTGCGGGCGATCGCCTTCACGCGGTCGAGCACGGAATGGATGTTGACTGCCGAGCGCTCGATCGGACGCTCGTCGGAGAATATCTCCATGCGGTCCACCAGCGATACGATCCGGTCGGTCTCGTCGGTGATCAGTCGTGTCAGCGCCCGGTCGTCGTCGGAAACGACGCTTTCAAGCAATTGGGCCGCGCCGCGGATGCCGGAGAGCGGATTCTTGATCTCATGCGCCAGCATGGACGCCAGACCGGTCACCGAGCGCGCGGCACCACGATGCGTCATCTGACGGTCGATCTTGTCGGCCATCGACCGCTCCTGCAGCATGACGACCACTGCACCGGCGAGTTCCGGCACCGGCGCAACATAAATATCGACGATCTTCTCCGGACCGAGGCGCGGCGAGGAAATATCGACGCGATACTCGTTGACCGGCGCGCGGCGTTCCCTGACCTGTTCGACGAGGGTCAGAAGCGGGCTTCCAAAGGGGACGAAACTCGCGAGTTTGTGTCGCCCCAGGAACACTGCGCTCGCCCGGAAGAAATCCTCCGCGTCGGCATTGGCGAAGATGATGAGATCATCCGGCCCGAGCATGATGACGGGATGGCGGATCGTGTCGAGCACGATCCTGGCGGGATCGACGGACGGCAATCTGCGCGCCGGGGCAATGCTCATGCCGCTATCTTTCCTGCATTCGGTCTTTCGTCGTCGAACGCCTCGCAGAGCAAGCGGGCGACCATGGACGGGTCGGTCGCCGTCAGGATCCGGCTGCGCAGTTCGATGGTGGCGCCCCGCGCATGACGGTCGAGATACCAGCCAAGATGTTTTCGCGCCTGGCGCAGCCCGCTCTCTAAACCGTAGAGCAGGAGCATCGCCTCATGGTGGCCGATGATATAATCGAGGAGCGCGGCTCGGCTGCGCGGCACGTCCCGCGCTTCCTCAGCACCGCAGGCCGCGCCAATCGCCGCCGCCGTCCAAGGCGCGCCACAATTCGCCCGACCCATCATCACCGCGTCGGCTCCGGAATATTCGAGCGCGCGCGCGGCATCCTCGACTGTCTGGATGTCGCCATTGGCGACGACAGGTATCCCCACGGCTTCCTTGACGTGGCGGATGGCGCGCCAATCCGCCCGGCCGGTATAGAACTGGCAGCGCGTACGTCCGTGGATGGTGATCATCGAGATACCGGCGGCCTCGGCGCGGCGCGCCAGTATCGGTGCGTTGAGCACCTGCTCGTCCCAGCCGAGGCGTGTCTTCAGCGTGACCGGAACCTCGACGGCTTTCACAACCGCGTCAATCAGGGAGAGGGCATGGTCGAGATCGCGCATTAGCGCCGAACCGGAATAACCGCCGGTTACCTTCCTTGCCGGGCAACCCATGTTGATATCGACGATATCGGCCCCCTCGCCCACCGCGATGCGCGCTCCCTCGGCCATCCAGCAGGCTTCACGGCCGGCAAGCTGGACGACATGCGGGAAGATACCGGAACGCCTGACACGCAGGGTCGATTTATCGCGGCCTTTGGCAAGCTCGCCGCTGGCGACCATTTCCGATACGACCATGCCGGCGCCGTGCGCAAAGGCACGCTCGCGAAATGGCGCATCGCTTATGCCGGAAAGCGGCGCCAGGAAGACACGATTGCGTAGCCTCACGTTGCCGACGAGAAGAGGCTCAGCCAGCTTGCTCCCTGCATTGCTTAAATTCGGCGCATTTTTCTCCATTGCCTATTTCTTAGACAAAATCAGAATTGCGAGCAACCGGCCTCCTATGCGACGTAACGGCAGGTCGGCACAACAAATTCGCTTTGCGCTGGTTTTTCCACGCTTTGACGGATAGTCCTCCCGTCATGGAACGAAGCGTAGCAAAACATCGGATCGCGGTAGTTCTCGTCGCAGCGGGTCGCGGCGAACGCGCCGGCTCGCATGAAGGGCCGAAGCAATACCGGCCGATCGGCGGTCGTGCAGTAATTGCGCGTACGCTCGACGCTTTTCTTGGCCATCCGGGAATCGCGGCCATCGCAATCGCGATCCATCCTGACGATACGGCGCTGTTTGCCGAGGCTGTCGGGCCGCTACCCAGGCATGTCATCACCGTGCCAGGCGGCGCGACAAGACAGGCCTCGACGCTCCTGGCACTGCGCGCGTTGAAGGCATTCGACCCCGAAACCGTGCTGATCCATGATGCGGTCAGGCCGTTCGCGGATTCGGGACTCATTGCTGGCGTGATCGAAAAGGCCAGGAGCGGCGTAGGCGCCCTCCCCGCTCTCGCTGTATCCGATACGTTGAAGCGCGGCGATACCGACGCGCGCGTTACCGGTACGGTGGATCGTACCGGCCTCTTTGCCGCGCAGACACCGCAAGGCTTTCCTTTCAGAGCCATTTTCGATGCGCACGAAAAGGCGGCGGCAAGCGGACGCGACGACTTCACCGACGATGCGGCAGTCGCCGAATGGGCCGGAATGCCGGTCGAGATCGTCGCAGGATCGTCCGATAATGTGAAATTGACCTGGGCAAGGGATATCGCCATGGCGGATGAAAGGCTTTCTCGCGCGGCGTACCCGGACGTTCGCACCGGCAATGGCTACGACGTCCATGCCTTTGGCCCTGGCGATCACGTGATGCTGTGCGGCATCGCCATTCCGCATGTGAAGGCCCTTTCCGGCCATTCGGATGCCGATGTCGGCCTGCACGCCCTGACCGACGCGCTGCTTGCGACCTGCGGCGCGGGCGACATCGGTACGCATTTCCCGCCTTCCGATCCGCAGTGGAAGGGCGCCGCCTCGCGGCTCTTTGTCGAGCACGCAGCCAAAATCGTTCGTGCCAAGGGCGGCCGGATTGCCAATGCCGACATTACGCTGATCTGCGAGGCGCCGAAAATCGGGCCGCATCGGGAGAAAATGGTCAAGGCGCTTACGGACATGCTCGGTATCGCGGCCGATCGAGTTTCGGTGAAAGCGACAACGAACGAGAAGCTCGGATTTGTCGGCCGCAGCGAGGGGATTGCCGCGATTGCTACTGTCAGCGTCCTCTATCCGGGAAGCGTCCCGGCATGAGTGAGGAACAGGAACTTGCACGGGAGGTGCTCGCAGCCTGCGAGGAACGCGGCATCATGTTGGCGACGGCGGAATCCTGCACGGGCGGCATGATTGCCGCCGCACTGACCGACATCGCCGGCTCATCGGCCGTCGTCGATCGAGGCTTCGTCACCTATTCGAACGAAGCGAAAATGGAAATGCTGGGCGTCCGGCAGGAGACGCTTGAAGCCCATGGTGCCGTGTCGCGAGAAACGGCGCTGGAGATGGCCGTCGGAGCGCTTGCGCATTCGCGAGCCGGCATCGCTGTTTCGGTCACCGGCATAGCCGGGCCCGGCGGCGGGTCGGCGGAAAAGCCGGTGGGGCTGGTGTGGTTCGGGCTCGCCGTCAAAGGCCGGCCGCCTGTAGCCGAGCAGCGTCTGTTCGAGGACAGGGGCCGGGCATTTATCCGCGAAGAGAGCGTGAAGACAGCGCTTTCCCTCGTGCTGGACGGGCTCAGGCGCTAGTAGCCTTGCCGCCTGCTCCGTAAACCTCGTCCGCGCGCTTCTCGAAGGCACCGGCGAACATACGGAAGGCGCGATCGAACATGGCGCCCATCATGGCGCCGAGCAGCCGGCTCTTGAATTCGTATTCGATGAAGAAATGGATGTCGCAGCCGCCCCGGCCGTCATCCTCGAAACGCCACAGATTTTGCAGGTAGCGGAACGGCCCGTCGAGATATTTGACCTCTATTGTGTTTTCGGCGCGTTTTAGCACGACCTGGCTGGTGAAAGTCTCGTGAATCGCCTTGTAGCCGACCGACATGTCGGCGACGAGAACGCCGATCCCGTCGCGTTCCTTGCGCGACCGAACCGTCAGTCCGGTGCACATCGGCAGGAATTCGGGATATCTCTCCACGTCCGCGACAAGATCGAACATCTTGTCCGGCGGGTGCGCGACATGACGGGTCGTTTCGAATTTCGGCATGAATGGGCGGCTCAGGCCGTCTTTTTCAGCGACTGCTCACGCGCTGCTCTCAGCCTGGCGAAATCTTCGCCCGCATGATGCGAGGAACGCGTGAGCGGGCTTGCCGAGACCAGCAGGAAACCCTTCGTGTAGGCGATCGTCTCGTAAGACTTGAATTCCTCCGGCGTGACGAATTTCTTCACCGGATGATGCTTCTTCGAGGGTTGCAGATATTGCCCGATCGTCAGGAAATCGACGTTCGCGGTCCTCAGATCGTCCATCAGTTGCAGCACCTCGTTCCGCTCCTCGCCGAGGCCGACCATGATGCCGGACTTGGTGAACATCGACGGGTCGAGTTCCTTCACACGCTGCAGGAGCCGGATCGAATGGAAATAGCGCGCGCCGGGGCGCACGGTCAGGTAGTTCGACGGAACCGTCTCCAGATTATGGTTGAAGACGTCCGGCCGCGCCTCGACCACGATCTCCAGCGCGCCGTCCTTGCGCAGGAAATCGGGCGTCAGCACCTCGATCGTCGTGCCGGGCGACCGTTCGCGGATGGCGTGGATCACCTCGGCGAAATGCCGCGCGCCGCCGTCCGGCAGATCGTCGCGATCGACCGAAGTGATGACGATATGATTGAGGCCCATCTGTCCGACCGCCTTGGCGACATTGGCGGGTTCCTCCGGATCGAGGGCTGTCGGCAGGCCAGTGGCGACGTTGCAGAAGGCACAGGCGCGCGTGCAGATTTCACCCATGATCATGAAGGTGGCGTGCTTCTTGTCCCAGCACTCGCCGATGTTCGGGCAGCCGGCTTCCTCGCAGACCGTCACCAATCTGTTCGACTTGACGATCTCGCGCGTCTCCAGATAGCCGCGCGAAGTCGGCGCCTTGACGCGGATCCAGTCCGGCTTGCGCAGCACTTCCTGATCCGGCCGATGCGCCTTTTCCGGGTGGCGCGGGCGCGGCGGGGCGGAAACCCTGTCCAGTACGGTTACCATCTACTCGAACCTGTCAATCTGGTTGCGGACGCCGGGAAGACTGTCACTTCCTCGGGTTCTCCTCCCGCATATAGTGACGCGCGGCGGTGGGTTCAGGCTGCCCGGTTGCCCGGGCAGCCCATGCTCGTTGCACCTAGCGCTTCAGCATCCTGCCAATGGCGATGAGGATACAAGCGCCGATGAAGCCGATGATGAGATAGGCGACCCAGCCCGTGAACCCAAGATTGAACGCCGCCAGTATCGCATTCAGGATCACCGCGCCGACGATGCCAAGAATGATGTTCATCAAGAGTCCCATACTGCTCTTCATGAATTGTTCCGCGCCCCAGCCGGCAATGCCGCCGATGATGATCGCGGTAATCCACCCTACGCCGTTTACGTCCATTTGCTCTCTCCTTCCTCGACAGTGATTCGAGCACAACGTTACAAGTATTCGCGGAACCGACCCCAGCGTCAAACGTGGATGACGCGACCGTATGCATCGAGCACGCTCTCATGCATCATTTCCGAAAGCGTCGGATGCGGGAAGACCGAGTGCATCAGTTCTTCCTCGGTCGTCTCGAGATTCATGGCGACGACGAAGCCCTGGATGAGTTCGGTAACCTCGGCACCCACCATATGCGCACCGAGAAGCTGACCGGTCTTCCTGTCGAAGATCGTCTTGACCATGCCCTGGTCCTCTCCCAACGCGATGGCCTTGCCGTTGCCGACAAAGGGGAAATGCCCCACGCGGATGTCGTAGCCCTTTTCCTTGGCTTTCGCTTCGGTAAGCCCGACGGAGGCGACCTGTGGGTTGCAGTAGGTGCAGCCGGGAATCATGTTCTTGTCCATGGGATGGACGCCCGGGACGCCGGCGATCTTCTCGACGCAGATCACGCCCTCGTGCTCCGCCTTGTGCGCCAGCATCGGCGGACCGGCCACGTCGCCGATTGCATAGATACCAGGTACGTTGGTGCGGCCGTAGCCGTCTATGACGATGCAGCCGCGCTCGGTCTTCACGCCAAGTTCTTCAAGTCCGAGATTCTCGATATTGCCCTGCACGCCGACAGCGGAGATCAAGCGGTCGGCTGTGATCTTCTCGACCTTGCCACCCTTCTGCTCGACATGGGCCGTGACTGAATTTCCGCTCTTCTCGACCTTGGTTACCTTGGCGTCGAGCAGGATCTTCAGGCCCTGTTTTTCGAATTGCTTCTTGGCGAATGCAGCGATCTCGGCATCTTCGACCGGCATGACCTGCGGCAGCAATTCGACCACCGTCACGTCGGCACCCATGCTGCGGTAGAAGGAAGCGAACTCGATGCCGATGGCGCCCGAGCCCATGACGATCAGCGATTTCGGCATCTCGGGCGGCACCATCGCCTCGAAATACGTCCAGATCAGTTTGCCGTCCGGCTCTATCCCGGGAAGCACGCGCGGTCGCGCGCCAGTCGCGATAATGATGTTTTTCGCCGTGTAGGTGCCCTCGCCTTTCGTGCCCTTGGGTTGTGGCGGCTGCGGCTGCATCGGCTTCTTTTTGGTCGCGGACACGACGATTTCTCCGGGCTTGGTCAGCTTCGCCTCGCCCCAGATGACGTCGATCTTGTTCTTCTTCATCAGGAAGCCGACGCCATTGTTCAGCCGCTGCGAAACGGCGCGTGAGCGGTCGACGACAGCCTTCGTGTCGGGGGTGACCTTGCCGTCGAGCTTCAGTCCGTAATTGTTGAGATGGTCGGCGTAATGCATGATCTCGGCGGAGCGCAGCAGCGCCTTGGTCGGTATACAGCCCCAGTTGAGGCAGATGCCACCGAGATGCTCGCGTTCCACGATAGCGGTCTTCAGTCCAAGCTGTGCCGAACGGATCGCCGTGACATAGCCGCCCGGCCCCGAACCGATGATGATGACGTCGTAGCTTTCTGCCACTTTGATTTCTCCTTCGCTCAGAGGCCGAGCATCATGCGTGCGACAGGCTCGATACCGCGCCCGATGGAGCGCGTGTTTTCAGCGTCGAGATGGACGCCGTCGATCGGGCTCGCTTGCGCCACCGAACCGGCATCGAAAAAGCCGCAGCCGATCTCGTCGGCAAGGTCGGAATACAGCGTTGCCAACATCTTCGACTGCGCGATGCCGGGACCGAATCTGGCGGCAAAATCGGGATCGGCCGTTTCGCGGATTACGGGCGGAGAGACCATCAGGATCTCCGGTGGCTCCTCGTTCAGCGGATAGTCGAACCGGCGGATGATATCGACCAGCCGCTGCATGCCCTGTTTGGCCGCCTGTGCATGGCCCGCGATCCATGGCTTCATGTCATTCGAGCCCAGCATGACGACGATGAGGTCGACCGGAACATGGGTCATCAGGATCGTCGGCAGGATGCGGGCGCCATTGCGATCTGCGCCCGCGGCATAGTCGTCGAAAATCGTCGTGCGGCCGTTCAATCCTTCGGAAATGACAAGCGCGGAAGCGCCTAGCCCCGCCTGCAACACGCTCGGCCAGCGGTCCTCGAAGGCATGGCGACCAGAACCGTCGGGGCTAAAACCCCAAGTCAGTGAATCGCCGTAACAGAGGACGGTTTTCATCAATACCCCTCGCGGCCGCTTCGCCCTCTCCGCAAGAGAGAGGGCTGGACCTCAGACCAGCATGCTCATCGGGTTTTCGATGTACTTCCTGAACGCCTGAAGCAGCTCGGCACCAAGCGCGCCATCGACCGCCCGATGGTCGGTCGAGAGCGTCACCGACATCACGTTGGCGACAACGATCTCGCCCTTCTTCACGACCGCCCTTTCCTCGCCGGCACCCACGGCCATGATGGTCGCGTGCGGTGGGTTGATCACAGCGGCGAAATCCTTGACGCCGAACATGCCGAGGTTGGAGACGGCGGTGGTGCCGCCCTGGTATTCCTCCGGCTTGAGCTTGCGGTTCCTCGCCCGGCTCGCCAGATCCTTCATCTCGTTGGATATCACCGACAGCGATTTCTGATCGGCATGCCGTATTATCGGCGTGATGAGGCCTCCGGGGATGGAGACAGCCACCCCCACATCGGCGTGCTTGTGCATGACCATGTTCGCCTCGGTCCATGAGGCATTGGCATCCGGCACCGCCATCAGCGCCATCGCCATCGCCTTGATGATCATGTCGTTGACGGAAAGCTTGTAGACCGGCGCCTCGCCGTGGTCCGTCTTCTTCATCGGCGCCGCGGCGTTGATCTGGGCACGCAGTGCAAGCAGCGCGTCGATCTCGCAATCAACCGTCAGATAGAAATGCGGGATGGTGGTCTTCGCTTCGACCAGCCGGCGGGCGATGGTCTTGCGCATGTTGTCGTGCGAGACGAGTTCGTAGGAGCCTTCCTCGAAGAGCTTGAGCACGGCATCGTCCGAAATAG
The DNA here is from genome assembly GCF_031656215.1 of Mesorhizobium koreense. Taxonomy (NCBI): domain Bacteria; kingdom Pseudomonadati; phylum Pseudomonadota; class Alphaproteobacteria; order Hyphomicrobiales; family Phyllobacteriaceae; genus Mesorhizobium; species Mesorhizobium koreense. Next base: position 3,086,076 of record NZ_CP134228.1, on the reverse strand, counting down.
GCTTTGCGGCCGAGGCCGCCGGCGCGCCGGCAGGTGCCGCGGCCTTTGCTCCGCGATCGGCGATCGCCGCCTCGACATCGGCCTTTACGACGCGCCCATGCGGACCGGTCCCCTTTACCGCCGCGACGTCGACACCGGCATCCTTGGCGATGCGACGGGCAAGCGGGGAAGCGAAAACACGATCGCCAGCCGCATGGTCGTTCGCCACCGGGGCGGCTGCCGGGGCTTGCGGTTTTTCTGACTTGGCAGGCTCGGCCTTCGGAGCCTCTGCCTTCGCTGGTTCCTGCTTCGGCGCTTCGGCGGCTTTCGGTGTCTCGGCTTTCTTCTCGGGCGCGCCGCCAGCCTTGGCGGCTTCGGCCACGTCCTCGCCTTCTTCGGCAAGCACCGCGATCAGTGCATTGACCTTGACGCCCTCGGTGCCGGCCGGCACGACGATCTTCGCGACCTTGCCCTCATCAACGGCCTCTACTTCCATCGTGGCCTTATCGGTTTCAATCTCGGCGATGACATCGCCGGCCTTGACCTCGTCGCCTTCCTTGACGAGCCACTTGGCGAGGTTGCCCTCCTCCATAGTGGGTGAGAGGGCCGGCATGGTGATGTTGATCGGCATATCGGCGCCCTCCCCTCAGGCCTTGTAAGTGACGGCCTTGACCGCCTCGACCACTTCGGAAACGTTCGGCAGGGCCAGCTTTTCGAGGTTGGCGGCGTAAGGCATCGGCACGTCCTTGCCGGCGATGGTGATCACCGGCGCGTCGAGCCAGTCGAAGGCACGCTGAGACACCTGGTTGGCAATGAAATCGCCGACCGAGGATTGCGGGAAGCCTTCTTCCACCACGACGAGGCGGTTGGTCTTCTTCACTGAGGCGATCACCGTATCGAGGTCCATCGGACGGATGGTCCTGAGGTCGATGATCTCAGCGTCGATGCCCATCTCACGCAGTTCCGCCTCGGCCTTGACCGCGTAAGTCATGCCGATGCCGAAGGAGACGATGGTGACGTCCTTGCCTTCCTTGTGGATGCGCGCCTTGCCGATCGGCAGCACGAAATCGTCGAGCTTCGGCACGTCGAAGGAATGGCCGTAGAGGATCTCGTTCTCGAGGAAGATCACCGGGTTCGGATCGCGGATCGCCGCCTTCAAGAGCCCTTTGGCATCGGCAGCGGTGTAAGGCTGCACGACCTTCAGCCCAGGAATATGGCTATACCAGGCGGCGTAGTCCTGGCTGTGCTGGGCGGCGACGCGCGCTGCCGCACCGTTCGGCCCACGGAAGACGATCGGCGCGCCCATCTGGCCGCCTGACATATAGAGCGTCTTCGCCGCCGAATTGACGATCTGGTCGATCGCCTGCATGGCGAAGTTGAATGTCATGAACTCGACGATCGGCTTCAACCCGGCGAATGCGGCACCCACCCCGACGCCGGCGAAGCCGTGTTCGGTGATCGGCGTATCGACAACGCGCTTGGCGCCGAATTCCTGCAGCAGCCCCTGCGTGACCTTGTAGGCGCCTTGGTACTCGGCGACTTCCTCACCCATGACGAAAACGTCCGGATCGCGGCGCATCTCTTCCGCCATTGCGTCACGCAGCGCCTCGCGGACCGTCGTCTGCACCATTTCGGTACCGGCGGGAATATCCGGATCGGCGGCGGGTTTTGTCTCAGGCGCTGCGGGCGCAGCCGGCACCTTTTCGGCGGCCTCCTGCTTCGGCTGGCTTTCCGCCTTTGCGCTGTCTTCGGTGGGCTTTGCGGGGGCCGGCGCAGGCTCTTTCGCTTTGCCTATATCGCTCGTGCTTTCGCCTTCCTGCAAAAGCACGGCGATCGGCGCGTTGACCTTCACGCCCTCGGTGCCCTCCGGAACGAGTATTTTTCCGAGTGTGCCTTCGTCGACGGCTTCGACTTCCATAGTCGCCTTGTCGGTCTCGATTTCGGCGATGACATCACCGGCGGAAACCTTGTCCCCTTCCTTCTTCACCCATTTGGCGAGATTGCCCTCTTCCATGGTGGGCGAGAGGGCGGGCATCAGAATATCGATCGGCATATGCGTCCCTCTCCCTGATCAATGCACGATGTCGGTCCAGAGCTCGGAAGCGTCCGGCTCGGCGTCGCTTTGAGCAAAATCGGTCGCATCGGCGACGATGTCCCGCACCTTCTTGTCCATCGCTTTCAAATCGTCTTCGCTCGCCCACTTCTTGTCGGTGAGCCGCTTCTTCACCTGCTCGATCGGGTCGTGCTCGGAGCGCATCTTCTGCACTTCGTCCTTCGAGCGGTATTTCGCTGGGTCGGACATGGAGTGGCCGCGATAGCGATAGGTCTGCATTTCAAGGATGATCGGCCCCTCGCCCGAACGACACCATTCCGTCGCCATATCGGCGGCGGCCTTAACCGCCCGGACATCCATGCCGTCGACCTGGATGCCGGGTATCCTGAAAGACAGGCCGCGATGCGAGAAATCGGTCTCGGCCGAGGAACGGGACACGGCCGTGCCCATCGCATAGCGGTTGTTCTCGATCACATAAATGACCGGCAGCTTCCACAGCGAGGCCATGTTGAAGCTCTCATAGACCTGGCCCTGATTGGCCGCTCCGTCGCCGAAATAGACGACCGAAACGTTGTCGTTCCCGCGATAATGATTGGCGAAGGCCAGGCCCGTGCCGAGCGGCACTTGTGCGCCGACAATGCCATGGCCGCCATAAAAATTCTTCTCCTTGGAGAACATGTGCATGGAGCCGCCCTTGCCATGCGAATAACCACCACGGCGACCCGTGAGTTCGGCCATGACGCCACGCGGCTCCATGCCGGTGGCGAGCATATGGCCATGATCGCGGTAGCCGGTGATGATCTGGTCACCTTCCTTCAGCGCCATCTGCATGCCGGTGACAACCGCTTCCTGGCCGATATAGAGATGACAGAAACCGCCGATGAAACCCATACCGTAAAGCTGGCCGGCCTTCTCCTCGAAGCGCCGGATCAGAAGCATCGCATCATAGGCCGCCAGCTCCTGTTCCTTGGAAAACGCCGCCGGTGCCGGTGCCTTGGGTGGAGATTTAGGTTTATCGGATTTGGCGCGTTTAGGCGCCTTTCTGGCGGCAGTGGCCATACATCACTCCCCGTAAGAAATCTGCGAAAGAAAAGCGTCTTCCTATTGGGGAAAAGCTAGCACGCGGGAAACTGTTCCGCCATGCCCAAACGCGCATGGCAGTCATGCCTCTAACCTACTAGGAATATTCAGAATAACAGCAATTAACCAGAAACCGGTTAACTCTAGCGGACAGGCCTATATATCGTGACCTCGTCCTCGCGAGAGAGGTTCAGCGTACGCCTCGCCTGCTCGTCGAGCATGTCCTTCTCGATCGTACCATCATGCAGCAGTTGCACGCGCTGTTCAAGTTCCTCGCGTTCGGCCTTGATCCCGGCAAGCTGCTGTTTGAGCGCCGCCGCCTGCGCATCAAGCTGGTGGCTGTTATAGATGCCGAATTCGCCATGGAAGGCATGGAAGCCGAAATAGGCCAGGAACGCCACGGTGATCGCGGGGACGATCAGTGCGCCGGTCCGCCGCTTGCGATGCTGACGTGTCCACAGATTGCTTCGGCGAAACCACATATCGCGGGGAGATCCTATTTACTCCCCAATGTGACCGATCATGCTTAATGGCCGGTTACAAAACGAGCCTACCGGTCAATTCTTCGTGGTCTACCCGCGCGGTCGGAACGCGCTTTCGCCGGCATAATGCGCCTGGGTTCCAAGCTCTTCCTCGATACGAATGAGCTGGTTGTATTTGGCCAGTCGGTCCGAACGCGACATGGAGCCGGTCTTGATCTGTCCGCAATTGGTGGCAACGGCCAGGTCGGCGATGGTGGAATCCTCCGTCTCGCCGGAACGATGCGACATGACGCAGGTATAGGCGGCGCGCTGCGCCATGGACACAGCCTCCAGCGTCTCGGTCAGAGAGCCGATCTGGTTGACTTTGACGAGGATGGAATTGCACACGCCCATGCGGATGCCGTCGCGAAGCCGCTCGGTGTTGGTAACGAACAGATCGTCGCCGACAAGTTGCACCTTGCCGCCGAGCGCGTCGGTCAGAGCCTTCCAACCCTCCCAATCATCCTCGGCCATGCCGTCCTCGATGGTGACGATGGGATAATCGGAAACCAGTTTGGCGAGATACTTCACCTGTGCCTTGGCATCTCGGGTCTTCCTTTCGCCCGCATAGGCATATTTGCCTTCATGATAAAATTCGGTCGCTGCGCAATCGAGCCCGATCGCCACGTCGTCGCCGGCGCGGTAGCCGGCCTTCTCGATCGACTTCATGATAAAATCGAGCGCCGACTGGGCGTCCTTCAGGTTCGGCGCGAAGCCGCCTTCGTCGCCGACATTGGTATTGTGGCCGGCATCCTTCAGTCCTTTGCGCAACGTATGGAAGACCTCCGAACCGATGCGGACGGCCTCGCGCAGCGTCGGCGCGCCGACCGGCAGGATCATGAATTCCTGGAAATCGATCGGATTGTCGGCATGCGCGCCGCCATTGATGATGTTCATCATCGGCACCGGCAGGACATGCGCCGATGCGCCGCCGACATAGCGGTAGAGTGGCAGGCCCGCCGCCTCGGCCGCCGCCTTCGCGACGGCGAGCGACACGCCGAGAATGGCGTTGGCGCCGAGCCGGCCCTTGTTCGGCGTGCCGTCCAGTTCGATCATCGTGCGGTCGATATGGATCTGCTCTTCCGCCTCCATGCCACCGACGGCTTCGAATATCTCGCCGTTGACGGCCTCGACAGCGCGCAAGACGCCCTTGCCAAGATAGCGTTCGCCGCCGTCGCGCAATTCGACGGCCTCGTGCGCGCCGGTCGATGCGCCGGAAGGCACGGCCGCCCGCCCCATGGAACCGTCTTCGAGAACCACGTCGACCTCGACGGTCGGATTGCCGCGGCTGTCGAGGATTTCACGGCCCACGATGTCGACGATAGCGGTCATGGCTTGGTCCTGCTTGCGATGATTTCTGTCGAGCCCGTCTTAGCCGAAGCGCGGTGAAAGGCAATCGGTTCCGGTATTACGGATGACGTTTCAAACACGGTGTAGGCGCCGATCCCCGGGCTGGGAATGCAAAGATGGGAACGGCAGGACCTTGACCCTGGCTCATCAAAGCCCCGAGCCGTCACGGTTAGTCTGTCAGGACGAATGTCACCTTCATATTGACGCGATAAGCAGTGATGTGGCCGTCCTCGACCTCCACCTTCTGTTCCTGAATCCACGCACCCTTGACGTTTTTTAGTGTCTTGTTGGCGCGTTCGATTCCCTTTTCCAGCGCATCTTGGAAACTGACTTTGGACGAGGCGGTGATTTCGGTGACGCGGGCGACGGACATAGCTTCCTCCTGAGGTCAAGCGTTTGCCCCCTGTCGCAGCCTACAGTTGCCGGCAACCGGTCACAAGCCGTGACGATCAGGCCTTGGCAATCCGGTCGAGCGCTACAAGGCGCTCCAGAAGCGACGGCAAGTCCCTGAGCGGCACCATGTTCGGTCCGTCCGAAGGCGCATGATCGGGGTCCTGATGTGTTTCGATAAAGACGCCGGCAACACCCACCGCGACAGCGGCGCGCGCCAGCGTCCCCACGAAGCGGCGCTCGCCGCCGGTCGAGCCGCCCTGCCCGCCCGGCTGCTGCACCGAATGGGTGGCGTCGAAGATCACCGGCGTACCCATCTCGGCCATGATCGGCAGCGAGCGCATGTCGGACACCAAGGTGTTGTAGCCGAAGGATGCGCCGCGCTCGGTGACCAGTACATTGGCATTGCCGGAATCCGCGATCTTTGCGACCACGTTCTTCATGTCCCACGGCGCCAGGAACTGGCCTTTCTTCACATTGACGATCTTCCCGGTTCTCGCGGCGGCGATGAGCAGGTCGGTCTGGCGCGACAGGAAGGCCGGGATTTGCAGGATATCGGCATGCGGCGCGACAAGGCCGCATTGTTCCTCCGTATGGACATCGGTCAGGATGGGGAGACCGAATTCGCGGCGGAGATCGTCGAAGATCGGCATCGCCGCGTCGAGACCGGCGCCACGCGCGCCCGTCAGCGAAGTACGGTTCGCCTTGTCGTAGCTCGTCTTGTAGACGAGGCCTATGCCGAGCCGACCAGCGATCTCCTTCAGGGCGCCTGCCATGTCGAAGGCATGCTGCCGCGTTTCGAGCTGGCAGGGCCCGGCGATCAGTGAAAGCGGGCCGTCATTGGAAAAGCGAACGTCACCGGCGATGACTGTGTTGTTGGGTGCGGTCATTCTGCCTCGAACACTAATATTGCGCCCTGCCCCGGCGCGGAATGGACAACAAGCCCGCCGTCGCGCTTCTCATAGGTGATCCCGGCATTGCGCAACAGGGCTTCCGTTTCGTTCACTTCGCGCACGCCGAAGCGGATCGCGTGAAGACGCAAGCCCGGATCGGCCGGCAAGGAGATGCCGAACCGGTTCTCCATCGCCGCGCCTTCAATCAATTCGAGCATGGCGTTCGCCGTTTTGATCCGTGTCGCATCGCGATCTTCGTTGGTGGAAGCCACATTCGCCGCCGAGAGTATAAAATCCGCAAAATCGCGCCCATGCGGCGCAGCCAGAACGATGCCCTTTATTCGCGTCGCGCCATTGCGATGCGTTTGGAGAGCCGAGCGGTCGACCTCAGGCACCCGCACACGCTGGCAGGTGAAGAAGAAACAATCCGGCGCACGCCAGTCGCCCGCGAAGGCAAGCCGGAAGGAAGCCTTGTCCGTCTTGCCGGAGGCGTCGGTAAAGCCGCGCGAAAAATCGAGGATGTTTCCGCCTGAAAAGCCCGCCTCGACAAATCCAGCATGGTCAGCGGCGGCATCTTTCGTATCGAATACGAGAGCTGAAAATCCCTCTTCGCCCTGGCGATAGCGGTAGGCGAGATCGCGTGCGGTGAACATATTGCCTTGACGTGCCGCTTCCCGCTCGGCCCGGCCATCCGCCTGCGCCAGCGGCTCGAGGAACGTGCCGTCGGCGAGATAGACGCAGCAATTCGCGGTGCCAAAGGGGTGAGCGCCGTCAGGCGCCACGACGAAGCCGAGCGAGGTCAACCGGTCGCGCGCAGTACCGAGATCGGCGACAGTCAGGACGCAGTGGTCGACCGAGCGGGCCGGCGGAAACTTCGATGCGGACATCGCCGCCATGTGCCTGAAAAAGCCGGCCGGTTCAAGCGAGCGCCCCGCTCCTTTCAGGGCAATTGTCCACCGGCTTCACGCTCGGATCGCCCACATCCCCGTTTACTTTCCCTAAGGTCAGTCCTAGCCTCACCCATCGCTCGCTTGTTGGCAGATGTTCGAGGGGACATATGAAATGAGCATCCAAGGCGCTTCGCCCTCGCTTTACAACGAGGATCTTGCCCCCGCCACAACACGCAATTGGGGCCCCTTCTCCATCTTCAACGTCTGGACCTCGGACGTGCACAGTCTCTGGGGTTATTACCTCGCTGCCAGCCTGTTCCTGTTCTGCGGCGGTTTCGTCAATTTCATCATCGCGATAGGCATCGGATCGCTCATCATTTTCGCGCTGATGAGCATGATCGGCTATGCCGGCGTGAAAACCGGCGTGCCCTACCCCGTGCTCGCGCGCGCCTCCTTCGGCATCTGGGGCGCCAACGTACCGGCATTGGTGCGCGCGATCGTCGCCTGCTTCTGGTACGGGGCGCAAACCGCCGCTGCCTCTGGCGCCGTTGTAGCGCTGCTAACGCGCTGGCACGTCTTCGCCGACTTTCACCAGAACTCACATTTCCTTGGCCATTCCGGCCTCGACGTGATCTGTTTCCTTGTCATGTGGGGCCTGCAACTCCTCATCATCCAGCGCGGCATGGAGACCGTCCGCCGCTTCCAGGACTGGGCCGGCCCGGCGGTCTGGATCATGATGCTGATCCTGGCGATCTACCTTTGCATCAAGGCGGGCAGCTTTGCCGTCACAAGCGATATCCCCATGGATGCGCTGATCGAGAAGACGAAGGATGCCGGCATTCCCGGCGTACCGGGTTCGTTTGCGGCGCTCGCCGGCGTGGCTGCGATCTGGGTTACTTATTTCTCGGCGCTCTACCTGAACTTCTGCGACTTCGCCCGCTACGCGCCGGACAAGGCGGCGGTCCGGACCGGCAACATCTGGGGGCTGCCGGTCAACCTTATCCTCTTCTCGCTGGTCGCCGGCGTTACAACGATCGCGGCATGGGACGTCTATCATGAAGTGCTGATTCACCCGGACCACATCTCGGCGAAGTTCGACAATTGGTTCCTGGCTCTGCTCGCGGCGGTCACGTTCGCGGTGGCGACGCTCGGCATCAACGTGGTGGCGAATTTCGTCTCCCCGGCCTTCGATTTCGCCAACGTCTTTCCGCGCAAAATCAATTTCAAGAAGGGCGGCTATATAGCGGCGCTGATCGCGCTGGTGCTCTATCCCTTCTCTCCCTGGGACGGGAGCGCCGCCGGCTTCGTCGGGGTGATCGGCGCGACGATGGGGCCGATCTTCGGGGTCATGATGGTCGACTATTATCTGATCCGCAAAGGCGAACTCGACGTGGTCGGCCTCTACAAGGAGAATGGAGAATTCCGCTTCCAGGGCGGATGGCACGTCAATGCCTTCATCGCCGCGATCATCGGGGCCATCTTCGCGTCGATCCTGCCGAACTTCACCGACTGGATGCCGGCATGGTGGGGCGTTTACGGCTGGTTCTTCGGCGTTGCCATCTCCGGAATCATCTACTACGTGCTGCGCTCAGCCGCGGCAGGAGCCGGTGCGAAGGTCGCCCGCGCCTGATCTTACCGCCTCTCCGGAACACCTCCGGAGAGATGGTTCATGCCGCCTGGCCGTTCGTCCAAAGCTTTTCATGCCGCTACCGTTGCGTGCGTATGGAGCCATCGCCTAGTCTGTGGCAGGCGGTCCTTGCGGGCCAATGCCTCAGGAAACGGAGATCGGGGCGCTTTCTTGGGTTTGGTCTTTTCTTGTCTGGCGTCGTCATTCGGCAAAGCGCGATTTCTGCTCCTGGTCGTCCTTCTGGCGGGGTGCTCGGCCGCCGATACGCTGACGCTGCCGCCGCCCACCGACTTCGCGGCCTCCAAATACGCCGCGGTCGTCATCGACGCCAACACGGGCAAGATGCTTTACGGGGTTAGCTCCAACTCTATCCGCTACCCTGCGTCGCTCACCAAGATGATGACGCTTTACCTCCTGTTCGAGGCCATGGACCAGGGTCGCGTGACGCGCGCCACGATGATCCCGGTCTCGGCGCACGCAGCCTCGATGCCGCCGACCAAGCTGCACTTCAGGCCCGGCGAGACGATCGATGTCGATTCGGCGATCCGCGCGATGGTCACGAAATCGGCGAACGACGTGGCGGTCGCGGTCGGCGAATATCTCGGCGGCACGGAAGACGGCTTTGCCAATCTGATGAACCAGAAAGCCCGTCAACTCGGGATGATGGGCACTGTGTTCCAGAACGCCTCCGGGCTACCGGATTCGGGCCAGCACACGACCGCTTATGACATGGCGCGACTTGGGCTGGCGCTACGTCAGCGCTTTCCGCAATACTACTATTATTTCTCGATCGAGAGCTTTGCCTTCCGCGGCAAGCTGATCAAGGGGCACAATAAAGTGCTCGACACCGTCCCCGGCGCCGACGGCATCAAGACCGGCTATATCCGCGCCTCGGGCTTCAATATCGCGACGTCCGTCAGCAGGAACGGCCGCAGGCTGATTGTCGTGGTGATGGGTGGGAACACCGCCAAGGACCGCAATCAGCGTGTGGCGCAGCTGGTCGAGCGCTATCTGCCTGAAGCAAAGGCCATGTAAGCCAGACCGACTGCATGCCCTTCAGACGAGTCGGGACTGTTCCACCGCCGCATTGATGAAGCTGGCGAAGAGCGGATGTGGTTCGAAAGGCCGGCTCTTGAGTTCCGGATGGTATTGGACGCCGATGAACCAAGGATGATCGGCATATTCCACAGTTTCCGGAAGCACGCCGTCCGGCGACATGCCGGCGAAGATCAGCCCGCATTCCTCGAGCTTTGCCTTGTAATCGATGTTGACCTCGTAGCGGTGGCGATGGCGTTCAGAAATACGCGTATCGCCATAGATTTCCGCGATCTTGGAGTCTGCTGCCAGCTCGGCCGGATAGGCGCCTAGCCGCATCGTGCCGCCGAGATCGCCGGCCTCGCGCCGCTTCTCCAGCATGTTGCCCTTCAGCCACTCGGTCATCAGGCCGACGATAGGCTCCTTCGTCGGCCCGAATTCGCTTGAAGAAGCCTTCTCGACGCCCGCGAGCGAGCGAGCGGCCTCTATGCAGGCCATCTGCATGCCGAAGCAGATGCCAAAATACGGCACCTTTCGCTCACGCGCAAATTTGGCAGCGAGGATCTTGCCCTCGGAACCGCGCTCGCCGAAGCCGCCCGGCACCAGGATGCCATGCACCTTCTCCAGCCACGGCGAAGGGTCTTCCTTTTCGAATATCTCGCTTTCGATCCAGTCGAGCTTGACGTGTACGCGGTTGGCCATCCCACCATGGGCCAGCGCCTCGTTGAGCGACTTATAGGCGTCCTTCATCCCGGTATATTTGCCGACGATCGCGATCGTCACCTCGCCTTCAGGGTTATGAATGCGCTCGGAAATCTCCTGCCAGCGCTCCATACGCGGCTTCGGCGCCGGATCGATGCCGAAGGCGGCAAGCACTTCGCCGTCGAGCCCTTCCTTATGGTAGGCCATCGGCACATCGTAGATATGGCCGACATCGAGCGCCTGGATCACGGCCGATTCACGCACGTTGCAGAAGAGCGAAAGCTTGCGCCGCTCCTCGTTTGGAATGGGGCGGTCGGCACGCACCAGGAGGATGTCCGGGGCGATGCCGATTGAACGCAGTTCCTTGACTGAATGCTGGGTCGGCTTGGTCTTAAGCTCGCCGGCCGAGGGAATGTAGGGCATCAGCGTCAGGTGAACGTAGACCGCGTTGTTGCGCGGCAGGTCATTGCCGAGCTGGCGGATCGCCTCAAGGAAAGGCATCGCCTCGATGTCGCCGACCGTGCCGCCGATCTCGCAGATGACGAAATCGTAGTCCTCATTCCCCTCAACGATAAAATTCTTGATCTCGTCGGTGACGTGCGGAATGACCTGCACGGTGGCGCCGAGATAGTCGCCCCGCCGCTCCTTCTCGATAATGTTCTGATAGATGCGGCCGGTGGTGATGTTGTCCTGCTTGTTCGCCGAGCGCCCGGTGAAACGTTCGTAATGACCGAGATCGAGGTCGGTTTCGGCGCCGTCGTCGGTCACGAAGACCTCGCCATGCTGATAAGGCGACATCGTGCCGGGATCGACATTCAGATAGGGGTCGAGCTTCCGGATGCGCGCGCGATAGCCCCGTGCCTGCAAAAGGGCTCCAAGAGCCGCTGCCGCTATGCCTTTTCCAAGGGAGGAGACCACGCCGCCGGTGATGAATATGTATCGCGCCATGGGAGTCAGGGCTTAGCGCCGCAAATCTGATTCCGCCAGCAGAAAATTGCCGTCGTTTCCATTTCCACCTGCAACATGTGCGCCTGCCGAGTGCTCAAAAAGAAACGGCCGGCAGAAGCCGGCCGGCTGCTGGAGAAGCAGAATATCGAATCAGAGGACGACGACAGGCGTGCCGATCTTCACGCGTCGATAGAGATCCATGACCTGATCGTTGTACATACGGAAGCATCCGTTGGATGCCGAGGTGCCGATCGTCCAGGGCTGGACCGTCCCGTGAATGCGGATATGGGTGTCCCGCTTGCCTTGATAGACATACATTGCGCGCGCGCCGAGCGGGTTGGAGAGCCCGCCGGGCATGCCGTCCTTGTATTGGCCGTAATGCTTCGGCTCACGCTTCTGCATGTCCAGCGTCGGGATCCAGCGCGGCCATTCCTGCTTGTCGCCGACCGTGGCCTTGCCCTTGAACTGCAGCCCCTCGCGTCCGACCGCGATCGGATAACGCCGTGCCGTATTCGACGATTCCATCAGGTAGAGGAATTTCTGGCTGGTATCGATGATGATCGTGCCGCGCGGATAGCCGGAATAGGGAACGCTCTGCGGCTGGAATTCCGGCTTTACCTTGAACGGTTTCCGCTCTTCCTTCACCCGCAGCGCCGCATCGAGCTCGCGCGTCTCCGGAAGCAGTCGCGGTTTGTCGCCGCCGAAGATCGCTTCGAAGACGTTCGGCTGGATTTTCTGCTCGCTGCGCAGCTCACCGTTGTTTTCCAGCGGGCCGGCATCATTGGCCGCGGTATCGGCTTTCGCCGTATTTGTGGATTTCGCTACCTTTTTCCTGGACGCTTCGGCGCGCGTCTTCGTTTCTACCGAGGCGGTACGGCCGCTGTCGATCCTAACGAATCGCTCCGAAGCACTGGCAAAGGATGTTACGCCGAGAGCAAATAAAGCACCGGCACAAAACAGGGCGAACCCGTGAATGCGCATTTTGAGAAATCCTATTCCTTCAGCGGCATGGCCGTGACGGAATCAGCAGCATGCCCCGCCCCGCCCGGTTGCCTTAATTGCCATATAGCCGAGGTTGCGGAACCTGCTCAACAAAAACGCGTGAATGCGTGGAGGATTGGTTCCTGCCACAGCGAATATCGTCCGGACTGTTGTTGAATCACAACACCGTCACAACCGGGAATAGGCGATTTTGAAGAATCGGCCGCTGACAAAGCCGCGACCGAGAACTACTCGCCCGGAGGTCCTTACTGGTTGGGAACCTGCGGTTGAGCCGGCGTCTGGCCGGAGTTGCCGCCGGAGGCTGGAGCTTGACCGCTCGTTGGCTCATTACCGCCCGATGGAACCTGCGTCGTCGGAGCGGTGGTCGCGGGCGCGCCCGATGCCGGCGCATTATTGGTCGCCGGAGCGGTGGTCGAGCCATTGCCATTCGGAGCGGCCGGTTGCTGACCGGTGTTAGGCGCCGGCGTCTGGGAAGGCGTACCGCCGAGTTGGTCCAGGACGCCCTTCCCACCATTTGAGCCCTTGGCCGGCGCCCCGTTCGACGAAGCGGGCCGATCGAGGATATCGACGATGCTTCCCTGATAGCGCGCCATGATCGTCAGCCCGAGCGATGTCGCGAAGAAGATCGCGGCCAGGATCGCGGTGGTGCGCGTCAGGGCATTTGCAGCGCCGCGCGCCGTCATGAAACCGGAACCACCGCCTATGCCGAGGCCACCGCCCTCCGAACGCTGCACCAGCACGACCGCGACAAGCGCGATCACGACCATCAGGTGGATGACGACAATAACGGTTTCCATGCGAGATTCCGGGCAAACTGCGACAGGCCGACAGCACGCGCGGCCAGCGTTGGACGCGGCTCAATACACGCCTTTCGGCCTTATTCCAACCCCATATGGACGCGCGAACAGAAAATGCAACGCGGCGTTTTCACCGGCTTCGTCAAAGCGACCGATAGGCTTCGGCGATGCCGAGGAAATCGGCGGCCTTCAGACTGGCTCCGCCAACGAGTGCGCCGTCGACATTCTCAAGCCCGAGCAATTCGACCGCGTTGGCCGGTTTCACCGATCCGCCATAGAGGAGACGCATGCGTCCGGCCTCGCCATGCGCCTTTTTGGCGAGTTCGGCCCTCAGATGCGCATGCGCTTCGGCCACGTCCTTCGCGGTTGGCGTCAGGCCTGTGCCGATGGCCCAGACCGGCTCGTAGGCGATGACCGTATTATCCGCCAGCGCACCTTGGGGCACCGAGCCGGCAACTTGCCGCGAAAGCACGGCAAGCGTGTCGCCCTCGTCGCGCTGTTTCCGTGTCTCGCCAACGCAGATGACGGCCGTTAGCCCGGCACGCCAGGCAGCACGGGCCTTGTCGTGCACAATCTTGTCTGTTTCACCGTGATCGGCTCGACGCTCCGAATGGCCAACAATAACGAAGGAAGCGCCAGCATCCTTCAGCATCTCCGCCGATATGTCGCCGGTATGGGCGCCGTTTGCCTCGGCATGGCAATCTTCCCCACCGCTCGCGACAGGCGTGCCGCGCAGCACGTCGGATGCACGGGAAAGAAGCGTGGCCGGCACGCAGACAAGCGCGTCCGTTTCTGTATCCAACCCGTGTGCGAAACCGTCCGCGATCGACCGCAATTCATCGAGCGAGGTGCTGGTGCCGTTCATTTTCCAGTTGCCGGCGACGAGCGGGCGGATCGCTGGGGTCATGACGCTTCCTTTGAGAAATCGAACCGGTTAGGCCCTGTCGGCGAAGGGACGCCCCGGGCGCCGGCCACGGTCTCTACCAAATTTGCCCTACAAAGCAATCGACACCGGGGCGCAAGGGCGTTATTGCCGGACACGTGCCGCCGAAATAGGGCGCCAAAGCGCCGAAAACAGGATTGAACATGCTCAGTGCAATGAGAACCGCCGCCGGATCCTGGGTGGCCAAACTGTTCTTTATCGTTCTGGTAGCCAGCTTCGCGGTCTGGGGGATCGGAGGCCGTATCGAGGGCGAGTCCAGCAGCAATTCCGTTCTGACGGCGGGCGATACCAACGTGTCTCTCAACGAATACCGGCTCGCCTATGACCGCCAGCTTTCGACCTTGTCGCAGCAACTCGGTCAGCGCCTGACCCGCGAGCAGGCCACTGCGCTCGGCGTGGACCAACGGGTCCTGTCGCAACTCGTCGGCGGCGCGGTGCTGGACGAGCAGGCACGTCGGCTCGGCCTCGGCATCTCCACGGCCCGGATAGCAGACTTGACACGCCAGGATGCGGCTTTCCACGGTCCTGACGGCCAGTTCAACCGGCAGCAATTCGACTACGTGCTGCGCCAGGTCGGGATGGGCCCGGAAGAATATATGCAGAACCAGCAGCAGGCTGCCGTCCGCCGGCAGATCGTCGATGCGACGACCGAGGGCATGAAAGTGCCCGATACATTCCTCAAGGCGGTCGCGCTTTACCGCGGAGAGGACCGCACCGTCGAATACATCACCCTGCCCCAATCCCTTGTCGAGCCGATAGAAAACCCTTCGGACAGCACGCTGCAAGCCTGGTTCGACAAGAACAAGAAGAAATACGCCGCGCCCGAATACCGCAAGATCGCCTATGTCCGGCTTGAGCCGCAGGACATCGCCGACCCATCCTCGATCAGCGACGAGCAGGTCAAACAGGACTACGACGCGCATCTCAGCAATTACACCACGCCGGAGAAGCGGACGATTGAGCAGATCGTCTTCAAGGACGAAGCCGCCGCAAATGCCGGTCTTGCCTCGATCAAGGGGGGTGCCACCTTCGACGATGTCGCCAAGTCCCAGGGCAAGACCGATGCCGACACGAAGCTCGGAACGTTCGCGAAATCGGAAGTCCCGGAGCAGAAGATCGCCGACGCGGCGTTCGGCCTGAAAGTCGGCGAAGTGAGCCCCGTCGTGCAAGGCGCGTTCGGTCCGGTGCTTCTGCGCGTGACCTCGATCACGCCTGAGGTGGTAAAGCCGCTCTCGGCCGTCAGCGACCAGATCCGCAAGGATCTTGCGCTGGGTGAAGCCAACCGCGATCTCCTGGATGTTCACGACAAATGGGAAGACGCGCGGGCGGGCGGGGCGACGATGAAGGAGGCTGCGGACAAACTCAGGCTCAAGGTCGTCACCGTCGACGCGATCGACCGCGAGGGGCGCGCGCCGGACGGTTCGGTGGTCAAGGACCTGCCGGAGTCGGAACAACTGATCAAGGACGCCTTCGACAGCGACAAGGGCATCGAGAACGATCCGATCACGACCAAGAACGACGGCTTCGTCTATTACGAGGTCCAGGACATAAAGCCGGCGCACGACCGGACGCTCGATGAGATGCACGATAAGGTCCTGGCCGACTGGAAGGCCGAGGAAGCGACCTCCCGGCTTGGCGCCAAGGCGACCGAGATGGAGAAGAAGGTCAAAGCCGGAACCTCCCTCGATGAGATCGCAACGGAACTGAAGCTCGAAAAAGAGACAAAGCGCGGCGTCAAGCGCGACTCCAACGATGCCGATCTCGGCCAGAACGGCGTCGCCGCCGTCTTCGGCGTGGGGCAAGGAGGGATCGGCCTGTTTTCAGGACTCGACGACAAGTCTCAGGTTCTCTTCAAGGTCACGGAGGTCTTCGAACCGGCCGGCGCCGGCGCTGATTCGGTTGATGAGCAAGCCCGCAAGACGTTTGCATCCGGCATGGCCAACGATCTGCTCGACCAGTTGGTGAGCAAGCTGCAGGCGGAATACGGCGTCACCGTGGATCGGCAGGCGATCCAGCGTGCGATGGCGTTCTGAGTGCCAAGCGGGGTGAAATGAGCGATTTCAAGGCGCATATCGCCAAGGTTGCCGGTGGCGCACCCCTGACATTCGAGGAAGCGCGCGCGGCATTCGATATCGTCATGTCCGGCGAAGCGACACCGAGCCAGATCGGTGGTTTTCTAATGGCGTTGCGCGTGCGCGGCGAGACGGTGGAGGAGATTTCCGGCGCCGTCGCGACGATGCGCGCCAAGATGCTGACGGTCGAGGCACCTGCCGATGCGATCGATATCGTCGGCACCGGCGGCGACGCCTCGGGCTCCTACAACGTCTCGACCGCCGCCGCCTTTGTAGCGGCGGGTGCCGGCATTCCGGTAGCCAAGCATGGCAACCGAGCGCTCTCCTCCCGCTCGGGCGCGGCCGACACGCTCGCCGCACTTGGCGTCAACATAGAGGCGACCCCGAAGCAGATATCTACCTGCATTCGCGAAGCCGGCGTCGGTTTCATGTTCGCCCCGTCGCATCATTCGGCGATGCGCCATGTGGGTCCCACGCGCGTCGAACTCGGCACGCGTACTATCTTCAACCTGCTCGGCCCTCTTTCCAACCCGGCTGGCGTCAAGCGCCAGTTGGTTGGCGTTTTCTCGCCCGAATGGGTGGAACCGCTTGCCCATGTGCTGAAGGGCCTGGGTACGGAAGCCGCATGGGTCGTCCATGGGGACGGCCTCGACGAACTGACCACCGCCGGGCCGACCAAGGTCGCTGAATTGCGGGACGGCGAAGTCCGCAGTTTCGAGATTGTGCCCGAAGATATCGGGTTGACGCGGGTCGAACCGGCCGACCTCAAAGGCGGCGACGCGGTGCGAAACGCCGAAGCGCTTCGCGCCGTACTCGATGGTGTCAAGGGCCCCTATCGTGATATCGTGTTGCTCAACGCCGGCGCGGCGATCCTCGTAGCAGGCAAGGCCGGCTCTCTTCGGGATGGCATCGCGGTCGCGGCAGCGGCGATCGACGGCGGCAAGGCGCGCGCAGCGCTGACCAAGCTCGCGGAAGTCTCCAATCGGCCGGACTGAGCGCAATGGCTGACATATTGAGAAAGATCGAAGCCTATAAGCGCGAGGAGATCGCCGCCGCCAAGGCGGCCGTCCCGTTTTCCGAGATTGCGGCCCGCGCCAAAGCGCAGGATCGGCCGCGCGGTTTCGGCGCGGCACTTCGGGCAAAGCGGAAGGCAGGCGCGTTCGCCCTGATCGCCGAGATCAAGAAGGCAAGCCCTTCGAAGGGGTTGATCCGCGCGGATTTCGACCCCCCTGCCCTTGCCCGCGCCTATGAGGAAGGCGGCGCTGCCTGCCTTTCCGTATTGACCGACAAGCCGTCCTTTCAGGGCGCGCCCGAATATCTGGCCGCCGCACGCAAGGCGACCGCATTGCCGGCGTTGCGTAAGGATTTCCTATTCGACCCCTACCAGGCCCATGAGGCGCGAGCCTGGGGCGCCGACGCCATCCTCGTCATCATGGCGAGCGTTTCCGACGACGTTGCGCGCTCGCTCGAGGACACCGCGTTCGAACTCGGCATGGACGCGCTGATCGAAGTCCATGACGAAACGGAGATGGAACGGGCGCTGAAACTCAGTTCGCCCCTGATCGGCATCAACAACCGCAACCTCCGAACGTTCGAGGTCAGTCTCGATACATCGCGCCGGCTGGCGAAGATGGCGCCGTCGGATCGGCTGTTGGTCGGTGAAAGCGGCATCTTCACGCATGAAGACTGCCTCGATCTCGAGCGAAGCGGCATTGGCACGTTCCTCGTCGGCGAAAGCCTGATGCGACAGGCCGACGTTGCGGCGGCCACGCGTGCACTGCTCGCCGGCGAAAGGCTCGCGCGCAGCGCGGCGGAATGAGCGCCATGACCTCGACGCTGACACATCTGGATTCTTCAGGCGAGGCCAACATGGTCGATGTCGGCGCCAAGGCCGAAACGGAGCGTCTGGCGGTCGCCGAGGGCACGGTGACCATGCGGCCGGAGACCTTAAGGCTCATCCTCGCCGGAGATGCAAAAAAGGGCGACGTGATTGGAACCGCGCGGATCGCGGGCATCATGGCGGCGAAGCGCACGCATGAGTTAATTCCGCTATGCCATCCGCTGCTTCTGACCAAGGTCTCCGTCGATATCAGGCCGGATAATGCGCTGCCGGGGCTTCGAGTTACCGCAACGGCGCGCGTCACCGGCAAGACCGGCGTTGAGATGGAGGCGCTGACGGCAGCGTCGGTTGCCTGTCTCACCATCTACGACATGGCCAAGGCCATCGACCGCGGCATGGTGCTGGGTGGCATCCGCCTGATCGAAAAGAGCGGCGGCAAGTCAGGTGACTATAGGGCTGAGGGCGCATGAACACCGGCGACCTGCTGCCTGTCGACAGTGCGCTGGAGCTTCTTCTCGCCGGCGCTGCGCCGCTTGCCAAGGAGAACGTGCCGATCGGAGAAGCCGCCGGCCGGGTGCTCACCGAACCGCTCGCGGCGCTGCGCACGCAGCCCCCCTTCAACGCCTCGGCGATGGATGGCTACGCGGTCCGCACCGAGGACATTGCCGCCCTCCCCGCGCGTCTCAAGATCATCGGCGCCGCGCAAGCCGGCAAGCGCTATCCAGGCACGGTCGGCAAGGGTGAAACCGTGCGCATCTTCACCGGTGCGCCGGTACCAGACGGCGCCGACGCGGTCCTGCTGCAGGAAGACGCCCGCATCGTCAGCGAAGGCCTCGTCGAGGCTCTGGAAAGCGTGGCGCGGGGACGGCATATCCGCCGTGCGGGCCTCGATTTCGCCGAAGGTGAGCCGCTCCTTCCTGCCGGCCGCGTGCTCGACCCCGCCGCGCTTTCGCTTGCGGCCGCCGCGAATCATGCGGAGGTTCCCGTGGTGCGGCGGCCGCTGGTTGCGATTGCCGCGACCGGAGACGAGTTGCTGCTGCCCGGCAGCCACCCCGGCCCGGACCAGATCATCGCCTCGAACGGCTATGGCGTCGCCGCGATCGCGCGCGATGCCGGCGCCGAAATCCTCGATCTCGGCATTGTGCCCGACGACCGCAAACTCATCGCCGCGGCGCTCCGCCGCGCGCTGGCCGCGGGCGCCCATATACTGGTCACGCTCGGCGGCGCTTCCGTCGGCGATCACGACCTCGTGCGCGAGGTGCTGACGGCTGAAGGCATGACGCTCGATTTCTGGAAGATCGCCATGCGCCCCGGCAAGCCGTTGATGTCCGGGCGTATCGGGCAAACGCGCGTGCTCGGCCTGCCCGGCAACCCGGTATCGAGCATGGTCGGCAGCCATCTTTTCCTAGTGCCACTGATCGCGCGGCTTGCAGGACGGACGCATCGTCCCGACGTCCGCGAGGCCCGACTCGCCGAGGCCATGCCCGAAAACGACCGCCGGCGGGACTATGTGCGCGCAGCGGCGGAGGAGACGTCGGAGGGCTTGCTCGCCGCGCCTTTCGGCATACAGGACTCTTCCATGTTGAGGACCCTTGCCGCCGCCAACTGCCTCATCATCCGCGAGCCACACGCGCCCGCCGCGGCGGCCGGCGATCCGTGCCGGGTACTTTTCATCCGCTGAAGGCAACCAAAGCCGATTTTCACCGTGGTTCATTGAAATTTAAACGGTTGCGGAACACAACTGGAACAGATAGTGTTTGTTCTGGTTTTGTTTACTACGCTGATTCTCGGGGAAATCGCGATGCTCACGCGCAAACAACACGAACTCCTGATGTTCATCCACGAAAGGCTGAAGGAGACCGGCATTCCTCCGTCCTTCGACGAGATGAAGGACGCGCTCGACCTCGCTTCGAAATCCGGTATCCATCGCCTCATCACGGCACTTGAGGAACGCGGGTTCATCCGGCGACTACCGAACAGGGCGCGCGCGCTCGAAGTGCTGCGCCTGCCTGATTCCATTGCGCCGGGCCTCAATGCCAGCCGCCGGTTCTCGCCGAGCGTGATCGAAGGCAGTCTTGGCCGCAAACAGCCGGAGAAGTCGCGCGTTCCCGCCGCGAGCAATGACGATGCGGCTGGTGTTTCCGTCCCCGTCATGGGGCGCATCGCCGCCGGTGTGCCTATCGATGCCATACAGCACCAGACCCATTCGATCGCAGTGCCGCCGGAGATGCTTTCCGGCGGCGATCACTATGCGCTCGAGGTCAAAGGCGATTCCATGATCGAGGCCGGAATCCTGGACGGCGACACGGTCATCATCCGCAACGCCAACACGGCCAACCCGGGCGAGATCATCGTGGCGCTGGTGGACGACGAGGAAGCCACCCTCAAGCGCTTCCGGCGCAAAGGTGCGTCCATCGCGCTCGAAGCAGCCAACCCAGCATACGAGACACGCATCTTCGGTCCGGACCGGATCAAGGTGCAGGGCAAACTGGTCGGGCTGATCCGCCGCTATTGAGTGGACGCGGCATGAGTGAGGCTACTCTCATGCGGTTGCCTATCCCGGTATGGCGGATTTTTGTGTGACCCTTTTTCGCTACGTTGCCGGCGCTGATAAGGTGGCAGGCCGCGTGCTGCGCGTGAATAGGTTCTCTCGGCATGCCATGGGCGGTAATGCTTTTCGATCGAGTATTCCACGGTCGGCTGGAAGCCCTTTGCAGTCTCTTCGAACGTAACGACAGCAGCGCCGTAACGTGCCAGGTCACGCTTGGTGATGATGACCGGGCCAGAGGCGATGCAGGGATCGTTCGCAGTCGCGTCGTCGATGACGATCAGGCTGGCGATTGCGCAGACGTTGCCGGCCGCTTTCTCCGTGGCTGCGTGGGCGATCACCACCCCTTTCGCATTCCACGCGACGCAAAGCGTTTTGGTGCAGGCAAACGGCACCTCCGGCGCGGCTTTAGGTATGGCAGACGCGGTGGTCGCGCCCGGCTTTACGATGGCTGTCGCCATCATGGCGCGTGCCCAGTCTTCCATTGTGAAGCCGTTCGGACGCTTGCGGTTGACCGTCACGCGACCGTCTGAAAGCTTCAGCGCAACAAGGCTCGCGTCTTCCGAGACGAAGAGTTCCGGCGCCGGTCGCCGCGCAATGAGCGCGATACCAATGGCGATCAGCGGCAGCGCCGCAATCCGGAACCATGTCGTTGCAAGGGTCAGGATCACGAGCGCCATCGTTAGGAAGACAACCGCGGAACCCGGCAAAATACCGATCGCGTCGAAGGGTGAATGTTTCGACAGCGCGACCGCGATCTCGGTGAACAGGCCGATGCCCTTGCCCATGATGGCGAAGGCCGCCCCGTCGAGGCCGAACGGCATCAGCACGAGACCGAGTACCAGGAACGGCATGACGATGGCCGAGATAATCGGCATGGTGGCGAGGTTGGCAACGAGGCCGAGCGGTGAGACGCGCTGGAAATGCCATGCCGCGAAGAGAGCCGTGGCCGTTCCCGCGACAAGCGAGGTCGCGGCGAGACCGACGAAGTGCCGCACCGTCGCACTGCCACCCCGCCAGAGATACGACGCCGATTGCGGAGGGGGCGCCCGCCTCTGCCCGCGCTGGCGCCATTCACCCCAGGCGGCGTAAGCACTGATCAGCGCGGCCGTCGCGGCGAACGACATCTGGAAACTCGGTCCGACGATCTCATGCGGGGCGCTCACCACCACGGCGAGCGCGGCGAGCGCGAAATTGCGCATGCTGATCGCGGCCCGGTCGAACAGCACCGCTACCAGCATGATCGCAAGCATGATGAAGCTCCGCTCCGTGGCGACGCCCGCCCCGGATATCAGGAGGTAGAAAGCGATCGCCGCGAGCGCGACGGCGGCCGCGTATTTCTTCGTTGGATGACGCGAGGAAAAGCTTGGGAACAACGCAAAGCCGAGCCGCATGAACACGATGACGATGCCTGCGGCCAGCGCCATATGCAGACCGGAAATCGACAGCACATGCGCCAGCCCGGTGATGCGGAGCGCTTCGTTGATGTCGTCGGGAATGCCGGACTCGATGCCCGCGACCAGTGCAGCACCGATTTCACCATTCGGCCCGGGTACGGCGGCCCGTACCCTGTCGGCAAGCGCATTGCGCAGGCGGGCGATGCCCGCGGCGGTACGCTCATAGAGCGTTGGTGGAGCAGCAAGTGAAATGCTCTTGGGATTGGTCAGGAAAAAGCCGCTCGCGCCGAGCCCGTCAAAATAACTCCTGAAGGAAAAATCGTAGCTAGAGGGCCTGAGCGGTCCGCTGGGCGGGAACAGATGCACGACGCCTTCGACGCCCGAACCCGGTTGCATGCCCGGCGGGATGGTACGGGCGCTGGCGCGTATACGGTCGGGTGCATAGCGCAAATGCGGACGCGAGGTGGAAACAAGGTCGATCGTCAGACGTACACGGCCGCTCGCCTGATGCTCGACCGTCACGACGCGGCCAACGATCCGAGTGGTGATGTCGGTTCCGAGCATCTTCGTTGCGGCACGCCACGTCTCGAACTTGCCGGCAAGCGCCCCGGCAACCACCAAGAGCGCGGCGAGCAGCACAATACGGAGCAGGAATTTCGACCGCGCGAGAAAATAGGCAGCCGACAAGGCAACAACGCCTGAAAGAAGCGGGGCGAAAGGCGGCTCCCAGGAAATATGGAAATAGGCGAGAGCTCCCACCGACAGGCACACCGGCACGAACAGGAACAGGGTGCCGCGCTCCCATTCGGTGATCGCCGCCTCACGGATGGAGGTCCGGAGGCGCGCGAAAGCCGCCCTCGCGCCGGCATATCCGTATCGATGCGGCTCCGCGCCGGTTGTTTCGCGCGTTCTTCCTGGAGGCGGTTCTCCACCGGCCGGAGCTTCCCGGTCGAATGGCATCGGACGATCGAGAAGGCGCGCGTCGAACTGCGACCGCTCGTCGCCGATCTCTTTCGCGTTGTCGTCCCCCATACGCCTTCCCCGCGCCGAAAGGCTTGCGCCCCGGCCCGCCTATGCTACATCAACGCCAGCCAAACGCCACCGCGCGCGCTCCCACCGATTTTCCGGTCCCGGCGCCGCCTCCCCGGAAATGCCATGCCACCCGTCGTCACACGCTTTGCCCCCTCGCCTACCGGATTCCTGCATATTGGCGGGGCACGGACGGCGCTGTTCAACTGGCTCTATTCCGAGCATACCGGCGGCAAGATGCTGCTCAGGATCGAGGATACCGATCGCGAGCGCTCAACCGAAGCCGCCACCGCCGCCATCATCGACGGCCTTACCTGGCTCGGGCTGACCTGGGATGGAGAACCGATCTCGCAATATGCCCGTGCCACGCGCCACCGCGAGGTGGCCGAGGAACTGGTGCGCATGGGCAAGGCCTATTATTGCTATGCCACGCCCGCCGAGCTGGAGGAAATGCGCGAGAAAGCGCGCGCCGAGGGCCGGCCGCCCCGCTATGACGGGCGCTGGCGCGACCGCGACCCGTCCGAGGCGCCAGCCGGCGCCAAGGGTGCGATCCGCATTAAGGCGCCAACGGAGGGCGAGACGATCGTCCACGACCGCGTCCAGGGCGAGGTACGCTTTCCTAACAAGGATCTCGACGATTTCATCATCCTGCGTTCCGACGGCAATCCGACCTATATGCACGCGGTAGTCGTCGACGATCACGACATGGGCGTGACCCACATCATCCGGGGCGATGACCACCTGACCAATGGAGCGCGCCAGACAATCATCTATGACGCGATGGGCTGGCCGGTGCCGGTCATGGCGCACATCCCGCTCATCCACGGCGCCGACGGCGCCAAGCTCTCCAAACGGCACGGCGCGCTCGGTGTTGATGCCTATCGGGCCATGGGCTATCTGCCGGCCGCGCTGCGGAACTATCTGGCTCGCCTTGGCTGGAGCCATGGTGACGACGAGATCATGTCGACGGAGGACATGGTCCGCTGGTTCGAGATCGAGGATGTCAATAAAGGCGCGGCGCGCTTCGACTTTCAGAAGCTGGAAGCGCTCAACGCCACCCATATGCGCCGCATGGAAGATGCCGCGCTGTTCGATGCTTTGATCACGTCCCTGCCCTATCTGCCGAACGGCGCGGATTTCGCCGCAAAACTGGACGAGGCGGCCAAGGCACGCCTGCTTCGCGCCATGCCCGGCCTGAAGGAACGGGCGCGAACGCTGATCGAACTCACCGACAGCGCCGCTTTCCTCGTCGCCGAACGGCCTTTGCAACTTGACGAAAAAGCGGCCGCGATCCTCGACGAGGACAGCAGGTCGATGCTGCGCCACTTGCTGCCGGAATTTCAGAAAGTGGGCGACTGGAGTGCCGCAAGCACGGAAGCAGTTGTCCGAACCTTTGCTGAAACGAATGGTCTCAAGCTTGGCAAGGTGGCACAGCCGCTCCGCGCCGCGCTGACCGGCAAGAGCACGTCACCCGGCGTTTTCGACGTGCTGGATGTGCTCGGGCGCGACGAAAGTCTGATGCGAATAGAAGATCAAATCGGTTAGTCCGAAGTTCAAGGAAATTCACATTGAAATCAGGCTTTTGCGGTGCAACATTGCGGCCGCCAGACAAGGGACGGCATCCGGAAGGGCGCGGCAAAGAGGCGTTATTTTCGATTTCACGACGTTTGCACTGCATCAACCGTGATTTCGGGCACAAATAAAAGAAGAAGGAGTTTGCGATGACCGAAGCGAAAGCGAAACTGGATTTCGGCGGCAAATCATACGAGTTCGACGTGCGCAAGGGTTCGGTGGGGCCGGACGTCATCGATATCGGGGCGCTCTACAAGGATACCGGCGCCTTTACATACGATCCGGGTTTCACCTCCACGGCAAGCTGTGAATCGGCCATCACCTATATCGACGGCGACGAGGGCATTCTTCTCCATCGCGGCTACCCGATCGAGCAGCTCGCGGAGCACGGCGACTTTCTCGAAGTCTGCTACCTCCTGCTTTACGGCGAGTTGCCGACCAAGGCGCAGAAAGAGGATTTCGACTACCGCGTCACGCACCACACCATGGTGCACGAACAGATGAATCGCTTCTTTCTCGGCTTCCGCCGCGACGCCCACCCAATGGCAGTGATGTGCGGCATGGTCGGCGCGATGTCGGCCTTCTATCACGACTCGACGGATATTTCCGACCCGCACCAGCGCATGGTGGCAAGCCTGCGCATGATCGCCAAGATGCCGACGATCGCAGCGATGGCGTACAAATACCATGTCGGCCAGCCCTTCGTTTACCCGAGGAACGAGCTGAACTACGCCGCCAACTTCCTGCACATGTGTTTCGCGGTCCCGTGCGAGGAATACAAGGTCAATCCGGTACTGGCGCGCGCGATGGAGCGTATCTTCATCCTGCATGCCGACCATGAGCAGAACGCCTCGACCTCGACGGTCCGGCTCGCCGGCTCCTCGGGCGCCAACCCGTTCGCCTGTATCGCGGCCGGTATCGCCTGCCTCTGGGGCCCGGCGCATGGCGGCGCCAACGAGGCAGCGCTCAACATGCTCGCCGAGATCGGCACAGTCGATCACATCCCCGAATTCGTGAACCGGGCCAAGGACAAGAACGACCCGTTCCGGTTGATGGGCTTCGGCCACCGCGTCTACAAGAATTATGACCCGCGCGCCCGGATCATGCAGAAGACCTGCCACGAGGTCCTTGGCGAGCTTGGCATCAAGGACGACCCATTGCTCGACGTGGCGATGGAACTGGAGCGGATCGCGCTATCCGACGAATATTTCATCGAAAAGAAGCTCTACCCCAATGTCGATTTCTATTCCGGCATCACGCTAAAGGCACTCGGCTTCCCGACCACCATGTTCACGGTCCTGTTCGCGGTGGCGCGAACCGTCGGCTGGATCGCACAGTGGAAGGAGATGATCGAGGACCCGCACCAGAAGATCGGGCGGCCGCGTCAGCTCTATACAGGCAAAACGCAGCGCGACTACGTTCCTGTCGCCAAGCGCTGATCCGGCTAAGACATTGCCTCGAAGGCGTCGCGGAAGCGGCGCCTTCCTATTTTCCGGCCTTAACCCTGATCTCGCGAAGGACGATTTCCGCGGCCATTTCCCCAGACGGCTTCGATGTGGACAGCGCCGAGGCGATGTCGTCGAAGCCTTCCAGTTGCGCCGCCCTCTCCAGCGACACGGCCGCCAACTGCTCTATGCGGCGCGCCAGCATGCCCGGGCGTACGAATTCATTATAGTGTTCGGGCACGACCGGACGATCGGCGATGAGATTGGGCAACGAGGCTGTCCACACGCTGATCAGGCCCTTGAGCAGCCGCATGAGCGGATCCGCCTTGTAGCACGCCACCAATGGCACGCGCGCGAGCGCCAGTTCCAGCGATACGGTGCCGGATGCGGCAAGCGCGACGTCGGCTTCGCCGAAGGCCTGCCATTTCCGCTCCTGATCGAGGATGATCTCCGGTTGGTCCGGCCAGCTTTCGATCGTCTGCCTGACGAGGTCCGCCACATGCGGAACCGTCGGGAGCAGAGGGCGCAGCCGGTTGCCACGCTCACGAAGGATGGACACGGTCTCGCCGAAGGCCGGCAGCAGCCCCTTTACTTCGCCGCTGCGGGAGCCCGGCAGGACCAGCAATGTCGTGACGCCGTCTTCCCGCCTTGCGCCAGCGCGCTCGCGCTGTCGCTCCGCCGCACCAAGGATGCCGGGGTCACGCGCCAGACGGTGGCCGACGAAGATGCCGGGTGGCCCGCCGAGCCTTTCAAGCTCCGCTGGCTCGAACGGGAGCAGGCACAGGATCTTGTCGACATGGGGCCGCATCCGCGCCGCTCTCTCCGGCCCCCATGCCCAGACGCTCGGACAGACATAATGAACGACAGGGATGGCAGGGTTTGCCGCACGCACCTTGCGCGCTACCCTCAGCCCGAAGGCCGGCACGTCTATGGTGACGAGACAGTCCGGCTTGTATGCCGCAACCGCGCGCGCGGTCTGCCCGATGCGATAGACAATGCGCGGCAGGTCACGCACGACCGCGCCGACCCCGACGATGGAAATACCGGCGGGATCGAACAGCGACTTCAGGCCAAGCGCCTGAAGATGGCGGCCGCCGACGCCGAACAGTTCGATTTCCCGGCCGGATGCGGCGGCAAGCGCGGAAACGAGATCGGCGCCGAGCAGGTCACCCGATTCCTCCCCCGCGATGATTGCAAGTTTCAGCGGCCGCGTGCCTTCCATCAGGACTCCGATTTGCCGATGCCGAAGACAAAGATGCCGAGTTCGTCGGCCCGCCTGACGGTCTCCGTATGATCGAGTACGAAAGAGCGCCCGGCCTCGACCGCGATCCCGGCGAGGCCCGCCACATGAGCGCCCTCGACTGTCGCGGGGCCGATTGTCGGCAGGTCGGCGCGCAATTCCTGGCCGGGCTTGGCGCATTTGACCAGAACGCCCCGCTTCCTGCCGGCGAGCCGGCCATGATCCCGCAGTTCCCTGGTCCGAGTGAGCAAGGCGTCCGTCCCCCCGATATCTTCCAGCGCCACCGCGCGGCCGCCGATGGCGATTGCCGCCTGCCCTACATCGAGCGCGCCGATCGCGCGCGCCGCCGCGTGGCCGGCATCGATATCCCTCATGTCGGCGGCAAGCGGCTTCCTCTTCGTCATAGGCCCCGCACGCGCCAGGAGATCGGGAACGATCTCGTGGGCGCCGGTCACCTTTATGCCGTTATCCTCGAAATAGCGGGCGACGGCCCGCAGCAAATTGTCGTCGCCGCGCGCGAGCGGAACGATGAAACGCGCCAGCATCGCCACCAGATGCAGGCTCTTGCGCAGCTTCCATGGGTTCGGCCGCCGCGATACGCCCCCTGCAAGCACGATACGGCCGATATTGTGCTGGCGGAGGATCGAAAGCAGGCTTCCGCCTTCCTCCAGCGGCATAAGAATATGATCGTAAGCGGAAAAGCGGTCGTCCGGCCCCTCGCCTTCGAGGGCGACGATGAAAGGCGCGCGCCCCTGTTCGGCAAGTTTCGACGCCACCTCTTCCGGCAGCCTGCCACTCCCCGCGATCACGGCGACGCGGGCTTCGCCAAGGTGTGACGATTGCGTCGGGCCGGTTTCAATCCTCTCCGTCATCATCATCGTCGTCGCCGCCATTGAGCGCGGGCACGGTGAAGTAGCGTTTCCCCCGACTGGTCATGAACTCGATGACGTCGGCGACGGCCTGCGAGCCATTGAAAGCCTTGGCGGCCGTTTCGAGATTTTCCGTAACGGGATGATCGCGATCGAAGATCATCCGATAGGCCTTGCGCAAGGCGAGCAATTCGCTTCTGGGTAGGCCGGAGCGCTTGATCCCGATGACATTATAGCCGCGCAGATGCGCTCTGTTGCCGACCGCCATGCCATAGGGAATGACATCGCCCACGATGGCCGACATGCCGCCGAGGAACGCATGGTGGCCGATGCGCACGAACTGGTGCACCGCCGTCATACCCGAGATAATGACGTTGTTGCCGACTTCGCAATGACCGCTGAGCGACGCATTATTGGCGAAGGTCACGTTGTCGCCGACGACGCAATCGTGGGCGACATGCGTATAGGCCATGAACATGCAGTTATCGCCGACCGTGGTCGTGCCGTGCCCGGTATCGCTGCCGGTGTGCATGGTGGCCGATTCCCGGATGACGCAGTTCTTGCCGATGGTGAGCGTCGTGCGTCCGCCCATGTGCTTGTTGTTCTGCGGCGCGCCGCCCAGCACCGCATTCGGATAGACGACCGTGCCCTCGCCAATCGTGGTGGCGCCGAGGACGGTGACACCGCTCATGAGATTGACGTTGCCGCCGAGTTGAGCGTCGCCGCTCACATGGCAAAAAGGGCCAATCTGGACGCCTTCGCCCAATTGCGCACCGTTCTCGACGACCGCCGAGGCATGAATGGAAGTTGAAGCCATTACACGCTCACGCCATCGGCTTGAAAGACATCATCGCCGAGATATCGGCTTCGGCCACCTTGCCGCCGTCCACCAGAGCCTCGCAGGCGAAGCGCCAGATATTACCGCGCTGCTTGATCTTCCGGACCTTGATCTCGACGCGGTCGCCGGGCACCACGGGCTTGCGGAACTTCGCGTTGTCGATGGTCATGAAATAGACGAGCGCCGGCATCTCGTTGCCGGAATTCTTGATGCAGATGGCGCCGGCGGTCTGCGCCATTGCCTCGACGATCAGCACGCCCGGCATCACGGGCTGTTGCGGAAAATGGCCTTGGAAATGCGGCTCGTTGACCGTGACGTTCTTGATGCCGGTCGCGGAACTGTCGCCGTCGATATCGACGATGCGGTCGACCAGCAGAAAAGGGTAGCGATGCGGCAGGAGCTTCATCAACTCCATGATATCCGCCGCTTCGAGCACTTTGGTGGTGTCGGTCATTGCGGTTCGCTTTTCCGTGGCCTGCTCTTCGACATCTTGCGCAAGCCGGCGATCTGGCGGAAGAATTCGCGGATCGGAACGGCCGGCGTTCCCGCCCATATCCCACCGGCGGGCACGTTGTCCATCACCCCGCTGGAGGCGGCGAGCTGCGCGCCGGTGCCCAACGTGATGTGATCCGAGACGCCTACCCTGCCGCCGAGCATGACGAAATCGCCGAGCGTGACGGAACCCGCGATACCGCATTGCCCCGCGACGATGCAGCCTCTTCCGATCCTCACATTGTGCGCGATCTGCACGAGATTATCGATCTTCGTGCTTTCGCCGATCA
Source organism: Mesorhizobium koreense (assembly GCF_031656215.1). Classification (NCBI taxonomy): domain Bacteria; kingdom Pseudomonadati; phylum Pseudomonadota; class Alphaproteobacteria; order Hyphomicrobiales; family Phyllobacteriaceae; genus Mesorhizobium; species Mesorhizobium koreense. Next base: position 3,056,234 of record NZ_CP134228.1, on the reverse strand, counting down.
CCGTGTCGGACATCGCGCCACGGTCGATCGTGGTGTTGGCGCCGATCTCGACATTGTCCTGAATGATGACGCGGCCGAGTTGCGGGATCTTCTCCGGGCCGTTCGGCCCCGGCACATAGCCGAAGCCGTCCTGACCGATCCTTGCGCCCCCATGGATGATCACGCGGTCCCCGACCAGGGCGGAAAGGAGGTTCGCGCCCGGTCCCACGTAACAATTTCTGCCAATGCGGCAGTTCGGGCCGACGACGGCATTGGCGGCGATGACCGTACCCGCGCCGATCCCGGCGCCGGCGCCCACCACCGCGCCGGCCTCGATGATGGCGCCGGGCTCCACCTCGGCGTCCGCGGCGACATGCGCGGCGGGCGAGATGCCCGTCTCACCGGTGATGGGACCCGGCCGGGCGGCCAGGGGGTAGAGCACGCGTGTGGCCGCGGCAAAAGCATAGACCGGCCTGCCCGAAATCAGGACAGCCATATCCGGCGGTGCGTATCCGGCGATTTCCTGGTTGCAGATGAGCGCCGCTGCACGCAAGCCCTTCGGCAGCGCTCCATGCCGCTTGCCGTCGATGAAGACCAGCATGCCTTCGCCGCCGTCCTGAACAGGGGCGACACCCCGTATCTCGGCGTCGGAAAACCTGGCGTTGGCGAGCTTCGCGCCCGTAAGCGAAGCGATCTCGCCGGCCGTATAAGCGCGCGACGGTGCGAAGAAGACAGGTTCCGCCATGACGCCGCGCGCTTTGCTATGCCTCTTCTTCTCGGCCCTCGCCGGGCCGGAAGGGATTGTCGTACCGGTCAGAATTGCGTCGACATGCCGAAGTTGAAATTCTGGACCTTGTCGCCCTTCTCTTTCACGACCGGGATCGCATAGTCGAGCCGGATCGGACCGAAGGGCGACGCCCACATCAGGCTGATGCCTGCCGACGCACGCCATTTCATGCCGGTGCCGGCGGTGCAGTTCGAACCGGGGACCGGAGTGAACGCTGCATCAAGGCACTCATTCTTGAGGTCATTGCCATAGAGCGTTGCCGCGTCGGCGAAGACCGCACCCCTGAAACCGAGGCTAGGGGGAACGACGGGCAACGGGAACTGCAACTCAGCTGTCGCATTAAAGTAGGTCGTGCCGCCGAGATGATCTCTCGAGTCCTTGTCGTATGGGCCGATGCCGTTGTATTCGAAGCCGCGAATTATACGATCGTTGCTCTGGAACAGATCGAAGATACGGGCCCCGTCATCGCCAAATCCATGGATATAACCGGCGCCGCCTGAAAGAAGGGCCACCAGGTCCATCTGTTCAGAGATGGTCTTGTAGTAGCTCGCGCGCGCCGTGAACTTCACGAAATTGGCGTCGCCCCCGATACCGGCATACTCAGTCGTGAACTTGGCATAAATGCCGTCGGCAGGATTCTTGATGTCGTCGATCGTATTGTAGATGAGCGAACCGCTAACCGAAGACTTGAGCCACGGGCTGTTCTCGATCGCATCGCGGATAACGTTCGAAAGATCGCAATGGCCAAGCGTGGCACCGCTGCCGCAGTCACGATAATCATACTTCTCGCTGACGATGTTGTAGGCGAATTGCGTCGACAGCGCGTCCGTGATCGGCAGGCCGAAGCGGATCGTGCCACCGGTCAACTGGCTGTCATAATGATCATACTGCCGTGTCGAGCGGTAGATATCGAAGCCAGCGGAAATTCGCCGTCCGAGGAAATACGGCTCGGTGAAGGAAAGCGCGTAGTCGCGCGAACCGTCGAGCCCGCCGCCGGCGGAAACGCGGATATACTGGCCGCGGCCGAGGAAGTTACGCTCGGAGATCGATCCCTGCAGCGAGATGCCCTTGCCGCTCGACGACGTCTCGCCTGTGGAATAGCCGGCGCCGATGTTGAACTGGCCGGTCGACTTCTCCACCACGTCCACGATCAGGACAACCCGGTCCGGCTCCGAACCCGGCGCCGTCGAGATGTTGACGGAGGTAAAGTAGTCAAGATCCTCCAGCCGCTTCTTCGCCCGCTGGATGAGCACCTGGTTGAAGGCGTCGCCCTCGCCGATGTCGAATTCGCGGCGGATGACATAGTCACGCGTACGCGTATTGCCGCGGATTTCGATGCGCTCGATATAAGTGTGCGGACCTTCATCCACGGCATAGGCGACGGAAATGGTCCTGTTCTCGAAATCGCGGTCGCCACGAGGCGTCACCCGCGCGAAGGCGTAGCCGAGGCCCGCCATGTGCTCGGTCAGCGCGGTCAGCGAATCCTCGACATTCTTGGCGCTGTAGATGTCGCCCTTATGGCTCTTCAGGAGCGCGTTCAGCGAGTTGGCGTCGACACCTTCGATGCTGCTGTCGATCGTAATGTCGCCGAACCGGTAACGCTGGCCTTCATCCACGGTGATATTGATCGTGTATTCGTTGTTGGCGTCGTTCAGGTCGGCCGAAGACGACACGACACGGAAATCGGCGTAGCCATGATTGTAATAGAAGCGGCGGAGCGCCTCCTCGTCGACCCTCAGCCTGTCCTCGCTGTAGACATCGTTGCGCATCAGGAAGGAGAGGATGTTCGATTTCTTGGTCGAAATCACATCCGACAGGCGCCGGTCGCTGAAGGCCTTGTTGCCGATGAAGTTGATGGCCTCGATCTTGGTGCGGCCACCTTCGTTGATATGGAAAACGACGTTCACGCGGCCTTCGCCCAGGTCGATCACCTGGGGCGAGACGGTCGCGTCGCTGCGTCCGATATGATCGTAGGCTTCCTTGATCCGCTTGACGTCCGCATCCATGATGGCGTTCGAGAACGAACCCTGCGATTTCATCTGGATCCCGCGCGCCAGGTCCTCGTCCTTGATCTTCTTGTTGCCGACGAAGATCACCTGGTTGACGGTCGCGTATTCCGAGACCTGGATTATCAAGGTGCCGCCGGCCTGGTTGATCTGGACATCCGAGAACAGCCCGGTCGAGAACAGCCGCTTTACGGCGGCGTCGATGTCGCCGCTACTGAACGGCTTGCCCGGCTTGATGGACAGGTAATTGCGGATCGTCGCCGAATCGACGCGATGATTCCCACGGACCTCGATATTGCTCACCACCGCCGCGTGAGAGGCGGAAACTGCCACCAGTCCGAATACGGTTGCAACCGGGACACTCAGGCCCACATAAAGAGCCGCCGCCATGACGGCGCTCAGAATTCTCGAAGTTACCTTCATCGGGCCTCTTTACCTTTTCCCGTAGTCCCCTAGGCGCGAAATCCCGGATATCGGCAGCCACTCCCAGACCGTAATAGCCGGATTTTCCCTACACGCAAGGTATCTGGTTAATTTGTATTTACTTAACCGATAGGCGTGGCATTCGCGTCACGCCTATCGAAGCGCATGGTAAACGCTGTCTCAATTCTGGACATTTTCGGGCGGTGCGTCGCCCCTTCCCTCCACTCACGTCCGACAGCCAAAAATATCATTCCAGAACACGAACCCCATGAACAGGAGAACGGCAAGCAACCCCGCCTTGTAGACGATATCGACAACCTTCTCCGATACCGGCCGTCGAAACACCGCTTCCAGCGCATAGAAAAGCAGGTGCCCGCCGTCCAGCGGTGGAATCGGCAGCAGATTGAGCACGCCTATACCCACCGACAACAAGGCGACAAGTTGTATCAGCCACTCGAAGCCCAGCTGCGCCGCCTTGCCCGCCATGTCCGCGATCTTGACGGGGCCGCCAAGCTGGCATCTGTCCTCGCGTCCGACGGCGAAGCGGCTGAGGAAGTCCCCGGTGCGGCCGATGATTCGCCACGTCTCGACAGTCGCCTGGGCGAACGCCTCGACGGGCCCGTAGGAGACGACGTGCGGCTGGCCCAGCGTCTGGTCGTTGACCACACCGATGACGCCGACCTTGATCTTGTTGCCAAGCGCGTCGGTCTCCTCGGTCAGTCTGGGCGTGGCGGTCAGCGTGACGTCCTTGCCACCCCGCTTTACGACGAAGCGAAGCGCCTCGCCGGCGTTGGGCGACACCAGGCGCTGCACGTCGGCGAACGTCTCCACCTTCACGCCGTTCACGGAAACGAAGCGGTCGCCGGGCATGAAGCCGGCCACCGCAGCCGGGCTGTCCGGCTGCACATTCGCCACCATCGGCTCGGCCACGTAGCGGCCGTAAGTGGCGAAAAGAACAGTGAAAACGGCGATCGTCAGCAGGAAGTTGAAGAACGGCCCCGCAAAAACGGTTGCCGCCCGCTTCCACAGCGCCTGCGTGTGGAAAGCCACCTTCCGCTCTTCGCTGGTAAGCGCCTCCATCCCCTCGGGATCGGGGGTGCTGGTGGCGCTCATGTCGCCGACGAACTTCACATAGCCGCCAAGCGGGATGAGGCAGAGCTTCCAGCGGGTCCCGCGCCGGTCGTTGAAGCCGGCGATTTCCGGCCCGAAGCCGATCGAGAACGCCTTCACCCCGATGCCGCACCAGCGGCCGACGAGGTAATGACCCATCTCGTGCACGAAGACGACGACCGTCAGCACGAACAGGAACGGCACGATCGTGCCGATCAGGACGCCGTTGGTGCTGAAAAGGGAAGAGAGCATTCCTGGAGGCGTTCCTTCGGCTTGGTTCCGCGACCAGCGGCCCCGTGGGTTGCGATTCGATCCCGGCGATTCGATGGCCGGAATATAATGCTATTACGGGCCGAAGAAGCCATGCGACGGCTGGTCCATCCCGCCGAGCGCCGCGCCGATCAGATAAAGGGCGAAGCCCGCGGCCACAAGCCCGTCGACGCGGTCCATCAGGCCGCCATGACCGGGGATGATGCGGCTTGAATCCTTTACGCCGAAACGTCGCTTCACCGCCGATTCGAAAAGGTCCCCCGCCTGCGCCACGACCGCCAGCACAAATGCCGCCACGGTCACGACAGCCATAGCGCCGGAGCCCGCCGCGGCGGCTGCCGCCACACCTGCCATGACACCCGCGGCCGTACCGCCGATCGCCCCGCTCCAGGTTTTCCCGGGCGAGATCGATGGGGCGAGCTTCGGCCCACCGAGCGCCTTTCCGGTGAAATAAGCGGCGATGTCGGTCGCCCAGACGACGGCGAACAGGAAAAGGACGACTTTCAGCCCGGCTCCGTCGTCGCCCCGCAGCAAGGCAAGACTGACGGCCGCAATGCCCGCGTAGGCAAGCGCCGCAGCGGCGGACGTCTCGCGACCCAACCCCAATCCGGCGGCGAGCGTGACGCCGATGCCGGCCAGCAGGACGACGGCCAGTGCGCCCGCCGAAAATCCCGAGACGAGCATGGCCGCGACGACAGCCAGCGCAAAGCCACCGATGGCCCAGCGATGGATTCGAAGCCCCGCCATCGAAACCCATTCGTAATAGACCAGCGCCGCGCCGAGAATTACCAACAGCCTGAAGGGGATGCCCCCCAGCCATGTGAGCCACAGTACAGCGCCCGCCAACACGATGGCGGACAGCGCTCGTGTCTGAAGATTGTTCATCCCGCCTCGCGAAGCGGCCCGCCGCTCATCCGGACTGGCGCTCACAATGCCACGTCTTGCGCCGCGACCCCGCCGAACCGGCGGTCGCGGGACGAATAGATTTCGATCGCCTCCGCCAGCTTGCGCCGGTCGAAATCAGGCCAGTAACAGGGCATGAACACCAATTCGCTGTAGGCGGCCTGCCAGAGAAGGAAATTGGAAAGGCGCTGCTCGCCGCTCGTGCGGATGACGAGATCGGGATCCGGCATCGCGGCCGTATCCAGGAAAGCCTCGAAAGATTCGGGCGTTATCTCTCCCGCGGTAAGGTTCCCGGCCGCCATCGCCTGTGCGAGTTTCCGCGCCGCCCGCGCGATCTCGTCCCTGGCGCCATAGTTGAAGGCGATCACCAGGTTCATGTTCGTATTGGTTTTCGTAAGTGATTCAGCTTCATCAAGAAGCATCTTGATATCCGACGCGAGGTTTTCCCGGTCGCCGATCACCAGCACCCTGACACCGTTCCGATGCAGTTCGGCAAGGTCGCGGCGGATGAAAAGCTTGAGCAGTCCCATGAGGTCGCTCACCTCGGCCTTGGGGCGTGTCCAGTTCTCCGAGGAAAAAGCGTAGACGGTCAGCCAGGGAATGCGCATGTCGCCGGCCGCGCGCACCGTCTCGCGCAACGCCTCGACGCCTGCCCTGTGCCCTGCGGCACGCGGCAGGCCCCGCGCCTTCGCCCAGCGCCCGTTGCCGTCCATGATGATCGCGATATGCGTCGGCTTCGCCATCCGCTTCTTTCGCCAGCCTGCTCGGCGTGGTTCAGACCTGCAGGATTTCCGCTTCCTTCTCGCCGAGAAGGCTATCGATGGAAGCGATGGTGTCGTCTGTCAATTTCTGCACGCGGTCGGAATGGACACGGCTGTCGTCCTGGCTGATTTCCCCGTCCTTCTCCGCCTTCTTGATATGCTCCATGCCGTCACGGCGCACATGCCGCACCGCGACCCTCGCCTGCTCGGCATATTGATGCGCGATCTTCACAAGCTGCTTGCGCCGATCCTCGGTAAGTTCCGGCAGGGGAATTCTGAGCGTCGCGCCGTCCACGATCGGGTTGAAGCCGAGGTTGGATTCGCGGATCGCTCGGTCGACCGCTCCCACCATCTGCTTGTCCCAGACCGAAACCGAGATCATGCGCGGTTCGGGGACTGTTATCGTGGCCACCTGGTTGACCGGCATCGACGTGCCATAGGCATCGACATTGACCGCATCGAGAAGGTTGCCCGAGGCACGGCCGGTGCGGAGCGATGCCAGATCGTTCTTGTAGGCATGAATGGCGCCGTCCATGCGGCGTTGCATGTCGTTGAAATCGATGGAGTTGCTCATCTAGACGCCTCCCGTACCGGCCGCCGAACCCAGGATCGACCTGCCTTCCAAATTGAAGCCGTTTCCGGCACTACGCATCCGACACGACGGTGCACCGGCCCTCACCCCTGAGGATTGCGCCGAAGCCGCCTTTTTCGTGAATGGAGTAGACGATTATGGGGATGTTGTTCTCCCGCGCAAGCGCAATCGCCGTTGTGTCCATAACCAGCAGGCCGTCATTCAACACCTGCTCGTGAGTTATATGATCGTAGCGTTTTGCCGAGGGGTTCCTCTTCGGATCGTCCGAATAGACGCCGTCGACCTGTGTTCCCTTGAAAAGAGCGTCGGCGCCGATCTCAGCGGCCCGTAGCGCGGCTGCCGAATCGGTCGTGAAGAACGGGTTGCCGGTACCGCCGGCGAAGATCACCACCTTGCCGGCATCGATATAGGCCGTCGCTTGGCGTTGCGAGAAGCTTTCGCACAATTCCGGCATGGCAATCGCAGAAAGAACAACGGCATCCACGCCGATCTTCACAAGCGAGGTGCGCAGTGCCAACGAGTTAATGACCGTACCGAGCATCCCCATATGGTCGCCGGTGACGCGGTCGCCTCCCTTCGAAGCGACGGCGACGCCACGGAAGATGTTGCCGCCGCCGATCACCACCGCCACTTCGACGCCCATCTGGCGCGCCTCGGCGATGTCGGCGGCGATGCGGTCGACGACGGAAACGTCGATGCCGAACCCCTGTTCGCCCATCAATGCTTCGCCGGAAGCTTTCAGAAGCACGCGGCGGTAGCGGGGTGTTTCCGGCATGTTTTCCTCGAAATGGTGGAAGGCGGAACCCGGATACACGAAGGGCACCGCGATGTCACGCGATGCCCTCATGGAACGTGAAGCCTTTGAACAGGCCTACTTCTTCACGGCGGCCGCAACCTCGGCGGCAAAGTCGGACGTCTCGCGCTCGATACCCTCGCCGAGGGCGAAGCGGACATAGCCGGTGATCGTGGCCGGCGCGCCGATATCCTTCGCCGCGTCCTTGAGCGCCTGCTCGACGGTCAGGTCGGGATTGACCACGAAAGCCTGCTTGAGGAGCACAACTTCCTCATAGAACTTGCGCATACGGCCCTCGACCATCTTCTCGATTATCGCTTCCGGCTTGCCGGATGCACGCGCCTGCTCCGAGAAGATCGCCTTCTCGCGGGCGACCGCGGCCGCATCGATCTCCGCCTCGGTCAGCGCCATCGGCGTTATCGCCGCGACATGCATCGCGACCTGACGGCCGAAAGCGCGAGCTTTTGCGGCGTCTCCAGCCGTCTCGACGGCAACCAGCACGCCGATCTTGCCGAGATTGTCGGCCGCGGCGTTGTGGATGTAGGTCGCCACGGCGCCCGACTTCACCGAGAGCTTCGCCGAGCGACGGAAACCCATGTTCTCGCCGATCGTGCCGACCGCATCCTTGATCGTCTCGGTCACGCTCTTGCCGGAACCGGGATAGGCGGCGTTCGCCACCGCCTCGCTCGAACCGTCGGTCGCAAGCGCCACCTGCGCTACATTGCGCACGATGTCCTGGAAGGCGTCGTTGCGCGCTACGAAATCGGTCTCGGAGTTGACCTCGACCACCACGGCGGAAAGATCGTTGGCCGCAACGCCGATCAAACCCTCGGCGGCGGTCCGTCCGGCCTTCTTGTCGGCCTTGGCGATGCCCTTCTTGCGCAGCCAGTCGACCGCGTCCTCCATATTACCGTCGGTCTCGGTAAGAGCCGCCTTGCAATCCATCATGCCCGCGCCTGTCATGTCGCGGAGTTCTTTCACCTGTGCTGCGGAAATGCTCATCTTTGCCTCGTCATTCAAATACGCAAAAGCGCCGGCCATTGTGGGGCGGGCGCCGATGCGACGGAAATGTTCGGAGCGCGGCAAAGCGCGCTCCCTCGAACTATAAAGCCGCTAAGCCCGGATCAGGCGTTCGCGGAGCCCTCGACGGAAGCCGGGGCTTCGGGTTCGGCCGGTGCATCTGCCGCGGCTTCTTCCAGAGCCGGTTCCACCGGCGCCTCTTCGGAAGCGCCGATATCAACGCCGAGCGCACCTTGCTGGCGGGCGATGCCGTCGATCGCCGCCTTCGAGACCAGGTCGCAATAAAGCGAGATGGCGCGTGCGGCGTCGTCATTGCCCGGCACGGCGTAGTCGATCTTGTCCGGATCGCAGTTGGAATCGACGATCGCCACGACCGGGATGCCAAGCCGCTTGGCTTCCTGGATCGCGATCGCTTCCTTGTTGGTGTCGATCACGAATATCAGGTCCGGCGTCGAGCCCATGTCCTTGATGCCGCCGAGCGCACGGTTCAGCTTGTCGCGCTCACGATCGAGCGTAAGGCGCTCCTTCTTGGTGAAGCCCTGGGCCTCGCCGGCGAGCAACTCGTCGAGCTTGCGCAGGCGCTGGATCGAGTTGGAGATCGTTTTCCAGTTGGTGAGCATGCCACCCAGCCAGCGCGAATTGACGTAGTATTGCGCCGAGCGCTGCGCCGCATCGGCGACCAGTTCGGACGCCTGGCGCTTGGTGCCGACGAACAGCACGCGGCCGCCGCCGGCGACCGTGTCGGATATGACCTTCAGCGCCTGGTGCAGCATCGGCACCGTCTGCGAGAGATCGATGATGTGAACATTGTTGCGGGCGCCGAAGATATAGGGCGCCATCTTCGGGTTCCAGCGGTGGGTCTGGTGGCCAAAGTGAACACCAGCTTCCAGAAGCTGGCGCATGCTGAAATCAGGCAGAGCCATTCAATCGTCCTTTCCGGTTCAAGCCTCCACGAATCCTGACGACCGGAATTTCCAGGCCGCCACCGGCGGTCTCCGCCGGATTTCTCCCGGACGAAAACCATGATCCGTGTGTGGAATGAGCGCGCATATAGAGGCTCGGCAAAGGAAACGCAAGCCGTGGGTACCGGGCTTGCCCGGGCGACGCTTAGCCTATGTCGAAACGTTCGCTGCCACGGCCGCGCGAACGAGCGCCGTCAGCGCCTCCTCGTCGATCCGGTCGCCTTTGCGGATATCGATGGCGCGCCTCGTATTGCCATCGAGGCTGGAGTTGAAAAGGCTCGAGGGGTCCTCCACCGACGCGCCCCTGGCGAAGGTCATCTTCACCTTGTCCCTGTAGATCTCGCCGGTGCAGATGATCCCGGCATGCTCCCACACGGGAACACCCAGCGGGTTTGACGGCTTCCGCCATTTCACCACTTCGACCATCTCGGGATCGGCCGCTCGGATGATCTCCCTGACCCTGGCCAGCGCTTCGCCGCGCCAGTCGCCAAGCCGTTCGATCTTCTGATCGATCAGTTCGGAGGCGGAGGCTTCTTCATCTGCTTTCATTCCACCGCTTCCTCTACGGGCGTTCCTCCCGCACATCGCGGAGAGACAGGCCGGTGCACCTTTTACGGATTATATCCGGTCGCGCGTTTCCACGAAATACGGCAGGAAGAACATGTAGAGTCCGCTGAAAAGCATCAGGAACAGCGGAGGCAGCGGCGAATACACTATCCAGGCGGGCGGTTGCCCAAATGCCATGGTGATGAAATTGGCGACAACCGCCAATGTGAAAACGATTGCCAGCCAGCGATGTGCCTGGCGGATCCAGCTATTCCAGTTCAATCGAACCTCCACGGTTTGCATCCGGTTCCGGATAATCTCTAGTCCATCCGCCCGAGCACTTGCTCGAGATTGGCAAGGAACTGCTGCCACCCGTGTTTCGCGCCGCCATAGGCCTGTTTCTGATCCGGTCGGAAGCCCTTCTGCTCCATTCGCAACCGGGTGCCGGCATTCGTTGGCGCAAGCGTAAAGGTCACCATGCTCCGCAGATCGTAGGCGGCATCTTCGTGCCTGAAATTCCAGGTGTATGCCAACGTCCTGTTCTGCTCGACAGTCAGGACCTCGCAGTCGAGAACACCGCCCCACTCTCCGCTAAGATTGAAATTGTGGCCGACGACAGGCTCAAAATCGTTCTTCATGAGCCATTCCTCGATCAGGTGAGGCTGCGTGAGCGCGCGCCAGACCTTTTCCGGCGGGAAAGCGATCTCCCGCTCGACGACGACGGAAAGGCCTTCGGACGACATTTCATTCATTGGTCCATCCTTTTGAGCAGGTCTTCAAGTTTGTCGAACCGGCCTTCCCAGAAGTTTGCCATCTGGCTCGACCAATCGACCAGCGGCGCCAAGGCACCGGGCTGAGGGCTATAGTGCGTTTGACGTCCTTCATGGCGGTCACGAACCAGCCCGGCTTGCTTAAGGACGCCGAGATGCTTCGAGACGGCCGGTTGCGAGATTCCGGCCTGCGCCGTCATCATGCCGACCGTCTGTTCTCCCCCGCGACAAAGTCGCTCGAAGATTGCCCGGCGGGTCGGGTCGGCAAGCGCCCTGAAGAGTGCGTCGTGAGTGTCGGTCATTCTACATCGATAACTTTATGGTTATGGATCAACCTATAACCATGCGGATATATATCCGTCAAGGGCCTCGATGCTTCCTGAAAATCCGGCTCGGATTCCGCGCGACCGCCTATTGCTTGCACTTCTCCTCGTGCGGGTCGAACGTGGCGAGATTGACCAGCCTGCCCTTCACCGAGAAATCGCCGTAGTCCATCAGGAGATCCCGCGTGATGCCGTTGTCGTGCAGCTTGAGCGAGATGCTGTAGGTCGGCAGCATTCCGCTCCCCTTGCCGCCGCTCGTATCGAAATAAGCGATCGTCACTGGCCAGTAGCGGTCGTGCTTCAGGCTGCCGAGCGCGACATATTCCGGATCGTCCTGTTTCGTTTCCGTGCGCTTGCCGACGACGACCGTCGTCGCCATCACACGATCCGCGTTGTCCGAACCGTCGAAGAGGCTAGTTTCATAAAAGTGCTCGCCATGCTCGGCCTTGCCGAGAAGTTCGACGAGGTGCTGCGTCGGAAACCATGTTTGTTGCAGCGACATTTCCGCCTTCTGCGGCTTGGTCAGCTTGACCGTAATGCCATCCGGACCGCGTGTCGCCGTGCCCTTGACCTCCTTGTCCAGTTCCTGATCGACCAGGGATTTCGTCACGAAGCTGAACGTCTTGCCGGCGCCATCCTCGAAGGTGGTCGTCTGCTGGTCGGTAAGCCGGGACACGTCATCGGTGTTGATACGCGTGACATAGCGGAAATTCGTCGTGTACCCCTCGCAGGGCGAGCCACTGAATTCGTAGACCATGCGGCCGCTGAGGCTGGTGATTCCCGACTTGTCGCTCGCCTTGTCGAGCGCGAGATCGTAAATCGCCCGATGTGACACGAGAAACCGTGCGGAGGCCTGCTGCGCGCCGAACGCACCGAGCAAGACGGCGGCAATCAGAAACTGGCGGATGAAGCCCATACGGGGGAACTCCGGTGGGGGATGCCGAGAGCGAATTTTCGGCAGGCTCGGAAAAAGTCGTGGCGGAAGCGAGGCGGAAAAGATAGGCCTCCCCAAAGCGGATAGTCATTTATTCAAGAGGAATATGGAATGGTCGACACCATACAAATGCGGCTCGACGCCCACGGCATCGTCCTGCCCAGGCCCGCAGCGCCCGCGGCGAATTACGTGCCCTTCGGCCGGGCCGGCAACCTGCTCTTCATTTCCGGCCAATTGCCGCTGAAGGACGGCAAGCTCATCTCCACCGGCCTGCTTGGGCGCGATCTGGACGTCGCAGCGGGCCAGGAAGCGGCAAGGCTGTGCGCCATCAACATCCTCGCGCAGGCACAAGCGGCACTCGGCGATCTCGAACAGCTAAAGAGCGTACTCAGGATTTCGGTCCTCGTCGCTTCGACGCCGGATTTCACCGACCAGCATCTCGTCGGCAACGGCGCTTCCGATCTTCTTGCCGCCATCCTCGGCGAGCGCGGCAAGCATTCACGGGTTGCTGTCGGGATGGCTTCGTTGCCGCTCAACGCCCCGGTCGAAGTCGAATCCATCATCGAGGCAAAGTAATTCCATGATCGCCATTCCCTGGCTTGCCGAACGGCCGATCGCGCATCGCGGCCTCCACGATCTCAACAAGACTTGTTGGGAAAACACGCTGTCGGCTTTTCGCAAGGCCGTTCACCACGACTATGCAATCGAGTGCGACGTGCACCTTTCAAGCGACGGCGTCCCGGTCGTCTTCCATGACGACGATCTGAAGCGGCTGACCGGCCGCGACGGGCAGCCCTGTGACCATCCCGTCGCGGAACTTACTGCGATGAAGATCGGCACGAGCAACGACACCATCCCTACTCTTGGAGAGATGCTGAAAACGGTCGCCGGCAAGGTGCCGCTGGTCATCGAACTGAAGGGCACCGAGGGCAAGGATGACGGCCTTGTCGCCAAGGTTGCCGGGCTGCTCGCCGGCTATAAGGGCAAGGCTTCCATCATGTCCTTCGATCATTGGCTGATCAGGCAATTTCCCAAGGACGCGCCGGGCATACCCGCCGGCCTGACCGCGCTCGGCCAGACGGACAAGGACATCGAAGGGCACTTCGCCATGCTGGCCTATGATCTCTCCTTCGTCTCTTATTGTCTCGCCGACATGCCGAACCGCTTCGTCAGCCTCGTGCGCGAACAGCTTTCCATGCCGGTGATAAGCTGGACGGTGCGTGATCAGACGGCAGCCGACCTCACCTTCAAATACGCCGACCAGATGACCTTCGAGGGATTTATTCCCGAGGTGGCGACCGTCTGAACACGGCGCGCCACCTTGCAAGGATGTCCGGGCGGCGTATCTAATCCGGCATGACGCAGAACATGAACGGCAACACGAAGGGTGAAGGCGAATTCACCCTTCGTGTCGCGACCGACCTTTCCTCCTTCACAGACGATGAATGGAACCGGCTCCGCGGGGCATCGCGAGACGACCCGGAGGGCGGCTACAACCCTTTCATATCGCTGGCTTTCCTGAGAACGCTTGAAGAGACAGGATGCGCGACACGCCGCACCGGTTGGATGGCGCAGCATCTCCGCCTCGAATCGCCTGACGGCCAGCTGATCGGTGCAGTACCGTGTTATGTGAAGTCGCACAGCCAGGGCGAATACGTTTTCGACTATGGCTGGGCCGACGCTTTTGAGCGGGCCGGCGGCAACTATTATCCGAAGCTACAGATATCCGTGCCGTTTACGCCGGTAACCGGACCGCGCCTGCTGGTCGACCGCGCGGTCGATCCCGCAAGCGGCCGGGCGGCGCTCGTTGCGGGAGTGAAGGCGCTGACAGAGCGGCTCGGCGTTTCCTCCGCTCATGTCACCTTCGCCGAGAAAGCCGACGTTTCAGCACTCGATGATGCCGGCTTCCTCTTGCGCACCGACCAGCAGTTCCACTTCTTCAACGAGGGCTATTCGGCCTATGATGATTTCCTCGCTTCGCTCGCCTCGCGCAAAAGGAAGGCGCTGAAGAAGGAAAGGCGCGAGGCCGTCGCGGACGGCATCACGATAGACCGCCTGACGGGGAAGGCCCTCACCGAGCGCGCCTGGGACGATTTCTTTTCCTTCTATATGGATACCGGCAGCCGCAAATGGGGCCGGCCCTATCTCAATCGCAAATTCTTCTCGCTGATCGGCGAGCGCATGGCCGACGATATCCTGCTCGTCATGGCCAGGCGGGACGGCCGCTATATCGCCGGTGCCATAAATTTCATCGGCTCGGACAGGCTTTTCGGCCGCAACTGGGGCTGCATCGAGGACCATCCCTTCCTGCATTTCGAGGTCTGTTATCACCAGGCCATCGAATTCGCGATCGAGCGCGGATTGAAGGTCGTCGAGGCGGGCGCACAGGGCCAGCACAAGCTGGCGCGTGGCTATATGCCGGTCACCACCACCTCCGCGCATTACATTCCGCATGCAGGCTTCAGGAACGCGGTCGCCGATTATCTGGACCGGGAGCGTCGGGAAGTGGCGCGCACGGGCGAAATGCTCGGCCGGCACGGCCCGTTCCGCAAGGGGGATGCCGCGGTCAATGAACCAGAGTCTTCGAAAACAGATTGATGACCACCACGCCGGCCAGGATCAGCGCCATGCCGGCGAGCGCGGGGACATCGAGAACCTGCCTGAACCACAGCCAGCCGATCGAAGTGACCAGAAGGATGCCGGCACCGCTCCAAAGCGCGTAGACCACGCCGACCGGCATGGTACGCAACGCCAATGCAAGGAAATAGAAGGCGAAGCCGTAGCCGACCACCACGACCAACGACGGAGCTAACCGGGTAAAGCCCTGCGTTTCCTTCAGTGCGGTGGTCGCCACGACCTCGAATACAACGGCAATCGTCAGATAGAGATAATTCCACAGCATCGAGCAGCCCTTGATTCGCCGCCTGCGGCGGGGCGATGATGCGCCGGATCGCCATGAGAGGACAGTGATGGGCTACGACAACGACAACATCTTCGCCAAGATCCTGCGGGGCGAAATCCCTTCGCACAAGATTTGCGAGGACGATGAGACCTTTGCCTTCATGGACATCATGCCGCGCGGCCCCGGTCATTCGCTGGTCATTCCGAAGAAGCCTGCCCGAAATATCCTTGATGTCGATCCGGCGAGCCTGGCCGCCGTCATGCGCACTGTGCAAAAAGTCGGCCGTGCGACCATGAATGCCTTCGACGCACCGGGATTGACCATCCAGCAATTCAACGAAACCGAAGGCGGGCAGGTCGTGTTCCACCTGCACGTCCACGTCATTCCGCGCTTCGCCGGCGTCGCCCTGAAACCGCCCGCCGGCCCGATGGAGGACCCGAAGGTCCTCGCCGAAAATGCGGCAAGAATAAGCGCCGCGCTCGAGGTTGCCTGACCGCCGCCTGGCCCTCACCGACCGGCTGGCCTTTCCTTCAGATGCCGAAAGCGCACCGCTTTCGGCCTTTTTCTGCCTTATTTCGTACGCCTGCCAAGCCCTTCAAACATTACATGAATTTAATGTAATCGGCAGATTCCTGCCGCATTTGCGGCGAAGCTAACCCGCATTCACGACCTTTTTCACGCGGAAACAAATCGCTTTCGCGCGCGGGTTTTTTTGTAGCAAGAAGGGAATTGCTCATATGCGAACCGCCATTTCTCCGCTCGGACTTGTGGTTCTCACCAGTGGACTGGCTCTTGCGGCCTCCGGCGCTCTGGCCGAACCGGCCTCCTCGCCGTCCAATCCGCCGACCGGCGTGTGGCTGACCACCGATTACCCCGCCGTTACCGAACAGGCCGGCAAGTCCTTTACCATGGACCTCTCGCTTGAGAATCACGGCATGCCGCCCGAACGGGTCCAGCTTTCGCTCGAAGGCGTGCCCCAGGGCTGGCACTACGAGTTCGAAGGCGGCGGAAAACCGGTGAAGGCCGCCATGGTCGGTCCGGGCGACACCCGCTCGCTGACGCTCAAGATGACGCCGCCGGAGAATGCGGAAACCAAGACCTATACGCTGAACCTCATGGGCACGGCCGAAGACAACAAGCTCTCGGTGCCGATCAGCGTAACGCTCGCGCCGCCCGCTCCCGCTTCGCTTAAACTCGAATCGAAACTGCCGGCGCTGCGCGGTTCGGCAAGCTCAAATTTCGACTACGACCTCACCATCAAGAACGACAGCCCATCGGACGTTACGGTGAACATGGCGGCGCAGACGCCTCCGGGCTTCGACGCCACCTTCAAGGAGCAGTACGGCTCACAAGAACTCACTTCCATCCCGATCAAGGCGAACGAATCGAAGACCGTAAAGCTTTCCGTCAAGCCGCCCCGAGACGTTCCGGCCGGCAAGTACAAGGTGGAAGTCGGCACCAGCACCGGCAAGGTGCAGGCTCAGACCGCGTTGCTGCTCGATATCACCGGCCAACCCAAGCTGGCGCTCGACGGGCCGAGCGGCATGCTTTCCGGATCGGCCGTGGCCGGCAAGGAGCATTCCTTCACCTTCACCGTCAGTAATACCGGCGGCGCGCCGGCGACCGATGTCAAGCTTAGCGCTAATGCGCCTTCGGGCTGGAAGATCGATTTCTCCCCGGCCAAGATCGACCAGATTGCGCCCGGCGGGAAGGCCGAAGCCCAGATGCGGATCACACCCGCTTCCAACGCCATCGCCGGCGACTACTCCGTCAATGTCGATTCGGACGGCAAGGGCGCCTCGGACAATCTGAAGTTCCGCGTCACAGTCGAGACCTCGACGGAATGGGGCATTGCGGGCCTCGGCATCATCGGAATTGCCGTTCTGGTCATGGCAGGCGCCGTCACAAGGTATGGCCGCAGATGAGCGCGCCAGTTGTCGAGGCGAAAGGCCTCACCAAGCGGTACGGGTCGACCATCGCGGTGAACGGACTCGATCTCCGAATAGAGGCGGGCGAGGTGTTCGGCCTGCTTGGCCCGAACGGATCCGGCAAGACGACGACCATCCTCATGCTGCTTGGCCTCACCGAACCGTCTTCAGGCACGGTCCGCGTCTTCGGTCACGACCCGCTTCGCGATCCGCTCTCGGTTAAGCGGGAGGTCGGCTACATGCCCGATGCGGTGGGCTTTTACGACCAGCTCACCGCGCGCGAGAACCTGCGCTACATCGCCAAGCTTTCCGGCATCCCGGAGGACGAGCGCGAGGCGCGCATCGAGCAGGCGTTGATCCGCGTGCGGCTCGCCAAGGTTGCCGACCGGCGGGTGAAGACCTTCTCGCGCGGCATGCGCCAGCGGCTCGGGCTGGCGGAACTCGTCGCCAAGGGCAGCCGGCTCGCCATCCTGGATGAGCCGACTTCGGGCCTCGACCCGCAATCGACGCAGGAACTTCTCCAGCTCATCTCGTCCTTCGCCAAGGACGGCATGACGGTGATCCTTTCCTCGCATCTGCTTTCCATGGTGCAGTCGGTCTGCGACCGCGTGGCGCTCTTCCGCGAAGGCAAGGCAGGGCTGGTCGGTACCGTACCCGACATCGCCGGCAAGGTGCTGGGCGGTATCTGCATCATCGACCTTGAGGCGGAAGGTGCCGATCCCGAAAAAGTGGTCGGCGGGATCGAGGGCGTGCGTCGCGTGACACGCAAGAAAAGCGGTTCCGTCCAGATCGACGCCGACGGCGATCTTCGTCCTGAAATATCGAGAGCCATTGTAGCCGCCGGCGGCTCGCTGAAGAGCCTGTCGATGAGCCAGTCCAGCCTCGACGACGTCTACGTGCGTTATTTCGAGGGCGAAGAGAACAAGGAGATGGCCGATGCGGCGTAAAGGCTTCGCCCTAGCGGGCATGTCCACCATCGCGTGGAAGGAAGCGGCCGATCATTTCTCCTCGGCGCGATTCCACTTCGTTATGCTTCTGGTGCTTTTGACGGCTTTCGGCAGTGTCTACGGCGCCATCGGCGAGATCAAGAATACAATCGGCCAGGATCCGTTCCTGTTCCTGCGCCTGCTGACGACCGCCAAGCAGCCGGTGCCGTCCTTCGTGGCGTTTCTCGGCTTTTTGCTTCCGCTCGTCTCGATCGCGCTCGCCTTCGATTCGATAAACGGTGAGTACAGCCGCCGCACCATGAGCCGTATCCTGGCGCAGCCGATTTATCGCGACGCGCTTCTGTTCGGGAAATTCCTCGGCGGCATGATCGTGCTGGCGCTTTGCCTGCTTACGCTCTGGCTCCTGATGACCGGGCTCGGAATCCTGACGCTTGGCCTGCCGCCGAGCGGGCCGGAGATCGCGCGCGGGCTCGCCTTCCTTGTCGCATGCCTCGCCTATGCGGGCGTGTGGCTGGCGCTGGCGCTGCTCTTCTCGACGATCTTCCGGCAGGCGGCAACTTCGGCACTTGCGGCTTTGGCGCTGTGGCTGATCTTCGCCATCTTCTGGGGCATGATCGTGCACGCGCTGACAATCGCGTTGGCCCCGATCGACCCGACCAATCCGATGACGCTGGTCAACGCGGTGGAGATGCAAAGCGCACTCGCCCGCATTTCACCGAACACGCTCTTCTCCGAGACCGCCCAGGCGCTCCTCAGCCCGCAAACCCGCTCTCTCGGTCTGGTGTTCATGGACCAGATGGAGGGCGCGATACCGGGTGCGCCCCTGCCCTTCTCCCAGAGCGCATTGCTCATCTGGCCGCAACTTTCCGGCATGGTCGCGGCCATGCTTCTGATCTTCACTGGCGCTTACGTTACCTTCCAGCGCCAGGAAGTACGGGCATAGCGGCGGAGCGGTAAGGGCGCGACGGGCGGGCGTTCGCCCTTGCCGCTCAACTGCCGCTAGCCTGCCCCTCCTCTTCCTGGCGGAGAGGAGGGGTTTGCTTTTGAATGGCCCAATATCTGGCCGACAGGTGGTGCGTCCTTCGAGGCTCGCTTCGCTCGCACCTCAGGATGAGGGCGCTTGGTGCTGCTTTCCTAAACTTGATGGATAAGCAAAGCGTCTCAGAAAATGGTTGGCTCAGCGACCTGGCGCCAACCTCCCTCATCCTGAGGTGCGAGCCCAAAGGGTGAGCCTCGAAGGACGCATCGAAACACCGGTCAAAAGCAAGAACCTTTCATGATGCAGCAAGCAGGCTGGCGTTGCCGCCTGCGGCGGTCGTATCGACGCAGATGGCGCGCTCGTGGACATAGGCCATCGGATTGAGCTTCTCGCTGACGATGCCGACGATCGGGCCCGGGCGGGAAGCCAGCGCCTGGCGAAGCCGGCGCAAAGCTTCGGCATCACCGGCGAAAGCGACAAGATCGACGGGCAGGTCGCCGAGATTCTCCGGATCGACCGTGCCATCAATCGCTGAAAGCGGCAGGCTCTTTCCGGTCAGCGGGGCAAGCGTCTTCACGGCGTCGGGTGCGACGGCAAGGACTGCGTTACCGGCGGCAAGCGCCTGTACCACCTGCGCAAGCAGCGTATCGGCATCGGGGCCGAGGCATAGCACGTGGCCGCGCGGCGCAGTCACCAGTGTGTTGGCCTCTCCGGTCGGTCCGGGCAGGTCGACGGGACCGTATTCCACCACGGCAGAGGCGGCCATCGCCGCAGTTGCCTTTCCCCGGATCAGTCTACGCAGCGTAGAGATGCGATCGTCGCGCCGCACCCATTCGCCTTTCGGGTCGGAAGGAAGCCGTCCCACAAGCTCGCTCGCCGCCACGACAGGTGCGGCCGTAGGGGTGGCACCGGCCGAGGCATTCGTGGATTTCCGGAACCGGCGCAGATAGTTCGGGCCACCGGCCTTCGGCCCGGTGCCGGAAAGCCCCTCCCCGCCGAAGGGTTGCGAGCCGACCACCGCGCCGATCTGGTTGCGGTTCACATAGAGGTTGCCGGCATGGACCGCATCGACAACGTGCTGGACGCGGGCGTCGATACGCGTGTGCAGGCCGAATGTAAGGCCGTAGCCTTTCGCGTTGATGTCAGCGATGGCACGGTCGATCTTCTCCGGCTCGTAGGTGGCGAGGTGGAGAACGGGACCGAACACCTCACGCTCCATCTCACCGATCCCCGCGACGCGAAAGATGCTCGGCTTGACGAAGCGACCGCCGGAAGGCGCATCGAGCTTCCCGACCAGCCGGCCGTCTTTCTCCATTTTCTCATTGTAGGCCGCAATCGACCGCATCGCATCGTCGTCGATCACTGGTCCGACATCGGTCGCGATATCGGATGGATCGCCGACCGTCAGCGCGGCGAGCGCGCCGGTCAGCATCTTCGTCACCTTGGGCGCCACGTCGTCCTGCAGATAGAGCACGCGCAGCGCCGAGCAGCGCTGGCCGGCGCTCTGGAAGGCCGAGGCGATGACGTCGCGCACGACCTGCTCCGGTAGCGCCGTCGAATCGACGATCATCGCGTTGAGCCCGCCGGTCTCAGCGATCAGCATGGCGTCCGGCGCGGCAGTCTCCGCAAGCTGGCGCTCGATGCCCTTGGCCACTTCAGTCGAACCGGTGAAGCAGACGCCGGCGATGCGCGGATCGGCGACAAGCGGTGCGCCGACCGACGGACCGTCGCCCGGCAGGAGCTGGACGATGTCTTCCGGCACGCCCGCTCGCCGCATCAGTTCGACCGCGCGCGAGGCGATCAGCGGCGTCTGCTCGGCCGGCTTGGCAATAACGGCGTTGCCGGTGACGAGCGCGGCCGCGATCTGCCCGGTGAAGATCGCCAGCGGAAAATTCCATGGCGAGATGCAGGCAATCACCCCGTGAGCCGCGGTGTCGTCTTCTGCCAGTTCGGCCTGCCCGGCATAATAGCGCAGGAAATCCACCGCCTCACGCACTTCAGCCACCCCATCCGCAAGCGTCTTGCCGGCTTCGCGCGCGGCGAGCGCCAAAAACTCGACCGAGTTTTCTTCATAGAGGTCGGCGATCCCGAGCAGGATCGCGGCACGGTCCTCGACCGGACGCGCGGCCCATTGCGGCTGCGCGGCGAGCGCAAGACCGACGGCGTCGCGCACCTGCTGCTCGTCGGCATTCACCACTTCGCCGACCATCTCGGACGGCTTGGCGGGATTGAGAACCGGTGTGGCTTCCCCCTTGCCGTTCGCCCGCGTCATCGGCCTTGCCTGCCAGCGGTGCGGCGCGGCAAACTTCTTCCGCGCCTTGTCGATCGCGGCGATCGTCACCGGGTCGGTGATGTCCCAGCCTCGCGAGTTGCCGCGCACCGGCTCGAAGATCGCACGGGGCGCGGGGATGGCTGGATTTTCCGCCGATCCCTGGCTCTCTACGATAGCCAGCGGATCACGCGCGATCTGCAGTGGGCTCACATCCTGATCAACGATCTGGTGGACGAAGGAGGAATTGGCGCCGTTCTCAAGAAGCCGCCGTACCAGATAGGCAAGCAGATCCTCATGCGCACCGACCGGCGCATAGATGCGGCAGCGCGTGCCTTCCGCCTTGCGCACCGTCTCATGCAGCGCCTCGCCCATGCCGTGCAGGCGCTGGAACTCGAAGCGGTCACGATCCTTGCCTGCAAGTTCGAGCACCGCGGCAACCGTATGCGCGTTGTGCGTGGCGAATTGCGGGTAGATGCGGCCTGTCATTGAAAGCAGCTTCTTCGCGCAGGCGAGATAGGAAACGTCTGTGTTCGCCTTGCGCGTGAAGACCGGATAGCCGGCAAGCCCCATCGTCTGGGCGCGCTTGATTTCGGTGTCCCAGTAGGCACCCTTCACCAGCCGCACCATGATGCGGCGGTCGAGCTTTTCGGCGAGCGCGTGGAGCCAGTCGAGCACGAAGGGTGCGCGCCGCCCATAAGCCTGTACGACGACGCCGAATCCATCCCAGCCGGCAAGCGACGGGCTTGCCAGCACCTCCTCGATGACGTCGAGCGAGAGATCGAGCCGGTCAGCCTCCTCTGCGTCGATGTTGAGGCCCATGCGGGCGTCCTTCGCCGCCTCGGCCAGTTCGAGCAGCCGCGCGGTCATGACCGGCAGCATCTTGTCTTTCTGCGTCGCCTCGTAGCGCGGATGGATCGCAGACAGCTTCACCGAAATGCCCGGATTACGGCGAATGTCGTCGCTGGTCGCGGACGGCTTCAGCGAGGCGATCGCGTCGGCATAGGCCTTGTGGTAGCGCAGCGCATCCGCCTCCGTGCGGGCTGCTTCGCCCAGCATGTCGTAGGAATAGCTGTAGCCCTTGGCGAGAAGCGGCCGGCCGCGCCTCAGCGCCTCGGCGATGGTGCGACCGAGCACGAATTGCTCGCCCATCTCGCGCATGGCGGCGGCAACCGCCTTGCGGATTACCGGCTCGCCAAGGCGACGGACCATGTTGCGCAACGTGCGCTCGATCGTCCCGTCGCCCTCCTCCAGCACGCGTCCGGTCAGCATCAGCGCCCAGGTCGAGGCGTTGACGAAGATCGAGGTTGATTCGCCCGAATGCGACGACCAGTCATGCGGCGCGATCTTGTCGCGGATCAGATCGTCCATCGTTTCGGCGTCGGGCACACGGAGCAGCGCCTCCGCCAGGCACATCAGCGCCACGCCCTCCGTGGTCGAAAGGCCGTACTCGGAAAGGAATACTTCCATGAGTTGAGGATCGGCCGATTTGCGCACCTGTTCGACCAGCCGGACGGCCTTCGCCGATATTGCCCCGCGCTCTTCTTCCGAAAGACCGGCCGATGCAGCGAGGCGTTTTAACGTCTCCGCCTCGTCGGCAAGATAATGGGCACGCATTTCCTCACGGATTTCGTCAAGACCGGCGGCTTTTTGTACCGGTCGTTCGGCAAAAGAAGGCATGGCACTGCGCTCCGGAAGCGATGGATGGCAACCATATCATGCGAAACGCTCGGCATACGGGCTGAAATGCAAGACAGGACGTTCCGATTTCGCTATTCAATGCCCGTTAGACAGCACGTATCGAATGGATTTCTTGCCATTACAGACCATCTGGATCGTATCAACCGGAAAATCCTTTCCTCCCTCCAGAATGACGGCCGCCTTTCCATGGCCGAGCTGGCGAATGCCGTCGGCCTGTCGAAGACACCGGTTGCGGCCCGCGTCCGCCGGCTGGAGAGGGAAGGCTATATCCGCGGCTACACCGCGCTTGTCGATCACGACCGGCTCGGCGAAGGGCATATCGCCTTCGTGCAGGTCAAGCTTTCCGATACCCGCTCCGCCGCGCTCGAAGCCTTCAACAAGGCTGTCCTGAAAGTGCCGGAAATCGAGCAATGCCACATGATCGCATCGAGTTTCGACTACCTGCTCAAGGTCAGGACGAAGGACATCGCTGCCTATCGCCGCGTCCTCGGCGAACGCATTTCCGCGCTGCCCCACGTCGCGCAGACATCGACTTTCGTGGCGATGGAGACGGTGAAAGACAGATAAAACGTTGTCTGCTTCAGGTATTCACGCCGAGTTCGGCCAGCCGCTCGACACAAGCTTCTTCCGCATGGTCCAACTCGGCCAGCGTTTCCTCCAGATCCCGGCGCTTCTGACGCAGATCCTCGCGCTTTTCCTCGACACGCTTGATCATCAGCTTGAGCTGTCCGACCTCGCCCGGCGGTTCCCTGTACATCTGCACGATCTCACGGATTTCCGCGATCGAAAAGCCGAGCCGCTTGCCTCGCAGGATCTGACGGACGAGATGGCGATCGGACGGCCGGAACAGTCGCGTGCGGCCGCGCCGGACCGGATGGATCAATCCCTCGTCTTCATAGAAACGGAGCGTACGCGTGGAGATGCCGAATTCGCGGGTCAATTCCGTGATCGAATAATATTCCCGCATTGGCCTGGGTGCCTACCTTGAATCCCTTGTGGAATCTGGCGCCGCATTTACGTAAAAGTCAATTGGCGGTCAGGAAGAATTGCCGTCAGCCGGTATTGCTTCGCCAGAGCGCAACGGCGAGGCCGGCAAGTACCAGGAATAATCCGACTGCATCCGCAGCCGTATAGGGTGCGTCGAGGAATAGTGCGCTGAGCCCGACGGCGAGCATCGGGCTCAAGCCCAGGAAAGCGGCGACATTCGATGCCGGCAACGCCGACAGAGCATGCAGCCATAATATGTAGCCGACGCCGCTGGAGGCGCCGATAAAGGCGATGGCGGCCCAGCCCGCCGTGCTGAACCCGGACCAGCCGGAGAACAGGCCCTCGAAGAACGAGGGGATGAGAAGAAAGACGACCGCGGCGGTCATGGCCGTAAAACTTACCGCCACCGTCGGATTACGCTGAAGATACGGGCGATAGCCCACCGAGCAGACCGCGCCGATGATCGCGCTCAGCAAGGCGGCACCAGCGCCGACCCATTGGCTTGCATTCCCGTTGTGGAAATCCAAGAGGGTCCCAACCGAAAGCGCCACACCCACAACCGTCATGACAATGCCGGCCGAGCCGCGCCATGTAAACCGCTCGCGGCCGATGGCGACGGCAAAGATCATGGTGAGAATCGGGAAAGTGGCGAAAATGAGCGTTGTCCGCCCGGGGTCAAGTTTCTGGATAGAGATATTCAGAAAAAGGATGAGCAGGCCGAACTGGCCGATGCCGAGCAACCCGACCGGGACAATGTCGGCGCGTCGCATCGCCGGTAGCCGTCGCGCGGCAATCGGTAGAATGATGAAGAGCGCGATCAGGTAGCGGAACAGCGCCAGCGAACCTGGCCCCGCCTCGGTGATGACGAAATGGGTGACGAAAGTTGCAGCACCGACCTGCAGCCCGGCAAGCGCGGCTGCCGTGAGCGCCAGGGTACGTCCCCCGCTCAATGCCCGCCGTACCACCAGGTCGCCAGGCCGAGGAAGGAGAAGAAGCCGGTCACATCGGTCACCGTCGTGACGAAGATGCCCGACGAGATGGCGGGGTCGGCGCCGATGCGGTGCAGGACGAGCGGGATCAGGATGCCGCCGAGAGCTGCGGCCAGCATGTTGATGATCATCGCCGCTCCGATCAGCCCGCCGATGTCGTAGCTGCCGAACCAGACCCAGGCCGTGCAGCCGACCAAAAGCGCGAAGACCAGCCCGTTGATGGAGCCGACAACCAGTTCGCGGCGGATGATGCGCCCGGCATTGTAGATGTCGATATCCCTTGTTGCCAGCGCGCGCACCGTAACCGTCATGGTCTGCGTCGCGGCGTTGCCGCCCATGCCTGCCACGATCGGCATCAGCACCGCAAGCGCAACGACTTTCTGGATCGTCTCGTCGAAGAGACCGATCACCGAAGCGGCAAGATAGGCGGTCAGGAGATTGACGGCCAGCCACGGCACACGAGAGCGGGAAGTCCTCAGAATGGTGTCGGAGAGTTCCTCGTCGCCGACGCCGCCCATGCGCATCAGATCTTCCTCGGCTTCCTCCTGGATGACGTCGACCACGTCGTCGATGGTGAGGACGCCGACCAGCCTGTCGTTCTCGTCCACCACAGCGGCCGAGAGAAGGTCGTACTGCTCGAATTCGCGCGCAGCCTCCTCCTGGTCCATGATGGCCGGAATGGCGTGCCTCGTCTCGTGCATCACCTCCTCGACCTTGGTGGTGCGTTTGGAGCGCAGGATACGGTCGAGGTCGACGGCGCCGAGCAGCCGGAAACTCGGATCGATGACGAAAATCTGCGAAAAGCTGTCCGGGAGGTTATTGTCCTCGCGCATGTAGTCGATCGTCTGACCAACCGTCCAGAAAGGCGGCACGGCAACGAATTCGGTCTGCATGCGCCGCCCGGCCGTCTCTTCCGGATAGTCCAGCGCCCGCCTCAGCCTTATGCGCTCGGTGAACGGCAGTTGCGCCAGGATCTCGTCGCGATCCTCCTGGTCGAGGTCTTCCAGGATGTAGACCGCGTCGTCGGAGTCCATCTCCTGGACGGCCTGCGCTATCTGCGCGTTCGGCATGTTGTCGACGATGTCGGAACGGATCGCGCCGTCGACCTCTGTCAGCGCGGCGAAGTCGAAATCCTCGCCCATCAGCCCGACGAGTTGGCGGCGCTGCTCGGGCGGCAGCGCCTCGATCAGGTCGCCGACTTCGGATTCGTGGAGAGAGCCGACCTCGTCCCTCAGGGCGCCCCGGTCACCCCCGGCAATGGCTTCCTCCACCCGCGAGACGAAGTCGCCACGGATGACGCCTTCCTCGTCGTAGATTTCGGCGGCGAGATCGGAGTGAGGGTCAGCCCCGGACGGTGGACGCGCGTGTTCGTCGACTTCGCTCAACGGCGCCTCCATTGTCCGATGTTGAAGATTCAGTTCATGGCGGCACGTCTAGCGCGGCGGGGCGGCGCAGCACAACAGCAATTCAGCAGCGGATTCGCCGCATGCCGGCGCTCAAACGACAAAATTATTCTTTCTCAAGCCCGAAGGCTTCGCGCAGTTCGTTCTTGGCGTCCTCCAGGACCTTCTTTTGTTTTTCCGGAAGGTTCTTGCCGGCGCGGTTGATGTAGAAGTTCAGCATCGACATCGCCGACTGATAGGGAGTTCCCTTACGGCGATGGCTCTTTTCCGCCGAACGCTTCAGCGATCGCGCGATCTTCGCCGGATCGTCGGATTCGAAGATATGTTCTTCCAGATCGAGCGCATCGGAATGCTCGGTCACTTCTGCCGACCATTTCTTCTGACTGACAGCCATAGCGATCTCTCCTTCGTCTCGCCTTTTAAGCCGCCGGACACGGTATTGGTTCCGAAGGGACCGTTTCGCGTAAGCGGACAACTTGCTGGAAGAAGGCCGTGTCGTAATACGATCGTCGCCGAATTCACGACGGCTCGGTGTTTTCGGTCGCCGTCTGTGGAAGGGCAAATATGCTTGAAACCAGGCGCAGCTACTGGAGTTGAACCACGGCGGGAATATAGCCGTACTTCTTGTCAATGACGGCTTGCGGAAGTGACGAGGTATTGAGGTCGGTTTTGACACCCCAGTTCAGCAGGCAGCCATTTTTATCGATGTACACCCAGTGGCGAAGGCCGTTCTCGGGATCGGTTCTCGGCTCCCGGCCGCAGCCGACAATACAATCCCGATACTTGATCAACTCGCTCTTGGTGAACGGTGCGTTGTTGACGGCCGGCAAAGTGGATTTCAGTCCCACGAACTCGACATAGTCCTGGACCGCCGAGGCCGGCATGGCGACACCGATCCCCCCTTGGAAGTTGGTCCAGTCGCCAGGGTTGTGAGCTTTCCGAACTTCCGACGCGATGCGGTTACAGATGTCGTTGATACTTTTGTAGCCGCTGTAGGGGGCACCGAACGATTGTGTGTAGGTTAGGATCGAGTTCGCGATACCCGGACGGCCGATCGCCGTCATCTTGAGGTAGGTGATGATCTCGGCGCCCAATCGTTGCTGAATCTCGTCAATATTCAGAGTGCGCCCGAACGATTGGAGTTTGCCCTCCTGGTGCAAGGCGTTGAGCACACTCACGAAGCCGCACACTCCCCACTGATTGGTTGCGTTTCCCTGTTTGATAATGTCGTTCACAGCAGCCCCCCTGCACCAAAGCATGGAATGCTATACTTGGACCAAGAATCCGGCAAGGCACGTGCCGATCTCCGAACTGGAACGATATCTCTTCGATAATTTCGACGGAGAGGCTAAACCGAGGCTCTTTCCGGGACGCGGCCACGCGGCTAAATAAGGCCAAACGCGCCCTTGTATGCGCATGGGCTATTTGCTAAATGCGCCGGGCCGGTTCGGACCGGTCCATCCCCTGACGTGCGGTCGTGGCGGAATTGGTAGACGCGCAGCGTTGAGGTCGCTGTGGGGCAACCCGTGGAAGTTCGAGTCTTCTCGACCGCACCATCGCTCAAAAAGCGCCGAGTAAGGCGCTGATTTTACCTGAAATTTCGACTCATAAGTCCCCCCTGCGGGACACCGGTCCCCCGTGGGCGATAGTTCGCCACGGCGCGTTCGCCTTTCGGCATTGGAAGTCCCTTCCCCATAAGCTACGCAGTAGGCAGCCGGATTCGGGGGACCCTCATGGCCAAGACCATCAGCACTTTTATTCTCGTCACCGTCCTGACCGCTCTTCTGATGGCGCTATCCATCGCCGTCATGCGCCATGGCGATCCGTTCGGCGCCCTCGGTATGAAGCGGCTGGACGGCCTCGCCAGCGCCGCAACCTTCATCCCGCTCGCCGCGCTCTATTTTTTTGGCGTCGCGTTGTTGATGATCCTACCGCTACGGGCTGCTTCGTTCGTGCTCGTAAACGGCGTCGAGACGGTCTATGTCGCGGTGGTCGTTCTATTCGCTACCATTATCGGCTGCCTTGTTGCACGAGTGGCATTCGGCCAGATCAATGCGTATCGCGCGCTTCTCGACTGGCAGTTCGTGTTCGTCCTTGCCGTCGCTGTCTTCCATGCCATCCTCAATGAGTTGCGTCGTAACGTCCTGATGAGGACCCTTGCGCTTGTCGCAAGCGTCGCCGCGACGCTTGTCTGCCTGTTCTGGACATTCCGGTTCTAGGTCGGCGCAACCGGTTGATATGCAGCGTCAAGGGCGAGCCGGATTTTCGGACCATCTTCCTTTTTCAGCTTCGATTTCCTACCTTGTCGCTCTGGGCCGGCAAGATACGCTTTTCATCTTGCGCAACCTGACAATTTGAACGGGTTGGATTTGCCTCTGCGACCAGACAAGCCTGTGAAGCACGACGGAAACGGGATTCCTTCGCCTAGAAGCACCCTGAGGCAGTTGGCGCGGGGCGCTTGGCTGGCTGTCCTTTGCTTCGCCGTACTGGCCCTGTCGTCGCCCCGTATTCCGCAGCCGGTTCCTTCCGGTTCTCCGGCGATCAGTTCCTCGCCCGCCGACTTCGTGGCGATTACGCGCGCGGCGGCTCTATACGACCTGTCGCGGACCCAAAGCGCCATCCACGTATGGCGCTCGGAGAAGCAGAAGCATCGTCCTCTCTGGCACGCAGATGGCACTGTCCTCGCTGCGATCGCAGACGAAATCGTCGGGCAGCGATCCCGCCCCGAAAGCCGGCGGCTTCCAGCGATCGCGGCGGCTCCTCAATACCGGGCCTTCGACGCCCAGGCCCCTCCTTCCACCTGCTGACCGCCGTTCGACGGCAACTTCATCACACACGTCAATCGGCACCCGGAGCTCCGAACGGGCCCGCTATACATGCGGCCGTCCTTTCGAAAGCGCCGGCGTGTAAACAGTCAGGTACTATTCCATGAATGACAAGAAGGAAGACCAGGAAGATCATGTCGTGTTCTCTTCCTCATGGGTGGGAAACATCGCCATAATCGCGGCGGTCGTGCTTATCCTTGGAGCGGCATTCGCCTACAAGGAGTTCTTTTAGCCGCCGCTGAATGGGCGCCGGGGGCAACCCCGGCGTCTCCTCATGCCGGATAAACAGAGCGGATCGGCTTTTCTGGACCTTACCGGCACGGCGTCCTATCTTCGCGGGGCCGATAGGACTCCCATGACAGAACGCAGCCAGCTTTCCGCCTCGCTACGCCCCTCCATCCCCTCACCGCCAGTCGAATGGCGGATCGAGCCGGGATTGACGCGGTACGAAAACGCGCTCGCCTTCATGGAGGAGCGCTCGGTGGCGATCCGAGAGGGTAAGGCGGGCGAACTAGTCTGGCTCGTCGAGCATCCACCGCTCTATACCGCCGGCACCAGCGCCAAGCCGCACGACCTGATCGAGCCTGACCGTTTCCCGGTCTTCGCGGCCGGTCGCGGCGGCGAATACACCTATCACGGCCCCGGCCAGCGGGTCGCCTATGTGATGCTCGACCTGAAGCGGCGCAAGGAGGACGTACGCGCCTTCGTGGCCGCGCTTGAGGACTGGATCATCGGCGCCCTCGGCCGCTTCAATGTGAAGGGGGAACGGCGCGACGACCGCATCGGCGTCTGGGTCGTGCGGCCGGATCGTCAGCCACTGCCGGACGGACGGCCCGCTGAAGACAAGATCGCTGCAATCGGCATCCGCCTGCGCCGCTGGGTGAGCTTCCACGGCATCGCCGTCAACGTGGAGCCTGACCTCTCGCATTTCGGCGGCATCGTCCCCTGCGGCATTTCGGGCTATGGCGTGACCAGTCTCGTCGATCTCGGCCTGCCGGTGACGATGGAGGATTTCGACATCGCGCTCAAAGCGTCCTTCGAGGACGTGTTCGGACAGGCGGAGGCGGCTGTCTCCGAAGAGCGGCGCAGGAGTGCCTGATGCCCAACCGATGTTTCCGTGCGTCCTTCGAGGCTCGCTTCGCGAGCACCTCAGGATGAGGGAGGCCGGCGCAAACTTCCCTCACCTTGAGGTGGGAGCCGGAATGGCGCGGGTACTCGGCGGCCATGGCACAAACCTCCCTCATCCTGAGGTGCGAGCGAAGCGAGCCTCGAAGGACGCACCCGGACGGTGGGCCGGCGAATGTTGAAGCCAGGGGGATCAGCCTTCCCGTCGTGCCTTGCAGCGCTTGCGGTTGCTCTCCTCCTTTTCGGCGTTCCTTCCTTCGCACAGCAGGCATCCGACAGTGTCGCGCCGGAGACGGCGAGCGGGGTCTCAGCAAAGCACGTCGTCGTCGCCCACCGCCATATGGTGGTTGCTGCCAACCCATTGGCAGCACAGGCCGGGCTGGAGGTGCTGCGCGAGGGCGGCAATGCGGCGGATGCGCTGATCGCGGTTCAGACGGTGCTCGGGCTTGTCGAGCCGCAGTCCTCCGGCCTCGGCGGCGGCGCTTTCCTCGTCTGGTACGACGCGAAGGAAAAGAAGCTCACCACATTCGACGGCCGCGAGACGGCGCCGGCTGACGTGACGCCGTCGCTCTTCCTCGACGCCGACGGAAAGCCCCTGCCCTTCTTCGACGCCGTCGTCGGCGGTCGTTCGGTCGGCACGCCGGGAACGGTTCGGCTGCTGGAGGCCGTACACAAGAAATATGGCGAGAAAGATTGGCAAGGCCTTTTCGCCCGCGCGATCGATCTCGCCGACAAGGGCTTTGCCGTATCGCCCCGCCTCCACAACGAGATCGCCGAGGATATGGGACGTCTCGACAAACAGCCGGCCGCGCGAAGCTATTTCTATGACAAGGGAGGCAAGCCGCTCGCCATCGGCGTGACGCTGAAGAACCCAGCTTACGCCGAAACGCTGCGCACTGTTGCCTCCGGCGGTGCCGACGCGTTCTACACTGGCCGCATCGCCAAGGACATTGTTGAAGCGGTCCATGCGCATCCGACCAATCCGGGCCATCTCGCGTTGCAGGACCTTGCCACCTATAGGGCGAAGGAACGTCCGGCCGTCTGCGCACCTTATCGCGGATACGAGGTTTGCGGCATGGGACCGCCCTCCTCCGGCGCACTCACCATCGGCCAGATCCTCGGCATGGTCTCCGGTTTCGACATTGCCACGCTCGGCCCCGACGATCCGGAAAGCTGGCGCATCATCGGCGACGCCACAAGGCTCGCCTTCGCCGACCGCGACCGCTACATGGCCGACAGCGATTTCGTGCCGATGCCGAAGGGCCTTCTCGACCCGGATTATCTGAAGAGCCGTGCCGCGCTTCTGAGACGCCCGACCGCGCTCGGCAAGGACGAGGTCAAGCCAGGCGATCCGCCCTGGGACAAGGCCGAGTTGCGCATCGACGGCCTATCCTATCCCGAGCACGGCACTTCGCACTTCGTCATCATCGACGACGAGGGCAACATCGCCTCCATGACGACAACCGTCGAAAGCGCCTTTGGCTCGCGGCAGATGGTGGACGGTTTCCTGCTCAACAACGAGTTGACCGATTTCACCTTCGCGCCGGTGACGGACGGCCGCGCCGTCGCCAACCGGGTCGAGCCCGGCAAGCGGCCGCGCTCGTCCATGGCGCCAACCATCGTGTTGAAGGACGGCAATCCCGTGATCGCCGTCGGTTCGCCCGGCGGTTCGAACATCATTTCCTATGTCGCCGAAGCGCTGATCGCCATGATCGACTGGAAGATGGATGTGCAACAGGCCGTGTCGCTGCCGCATTTCGTCAACCGCTTCGGCACTTACGATCTGGAAGCCGGGACCAAAGCCGCCGGGATGACGAAAGATCTGCAGGCCCTCGGCTACCAGACGAAAATCGACGATCAGAATTCCGGTCTGCACGGCATCGAGATCACGCCATCGGGGATCGAGGGCGGTGCTGATCCGCGCCGCGAGGGCGTGGCAGTCGGCGACTGACACCGCCGGCCTGCGCCTGATTCCCTAACCCTCTCCGCGACCTGCCAGAATACGACTGACGCAGGGTCGCCCTTCGGAGGGGATTGACGTTTGAAAAAAGCGCGGCAAGCTATGATTCACCATCACAATCAGGAATGAGGCAGCCGGACGCCCGCCTAAATGACCCACCAACCGACCCAGTCGCCGCAATTCTTCCTGACTGCGCCTTCACCCTGCCCCTATCTCGAAGGAAAGTTCGAGCGAAAGGTGTTCACGCATCTGGTGGGCGATCGCGCACCGGAGATGAACGACCTCCTCACCCAAGGCGGCTTCCGCCGGTCGCAGAATATCGCCTACCGGCCGGCCTGCGACGGGTGTCTCGCCTGCGTGTCGGTGCGCATCCTGGCCGGTGAATTCGAGCCTTCGCGGAACATGAAGCGCGTGCTTCACCGCAACAGCGACCTCATCGGCGCCGTGCACGACGCCGAACCTTCGACGGAGCAATACTCGCTCTTCCGCTCATATCTCGACGCGCGCCACCGCCGCGGCGGCATGTCGGACATGACGGTCCTGGACTACGCCATGATGGTCGAGGACACGCATGTGAACACCAAGATCATCGAATACCGCCGGCGCGGCCCGGATTCCTTCATCACCGGGCGCGGACATGGGCCGCTACTCGCCGTCGCGCTCACAGATACGATGGCCGACGGGCTGTCGATGGTCTATTCCTATTACGATCCCGCCGTCGAGGATCGCTCGCTCGGCACCTTCATGATCCTCGACCATATCCAGCGGGCGCGCGCCGCCGGGCTGCCCCATGTCTATCTCGGCTACTGGGTCAACGGCTCGCGCAAGATGGCCTATAAGGTGCGTTTCAAGCCGCAGGAACATCTCGGCCCCAAGGGCTGGGAACGGATCGCCTGAAAAGTCGTCCATCGACACGACCCTTCTGATTCTTCCTTCCGACGCTTTCCGGAGCTCTCTTGTCCGCCGCCGACAGTTCTCACCATGCCAGAGGATTGCTGCTCTGCGCCGTCGGCGGCATGGCGCTGACCATCGATATCCCGTTGATCCGACTGGCCGACGGTGAGCCATGGTCGATCCTGATGGTTCGGTGCGGCGCCACGCTTGTCGCCACGCTTGCCCTATGGCTTCTTATGCGTCGCACGATGCGTGAGCCGCCGCCGCTCATCCCGGGCCGGAGCGGCGTTATCGTCGCGCTTCTCTATGCGATCTCCTGGATCACTTTCATTATCGCGGTCTACAACACCACAACGGCCAATCTGGTCTTCATCCTTGCCTTCAACACCATGTTCGCTGCCCTGCTTTCATGGCTGTTCCTGAAGGAGCGTCCCCACCCTATAACGCTCATCACAATGGCCGCCATGCTGGCAGGCGTTCTCATCATCGTCGGCGACGGTGTGTCCTCCGGTCACCTGTTGGGGGATCTGATGGCCCTTGTCTCCGCCTTCTGTATCGCATCGGCCATTACCATCACCCGCGCAAGCGGCAAGAACATGGGGTTCGCGGCGCTGGTAGCCGTCGCTCTTCCCATGGTGGTCGCCGCGGCAATGGTGAGCCGGACCGATTATCATATTGCGGCACCGTGGTGGATTTTCCTGGACGGCTTTATCATCATGCCGCTTTCTTTTTTCTGCCTGGCGAGTGGGCCGCGCTATCTGTCCGCGCCGGAAGTGGCGATGTTCTATCTTCTGGAAACCGTCCTCGCGCCGGTCTGGGTGTGGTTGATCTTCGCGGAAGTACCGAGCCGCCAGAGCACGGTCGGCGGCGCCATCCTCATCGCCTCGCTGGTTGCCCATTCGCTGTGGCAGCTTCACCGGGGCCGCAAGCGCCGAGCGGCCGCGCTGGTCCGGCATACGGCATAGCGAGCGACGTCACGACCCGACTGTTGCATTGCAGCAGTAGGCAGGACGGGGCTTTTCATCTAGTAAGCTTTAATCTGAAGTTGTGGAGCCCTGCCGAGCATGGTCAAACGCCTCGTCATCGCCCTGATACTCATCGTCATTGTTGTCGGCGGCGTTGTCGGCTTCAACCTCTTCCGATCCAACGCGATCAAGCAGTACTTCGCCAACATGCCGAAGCCGAAGCTCACCGTCTCAACGACGGTGGCAGAGCCGATGACATGGAAGCCTGAAATCCAGGCGATCGGCACGGTTTCCGCACGTTCGGGCGTGGATTTGACCGTCGAAGTCAGCGGCGTCGTCCGCAATATCGCGTTCAAGTCCAACGAGAAGGTCAAGGCCGGCCAGCTTCTTGTCCAGCTCGACGATGCCGTCCAGCGCGCCAACCTGGAGGCCGAAAAGGCGCAGGCCGCGCTCGATCAGCAGAATCTCGAGCGCGCCATCGAATTGCAGAAGCGGCAGGTCGGCCCGCAATCGAACGTGCAGCAGGCCCAGGCAGCCGCATCGGCTTCCGCCGCGCAGGTGGACAGCCTTCAGGCCGTGCTTGACCAGAAGCGGCTTACCGCGCCCTTCAGCGGCACGATCGGCATTCCTCAGATCGATGTCGGCCAGTATCTGACGCCGGGCAACGTCGTGGCGACACTGCAGGATCTCGACACGATGCGCGTCGATTTCACCGTGCCGGAACAACAGCTGCCTGACCTCAAGATCGGCCAGAAAGTGCGACTCGGCCTGACCGGCGACGACCTCAAATTCGAAGGCAAGGTGA
Source organism: Mesorhizobium koreense (assembly GCF_031656215.1). NCBI lineage: Bacteria > Pseudomonadati > Pseudomonadota > Alphaproteobacteria > Hyphomicrobiales > Phyllobacteriaceae > Mesorhizobium > Mesorhizobium koreense. Next base: position 3,021,376 of record NZ_CP134228.1, on the reverse strand, counting down.
TCGGCATCGACCCGAAGGTCGATCCGTCGACCAGGCTGGTTTCCGTCCGCGCCGAGATTTCCAATCCGAACGGCGCGCTGACACCGGGCCAGTTCGCGCAAGTCAGGGTTGAGCTTCCGGCCGAGGACAATATCATCGCCTTGCCCGAGACGGCGCTTACCACCAGCCTCTATGGCGACTTCATCTATGTCGTCGCACTGGCCGACAAGGACGGCAAGGCCACGACCGGCAAGGTCGACGAGGCCGACAAGAACCAGAACCTCGTCGCCCACCAGGTCTTTGTGAAGATCGGCCGCCAATCCGAAGGCCGGATCGAGATCAAGGACGGTGTGAAGCCGGGTGATGTGATCGTCAACGCCGGCCAGAACCGGCTGACCAATGGCGCCGCCGTCACGATCGACAATTCGGTGGAACCGTCGCAGGTCAAGGCGAATCCCGCCGGGGATGGTTCGCAATGAACTTTTCCGCGCTCTTCATCCGCCGACCGGTCCTCTCGACCGTCGTTGCCGCGTTGATCCTGCTTCTGGGTTTCCAGGGCATCTTCAATCTCGCGATCCGGGAATATCCCGAGGTTGCTGAGACGGCGATCACGGTCACGACCGCCTATCCCGGCGCCAGCCCGGAACTCATCCAGGGCTTTATCACAGCGCCGATCGCCGAGGCCGTCGCGACGACGGAGAACATCGACTACGTCACCTCGCAGAGCAGCCCGTCGACCAGCGTCGTGACGGTGAATATGAAACTCGGTTCCGACCCCGACTCCGCCCTGACCGACGTGCTGTCCAAAGTGCAGCAGGTGAAAAGCAAGCTGCCCTCCGCATCCAAGGATCCGGTGATCGTCAAGGGAACCGGCCAGCAATTCGCGATCATGTATCTGGCCGTGCAAAACCCCAACATGACGCCGGAACAGATCACCGAATATATCGAGCGGGTGATCCGCCCCCGCCTCTCCACCGTCGAGGGCGTCGCGCAGGTACAGGTGCTCGGCGCTGCCGACTATTCGATGCGCATCTGGATAGACCCGGTGCGGCTCGCCGCGCGCGGCCTTACGGCTTCGGAAGTGCTGAGCGCGATCAACTCGTCAAACTTCCTGTCGGCGCCCGGCAAGACGCAGAACAACCTGGTAGCGAACGCCATCACCGTCCGTTCGACCTTGCAGACACCGGAAGCCTTCGGCAATTTGCCGCTTAAAGGCAGCGGTGACAGCGTGGTCCGCCTGCATGACATCGCAAAGGTGGAACTAGCCGCAGAGAACACCGACACCATCGTCAATTTCAATGGCAAGCCGGGCACCTTCATCGGCATCTTCCCGACGCCGGCCGCCAACCCGCTCGACACGGCAGCGGGCGTCATCAAGGACCTGCCGGCGCTTCAGGGAACGCTGCCGCCCGGCATGACGATCACCATGGTCTATGACGCGACGGAGACCATCAGCGCGTCTATCGAGGAGGTTTTCAAGACGATCGCCGAGGCGGTTGCCATCGTCATTGTCGTTATCCTGCTCTTCCTCGGATCGTTCCGCTCCGTGCTGATGCCGATCGTCACCATCCCACTTTCGCTGATCGGCGTATGCTTCCTTCTCTACGCTGTCGGCTTCTCGATCAACCTGCTCTCGCTGCTTGCGATGGTGCTGGCGATCGGCCTTGTTGTGGACGACGCCATCGTGGTGGTGGAAAACATCCACCGCCACATCGAGGAAGGCCTGTCGCCCATGCAGGCGGCCTTCAAGGGCATGGTCGAGATCACCGAACCGGTAATCGCGATGACGATCACCCTCGCCGCCGTCTTCGCGCCGCTCGCCTTCACAGGCGGCCTCACCGGCGCGCTCTTCAAGGAATTCGCCTTCACGCTGGCCGGCTCGGTCATCATTTCCGGCTTCGTCGCGCTCACCATCACGCCCGCCATGTCGGCGCGCATCTTGAAAGCCGGCGGTCACAGCCGTTTCCAGAATTTCGTCGACAACACCTTCGACCGGGTGGCGGATCGCTACGAGCGACTGGTCAGCGGCTCGCTCAACTACCGGCCGGTAACGCTTCTGATTGCCCTGCCGCTGATGGCGCTCACCGTCTTCATCTTCTTCAACACGTCGAGCGAGCTGGCACCCGAGGAAGACCAGGGCGCGCTCTTCTCGCTGGTAACCGCGCCGCGCTACGCGACAACCCCTTACACCCAGCTTTATATTGACCAGATCGCCGGCCTTACCCAGGATATTCCAGAGGTGAAGGCGCGCTTCTCGATCGCCGGGTTGAATGGCCAGACAAACTCCGCCTTCTCCGTCTGGGCACTGAAGGATTGGGCCGACCGCTCGCGCTCGCAAAAGGAGATCCAGCAGGACATCCAGAACCGGATTTCGAAGGTGGCGGGCGTGCAAGCGCTGGTATTCGCACCCTCCTCGCTGCCCGGGACGGGAGGCGGATTGCCGATTTCGGTCGTCATCCAGTCGACCGGCGACGCCAGCCAGGTCTATGAAATCGGCGAGAAGATCAAGAACGCGGCTCAGGCGACCGGGCGTTTCATCATCGTGCAGAACTCGCTCGCCTTCGACGCGCCGCAGGTGACGGTGACCATCGACCGCGATCGGGCGGCCGCGCTCAACCTGCCGATAAGCGACATCGCCACTACGCTCGGCACCTTCGTGGCCGGCGCCGAGGTGGCTCAGTTCGACCGCGATTCGCGCAGCTACGATATCGTGCCGCAAGTGCCGCAGAGTTTCCGCGGCAATCCGAACGATCTCGGCCGTTATTTCGTGCGCAGCATGACCGGCAAGATGGTGCCATTGTCCGCTGTCGTGCATATCTCGACCAACGCCTCGCCGGCGGCGATCGAACAGTTCAACCAATTGAACTCCACCACGATCTCGGCCCTGCCGCTGCCGGGGGTGACGACCGGCGACGGGTTGCAGCAGATCGTCGATATCGCGCGTCCGATGCTGCCGGACGGCTTTTTCATCGACTATTCCGGCCAGTCACGCGTCGAGATCGAGACCGGCAATACGATCCTGATCGCCTTCGCTCTGGCGATTATCGTCATCTATCTGGTGCTCTGTGCCCAGTTCGAGAGTTTCCGCGACCCGTTCATCATCATGATGGCGGTGCCGCTGTCGATCTTCGGCGCAATGCTGCCGCTCAACCTCGGCCTCGGCACGCTGAACATCTATACGGAGGTCGGGCTTATCACACTGATAGGCCTCATCACCAAGCACGGCATCCTGCTTGTCGAGTTCGCCAACCAGCAGCGGCGCGAGCATGGGCTGTCGCGGCACGACGCCATCATCGCCTCGGCCAAGGTACGCCTGCGCCCGATCCTGATGACGACGGCGGCGATGTCCCTCGGCGTGGTGCCGCTGATCATGGCGGCAGGCGCCGGTGCGGCCTCGCGCTATTCGATGGGCCTCGTCATCTTTTCCGGTATCCTGATCGGCACCTGCTTCACGCTGTTCGTGGTGCCGATGTTCTACAGCTTCATCGCGGTGAAGGACCTCCCGGCAGAAGCGGAGATGCCGGATGCGGAGGCGATGCACCCGGCGTAAGGTTCTGTCGGCTCACGACAAATGCCCTGATCCGCCTCGGCCTGCAGAGCCGTCGAGGCATCGATTCCCGACACTCTCCGCTCCTTACGGTCACCCACGAGATCGGGAATGGTGGAGATTCATCTTCCGCTTTCGTAGCCCTCAACGTTGCCGATTTACAGAATCGCCAAGGGATAACCGTCATTCCCGACTTCGTCAGCGAGCGAAGCAAAGCAAGAGTTTCGGGAATCAACGCCTCGGAGGCGGCGACGACAGAGGCCAGCGCCCTTTTCTACGCCTTCTGCTCCCAGCGGCCTTCCGGCGTCTGCTGCCAATAGGTGACGCTGTGACCGTCACCCTTCAGCGCCTTCCAATGGCCGCGTGCCGCTTCGATCTGTCCTTCGTCGTTACCGTCGAACAGGAAGACCGCCCGCTCGTAGCCATCGAGCGGCGGGGGTGATGCTCCGTCGACCAGGAATCTTATCAGCGCGCCGTTCGGGTTGACCGGGCCGGCGGTGAGAATGACCGGCTGTTCGGCGGCATGCGGTTCGTGGTCGGCGCCGTGCGGCAGGAAGGAATCGTCACGATAGAGCCACAGATGCTGATCTAGCGCATCGCGCCTTTCCTCGCTCCCCGTCTGCACGACGGCCCGCCATCCGCGCCCGATGCTTTTCTCCAGGAGCGTCGGCAGCGCCTTCTCCAGGGTGGATTCCGTCAGATGGTAGAACAGCACCTCGGCCATTTCGAAGGTTATCCTTCGTAATTATCGCGCACCAGGCGGTCGAGCAGCCTGACGCCGAAGCCGGACGCCCATGACTGGTTGATCTCGTTGGCAGGCGCCCCGAGCGCCGTGCCGGCAATGTCGAGATGCGCCCAGGGCGTGTCCTTGACGAAGCGCTGCAGGAATTGCGCGGCGATGATCGCGCCGCCATGGCGGCCGCCGATATTCTTCATGTCGGCGTTCCTGGACTCAATCAGCTTGTCGTATTCCGGGCCGAGCGGCATGCGCCATACCCTTTCGGCGGTCGCGACACCGGCGGCGGCAAGCCGGTCGGCCAGTTCGTCGTTGTTGGAGAAAAGGCCGGCATAATGCTGCCCGAGCGCCACGATGATGGCGCCAGTCAAGGTCGCCAGGTTGACCATGAATTTCGGCTGGAAACGGTCGGCGCAGTACCAGAGCGCGTCGGCCAGCACCAGCCGCCCCTCGGCATCGGTATTGAGCACTTCGATCGTCTGCCCCGACATGGAGGTGACGATGTCGCCTGGACGTTGCGCGTGACCATCGACAGCGTTCTCGACCAGGCCGATGATGCCGACAGCATTAGTCTTCGCCTTGCGCGTGGCCAGTGCGTACATCAGCCCGGTCACCGCCGCGGCGCCCCCCATATCGCCCTTCATGTCTTCCATGCCGGATGCTGTCTTCATCGAGTTGCCGCCGGTGTCGAAGGTGACGCCCTTGCCGACGAATGCGACCGGCTTTTCCCTGGCCTTGCCGCCGTCCCATCGCATAATCGCCATCCGCGCCCCGCGCGGAGAACCCTGCGCGACGCCGAGCAGAGAACCCATGCCGAGCTTCTTCATCTCCTTTTCGGTGAGGATCTCGACCTTGACGCCAAGCTTGGAAAGCTCCTTGGCTTTCGCCGCGAATTCAAGCGGGCCCAGAACGTTCGCCGGTTCGTTGACCAGGTCCCGCGCCAGGGTGACACCGCCGACAACGGCTTCGGCATCCTCGAAGGCCTTTTTCGCGGCGGCCGCCGCCGGCGTGACAATCGTGACCTTCACTGTCCCCGCATCGGCGTCGTTCTCGCCGTCGTCGGATTTGGTCTTGTGGCGGTCGAAGCGATAGGCCCGGAGCAGGATGCCCATCGCCATCTCGGCTGCCTGGGCGCCTCCGATCTCGGCGCCGGGAAGCGAGAGGTATATCGTCACCTTCGTCGCCTTGTCGAACTTCGCGCAAATCTGTCCGCCAAGCCGCGCCCAGTCATGCTCCGTGACGGTTCGCGGGTCGCCGACGCCGATGACAAGGATGCGGTTGGCTGGGGATTCGGCGGGAGCGAGAATGTCCAGCGTCGCCATCGCCCTGCCCTTGAACTCGGCAACGCGCATCGCGCGCTCGACCGAGTTGGCCGGATCGACCGACGCGGCCGCCTCGCCGATGCCCCCGTCTTCCGTCGCAAGCAGGACGGCCAGCCCCATACTTGCTCCAGAACCGGCCTTTGGCGAGCGGGAGAACGTAACCTCGATCTTACGGGACATGAATTGTAACTCGCGCGATGATTCCAGATTTGACAGCCGATCTTGGGGGTTTCAGGCGCAAACGCAAGCATTTTGCCGTCTTCCCGCTGGCCGGCAGAAGTTTTTCCCGGCTCGAAAGGAGATGTTTGCCTGTCATGACCGCAAAGGTCGTAAGCACCACTGGAAGCACCTGGATATCCCTGCGGCGAGATCGGCAGAGATTGCTCCAACGGATTGAAATACAAGACTGAATTTGCGACACAGAAACTGTTATGAAATTTTTAACCGTGCTCATTCGCCTATTTTTAGCCAATCTCCCGTTCCATGCCGCCTCAGGGCGGGTATGGCGGTCGCGTATCGTCGTTGCGGCGCATGGGCGCGGTCCATTGCGTTCGGGCCGAACGGCGGGTTGGTGCGTACCATAATGAAGCTGATAGAGCGCTATATCTTCCGGCGTGTCCTGGCGCTCTCGCTGACAACGCTTTGCGCGACCACTGCGATCGTGCTGACAACGCAGGTGCTGCTGCGCGTCAATATCCTGACCGAATCGGGGGAGTCCCTCGGCACGTTCCTGAAGCTCGCCCTGTTTCTCGTCCCGGCCATGGCGATGCTGGTAATGCCCTTCGCGCTGCTGATCGGCGCATCGCAGAACCTCAACGCAATGAACGGCGATTCCGAACTGGCGGTGATCGAAGCATCGGGCGGCTCGAACCTGCTCATCGCCAAACCGGTCATGCTGATCGCGGTCGCGATGACGCTCATCAGCCTCGCCTCCTCGCTTTTCGTCGAGCCCTGGTCGAATCGTCAATTGCGCGAAATAGTCAGCGCCGCGAGCGCCGATCTCATGAGCTTCGCAGTGCAGTCGGGCACTTTCAAGCGCGTCTCGAAAAACCTCTACATCCAGATCGACGAACAACTGCCCGGCGGCGATTTCGGCGGCATCTTCATCGTCGATCTGCGCAACCCGCAAATGCAGCTCATCTATTATGCCAAACGCGGTGCGATCCGCACGGTCGACGGCAACAATTTCCTGGTCATGCAGCAGGGCGAAATTCAGCGAAAGAACCAGGAGACAGGGCAGATATCGACGATCACCTTCGCCTCCTACGCGCTCGACTTCGCCACTTTCGACGCCAGCCAGCGCACGACCACCTATTACCCCAAGGAGAGGAGCACCACCTATCTCTTCTCGCCCGATCCGAACGACCCGATCGTGAAGAGCGCCCCCGCCCAGATTCGCGGCGAGATCCACCGGCGCTTCTCCGAATGGCTTTATCCGCTGCTCTTCGGCCTGATTGCCGTCTATTTCGGCGGAGCCGCCCGCTCGAACAGGGATGAGCGGTTGTGGAGCCTGGGGCTCTCCGTGCTCATCGCGCTCGCATTCCGCAGCGTCGGTTTCCTGGTGGTCGGCAATTCCGGACAGAGCCTGGTCAGCGCCTTGCTCTGCTATCTGGTGCCGCTTTCGGGGATCGTCATCTTCGCCGTGCTGGTCGCCTTCCACAAGGTGCCGCGGGTCGCCCAGTCCTGGGTCGACCGGACCAGCGACCTTGTCGAGCATATCCGGCGACTTGGCTCATCCGTCGGCCTGGTCTCCAGCCCCGGCGAGGGCGGAGGAGAGCGACGATGATCGGGCGCACGCTCTTCTGGTATTTCTTCCGCCGCTATCTGATCTTCACCGTGCAGTTTTTTGCCGGCGTCCTGATCATTTCCTACCTGGCGGACTTCACCGAATTCTCGCGGCGGACTTCAAGCCTGCCAAACTATTCGCTTGGCCTCGCCATGCTGATCTCGGCGCTCAGGGTGCCGTTGATCATCCAGACCGCGATCCCGTTCATCGTGCTGTTTTCCGCCATGGGCACGCTGATGGCGCTCAACCGCAAGCACGAACTCGTCATCGCGCGATCGACCGGCGTATCGGCCTGGCAGTTTCTGGCCCCGCTTTGCCTGGCAAGCCTCCTGATCGGCGTCCTGACGGTGCTGGCCTTCAATCCGCTGGCGGCAAAAGCGCTTTCGCAGGCCGAGTTGGTCGATGCCGTCATGCATGGGGTGGATCCCTCATCCTCGAACGACGACATCATCCCCTGGCTCAGGCAGCAGACGGACGAAGGCACCACGATCATCGGTGCGACCAAGACGGCCAAGAGGGGTCAGTTGCTGAGCGACGCCACGTTCCTGAGGCTGGATAAGGACGGTTCGATCAGCGAACGCATCGACGCCAAGACGGCAGCGCTCGAGAAAGGCGCCTGGCTATTGAAAGGCGTCACCGAGTACCGGCCGGGAAAAGAGGTCATCCACAGGGAATCGACGACGGTGAAGTCCGGATTGACGCCGGAATTCATTGAAGAGACCCTTGCGGATCCGGAGACGATCCCCTTCTACGAACTGGGCAGGAAGATTCGTGCCGCGCATTCCTTCGGGCTCAACGCCGGCGGATTTGCGATGCAATATCATTCGCTGGTCGCGCTACCGTGGCTACTGGTCGCAATGACGCTTATTGCGGCTACCGTCTCCATGCGCTTTGTGCGAATGGGACAGTCGGCGCCCATGATTCTGGGTGGCATCCTTGCTGGGTTTCTGCTTTATGTCGTTTCGGTACTGGTCAAAGCCTTCGGAAGCGCGGGAATCGTGCCGCCCGTGGCAGCAGCCTGGTTCCCGGTCGTGGTTGCAATGTTTTTCGGGATAACCTTTCTGCTGCACAAGGAGGACGGTTGATGGGGAAAGGGGTGAACGGCAGGCCGGCCCGCCTGGCGCGCCTTGTTGGCGCGACAGCGATGGCTTGTGTTCTCGCCGCTGCTCTCCTCCCGGCGGATACGACACGCGCGCAGATGCTCGGATCGAGCGCTTCGGTCCCGCAAGGCGAGCAGATGCTGCTCGAGGCCGACAATCTTATTTTCGATCGCGACAAGAATACCGTCACGGCCGCCGGCAATGTCCAGATCGAATATGGCGGCAATCACCTCGTCGCGCAGAGGGTAGTCTATAATCGGACGACCCGCCGGGTTCTTGCCAGCGGCAGTGTCGAGGTCGTCGACAAGAAGAAAAACCACATCTTCGCCGACGAAATGGACGTCACCGACGATTTCCGCGATGGCTTCGTCAACGCGCTGCGCGTCGAAACACCGGAAAAGACCTATATGGGCGCGGATAGCGCCGAGCGCGCCGGCGGCGCGGTGACCATCTTCAATCGTGGCGTCTATACCGCTTGCGCGCCCTGCGAGGACAAGCCGAACAAGCCGCCGGTCTGGCGCATCAAGGCGAAGACGGTCGTGTGGAACGGCCAATCCAAGACGATCCGCTTCCTCCACTCGCGCTTCGAATTCTTCGGTCTGCCGATCGCCTATTTCCCGCAGTTCGAGATTCCCGACCCGACGGTCAAACGGAAGACCGGCCTGCTCATGCCGAGATTCTCGTTCAACAACGATCTTGGCTTCGGTTACAGGCAACCCTTCTACGTGGCTCTGGCGCCGACCTACGACATCACGCTCTACCCGACCTACTACGCCAACCAGGGCTTTTTCGGCGAGGCGGAATTCCGCCAGAAATTCAACAACGGTTCCTACAGCATCACCGCCGCCGGCATTCGTCAGCAGGATCCCGGAGCTTTCGACCGTAGCACCGTCGACCGCGGCGACGCTGGCGATCCCAACCGTTGGCGCGGTATGGTCGGAACCCAGGGCAAGTTCCAGATCAACCCGCGCTGGACGTTTGGCTGGGACGTTCTCGTTCAGTCGGACAAGAATTTTTCCAAGACCTATGAGCTCAACGGGTTCAATGATTATTACCGTCGCAATCAGGTCTATCTCACCGGCCTGAACGACCGGAACTATTTCGACCTGCGCTTCATGAAGTTCAATGTGCAGGAAAATGTCCTGAACAACAATCCAGACAGGCTCGACGACAAGCAACCATGGGTGCTGCCGTCGCTTGACTATTCCTATACGCCCAATGAGCCAGTGGCGGGCGGTGAACTGACCTTCAACGCGAACGTCCAGTCGCTTTACCGGTCGAACCTACAAGAATCTCTTGATTCAACGTCTACGCCATTCGCAATCCAGGGCATCGAAGGCTCCGACACCCGCTTCACCGCTGAAGTTAAGTGGCGGCGCCAGTTCATCACCGATCTGGGCATCGTGATCACGCCGTCGCTCGGGCTGCGCGGTGACGCGATTTACGCCAACTATTCCGGGTTAAGCCGTGCATCGATCAACAGCATGGCTGGCAACCTCGGGGTAGGATCGGATATCCGCTCCGACTACTACCGCTACATGGCGACGGCTGGGCTGGAAGTCGCCTGGCCGATCCTGTTCTCCACCCCCGGCGCATCGCACATAATCGAGCCGGTGGCGCAGATTTTCGTCCGTCCCGACGCGCCGTATTCGGATACGCTCGGCATCCCCAACGAAGACGCCCAGAGCATGGTCTTCGACGCTACCAGCCTCTTCGACGAAGACAAATTCTCCGGCTACGACCGGATAGAAGGCGGCACCCGCGCCAATCTGGGCTTCCGTTATACGGGCAGCTTCAACAATGGCTGGAGCGCCAACGGTATATTCGGACAATCCTTCCAGCTTGCGGGAGATAATCCTTACGCCGAACCGGACCTGGTCAATGCCGGCGCCTTTTCCGGTCTGGAAACTGACCGGTCCGACTATGTGGCGCTCATCGGCGTCAGCGCTCCGAACGGATTGTCTTTCGCGACCGCGGGTCGTTTCGATAAGGATAGTTTTTCCGCCCGGCGCCTGGAGGCCCGGGCGGGTTATGCGAGCACAGCCTTCTCGCTTGCGGCGCGCTATGCCTATATCGAGGCTCAACCGCTTTACGGCTTCAACAAGGACCGCGAGCAGGTCACCCTGACCGCTGCGGCCGGCTTTGCCCAATACTGGCGCGTTTTTGGAACGACAACCTACGACATGCAGTACGACGCCATAACAGCCGATGCGTTCGGCGTCGGCTATCTGGACGATTGTTTCGGTTTCAATCTAGGCGTCGGGCAATCGTATAATGTTCTGTCGAACGAGAGGCGCACGAACGTTTCCTTCAACATCTCGTTCCGGACTATCGGCGATTTCGGCAGTAACACGGGGAAGATGTTCCCACAGCAGAACTAGCCATTTACGCTGTGTCATCCTTTCGCCGTAGAGAACCGGTTGTTTTGAGCCGAACCGCCATCGAACCAGGAAGCTAGCGATGAACATCTTCAGGAACACCCTCGTGGCAGCGGGCCTGGCGGTTTTCTCCGTTTCTGCGGTTTCAGCGCCACTCTTCATCCCGCAGGCTGCGTACGCCAGTGAAGTCAAGGTGATCGTCAACAACATCCCGATCACGAACTACGATATCCAGCGCCGCGCCGCATTCCTGAAACTTCAGCATAAGTCGCCGGCCGACGCCAAACAGGACATGATTGACCAGACGCTGCGCGACATCGAAATGCGCCGCCTGCATGTCAACATCACCGACCAGGCGGTGGACCAGGCGTTCGCGAATTTCGCCAAGAAAAACAAGATGTCGCCCGCTCAGCTCACGCAGGTGCTGGCAAGGATGGGCGTCACTGCGGACCACTTCAAGCAGTTCATCCGTGTGCAGATGGGGTGGGGTCAGGCGCTGGGCGCCCGCTCGCGCGCCGAAGGCGGCAACTCCGCCCGCTCCGCTGTGGAAGCGATGCTCAAGAAGGGCGGGGAGAAGCCGTCAGCCACGGAATACACCCTGCAACAGGTGATCTTCGTGGTACCGAAGCGGGAGCGGGGCGCGATCCTCGGCAAGCGTAAGCGTGAAGCGCAGGCGCTTAGGGCGCGCTTTGCCGGATGCGACAAGACACGCAATATCACCAAGGGCCTGATCGATGTGACGGTGCGCGATCTCGGCCGCGTGCTGGCGCCGGAACTGCCGCCGGACTGGGCCGACCCGATCAAGAAGACCAAGTCGGGCGAAGCGACTCAGGTAAGGGTGACCGACCGCGGCGTGGAATTCATCGCCATCTGCTCCGAACGGCAGGTCTCGGACGACCGGGTAGCCGAGCTGGCCTTCCAGACCGGCGAAGGGCAGGACAAGAAGGTCGAGGAACTCAGCAAGAAGTATACGAAGGAACTCCGAGACAAGGCCGTCATCATTGAACGGTAGCCGAGCCTTCTGATAGATGGTTTTGCCGGTTGCGGTCCGCGCCGGCTGAGCCCGCTTTCCGTCGGATTACGATATGCCTGTCCTTGCGCTGACCTCCGGCGACCCCAACGGCATCGGCCCCGAAATCGCCGCCGAAGCGTGGCGAAGGCGCGAACGCGAACGTATTCCGGCTTTCTACCTGCTCGGCGATCCGAATCTCATGGCCGCCCGCGTGCGGCAGGCAGGGCATGCGGTTCCGATCGTGGAAACCGATCCCCGGGGCGCGGAACACGCCTTCGCCGACGCACTGCCCGTGGTTCGGCTTGAAAACACCTTCCGTGACGAAGCCGGCGCGGCCGATCCGGGCAATGCGCCCGGTATCATCGAAGCCATCGAACGTGGGGTGGCTGACGTCTTTCAAGGCCGCGCCGATGCCGTCGTTACATGCCCGATTGCCAAGAAGAGCCTCTACGAGGCGGGGTTCGGTTTTCCGGGCCACACGGAATTCCTGGCGCATCTCGCAGCACGAGCCACCGGCCGCAGAATTACGCCCATCATGATGCTGGCCGGCCCGGATCTGCGCACGGTTCCCGTAACCATCCATGTCCCGCTCGTAGAAGTGCCGGGCGCCCTCACCGAGGACATGATCGTGGAGACGGGCCGCATCACGGCGCACGACCTCGCGCGCCGCTTCGGCATCGCAAACCCGCGACTGGCGGTTTCTGGCCTTAATCCGCATGCCGGCGAAGGCGGTACGATCGGCCAGGAAGAAGATCTCGTCGTCGGCCCCGCGATCGAAGTGCTGCGCGGCGAAGGGATCGACGCCTTCGGTCCCCTCCCCGCCGACACCATGTTCCATCCCGCCGCCCGCGCCCGGTACGATGCGGCCCTTTGCATGTATCACGACCAGGCGCTCATCCCCGCTAAGGCACTTGCCTTCGACCAGGCGGTCAACGTGACGCTCGGGCTGCCCTTCATCCGTACCTCGCCCGACCACGGCACGGCCTTCGAGATCGCCGGCAAAGGCGTCGCCCGTCCCGACAGTCTGATCGCCGCGCTGAAACTCGCGCGTACGCTCGCCGATCATGAAAGCCGCGCGGGCGCGCGATGAGCCAGGACGGCCTGCCGCCGCTTCGTGACGTCATCCAGCGCCACGGCCTCGCCGCGAAAAAGGCGCTCGGCCAGAATTTCCTGCTCGACCTGAACCTTACCGGAAAGATCGCGCGGGCGGCCGGAGACCTTGCTGCCTCCACTGTTATCGAGGTCGGGCCAGGTCCCGGCGGCTTGACGCGCGCGCTGCTTTTCAACGGCGCGGCGAAGGTCATCGCTATCGAGCGCGACGAGCGCTGTCTCCCGGCGCTGGAGGAGATATCCGCCCGCTATCCCGGCCGGCTGGAGGTTGTCGCCGCGGACGCGCTTCGAATCGACCTTGCCACGCTTGCAGGAGACAAGTCGGTCCGGATCGTCGCCAACCTGCCCTATAATATCGGGACCGAACTCCTGATCCGCTGGCTGACGACGGCGGAATGGCCGCCTTTTTATGCCTCAATGACGCTGATGTTCCAGCGCGAGGTGGCCGAGCGCATCGTGGCGAAACCCGGCACCGGCGCCTACGGCCGGCTCGGCGTGCTTGCCGGCTGGCGGACGGAGGCGAATATCCTTTTCGACGTGCCCCACCAGGCCTTCACGCCACCGCCGAAGGTCACTTCCTCGGTGGTGCAGCTTATCCCCCGCGAGGCGCCGCTGAAGACCGATCTTTCCGCGCTCGAACGAACAACGCGCGCCGCCTTCGGCCAGCGCCGCAAGATGCTGAGACAGAGCCTGAAGGCACTCGGCGGAGATGTCCTGCTCGCCGCCGCCGGTATCGACGGCACACGGCGGCCGGAGACGCTTTCGATCGCGGAGTTCGTATCGCTGGCCAACGGGACGACAGGCGAAATGAAGATTTAGACTGGCTGCTCCGCCAGCAGGCCGGAGACGAAATCGAAAAGGCCGGGGCGGCGGTCGCGGCGGAGCCGTTCGGCGATCGCGATCGCGCGAACGGCGGCGAAGGCGCGATCCAAATCCTCATTGATCACCACATAGTCATATTCGCGCCAGTGCTCGATCTCGATGCGGGCATTCTTCAGCCGCGTCTCGATCGTTGCATCCGAATCCTCGGCACGGCGTTTCAACCGCGATTTCAATTCGTGCATCGAGGGTGGCAGGATGAACACCGAGACGATGTCCGCCCGCATTTTCTCGTTGAGCTGCACGGCACCCTGCCAGTCGATATCGAACAGCATGTCGCGGCCGGCCGCCATGGCCGATTCGGCCGGCTCACGCGGAGTGCCGTAAAAATTGCCGTGCACCTCCGCCCATTCGAGCAGGGCATCGGAATCACGCAGCCGCTCGAATTCGCGCCGCGAGACGAAATGGTAATGGACCCCATCGATCTCGCTGGCCCGCCGGGGGCGCGTCGTGACACTGACGGAAAGCTCCAGCGACGGATCGCTTTCGAGCAAATTGCGCGCGATCGTCGATTTTCCTGCCCCTGACGGGGAGGAAAGCACCAGCATCAGCCCGCGGCGACGGATGGCGGACGCATCTTCTACCATGCGCTACTCCAGATTTTGGACCTGTTCGCGAAAGCGGTCCACTACCGCTTTCAATTCAAGGCCTATCGCGGTTATCGCTGCCGCGTTCGATTTGGAGCACAACGTATTCGATTCGCGGATGAATTCCTGTGAAAGAAAATCGAGCTTGCGCCCGACCGGCCCACCGGTGCCGAGCAACGACCGCGCCGATGCCACATGTGTCTTCAGCCGGTCGATCTCCTCGCGGATATCGGCCTTCGTCGCGAGGAATGCCGCCTCCATGTTGAGCCGGCTTTCGTCCAGGGTGGGCATGGCGTCCATGACCAGTCGAACCTGCTCGGCAAGTTTCGTGCGGATCGTCTGCGGCTCGCGCGACGGATCGGCCTGCGCCTTCAGCGTCAGTGCCTCGATTTCGTCCACATGGCCGAGCAGCAGCCGACCGAGCGCCGCGCCCTCTTCGAGGCGGGCCTTTTCGAGCCCCGCCAGCGCCTCATCCAACGCCGCCATGATGGCCGTGTCGAACGCAGCCGCCTCTTCCTCGGTAGCAAGCGGATCGGCAAACTCCAGCACGCCGCGCAGCGCAAGCAATCCGTCGGCGTGCGCCGGCGCGAGGCCGAACTCTTTCTCCAGCCGCTTCGCCAGAGCGGCGACCTCGTTCAGCAGCGTTTCGTTGACGATCGGGGCGGCCTCCGCGCCCTGCCTGGTCAAATTCAGGGCGGCATAGAACTGGCCCCGCGAAAACCGCTTCTGGAAAGCCTGCTTCGCCGGCTGTTCGATCCGTTCGAGCCCAGGAGGCAGGCGCAATCGTGCCTCGAGCCCCTTGCCGTTGACGGATTTGAGTTCCCAGGCGAAGGCATTGCCCGGATGGGCGCCCGTCGCGCGGGCAAACCCCGTCATGCTCTGCAATGCCATCAAAATCCACCCCTCGCCTTCGCAGGCCGAACCGGTCCGGCTACCTCGGCTATTCGCATCGTCTCATAGCGGCTCAGATGCGAATTGTCGCTTGCAAGATGGGATCAATCGGGCGGAGCGGTGCCGGTTTGCGGTGCGGCGCCGGCGCCTTCCGCTTCCTTCCGTTCCTTCTCGATCTTGCGCCAGCGGGCAACGTTGCGGTTGTGCTCGGCCAGCGTCGAGGCGAACGCATGCCCCCCCGTTCCATCAGCGACGAAATAGAGATCAACCGTATCCGCCGGGTGGGCGACGGCCTCGAGCGCCGCGCGGCCCGGATTGGCGATCGGTGTCGGCGGCAACCCGTCGATGAGGTAGGTATTGTAGGGTGTCGGCTTTTCCATGTCCGACTGGAAGATCGGGCGCCCTGCCGGCCGGCCCTCACCCCCGAACAGCCCGTAGATGATCGTTGGGTCGGACTGCAGGCGCATATGGTGCTTGAGCCGGTTGATAAAGACCGCCGCCACGCGCGGCCGCTCCTCCGGCACTCCGGTTTCCTTCTCGACGATCGAAGCCAGCGTCACGAACTCGTTGATGTCCTTGAGCGGCAGGTCCGGCGCACGCTTCTCCCAGATAGACCGAACCAGCTTCTTCTGTTCGACTGTCATCCTGTCGATGATTTCCTGCCGGGTTGCGCCACGGGTAAATTGCTGCGTGTCCGCAGCCAGGCTGCCTTCCGGCGGCACCTGGGCCGGCATTTCTCCGACCAGAACGTCGTCCTTGGATATCCGGTCGAACGCCTGCGCCACCGTCAACCCCTCAGGGATCGTCAGCGAATGCAGGATCGATTTGCCGCTCCTCAGTATATCCATGATCCGATGCATGGAGGCACCGGCGGGAATGGCGTATTCCCCCGCCTTGAGCTTGCCCTGGTTGCCGTAGACCTGGATGCCGATCCGGAAGATCTGCGCGTCGCTGACGAGGCCGCGTTCTTCCAGATCGCCGGCGATGGCGTTGGCCCCGGTCTTCGGCTTGACCATGAAGACCGCGTCCTGAGTGGAAGGCCCTTTTCCGTCGAAGATCTGTTTGCCGATATAGATGCCGAACCCGGTTGCGATCGTCAGAAGGACAACGCCGGAGACGAGAAAATTCAGAAAAACGACAAACTGGTTGCGCGACTGTCGTGAACGCCTCGCCGCGCGCGCGCCCGAGGCTGGTGCGAGTGTTTCGTAGGCGGATTTCGGCATGGGAGCAGGCTCTCCGGCCCCGCCCTTGCCGGAACGATCCTCATCGCCGCTGTAATCGGTCATTCGCAGTGCTTATCCAGGGTCGCTGCGTGTCATTCACGGTTGGCTGCTACGCGGACAGTAGCTTTGAATATGGCAAATTTCGCGACACGCCCCCCGGGCGCACCGGAACTCAAGCGTCGTAGCGACGGAAGACAAGCGACGCATTGGTGCCGCCGAACCCGAAGGAGTTCGACAAGGCGATGTCGATCGGCCGTTTCCGTGGCGTTTTCGGCACGAGGTCGATCGCCGATTCCACCGCCGGATTGTCGAGATTGATCGTGGCCGGTGCGATCCCGTCCCGAATCGCCAGGATCGAGAATATGGCCTCCGCCGCGCCGGCCGCGCCCAGCATGTGGCCGATGGACGACTTCGTCGAAGACATGGAGATTTTCGACGCGGCATTGCCGACCAGCCGCTCCACCGCGCCGAGTTCGATCGTATCGGCCATGGTCGAGGTGCCGTGGGCGTTGATGTAGTCGATATCGGCCGGCGTGAGGCGGGCATTCCTGAGTGCCGCCGCCATGCAACGATAGGCGCCGTCGCCGTCCTCGGCCGGCGCCGTGATATGGTACGCGTCGCCGCTCATCCCGTAGCCGACGATTTCCGCGTGGATACGGGCTCCGCGCGCCTTGGCGTGTTCGAGTTCCTCCAGCACGAGGACGCCGGCGCCTTCCGCGATGACAAAGCCGTCACGGTCGCGATCGTAGGGTCGCGAGGCTTGTTCGGGCGTATCGTTGTGGCGGGTCGAGAGCGCCTTGCATGCCGAGAAGCCCGCAAGCGCGAGGCGGCCGATCGGGGCCTCCGCCCCACCGGCGACCATGACCTCCGCATCGCCGAACATTATCATCCTGGCGGCGTCGCCGATCGCGTGCGCGCCGGTGGAACAGGCGGTCACCACGGCATGATTCGGGCCCTTGAGCCCGTGCCGTATCGAAATCTGCCCGGAAACGAGATTGATGATATTGCCGGTGATGAAGAACGGGCTGATACGGCGCGGCCCGCGTTCGTGCAGGATCAGCGAGTTTTCCGCGATCCCTTCTATGCCGCCAATGCCAGAGCCGACGGTGACACCGGTGTAGTTCTGTTCGTCCGGTGTCTTCGGGTGCCAGCCGGCATCATCCAGCGCCAGATCGGCCGCGGCGATGCCATAGGCGATGAAATCGCCGATCTTGCGCTGGTCCTTGGCTTCAAGGAAACGGTCGGGATTATAGGTCCCGTTCTCCCCATCGCCGCGCGGAACCATGCTCGCGATCTTGCAAGGCATGTCTTCCACTTCGAACGTGTCGATGCGGCGAGCACCGCTCTTGCCGTCGAGCAGAGCCTTCCAGCTATGCTCGACGCCCACGCCCAAGGGGGAAACAAGGCCCATGCCGGTAACGACGACGCGCCTCATTTAAATTCTCCCTTGTTCGGCATCGGGCACCGCCCGCCTTTGCCGGGCGGCAGGGAAATCAGGATGAAGCCTTGTCGATATACTTGACCGCGTCGCCGACGGTGAGGATCGTCTCGGCGGCATCATCTGGAATCTCGACGCCGAACTCTTCCTCGAACGCCATGACGAGTTCGACGGTATCGAGGCTGTCCGCGCCCAAATCATCGATGAAGCTCGCCTGCTCCGTAACCTTGTCCGCGTCAACACCGAGGTGCTCGACGACGATTTTCTTGACGCGTTCTGCGGTATCGCTCATTTGGGAACCCTCGAATTCATGTTTCCGTGTCTTCGTTAGCGGCAGGCTGGCCGCTAATCAAGCCGAAAAGACTTCGGGGCGGACGGGCGTCCGTTTTCCCCCTACGGCGTCTGGCGATTGGGCGGATAGCATGAAGGTCGGCCAGGTAAAAGGCCAAAAGGCGATCAGATCATCGCCATCCCGCCGTTTACGTGGATTGTCTGCCCGGTGACGTAGGCTGCCTCCGTGGAAGCGAGGAATACGGCGGCGGCGGCAATCTCGTCGCCCTTGCCCATTCGCCTCATGGGGATGGCACCCATGATCGCTTCCTTCTGCTTGTCGTTCAGCTTGTCGGTCATGGCCGATTCGATGAAGCCGGGCGCGATGCAGTTGACAGTGATCCCGCGGCTGGCAATTTCGTTGGCGAGCGCCTTGGAGAAGCCGATCATGCCGGCTTTCGAGGCGACATAATTCGTCTGTCCCGGATTGCCGGTGACGCCGACGACCGAGCTGATATTGATGATGCGGCCGAAGCGGCGGCGCATCATCGGATGGGTGAGTTCGCGGGTGAGCCGCGCCATCGCGTTCAGGTTCACCTCGATGACCGCGTCCCAATCCTCGTCCGACATGCGGACGAAAAGCCCGTCGCGGGTGATGCCGGCATTGTTGACCAAAATGTCGACGCCGCCGAGTTCCTCCTCCGCCTTCTGGCCGAGCGCCTTCACCGCATCGCGGTCGGAGAGGTTCGCGGCAAAGACATGCGATCGCCCGCCGAGTTCGCCGGCAAACGCTTCCAGCTTCTCGACGCGCGTGCCGTGCAGTCCGACGGTCGCGCCCTGAGCATGGAGCGCGCGGGCGATCGCCTCGCCGATGCCGCCGGAAGCGCCGGTTACGAGGGCTTTTTTGCCGGTCAGGTCGAACATGGGTCGTTCCTTTTCAGGATACTAGGGGGGTATATTCCCGTGATGGTTCAGTTCATGCCAGCGTCGAAAGTGCCGCTTCCACATCCGCCGGCGTATTGACCGGCACCGTGGCGATCTCCCGGTTGATGCGGCGCGCAAGGCCGGAAAGCACCTTGCCGGAGCCGATCTCGTAGAGCGTGTCGACACCGTTTGCGCCGAACCATTCCACCGTTTCGCGCCAGCGCACCCGCCCGGTCACCTGTTCGACCAGCCGGGCGGCGATCTCCTTTGGATCTGTCAGCGGCGCGACCGCGACATTGCTTACCACCGGCACGACAGGCGTCTTGATCGCAGCCTCGGCCAGAGCCGCTCGCATACGCTCCGCCGCCGGCGCCATCAGCGCCGAATGGAAGGGCGCCGAGACAGGCAGCATGACGGCCCGCTTGGCGCCGCGCTCAGTGCAGAGGCGGGCGGCATCTTCCACGCCGGCCTTCGTCCCGGAAATAACGATCTGGCCGCCGCCATTGTCGTTGGCGATCTGGCAGGCCGATCTGGCGGACGCCTCGCGGCATGCCGCCTCAACCGCATCCTGGTCGAGCCCGAGGATCGCGGCCATGGCTCCTTCGCCGGCGGGCACGGCTTCCTGCATGGCGTCGCCGCGAATGCGAAGCAACCGCGCCGTATCGGAAAGCGTGAAGGCGCCGGCGGCGCAGAGCGCCGAATACTCGCCGAGCGAATGGCCCGCCACATAAGCGACTTTGTCGGCAAGCGACAAACCGCGCGCCTCCATTGCCCGGATCGCGGCAACCGATACCGCCATTAATGCCGGCTGCTGGTTGGAGGTGAGCGTCAGGACATCTTCCGGCCCCTCCCACATGATCGTGGAAAGCTTCTGGCCGAGCGCGTCATCGACCTCTTCGAACACGACCCGCGCTTCGGGAAAGGCATCGGCCAGTTCCTTGCCCATGCCGACCGTCTGGCTCCCCTGCCCCGGAAAAGTAAACGCTATGGCCATCTTCGCCGCTCCAGGCTGCTGATATCGGTCGAGCGTGTGACGCAGGAACCGCCGCCAAGTCAAGGGTGTCTGACCCCTCATCCTCCGGCCTTCACTCTCCGCGCCTTCATCCTCGACCGAAGAAATCAGTCTTGCCAAGCGGCACGCCGTTGTGACGCAAAATGGCGTAGGCTGTCGTGACGTGGAAGTAGAAGTTCGGCGTCGCGAAATGAAGCAGGTATTGCATCCCGGGAAATTTCATCTCACCCCCGCCAAGCTTGAGCGCGATCTCCTTCTCCTCCGAGCCGTCGATGTCGGCCGGTGAAAATGTCTTCAGATAGTCCTGCACCTTCCCGATCCGCGCCTGCAGCTCGGTGAAGCTCGTCTCCTTGTCTTCGAGCTTGAGCGGATCGCGGCCGGAAAGCCGGGCGCAGGCGCCCTTGGCATGGTCGGTCGCGATCTGCACCTGGGCCGTGAGCGTGAGCATGTCGGGCGCGAGGCGATCATTGAGGAATACGGCCGGCTCGATCTTGCGCTGCGCGGCATTGGCTTCGCCCTTGGCAAGCACATGCGAGAGATTCTTGAGCATGGAGGAGAACACCGGCACGGAGGCCGAATACATGGAGATGGTCATCGGTGGATCCTTGATTGAGCGGGCCGAACGGCCTCGCCGGGACAATACTCCGGCCCCGACCCAAGACAAGCACAAGGAAGCGATGCCCTGCCCGCGCCGCATTCGACGGTGAGAATCGGCTGGACCGTGGAGGATTCGCATGGCCCGCATCCGACTGTTCACGCTTGTTCTTGCCGGTGCGCTGCTGCCCGCCGCCGCGCGGGCCGAGCAAGCCTATCTCGATAACCGCTCGACGCCCGAAGCGCTCGTGGCATCGCTCTACAACGCTATCAGCCGGCACGAATATGCCCGCGCCTACAGCTATTTCTCCAAGCCGCCGGCGAAGGATGTAGACGCTTACGCCAAGGGCTTTGCCGATACGGCCGAGGTAAAGGTGCTTACGGGCGCTGCCGGCAGCGATGGCGCTGCAGGCAGTACCTACTACAATTTGCCCGTCGCTATCGAGGCTGTCGATAGCAAGGGGAATTCCAAGGTCTATGCCGGCTGCTATACGCTGAGGCTCGCCGATCCGCAGATACAGGCGGACAAATACGACCCTCTCCACATCGAGAAGGGCAGTCTGAAGCCTGCCAAGGGCAACCTCGAAGAGGCTTTGCCGAAGGAATGCGGCGACGGTCCCCCGCCGCCAGCGAAGGATGCCATGCTCGACAAGGCGAAGAGCCTTTTTACGACGGATTACGTCGGCATCTGCGACACTTCCGCGATGGGGCCGGACGCCACCGAGCCGCAATCATGGGAAATCTCCTTCGCGCTCGCCTCCGACAAGGAAGGTGCGACGCCGCGCAAGGCAAGGCTCTTCCAGTTCGCCTGCTCAAGCGCCGCCTACAACCAGTCGGATGTCTACTATTTCGTCAACGATGAAGGTGAACTGCGCAATCTCCAGTTCGCCGCCCCGGAACTCGCTGTCCGCTACGAGAACGATGATTCGAACGGCAAGGTCGAAAGCGTGCAGATCATCGGCTACACAGCCGAAGACCAGCTCATGAATTCGTCCTATGATCCCGAAACACAGACGATCTCGTCGACGAACAAATGGCGCGGCGCCGGCGACGCCGCCTCGAGCGGCGCTTGGATGTTCCGTAACGGCACCTTCACGCTTGTCAAATACGACGTCGATGCCTCCTTCGACGGCGAAGTCGATCCGAAGCCGGTGATCGACTATCAGACGGGGCCGTAAGTCGAAGGCTTCCAGCCCATTGACGCTATTTCCTCAACGAAAGCATCCAGTTGAGGACCTGCCGCCAGTCGGTCATGCGGATCGGCGTGCCGTGCGTGCCCGTCTCGAAGCGGGCGAAGCGCGTCGGATAGCCCGGTGCGCGCTTCCTTATCTCCTCGAAGAAAGCCTCCTGGCGTTCGACCGGGAAGACCTTATCGTGGCTGCCTTGCGCGAAAAATACCGGCACCTTCCGCTTGAGGGCCGGACTCTTGAAGAAATCCTCGTCCCACATGGAACCGAGGAGAAGAAGCCCGGAAAGCTTCGACGCGATTTTCTTGTCTTCTGCCAGCTTCCAGCAGATGTGCCCGCCCATCGAGCCGCAGGCGACGAACAAGGCGGCGTTTGGAGAGCCTTCGAGATAGTGTTCGATGATCGCCGCTACCTCGCTCGCGCCCTTGTCACCGAAATCGGAGAAATCCGGCGACAGATAGAGCCCGCCATTGTCGACCATCAAGTTCTTGATACGGTTGAAATTGCCGCCGAAGGTGAAATCGTCGACGCCCTGGCTGCGGCTGCCGCCCTGCCCGTGCAAATAGACGGTGATGACGCTCGCGCCCTTCTGCGCGCCGACCGCGACAGCGCGCAGCGTGCCGAGCGGCGTATCGAGCGCCATGTCCTGCTGCACGCGCCGCACACGAAGCGACACATACTGGTCGTCCACGCGCCGCTCGGGAATGCTGTCGCGCTGGTTGATGTCGCGGTATTCGCGATAGTCGAAGACGCGATAGTCGCCATCGTCACGGCTTGAAAGCTCTGTCGGATAGGCGAACAGCGCATCCTTGTAGGGCGCGAGCTGCAGCGCCCAGGCTACCGAGGGGATGAATAGGAGGGCGGCGGTCAGGCTGGCCGCCTTCGCCAGTCGCCTTCCGCCGCTCACCCCGCCACAACCCCGCCCGCGAGCGCAAGGGCGTCGGGCGTATCGACATCGATGCTGGCGCCCTCCCCGATCTCGACATCGACGACTTCAACCCCTCCGGCCTCGACCAGATGACGCGCGCCGACATCGCCTTCGAGTGATTCGACCGCGGGAAAGACAGAATGCGGCAGGATCACCGGGTTGCCGCGCTTGCCGGCATGCGTCGCGCGTACGATCGCATGGCCGGAGGCGCGGGCGAAGGCCGTGATCAGCGCATCGAAATCCGCCGTATCAACCCCCGGCATGTCGCCCAGCACGACCATCGCGCCATCGGCGTCCGCCGGCAGCGCGCGGATACCCGCCTTGAGCGAACCGGCGAGACCTGAAGCATAATCCGGGTTGTCGGCGAAACGAACATTGATCCCGGCGAGCGCATCGCGCACGCGGTCAGCCTGGTGCCCGGTGACCACCACGACGCCATCCGCGCGGCTTGCCCGCACGCGCTCCGCCACGAGCCGGACCAGCTTCTTGCCGCCGAAGCTCGCGAGCAGCTTGTTCGGGCCGCCCATGCGGCTGGAACGGCCGGCTGCCAGCACGATCGTATAGACCTTTGCACGTCTTGCCGGTTCCGCCGGTTCACGCGGTTGCGGCCGTGTCGGGATCTCCATCAGGAGGCCGCCGACGCCCATGCCGGCAATGTCGTCCTCCGTCACCGGCACGCCGGCGATCAGGCGGTCCAGCACCCAGTCGAACCCGTTCTCCTTTGGGCTGCGCGCGCAACCCGGTGCGCCGAGCACCGGCCGGCCGCCGCGTTCACCCAGGATGAGAAGATTGCCCGGGTCGACCGGCATGCCGGCGCGAAACACCGTCCCGCCCGATTCGCGGATGGCGGCGGGGATCACGTCCTCGGGATCGCACACGGCCGAGGCACCAAATACCAGCACCATGTCGTTGTCGCGCGACAGTTCCGAGATCGCCTGCGCCACCGCGCCCGGTTCGTGCGGCGTCCGCCGCTCTTCGGATACGCGACTGCCCGAGCGCGCCAGACGCGCCTCGGTGACGCGCCGCGTCTTGTCGAGCACGCTCTGTTTGACGCTCGGCAGGACGGTCTGCACGACACCGACCGACCACGCCCGGTAGGGATGCACCTCGAAAATAGTGTGATCGGCTGTGAGCGAGGCAATCCAGTCCACCACCGCCTCCGGCACCGCGAAAGGGATGATCTTCACCGTCGCCACCATCTGGCCGGCGACAACCGGCGCAAAGGCGGCAACGGTGGCGATGGTCACGGCCGGATCGACATGGTTGATGGAATCGACCAGTTCCTTGTCCACCGTGAACACGCCGGTGGTTTTGGCATGCAAATTGACGCGGCCGGTCGCGGCGGGCTTCACCTCGATACCGGAATGTTTGAGCACGCCTGCAATGCGCGCGGCAGCTTCGTTCTCGTCCACATCGTCGGAAGCAAGCGAAGCGGCAACTACCTCGCGCACGCCGGCTGCCGCCAGCACCTTCACATCCTCGGCTGTCAGCCGATGCGCCTTGCGCAATCGCCTCTCGCCGGCGGTGGTCGCATGCGCAAGGATCGCGCCTTCGGCGTCCTCTATCGGGATCGGTCCGAACCTCACGCTGCTTTCTCCGTCGTCTCCGCCGCCATGCCGCGCGAGCGGAACGCGGCGATGATCTCGGCGAGCACCGCCACCGCGATCTCCGCCGGGCTCGCCGCACTGATATTGATGCCTATCGGCGAATGGATGCGGCCGATCTCTTCGGCCGTCACGCCCATGGCCGTCAGCCGCTCGACCCGCTTCGCATGCGTCTTGCGGCTGCCGAGCGCGCCGATATAGAAACAGCCCGTTTTCAGCGCCGATTTAAGCGCGAAATCGTCGATCTTCGGGTCGTGCGTCAGCGCCGCTACGCCGGTATAGGCGTCGAAAGGCCGCCTCTTCAGCACATCCTCCGGCCATTCGGCGAAAAGCGGCACGTCGGGAAAGCGCGCTTCGGTGGCGAAGGCCGTGCGCGGATCGATGATCTCGATATCGAAGCCCGCGATCCTCGCCATCGGGGCCAGTGCCTGACTGATATGGACCGCACCGATCGCCACCAGCCTCGGCGGCGGCAAATGCGCGTTGAGGAAGAAATTCCGGCCTTCCGCCTCGATCGTGCCGGATTTGCCCGACCGGAACACCTTTTGAAGCGCTGCGCCGAGTTCGCCCGATACCGCGTCGCCTTCCCGCACCAGCCGGTCGCGGCCGTCGCCGAGATCGGTAACGAGGATCGCCGCGCGCCGCGCCTGGCGTTCAGCGTTCAGCTTCTTGAGAAGGTTCGGGTCCATCAGAACGCCTCCATCTTGCCGGTATAGCGCCCTGTGTTACCCTCCTCTGTCCTGCCGGACATCTCCCCCTCAAGGGGGGAGATCAGCTGGCCGCGCTGACTGCCCCCTTTTTCTGCAATTTCAGAAACAGACGGAGGCAGCGATGAAAACCGATCTCCCCCCTTGAGGGGGAGATGTCCGGCAGGACAGAGGGGGGTGAAATCGATCAACGAAGGTCTCCCGCCCAGCTTAGCCCAGCCGCTCGACATAGACCTTGATGCGGCCACCGCAGGAGAGGCCCGCGCGCCACGCCGTCTCGTCGGCCACGCCGAATTCCAGCATGCGCGGCTTGCCGGTTTCGAGCACGTCGAGCGCCTCGGTCACCACCTCGCCCTCGACGCAGCCGCCCGATACCGAGCCCTGGAAATTGCCTTCGCGGTCGATAACGAGGTGGCTGCCGACCGGGCGCGGGGCAGATCCCCAGGTCTCGACGACCGTGGCGATCGCCACGTCACGCCCGTCCTTCATCCAGTTTTCGGCAATGAACAGCGGGTCCTGCCCACCCTCAAGCATGGTCGCGTTTTCCATGACGGATCTCCTTCATCAGGCGGCCTTCGCCAGCCATGCCCGTGGATCGGCGATGTGTCCATTGTCGGCCGAAAGCGAGGCGCAAAGGTCGGATAGAGCATTCAAGGTATGCACGGCGCGGAATTCGTCAACATGCGGCAGCATCGCACGCACGCCGCGCGCCTTGGCCTCGAACCCTTCGAAGCGCAACAGCGGATTGAGCCAGACAAGCCGGCGACAGGATTTGTGCAGCCGCTCCATCTCGGCCGAGAGACCGGCGACGTCGTCGCGCTCCAGCCCGTCGGTGATGAGCAGCACCGTCGCCCCCTGCCCGAGGACACGGCGGGACCAGAGCCGGTTGAATTCGGCAAGCGTATCGCCGATGCGGGTGCCGCCGGACCAGTCCTTCACCGCCTTGGAGCAGTCGGCGAGCGCTTCGTCGGGATCGCGATGGCGCATCTGCCGGGAAATGTTGGTCAGCCGCGTGCCGAAGACGAATGTGTGCACGCGCCGCCGCTTTTCCGTCAGCGCATGCAGGAAATGCAGGAAGATGCGCGTGTACTGGCTCATCGAGCCGGAAATGTCGGCCAGCACGACCAGCGGGGGGTGGATTTCGCGCGGCGAGCGGAATTTGGGCAGGATCAGATCGCCGCCGGTCCTCAGCGCCGAGCGCATCATCGCGCGCTGATCGACGCGGCGGCCGCGCGGGTCGGCCTTGAAGCGGCGGGTCCGGACGAAATCGTGCGGCAGGGTCAGCCTGGCGATCGCCTGCCGCGCCTCGGCAAGCTCGGCCGCGCTCATCTGGGCGAAATCCTTCTGGCGCAGGACTTCGTTGCCGGAGACGGTAAAGCGCGCATCGACCTCGATCTCTGGGATTTCGTCAGGCCCCTTGCCCTTGTGTCCTTCGAACAGCGCCTCGCTGACCCGCTGCTCGGCGGCGCGTGGCTTTTCCTTTTCCCGACGATCGGGCGCGACCGGCGAGAACATGGCCAGCATTTTCTCGATCAGTTCGCGCGATTTCCAGAACAGCCGGAAAGCCTCGTCGAAGACGGCATGGTCTTCATGCCGCGTGACCAGTACGGAATGCAGCGTCCAATAGAAATCGTCACGATTGCCGATGCCGGCCGCCAGCACCGCGTCGATCGCATCGACCACGGCGGCGGGACCGACCCGCATGCCCGCCTTCCTCAGCGTGCGGGCGAAATAGATGATGTTGTCGGCAAGCCGGCCGTCGGGGTTGGCGGTGGAGATATTCATCGGGGCCCGTGCCCTTTCGCACCCCCCTCTGTCCTGCCGGACATCTCCCCCTCAAGGGGGGAGATCATCTTTGCCGTTTCCGCCGCACGAATTCTGCGAAGTCGGCGATTTAGACCGGCATCGACGCGAGCGTGATCTCCCCCCTTGAGGGGGAGATGTCCGGCAGGACAGAGGGGGGTGTGACAGAGCGCCAACATCAGCGGCTAACCTCTACTCCGCCGCGGTCGAAAGTTCCGCCTTCACTTCCTTCAGGATGCGGCGGCCTTCGCCCTGTTCGATCTTCGCGATGTCGTCCTGGTATTTCAAAAGCACGCCGATCGTGTCGGAAACTGTCTCGGGGTCGAGCGCCACCTTGTCGAGTTCGGTAAGCGCGCTTGCCCAGTCGATGGTTTCGGCCACCCCCGGCACCTTGAACAGCTCGATCTCGCGCAGCTTCTGGATGAAACGTACCAATTCGGCCGAAAGCCGGCGGTTGGCGTCCGGCACCTTGCGCCGGACGATCTCGAGTTCCCGCTCGGCTTCCGGATAATCGAGCCAGTGATAGAGGCAGCGCCGCTTCAGCGCATCGTGGATTTCGCGCGTGCGGTTGGTGGTGATGATGACGATCGGCGGCTCTTTCGCCTTGATCGTGCCGAGTTCCGGTACCGTCACCTGATAGTCGGAGAGGATTTCAAGCAGGAAAGCCTCGAAAGCCTCGTCGGTGCGATCGAGTTCGTCGATGAGAAAGACGGGCGCCGCGCCCACTTCACCCGTCAGCGCATCGAGTACCGGACGCCGGATCAGGTAGCGCTCCGAAAAGACGTTCCTCTCCATCGCCGAGCGGTCGACCGAGCCCGAAGCTTCTTCCATGCGGATTTCGATCATCTGAGCGGCGTAGTTCCACTCATAGACCGCCGAGGAGACGTCGAGCCCCTCATAGCATTGCAGGCGGATGAGCCGCCGGCCGAGCGCGGAGGCCAGGACCTTGGCGATCTCGGTCTTACCGACGCCGGCCTCGCCCTCGAGGAACAGCGGCCGCCTCATCTTCAGCGCAAGGAAAAGCACCGTCGCCAGCGCGCGGTCGGCAACGTAGTCGGCGCCTTCGAGAAGCGATAGCGTCTCCTCGATGGATTGAGGAGCGGCGCGCGGTTTCAGGTCAGGCATCGAAAACTCCAAGCGGAAATACGGTCAGAGACCGTGATAGCCGCGATCGTGATAGATGAGCGGCCGGACCTTATTCCCGACACGCAGCCCTGTCACCTTGCCAAAAAGCACACGGTGCGTCGCCACGTCCTTCGCCTCGATGATCCGGCAGTCGAAGACCGAGAGGGCATCGACAAGCGTCGGCGCGCCGGTCGAGATCGTGTCCCACTCGGCCCGGGCGAATCGGTCGTCCTGCGTAAGCCTGCCCAGGCCGGAAAAGGCATTCGCCAGCCCCTCGTGATGGTGGCCGAGCGTGTTCAGCGCGAAAACGCCGTTCTCGGCGAAAACATCATTGGCCGGATTAGTCCGCATCAGGCAGACAAGCACGGTCGGCGGATCGTCCGAGACCGAGCAGGCCGCGATAACCGTCGTGCCGCGGCGGCCGGCCGGCCCGTCGGTCGTCACGATATGCACGTGGCCGGCGAAATTCGCCATGGCGTCGCGGTAAAGCCGCGGCTGGATTTCGTTCTTCTTCAGCAAGATGCTTCCCCCGCTAGTACGGCGATGTGAAATTCGCTGCGACCCCATCACCGCCGGTCAACGAATTCCAGACCCAAAAACCATACTAGGATCATAAGCTTGCCAGTCTGTTGACCGAATCGCGAAGTTCAACGGCATCCCGTCTGCAAGCGATCCGACTGGATCGGAATTGCTCGGCGACCGTGGCGATCGGACGTTCCCCGCAAATATAGGGATCGGCCGGGGCATCACAAGCGCCCTTCCAGTCCCCGATATCCACACCCCTCGCCCACAAGATGTTGCGTCATGCCAATGTCGCAAAACGAGTCCTTGACGGCTTCGAGCGAGTCGCTTCTTATGGGTTATGCGCTGCTGTTCGCGGCGCGGCCGGAGAGTTCCGAGGCCGGTCTTTTTTCCAGATTTCGATGCGTTTCCGGGTATTCCGCCATCGTGGGGATTGGCGGGAAAGGTGCGGTTTGCGGATAGTTCGGGGGTCGTTAGCCGGGCTGGTAAAATTTAGCGTTAACACTATATTTAGTGTTTGCATCCACGCTTGGCACTAGATACGGTTTAGTTCCCGTTCGGGGAATCGGGACGGGACAGAGTTCCAAAAGAACCCGCGGTGGGTTCGCAGCAAGGCGGGAAAGCCCGATCGGGGCTTTCAGGTGCAAGGCGGCGGGCGAC
This sequence comes from Mesorhizobium koreense, assembly GCF_031656215.1. Lineage (NCBI taxonomy): Bacteria > Pseudomonadati > Pseudomonadota > Alphaproteobacteria > Hyphomicrobiales > Phyllobacteriaceae > Mesorhizobium > Mesorhizobium koreense. The sequence continues at coordinate 2,992,052 of NZ_CP134228.1, read as the reverse complement.
TGCGAAACATGGAGAGCCGGCCATCTTCGGATGGTTGGTGGGTGCGGACTTGCGCTTGTCGAATTGGGCGGAAATCGCCTTCAAAAAGCGCTATATATTGACGAGGAAAAGGGACCACGAAAATGCGCATCGAGCGGCGTTTCACCAAGGCTTCACAATCGTCCTACGGGGAGATCGAATTCCGCAAGGCGGTGAGCGAGATCAGAAACCCGGACGGCTCGATCGTCTTCCGGCTGGCCGATATCGACGTGCCGGCGCAGTTCTCCCAGGTCGCGACAGACGTTCTGGCCCAGAAATATTTCCGCAAGGCAGGTGTCCCCGCGCGGTTGAAGAAGGTGGAAGAGACCTCCGTCCCCTCCTTCCTGTGGCGGTCCGTGGCCGACGAGGCCGAGCTTGCCAAGCTGCCGGAAAATGAGCGCTACGGATCGGAGACCGATGCCCGCCAGGTTTTCGACCGGCTGGCCGGTACCTGGACCTATTGGGGCTGGAAGGGCGGCTATTTCGCCTCCGAGGAAGACGCGCGCGCCTTCCGCGACGAGCTTGCCTACATGCTCGCCACCCAGCGCGTCGCGCCGAATTCCCCGCAATGGTTCAACACCGGCCTTCATTGGGCCTACGGCATAGACGGGCCGAGCCAGGGCCATTTCTATGTCGACCCCTTCACCGGCAAGCTGGTGAAGTCGAAGTCGGCCTACGAGCACCCGCAGCCGCATGCCTGCTTCATCCAGTCCGTCGGCGACGATCTCGTCAACGAAGGCGGCATCATGGACCTTTGGGTGCGCGAGGCGCGGCTGTTCAAATACGGCTCCGGCACCGGCTCCAACTTCTCGCACCTGCGCGGCGAAGGCGAACGGCTTTCGGGCGGCGGCAAATCGTCGGGCCTGATGAGCTTCCTCAAGATCGGCGACCGCGCCGCCGGCGCCATCAAGTCTGGAGGAACGACCAGAAGAGCGGCCAAGATGGTCGTTGTCGACATCGATCATCCCGACATCGAGCAGTATATCGACTGGAAGGTGAACGAGGAGCAGAAGGTCGCGGCCCTCGTCACCGGCTCCAAGATCGTCAGGAAGCATCTCGGCGAGATCATGAAGGCCTGCGTCAACTGCGAAGGGCAGGACGACGATTGCTTCGACCCGTCGATCAACACCGCGCTCAAGCGCGCCATCCGCGCCGCAAAGCGCGACGCGGTGCCGGAGAACACCATCAAGCGCGTTATCCAGTTCGCCAGGCAGGGCTATACCCAGATCACGTTCAAGACCTATGACACGGACTGGGATTCGGAGGCCTACCTCACCGTTTCAGGCCAGAACTCCAACAACTCCGTCTCGCTGAAGGAGGATTTCCTGCGCGCGGTCGAGAACGACAGCGACTGGAACCTCGTCAACCGCATCGACGGCAAGGTGGCCAAGACGCTAAAGGCGCGGGAGCTGTGGGAAAAGATCGGCTACGCCGCCTGGGCCTCGGCCGATCCGGGGCTGCATTTCAACACGACGATGAACGACTGGCACACCTCGCCGGCGGCCGGCCCGATCCGCGCGTCGAACCCGTGCTCGGAATACATGTTCCTCGACGACACGGCCTGCAACCTTGCCTCGATCAACCTGCTCACCTACCGCAACGCCGACGGCACGATCGACATCGCGGCCTATGAGCATTCGGTCAGGCTGTGGACGATGGTGCTCGAAGTGTCGGTGATGATGGCGCAGTTCCCGTCTAAGGAGATCGCGCGTCTTTCCTATGAATACCGCACGCTCGGCCTCGGCTACGCCAATATCGGCGGCCTGCTCATGACCTCCGGCATCCCCTACGATTCGGATGCGGCCCGCGCCATCTGCGCTTCGCTGACCGCGATCATGACCGGCACGGCCTATGCGACCTCGGCCGAAATGGCAGCCGAGCTCGGCGCCTTCCCGGACTACGACCGCAACGCCGAGAACATGCTGCGCGTCATGCGCAACCACCGCCGCGCCGCCTATGGCGAGCACGACGGTTACGAGAAGCTTTCGGTCAATCCGGTGCCGCTCAATGCGGATCATATCTGGCAGAAGGAGTTGGTGGAGCATGCCCGCGCCGCGTGGGACCGCGCCATCGAACTCGGCGAGGAGCACGGCTTCCGCAACGCCCAGGCGACCGTCGTCGCGCCGACCGGCACGATCGGCCTCGTCATGGACTGCGACACGACCGGCATCGAGCCCGACTTCGCGCTGGTGAAGTTCAAGAAGCTCGCCGGCGGCGGCTATTTCAAGATCATCAACCGCGCCGTGCCGGAGGCGCTGCGCTCGCTCGGCTATGGTGAGGCGGAGATCGCCGAAATCGAGGCCTACGCGGTCGGCCACGGCAACCTCAACCAGGCGCCTGCCGTCAACCCTGGCTCGCTGCGCGCAAAAGGCTTCACCGACGAGAAGGTCGCCGCGCTGAATGCCGCCCTGAAGCAGGCTTTCGACATCAAGTTCGTCTTCAACAAATGGACGCTCGGCGAGGATTTCTGCAAGGAGGTGCTCGGCTTCACCGACGAGCAGCTGAACGACCTCTCCTTCGAAATTCTCCCGGCGCTCGGCTTCTCCAGGAAGGAGATCGAGGCGGCTAACATCCACATCTGCGGGGCGATGACGCTGGAAGGCGCGCCGCACCTGAAGGAAGAGCACCTGCCCGTCTTCGACTGCGCCTCGCCCTGCGGCAAGATCGGCAAGCGCTTCCTCTCCGTCGAGAGCCACATCCGCATGATGGCGGCCGCCCAGCCCTTCATCTCGGGCGCCATCTCCAAGACCATCAACATGCCGAACGAGGCGACCGTCGAGGACTGCAAGTCGGCCTACATGCTCTCCTGGAAGCTGGCGCTGAAGGCCAACGCGCTCTACCGCGACGGCTCCAAGCTGTCGCAGCCGCTCAACGCCTCGCTCCTCTCCGACGATGACGAGGAGGCGGACGATCTGGTCGAGGAACTGGTCGCGGCGCCGAGTGCCGCCCGCGCCGCGCAGGTGACGGAAAAGATCGTCGAGCGCATCGTGGAGCGCGTGGTGCGCGACCGCGAGCGGCTGCCCAACCGCCGCAAGGGCTATACGCAGAAAGCAAATGTCGGCGGGCACAAGGTCTATCTGCGCACCGGCGAGTTCGACGACGGGCGGCTCGGCGAGATATTCATCGACATGCACAAGGAAGGCGCCGCCTTCCGCGCGATGATGAACAATTTCGCCATCGCCATCTCGCTCGGCTTGCAATACGGCGTGCCACTGGAGGAATATGTCGAGGCCTTCACCTTCGTGAAATTCGAGCCGGCCGGCATGGTCATCGGCAACGAGGCCATCAAGACCGCGACCTCGATCATCGACTATGTTTTCCGTGAGCTTGCGATCTCCTATCTCGGCCGCAACGACCTAGCCCATGTCGACCCGTCGGAAATCTCCAACACCTCGCTCGGGCGCGGCATGTCGGAAGGCAGGTTGCCGGTATCGAAGGGCCTGACGCGTGGCCAGACCTTCAAGGTCGTGTCGAGCGGCGAGCCGAAGGGCTTTGCAGGGGGTTCGGGGCCCTCCGGGACCATCCCCACCCGCGTCGCCCCCACGGCCGTTTCCGGCTCCAACGTGCGTTCGCTGGCCGCCAGCACCGCGACGGTGACGGCGCTGAAGCCCACCATCTCCGCGCTCGCCGAGGAGGCTACCGCCTTCAAGCGCGACTACGAGGAAAAGGCCCGCGAGGCGGAAGAGACCGAGCAGGCGGAAGCGTCAACCGAACTCTTCACCCAGGACGCCGCGAAGGAAGCTGCCGAAGCCAAGGCCGTCGCCGCTACCCGCCGCCAGAAGGCGATCATGCAGGGCTACACCGGCAACATGTGCTCGGAATGCCAGAATTTTACGATGGTGCGCAACGGCACCTGCGAGAAGTGCGACACTTGCGGGGCGACGAGCGGGTGTAGTTGAGGAAACCTGCTAGCGGCGGAAACGTAACAGCTTCGGCCCGGTCGTAAGATCGGGCCGAAAGGGCAAAAGGAACAAATCGGGAAAGCATCATAAATTCGTTTAAAGGGAAATTTCCTCCCCTCGAAACACCAAAGCCGACCCTGCCGGATCGGCTTTGGATGCCGGAAACGGAAGCTAATATTTTCGCGTCTTACCTTTTAGTTCCCACCAGTCTGGCTGCGTCGTCAGGCCGCCGGTCGCCTTTTCGCGCGCCAAGACTTTCCCTTGCAACGGACCTGCCGCCTCGCTAGGAATCTTCCGCTACGTCACAGGGGGAGGGTGCAGTGTCAGGTGGTGCCAATAAGGCTTTTCTCGCCAATCCGGTCTCTTGGATGAGAACCAATCTTCTGATCGTGGCGCTGCAAGAGACCACGAGCGCACCTACCACCGACACCAAGATCAAATCCGGACTTAAGGCGGCGCCGAAATACCGCGACGGCGTCCTGGTCTCATGCGACATCACGGTGCATCCGACGGACACGGCGACCGCGGCTGGAGGCGGCAGCCGCAAGGCTTATATCGTCACGGGCGCCACCGGCGTCGCGCACAAGTACTCGCACCGGTTCAACGCCTATTACCTGCCGTTCTTCAACAATGATTTTCGCACGATGCGACTGGACCCGACGCAATTCCCGCCCGGCGCGGACATGTTCTTCACCGACAGCGTCAACGGCTGCTCCTTCGCCGCCGGGCCAGGCGCCAATCCGAAGGTCGGGCACTTCAACCGCACCACCGGTCCGCAGGCGCTCGCCGACCAGAACGCCATGGACCACGACATCGGTATGGAATTCGGGGGCGGAACGGTCGTGAAACTGACGAAGGCAACCTATAAGGGCACCTCGATCAGCAAAGCGGCGACCGTGTTCGGCTTCAATAACAACGGAGCCTGGACCTTCTATTGGCAACCGCGCGACGTCGCCGGCTACAATCACCCGACCGGGACGAAATGGGAAATGGGCAACCCGGCCATCGTCCAGTGCGACAATAACGGCTGAGATCGCCGATTATCCGTAGGCGTCGAGCAAACCGCGTAGTTCTTTGTGGAATGGCATCCGCGCCGGCGAAAGCGCGGACATGTTGATGCTTGCCATTCCACGCAGCCCTTGCCCTTTCCGCATTTTCTTCAGCCCATTCTCTCCTTCTTTTCTGAAAGTCAGTTCTTTGACAATAGCCAGGGCCGGAAGGCAGCGTGGCAAAGACGATGCAGACTCTTCTCTCCGACCGCCGCGCGGGCCACCTCTCCCCCTGAAGGGGGCGAGGAAGGGCGCTGCCCTCACGCCGCCGCCATCGCTTCCCTCCGTGGAAACGGCCGGAAAGTCATGGCGATCAGGAAGGCCGCCAGCCCCATGCCCCAGGAGGCTATGTAGAGATAGGCGTAGCTGTCGAAGCGGTCGTAGAGCAGCCCGCCGACGAGCGGCCCGAGCGACATGCCGAGGCTGCCGGCCATGGCGGTGCCGCCGATGATGGTGCCCATCATGCGGAGCGGGAAATTGTCGCGCACGATCACCGCGTAGAGCGGCATGACGCCGGCATAGATGAAGCCGACCACCGCCGCGACACTGTAGAATTGGCCAAGCTGGCTGGCGAAGACATAGCAGAGCACGCCGAAGGCCTGCGCGAGCAGCCCCAGCACCAGCACACGCTGCGCGCCGAAGCGGTCGCCCATGATGCCGAAGGCGATGCGGCCGAACATGCCGGCAAACCCCTCGACGCTGTAGATCGAGACGGCCGCGACCATCGGGATGCCACAGGTGATCGCGTAGCTGACCGTATGGAAGATCGGCCCCGAATGCGTGGCGCAACAGAAGAAATTGGCCGCCAGCAGCACCAGGAATTGCGGCGAGCGCACCGCCTCACGCACCGTCATGTCGGGCTGCGGATCGTCTCCGGCGAAGGCGCCCGCCCCAGCCTCGAGCTGCGGCGGCCGGCGCACCAGAAGTGCTGTCGGAATCATGATCACCGCCGCAACGCAGGCGATGATGAGCATCGAGGCACGCCAGTCATGCATCGTCAAAAGCCATGCGGCGAGTGGCGCCATGGTCATCGGCGCCATGCCCATGCCGGCGGAAACGAGCGACAGAGCGAGGCTGCGCTGCGTCTCGAACCAGCCGGCGACGGACGCCATCATCGGTATCAGCACAGCGGCGGTCGCGCCGCCGACCACGAGGCCGAAGAGGAGCTGGAAGGCGATCAGCGAGGTGGCTCGGCTCGCGAGCGCGAGGCTTGCCGCAAGGATGACGGAGCCCGTCAGCACCACAACGCGCGGCCCGAAGCGGTCGGAAAGGCCGCCTCCGATCATGGCGGCGAAGGCCATGGCGAGGAAGCCGATGGTCATGGCGGTCGATATGCCGGTGACCGACCAGCCGGTCTCCTTCGACATCGTCAGCAGGAAGACCGGGAGCGAAAACATCGACCCGATGGCGACGCAGCCAAGCACGCCGCCCGCCGCGACGATCACCCAACGATAGGAAAACTGAACCATGGCCCTTCTCCGGATTGCCGTTCATGCCGTTTCACGTCCAAGGACGTGAAGGCCCAGGCGATACCGACAATCCGGATGGGTTCGGTGCGAATTTTTTTCGCCAGAGCATTTTGCAGCCAGACGGAACCGTCTGGCGTCGCACAAATGCGGCGAAGAAAATCAAATTGGAGCAGCGGAACCGCGTTCGCCAGAACGCCCGCTGCTCGTGCCAGTGTCGCCCTATTCGGCCGCCACCTTGTCTTGCGTATTCGTATCGAAGTCCGAGGCGTCGTGGCGCTCGTGGAGCTGGCCGGCGGGGTTGCCCGAGGTGCGGTTGACCATGCGGCCGCGCTTCACGGCGGGCCGCGCATAGATCTGGTCGGTCCAGCGCAGCACGTTCTTGTATTCATGCGCCGACAGGAATTCGGCTGCATTGTAGGTCCAGCCCTTCAGAACGCCGCCATACCAGGGAAAAATGGCGATGTCGGCGATCGTGTATTCGCTGCCGGCCATATATTCGTGGTCGGCCAAATGCCGGTCGAGCACGTCGAGCTGGCGCTTGGTCTCCATCGCGTAGCGGTCGATCGCATATTCGAACTTTTTCGGCGCGTAGGCGAAGAAATGACCGAAACCGCCGCCGACGAAAGGCGCCGAGCCCATCTGCCAGAAAAGCCAGGAAAGCGTCTCCGCGCGCGCCGGCTGCGTCGTCGGCAGGAAGGCGCCGAATTTTTCTGCAAGATGCATGAGAATGGCGCCGGATTCGAATATCCGGATCGGCTCCTTGCCGCTGCGGTCCATCAGCGCCGGAATCTTGGAGTTCGGATTGACTTCGACGAAGCCGGAACCGAACTGGTCGCCCTGGCCGATCCGGATCAGCCATGCGTCATATTCGGCTCCCTTGTGACCGGCCGCCAGAAGCTCCTCGAACATGATCGTGACCTTCTGGCCGTTCGGGGTGGCCAGCGAATAGAGTTGGAAAGGATGCTTGCCGACCGGCAGTTCCTTGTCGTGCGTCGGCCCGGCGATCGGCCGGTTGATGCTGGCGAACTCGCCACCGTTCGGCTTGTTCCAGGTCCAGACCTTCGGCGGGGTGTATTCGGTGGAATCGCTCATGTCTCGGTTTCCGGCTGTTGGCTTTGTTCAATGAACGTAGAACATGGGGTATCGAAGCCGTGACGGCAACATATGAGTTGGCAAGAATGGATATGCCACGAGCACGCCGTTCCTCGAATCCCGGCGAGAACAGCTTTTATCGCTCTTTTCCGTGCCTATGGAAGGACCGGACTACCGACGCTCGTCAATCGGCATCCGCGACCATCCGCCGGCCACCGAGCCACGCCCACCAGTCGTTCTCGTCGCCGTTGAAGACGTTGAGGTCGATCTGGCCTTCCACGCCCTGCGACAGGCCGGAGCCGGAATATTGCCAGAACAGCCAGTTACGCCCCGGATAGACCTTGCCCGGATGCTGGGCCGTCGAACGCAGCCAGAACGGATAGTCGAGGAAAACGCCCTGAAGATTGTCGGCATAGAAATCGGGCGTGGTGTAGATGATCGGCCGCTGGCCGTAATGCCGCTCCAGCCGGTCCATGAAGACCTGCATCTTCTCCAGCACTTTGGCGCGCGACGGCCGCCGCTTGCAACTCGACTGGTGGTTCCATTCGACATCGATGACAGGCGGCAGCGCGCCTTGCACCTTCGGCACGTTGCGGATGAACCAGTCCGCCTGTTCGCTGGCGACCCGGCACCAATAGAAGAAATGATAGGCGCCGCGCTTCAGCCCGGCCTCGTCCGCGTCCCGCCAGTTCTTCATGAACATCGGGTCGAGATGGTCGCCACCGTCCGTCGCCTTGATATAGACGAAATTGGCTCCGTGCCGACGGAGCTTGGCCCAATCGATATCGGCCTGCCAGCGCGAGACATCGACGCCATGCACGTCGAGCTTGCGTGGCGAATGGCGGCCAAAATTCACTGGATCCGCGTCACGGAAGCCGTAGGCATAGATGACGCCGCGCGTGGCATGACCTGGTCGCGGCCGGGGCGTCGGCGGCGCAACTTCGTCGATAGCGACAAGCGGCTCGGGCTTCTTCGGTTCGTCGGCTACTGCCATCTCGGCAACCGGGCCGACGCCCACGGCAGCCGGTGGCACGATCACACCTGCCGGCCTCGCGATCGAGCCGGTCTTCTCATGCGATGGCGCCGGCAATTGCAGCGCGTCCACGGCGGATGTGGACGAGCAGCCGGAGGGCAGCATCAGGGCGAGACAAAGAAGGGCGAGGCTCGGCGGGCGCATTGCAACCTGTACGCAGTACCAGACAGACCACGCGCGACCGCGCGTTACGACATACAGGTTCGGACCCTAAGGGCGAAGTACCAACAAAGTTTGAATCGAAATGTTAGGAATTCGATGCTGGGCGAATCATCGATACGCTCCGACCCCTTCGGCAACACGCCACGGCCTGCCGCCGAACGACCAGTCGATCGAAAATCAGGATTTTTGAGGCTAATACCGGCGCCGTGGATTGCGGATCGCAATCAGATGCAGCACATGCCCTGTCCGCAGGGCGAGGAGGCGATCATTTGGAGCGCCGGCAATTCGGCTTCCTCTTCGTCGCTCTCATCCTGACCGCTTCCAAAAAGGCTGCGCACCTCTTCGGGCTCAACCCCGTCGCTTGCCATGACGAGGCGAACGATGGGGTCGTTCAACAGTTCTTCCAGCGCTTCCCTGGCCTTGTCCATGTCGCTTTCTCCTTGCCGCCCTCCTTTTCAGATAAGAACGCGATCGCGGCTTGCCAATGATGCAGGCACGTCGAAATCCTGGCGGAAGCGGGAAATGTTCGTGGCGGCTTCCGGGCGCTGGCCACATTCCTTAACGGAATCGTGTGCTACAAAATGCGGAAATCGGTGCGAAGCCCCCGCTTCCACTGTATTTTGGCTTGAATATTTTCTCACAAACCGCTGAAATGCTGTGCGAATCGTAGGGCTGCGAAGGAATCCGCGATGGAGAAGAGCCCCGACGCCTTCCGGACCATCAGTGAGGTGGCCGAGGAACTCGACCTGCCTCAGCATGTGCTCCGCTTCTGGGAAACACGCTTCAACCAGATCAAGCCGATGAAGCGCGGCGGCGGCCGTCGCTACTACCGGCCGCAGGATGTCGACCTGATCAAGGGCATCCGCCACATGCTCTATGATCAAGGCTATACGATCAAGGGCGTGCAGAAGCTGCTGCGCGACAACGGCAATCAGTTCCTCGTGGCGGTCGGCAGCGGCGACCTTGCGGCAATCGAGGCAATCGCGCAGCGCCGCCAGACTTCCGGTCCGGCGCTGGTGGCTGCTACCGCCGCCCCCCAGGGCGACGACGAGATGCTGGTCGGCGAATCAAGGGTGAAGCCCAGCCGGCGTTTCTTCGGCCTCGGCCGGCCGGACGATGACGGACCGGTGCAAGCCGACAGCGGCAAGCTTTCGCGCGATAACCGCGCACTCCTGCAGGAGGCGCTGTTCGACCTCCTCGAATGCAAGCGGCTCCTTGATCAGGTGCGGTAGGTCAAAGCGACGGCAGGTCGCCTCTTTCCCAAGCGGCGCCGATTTCGGTAGCGCGGTCGGCGAAGCGGCCGGCCTCGATCGCGGTGCGAATGTCCTGCATAAGCGACTGGTAGTAGGCGATATTGTTCCATGAGAGCAGCATCGCGCCAAGCGCCTCGCCCGATTTGACAAGATGGTGCAGATAGGCACGGCTGTAGTCGCGGCTGGCCGGGCAATCGCTCTCCTCATCGAGCGGGCGCGGATCGTCGGCGTGGCGGGCGTTCTTCAGGTTGACCTTGCCGCGCCGTGTATAGGCAAGCCCGTGCCGGCCGGCGCGCGTCGGCATCACACAGTCGAACATGTCGATGCCACGTCCGACCGACTTCAGGATATCGTCTGGCGTGCCGACGCCCATAAGATAGCGCGGCTTGTCCCTCGGCAGCACGGGATCGACCACGTCGAGCATGTCGAGCATCACTGCCTGCGGCTCGCCGACCGCCAATCCGCCGACCGAGTACCCCTTCAGGCCGAGCGCGGCCAGCGCCAAGGCGGACCGCTCGCGAAGGCGCGCCACATCGCCGCCCTGGACGATCCCGAACATGGCCTTGCCCGGCTGCTCGCCGAAGGCGATCTTACAGCGCTCCGCCCAGCGCAGCGACATTTCCATGGCACGCTCGATATCGGCTTCATCGGCAGGTAGGCGCACGCATTCGTCAAGCTGCATCTGGATGTCCGAATCAAGCAGCCCTTGGATCTCGATCGAGCGCTCCGGCGTCATCTCGTAGGGCACGCCGTCTATATGCGAACGGAAGACGACGCCGCTTTCAGTAAGCTTGCGCAGCTTGGCCAGCGACATCACCTGGAAGCCGCCGGAATCGGTCAGGATCGGCCACGGCCAACGGCCGAATTCGTGCAGGCCTCCCAGCCGGGCGACACGCTCGGCACCGGGCCGCAACATCAGATGATAGGTATTACCAAGGATGATGTCGGCGCCGGTGGCGCGTACGTCGTCCATGAACATCGCCTTGACCGTGCCGCCGGTCCCAACCGGCATGAAGGCCGGCGTCCGCACCGTGCCGCGCGGCATGGTGATCTCGCCGCGTCGCGCCCGGCCGTCCGTAGCGAGAAGGCGGAAGGAGAACTCGGCGTTTGCCGGGTACGCCATTTCCGGCGCGTACAGTTCCGTCTTCATGACGCCTCTGCCCGAAACAGCAGGCTGGCGTCGCCATAGGAATAGAATCGATAGCCACCCTCGATCGCATGGGCATAGGCGCTCTTCATCGTCTCCGTCCCGGCAAAAGCAGAAACGAGCATGAACAATGTCGAGCGCGGCAGGTGGAAATTCGTCATCAACACGTCCACGAATTTAAAGCGATAGCCCGGCGTGATGAAGATATCCGTCGAACCCGACCACGCCGACAGTTTTCCGTCATCGTCCGCCGCGCTTTCCAGAAGCCGGAGCGAGGTCGTGCCGACCGAAACAATGCGGCCTCCCCTCGCCCGCACCGCGTTCAGCGACGCGGCGGTTTCGGCTGAAACATGGCCGATCTCCTCATGCATGCGATGATCGACCGTATCGTCCGCCTTGACCGGCAGGAAGGTGCCGGCCCCGACATGCAGCGTGACGAAATGGCGTTCGATGCCACGCGCATCGAGCGCCCGCATCAATTCCGGCGTAAAGTGAAGGCCGGCGGTCGGCGCGGCGACCGCACCTTCCTCGCGCGCGTAGATGGTCTGATAGTCGGTGCGGTCGCGCTCGTCTTCGGCTCGCTTCGAGGCGATGTAGGGTGGAAGCGGCACATGACCGGCGGCGTGGATCGCCTCATCCAGCAACGGGCCGGAAAGATCGAAGGCAAGCAAAGCTTCGCCGGCCTCGCCCTTCTCGATCACCGTTGCATCGAGCGTGCCGAGGAAACAGACTTCGCCGGAATGGCCGAAGCGGATACGGTCGCCCGACTGCAACCGCTTCGCCGGGCGCACGAATGCCTTCCAGCGATCCGGGCCGGCGCGCATATGCAGCGTCGCGTCGATATGGGCTATCGTGCCGTCCCGATCGCGTGTTCCCGCAAGTTGCGCGGGGATCACCTTGGTATCGTTGAAGACCAGTGCGTCGCCCGGCCGGAGCAGATCCGGCAGGTTGCGGACGATACGATCCTCAAGTCCCCCCTGCGGCTGCACGACAAGCAGTTTCGCCGCATCGCGCGGGACAGCCGGGCGGAGCGCGATACGCTCTTCCGGCAGGTCGAAATCGAACAGATCCACTTTCATGCGGCGGCAATAGCGCCATTTCCCGCAAACCGCCACGGCGAATTGCCGCGGCGGTGTCCTACTACCCTGTCACGATCCGGCTACGCGGCGTCGGCCGCGACCTTCATCGATACGATCTTGTCGGGATCCTGTACGGGCTCGCCGCGCTTGATCTTGTCGACGTTGTCCATCCCCTCGATCACCTGGCCCCAGACCGAATATTGCCGGTTGAGGAAGCCCGCATCATCGAAGCAGATGAAGAATTGCGAGTTGGCGGAATTCGGGTTCTGCGCCCGCGCCATCGAGCAGGTACCGCGGCCATGATTCGCGTTGGAGAACTCGGCCTTTAGGTCCGGCTTGTCGGAGCCACCCATACCCGCCCGGCTGGGGTTGAAGGACGAGGCGCCGCTCTTGCCGTACTGCACGTCGCCGGTCTGCGCCATGAAGCCATCGATGACGCGATGGAAGACCACGCCGTCATAGGCGCCCTCGCGGGTCAGTTCCTTGATACGCGCGACGTGGCCGGGGGCGAGATCGGGAAAGAGTTCGATGACCACATTGCCCTTGGTCGTCTCCATCAGGAGGGTGTTCTCGGGGTCCTTTATTTCAGCCACAGGGCCTTCCTTTCGTTTCTCTATTTCGCCGCATCCGACGCGATGCGGACCTTGATCATGACGTCGGGATCGGTGACGGCACCGTTCTCGGCAGGGTCACCCTTCTTGATCTTGTCGACGAGTTCCATGCCGCTCTCTACATCGCCGACGACCGTATAATCCCCCTCGAGCGAGGGTGCGGGCGCGAACATGATGAAGAATTGCGAATTGGCGGAGTTCGGATCCTGCGCGCGCGCCATACCGACCGTGCCGCGCACATAGGGTTCCTTGGAGAACTCGGCCGGCAGGTTGGGCAGGTCGGAGCCACCGGTGCCGGCGAGTTCGGCATTGTAGCCCTTCTTGGTGTTTCCGTATTTCACGTCTCCCGTCTGCGCCATGAAGCCTGCGATGACACGGTGGAAGGCGACATGGTCGTAGGCCCCTTCCCGCACCAGCTTCTTGATCTGAGCGACATGTTTGGGCGCGAGGTCAGGCCGAAGCGCGATCGTCACATCGCCGTCCTTCAGCGTGATGATCATGGTGTTATCGGGATCGGCCGCGAAGGAGGGTACGGCCAGGGAGACGGCGCCGATCAATACGGTGGCGAACAGGGCACGCCGGGAAAGTTGCATGGAATTCTCCTGAAAATCCTGATAACCGGCCCGGCCTACCGACCCCGGGACGCGAATTTCTTCTTGATCGCGGCGGCGACGGGAGCCGGCACGAACGGGCGGATGTCGCCGCCCATCGAGGCGATCTGGCGTACCAATGTGGCGGTAATGGTTCTGACCGATGGGCTTGCCGGCAGGAACACGGTTTGCAGTTCCGGCGCCATGGTCTCGTTCATGCCGGCCATCTGCATTTCGTAGTCGAGGTCGGTGCCGTCACGCAGGCCGCGAATCATGATCGAGGCGCCGTACCTGCGGCTCGCTTCAATCAGGAGTCCGTCGAAGGCCACTACCTTGATCCGCGCGCGATCCTCGCCGAGTTCCGATTCGGCGGAAACCTCGATCAGCTGGACGCGCTCTTCGAAGGAAAACAGCGGTGCCTTGCCCGGATGCACGCCGATCGCAACGACGATCTCGTCGGCGACCGCAAGCGACGCTTTCAGGACGTCGAAGTGACCGTTGGTCAGCGGATCGAACGACCCGCCATATATGGCAATACGCGCGCTCATCGGGCCGCTTCTATCCGGCATGCGATGCAAAGGCAATTTCCGATATCCAGGGTCGAACAGCCCTCGCGAACGACTGCATTCAGCGACGCGCCAGCGCCAGCCAGACACCGCCGCCGATCAGGAAGCTTCCGGCGATACGCTCGGCGATGCGGATGCGGCCACGCGACAGCCAGCTTCCGGCGCGGCCGGCGGCGATCGCGTAAAGGCCATCGAAGATGGTGGCGACGGCCATGAAGATCACCCCGTAAAGGACGGTCTGGAGCGCCGTATTTCCGGCCGGATTGATGAATTGCGGAATGAAGGCGCCGAAGAAGAAAAGCGCCTTCGGGTTCGACCAGATAACGAAGAAACCCTGCAACGTGAACGATCGGGGCCTTCGCGAACCGGCATCGACGCTGCCGAGGTTCCCGTCGGAGCGCCAGAGCTTGATGCCGAGCCAGATCAGATAGGCGGCGCCCGCCAGGCGCAATATGTCGAAGAAATCGCCCAGCCCCGCAACGATTGCGGAGAGGCCGAGCGCCAGAACCGCGATCATGGTCATCAGACCGATCTGCGTGCCGACTACGTTCAGGAGGCCTGCGCGCGTGCCGTATTTCATCGAATTGGCGATCGTGACGGTCACGGTCGGCCCCGGCACGATGATGATCACGAAACATGCAAGCGCATAGGAAAGAAGCGTTGTCCATTCCGGCATGCGGGCGGCCTCCAACGTCGAAAACGGCGGATCAATGCACGGCTCCGCCGCCAGCGCAAGCGGTACCTGAAATCGGCCCATTTAGGTGCTATATTAAATAAGTATTCGCCGCCTGCCGGCCTCCTTTGTCGCGGAAGCCGCCCAGCTTGCAGCGCATACGCCAACAAAAGGAGCCAAACATGCATGTCTCTGACATTCTCGCGGCGAAAAGAGGGGAACAGGTGCACACGGTGCGCCCGGACGAGAGCATCGGAAACCTGGTGCAGCGATTGCGGCTGGAACGGATCGGGGCGCTTGTCGTCAGCGAACAGGGAAACACGGTGGACGGCATCATTTCCGAGCGCGACGTGGCGCACGGCCTTGCCGAGCACGGCGCGGACGTCCTGAACCGGAAGGTCAGGGACCTGATGACGGGCGCCGTCACCACCTGCCCACCCGGCGAGACGCTTGCCCACGTCGCAAAGCTGATGACGCACCGGCGCATCCGGCATATCCCGATCGTCGAAGGCAAGAAACTGGTCGGCATCGTCAGTATCGGCGACGTCGTTCGCTATCGGCTGGACGAACTCGAACTCGAGCAGAGCGTGCTGCGCGACTACGCCGTCGCCAGGCAGTGATTTCGCCGGGTGTTCCCGCGCTGCAACACTTGCCGCTTCAAATAAACGTGTCGGCCGGCACCAAGCGGCATGGCCTTGTATTTCCACTTCATGAACCACAGATGAATGGTGAAGCCAGCAACGCTTCAGGGTCGATGAGGCAATCTTCCTCATCCTCGATGAAACCAAATCGAGCGCCGCCCGTTGTTGAGGCAAGGAGTACAGGACCATGATGATTATCATGCTTGCCGCGGCCATGACATTGGCCATGCTTATCGCTACAGCTTTCGGCCTTCACCAAGAAGCCGAGAAGGTTCGGCTGGATGAGCGCAACAAGACTTTGAACCGGTATATTCCGAAGTAACCAGTCTCCTGTATCGAGTTTCACGAAACGGCGTGACGAAAGCTTAGGCTTCCGTCGCGCCGTTTCCGTTTTCGCCTTCATCTTCCTCGCCATTCGGCTCCGATATCCGCTCGACAGACACCACCTTCTCGCCTTCCGCCGTGTTGAAGATGGTAACGCCTTTGGTTGCCCGGCTGGCGAAGCGGATATTGTTCACCGGCACGCGGATGACGGTGCCGCCGTCGGAAACCAGCATGATCTGGTCCTCGTTGGCGACGGGGAAAGTCGCGACCAGCCGGCCGATTTCTCCCACCTTCGATACATCGGTCGCGCGGATGCCCTTGCCGCCACGTCCCGTCAGGCGGAAATCATAGGTGGACGAGCGCTTGCCATAGCCGAACTCCGTCACGGTCAGCACGAACTGCTCGTGATCCTTCAGATACAGGTAGCGTTCCTCCGAAAGATCGGTCTCCTCGCCGATATCCTCGTTGGTGAGGGCTATCTCCTCTTCTTCGCCCTCCCCAGCCGCAGCGCGACGCTCCGCCCCGGAACGCTTCAGATAGGCGGCGCGCTCGGCGGGTGAGGCCTCGACATGGCCGAGGATGGTCATCGAGATCGCCCGGTCGCTGTCGCCAAGCGCGATGCCGCGCACGCCGATCGAGTTGCGGCCGGCGAAGACGCGCACATCGGTGACCGGGAAACGGATGCACTGGCCGGAATTCGCGGTCAGCAGCACATCGTCGTTTTCCGTGCAGGTCTCGACATTGAGGATCTCGTCGCCCTCGTCGAGCTTCATGGCGATCTTGCCGTTACGATTGACCTGAACGAAGTCCGAAAGCTTGTTGCGCCTCACCGTGCCGCGAGTGGTGGCGAACATCACGTCGAGTTCGCCCCAGCTTCCCTCGTCCTCCGGCAGCGGCAGGATAGCGGTGATGCGATCGCCATTGTCGATGGGCAGCATGTTGATGAGTGCCTTGCCCCGCGCCTGCGGCGTGCCCACCGGCAGCCGCCAGACCTTCTCCTTGTAGACGATGCCGCGCGAGGAGAAGAACAGTACCGGCGTATGCGTATTGGCGACGAACAGCCGCGTGACGAAATCCTCGTCGCGTGTCGACATGCCCGAACGGCCCTTGCCGCCGCGCGCCTGCGCCCGATAGATCGAGAGCGGCACGCGCTTGATGTAGCCGCCATGGGTGACGGTGACGACCATATCCTCGCGCTGGATGAGGTCCTCGTCTTCCATGTCGGCGCCGCCGTCGGTGAGCTCGGTGCGGCGGGGCGTACCGAACTCGTCACGCAGCGCGACGAGTTCGTCCTTGACGATCTGCTGGATGCGCGCTCGCGAGCCCAATATGTCGAGATAGTCCGCGATCTCGACGCCGATCTTGTTCAACTCGTCGGCGATCTCGTCGCGGCCGAGCGCGGTCAGCCGCTGCAGCCGAAGTTCGAGGATGGCGCGCGCCTGCTCTTCGGACAGGTTGTAGGTGCCGTCCTCGTTGATGCGGTGGCGCGGGTCGTCGATCAGCGTGATGAGCGCGGAAACGTCGCCCGCCGGCCAGCGCCGGGTCATCAACTGCTCGCGCGCGCTTTGCGGGTCGGGCGCGTTGCGTATGAGGCGGATCACCTCGTCGATATTGGCGACCGCGATCGCCAGGCCGACCAGCACATGCGCGCGCTCTCGCGCCTTCCTGAGCAGGTAACGCGTTCGCCTGGCGACGACTTCCTCGCGGAAGGACACGAAGGCGCGCAGCATGTCGAGGAGCGTCATCTGCTCCGGCTTGCCGCCGTTCAGCGCCACCATGTTGGCGCCGAACGAGGTTTGCAGCGGCGTATAGCGGTAGAGTTGGTTGAGCACCACGTCGCCAACCGCGTCGCGCTTCAGCTCGATGACGACGCGATAGCCCTGCCGGTCACTCTCGTCGCGTATGTCGGAGATGCCCTCGATGCGCTTGTCGCGCACCAGTTCGGCCATCTTCTCCTGCATCGTCGCCTTGTTTACCTGGAAGGGCACCTCGGTGACGATGATCGCCTCGCGGTCGCCACGGATGGTCTCGAAATGCACCTTGCCGCGCATGACGATCGAGCCGCGCCCGGTCGAATAGGCGCTGTAGATGCCGGCGCGGCCGAGGATCAGGCCGCCGGTCGGGAAGTCAGGACCGGGGATGATCTCCATCAGTTCCGGCAAGTCGATCGCCGGATTGTCGATCAGCGCGATGCAGCCATTGACGACTTCGGTCAGATTGTGTGGCGGGATGTTGGTCGCCATGCCGACGGCGATACCGCCCGAGCCGTTGACGAGAAGGTTCGGGAAGCGCGCCGGCAGGACCTTCGGTTCCTGCGAGGCGGCGTCGTAGGTGTCCTGGAAATCGACGGTCTCCTTGTCGATATCCTCCAGAAGCTCGTGCGCGACCTTGGTCAGCCGCGATTCGGTGTAACGCATCGCCGCAGGCGGATCGCCGTCGATCGAGCCGAAATTGCCCTGCCCGTCGATGAGCGGCACGCGCAACGACCAGTCCTGCGCCATGCGCACCAGGGCATCGTAGATCGAGGCGTCGCCATGCGGGTGGTATTTACCCATCACGTCGGCGACGGGACGCGCCGATTTCACATATTTACGGTTCCAGTGATAGCCGCTCTCATGGCTGGCGTAGAGGATGCGGCGATGCACCGGCTTCAGCCCGTCGCGCACGTCCGGCAGCGCCCTGCTGACGATCACGCTCATTGCGTAATCGAGATAGGAACGCTGCATTTCCTCGATGATGGAAACCGGCTCTATGTCCGACGGCCCGCCCGGGCCGCTTGGTGTCGTCTGGTCAGTCAAAACGGATCACGATGCTGATTGGGAATCACGTCTCTCTTATATAGGAATTCCGCGCCAAACTCCAATGCCTGCGGCTATTTCCGGAAGGGCTTTTTTGATGAAATATCAAATGGATAAGGGCATAGGCAACGAAGATGCAAAAACACTTTACCCGCCCGCCCCGCCGCGGGTGAAAATCTGTCGAATATCCCCGTTTGAAAGCCATCGTCCATGGAGGCATATGCCCTCATCACCACGCTGCCTTCCGGCCCTGGCCATTGAAAGTCGGGAAGCGGGGCGCGAGGCCGTGCCTTCCGAATATAAATACGTGGCGCGACACACGCGCCCCGCCGGCGATTTCTGTTCCCGCCTGTTCCGCTGCTCCCGAAGCGCTCTTCTGCTTCGGGTCTGTGTGCCTTCATCCGGCACGCAGGGGTCATAGTGCCCCCAGGGGAACCTCCAGACGGGACCTCCCCGGCCATGATGCCACGTCGGCATCACGGCGGAGGCGCCGGCTCCTCCCCACGCAATCACCGTCATGATCGGTGTTCCCGATGGGAGGAACTGACGGGGATTATGGAGGAAAGGCAGGAGGCGTGGAGAAACCGACAGAAGAAAAATGCGAAAAGCGCGGAGATCAGCGGCTTCCGGAGGCAGGCAGGCGCGATCCTGTCCACGTTTGGCGGTCGGCCCCTCCCTCCGTCATTCCCGGCCTCGTGAGCGACTGAAAGGAGCGGAGAGTGTCGGGAATCCATGCTGTGGCCTTACGGACGAACACCAGTGATGAAGAAGTCCGTCCATTCCGAACCCTCCGGCTCGCCACACATCGCTCAGGCCTGGATTCCCGACACTCTCCGCTCCTTCCAGTCGCTCACGAGGTCGGGAATGACGGCGTTTCATTGGCCTTCCGACAATCGTCGAGAATGGGGAGCCGCCGCGCTTGCGCGCCGCTACGGAATAGGTCTCGGACAACCGGCCTGCCTTCGGGGATGACGCGCAGGATGGTTCTGCCGTCCCTATTCGCCGGCCTTTGCCTCTTCCGGAGCGAGCTTATCCTCGATCTCGGATGGCACGGTGGATTCGGAAGAGCCTGCCTCTTCGTTCTCCTTGCGCTCCTCCGACCGCTTCCTCTCCACCCAGCGCGAGGCGATGATGGCGACCTCGTAGAGCACGATCGTCGGCAAAGCGAGGCCGATCTGGCTCATCGGGTCCGGAGGTGTGAGGACGGCGGCGACGATGAAGGCGATGACGATCGCATATTTGCGCTTACTTCTCAGTCCTTCGGATGTGAGGATCCCGACGCGCGTCAGGAGCGTCGTCACCACCGGAAGCTGGAAAACGAGGCCGAATGAGAAGATCAGCGTCATGATGAGGCTGAGATATTCCGACACTTTCGGCAGCAGCGAAATCTGCACATCCTGCCCGTTTCCGACCTGCTGCATGGACAGGAAGAACCACATCACCATTGGGGTGAAGAAGAAATAGACGAGGCAGCCGCCCATCAGGAACAGGATGGGCGAGGCGATCAGGAACGGCAGGAAGGCGTGACGCTCGTTCTTGTAGAGGCCGGGCGCCACGAATTTGTAGATTTGCGCGGCAATCAGCGGAAAAGCGATCACCGCGCCGCCGAACATGGCGATCTTGACCTGCGTGAAGAAGAATTCCTGCGGCGCGGTATAGATGAGTTCGACCTTGGAGGGGTCGAGATGCGCCAATCCCACCGCCCATTTGAATGGGATGACCAGCAGGTTGAAAAGCCGCTTGGCGAAGAAGAAGCATCCGAGGAAGGCAATGAAGAAGCCGGCGATGCACCAGATCAGCCGGCGCCTGAGTTCAACCAGGTGCTCGATCAGCGGTGCCGAAGATTTCTCGATCTCGTCGTCTTCTGCGCTCAACGGGCGCTTCCCGTCTTTTTCCTGCCGGCCGGTCCAGTCCTGGCCGGCGCCCTTTTAGCCGAAGCCGAAGCCGATTTGGAAGCCTTGGCCGCGGTCGTTTTCGACGCGGGCGTTTTGGGGGCGGCACCAGCCTTCGGCGATGTCTTGCCGGAAGCTTTCGGCGGTGCCGCTTTCACGGGAGCCGCAACACCCGCCGAAGCGGAAATCTTTGGCGCGGCGGTTTTTCGCGCGCCCGTCTTCGCCACGGCAGCCTTCGCGCGTGCCGGCGTCTTCTTCGGCTTGGGCGCCGCCTCGCCCGGCAGCGCGGCCGCGCCATTCTTCAGCGGTTCCGCCGCCACGGGCTCGGCAGCCGTCTCGGCCGGAGTTGGCTTCGGCTGCGGCTTCAAGGCATCGTCGAGGCCGGCGCGCACTTGCTGCCCGACATCCTCGATCGGGGCGAGATGCTTCCGGATCTCGTTCATCGGATTGATCTTGCGCACCGAACTCAACGTTTCAGTGACGTCGTCGAGTTCGGCTTCCTTGAGCGCCTCGTCGAACTGGCGGCGGAAATCCCCCGCCATGGTGCGCAGCTTGGACGTCGTGCGTCCGAACTGGCGCAGCATACGCGGCAAATCCTTCGGGCCAACGACCACGATCAGCACGATCGCGATCACCAGCATCTCGCTCCAGCCGACGTCGAACATCTATACCGTTCCCCAGGAAGGGCGCTCAGTCCGCCCCTGCCAAAGCCTCAGGACTTCGTGGCTTTTTCCCGCGGCGCGGTCTTTACCGGTTCGTCGGCGCGATGCTCGACCGTCCTGCCGTCGACGGCATCGTCCGCATCGTCTTCGCTCATGCCCTTCTTGAAGCTCTTGATGCCCTTGGCAACATCGCCCATCAGGTCGGGGATCTTGCCGCGGCCGAACAACAGCAGAAGGATGACAAGCACGATCATCCAGTGCCAGATTGAGAAAGAACCCATATCTTATTCTCTTTCGAACGTTTCCCTCGATTTGATCTAAGCGCTTTCGCCCGATCTTTCAAACGGAGAGTGCACAGACTTTTCGCTTTTGAACCAGCGTGGTTGCGCGATGCGGACAATGCGCCGCACCCGGGCGCCGCACGCAGGCTCCATGTCCGGACGTCGGACCCGAGCGGAGGCTTGATCCGAAAGCTAATCCTCGACGCGCGGCGTCAACAGGCCGAGTTCCTCCAGATCGATGTCGGTCAGCGGGTCTTCGTCCTCGGTAAGCTCGTCGGGATCGGCCGGCGGCTGCGGCATGGAGAAGTTGGACGGCATGCGCGTCGAAAGCAGGCCCGCTCCCTTCAATTCCTCCATTCCCGGCAGGTCGCGGACTTCCGCCAGGCCGAAATGGTCGAGAAAACTTTCCGTCGTGCCGTAGGTCACCGGGCGACCCGGCGTGCGGCGGCGGCCACGCATCCTCACCCAGCCGGTCTCCAGCAGAAGGTCGAGCGTGCCCTTGGAGGTCTCGACGCCGCGTATGTTCTCCATCTCCGCTCGGGTGACCGGCTGGTGATAGGCGACGATGGCGAGCACTTCGAGCGCGGCGCGCGACAGTTTCTTCTGCTGTACGGCATCGCGGCTCATCAGGAAGGCGAGGTCGCCTGCCGTACGGAAGGCCCAGGCGTCGGCCACGCGCACGAGGTTGACACCGCGCTTTTCGTAGGAACGCTGCAATTCGGCCATCACCTGCGGCACGTCGATGCCTTCCGGCAGGCGCGCGGCGAGCGCTTTTTCCGTCACGGGTTCGGCGGAGGCGAAGACGAGGGCTTCGGCCATGCGCATCGCCTCGGAAAGATGCAGGCGCTCGGCCGGATTGCCGATGAATTCCTCGGGTTCGTCTTCTTCGTTCATAAACGGAACGACCGTCGCTGGTCTGCCTTCAATCACCGGTGACCTCCGTCAATCTGGCGCCGGATGGATTCGGCTTCGAGCGCATATAGAGCGCGGCGAAGGCCTGTTCCTGCCGCACTTCCAGATGCCCCTCGCGTATGAGTTCCAAGCTGGCGGCGAAGGAACTGGCGATCGCGGTCACCCTCTCCTCGGGCGTTGCGAGATAGTCGAGGAGGAAACTGTCGAGCGCCGTCCAGTCGCGCATCTGGCCGACCAGCCGCATCAGGATCGATCGCGCCTCCTTGAGCGACCACACGCCGCGCTTGACGATCTGCACATTGGTGATCGCCTGGCGCTGCCGCTGCGAGGCGTAGGCCGTGAGCAGATCGTAGAGCGAGGCGGAATATTCGTTGCGCTTCTCGACGATCACCGCCTCCGGCATGCCACGCGCGAAGACGTCGCGGCCGAGCCGGTTGCGGTTGACCAGCCTCGCGGCCGCATCGCGCATGGCCTCCAGCCGCTGCAGCCGGAACTGCAGCACCGCCGCCATCTCTTCGCCGGTCGCCTCCTCGTCGCCCGGTTGCTTGGGAATGAGAAGCTTCGATTTCAGGTAGGCGAGCCACGCCGCCATGACGAGATAATCGGCGGCAAGCTCCAGCCGGAAGTGCCGTGCCCGCTCGATGAAGACCAGATATTGCTCGGCCAGTGCCAGCACCGAGATGCGGGCGAGATCGACCTTCTGGTTGCGGGCCAGGTGCAGGAGCAAGTCGAGCGGCCCCTCGAAGCCGTCGACATCGACGACGAGCGCCGGTTCGGACAGGGCCCGCTCCGCGTCGTTGTCCGCCCACAGGCGCTCGAAAGGTGCTTCGTCCTTGTCCGGCACTCGTTTCCGTTTCCTATGCCGCCGCCTCGAAATAGCCCGCGAATTCCGCGCGGGCCTCCGCCTCTACCGTCGCGTCCGGCTTCCACCGCGCCGCTAGCGCCTGTTCGGCCCGCTCAAGCGGCTTGCCGGAGAGCGGGCCGGCGGCGCTTGCTACCGCGCGCATTTCCTCCATCACGCCGTTGCAGTGAAGGACCAGATCGCATCCGGCGGCAAGGATTGCAGCCGTCTTCGTGGCGAAATCCCCAGAAAGCGCCTTCATCGAGACGTCGTCGCTCATCAAAAGCCCGTCGAAGCCGATTTCGCCGCGGATGATCTCCTTGATGACCCTGGCGGAATGCGTCGCCGGGTTGGCGGGATCGATCGCCGAATAGACGACATGCGCCGTCATCGCCATCGGCAGGTCGCGAAGCGCGCGGAACGGAGCGAAATCATGTACGCGCAACTCCTCCAGCGATACATTGACCGTGGGGAGTTCGAAATGCGTGTCGGCGCCGGCGCGTCCGTGGCCGGGAATGTGCTTCATAACCGGCAGGACGCCGCCGGCAAAAAGCCCGTCCGCGGCGGCGCGCCCCAATGCGGCGACGATCTTCGGATCGCGGGCATAGGCCCGCTGGCCGATCACGTCATGCGCGCCCTCCACGGGCACGTCGAGTACCGGCAGGCAATCCGTATCGACCCCGCAGCGCACAAGGTCGAAGGCGTGGAGCCGCGACATCAGCCATGCCGCGCGCAGCCCTGCCTCGCGGTCGCGCCGATAGAGTTCGCCAAGCGCCGCAGCCGGCGGATAGTTCGGCGCGAGCGGCGGCCTCAGCCGCTGCACCCGCCCGCCCTCCTGGTCGATGAAGACCGGCGCATCCGGCCGACCGACGCAATCGCGCATCGCGGCGGTCAGATCACGCAACTGCGCAACCTCGCCGACATTGCGTGCGAAAAGGATAAAACCCCACGGCCGCTCGTCGCGGTAGAAGGCGATTTCATCCTGCGTCAGGCTCAAGCCCGACGCGCCGAGGATCATGCGTTTTGATTCGTTCATCGGCGAAGGATAGCGCGAAGCGGCCATTGCCGCACTATCCAGGGCATGGCGGCAATGACCGCCCTATTCCACCGTCACCGATTTCGCCAGATTGCGCGGCTGGTCGACATCCGTGCCCATCTGCACCGCTGTATAGTACGCGAGAAGCTGCACCGGCAGCGCGTAGACGATCGGCGCAATGAATTCCGGCATGTCGGGCAGGACGATGGTCTCGAAGGTCTCTATGCCCGCGCGCTTGGCCCCCGTCTCGTCGGTGATGAGGATGATCCGGCCGCCGCGCGCGGCTACTTCCTGCATGTTGGAAACCGTCTTCTCGAAGATGCGGTCGTGCGGGGCGATGACGATGACCGGCATGTTCTCGTCGATCAGTGCGATGGGACCATGCTTCAACTCGCCTGCCGCGTAGCCTTCGGCGTGGATGTAGGAAATTTCCTTCAGCTTCAGCGCGCCTTCCATCGCCAGCGGATAGCTCGTGTCGCGGCCGAGATAGAGGACGTGGTTCACCTTGGCGAGTTCGCGCGCCACCTTCTCGATCTGGCCGTCCAGCTTGAGCACCTGGCTGGCGAAGCGCGGCGCTTCGGAAAGCTGGCGCACCAGCCGCTTCTCCTCTTCCTCATCGATCGTGCCGCGCTCGGCGGCGGCGCGGACGGCGAGCGAGGCCAGCACCGAAAGCTGGCAGGTGAAGGCCTTGGTCGAGGCAACGCCGATCTCGGGACCCGCGAGCGTCGGCAAAGTGACGTTCGATTCGCGCGCGATGGTCGACCCGCGCACATTGACGATGGCGCCGATCGGCACGCCCTCGCTGCGGCAATAGCGGAGCGAAGCGAGCGTGTCGGCCGTTTCGCCGGACTGGGAGACGAAGAGGGCTGCGCTGTTCTTCGCCAGCGGCATCTCGCGGTAGCGGAATTCAGACGCGATATCGATATCGACCGGCAACCGCGCATAGCGTTCGAACCAGTATTTGCTGATCAGCCCCGCCAGATAAGCCGTGCCGCAGGCCGAAATCGCTAGCCGGTCGAGCTTCGCAAAATCGAAGGGCAAATCCATCTCGCGTGTCTTGCCGCTGATGAAGTCGAGATAATGCGCCAGCGTATGCGAGATCACCTCCGGCTGCTCATGGATCTCCTTCTCCATGAAATGCCGATGATTGCCTTTGTCGACGAGGTAGGAAGTGCCGACCGACTGCTGGCGCTGCCGCTTGACCGGATTGCCGTCGATATCGAAGATCTGCACCTTGTTGCGGCGCACGACCGCCCAGTCGCCGTCCTCCAGATAGGTGATGGCATTGGTGAAGGGCGCAAGCGCGATGGCGTCCGAGCCCAGATACATCTCGCCCTGGCCGTGTCCGACCGCGAGCGGCGGGCCGTTGCGCGCGCCGATAATCAGGTCCTCGTCGCCCTTGAACATGATCGCCAGCGCGAACGCGCCTTGAAGGCGCTTCAACGCGTTGTGGGCGGCTTCGATCGGTTCGGCGCCACCACGCAATTCCCGCGAGATAAGGTGCGCCACGACCTCGGTGTCGGTCTGCGACTGGAAGACGTAGCCGTCGCGCTTCAGTTCCTCGCGCAGCTCGGCGAAATTCTCGATGATGCCGTTATGGACGACTGCCACCTCGTCGGCGAAGTGCGGATGCGCGTTGGTCTCGTTCGGGACGCCGTGGGTCGCCCAGCGCGTATGGCCGATGCCGATCGTGCCGGACAACGGCTCGGCCTCGAGCCGGCGCTCCAGGTTGACGAGCTTCCCTTCGGCGCGGCGGCGGGAGAGTTCGCCCCGCTCGACGGTCGCGACGCCAGCGGAATCGTAGCCGCGATACTCCAGCCTCTTCAGCGCATCGACGATGAGCGGCGCCACCGGCGTCTGCCCGACGATCCCGACAATCCCGCACATCGTTGAAAACCCCTGCCTTGCTGCCGCTTTTCGCGCTTAGGACGTCAACCGCGTAGGCGAAAGTCACATATCGTTTCGAGACGTTTCAGCGGCAACCCGAAAAACAGGCCGACGCGATAGTCGAAGATATCATCAGTCGATTGAGGGGCGGTTACTACAATCGTTCATTTTTGGGCGTTCATTTTCGAGCCTTCGCCTTTTCCTTGGCGGCGGCGAGCCGGGCGCGCAATTCGATCCCCCTGCCCTCTTTGGTCGACTGCCGGGCACGGCCGAATGCGAGCCCACAATCGGGCACGTCTTCCGTGATGACGCTGCCGGAGGCGATATAGGCGTCGGCGCCGATCCTGACGGGCGCGACAAGCGCGGAATTGGAGCCGATGAAAGCGCCTGCCCCGATCTCGGTATGGAACTTGCTGAAGCCGTCGTAATTGCAGGTGATCGTTCCCGCACCGAGATTGGCCTTCGCGCCGACGGTAGCGTCGCCCACATAGGTCAGATGGTTGATCTTGGCGCCATCCTCGACGACCGATTTCTTGATTTCGCAGAAATTACCGACCTTGACGCCCTTGCGCAGATCGGCCCCCGGCCGCAGCCGCGCGAACGGTCCGACCTCGCTGGCAGCACCGATCACCGCCTTCTCGAAATGCGAGAAGGAATGGATGCGCACGCCCTCCGCCACGGTCACGCCGGGGCCGAACCAGACACTCGGCTCGACGACCGTATCGGCGCCAATCGCCGTATCCCAAGAGAAGAAGACGGTTTCCGGCGCGATCAGGGTCACGCCGGCAAGCATCATCTCGCGGCGTTTCCTCGCCTGCCACATAGCCTCGGCCGCGGCCAGTTCCACACGATTGTTGATGCCGAGCGCGTTTTCATAAGCCCCTTCGATCGCTTTCGTGGAAAGGCCGCGTGCATGGGCGATCTCCACGATGTCTGTCAGGTAGAACTCGCCCTTGGCATTCCTGTTCCCGACGGCATCGAGCAGCAGCAGCGCGGATGTTCCGGCCACTGCAATGACACCGGAATTGCAGAAGCCGATCCTGCGCTCTTCGTCGGTGCAGTCCTTCTCCTCGCGGATAGCGACGAGCGAATCATTCCGCTCTATCAGCCGCCCGTAGCCGGTCGGATCGGGCGGCCGGAAGCCCAGCACGACCACTTCGGCGCCGCCTGCCAGTTCGGCGCGCAGCGCTTCTATCGCCTCGGGCGCAATCAGCGGTGCGTCGCCGCACAGAAAAACGATATCGTCATAGCCCTTTGCGATGGCCTCGCGCGCGGAAAGTGCGGCATGCGCGGTACCCCGCCGCTCGGCCTGCACAAAGGATCTCGAACCGGGCGCGTAGGGCTCTACCGCGGCCCCGACCGCTTCGGCTCCGTTGCCGACGACAAGCGCGACCTCGCCCGCGCCTGCCGTAACGGCGGCGCGCACCACATGGGCGACCATCGGCAGGCCGGCGACCGGGTGCAACACCTTTGGCAGCGCGCTCTTCATGCGCGTGCCCTCTCCGGCGGCAAGGATGACCGAAAGGCAGGTTCGTGCGTTCATGAAAGAAAGCTCGCGTGAGAGACCAGACTATGCGCGGGCGTCTCTTAACACCGCTTCAACACGGCACAAAGCCCGAGGTCGGTCGAAAGCCCGGGTCAGCCGAGCCGGCCAAGCACCGGGAAAGCTTCGAGAAGCCAGTAGGAGACGAACTGGACGCCGCCGGTCAGAAAGGCGACGCCAGCGAGCACGAGGAGGCCGCCGATCACCTTCTCCACCCGGCCAAGATGCATACGGAAACGGCCGAGGAAGCGCATGAACGCACCGGAGAAAAGCGCCGCCAGCAGGAAAGGCACGCCAAGGCCGAGCGAATAGGCAGCGAGAAGAAGCGCGCCTTGCGACACGGTTTCCTGACCGCCGGCGAGGGTCAGGATAGGCCCGAGCACCGGGCCGATGCAGGGCGTCCAGCCGAAGGCGAAGGCAAGCCCCATCAGATAGGCTGCAGCGACGTTTGCAGGGCGTCCCCTCGCCTGGAAGCGCGCTTCACGCGAGAGAAGCGGAATTCGGACGATGCCGAGGAAATTCAGCCCCATCAGGATGATCAGGAGCCCGGCGACGATGGCCAGTGGCTGCTGCCAGTGCCGGAGCAGCGTGCCGATGGTCGAGGCGCCCGCGCCAAGCGCGACGAAGACAGTGGAAAAACCGAGTACAAAGGCGACCGACGCTGCCAGCAAAGGCAGGCGCACCGCCCGAACGGCCGCGGTTTCGCCATCGGAGCCGCGGAAATCCTCGACCGTCACGCCCGCCATATAGCAGAGATAAGGCGGCACAAGCGGTAGCACGCAAGGTGACAGGAACGACAGCGCCCCCGCACCAACCGCGCTCGCATAACCTATGTCCACCGCCATCGCTTAACCCAACAGGTGCCATTCAACACAGGCCACGGCTATACAGAGCCAAACCCCGACGCTCCAGTCACCTTTGCGTGGCATGTCGCCGCGAGGCGGTTCGCAGAAGCGGCCCGCAGCAGGCGGCAAGCGCTTATAAAGAATTCCCTGTCGAATAACTTGGTATCACAAGTCTAGTTTCGTTCTCTGGCCCAATTAATCAGTAAGCCAGAATCTAACCGGCTTTCTCGGGCGAGATAGAATCCATGCCGCGTTCAACCTAAGGAGTGCGCACATGGCTTCATCAGCTTTTAGAGTAATAGGTGCCGTCGCTTTGTTTTCGTTTGCCATCTCCCTCTCTCCAGGGGCTATGGCAGCAGGAATAAATCACGCGCCCAAAGCGGCGATGCAAAAAGCAAACGGGGAAATGGCCGTAAAGAAGAAGAAATGCTCTTCGGCTTTCGATTCTCAACCGGCGAGCGTCAGGGCCAAGGGAAAGAAAGCCTTTATGAATCACTGCATAAACGTGAAGTGACGTTAAATCCTTTGCTCTAGAAACGTACAGCATGAACCGGCCAGCCGTGCCTCGGCTGGCCGTGCCATAATACGGACTATGTCCTCTACGGTGCGATATTACTGAAGAAAGTAGTATCGGCTAACCGTATAAGCTACGCAGATCAGAACGAGCGGCAAAAGCGCATCGAATGCATAGCTCAGGAGCCTGCCGCCGCGCTTCATTTCCGTTTTGGCAGGCCGATCGTAATTGAATCCCAGATCCTTGGTCATGTGGACCCCCTTATCGCCTTGCGGATGAAATCATCGGACGCACCGCCTAACGACCTGTTTCGGCGATCGCTAAAATGCCGGCCGGTCCGGGCTTCAATTTTCCGGCGTGGTTAATCGGCGCAGGCCCAATGATTGTATTGCCGCTGGTCCTCCTCGGAGCACGATTTTCCCCGTTGAAGCCGATTGAGGTCGGTCGGACTCGGGCCTGGATGGCGAAGCGGCCTGACCTTGGCATTTCAGGAAAACCGAAGTGACACGATTGCAGAGGGCAAGTGTCTCGATTCCCCGCTTAGGCGGGGTCGAGGGTATGGTCGTCGCGGGCATCCTCCTGATGCTCCTCGGCGACTTCATGTTCGCCCTCAACGACGCTCTCGGAAAATGGCTCGTGGCGACCTTTTCGGTCGGACAGGTCGTGCTCATCCGCTCGATCGGCTTCTTCCTGGTGCTGACGCCGATGCTGATGCGCCAGGAGAAGGGAACCGTATTCAGGATCGCCAGTCCGGGCCTCGTCTTCCTGCGCGCCGTCCTCACGACGGTGGACACCGCCTGTTTCTACGCGGCCGTGGTCTACCTGCCGCTCGCCGACGTCATGAGCTTCTACATGGCCGCGCCGATCTATGTCGCCGCGCTTTCCCATTTCTTCCTCGGCGAAAACGTCGGCTGGCGGCGCTGGATGGCGATCACCCTGGGCTTCTGCGGCGTCCTGATCATGCTCAGGCCATCGACCTCGGCTCTGTCGCTCGCCTCCGTCTATGCGATCGTCGGCAGCCTCGCCTTTGCCATTTCGCTCATCCTCAGCCGGCTCCTGCGCGGAACGAGCGACGCGACCTTGGTAACCTGGCAGACGATCGGCGGCATCGTTCTCGGCGCGGTGCTGACCATCAGCGCCTGGAAGACGCCTTCTTTCGGGGAACTGCTCCAGCTTCTCCTGCTCGGCATCGTCTCCTGCGCCGCGCATCTCATGATCACGCGATCGCTGAAGCTCGCGCCCGCTTCGACACTGGCGCCGCTGCAATACACGATGCTGATATGGGGCGCGCTGCTCGGCTATTTCGTCTTCGGCGACGTTCCGGAAAGCCGCATCTGGATCGGCTCGGCGATCATCGTGCTGGCCGGCCTCTTCATCTTCCACCGGCAGAAGGTCAAGGCGGTGGTGCCGCCGGAGAATGTTCCGAAGGGCGTAAGCTGAACCGGAACTCTTCTCTATCCGCCGAGCCGAAAAAGTGCCGCCGGGAAATAGCCACGCCGGGGGGCGGAATTTTTCCTGTCCTGCCGCATCTGTGATGTCATAATGCGGGGACCGGACGGTCCCGGCTTCGATTTCACATCACTATCCACGAGCAGGGCGGAGGAGCGACCATGGACGATCTCAAGGGAGGGGAATGCGCCGCCTCCATATCGGACCTTCCCCTCACCTCCGCGCACTGGGGAACATACCGGGTGCATGCAAGCGGCGGCGTGCCCATACGGCTCAGCGGGTTCGAACGCGATCCCGACCCTTCCCCGATCGGGGATTCTATGATCGATACGCTCAAAGGGCCGTGCCGGATCGGCAAGCCCATGGTGCGGCACGGATTCCTCAATCGCTCGACCTCGGATACCCGCGACATGCGCGGCCGCGACGGTTTCGTGGAAATGGACTGGGACGAGGCGCTTGACCTTGCCGCCGCCGAGCTCAGCCGGGTTCGCGATCTTTATGGCAACACCGCCATCTATGGCGGCTCCTATGGCTGGGCGAGCGCGGGACGGTTCCATCACGCGCAAAGCCAGCTCCGCCGCTTCATGAACCTTTTCGGCGGCTGCACGGTCTCGCGCGATTCCTACAGCTCCGCCGCCGCCGAGGTCATCCTTCCACACGTGGTCGGCCAGTTATCGTCTCTCTTCGTCGAGCATACCTCGTGGAAGAGCATCGCCGAAGGCGCCGGCCTGGTCGTCGCGTTCGGCGGCATGTCCATCCGCAATTCACAGGTCAACTCCGGCACCACCGGCAGCCACGAACAGCGCGGCGACATGCTGGCCGCCAGACGCAATGGCGTGAGATTCGTCAATGTCAGCCCGGCGCGCTCCGATGTGCTCGACGAACTGGACGCGGAATGGCTGTCGATACGCCCCAACACCGACCTTGCCCTGATGCTGGGGATCGCGGGCTGGCTCCTTACCGAGGAACGGCACGACCAGGCGTTTCTCGACCGGTACTGCACCGGCTTCGACCGCTTCCGGGACTATCTGACAGGCAAAACGGACGGCATCCGGAAGACCCCTCGATGGGCAGCCGGGATCACCGGCATCTCGGAAGAAGAGATCGTGCGCCTCGCGCGCCTGATGGCCGACACTCCGACGATGGTTTCCGCAAGCTGGTCGCTCACGCGCCAGCAGAACGGCGAACATAATTACTGGATGCTGGTGGTGCTGGCGGCCATGCTGGGCGGCATCGGCCGGCCGGGCACCGGATTCTCGCTAGGACTTGGGGCGGTCACCAGCGTCGGGAAACACAGGGGCTATCTGCCCTGGGCGGCATTGCCTACCGGCAAGAACCCCGTCGAAAGCTTCATTCCCGTCGC
This sequence comes from Mesorhizobium koreense, assembly GCF_031656215.1. Taxonomy (NCBI): domain Bacteria; kingdom Pseudomonadati; phylum Pseudomonadota; class Alphaproteobacteria; order Hyphomicrobiales; family Phyllobacteriaceae; genus Mesorhizobium; species Mesorhizobium koreense. The sequence goes on along the minus strand of NZ_CP134228.1, from coordinate 2,960,420 downwards.
CCGCATCGCCGATATGCTGCTCAATCCGGGTGCGCCATTCGAGTATGACGGCCAGCATCTCAATTATCCCGATATCCGCCTAGTCTACTGGGCCGGCGGCAATCCGTTCCATCACCATCAGGATCTCAACCGATTTCGCCAGGCATGGCGGAAAGTCGAGACGGTCATCGTGCACGAGCCGTTCTGGACGCCGCTCGCGCGCTTTGCGGACATTGTCTTTCCGGCGACCGTCGGTCTGGAGCGCAACGACCTCGCCGCTTCGCCGCGCGACGGCTACATGTTCGCATCCAGCAAGGTCAGCGAGCCCTATGGCGAAACCCGCAACGATCACGAGATCTTTGCGGGACTGGCGGCGCGGCTGACGCCCGGGCAAGGGATCAACAGCGATTTCGAGCAGGCATTTCGGGGCGGACACAGCGAAAGCGAATGGCTGGGGGAGCTCTACGAAGAGAGCCGGCGCCGCGGACGCGAAGTCGGTCACGATCTGCCCGATTACGAGACGTTCCTGCGAACCGGCATCTTCAAGCTGGAGCCGCCAGCGAGGCCGATGGTCATGCTCGAGGACTTCCGGCGCGATCCCGGCAAATATCCGCTTTCGACGCCTTCCGGCCGCATCGAGATTTTCAGTGCAACGATCGCCGGGTTCGGGCTGGCGGACAATCCGGGGCATCCGGTCTGGCATTCGCCCGACGAATGGTTGGGCTCGTCCCTCGCCCGACGCTTTCCGCTGCATCTGATTTCGCACCAGCCCTCGCGGCGCCTGCACAGCCAGCTCGATCACGGCGCTCACAGCCGTGCCGGGAAGATAAAGGGGCACGAAGTGTGCCGCATGAACGGGACGGAGGCTGCCAAACGCAGCATCGCGTCAGGCGATCTGGTCCGCATCTTCAACGACCGTGGCGCCTGTATCGCGGCGGCGGAGATCGACGACCGTATCCGGGACGGCGTCGCCATGATCGCCACCGGCGCCTGGTACGATCCCGACTGGGATGCGGACCCGGCCTGCTGCAAGCACGGCAACGCCAATACGCTGACGGCCGACCGGCCGACCTCTCCCATCGCGCAGGGGCCAAGCGCGCAGACCTGCCTTGTCGAAGTCACGTCCTTCGACGGCGATGCGCCGGAGGTCACCGCATTCGTGCCGCCGCGAATCGGCCCGGCGCCGTCATCATGACGGAAACGGCCCATCGGCCGCATTGATGGGCTTTCGCATTGCCACGGCGCGCATTGCAGATATTTAGTTCCACCTTTATATGCAGTTTTCGCCGTTGCGACCTTGTGTCGGAACGGCAAGAACCCTAAGGGATTCAGCGTCGAAGACCGACCTCGGAGCGTAGCGCAGTCTGGTAGCGCATCTGGTTTGGGACCGTTGGCGCGCGGTCGAAATTGCCCTTTTATTCTAGCTACTTAGAGGCGTCCTTTGCAGCCGGTATGCTGCTAGGTATGCTGTTTGCTGCTTCCATCGCCGCACGCATGTCGTCAAGCATGGCGTGAGCGTATTTCGCGGTCGTGGCGATATCTTCGTGACCAAGCATCTGTTGCACGACTTTGAGATTGCCGACGCGAAGGGTCCGGGTCGCCGCCGTGTGCCGGGTGTCATGGAACCGGAAGTTCTCCACCTTCGCTTCGCCCTTGTAGCGCCGCCACGCCGTCTTGAAGCCTTCCATGGTGATCGGTCGGCGCTCGCCGCGAACAAGCTTTAGGTGCTTGCGCGTGGCCTTCACAACGTAGGTAAAGACGGCGGTCGCGTGATTGTCCTTCTGTTGCCAGAGAAGATCATAGACCGGCGTGGTCATGGGGATGGTTCGCGTCTTGTCGCCCTTGCCAATGACGGTGATGGTCTTGCCGAAGAAATCGACACGCTGCCACGTAAGGCCGACAATCTCGGCGCGCCGGCATCCGGTCAGGAAGGCGAAGCGAACGGCCGGGGCGTAGTCGTCACGCATGGCGGTCAGAAGCTTGGTCTCTTCGTCGCGGCTCGCCTCACGGATACGCTCTTGCGGCTCCCTAAGCCAATGCTGCCCCCAATCGATATCAGTGACCGGAACCTTCCACACGCGAGCGGCGCGGCGCATCAGGCCGCGCAACGGCTCGATCACGGAGCGGTTGACGGTTGCGTTGGAAACGTCATCGCCGCGCCGGGTAGCGACCATCAGCGCCACCTTGGAATCCGTGATCTTGTCGAGCGTCGTATGCTTGCCGATCTGGCCTTCAAGCCAGCCGAGATAGCGAAAGCAATCGACGGAATTGGCGAGGTGCTGACCGACTTCGATCCAGTAGCGGGAAGCGGCAATCTCGAAAGCCATGGGGCCTTCGGCCGTGAACTTCGCCTGTTTGGCGAGCTTGTCCTTCGCTTCGCGCTTTAGCTGTTCAACGATCTTCTCGGCTTCGCGGCGGTTGCCGGTGCCCGCCGAGCCTGAAAATCGATTACCTCGAATTTCAAATGAGTAGGAGTAGTTCGCTCTTCCCTTGGGCTTGTATAGCGACATTGCTGTTGACTCCGGGTGTGAATGAAATCGTCAAGGTCGGTGTGAGCGTAACGCCGGGTCGGTCGCTTCCCATCGAGGCCGATGTTCACCCAACGCAAAGCGCCGGCATTCGTCAGTTCAAGCAGATGCTTGGGCGTGACGGCGAGCAATTCGGCGGCTTGCGCAGGGGTTAAGAGCCTCGACATACATGGTTTATAGCGACCGACCTAATGGGACTGCATACGATTTTTATGGATTTCGACGCCCGTATTATTCCTTGCGCACTTCATCACGCATTTCCTTGAGAGAGCGCCACTTATTTTCACCGGGAAAGCGGGCTTCCCAATAGTTCCAGCCGTTGAGATTTGTCGTATTGCCGTCCTTAGTGACGGCAAGCGCGCTCGCGGCAGCCGACAGAGTGTCGAAGGACTGTCCGTTTACGATCAGCTTCCCGTTCAAGAACCGCCCCTCATAGACCTGCCGTCCGCGTAGATAAGACATCCTCGCGTGCGAACCGTGCGGCACTCGCACGCCGTCTTCCGACCAATCTATGCCGCTCGTCTCAACGGAATCAGCCGACGTGCTCAACTCCGGCAGCTTAAGCAAACGGCGCAGAGCCATATAAGGCGGCTCATCGAAACCGCGCCGCTCGCCTTCTATCAGGCGGTGAATATCCCAATCGATGTCAATCTTTTGCAAGTGCATATGCGTGATCTCCTTTGTTGAGCGCCCTGTCAGCGCACAAAATCACTATCACACTCCGATTACTCAGTTCAATAGTAAATATGAGTAGATAGAGAAAAAGCCCACCGCTCGTCGCGGTGGGCTTCGGATAGGATGCCTGGGCTCGGGGCAAGGTATTCACCGCCCTTCACCATGGCGCGGGCCTTGCGCGGATCAGTTGCGTCGCAAGCACTACGAGAGCGGAAGGCTCCCAGCTATTTGCAGAACCTGCCCTACCATTACCCATAGCAAGCCGACCGGCGTCCGATCTATCGCCTCACCATTTTCTACCAAGTCATCAATATACTCGTGCATATCGATATATAATTTCTCAACTCTAGCTGGATCAATAATGCCGTCGGCACCAGAAAGTGTTTCTGCCTCCTCATGAAATTTATGTGCGGTCCTTAACATTGATCGCTCTAAATTTCTTGAGTTTATTCGTATGAAGAAAATTTGCACATCATATAGCCACCGTATCCAATGCAAGCGCGGAGAGGAACGCCTATTTGAAGCAGTCTGAAACCGCTTACGTGTTCGTCGGGCAGACCAAATTTGAAATTGTTTCGCCATACTGACGAATGATCTAAACTTGCGACCGAAAATGAATCCCCATTCTTTTGTCAGAAGAAGAACGCCGTAGAAGCCGACTATGAGACCGGCAACCACTAGCCAGCGCTGTAACAGTTCCATTTCAGTTGTTGCCCTCGTCCCGCCACACCGGCCGTTTGTGAACCTTAACCTCAACCAGCCGGCGAACCTTGATCCTGTCCCGTTCCATTGCGGACGGCAAGCGCACGTCAACATCTAGGTTGTCTCGCCGGCCGCACCGCTCGCATTTCATAGCTCGATCGAGCCGGTTCACATCAACATCACCGAATATCCGAATGAGGTCGGCGGGCTGATAGTAGCGCTCGCCGTCATGGTAGCCGCAAGAAACGCGAACAAGCTGACCGGCGTCATGGGCGGCACTCAGAAGGACAATCAGCTTGCGGCGTCTGGGCGGCAGGTCAGGCATAAGGAACGAAGTAGGAACATATACCTTGCGCGGTCAAGTTCCGTCATGCCAAGGTTAGCTCAAATTTTAAGGCGGGTAATGGCATGGCAACCTATAACGATGATTTTACAGAAATTGCTCATTGCGGTGGGCAGGCCACATTTGCAGTCCGATGCGACGAAGACGGTCAAATGAGCATTGCGGCCGGCTTTCGGGGATCAAGCCCGACGCCGATGGCCATGATCACGGTCTATGCAACGGTTCCTCAAGGGTTCCCAGTCTCGGATGTGAGAATGGGAGGTATAGGGCAGGCCTTCGAGCCCCCATGTCCAGAGGGCTGCATGGCCGTCTTCTTAGGGTCCGATTCTCACGGAAATTGGGGACACCAATGTCCAAGGTGCCACGGATATTTCCGCAACGGAAACCATCCAGCAATCTATCCTCTCACATGTCCATATTGCGGCCTAAAGAGCCACGCATTCCACTTTTTAACGAAAGCACACGCGCGATACATCAAGCACTACATCTCCACCTATTACGAAGCGATCGACGCTGATTTGAAGCCGGGCACAGAGAAAGAGTTCATTATTGATATGGACGCGATCGCTAAGTCTGGCGAGCGTGAAAATAGACCAGAATTTTACTATGCATCGGAATCTCAACAGACTCGATTCAATTGTCAAAGGTGCGGCGAATTCAACGACATTCGAGGACTCTATGGCTATTGCGCGTCGTGCGGCTGTCGAAACAACATCGCAGGACTCAACGAGATATTTGCGCAATTGCGGAAAGGGGTGGTTGATAAGACCACTTCGCCGGAAAGCGTAGTAAGCCGGGCGGTTTCAGCTTTCGATGCTTCGTGTCGGGACATGATCAATCAGCTTAAGAGCCGAATACCGATGAAGCCAGCCAGACTGAAAAGACTGGATCGGCTCATATTCCATGACGTCGAAAGCACAACCATTGCTGAGGTCAAAGCGGCGTTTGAAGTCGATCTCCTAAGAGGAATCGATAGCCAAACCGTAGCATTCCTAAGAATGATGCTGGAACGCCGTCACGTGTATGAACACAACGCAGGTGTCGCCGACGAACGTTATGTGGAGCGAAGCGGCGATGATTCCTGGCGTGTGGGCGACTTGATCCGAGAGACGGAGCAAAACGCTCACCGGCTGTTGAGCACGCTGCCAATAATGGCTCAAAACGTTCATGACGATTTCCACGAAATTTTCCCA